>NZ_JEMG01000001.1:2038696-2042596 GCF_000600295.1 Hylemonella gracilis str. Niagara R
GGCGCCAACGGCGGCCTCACGGGGTTCCGGGTGGAAGGCGGTCAGATCGCCATCGAAGGCCAGGGCCTGAACGCGTCCAATGTGGACCAGCTCGATCTGCTGAGCCGCACCATCCGCATCAACGGCGAACTGTGGGCCAAACAGCTCAACCTGGTGACGGGGCGCAACACGGTGGACCACGCCACATTGGCCGCGACACCCTTGGCCGGGGCAGACCCCGCCGCCACCGGCGTGGCGCTGGACGTGGCGGCCATCGGCGGCATGTACGCCAACGTGATCCGCATCGTCGGCACGGAGAAGGGCTTTGGCGTCAACAGCCAGGGCCAGATGATCGCGGAGAAGGATTTCACGCTGGCGGCGGATGGGCGCATCACCCACTCCGGGCTGGTGCAGGCCACGCAGGGTCAACTGACGATCCAGACCAGCGACGTGCTGGACAACACCGGCACGGTCAGCGGCAAGAACGTCAACGTGTCCGCCAACACCATCCAAAACGCCTCTGGCGCCGTGCTCGCCGCCGAGCAGCGCCTGGACCTCAGCGCCGCGCGTCAACTGGACAACGCGGGGCAGGTGCAAGCCGCGAACACCCACATCCAAGCCGAGTCCCTGCGCAACGCCCAGACCGGTTTGCTCGCTGCCAGCCAGCAACTGGACATCACGACCACGCAAACGCTGAGCAACACAGGCCGGGTGCAGACGGGCAACGCCAACATCAACGCGGCCTCCGTCGACAACGCAGCGAACGCCGTGTTGCTGGCCCAGCAGTCGCTGAACATCACCACGGCGCAGCAGTTCGTCAACGCGGGTCGTGTCCAGGCGGCCAACGCCACCGTGACCGCAGGCCAAGTCAGCAACACGGGCAGCGGTACCGTGGTGGCAGGTAACTCACTCAGCATCACCAGCGCAGGCACCCTGGTCAACCAAGGCCAGCTCGCGGCCGTGCAAGACCTCCGCCTGTCCGCCACCGGTGCCTTGACGCTGGCCGGGACCACGCAGGCCAGCGAAGGCACGCTGACCCTGCACACCGACGCGGCGCTGGACAACACCGGCACCACCGGCGGGCGCAACGTTGTTGCGACGGCGGCCAGCGTGCGCAACAGCAGCGTGGCCACCTTGCTGGCCGAAGACACCTTGAGCATCAGCACCGCAGGGGCGCTGAACAATGAGGGCATCGTGCAGGCCACCAATGCCAGCATCACGGCAGGTTCAGTCAGCAACGCCAACAATGCCTTGGTCTATGCGGACCGGGACTTACAGATCACCAGCGCTGGTGCGGTCAGCAACCAGGGCAGCGTGACGGCGAGTCGAAACCTGAGCCTGACGGCGCAGGGCAACGTCACTCAGGCCGGTCTGATGCAGGCCATTGATGGGGACCTGACGCTGCAGACCAGCCAGGCGCTGAACAACACCGGCTTGATCGGCGGGCGCAACGCCAGCCTCAGCGCCAACACCCTGAGCAACAGCGCGAATGCCGTGCTGCTAGGCGACGAGAAACTCAGCCTCACGGCCACGGGCCAGCTGACGAACGAGGGGGCTGTTCAAGCCACCGACATCACGGTGGGGACAGGGCAGTTCACCAACACAAAAGACGGACTGATGTTCGCGGAAGGTGAGTTGCAGCTCACCACGGGCGGCACCTTGTCCAACCAGGGCGCGCTGGTGGCGCAAGACATGACGTTGCAGGCCCGAAACCTGAACAACACCTCGGGTGGGGTGCTGCTGGCTTTCGGGGATGCGGACATCCGTGTGACGGAGACCTTGCGCAACGTGTCATCCACGATTGAAGCCGAAGGTGACCTGCACATCAGTGCGGGGACACTGCGCAATGAGCGAGAAACACTCGCGATCAATAAAACTGTCAATACCGCGTCATACCGAGATGTCTACCAAAAGTATGTGCCGGTTAGTGAGCAGTGGGATTACGTGGATGACTATATCGATGAATACACAATAACCACCACAACCTTCCAGTTGACCGCTGACAGCGCGCCAGGGTTGATACTTTCAGGCGGGGACATGACGCTGGAAGTGAAGGACAGTCTGGAAAACAAATACTCCACCATCAGTGCAGGTGGTGATTTGACGGCGCAAGGCTGGTCCGCCCAAGCGGCGAATCAGAACTACATCGTCACCAACAGCGTCGTCCGCAAGGGAGTGCGGACGGATGCGGGCTACATCAGTTGCATCCAGAATAGTTATGAATACGACCCAGGTAGTTGCAGTTCTTCGGGTTTTTACCCTCTTCCGGACGAATACGAAGACCCTCGTACGACTCAGGTCACCCTGGCCGAAGCCACTTTCTCAGCCAACAAAAACCTCACCGTCAATTTCGGTGAACTGAAGAACGGTGACAAAGTCGATGCCTTGGTGCAAAACCAAACAGCAGGTCACCAAGGCCCCGACCGTGACGCCACGCTCCCAAACTTGACCCTGGGCCAAGACGGCTACCAACTGCCCAGCTCGGCCCTGGTCAAGCCCTCGAACTCGCCCAATCATCCCTACCTGGTCGAGACCGATCCGCGTCTGACCAGCTACAAGACCTTCATCTCGTCCGACTACATCCTGGACAAGCTGGACTTCGACTTCGCCGAGACCCCCAAGCGCCTGGGCGACGGCTTTGTCGAACAGCGCCTGGTGCGTGACCAGTTGTTGAGCCAGACCGGCTTCCAGTACCTGGACGGCTACGACAGCCTGGAGCAACAGTACGTCGGTTTGATGGAGAACGCACTGGACCAGGCCCAGGCCCTGAGCCTGTCGCCCGGCGTGGCCCTGACGCCCGAGCAAATCGCCCAGTTGCAAGAGCCCATCGTCTGGATGGTGCTGGAGCGCTTCGAGACGGCTTACGGCGTGCAAACCGCCCTGGTGCCGAAGGTTTACCTGGGCCACAACGACAACATCGTGCTGCGCGCGGACGGTTCCTTGATGGCCTCGGGCGGCAGCATGACGTTGAACGTGGCGGGAGGCCTGAGCAACAGCGGCACCATCCAGTCGGGCGAGGCGCTGTCCATCGAAACCGGCGGTGACCTCTACAACCTGAGTGGCGCCATCACGGCCCAGGGCGGCCTGGGCCTGAAGGTGGGCGGTGATCTGGTGGTCGAAACCGTGGCCGACGGCAACCTGATCGGCACCACGGCCACGATCAGCGGTGGCTCCATCAGCATGGACGTGGCGGGTGATGCGCGCTTCACCGGCGCGAGCCTGCAAGCCCAAGATGGGCTGAGCGTGCTGGCCGGGGGAGACGTGGAGTTCAAGGCCCTGGAAACGGTGACCGAGAGCCAGATCGGCAGCACTTACAGCAAGGAGGTCGATCACCTGACCAACCAGTTGCAAGCCGGTGGCAACCTGACCATCCAGGCCGGTGGCAACCTGCTCAGCGAAGGCACGAGCTTCCAGGCCGATGGCGACATGGCCCTGGCCGCGAAGGGCGATGTGACGCTGGCCGAGGTGGTGGACAGCTCGGAAAGCGCTTCCCGCTCGGGGCGCAATCGGGAGGAGCACGCCAGCACCACCGTCACGGGCAATGAGCTGGACGCAGGTGGCAACTTGAGCATCCGCAGCGGCGGTGACTTTGTTTCCACGGCCTCCAGCCTGTCGGCGCAAGGCACGCTGAGCCTGGCCGCTGAGGGTGATGTGCTGCTGTACGCCGCCACCGAGCGCGACTACAGCTACGAAAAGACGGTCTCCACGTCCGGCGGTACGTTCAATAAGAAGACCACGACCAAAACCCACACCGAGGAAACGCTGACCACGGTGGGCAACGAACTCAGCGGCCAGAACATCCAGATCCAGTCCGGCGGCCTGGTGCACATCCACGCCTCGACACTGGACGCCGAGCAAGACATCACCCTGCAGGCCGAGAACATCGCCGTGACGGCGGGCATCGACCAGGAGTACGAGCGC
>NZ_JEMG01000001.1:2042745-2096035 GCF_000600295.1 Hylemonella gracilis str. Niagara R
AACAGCTGGTGCTGGCTGCCAAGGACAACGTCACCCTGATCGGGGCGGAGGTGAGCACCGAGGGCACGGCCGTGCTGTCGGCCACCAACGTGACGCTGGAGGCGGCGGCGGAGACGAGCACCAGCGAAACCAGCCACAGCGAGCACACGGTGGGCGGGCTGGGCAGCAAGCTGAACAAGGACGAGGTGTCGCTGGGCGGCATGAAGGAGGTGGAGATCACCGAAACCACCCGCACGACCAGCACCACGCACAAGGGCACGACGCTGAACGTGGGCAACTTGGCGGTGCTGGCTACGCAGGACGTCAACATCGTGGCGAGCCAGGTCGAGGTGGAAGGCCAAGCCATTGTGCAGGCTGGCGGTGACGTGAACGTCACGGGCAAGCAGGCCACGACCAGTACGGAGACGCGCACGGAGGTGGAAACGACCACCACTGCGGTGGCAGTGCGCAATGCCTATGTGGACGCGGGCATGGCGGCCAAGGCCGTGGTGGACGCAGCCAAGGCCGTCAGGGATGCCGACGAAGCTTTCAGCGATGCTTTCAAAAGAGTGGAAAGTGGTGAGTTGGCCAAGGCCGCGCTCAAGGACTATGAAATCAACCGGCAGGCCGCACGCGCCAACCTCGTTCAGGCGGAGATTGCTGCGGCTGCGGCTATTGCGGGCGCGGCAACAGCTGCATCCAGTTCCATGGGCACGGGTTTCTACGTGAGCGGCAGCGCGCAGAAGGAAGTAACCACCACCAGTACCACCCAGACGGCCAGCACCTGGCAGGGCAGCAGCATCGACGCGGGCAGCCTGGTGATCAGCGGCAAGAACACGACCATCGAAGGCAGCGACATCACGGCAGGCTGGCTGACACTGAACAGCGACAAGGTGCTCATCACCGCCGGCATTGACCAATACAAGACCGAGACGAGCAGCAGCACCAAAAGCGTGACCGCCAGCGGGGGTAGCAATGGCTCGGCCAATGCGAGCGCGAGCGCCAGCAGCAGCCAAAGCAGCAGCACGAGCTTGCGCAACGTGAACAGCACCATCAACGTAGGGCACCTGGAGAGCGACGCGGACAACTTCACGCTGCGGGGCGCGGAGGTGACAGCCAAGACAGCGGACCTGAACGTGGGCAGCCTGACGGTGCAGAGCCTGCAGGACACAAGCAGCAGCAGCAACAGCAGCAAGAGCGTGAATGTTGGAGCCGGATTCGGCGCGGGACGGGTGTCGTCAGTCAACGCCGGATTCAGCAACGGCAAAGGCAGCAGCGAGAGCAATGAAGTCGGCAGCCAGACACAACTGCTGATCACCGACGGTGTCAACAGCCAGATCACGGCCAAGGACACGACGCTGATTGGCGGGCTGATCGCCAATGCCACCCAGAACAAGGACGGCACGCTGATCGACCATGGCAAGCTGAACCTGACGACCGGGACGCTGACCGTCACCGACCTGGAGGACCGCAGCAAGAGCGAGCAGAGCAGCATGGGCCTACAGGCCAGCTCTGGCACGACGACGGTGAGCATGAGCAATCAAGGTCACAAGACCGAAGGCGAGACCCAGGCGACGCTGGGCCAAGGCAACATCACCGTGGGCGGTACCTCGCTGGACGAGCAGGATCAGTTCGCCGACCTGAATCGCAACGTGAACGAAAGCCAGATCACGACGCTGGACCAGCAGACAGCGGGCTTGAACGCCAGCGCGTCGATGGACAACCGCTGGTTGACCAGTACGGGGCGGCAAAGCCTGCTCAATGATCAGAAGAACCTAGGTGAAAACTCCAAAAAAGCAGCCGGTGGTGCAGCCAGAGATTTGCTGCGCGTGACAGGCACATATTCGGCTTATGAAGTGATGTTCACCGAAGATGCAAAAATGTACGCGATCAAGTACGGCGCTGACGGAAAGCCGGTGATGCAACAAGATGGCAGCCCGGAAAGGGAGGCGGTGACTGCCGAGCAAATGAAGAATCTGGTTCGAGGCGAGGATGGAAAGCTCTACATCTTCAATAATGGCATCTTCAACGATCAAAGCGCTGCTGCCGAAAACGCGGCTCAGTTCGGTGTTCCCAGGGATGGCGAGGCGAATGTTGATCGCAATCAATATTTCATCGAATTCAGGCAGGCCAGCAATCCTGTAGCCGAACTGGTAGTGGCTGGGTACCAAAAATACCTTGAGGGAGATTTTTGGGGGTTAACTAACCCAACGCAGTTGAACGTTGACATGATCAATCAGTATGGTGCGACAGGACTGACCCTTGATGGTCACAGCCGTGGAACCATGACCATTGGCAACGCCATGCAATCGGTTGTGAATTCTGGCGGCGCGGGTCGATCTCCTGGCTTGGATGTGAACTTCTTCGGTCCCGCATTCAACGCAGAATTTGCAGATGGTCTGCTTTCGCAATTGCAAGGCGGTGCCGCAGCAACCCAGAATGATCGTAGCGTGCACTTTCAGAACCATGCCTATGACCCTATCGGAACATATGTTGGGAGTAACCCCCCGTCCGGCGGCGTAGTACCGGAAGGTTCTAGTGGCTTTAACGAGGTGATTCGATCCATAGGAGGTAACGACACAAGTCACAACTGTTATGGGGGGATTTCCAATAGAAAAGACTGTGGTGGGTTGTGGGAAGACAAAACACCATCTTGGGATTTTTTCGAGAGGAATAAAAAATGAGAGGTTTTTATTCTGTATTGGGCATGGCGCTTTTTTTTATGGGTTGTGCTGGACCGCCAAGTCATTGGTATGAACTATGGGAAAAGGAAAATGAAACGCCTGATGAAGTCAGGAAGGCCTTGCTTGAATGTGGCGCACACAATCCTTTTGGTCCTTCAACTTGGCCTGCGTCCAATGAGACGAGCGAAGTTTCGAGGAATGACGAGTATGAAAATAGCGTTCGAGTGAGCTTGTGCATGCTTGAAAGTGGATATCAAAGCGTGAGCCGATTCCGTTTTGTGTGCGACACGAAAAGTGGAAAAGACGTGCAGGCGTGCAAACCTGAAAATGCTCACCTCATCCCTCGGCGCGACCCATCGGTGCGCTTGAATAGCGCTTATTGCAAGCACCCTATTTATTCCACATATCCTGCTTGCCAGCCGTAAGAAAGACTCCCACTTGGAGTCGAGAAGTCTCAAACGCCTAAGCGACGAACCCAATTCGACTGAAACTCCTGGCTTTGTCGCATAAAACGTCAACGGTATTTCCCGTGCCTGCTGCTTGATCACTGAGGGTTTGATCTTGCCCGCGACATGCATCTCGCAGGGTTTGCAGTCAAAGCGCAGGGTGAACTTTTCCTTGCGTAAGCCCCCAATTGGCTGGCGCAACTAAACCAACACCCCAGGCCTCGTCCGATAAAACGTCAACGGCTCCTCCCGCGCCTGCTGCTTGATCACCGAGGGTTTGATCTTGCCGACGACGTGCATTTCGCAGGGCTTGCAGTCAAAGCGCAGGGTGAATTTTTCCTTGCCCTGCGTGATGGTCATGGGTTCGGCGCGCACGGTGCCTTGCACGCCGGTGACGCCCTTGGCCTGCTTGGGGCAGAGGCTGAGTGAAAAGCGCACGCAGTGCTTGGTGATCATGAGGCTGGCTTCGCCCAGTTCCTCATGGCTTTCGTAGGCAGCATCGATGACCTTCACGCCGTGGCGGGCGTAGAAGGCGGCGGCCTGGCTGTTGTAGACGTTGGCCAGGTAGCTCAGCGTGTCGTCGGGGTAGGGTGCGGGCGGTTCCACCGGTTTTGTTTTCGGCAGGCGTTGCCAGGCTGAGGCGCGCGCGGTTTCGAGCGCGGCCACGGCGTCGCGGCGCAGGGCGTTGAGCAGGCTGGCGGGGATGAACCAGGGCTGGCTCAGTTCAAGCGCGATGCTCTGTGCTTCAAACAGCGTGCCGCCCAGTTTGCCCAGGTGCTCGCGCAGCGTGGCCTCGGCGCGTGTCGCGTCCTTGGCGCGTTCGTGCGGGTGCTGCAACTGCGCGCTGGCGCTGTGCAGTCCGTCGCTGAGGGTCAGGGCAAAGCCGCTGTCCGTTTCGCGCAGGGTGAGCGTGATGGGGATGAGCCGTTCGGCGGATTTCTTGTCGAGCAGGCGTTCCCATGCCATGTCGCGGTTGCGGCTGATTTCCGCGTCCTTGCGCAAGTCCTTGAGGGCGGAAACCGCCTGGCCTTGCAGCTCCTTGGGCATGTTGGGCAAGACGCGCCAGAGTCGTCCGCCGAGCGGTTTTGCCACGTTCACGGGCACGCCCTGCAGCTCGCCCTGGCGGTCCCACCAGGTCAGCGCGTCGCCGTTGTTGAGCGCCAGTTCGGCGCTCTTCAATTCCACGTCAAAGCTGTCGGCGTTGACGCGCGTGACGTGGCCGATGGTGATGCCCGCGTGCTTGGGCGTGTCGAAGGCGCCGATGTCCTCCCGGCGGCCATTGACGAAGTAGTCCGTGCCACCGCGGTTGAAGCCGCGTTCGGGGTCGGGTGCGAAGGTGTAGCGGCAGTGGCCGTCGGAGCTGGCGGCGAATTCGGGGCGGCGCGCCAACAGCTGGTCCACCAGTTGCCGGTAATGCGCCGTCACGTTCTTGATGGTCGCCATGTCCTTGTAGCGGCCCTCGATCTTGAAGCTGCGGATGCCCGCGTCCACCAGGGCTTCAAGGTTGGCACTCTGGTCGTTGTCCTTGAGCGAGAGCACATGCTTGTCGTGCGCGACGATGCGGTTCTGGCTGTCCGTCACGGTCCAGGGCTGGCGGCATTCCTGGCTGCAACTGCCGCGGTTGGCGCTGCGGCCCGTGACGGCGTGGCTGATGAAGCATTGGCCGCTGTAGGCCACGCAGAGCGCGCCGTGGATGAAGAACTCCAGCGTGGCGTCTCGGACCTCGGCCCGGATGGCCTGAATATCTTTCAGCGTCAGTTCACGCGCCAGCACCATCTGCGAGAACCCCGCGTCTTGCAGGAAGCGGGCTTTCTCGGGCGTGCGGATGTCGGTCTGGGTGCTGGCGTGCAGCTGGATGGGCGGCAGGTCCAGCATCGTCAAACCCATGTCCTGCACGATCAGCGCGTCCACGCCCGCGTTCCACACGTCCCAGGCCATGCGCCGGGCACCTTCCAATTCGTCGTCGCGCAGGATGGTGTTGAGCGTGACGAAGATGCGCGCGCCGTAGCGGTGTGCGTGGTTGCAGAGCCGCTCGATCTCTTCGATGGGGTTGCCCGCCTTGTCGCGCGCTCCGAAGGAGGGGCCACCGATGTAAACAGCGTCCGCGCCGTGGTTGATCGCCTCGATGCCGATGGCGGCGTCGCGGGCGGGGGCGAGGAGTTCGAGGTGCTGGGCGAGGCGGGTCGACATGATGGGGCGGGATTATCCCAGCCCGTAATGAATAAAGCGGCCGGGGCCGCGTTATTGGGGAATCTGCAGGCAAACGATGCGGCGGCTTCGGAGCGCCGCCGCCTGCTTATTTGATCTTGGCCTTGGCCCGCAGATTTTTCTGGAATTCCTCGAACTTGTGCTGGCCGATTTCCTGGGCCAGTTGGGGCTTCAGGTCGTCGAGCGAGGGCAACTGGATGTCGCGCACATCCTCGACTTGGATCAGGTGCCAACCGAATTGGGTCTGCACCGGTGCCTCGCTGGTCTGGCCCTTGCCCAGCGCTTGCAGCGCGGCGGCGAATTCGGGCACGTAGCCTTGGGCGGGTGCCCAGTCCAGGTCACCACCACGGGGGGCGGAGCCCGGGTCCTTGGAGTGTTGCTTGGCCAAGGCGTCGAACTTCGCGCCCTTCTTGAGCTGGGCCAGCAGGGCCAGCGCCTCGGCCTCGGTGGCGACCAGGATGTGGCGGGCGTGGTACTCCTTGCCGCCGTTGGCCGCTACGAAGCGCTGGTAGCCCTCCTGGAAATCGGCGTCGGTGACGGGGTTGGTTTCCTGGAAGCGGGTCACCAGTTCGCGGATCAGCAGCGACTCCTGCGCGAACTCGATCTGCGCACGGTACTCGGGCGTGGCCGCCAGGCCCTGGCGGCGCGCTTCCTGCGCCAGCAGCTCACGGTCGATCACGGCCTGCTTGAGCTCTTCCATGATTTCCGGCGTGGGCGGCTGGCCGCGCAGCACCTGGCGTGCCAGGGCGTCCACACGTGCCGTGGGGATGGGCTTGCCGTTGACGACGGCCAGGTTCTGGGCCTGGGCGACGGAGGCGGGCAGGGCCAGCGCGCCGAGCAGGAGGGCAGCGGACAGGGCCGTGGTAGTCGCGGAAAGCGTTTTCTTCATGATGGTTCAGAAGGGAGGGGAAAGGGAGAAACGTTCGAAGAAGGGCGAGCTTCAGAGGATCTCGATGGCCAGCGCATGCACGCTGTCTCTGGGTTCGCCGTTGGTGCCTGCTGCGGCACCCTGCTTGTTGTACGGGTCGAAAAAATCGTGCAGCGCATCATACACAAGGCGGTGTTGCGCCACGCGGCTGCGGCCGGTGAACAGTGGGCTGGCGATGCGCACGCGAAAGTGCGTGCCGTGCCCCGTGCCATTGGAGCCCGCGTGGCCCAGGTGGGCGGCGCTTTCGTCCAGCACTTCCAGGGCCGTGGCCTGCAGGCGTTGCTGCAGCACGGCTTGCATGCGCGCGGCCATGTGTTCCGTGCCGAGCAGACTGCCCTGGTCGTTCATGTCGCGTCGGCGTCCTTGCCAGTTGCGGTTTCGCCCTTGATGTGACGCGCGACGTAGAAACCCTGACCGATGATGAAGACCAGGGGGAAGACATAGCCCCAGAGCTTGAAGTTGACCCAGGTCTCGGTGCTGAAATAGGCCGCCACGTAAGCGTTGATGGCCGCCATGAAGGCGCAATACACCACCCAGGCGCCATTGAGCCGCATCCAGACGCCGTCCGGCAGCGTGAGCTGGCTGCCCAGCAGCAGCTTGAGGAAGTTCTTGCGCAGGCCCCAGACGGCCACGCCCAGGGCGAGGGCCATGGCGGCGTACAGGAAAGTGGGTTTCCATTTGATAAAGCGGTCGTCGTGCAGGGTCAGGGTGAGCGCGCCGAAGATCAGGATCAGCGCCAGTGTGATCTTGTGCATGGCCTGCAGCTTGCGGTCGATGCTGTAGATGATGGCCATCTGCGCGACGGTGGCGGCCATCAGCACGGCGGTGGCGATGTAGATGCCGTAGAGCTTGTAGGCCCCAAAGAAGAAGAGCAGGGGGAGGAAGTCGAGCAGGAGTTTCATGCGGGGGATTTTCTCATTCGGCCGGTGCTGGCTTGGTTCGGTGTCGGCGCTGGCCGTGGCGGCTACGGCGCGGGAATGGGGGACTGCTCCTCATACGATTTGCTGCGCAAATCCAAATCGTCGGGTTGCCCCATGCCCCGCGCCGAAGCAGGTGACTGGGTCGCAACTCTGAATGAAGGTCAGTGGTCGTGAATCAGGGCTTGTGTTCCAAGGCTGCGGAGTTCATGCAATAGCGCAGTCCGGTTGGGGTCGGGCCGTCTTCGAATACGTGGCCGAGGTGCGCGCCGCATTGGGAGCACACCGTTTCCACGCGCACCATGCCATGGCTCAGGTCGCGGCGTTCTTCGATGGCCTGGGGAGTGACGGGCTCGGAGAAGCTGGGCCAGCCGCAGCCGGCGTCGAACTTGGTGTCGGATTCGAACAGGCGCGCGCCGCAGCAGATGCAGTGGTAGCTGCCGGGCTGCCAGAAATTCTCGTACTTGCCGGTGTAGGGGCGTTCGGTCGCGGCGTGGCGGGTCACCTGGTAGGCACCGGGTTCGGCGTGCTTGGCGGCGAGCAGGGCCTGCCATTCGGCGGCGGTTTTCTGGATGGCGTAGCTCATGGTGGGGCTAGGGAATCAAGAAAGAAAAAGTGGGAACCAAGATGATTCAGGCAGAGGCTCAGGACGAGCAGCTGATTTCAATGGAGGAAGCCCAGTCGGGTGGGAAACCAGCCTCGGCCTCGAAGCCAGGGTGTTCGTCAAAAGGGCGTTCCAACAGCGTGAGTAGGCGGGCGACGCCGGTGTAGTCCTTGTCACGCGCCTGACGGATGGCTTGTTCACCCAGCCAGTTGCGCAGCACGAACTTGGGGTTGACGCGCAGCATCAGGTTGGCGCTGTCTTGCGCGTTTTCCTGTGACAGGCGTGCTTCGTAGCGGCGCAGCCAAGCGTCGAAGGCTGTGGTGTCGATGAAGAGATCGCGCAGGTTTTGCGCACCCGCCGAGCCGGGCTTGTCGGTCGCGCTGTCCGCGACATGACGGCTGAGGCGTCGCCAGAAAATCGTGTAGTCCGTGCGTTCCTGGGCCAGCACGCGCAAGGTGGCTTCCAGCAGTGCCCGGTCGTCCGCCTGCTCCGTGCGCAGGCCGAGCTTGGCGCGGTAACGGGCGTCGAGTTCCAGCGGGAAGCGCTCGCGGTAGACGTCCACGGCGGCTTGGGCCAGGGTTTCGTCCTCGATCAGCGGCAGCAGCGCCTGGGCCAGCGCATGCAGGTTCCAGTAAGCGACGTTGGGCTGGCGTGCATAGGCGTAACGGCCCGCCGTATCGCTGTGGTTGCAGATGTGGCCCGGGTCGTAACCGTCGAGGAACTGGTAGGGGCCGTAGTCCAGGGTCAGGCCCAGGATGCTCATATTGTCCGTGTTCATCACGCCGTGGCAGAAGCCCACCGCCTGCCAGTGCCCGAGCAGCACCGCCGTGCGTTCGCTCACGGCGGCCAGCAGGGCAGCGTAGGCATTGCCCTGGTAGGCGTCGGTCGTCCGGCACTCAGGGTAATACCGCTCGATCACGTAGTCGGCCAGCACGCGCAGTTCATCGATCTGTTCGCGCGCGGCGAAATGCTCGAAGTGGCCGAAGCGGATGAAGCTCGGCGCCACGCGGGTGACGACGGCGGCGATCTCGATGGTTTCGCGGCGCACCGGCGCGTCCGAACCCGTGACGCAGAGCGCGCGCGTGGTCGGCACGCCGAGCGCGTGCATGGCTTCGCTGGCGAGGAATTCGCGTATGGACGAGCGCAGCACGGCCCGGCCGTCGCCCATGCGCGAATAGGGCGTGCGGCCCGCGCCCTTGAGCTGGATTTCCAGTCCGTTTTCCGTTTCACCCAGCACCTCACCCAGAAGCAATGCGCGCCCATCGCCCAACTGCCCGGCCCATACGCCGAACTGGTGGCCGCTGTACACCGTGGCCACGGGGGCGCTGCCGGCCAGGGGCGCGTTGCCGCTCAGCGCGGCCAGCAGTTCTGAGGATGCGGTCCAGTCGGGTGTCAGGCCCAGCAAGTCTCCGACGGCGCGACTCTGACCTACCCAGTACGGCGGGTGGGACGTGGGCAAAGGCTGGGGCGCCAGCGCGGTCGCATAGGCTGCGCCCAGTCGGGCGTAGCGGTTGATCCAACGCAGGCCCGTCTGCACCGGTGCAGTGTCGCCCTGGGCAGGGGTGGCGGTGTCGAGAACGGCGGACATGTGCGCATTGTCTCGCAGCGTGCCCGCCCCTGGCCGGGTGAGGTTATGACGCGGCGCCGCGCTCGTACCAAGCCTTGCTGCGGTTGACCACGCGCACCACCAGCAGCATCACCGGCACCTCGATCAGCACGCCCACCACCGTGGCCAGCGCTGCGCCGGAGTCGAAGCCGAACAGGCTGATGGCGGCGGCCACGGCCAGCTCGAAGAAGTTGGACGCACCGATCAGCGCCGAGGGGCAGGCGATGGCGTGTTTTTCGCCCACGGCGCGGTTGAGGACATAGGCCAGCGCCGAATTGAAGAAGACCTGGATCAGGATGGGCACGGCCAGCAGGGCGATGATCAGCGGCTGGCGCAGGATGGCCTCACCCTGGAAGGCGAACAGCAGCACCAGCGTGAGCAGCAGGGCCACCATCGACCACGGGCCGATCATCCGCATGGCGGCGTCGAATGCGGCCGGTCCGCGCGCCAGCAGCGCACGCCGCCAGAGCTGGGCGATGAGCAGCGGCACCACGATGTAGAGCAGCACGGAAATGAACAGCGTGTCCCAGGGTACGGTGATGGACGCCAGGCCGAGCAAGAGCGCCACCAGCGGCGCGAAGGCCACCAGCATGATGCCGTCGTTGAGCGCGACCTGCGTCAGCGTGAACAGTGGGTTGCCGCCGGTCAGGCGGCTCCAGACGAAGACCATGGCCGTGCAGGGCGCGGCCGCCAGCAGGATCAGCCCCGCGATGTAGCTGTCGATCTGGTCGGCGGGCAGCCAGGGGGCGAACAGCTCGCGGATGAACAGCCATCCCAGCAGCGCCATCGAAAAAGGCTTGACCAGCCAGTTCACGAAGAGCGTCACACCCATGCCGCGCCAGTGCGAGCGCACCTCGCGCAGCGCGCCGAAGTCCACCTTGACCAGCATGGGGATGATCATCACCCAGATCAGCAGGCCCACGGGCAGGTTGACCTGCGCAATTTCCATGCGGCCGACGGCCTGGAACAGCTCGGGTTGCCATAGTCCCAGCGCCACACCGACCACGATGCACAGGGCCACCCACAAGGTCAGGTAGCGCTCGAACAGGTTCATCTCTGTTTTTTTCATGTCAGCTCTTTTCGATGGCTTCCAGCGCCATCTGCAGTTCCGCGTTGCTCATGGTGTCGAACTGGAGTTGCGCCAGCTGCAGCATGCGGTAGCCGATGGCCTGCCGCGTCAGCTCGAAGGCCGCGCGCTTCTGATCCTCGGGCGCCTTGGACGGGTCGGCGTAGCCCCAGTGCACCTGCACCGGGCTGCCCGGCCAGTAGGGGCAGGGCTCGGCCGCGGCCTGGTCGCAGACGGTGATGACCACCCGCATGGGCGGCGCGTCGGGATGGGCGAATTCGTCCCAGGTCTTGGAGCGAAACCCCGTGGTGTCCACGCCGGCCTGGGCCAGCACTGCCAAGGCATGGGGGTTGACGCGGCCGCTGGGTGTGCTGCCGGCGCTGTGGGCTTGGATGCGCGAGCCGAGCCGGCCGGCCCAATGGTTCAGCATGCCTTCGGCGAGCACGCTGCGCGCCGAGTTGTGGGTGCAGAGGATGAGGACGTGGGTGTTCATGTCAGGCGACCTCCTGCGCGGGGGCGCCGATGGCCCGCACCTGCTGCTGGATCGCCAGGCGATCCAGCTTGTCCAGGGGCAAGGCCAGCATCAGCTCAATGCGCCGTTTCATGGTCACGAAGGCCGCGCGGAAAGCGCGCTCTTGCGCTTCCTCGTTGCCTTGCACCGCCGCCGGGTCGGGCAGGCCCCAGTGCGCCGACACCGGCTGCCCGGGCCAGACCGGGCAGACTTCGCCAGCCGCCTGGTCACAGACCGTGAACACGAAGTCCATGACAGGGGCGCCAGGCTGGGCAAATTCCTCCCAGCTTTTGCTGCGGTAGCCCTCGGTCGCCATGCGATGCGCGGCCAGTGTTTGGAGGGTCAGCGGATGCACCACGCCCTTGGGATGGCTGCCGGCGGAATAGGCCTTGAAACGGCCTCGCCCCATTTCATTGAGGAGGCCTTCGGCCAGGATGGAGCGGGCCGAATTGCCGGTGCAGATGAAGAGCACGTTGTAGGTTTTCTCGATCATGGTGCAGGCCTCAGCAGCAGGACGACGTGGACTTGACCGCGATGCCCACAGGCTTGCCGCGTGGCGTGGCCTGTGCCGTGGGCGGGCAGCAGGCGGTGGCCTGGGTTGTGGTCCGGGTTGTGGCCGCGCCGGCGGTCTCGCTGAAGGTGGGAATGTGGTCCAGGGTGTGGAACTGCTCCCAGGCCAGGCCTTGCGGATCGGTCAACCAGTACTTGTCGCTGCGGGCGTAGCAGCAGGTGGTTTCGCCTTCGTCGTGCATGGCCAATTCCGCCTGCTCTGCCCGGTGCTTCAGCGCATGCAGTTCCTCGTCCGACTCGACCTGGAAGCCCAGATGATCCAGGCCCGTTTGCGCACCGCGCGTGGAGATGGCGAAGTTGACCGGCGGGTCCTGCAACATCCATTTGGCGTAGTCGCTCTCGGTGCGTGCCGGGGCGAGTCCGAACAAGGCGCTGTAGAAGGCGATGTTCTGGTCCAGGTTCTGGACATGCAGGTGGACGTGGAAGCGTTTCATGGGATCTCCTTGGAACGTAGGGGAGGGTGGGTGCTCAGAACGGGTGCCAAGAACAATGGACCGTCAGGGACTGATGCGTCAGAGTGGTTTCGACAGGCAACTGGCAGAGGCAGGGCAGAGCTTCGCGAACTGGGGCGCGGCCCGCAGGCCGTCCGGCAGCGTGGCGCGGTCGGTGTCGCGGTAGCCCAGCGCGCGGAAGAAGTCGGCTGCGGTTTCGGTCAGCAGCACGAGACGGCGCAGCCCGAGGCCGCGTGCCTGAGCCTCCTGTGCGCGCACCAGTTCGCGCGCCAGGCCTTGCCCGCGATGCTCTGGCATCACGAGCAGGGAGCGCAGCAGGCCGTCGCCATGGTGTGGCTCCAGACCGGCGATGGCGATCCAGGGCGCGGGGCGCTCTCTTGGCGACAGGTTCGACGTTCCTGCGGCGTCCGACGCGCGCAGCCCTAGAAACAATGACATGGACGCAGGCGACAGGTCCGCGTAGGGCAGGCCGGCCTGCGCCAGCAGGGCCTGGACGGCGGGGTGGTCCTGTGCGGTCAGCGTCAGCGCAGTGGGGGCGGGGGGAGTAACAGCCATGTTCATCCTGGGTGGGCTCAGCAGCAGACGGTTTTGCGCCCACCCTTGGAGGTGCCTGCGGCCTTGCCCGTAGGTGCGACATCACAGGCCGCGCCCTGACAGCAGTGCTCGGTCAGGTAGTCCAGCAGGCTGTTCATGCGGGCGAAGTCGGCCCGATAGACCAGGTGCCGTCCGTCCGGCTCACTGCTGACCAAACCGGCATGCAGCAAGGCCTTGAGATGGAAGGACAGGGCGCTGGGCGCAATGTCGAGCGTGGCGGTCAGTACGCCGGGCGTGAGCCCTTGCGGGCCGGCCACCACCAGGGCGCGAAAGACGCGCAGGCGCTGGGCTTGCGCCAGTGCGGACAGGGCGGTGACGGCATGGTCTTCGCCGAGCGGGGAGGGGCTTGCCTTTTCCTTTTTCATCGTTCAATGATACTTGAATTATTGAAACGATCAAGCGAGCGGCCAATAACGGCCCGATGGCCATGGCCCAGGCAGCGGTGCGTGCCCGGCTTGTCCCGCGAGGGACCGGCCCGGGTGTTTCCCCATGTGGTGGCCGCATGGGCTTGCGGGATACTGGCGCGCAACATCGCGCCCACAAGAACAGGAGACCGTCCATGCTCGGATTGATGCAGACCCAGCCTTTGCTGATTTCTTCCCTGATCGACTTCGCCGAACGCCACCATGGCGATGGCGAGATCGTCTCCCGCCGGGTGGAGGGTGACATCCACCGCTACAGCTGGGCTGACGTGGCGCGGCGTTCCCGCCAGTTGGCTGGTGCCCTCGACGCTGCCCAGCTCAAGCTCGGCGACCGCGTGGGCACCCTGGCCTGGAATGGCTACCGGCATCTGGAACTGTACTTCGGCGTCAGCGGCTCGGGCCGCGTTCTGCACACCATCAACCCACGCCTGCACCCCGAGCAGATCGCCTGGATCGTCAACCACGCCGAAGACCAGGTGCTGTGCTTCGACCTGACCTTCCTGCCCCTGATCCAGGCCGTGCATGCGAAGTGCCCGACGGTGAAGCAGTGGGTGGCCTTGTGCGAGGCCGACAAACTGCCCGCCGACACCGGCATTTCCGGACTGGCGAGCTACGAAGCCTGGATCGCGAAGCAGCCCACGCGGTACCGCTGGCCGGAACTGGACGAAAACACCGCGTCCAGCATCTGCTACACCAGCGGCACCACGGGCAACCCCAAGGGCGCGCTCTACAGCCACCGCTCCACCATCCTGCACGCCTACGCGGCGGCCTTGCCGGATGTGATGTGCCTGAGCGCGCGTGACAGCGTGCTGCCCGTGGTGCCCATGTTCCATGTCAATGCCTGGGGTATCCCGTACTCGGCGGCACTCACGGGCTGCAAGCTGGTGCTGCCTGGCCCGGCGCTGGACGGCAAGTCGCTCTACGAACTGATGGAAGCGGAGCGGGTGAGCTACGCGGCCGGCGTGCCCACCATCTGGCAGATGCTGCTGGGCCACGTCAAGACAAACAATTTGAAGTTCGGCAGCCTCAAACGCACGGTGATCGGCGGCGCGGCTTGCCCGCCCGCGATGATCGACACCTTCCGCGACGAGTTCGGCGTTGAGGTCCTGCACGCCTGGGGCATGACGGAGATGTCGCCGCTGGGCACCTTGTGCACGCTCAAGAACAAGCACCTCGCCATGCCCGCCGAGGCGCAGAAGAAGATCCGGCTCAAGCAGGGCCGCACCATCTTCGGCATGGACATGAAGATCGTCGGCGGCGACGGCCAGGACCTGCCCTGGGACGGCAAGACCTATGGGGACCTGCTGGTGCGTGGCCCCTGGGTGGTGCGCGGGTATTTCAAAGGGGAGGGCGGCAACCCCCTGGTTCAGGACGCGCAAGGCCGCAGCTGGTTCCCCACCGGCGATGTGGCGACCATCGATGCGGATGGCTACATGCAGATCACGGACCGCAGCAAGGACGTGATCAAGTCCGGTGGCGAATGGATCAGTTCCATCGACATCGAGAACATCGCCATGGCCCATCCGGCGGTGGCCCTGGCCGCCTGCGTGGGCATGAAGCACCCGAAATGGGACGAGCGTCCCGTGGTCGTCGTGGTCAAGAAGCCGGGCGCGGAACTCACGCGCGAGGCGCTGCTCACCTTCTACGCCGACAAGACCGTGGCCAAGTGGCAGATTCCCGACGATGTGATTTTCGTCGAGGCCATTCCCCTGGGTGCCACCGGCAAGATGCTCAAGACCCGGCTGCGTGAGCAGTTGAAGGACTACAAGCTGCCGGGTCTTTGACGCCTCGCCTACCGCGCGCGCCGCCCCGGCGTCACCTGGGTGACGCGCGCGGACCCTGTTACGGGGATTCCCTAGAGCGCGCCCCTGTCCGGCCTTGTTACGCTGACCCGGGTTCGACAAAAAACACAAAGAGGCCGCATCAGGCCTCACAGGTAGCCCCCGCCACGGGGATGACATCCACGAACAGGAGACAACCATGAAGCGTGTGTACAAACTCGGCTCGGCGCTCGGCGGTTACGCCGCGTCGGCCGTTCTGCTGGCCGGCCTGGGCATCTCGGCCGCCTCGGCGCAAACCCAGGGCCAGACGGTCAAGATCGCCTGGATCGACCCGCTGTCCGGCCTGATGGCGCCGGTGGGCAGCAACCAGCTGCGCAGTTTTCAATTCTTCGGCGAGAAATTCAGCGGCGCAGGCAATCCGGCCGGCGTGAAGTTCGAGGTCATCGGCCTCGACAACAAGCTCAGCCCGCAGGAGAGCGTGAACCAGCTCAAGGCTGCGATTGACCAGGGCGTGCGGTACATCACCCAGGGCAATGGCACCTCGGTGGCCGTGGCCTTGATTGACGCGATCGCCAAGCACAACGAACGCAATCCCGGCCAGGAGGTGGTGTTCCTCAACCACTCGGCCATCGACCCTGACCTCACCGGCGTCAAGTGCAACTACTGGCATTTCCGCTTCGACGCGGACACGTCCATGAAGATGGGCGCGATGACCAGCTTCATCAAGGACCAGAAGGACGTGAAGAAGGTCTACCTGATGAACCAGAATTACGCCCACGGGCACCAGGTGGCGAAGTACGCCAAGGACCTGCTGGCCGAGAAGCGTCCCGACGTGCAGATCGTTGGCGAGGACCTGACGCCGCTGGCCCAGGTGCGTGACTTCTCGCCCTACATCGCCAAGATCAATGCGTCTGGCGCCGACACCGTGATCACGGGCAACTGGGGTTCCGACCTGTCGCTGCTGGTCAAGGCCGCGATCGAGGGGGGCTACAACGGCAAGTTCTACACCTACTACGCCGGTGTGACCGGCACGCCCACGGCCCTGGGCAGTGGCGGCGCGGGCAAGGTCTACCAAGTCTCCTACAACACCTATTACATGGGCGGCGACTATGAGAAGTGGCAGCAGGAGTACAAGGAAAAGTTCAAGGACGACTATTACACCGGCTCGGTCTACCACATCTTCCGCGCGCTCGGTGAAGCCATGGCCAAGGCGAAGTCGACCGACCCGGTGAAGGTGGCCAAGGCACTCGAGGGCTTGAAGTTCAAGAGCTACAACGGCGACGTCGAGATGCGCGCCACGGACCACCAGCTCCAGCAGCCCTTGTTCATCACGGTCTGGCAAAAAGCGGACAAGAAGTACAAGCACACCGCTGAGGCCACGGACATGACTTTTGCGCCCGTGCGCGAGTTCACGGTGGCCCAGACCAGCACGCCCACGGTGTGCCAGATGCAGCGTCCTTGATGCGATGATTGCTTGATGGGTTCGCGGGCCCGGTCTTGCCTACGTGGGATCGGGCCCTTTCTTCGCCGGTTTGATGGTGATTTGCTGATTTACCGATACAGGACGCGATGGAGTTCTTCCTCATCTCCATGCTCAACGGCCTGAGCTACGGGCTGTTGCTCTTCATGCTCAGTTCCGGCCTCACGCTGATCTTCAGCATGATGGGCGTGCTCAATTTCGCCCACGCGAGCTTTTACATGCTGGGCGCCTACCTGGGCTACACCGTGGCCCGTGACTACACGGGCTTCTGGCTGGGCCTGATCGTCGCGCCCCTGATGGTCGGTGCGCTGGGCGCTCTGTTCGAGCGGCTGGCCCTGCGCAAGGTGCACGCTTACGGGCATGTGCCCGAGCTGCTGATCACCTTCGGCCTGTCCTACATCATCCTGGAGCTGGTGCAGCTCATCTGGGGTCGGCTGCCGCTGGAGTTCCGGCCGCCCGAGCTGCTGCAGGGCCCGGCCTTCACCCTGGTGCATGACGCCGGCACGGACGCGCTGAGCGGCATGCACCTGGTCTGGGGCCGAGCTTCTGCGGAGGCCTGCGCGGTGGCGGCCTGTTCGCCGTTTCCCGCCACGCGCGGCTTCATGATGCTGGTGGCCTTGTTCATGCTGGTGGCGCTCTGGCTCTTGCTGACCAAGAGCCGCATCGGCCTGGTCATCCGTGCCTCGCTCAGCCATCCCGAGATGGCGCAGGCCCTGGGCCACAACGTGCCTCGGGTCTTCATGCTGGTTTTCGGTGCGGGTGCGGCCCTGGCCGGTCTGGCCGGGGTCATCGGCGGCAGCACCTTCGTGACCGAGCCGGCCATGGCCGCCACGGTGGGCTCGGTGATCTTCGTGGTCGTGGTCGTGGGTGGCCTGGGGTCGCTCTCGGGTGCCTTCCTCGCCTCCGTGCTGATCGGCGTCATCCAGACTTTCGCCGTGGCCTTCGACTACTCACTCATCCACCTGCTGCAGTGGCTGGGCATGGAACTGGGCGCGGCCGCGCGCAACAACTCCATCCTCAAGCTCACGCTGGCCCAGGTGGCGCCCATCCTGCCGTATCTTTTCCTGGTGCTGATCCTCATCTTCAGGCCCAAGGGCCTGTTGGGAACGCGCGACGAATGAGGACGACGCAATGAATAACCAATCCTTCAACTGGGGCCGCTGGATCATCTGGGGCCTTTTCGCCCTGATGCTGCTGTCCATGCCACGGCTGTTCGGCAGCAGCCTGGCGGTTAGTCTGCTGTCGCAGATGGGCATCGCCATCATCGCCTGCCTGTCCTACAACATGCTGCTGGGGCAGGGCGGCATGCTGAGCTTCGGTCATGCGGTCTATTCGGGCTTGGGCGCTTACATGACCATCCACGCGCTCAACCTGATGAGTGGCTTGGCCAAGGCAGGCGAACCCTTCGTGCCGGTGAGCCTGCTGCCGCTGGTGGGTGGCCTGGCTGGCCTGTTCTTCGCCTTTCTGTTCGGTTTCGTCACCACCAAGAAGTCGGGCACGCCCTTCGCCATGATCACCCTGGGCATGGCCGAGTTGGTGTTCGCGATGTCCTTGATGTTCGCCGAGTTCTTTGGCGGCGAGGCCGGCGTCACCGGCAACCGGGTGGTGGGCAAACCTGTGCTGCAGGGACTCTTCGACAAGGGCCTCAGCTTCGGTCCGGGCATCCAGGTCTACTACCTGATCGCGGCCTACACCTTCGTCTGCGTGGCGCTCATGTACGCCTTCACGCGCACGCCGCTGGGGCGCATCCTCAACGCCGTGCGTGACAACCCCGAGCGCGTCGAATTCATTGGCTACAGCACGCAGCGCGTGCGTTACCTGGCCTTCATGGTCTCGGGCTTCTTCGCGGGCATCGCGGGAGGATTGGGCGCCATCCTGTTCGAAATCGTCACGGCCGAGGTGGTGGGGCCGCTGCGCTCGGGCGGCTACCTGCTCTTCACTTTCCTGGGCGGGGCCACGGTTTTCTTTGGGCCCATCATCGGGGGCGTGCTGTTGGTCCTGACCTCGGTCATGCTGTCGGAACTCACCAAGGCCTGGCTGCTCTACCTGGGGCTGATCTTCCTCTTCATGGTCATGTATGCCCCGGGCGGCGTGGCCAGCCTGATCATGATGAACCTGCGGGTGGCCAAGTTCGGCTTTTGGAACCGCATCGCCAAGAGCACGCTGGGCCTGGTGGTCACCGGCGCGGTGCCCTTGCTGGGCGCGGCGGTGCTGATCGAAATGATTTACCACCAACAACTGAATCTGACTTTGGGTACGGAGTTCCGTTTTCTGGGCTTGGCGCTGGACGTGAGCCAGACCAGCGCCTGGGTCGGCGCGGCCGGGGTGACGGTGCTGGGCGTGGTCCTGTTCGAGGTGGTGCGCCGTGACTACGCACGCCGCTGGGGCGAGGTGCAGGTCCGCATCGAGCGCATCATCAAGCACAGGGAAGGGCTGTGAGCACCATGACAATGGCCTTGAGTTCCGTTTCCAATACCAACGCCCTGGAACTCAAGGGCGTGACCAAGCGCTTTGGCAAGTCCGAGATCATCCGCGGCATCGACCTCACGGTGAAGCAGGGGGAGCGTATCGCCGTGATCGGACCCAATGGCGCGGGCAAGTCCACGCTGTTCAACCTGATCAGCGGCCGCTTCGGCCCTAGCTCCGGCGAGATCCTGCTCAAGGGCGAACGCATCGACGGCCTGCGTCCCTACGAGATCTACCGCAAGGGCCTGGCGCGCAGCTTCCAGATCACCAACATCTTCCACCGGCTGAGTGTGAAGGAAAACCTGCGCTGCGCCGTGCTCTGGAGCATGGGCTACCGTTACACCTTCTGGCGTTTCCTGGCTGGCCTGCACGACGTGAACCAGCGCGTGGACGAGCTGCTCCTGATGATCCGTCTGGAAAAGCGGCGCGATACGCAAGCGGGCAACCTGACCTACGCCGAACAGCGCGCGCTGGAGATCGGGATCACCATCGCGGGCGGTGCCGAGGTCGTATTGCTTGACGAACCCACGGCGGGCATGAGCCAGAGTGAGACCACCCGTTTCATCGGCCTGATCCGCGAGGTGACCGAGGGCAAGACGCTGCTGACCGTGGAGCACGACATGGGCGTGGTGTTCGGTCTGGCCGACAAGATCGCCGTGGTGGTCTACGGCGAGTTGCTGGCCTTCGATACCCCCGAGGCTGTGCGCGCGAATGCGCGCGTGCAGGAGGCGTATCTGGGTTCGGTCGTCGCCGAGAACCAGGCGGAGGCCCGGGCATGAACACAAACACCAACATGAAGCCCTTGTTGCAGGTCGGTGACCTGCATGCGTATTACGGCAAGAGCCATGTGCTGCATGGCGTGAACTTCGCGGTGGGCGAGGGCGAGATCGTGGCCCTGCTCGGGCGCAACGGTTCGGGCCGTTCCACCACGGCCAAAGCTGTCATGGGACTCGTGGACTGCACGGGTGAACTGCGCTTCCGTGAGAGTCCGCTGCAGGGTCGCAAGGCGTATGAGATCGCGCACCTGGGCCTGGGCTACGTGCCTGAAAACCGCGATATCTTCCCCGACCTCACGGTGCACCAGAACCTGATGCTGGGCGAGAAGCGGGGGCGGGGTGCGAAGAGCCGGTGGTCCTATGAGGACATGTACACGCTGTTTCCCCGTCTGCGGGAACGTCAGCACACACCGGGTGGTGTGTTGTCCGGGGGCGAGCAGCAGATGCTGACCCTGTGCCGCACCCTCATGGGCGACCCGGACCTCATCATCATCGACGAACCCACCGAAGGCCTCGCGCCCAAGATCGTCGAGCAAGTGGGTCAGTACCTCCAGACGCTCAAGGCGCGCGGCGTGTCGGTGCTATTGATCGAGCAAAAGCTCACCATCGCGATGACGATCTCCGACCGCGTGCTCGTGATGGGCCATGGCCGTATCGTGTTCGAAGGCTCACCCGAGACCTTGCGCGCCAACACGGCGGTGCGCAAGGAGTGGCTGGAGGTCTGAGCCCTCTGTCCAGGTCAGCGACGGTGCCGCCTCGGCGCTTGCTTCGGCTACGTCCGCGCCCGGCGCGAGTCGGAACACCGACACTGTCTCCACCAGCTGGTCGGACTGCGCCTTGAGCGCCTTGGCCGCGCGCGCCGTCTGCTCGACCAAGCCCGCGTTCTCCTGCGTGGCGCGGTCCATCTCGGTGACGGCCAGACTGACCTGCTGTATGCCGTCGGATTGCTCTGCCGTGGCCAGTGCGACCTGGTCCAGGGTCTGCATCAGCTGTTCAACCGACTTCACGACCTGCCGCATGGTGCGGTCGGCCTCCGTGGCCTGGTCCGCGCCCAGCGCCACGCTGGCCGAGGACTGTTCGATCAGGTCCTTGACCTCGGCGGCCGCTCGGGCGCTGCGTTGTGCCAGCGAGCGCACCTCGCCCGCCACCACGGCGAAACCCTTGCCCTGCTGACCCGCCCGTGCCGCTTCCACCGCGGCGTTGAGCGCCAGCAGATTGGTCTGGAAGGCGATGCCGTCGATGATGCCCACGATGTCGACGATGCGCCGCGCGTGGGTCGAGACTTGCTGCATGGTCTCGGTGATCCGTGCCACGGCCTGGCCACCCAGCGCGGCCTCGTCCGAGGCGGCGCGTGCCAGATCCCGGGTCTGACTGGTCTGGCCGGCGTTTTGCCGCACGGCGGCCGACAGTTCTTCCAGCGTGGCGGCCGTCTGTTCCAGCGCGGCCGCCTGCTGTTCGGTGCGCGCCGACAGCGCCAGATTGCCGTCGGCGATGCCGCGCGTGCCCTGGTCCACTGCCGACGCCCCTTGCCGGATCGACGCCACGGTGCGCGCCAGCCCGACTTGCATGCGGTCCAGCGCGATCAGCAACGCGCCGATCTCGTCCTGCCGCGCGCTGGACACCGCGCTGCTCAGGTCACCGGCCGCGATGCGGTCGAATTGCCGATCAACCTGTGCCAACGGCCCCAGCAGACGCTGGCGGAAGAAGAGCAGGCACAGCGCGGCCAGGGCCAGCGTCAGGCCGAACAGCCCCAGGGCGATGCCGCCCGAGCGGGTGGCGCGAGACTCGGAGGCCAGGCGCAGGGCGTCGCGCTGCCCCTCAGCCTCGGCGATGGCCTCGCGCAGCGCGGTACTGAAGTCCGCGTCGGCCTGTTCGGCTTCGCCGGCGGCGGCCACGTAGCGTTCCAGCGAGACTTCGTACAGCGCTTCCTCGCGCAGGCCCAGCACGCGTGCGTAACGCTCGTAGGCCAGCACCGCGCGGCGCGCGTGCGGGTCGTCGCCCGGTACCGTCGCACGGTAGGTCTCGAAGGCCTTGGCGGCGGCCTGGACCGCGGCCGAAGCCTTGCGCACCTCGTCGGTGGCCGCGACCTGGTCCCCGCGCTGCAACTGGATGTAGGCATTGTTCATGCCGACCAGGGCCGTCAGCAGCAGCTTGCCCGTCTCGTGCAGCGGCCGGATGCGCTGGTCAAGCACGGCCGTCGCGTCAATGTCGCGCGCGGCCTGGCGCGCGCCCAGCCAGGCCAGCCCGGCCGACGCCCAGAGCGCCAGGGAAAAAATGCCCAGCACCAGCCACAGGCCGGTGCGGATCTGCAAGCGGGGGAGCATGGTGGCGGCTTTCCTGTTCTGCGTTGTGCAGGACGCGGTCAAGGGTTGAGATCTGGGCGGAATGGGACGACCTGCGAGGCCTCAGTGTAGACCCAGGCTGCGGTCCACCGAGAGCCTGCCACCACCATGCGCCGCGAGGTACAGCAGCAGACCTGCCCAGGACAGGTGAGTTGGCCAGGCATCGGGGTAGACGAAAACCTGGATCACCAAGGTCATGCCCAGCAGGCCCAGGGCTGACAGGCGCGTGGCCAGGCCGAGCACCAGCAGCAGCGGAAACAGGTGCTCGGCATAGGTCGCGAGGTGCGCAGCCAGATCGGGCGGTAGCAGCGGGACATGGTATTCCTCGCGAAACAGCGCGTAGGTCCCATCGCTGACGGTCAGCAGGCCCGTCACCTTGGTGCGACCGGACATCAGGAAGATGGCGGCCAAGGCGACGCGGGCCGCCAACGCGATCAGGTCGTGGCCGATCCAGCGTTCCAGCAGGTCAGCGCATGCGTTCCAGCGCGCGCGCAGGCGCCCGGTGTGGGAGGTCGTTTCCGTGGTCGTGGGCATGTGAGTGTCCTGGGTTTGGTGGAAATTTGGGTTTCAGTCGGCGCGTGGCGCCGACAGCGCGCCCGTGGTGATCAGGTCGGCCCACAGACGGGCCAGGTCGAGTTCGGCCTCGGCCTGCCATGCCGACTGTGCAGCTTGCGTGAGGGACTGGTCGGCCGCGCAGGCATCCAGGAAGGCGCACAGACCCGGGCCTGCCGCCTGCCAGCGCACAGCGCCATCGTGTGGCGCGCGCGTCAGTAGGGCGCCGTCACCGACCCAGGGCAGTTGCCCGTCGAGTGTTATTTCCTCACGGTTGGCGCACCAAATCGCGTAGATGGGCTGGTCCGCGTGCCAAGCCCAGCGGGTGGCCGGGTGCGGGCGCAGCCGCAACTCGCCCAAGGCCTCTGCGGGCAGGGCCGCGAGGGTGTCCGCTTCTAGCGCGAGTGCATCGGCCGCCATGTGGGCCTCGATCCAGCACCGGTCCAGCCGCGCCACGTCGGCGAGGTAGGGCAGTTCACGCGCGGGTTCGAAGTCGGTCAGGAAGTCGGGGAAGTCCAGGCCATAGTCCATCAACATGACCGAGCTAGGCGGTGTCGCTCGCACATAAGGCAGGGCAGCGGCGCGAAACCAAGCCGAGCCGACCAGGCGCGCGACGGTCGGAAAATTGGCTTCCAGCGCGTCGATGCAACCCTTGAACACGGTGTTGCGGTAGACCGCGAAACCGGGCTGCGCCACCAGTGGGGCCAGCGTGGCCGAGGCCGAGTCGGGGTGGTAGAGCGCGAGCACGAAATCGTTTTGAAAACGCGCGAGCGCGTCACCCATGACCGTTGCATTGGTCAGGGGCTGCGCCCCCGCTGGCGCGCCTGTGGCTAGGGAGTTCATGCGGGAATCACCTGCGGAGCCATCTCAACCGCAAGGCTCGTGGCCGTGCGTTTGTGCCGGTCCATCAGGGCTGCGGCCCGTCGCGCTTCAGCCTGCAGTTCGGCATAGGGCGGGATGGCGTCGTCTCGCTCGATCAGTGTGGGACGCGGGCCGATGCGCGCGATCAGACGCTCGTACAAGGTCCAAACTGACTCAGCGACTGATACGTCGTGGCTGTCGATCAACAGCGGAGGCGTCCTCGCTTCGCCCTGGTTCGCTGCCTGGGCCTCGTCAAAACGATGACCCGCAAGGTGGATTTCCATCACCGCATCGGCCGGAAAAGCGTCGATGTAGGTTGCCGCGTCGTAACCCAGGTTGTGCGCACTGACCTGCACATTGTTCACGTCCAGCAGCAAGCCGCAGCCGCATCGCCGCACCAGTTCGTTCAGGAAGTCGATTTCGCCCCATTCATGCCCATCGATGCGCAGGTAGTGCGAGGGGTTTTCGATGGCGATGCGCCGGCCCAGCGCATCCTGCACCCGCGCGATGTTGTTGCTGATGCGTGAAAGCGCGGCCTGGGTGCGGGGGAAGGGCAGCAGGTCCGGGTGGTAGTGGCCGTTCCAGCTTGACCAGGCCAGGTGCTCGGACACCAACGCGGGTTCGACCCGCGTGGCCAAGCGCACGAGCCGCGCCAGCTGCACGGGGTCCGGCGGCGCGTCCGCCGCCAGCGAAAGGGAGACCCCATGCAAGGACAGCGGATGGCGTTCGCGCACGGCCTGCAGCCAGGCCAGACGCGGGCCGCCGTCCATCAGGTAGTTCTCGGGATGCACCTCAAACCACAGGCCGGGGTCGTCGGCCTCCCGTGCGTCCTGAAAATGCTGTGGCTTCAGGCCGAGGCCCGCGCCGAGCGCCTTGCTGTCTGCCATGGTGTGAGGCCTCGCGCCTGGGTCAGGACATCGTCGGGGTCAGCGAACCCATGCCCTTGGGCGTCTTGATCGTGGTGCAGGTGCCGGCGGGAACGTTCTTCCAAGCATCACCCTGGTAGTCCACCTTGGAAGAGCCCGCGCAGCTCGTGCCCGCGCCGGCCTTGCAGTCGTTCTGGCCGGCCTTGGAGATGCCGTAGCACTTCTCGACAGCGGTCGTTTTCTTGGCAGGTGTCGCGGAAGGGTACTGGGCCAGCGCGACCCCTGCGGCCAGGGCGGAGAAGGTGACGGCAACGGTGGCGAGATTGCGTGCGTTCATGGTGTCGATTTCCTCGAGAGGGTTGAAAGGTGTTCGGCCCACCGCGCCGCGCCGATCGCGTCCGCCTAGGGTCCGAGGGTTACTTCGTCACCGGGCCGGAGCCGGTTACAGGCAGTCCAAAATTTTGACTGCGTGAGTCCGGTCGGACCCGTAAGCCAATGATCGGGGAGGGGCACAATAGAATCAATGGCTTGCGGGGGTGCTGAGAGAAATATTTCGCACCCCCTGTAACCAGCACCCTGCACGGAACGAATGACAGGAAAGACACCCGTCGAGCTTGCCGAAGCTCGCCTGAAGGCGCTGATGCTGCGGGGCCTGGACGGCGACGCGGCGGCCTACCATGCCTTCCTGGACGATCTGAGCGGTCACCTGCGCGCCTTTCTGCGCAAGCGCCTGTTCCGGCTCCAGGATGAAATCGAGGACATCGTGCAGGAAATCCTCATCGCCGTGCACAACGCACGCCACACCTACCGCACCGGCCAACCGTTGACGGCCTGGGTGCACGCGATCGCGCGCTACAAGCTGGCAGACTTTCTGCGTGGGCGTGCGCGCCGCGAAGATCTGAATGATCCGCTGGACGAAGAGGCCGAGCTGTTCGCTGCTGCCGAGGACGAGGCCGGCGAGGCACGGCGCGATGTGCTCAAGCTGCTGGAGGAACTGCCCGACAAGCAGCGCCTGCCCATCCTGCATGTCAAGCTGCAGGGACTGTCGGTGGTGGAGACCGCGCGACTCACCGGCCTGTCGGAATCGGCCGTGAAGGTGGGCGTGCATCGCGGGCTCAAGGCCCTGGCGGCCAGGATACGAGACGCTTCATGAAAACCAAGGACATGATCACCCTGTTGGCTGCGGACGTGGCGCCCGTGGACCGCCATCTGGCGGCCAAGCGCTTCGCCGCCGCTTTGCTCATCGGCGGCTCGGGCGCCGTGCTGCTGATGCTGTGGCTCCTTGGCCTGCGCCCTGACCTGGCACCCATGCTGGGCGTGCCGCTGTTCTGGATCAAGATGGTCGTTCCCCTGGTCCTGGCCCTGGGGGCCTTGCTCGCGGTGACGCGACTTGCGCGGCCGGGCGTGCCGGTCAGTGGACCGGGCTGGACCGTCCTGGTCGCGCCGGTGGCGCTGCTCTGGGCGGCGGCGCTGGTCGTGCTGTGGTTGGCGCCCGCGCCTGAGCGTCTGAATCTGATGCTGGGCCTGAGCTGGAGGGAATGCCCTTTCAACATCGCCTTGCTGTCGGTGCCGGGCTTCATCGCCGTGATGTGGGCCATGCGGGGTCTGGCGCCGACGCAGCCGCGCCTGGCCGGGGCCATGGCAGGCCTGCTGGCGGGTTCGGTGGCGACGGTCGCCTATTGCCTGCATTGCCCGGAGATGGAAGTGCCTTTCTGGGCCATTTGGTACCTGCTGGGCATGCTGGTGCCGACGCTGGCGGGCGCGCTGCTCGGCCCCCGTTTGCTGCGCTGGTGATAGACCCCCACAGGGTTGTCCGCTGACAAGGCGGGCGTATGATGCTCGCCATGTTGCCTCGCCGCTGCCTCCTGCTGGCCCTGCTCGTTCTGCTGCCCTTGCGCGGCTGGGCAGGCATGGTCATGGCGACGGAGATGGCGACGGCCTTGCCCATGCCCTCGGCCCCCCTGACACAGGCCCTGCCTGTTGATCAATCGACCGCCGCCGAGGAATGCCATGGTGGCCACGGTGCGACGCCCACCGTCAACGATCGTCGGGTGCCCATCGACCATGGCCTGCATGAGGTCATCGTGCACGACGCGGCGCAGGACACGTCACACACGCAGCACGACAGCAGCAGTTGCGCCAACTGCGTGTATTGCCAGACCTGCCACACGGTGGCCTTGACCCCGCCGTTGAATGGCTTGGGCCTGTCCTGGGCAAGCGCGTCCTTGCCTTGGGGCGATCTGCCGGCCGACCTCAGCGCCACGCCGCTGCCGGGCGACAAACCCCCCATCGCCTGAGTTTCCCTGCCCATGGTGCGTCCGCCGCGTCCGCGTGGCTCGGCGACGCTTGTGCATCGAACTCAGGAGTTGGTCTTGAACATTCCATCGAACCCTTACGCGTCCGTGCCGCCCCATGCGCGCCGACGCTTCGTGCAGGGCCTGGCCGCTGGCGGCCTGCTGCTCGGCTTGTCGCCTTACACCGCTTCCTCGCTGTTGCGCGGGGCCCAGGCCGCCAATGCAGGCCGGGCCGCGCCGGAACTCAGCGGCACGGAATTCCAGCTCGAGGTGGCCGAACTGCCCGTCAACTACACCGGAACGCCACGCCTGGGTGTGGCCATCAATGGCTCGATCCCGGCGCCCACGCTGCGCTGGCGCGAGGGCGAGGAGGTGACTATCCGCGTCACCAACCGCCTGCGAGAGGACACCTCCATTCATTGGCACGGCATCATCCTGCCGTACCAGATGGACGGCGTGCCCGGCATCAGTTTCGCGGGCATACCGCCCGGCGCCACATTCACCTACCGCTTCAAGGTGGAGCAGAGCGGCACCTACTGGTACCACTCGCACTCCAACATGCAGGAAGCCGTGGGCATGTACGGGGCCATCATCGTCGAGCCCCGAGGTGGCGAACGCATTCGCGCCGACCGTGATCATGTCGTTTTGCTGTCGGACTGGACCGACGAGGACTTGATGCAGGTGATGCACAAGCTCAAGGTGCACAGTGCCTACTACAACCACCACCAGCCCACGGTGGTCGATTTCTTCCGCGATGCATCCAACGAGGGCCTGAAGGCCGCCATGGACAAACGGCGCATGTGGAACGAGATGCGCATGAGCCCCACCGACCTGGGCGACCTCTCGGCGGCCACGCTGACCTACCTGATGAACGGCAGCACACCGGCGGGCAACTGGACCGGCCTTTTTCGCCCCGGAGAGCGGGTGCGCCTGCGCTTCATCAATGGCTCGGCCCACACCTTCTACGACGTGCGCATTCCGGGTCTGAAACTCACCATCGTGCAGACCGACGGCGTGGACGTGGAACCCGTGACGGTGGATGAGTTCCGTTTTGGACCCGGCGAGACCTATGACGCGATTGTCCAGCCGCGCGACGAAGCCTACACCGTGTACGCCCAGTCGATGGAGCGCACGGGCTACGCACGCGGCACGCTGGCGACGCGCGCGGGCCTGCAGGCCCAGGTGCCCGCCCTGGACCCGCGCGTGTGGCTGAGCATGTCGGACATGATGGGGGGAATGGACCATGGTTCGATGGACCACGGCGCCGCAGGGCACGGGGCGGTGACGGGCGAAGAAGGGCATGCAGGCATGGGGCATGGCAATTCGGCCATGCCCGGGATGGATCACGCCGGGCATGATGGCCACGGGGGCCACGCCATGTCGGCCATGGCGAACCCATTGGCCCGTCCCAGCGCCTTAGCGCGCCATGCGCGCACCGAATACGGCCCCAGCACCGACATGCGCGTGGATACGGCGCGCACCAACCTCGACGACCCCGGTGTGGGCCTGCGCGACAACGGCCGGCGCGTGTTGACCCTGGCCGATCTGCGCACCTTGGGCGGACCGCTGGACCCGCGTGGCCCCGAGCGCGAGATCGAGCTGCACCTGACCGGTCACATGGAGCGCTACACCTGGTCGCTGGACGGGCTGGCCTTTGGCCAGTCCACGCCCGTGCGCATGAATTTCGGCGAGCGCCTGCGTGTCATCCTGCACAACGACACCATGATGACCCACCCCATGCACCTGCACGGTCTGTGGAGCGAGCTGGAGGATGCCGAGGGCCGTTTCGTTGCGCGCAAGCACACCGTACCCGTGCAGCCCGCGCAGCGCGTGAGCTTTCTTGTCACCGCCGATGCGATGGGCCGCTGGGCCTGGCACTGTCACCTGATGCTGCACATGCACGCCGGCATGTTCCGCGAAGTCGTGGTGGCGTGAAGGAGGAATGGACCATGAACCAATTCAGAAGTCTTTCTCCTCTCGCGCCCGCTGCGCTGCTGCTGGCTCTGCTGGGCAGTCCGCTGGCGATGGCCCAGTCCAGCACGGCGATGCAAGGCATGGACCATGGCGCGATGCAGATGCAGGGTGGTTCCGCGCCAGCCGATGCGCGTGACCCGCATGCCTACGCGGGCGGAACCACCTTGTCCAGCGGGCCGTATGCGCTCGGGTCCGAACGCAGCCTCTTCATGGGTGACGAGCACAGCCACGGCCTGTTCCTGGCCGACCGGCTGGAAGCGGTGCGGGACAGTGACAGCGGTACCACCACGGGCGCCTATGAGTTCCTGGCCCGCTGGGGCCGTGACCACAACCGCCTGGTGCTCAAGGCCGAGGGCGAAGTGGCGGACGGCCAACTCGAAGCCTCCAGCACCGAGGTTTTGTGGAGCCATGCCGTGGCGCCTTACTGGGATGCGCAACTCGGCCTGCGCCATGACACGGCGGAAGGTGGGCGGTCCCGTAACTGGCTGGCCTTGGGCATCGACGGCCTGGCACCGTACTGGTTCGAGGTCGGCGTGACGGCCTACCTGGGCGAGGGTGGGCGCACGGCCCTGGGCTTGAGCGTGGAGCAGGATCTGCTGCTCACCCAGCGCTTGGTGCTGCAACCCCGCCTGGAAGCCCAGGCGCATGGCCGACGCGATGCCGCCAACGGCATCGGCCAGGGGCTCTCCGATGGCACGGTGGGGCTGCGCCTGCGCTATGAGTTCTCGCGCCAGTTCGCGCCCTACCTCGGCGTCGAATGGGCCGGGCATTTCGGCGAGACGGCCGACCTGCGGCGCGCGGCGGACGAGCCCGTGCGCGAGACGCGCGCCGTGGCCGGTCTGCGCTTCTGGTTCTGACTTTGATTCATCACACACACAGACATACCTGAAAGGCAATTCCCATGAACACGATCAACCTGAAAATCGCCCTGGCCATGACGCTTGCCATGCCCACCCTGCTGTTAGCGGCGGGCAACCATGAAGGCGGTCACGGCAAGCCCGGCACGCATGGCGGTCACGACATGGCCGGCATGCACCACGGTGGCATGGCGGCGCACGCCTCGGCAGCTGGTCGCCCGGGCGATCCGGCCCGGGTCACCCGCACGGTTCCAATCCAGATGGGTGACACCATGCGCTTCACGCCAGCGGCCATCACGGTCAAGGCCGGAGAGACCGTCCGCTTCTTCGTCGTCAACCAGGGCCAGTTGGTGCACGAGATGGTGATCGGCACCCAGGCGGAACTGGACGAGCACGCCGAAATGATGAAAAAGATGCCAGGCATGCAGCATGAGGAGCCCAACCAGATCAACCTGAAGGCGGGTCAGCGCGGTGGCATCGTCTGGACCTTCGACCGTCCCGGCAGCTTCGCCTTTGCCTGCCTCGTGCCTGGCCACAAGGAGGCCGGCATGGTGGGCACGATCACCGTCCAGCCTTGAAGCGGGAAGGGGAAGATCATGCAACGACGCACATGCCTGCTGGCCGGCATTTCAGCGCTGGGCGGACTGTCGCTTGGCCGGGCCGCGGCCCAACCTGTCCAAGGCCGCACGGCGATCGAGGTCTGGAAAACCTCCAACTGCGGCTGCTGCAAGGACTGGCTGCGTCACCTTGAGGCCGAAGGCTTCGTGGTGACGGCTCATGATGTCCGCGAGACGGTGAAGAACGACTACCGCCGCCGCATGGGGCTGGCCGACAAATTTGGCTCCTGCCACACCGGCCTGGTGCAGGGTTACGTCATCGAGGGCCATGTGCCGGCACGCGACATCCGTCGTCTGCTCCAGGCCCGGCCCGTGGCCCTGGGCCTGGCCGCGCCCGGCATGCCGATGGGGTCGCCGGGCATGGATGGACCGGAGTATGGCGGGCGCAGAGACGCCTACGATGTGCTGCTGGTTCAGCGCAATGGCACGTCGACCGTGTTCCAGTCCTACCGGTGAGATCCATGTCCCCATCCGATCACGAACATCACCACGAACGTTCTGGCCATGCCGCCCACGCGGGGCATGCGCATCCTCCCGCGCATGCCCCGCTTGTACGACCCACCGCAGCCCCGGACCCCGTCCGGGCGGCCGGGCTCGGGGACTACACCTGTCCCATGCACCCGCAGGTGCGTCAGCCGGGGCCGGGCAACTGCCCGATCTGTGGCATGGCGCTGGAGCCGGTGCTGGCGAGCGATCAAGGCGCCGAAAGTCCGGAACTGCGCGACATGACGCGGCGCTTCTGGATCGGACTGGCCCTCACGCTGCCGGTGTTCGTGCTCGAGATGGGGGCCCACCTCTTCAACATCCACCATTGGGTCGCTCCGTGGTTGTCGAACTGGGTGCAGCTCCTGCTGGCCACGCCGGTCGTGCTCTGGGCCGGCTGGCCCTTCTTCGCGCGGGCGGCGGCTTCGGTCCGCCACCGCAGTCTCAACATGTACACGCTGATCGCGCTGGGCACAGGCGCTGCCTGGCTCTACAGCATCGTGGCCACGCTGGCTCCGGGGCTGTTTCCGCCTGCCCTGCGCGGCCCGGAGGGTTCGGTGGCCGTCTATTTCGAGGCGGCGGCCGTCATCACCGTGCTGGTGCTGCTGGGCCAGGTGCTGGAACTGAGGGCGCGCGAAAAGACCTCCGGCGCCATCCAGGCGCTGTTGAGCCTGGCCCCGAAGACGGCGATGAAAGTGCGTTCCGACGGCAGTGACGGCTCTGACGCGAGCGTGCCCGTGGACACCATCCAGGTCGGTGACCTGCTGCGCGTGCGTCCGGGCGAGAAAGTGCCCGTGGACGGTGAACTCGTCCAAGGCCAGGGCAATGTCGACGAATCCATGGTGACGGGCGAACCTCTGCCGGTGGCCAAGGCTGCCGGCTCCAAGGTGACGGCGGGCACGCTCAACCAGACCGGCGGTTTCGTGCTGCGGGCGGAGAAGGTCGGGGCGGACACCCTGCTGGCGCAGATCGTCCACATGGTCGCCGCGGCGCAGCGCAGCCGAGCGCCCATCCAGCGCATGGCGGACCAGGTGTCGGGCTGGTTCGTGCCGGTGGTGATCGCGATCACGGCGCTGACCTTCGCGGCCTGGATGCTGTGGGGGCCGGAGCCCGCGTTCAGCCACGCCCTCATCAACGCGGTGGCGGTGCTGATCATCGCCTGTCCCTGCGCGCTGGGCCTGGCCACGCCCATGTCCATCATGGTCGGCGTGGGACGCGGCGCTCAGCAAGGTGTGCTGATCCGCGACGCCGAGGCGCTGGAGCGCATGGAAAAGGTGGACACCCTGGTGGTCGACAAAACCGGCACGCTCACGGCAGGGCGGCCCGAGATCGTGCACGTCGAGGTCGTGCCAGGTTTCACGGCGCGGGAGGTCCTGCAGAAGCTCGCCAGCGTGGAGCGCGCGAGCGAGCATCCGCTGGCTCTGGCCATCGTGGCGGGCGCGCAGGCACGCCAGTTGCCCTTGCTGCCCGTCACGGATTTCGATTCGCCGCTGGGCAAGGGCGTGGTGGGCATGGTGGAGGGCGAGCGCGTCGTCTCGGGCAGCGCCCGGTTCCTGGCTGAACAGGGGCTGGACGTGGCCGGCCTGGCGGCGTTGGCGCAGACGCAGCGCGAGCAGGCGGCCACCGTCATCTACGTGGGCGTCGCGGGTCGGCTCGCCGGTTTCGTTGCGGTGGCGGACCCGATCAAAGCCACGACGCCGCAGGCCTTGCAGGCACTCCAGGCCGCGGGTCTGCGCGTCGTGATGCTGACCGGAGACAACAGGACCACGGCCGAGGCGGTGGGGCGCCAGCTCGGCATCGCGGAGGTGATCGCCGATGTGTTTCCCGAGGACAAGGCCGCGGTGGTGCGAGACTTGAAATCACAGGGGCGGGTGGTGGCGATGGCCGGCGATGGGGTCAACGACGCGCCGGCCCTGGCCGCCGCCGACATCGGCCTGGCCATGGCCACGGGCTCCGACGTGGCCATGGAAAGCGCGGGCGTCACCCTGCTGCACGGGGATCTGATGGGCATCGTGCGTGCGAGGGCCTTGTCGCGCGCGACCATGCGCAACATCCGGCAGAACCTGGTGTTGAGTTTCGCCTACAACGTGGCCGGCATCCCGCTGGCGGCGGGTGTGCTGTACCCGGCCTTCGGCCTGCTGCTTTCGCCGGTGGTCGCTGCGGCGGCCATGGCCTTGTCCTCGGTGAGCGTCATTGCCAATGCCTTGCGCTTGCGCGCGACCAGGATCGAATGACCGTGGTGCGCGACGGGGACCTAGGGTATTCCTTGGGTTTCGGTGTTTTGTCCCTGCAGTGACAAGCCGCCTGTCCGCCTGCGCCCTACAATCGACGACTATCGAACGGTCGTTCTATTTTCGATTTGACAGAGGAAGGCAAGCATGAGTGCTGACTACGAAGTGCGCGGCGACGTGGCCGTCATCACCCTCAACAACCCGCCCGTCAACGGCCTGGGGCATGCGACCCGCAAGGGCGTGACCGATGGCCTGGAGCGGGCCAACGCGGACCCCAAGGTCAAGGCCATCGTGATCACCGGCGCGGGCCGCGCCTTCTCGGGTGGCGCGGACATCCGCGAGTTCGGCACGCCCAAGGCCATGCAGGAGCCCAATCTGCTGAGCGTGATCGCCACGGCCGAGAACTCGGCCAAGCCCGTGGTAGCCGCCGTGCACACCATCGCCATGGGCGGCGGGCTGGAGCTGCCCCTGGGCTGCCACTACCGCATCGTCGCGCCAGGCACCAAGGTGGCCCTGCCCGAAGTCAAGCTGGGTTTGATCCCGGGCGCTGGCGGTACGCAACGCCTGCCGCGCGCCCTGGGCGTGGAGCCCGCGCTGAACCTGATGGTCAGTGGCGAGCCGGTGCCCGCCGAGATGCTGGCCCAGGTGCCTGGCCAGAAGCTGTTCGACAAGATCGCTCAGTCCGCCGATACCTTGATGGACGAAGCCATCGCTCTGGCGCGTGAGAAAGCCGACGTCCGCCCGCTGCCCAAGCTGCGCGACCTGCCCGCCAAACATCCCCTGGGCGACGCCTACTTCCAGTTCGCGCGCAACACCGTGGGCGCGATGGCCAAGAACTTCCCCGCGCCGCTCAAGTGCGTGGACGCGGTGGAAGCCGCCACCAAGAAGAAGTTCGATGACGGCATTGCCTACGAGCGCGAGCATTTCATCAACCTGATGTGGACGCCCGAGTGCCGGGCGCTGCGCCATGTGTTCGCGGCCGAGCGTGCCGCCAGCAAGATCGCCGACGTGCCGGACGACACGCCCAAGCGCGAGATCAAGTCCGTGGCCGTCATCGGCGCGGGCACCATGGGTGGCGGCATCACCATGAACTTCCTGAACGCAGGTATTCCGGTCAAGGTCCTGGAGACCAAGCAGGAGGCGCTGGACCGTGGCATCGCCACCATCCGCAAGAACTACGAAGCCCAAGTGGGCAAGGGCAAGCTCAAGCAGGACAAGTACGAGCAACGCATGGCCCTGCTGAGCACCACGCTGAGCTATGACGACATCAAGAATGCGGACCTGGTCATCGAGGCCGTGTTCGAGGAAATGGGCGTCAAGGAAGCGGTGTTCAAGAAGCTGGACGCGGTGATGAAGCCCGGGGCCATCCTGGCCTCCAACACCTCGACGCTGGACCTCAACAAGATCGCGTCTTTCACGAAGCGTCCGCAGGACGTGGTCGGCCTGCACTTCTTCAGCCCGGCCAATGTGATGAAGCTGCTGGAAGTGGTGCGCGGCGCCAAGACCGGCAAGGACGTGCTGGCCACCGTGATGGCGCTGGCCAAGACGATCAAGAAGACGGCCGTGGTCTCGGGCGTGACGGACGGCTTCATCGGCAACCGCATGATCGAGCAGTACAGCCGCCAGGCCGGCTTCCTGCTGGAGGAGGGCGCGACGCCCGAGCAGGTCGACAAGGCCATCGAGAAGTTCGGCTTCGCCATGGGCCCGTTCCGCATGGGCGACCTGGCGGGCAACGACATCGGCTGGGCCATCCGCAAGCGCCGCTACGTCGAGAAACCGGGCATGAAGTACAGCAAGACGGCCGACAAGCTCTGTGAGCTGGGCCGCTTTGGGCAGAAGACCGGCGCGGGCTGGTACGACTACAAGCCCGGCAAGCGCGACGCCATCCCCAGCGAACTGGTCAACAAGATGATCGAGGACCATCGCAAGGAACTAGGCATCACGCCGCGCAAGATCTCCGAGCAGGAGATCGTCGAACGCCTGGTGTACTCGCTGGTGAACGAGGCCACGCGCATCCTCGAGGAGGGTATCGCGTCCAAGGCCAGCGACATCGACATGGTCTACCTCACGGGCTACGGCTTCCCGCTCTGGCGCGGCGGCCCCATGCAGTACGCCGACACCGTGGGCCTGTTCAACGTGGCCGAGAGCATGAAGCGCTACGCCCGCAATCCGCTGGACGACGCCCAGTTCTGGCAGCCCGCGCCCTTGCTGCAGAAGCTGGTGGCCGAAGGCAAGACCTTCAACAACGTCTGAGGCCGGCGAGTCCGGATGAGCAAGTACACCCTGAGGAAGATGTTATGAGCAAGGCTGTCATCGTTTCCACCGCCCGCACCCCGCTCGCCAAGAGCTGGCGCGGTTCCTTCAACATGACCCACGGTGCGACCCTGGGCGGACACGCAGTCCAGCACGCCATCGCGCGCGCCGGCATCGAGGGCGCCGAGGTCGAGGACGTGCTGATGGGTTGCGCCACGCCCGAGGGCGCGACCGGCTCCAACATCGCGCGCCAGATCGCCCTGGCTGCAGGCCTGCCCGTTTCGGTGTCGGGTGTTACGGTTAACCGCTTCTGCTCCAGCGGCCTGCAGACCATCGCCATGGCCGCGCAGCGCATCATCGCGGGCGAGGGTGATGTGTACGTCGCGGGCGGCGTGGAAAGCATTTCCTGCGTGCAGAACGAGGCCAACGTCCACATGCTGCACGATCCGGTTCTGAAAGCCAAGAAGCCCGAGATCTACTGGAACATGCTGCAGACGGCCGAGCAGGTGGCCAAGCGGTACAACATCGGCCGCGACGCCATGGACGAGTACGGCGCCGCCAGTCAGCAAAAGGCCGAAGCCGCGCTGGCGGCCGGCAAGTTCAGCGACGAAATCGTGCCCATCACGGTCACGGCCGGCGTGGCCGACAAGACGCTGGGCATGATCAGCAAGCAGGTCACCGTGAGCCAGGACGAAGGCATCCGTCCCGGCACCACCAAAGACGGCATCAGCGGCATCAAGCCCGCCATACCCGGCGGTGTGATCGCGGCTGGCAATGCCAGCCAGTTTTCAGACGGCGCGGGCGCCTGCGTGCTCGTCCATGAGGACTATGCCAGCCGCAAGGGCCTAAAACCGTTGGGCCGCTTCCTTGGCTTCGCGGTCGCGGGCTGCGAGCCGGACGAAATGGGCATCGGCCCCGTATTCGCCGTGCCCAAGGTGCTCAAGCGCCTGGGCCTCAAGGTGAGCGACATCGATCTCTGGGAATTGAACGAAGCCTTTGCCGTGCAGGTGATCTACTGCCGCGACAAGCTGGGCATTCCGGCGGATCGCCTGAACGTCAACGGCGGCGCCATTGCGGTGGGGCATCCCTACGGCGTCTCTGGCCAGCGCCTGACCGGCCACGCGCTGATCGAAGGCAAGCGCCGAGGCGCGAAGAAGGTGCTGGTGACCATGTGCATAGGGGGTGGCATGGGTGCGGCTGGGGTGTTTGAAGTCCTCTGACTTTTGAGGTTGACGAGGGCATGGGCATGCAGAGGTATTGCGTGCCGATCTGCTGGTGGAGCCCGAGGAGGCGGGGCGAAGTCGGAGCGAAGTAAAGGAGGAGAAGCGGCGCAGCCGCTTCGGGGGACATGAGCGCAGGCTTTGCCCCGCCTCCTCGGGCGATGAGATGGCTCGGACTTAAAGCAGTCGTGACTTGGCACCTGGCTTCACCGGCGATGCAGTAACACCCCGCATGACAACGAGAGAGACATGAGCTACCGTCAAACGCTGGAATTCCTCTTGCATGACTGGCTGCACGCCGAAACGCTGACGCAACGCCCGCGCTACGCCGAGCACAGCCGCGAAACCTTCGACGCCGTGCTCGACACCTGCGAGCGCATCGCGCGCGAAAAATACGCGCCCTTCAACCGCCTGATCGACACTGAAGAGCCTCGCACCGTCACCGAAGCCGACGGCAGCCTGCGCGTCGTGCTGCCCCAGGCCACGCACGAGGCGCAGCGCGCCTACGCCGAGTCCGGCATGCTCAGTGCCGCGCAGGATTACGACATCGGCGGCATGCAACTGCCTTACCTGGTCGAAGCCGCCGCCAACAGCTTCTTCGGCCTGGCCTCCATCAGCATGGGCTCCGGCCTGCTCACGGTGGGCAACGCCAACCTGCTGATGGTGCATGGAACCCCGAAGCAGAAAGAAGTGTTCGCGCTCAAGGAGTTTTCGGGCCAGTGGTCCGGCACCATGTGCCTGTCCGAGCCGCAGGCCGGCTCCTCGTTGTCCGACATCGCGACCAAGGCCGTGCCCGACGGCGATGGCTATGCGCAAGACCCGTTGGGACCGCGCTACCGCCTGCGCGGCAACAAGATGTGGATCTCGGCCGGCGAGCATGAGCTGACCGAGAACATCGTCCACCTCGTGCTCGCCAAGATCCCGGGCCCGGACGGCAAGCTGGTGCCGGGCGTGAAGGGCATTTCACTCTTCATCGTGCCCAAGAAGCTCGTGAATGCCGACGGCGCATTGACAGGGCAACGCAATGACGTGGCGCTGGCCGGGCTGAACCACAAATGCGGCTGGCGCGGCACGACCAACACGCTGCTCAATTTCGGCGAAGGCAAATTCCCTGTGAACGGCGCCCCGGGTGCCGTGGGGTACCTCGTCGGCCAGCCCGGTGAAGGCCTGCGCTGCATGTTCCACATGATGAACGAGGCGCGCATCGGCATCGGCATGGCCGCAACCATGCTGGGCATGGCGGGTTATCAGGCTGCCTTGGAGTACGCCAAGAACCGGCCGCAGGGGCGGCCGATAATGGGCACGGGAAAAGACGCCGCAGCGCCGCAAGTCCGCATCATCGAACACGCCGATGTCAAACGCATGCTGCTCGCGCAGAAAGCCTATTGCGAAGGTTCCCTGGCCTTGCAGCTCTACTGCGCCCGCCTGGTTGACGAGCAGCGTACCGGCACGCCCGAGGCCGTGGATGAGGCGCGCCTGCTGCTGGAGGTGCTGACGCCCATCGCCAAGAGCTGGCCCAGCGAGTGGTGCCTGGAAGCGAATTCCCTGGCCATCCAGGTCCATGGCGGTTACGGCTACACGCGCGATTTTCCGGTGGAACAGTACTGGCGCGACCAGCGCCTGAACATGATCCACGAGGGCACGCATGGCGTGCAGGCCCTGGACCTGCTGGGGCGCAAGGTGCGCATGGAAGGCGGGCGCGGCCTGACCTTGCTGGCCGCGCGCATGAACGCCACCATCGAGCGCGCGATCCAGCAGCCCGATCTGGCCGAGCACGCGAACGCACTGGCCGAGGCCCTGCAGCAGATTGGCGCCGCCACCAAGGCCGCCTGGGCCACCGAAAATCCGACCGAGGCCCTGGCCAACGCCGTGCCTTATCTGCAGGCCTTTGGCCATGTCGTGCTGGCCTGGATGTGGCTGGACCTGGCCTGCTGCGGCGCGCGCGCCGACACGACAATTGCGCCGGACCGCCGCGCGGGCGTGCTGCATGCCACCCGCTATTTTTTCCACTACGAGTTGACGAAAATCAAGCCCTGGCTGCAGGTGGTCGCGGCGCGTGACCTGACTTGCGCCACCATGCCGGAGGCCGCTTTCTGAGGGAGGCGGCTGCGCGGCAACGCGCTTTCCGCTTTAATCCGCGCATGCGGTTTGACCTCTACTCAGGAGCAATGTGATGAGCAACGAACGCCAAAAGACCCGGGTCGAAAAAGGCGCCTGGATCTGCCTGTACGGCGGCCTGCTGGCCGTGGTGCTGGGTTTCGTCTTTCAACGCCAGGGGCCGGACACGGCGGACCTGGCCAACATATTTCAAGTCGGCGGCGGTCTGGTCGCCGCCACGGGCGTGGGCCTGATCTGGCTGCGTTCCGTGATGAAGTAGGCCCGGCCCGACGGCCGGCATGACAACAACGAGGAGACAAGCATGACCCGCACCGTACAGCAACTGTTCGACCTTCAAGGCCAGACGGCCCTCATCACCGGCGGCTCGCGCGGCCTGGGCCTGCAGATCGCCCATGCCCTGGGCGAGGCGGGCGCCAAGGTCCTGCTCAGCGCCCGCAAGGCGGATGAGCTGGAGGAGGCCGTGCAGGAACTGCAATCCGCCGGCATCGACGCGCGCTGGGTCGCGGCCGACTGCGCGCAGGAGGCGGACATCCAGCGCCTGGCGCAGGAGGCGCTGCAGCGCCTGGGCCATGTGGACGTCCTGGTCAACAACGCCGGTGCGAGCTGGGGCGCCCCGGCGGAAGATCACCCGACTGCCGCCTGGGACAAGGTGATGAACCTCAACGTCCGTGGCTATTTTTTGCTGAGCCAGGCGATCGCCAAGCACGGCATGATTCCGCGCAAGCAGGGCCGCATCATCAACGTGGCCTCGATCGCGGGCCTGGGCGGCAACCCGGTCGAGATGAAGACCATCGCCTACAACACGTCCAAGGGCGCGGTGATCAATTTCACGCGCGCGCTGGCGGCGGAGTGGGGCGTGCATGGCATCACGGTGAACGCGATCTGCCCGGGTTTTTTCAAGACCAAGATGGCGACGGCCCTGATCGAGAAGCTGGGCGAGGACAAGATGGCGGCGCACGCGCCGCTGCGCCGTCTCGGCGACGATGAGGATTTGAAGGGCCTGGCGTTGCTCTACGCTTCGGCGGCGGGCAAGCACATCACGGGGCAGTGGCTGGCGGTGGATGGCGGCGTAAGTGCCGTGGTTTGAATGCTGCGTGTGCAGGATGATTTCGGGCGCGCGTGGCTTGGGGACCACTCCTCATATGATTTGTTGTGCAAATCGACATCGTCGGGTTCCCCAAACCCCGCGCTCCCGAAATCATTGAGCCAAGTATCTACACCATGAGTATTCCCTTCGGCGCAGAAATCCCCTTCGTCAACCACCTGGGTTTCGAACTCGTGAAGTTCGAGGACGGACAGTCCGAACTCGTGTTCGCGCCCCGGCCCGAGCACCTGAATTCCTTCGCCGTTGCGCATGGCGGCGCGCTGATGACCCTGCTGGACGTGACCATGGCCAGCGCCGCGCGCAGCGTGGACAAGGAAATGGGCGTGGTCACCATAGAGATGAAGACCAGCTTCATGCGGCCGTCCAAGCCCGAACAGGGGCCACTGAGGGCCAAAGGCCGCCTCATGCACCGCAGCACCACCATGGCCTTCACCGAAGGCACGGTTTATGACGGCGAAGGGCAAGCCTGCGCCCATGCCACGGGGACGTTCAAGTACGTCAAACGCCTGCCACCGGGTTTGAAGAAACTCAACGAGCAGATTTCAACCGACTGAACCCGCATGCAGCGGGCACCACAACAAGGAGACAGACATGCCCCGCAATCAACAGATCCTGCTCGCCAGCCGCCCCGCGGGCGAAGCCACGGCAGCCAATTTCAAGCTCGTGAGCACGGAGACACCGCCCTTGCAGGATGGCCAGGTGCTGGTGCGCCACCACTACCTCAGCCTCGACCCTTACATGCGCGGGCGCATGAGCGACGCCAAGAGCTACGCCACGCCGCAGCCCCTGGGCGAGGTGATGATCGGCGGCACGGTGGGCGAGGTGGTCGAAAGCCGGCACCCGAAGTTCGTGCCCGGTGACAAGGTGGTGGGCATGGGCGGCTGGCAGGACTACGCCGTGGTCGATGCCGCGCAACCCGGCACCTTGAGCAAGGTGCAGGCCGGGGACGGGCCGGGCCAGGTGCCCCTGTCGCAGTACCTGGGTGCGGCTGGCATGCCGGGCGTGACGGCCTGGTATGGGCTGGTCAAGATCATCGAACCCAAGCCAGGACAGACCGTGACCGTCAGCGCGGCCAGCGGCGCGGTGGGCAGTGCTTATGGCGCGCTGGCGAAAGCGCGCGGTTGTCGTGTGGTGGGCATCGCGGGCGGCAAGGAGAAATGCGACTACGTGGTCAACGACCTGGGTTTCGACGCCTGCATCGACTACAAGCAGCACGCCGACGCGGGCTCGCTGTCCAAGGCGCTCAAGGCCGCCTGCCCGGATGGCATCCACGGCCATTTCGAGAACGTGGGCGGGATGGTGCTGGACGCCGTGCTCTCGCGCATGAACGCGCATGGGCGCATCGCCCTCTGCGGCGTGATCGCTGGCTATGACGGCGCACCGATCCCGCTGACGTATCCGCAACTGCTGCTGACCCAGCGCATCCGTCTCGAAGGCTTCATCGTCAGCGAGCACATGGAGGTTTGGCCTGAGGCCCTCAAGGAACTGGTCACGCTGGTCGCCAGCGGAAAGCTGCGCCCGCGCGAGACCGTGGCGCAGGGCCTGGCCGCCGCACCCGAGGCCTTCCTGGGCATGTTGAAGGGCAGGAACTTCGGCAAGCAGCTCGTGAAGCTCATATAGTCCCTTTGCCGCCGCTCGTGCGGCCAGTCCCCAAGGAGACCGCCATGCACCAGACCCATGACGTGTTCAACCAGCCCGCACCGCTGGTGGATGTGAACCTCTTCGAGGGCAATCTGGCGATGCGCGACGCACTGAAGGTCCATGCGCCCGCGCTGGACCTGCGGCCCCTGGAGGCGCTGGGGCAACTGGCGGGCAGTGCCACCATGCAGGTGCACGCGCGCTTGGCCAACGCGCATGGCCCACAGCTGCGCACGCACGACCGCCAGGGCTACCGCATCGACGAGGTGGAGTTCCACCCGAGTTACCACATTCTGATGGTGGCGGCCATGAAAGCGGGTTTGCACGGCACGCCCTGGCTGGAGCAGGCCTCGAAGTCGACGACCTCACCACATGTCCAGCGTGCCGCGGGCTTCATGCTCTTCACCGAGCTGGAGCCCTCCATGCTCTGCCCGATCTCCATGACCTATGCGGTCACGCCTGCGCTGCGCGCCAATGCGGCCATCCACCAGGAATGGTCAACGGGCCTGGGCGCACGGGCCTACGACCCGGCGCTCACGCTGTACAAGCACAAGGCCGGTTTGACCATGGGCATGGGCATGACGGAAAAACAGGGCGGCAGCGACGTGCGGGCCAACACCACACGCGCCGAGCCCGACGGGCACGATGCCTGGGGCGCGCGTTACCGCCTGACCGGCCACAAATGGTTTTTCTCCGCACCCATGAGCGATGCCTTCCTCGTGCTGGCGCAGACGGCCAATGGACTGTCCTGCTTCTTCCTGCCGCGCGTGCTGCCCGAGGCCTTGTCCGGCAGCACAACCCAGGGGCAGCACAACGCGCTGCGCATCCAGCGCCTCAAGGACAAACTGGGCAACAAGGCCAATGCGAGTTCCGAGGTGGAATTTGAAGGCGCGCTGGCCTGGTTGGTGGGCGAGGAGGGGCGGGGCGTGCCGCAGATCCTGGAAATGGGCACCATGACCCGGCTCGACTGCGCCCTGGGCAGCAGCGGCCTGATGCGACAGGCGCTGACCCAGGCCATCCATCACACGCGCCAGCGTCTGGCCTTCGGCAAGACACTGATCGAGCAGCCCCTGATGAAAAACGTGCTGGCCGACCTGGCGCTGGAAAGCGAGGCCGCCACCGCGCTGGCCTTGCGACTGGCGCGTACCTTTGACCAGCTCGACGATCCGCATGAAAAAGCCATGGCCCGATTGCTTACGCCCGTGGCCAAGTTCTGGATCTGTAAGCGCGGCGCGGGTTTCGCGCAGGAAGCCATGGAATGCCTGGGTGGCAACGGCTATGTGGAGGAGGGCGGCGAGGGTGTGCTGGCGCGCATCTACCGCGAGATGCCGGTCAATTCCATCTGGGAAGGCGCGGGCAACATCATGGCGCTGGACCTGTTGCGCGGCCTGCGCAAGGCTGACGCCGCCAGTGCCCTGGCGCAGGAGTTGAAACCCGCCCTGGGCCAACACGCCGCACTCGACCGCATGGCGCGCAGCTTGCCCCTGCGCGTGGAAGTCATGGGCAGCGAAGTCGAAGCACGCCGACTGGCGCAGGACGTGGCCCTGGCCGTGCAGGCGGCCTTGCTCGCGCAAAGTGCGCCCGGTTTCGTCTGCAGCGCCTTCTGCGAATCCCGCCTGGGCGGTGCCTGGGGCCAGACCTACGGCAGCCTGGGCAATGGCGTCGATTTCGACGCGATCTTGCGACGCGCCTTGCCGGCAAGATGAACCTCTTGGAGCGTCAAAAGCGCCAGTTTCAGCAGGGGCGCTGGCTGGGGCGGACCCGACGATTTGGATTTTGCGTTCAGCAAAATCGTATGAGGAAGGTTCGTCCCAGCCAGCGAGCCTGCGTGCCCGGGAACGTACCCGCATAATCGTCGCACACCAGTGGCGCTGGCGATAATCCACGAATGGCTCTGACCTTCTTCTGGCACGACTACGAAACCTTCGGCGTCAACACCCGCCGTGACCGGCCTGCCCAATTCGCCGGCATCCGCACCGATGCCGACCTGAACGAAATCGGCGAACCCGTCATGCTCTACTGCCGGCCGGCAGACGACTACCTGCCCGACCCCGGTGCCTGCCTGCTGACCGGCATCACACCTCAGACCTGTCTTGAGCAGGGCGTGCCGGAGCATGAGTTTGCCGCCCGCATCGAACAGGAGCTTGCCCAGCCCGGCACCATCGGCGTGGGCTACAACACCATCCGCTTCGACGACGAAGTGACGCGTTTCCTGTTCTGGCGCAACCTCATCGACCCCTACGCCCGCGAATGGCAGAACGACTGCAGCCGCTGGGACCTGCTGGACGTGGTGCGCCTGTGCCGCGCGCTGCGGCCCGAGGGCATCGAATGGCCGCTGCACCGCGACGGCGAGATGAAGGGTAAAGCCAGCTTCAAGTTGGAGCACTTGACCGCCGCCAATGGCCTCGCCCACGAGGCCGCGCACGATGCCCTGAGCGACGTGCGCGCCACCATCGCTCTGGCGCGACTGATCAAGGACAGACAACCGCGACTGTTCGACTTCGCCCTGGCCCTGCGCAAAAAGGACGCCGTGGCGGCCGAGTTGGGCCTGCCCACCTCCCAGACCCAGGCCCGGCCCTTTCTCCATGTGTCCGGCATGTTCCCGGCCGAACGCGGTTGCCTGGCCCTGATGTGGCCGCTGGCCACGCATCCCACGAACAAGAACGAACTGATCGCCTGGGACTTGAGCGCCGATCCGCGCGAGCTGCCCGGCCTGAGCGCTGAGGAGATCCGACTGCGCCTCTACACCCGCACGGATGACTTGCCAGAAGGCGTCAGCCGCTTGCCGATCAAGAGCGTGCACCTCAACAAGTCGCCCATGGTGGTCAGCAATCTCAAGACCTTGCGGCCCGAACTGGCCGAGCGCTGGGGCATCGACATTGAGGCCGCGTTGCGCAACGCTGCCGTCGCGCGTGAACTGCCGGACATGAGCGCCATCTGGCCTCAGGTCTTCCAGCGTCCCGCCGAAGCCGGCACACCCGACGTGGACGAGGACCTCTACGGTGGTTTCGTTGGCAACGAGGACCGGCGTCGCCTGGCCCGCCTGCGCGCGCTCTCGCCCCAGGAGCTGGCCACCAGCCGCGCCGGTTTCGACGACGCGCGTCTGGGCGACATCCTGTTCCGCTACCGCGCTCGCAACTTTCCGGACACGCTGAACGGCGAGGAGCAAGCGCGCTGGTTGGCCCATCGCGTGGCGCGCCTGGTGGACGGCGAGGGCGGCGCGCGCAACCTGGATACCTTGTTTGCCGAACTCGACCGCCTGGGACAGGACGCGACCGAACAAGGCGACGCGCGCGGCGAGGCGATCCTGGAGTCGCTGTACGCCTATGCCGAGCAGATCGCCCCGGAAGCATGAGTAACCACCCCAGGCTTCGCGCCCTTCGTTCGCTTCGCCACCCCCTCCTGCTGCGCGGAGGGGCGCAGCCAGCGGCCTGGCAAAGTCAGCTCCGCGGCTGCCGCGCACTGATTTGGGCAAGCTCATGACTGACATCGAAGCCCTGCGTGCCTTCGTCGAACGCCATCCGCGCCTTTTCGTGCTGACCGGCGCGGGCGTCAGCACGGACAGCGGCATACCGGATTACCGGGACGCCAAGGGCGAATGGAAACGCCCACCGCCTGTGACCTTCCAGGCCTTCATGGGCGAGCACAGGACGCGCCAGCGTTACTGGGCACGCAGCCTGATTGGCTGGCGCACGATCGGCGAGGCCCGACCGGGCCCGGCCCATCAGGCCTTGCAGGCGCTGGAGGCAGCGGGCCGCATCGAGCTGCTGCTGACCCAGAACGTCGATGGTCTGCACCAGGCCGCGGGCAGTCAGAAGGTGATCGATCTGCATGGCCGCATCGACACCGTGTGCTGCATGGCCTGCGCGCGCCGCTGGCCACGCGCCGAATGGCAGCAGACCTTGCGCCAGGCCAACCCGGACTGGGTGGCGCTGCATGCCCCGGCCGCGCCCGACGGCGACGCCGACCTGGAGGGCGTGGATTTCGGCACCGTGGTGGTGCCGCCGTGTCCGTACTGCGCGGCCGAAGGCCGGGTCAGCATCGTCAAACCCGACGTGGTCTTCTTCGGCGAGAACGCGCCGCGCGAGCGCGTGTTGGCCGCCTTCGAGGCGCTGGCACGATCCGACGCCATGCTGGTGGTGGGCTCTTCGCTGATGGTGTATTCGGGTCTGCGTTTCGTGCAGGCGGCGGTGGCCGCGGGCCAGCCCGTGGCGGCGCTCAACCTGGGCCGCACACGGGCCGACGATCTGCTGGCGTTGAAAGTCGAACAGTCCGTGGGGCCGGTGCTGCAGGCGCTGGCGCACCAGGTGGTGGGGGCAAGGCAAGAGGCATGAGCGGCATGACGGGTCGCATGAAGGGAGTGAGCGCATGAAGGTGGCGGTGATGGGCGCGGGTGCCGTAGGTTGTTATTACGGGGGCATGCTGGCGCGAGCGGTTCCCGGGGCCGGTCACGCGGTGACATTGATCGCGCGGCCGGCGCATGTGGCAGCCATTGAACGCGCGGGCCTGCGCCTGGAGACCCAGGGCTTTGACGAGCAGGTGCGCCTGAGCGCCAGCAGCGAGCCTGCCGCCGTCGCCGGTGCTGACCTGGTGCTGTTCAGCGTCAAGTCCGGCGCGACCGAGGAAGCGGGCGCCTTGATCCGTCCGCACCTGAAACCCGGTGCCTTGCTGCTCTGCCTGCAGAACGGCGTGGACAACGCCGAGCGCCTGCGTGCGGTGCTGCCGGACCACAGCGTCGCCGCCGCCGTGGTCTACGTGGCCACCGAGATGGCCGGCCCCGGCCATGTGAAACACCATGGGCGCGGGGAACTGGTGATCGAACCTGCCGCCCGGGCGATTGCACCTGTCTTGATCGCCGCCGGCATCCCGGTGGAGATCAACGACAACGTGCGCGGCGCGCTCTGGGCCAAGCTCATCCTGAACTGCGCCTACAACGCGCTGTCGGCCATCTCCCGCCGGCCTTATGGCGTGATGGTTCAAGGTGTCGGTGTGAAGGACGTGATGGCCGACCTGGTGGCCGAATGCCTGGCCGTGGCGGCCGCGGACGGCGTGGTGATTCCCGGGGGCAAGCAGGCCACGGACCTGGCCGTGCGCCGCATCGCCGAGACCATGCCAGGCCAGTATTCATCGACCGCCCAGGACCTGATGCGCGGCAAGCCCAGCGAGATCGACCACCTCAACGGCTACGTGGCGCGTCGCGGCGCGGCCCTGGGCGTGCCCACGCCCGTCAACCGGGCCTTGTGGACGCTGGTCAAGCTGCTGGAAACACAGGTGACTGCATAGCGAGTCGGCCTGTCGGATGATCTGTCGGGTCAACAACGAGGAGACAACGACATGATGACGGATTTCAAGGACAAGGTGGCCGTGCTGACCGGCGCCGGTTCGGGTTTTGGCCTGGAATGTGCCCGCATCGCGGCGCAGCGCGGCATGAGGCTGGTGCTGGTCGATGTGCAGCAGGATGCGCTGGACCGAGCCGTCGAAGAACTGCGCGGCCAGGGCGTCGAAGTGCTGGCACGCAAGGTGGACGTGTCCGATGCCGCGCAGATGGAGGCTTTGGGGGCAGCCGTGCAGGAGCGCATGGGCGCGCCGCATTTCGTCTTCAACAACGCGGGCGTGGGCGCGGGCGGACTGGTCTGGGAAAACAGCGTGGCCGATTGGCAGTGGGTGCTGGGCGTCAACCTCTGGGGCGTGATCCATGGCGTGCGTGTCTTCACGCCCATGATGCTGGAAGCTGCGGGCCGGGACCCGAACTGGCGCGGCCACATCGTCAACACGGCCAGCATGGCGGGCCTGCTGACGCCGCCGAACATGGGCGTCTACAACGTGAGCAAGCATGCCGTGGTGGCGCTGACGGAAACGCTGTACCAGGATCTGGCGCTGGTCACGGACCAGGTCGGCGCCTCGGTGCTCTGCCCGTACTTCGTGCCGACGGGCATCAACAGCAGCGAGCGCAACCGCCCTCAGGACCTGGCGGCGGGTCGGGCCACACGCAGCCAGCGCATCGGCCAGGCCATGAACGACAAGGCGGTCAGCTCGGGCAAGGTGACGGCGGCGCAAGTCGCGGCCCAGGTGTTCGAGGCCGTGGCCAACAACGCCTTCTACATTTACAGCCACCCGCAGGCGCTGGGCAACGTGCAGCAGCGCATGGAGGCCATCGTGGGCCAGCAGAACCCGCCCGACCCCTTTGCCGCCCGGCCCGAGGTCGGGGAGAAGCTGCGACAGGAATTGCGCCAGGATTTCCGCGTGTCTTGAGACGACCTGTCGCCGGCTCAATGCGTGTCGGCCTGGCCAGAACTGGTCCCGGACCGGCGCGAGAGCCAGTCCGTCAGTGTGGTCACAGGCATGGGGCGCGCGTAGAAATAGCCCTGCAGTTCGTCGCAACCCAGGCCGGCCAGGATGTCGCGCTGGCCCTCGGTTTCCACGCCTTCGGCCACCACGGTCAGTCCCAACGCGTGGGCCAAGCTGACCACGGCTTGCACGATGGCTCGGGCATCGGCGCTGTGCTCCAGATCGCGCACGAAGCTCTGGTCGATCTTCAACTGGTCGGCGTCCAACTGGCGCAGGTAGGACAGGCTGGAATAGCCGGTGCCGAAATCGTCGATGGACAGCTGGATGCCGATCTCACCCAATTGCTCGAAGATACGAAGAGTGTGGCCCGTGTCTTCCATGGCCACGGACTCGGTGACTTCGAAGCTCAGCAGGGCCGGGTCCAAACCATGCTTGTTCAGCAGCTCGCGGGTGCGTTCCGCCAGATTGGCCTGGCGCAGCTGGTGCACGGAGAGGTTGACAGCCACGGCCAAGGGTTGACCCTGTTCCCGCCATGCCACGGCCTGAATGCAGGCCTGCTCGATCACCCAGTCGCCCAGGGCGTTGATCAGGCCAAAACGTTCGGCCACCGGGATGAAAATGCCCGGCCCCAGCAGCCCGCGCTGAGGGTGGCGCCAGCGCGTCAGTGCCTCGACCCCCGTCAGGCTGCCGTCGCGCGCGCTGACCTTGGGCTGGTAGTGCAGCTCCAGTTCTCCCTCGCGCGTCAGGGCCTGGCGCAGGTCACGCTGCAGCTCCAGCTGTTCCTTGGCGCGTGCGCTCATGTGCGGCTCGTAGAAGGTGAAGTCTGAGCCGCCGGCGCGCTTGGCCGCGTGCATGGCCGCGTCGGCCTGCACCAGAAGCTGGTCGGCCGCGCCGTCACGCGGGAAGCGGGCGATGCCGATGGAGCAAGACAGACGTACTTCCTGCGAGCTGCCTTCGTCCCCGCCGCGCACCGGGGCGGACACGTCGTCGATGATGCGGCGCGCGACCCGCGTGATGGCATCGGCGTCGCCCTGGTTATCCAGCAAGATGACGAATTCGTCGCCGCCGATCCGTGCCACGGCATCGATGGCGCGCAGCTGCGCGGTCAGACGGCGCGCCATCTCGCGCAGCACGTCATCGCCGAAGCGGTGGCCGAAGGAATCGTTGACCGGCTTGAAGCCGTCCAGGTCGACGAAGAGCAGGGCGAAACCATGGCCGTCGCGTTCGCTGCGCTCGACCGCGAGGCGCAGGCGCTCGTCCAGCATGCGGCGATTGGGCAAACCGGTCAGCCCGTCGCGCAGCGATTGCTCCTTCAACCGGTTGTTGCTGCTCTTGAGCGAGGCTTCGAGCAGCGCGGTCTGGGTCTGCATGTGCGCGTCGATCATGGAGGTGAGGGTCGCGAGCAGCAGCAGCACACCGGTGGCTGCGGCGATGACCGCGCTCAGGCCCACGCCGCCCAGTTGATCCGCGCTCAGGCAGATCGACCCCTGGGGGAAGGAGGCCGCCGCCATGCCGCTGTAGTGCATGCCGCAGATCGCGGCGCCCATCAGCAGCGCGGCTCCGACCTGGCCCAGGAATGCGCGCCGGCCTTGCAGCTTGCGCAAGCCGAAGAAGATCAGCAGGGACGCCGCCGAGGCGCCCACGGCAATCACGATGGAGACGGTCACCCAGAGCATCGACCATTGGATGGGCGGTGCCATGACCAAGGCCTGCATGCCCAGGTAGTGCATGGCGCAGATACCGCCGCCCATGATCAGCGCGCCGCGCGCCAACTGTCCCCAGTTGAGTTCGGCATCGCTGGCGATGTGCAAGGCCACGCCCGAGGCGGCCACGGCGGCCAGCCAGGACAGGCTGGTGATGCCGTAGTCGTAGCCCACGTCGATGGGCAGGTCCATGGCCAGCATGCCCACGAAGTGCATGGCCCAGATGCCGGTGCCCATGACGATGGTGCCGCTGAGCCACCAGCCACGGGCCACCGACAGGTGGGGGGTGCGCACGCGGCGCGCGAGGTCCAGCGCGGTGTAGGAGGCGAAGCTCGCGATCAGGTAAGAAAGCGCCACGACCCAAGGGTCATAGCTGGGCGTGAGCAGATCAGGCGAGGGGAACATGGGAACACCGCGAGCAAAACATACACAAGAAGAGCGCACACCCAAGGCATGGACCTGTATGGACAGCGCTGTCTGATTTTGCCTGCATCAGGGGGAGGCTTTTGCCCCTTGTTAGGGAAATCCTATGGTTGCTGGATCAAACACGCAGGACCGTGAATATTTCACGCCAGTACTGATTGACAAAAGAACTCAGTGATGGTGGATGCTGTTTGTGGTCCAGGCCTGGACCCGGGTTCAGGCGCGCAGCCCCGGGGTCAGTGTGAGTGGTGCGCGCCCGGGCAGGCCCAGGCGGGTCTGCTGTTGCGGGCTTTGCGCCAGCAGCAGGCCCTGGCGCCAGACGCCCAGGCGGGTCGGGCGCAGGCGGATCGCTTCCACCACGTCGCGGGCCTGCAGCAGCAGGAAACTGGCGTCGCACCCCGGCGCCAGGCCGTAAGCCGACAGGTGCATGACCTTGGCCGCATTCGTCGTCACGGCCTCGTAGCAGGCGCGCATGCCCGCCTGACTGGTCATTTGCGCCACATGCAGGCCCATGTGAGCCACGTCCAGCATGTCGGCGCTACCCAGCGAATACCAGGGGTCCATGACGCAGTCGTGACCAAAGGCCACGGTCACGCCTGCGGCCATCAGCTCGGGCACGCGGGTCATGCCGCGCCGTTTGGGATAAGTGTCGTGCCGACCCTGCAGGGTGATGTTGATCAGCGGGTTGGCCACCGCGCTCACGCCACTTTGCGCGATCAACGGAATCAACTTGCTCACGTAGTAGTTGTCCATGCTGTGCATGGAGGTCAGGTGGGAGCCGTTCACACGACCTTGCAGGCCCAGGCGCTGGGTCTCATAGGCCAGGGTCTCGATGTGGCGCGACAATGGGTCGTCGGATTCGTCGCAGTGCATGTCCACCAGCAGGCCGCGCTCGGCGGCGAGTTCGCATAGCAGCTTGACGCTGGCCGCGCCCTCGACCATGGTGCGTTCGAAATGCGGGATCCCACCCACCACCTCCACGCCCAGGTCCAGCGCGCGTTTGAGGTTGTCTAGACCACCGGGGATACGCAGCACGCCGTCCTGTGGGAAGGCGACCAGCTGCAGGTCGAGGTAAGGCGCTACCCGTTTCTTGACTTCGAGCATGGCGTGCACGGGCAGCAGGCTGGGGTCGCTGGTGTCCACATGGCTGCGGATGGCCAGCAGACCTTGGGCCACGGCCCAGTCGCAATATGCCAGCGCCCGTTCGACCAGGGCTTCCCCGGTCAACAGCGGCTTGAGTTCACCCCAGAGGGCGATGCCCTCCAGCAGCGTGCCGCTGGCGTTGACCCGGGGCAGACCGTAGGACAGCGTGGCATCCATGTGGAAATGCGGGTCCACGAAGGGGGGCGAGAGCAGCCAACCCTGGGCGTCGACCGTTTCTTTCGCGGGCGCCTGGTCTGTGCTCAGGCCTTCCCGGACCTCGACGATCTTGCCGTTCTGCACGGCCACGGACATGTTCTGGCGCCCGTCGGGCAGGCAAGCATGGGTGATGAGTAGATCAAGCATGGGCGGCGTCGGGTTTGTTCAAGACAAGAGTGCCGCGAGCGCCTGAACTTGGTTTTTCGCGGTGCGTATGGATGCAAGGATCATCGTTCCCCCTTGCGGTAGGGCTTCATCAACGCCTGCGGATAGGCCGCCTTGCGCGCGACCAGCACCAGCGCGAGGATGGACAGCGCGTAGGGCAGCATCAGGTAGAGCTGGTAGGGCAGCCAGGCGTCGCCTGATTGCTGCAGGCGCAGTTGCAGTGCATCGAAGAATGCGAAGAGCAGCGCGCCCAGCAGGGCCTTGCCGGGTTTCCACGAGGCGAAGACGACCAGGGCTACGCAGATCCAGCCTCGGCCGTTGACCATGTTGAAGTAGAAGGCGTTGAAGGCGGACAGGGTGAGGAAAGCGCCGGCCACGCCCATCAGCGCCGAGCCCGCCACGATGGCGCCCGTGCGCACTGCGACGACCGGGATACCCTGGCCTTCGGCCGCCTGCGGGTTCTCGCCGCACATGCGCAGGGCCAGGCCCAGGGGCGTGCGGTACAGCAGGTAGGCCAGCACGGGCACGAGCACCAGGGCCAGCAAGGTCAGCGGCGTCTGCGTCGACAGGACGGGGATCTGCCCGAGCAGGGCCCAGTCCTGCATGGGGCCGAAGGGTGTCACCGTGGGCGGCGTGCTGACCTGCGGAAAACTCACGCGGTAAGCGAAATAGCTCAGGGCCGTGGCCAGCAAGGTGATGCCCAGGCCCGAGACATGCTGCGACAGCGCGAGCCCCACGGTGAGCGCGGCGTGCAGCAGGCCGAAGACCGCACCCGTCAGCGCCGCCACGAGCACGCCCGTCCAGAGTGATGCGCCCAGGTAGACGGCCAGCCAGCCTGTGAAGGCGCCAGCGACCAGGATGCCTTCGATGCCCAGGTTGAGCACGCCCGCGCGTTCGCACAGCAGCACGCCCAGGGTGCCGAGGATGAGCGGCGTGCCGATGCGCAGCACCGCGCTCCAGAAGTCGGGGGTGGCCAGAATGTCCATTGTCAGCCCCCACGCTCCCCCACTGCGTGTGGGTCGCTGCCCCCACTCGCAGGCTTGTCCTGCGCTTTGCTCGGGGTGGGGTTTCGCAGGCCTTGGGACGGCCCGGCGGCGCTCAACATCTTCCAGCGGATTCGGTACTGCGCGAAGAGCGCCGCGACCAGCACGGCCAGCAGCGAGGTCGCGACCATCACGTCGGCGATGTAGGTGGGCACGGCGATCGCGCGGCTCATGCTGTCGGCGCCCACCAGCACGCCCGCGACGAACAGGCTGGCGGCCAGCACGCCCAGCGGGTGCAGGCCCGCCAGCATGGCGATCACGATGCCGCTGTAGCCGTAGCCGGGCGACATGTCGAGCGTGACGTAGCCGGTGCGGCCCGCGACCTCGATGGCGCCGGCCAGGCCCGCGAGCGCACCCGAGAGCAGGGCGGTCAACACCACGGTGCGCGTGACGCGCACACCCGCGAAGGCCGCGGCACGCGAATTGGCGCCGACGGCGCGGATGTCGAAGCCCGGCGCGGTGTGCTTGAAGAACACCCAGACCAGCAGGGCCAGGGCCGCAGCAAACAGCAGGCCGGTGTGGGCGCGGGTCTGAGGAATCAGTTTGGCCAGTTCCAGCTCGCCCTGCAGCGAGACACTCTGCGGCCAGCCCAGCGCCAGCGGGTCTTTCATGGGGCCGTCGAGCAGGGCCGAAACGCCCAGCAGCACGATGAAGTTCAACAGCAGGGTGGTGACGACCTCGTCCACGCCCAGCCGGTTCTTCAGCAGCGCGGGGCCGAGCAGCAGCAGGGCGCCTGCCAGCGCCGCCGCGAGCAGCATCAGGGGAAACAGCAACCACGGTGACAGATCAAAACCCGTGCCGCCGTGCAGGCCGCCGACGGCAACCGCCGCCAGCGCGCCGGCATAGAGCTGGCCTTCGGCGCCGATGTTGAACAGCCGTGCCTTGAAGGCGACGGTGACGGACAGGCCGGTAAGGATCAGCGGGATCGCGCGTGTCAGGGTCTCGCTCCATGCGAAGACCGAACCGAACGCGCCCTTGAACAGCAGGCCGAAGGTCTGCGCCACCGGCGCGTCGGCCCAGAGCACCAGCAGGCTGCTGACCCCCAGGGTGAAGGCGATGGCGGCGCCGGGGGCCAGCACCAGGGCAAGGGCTGAGGCCTGGTTGCGTTTTTCCAGCCTCATGTCGCGGTGCTCTCCGGCGTCACGCCGGCCATGGCCAGGCCGATGGCCTCGCGTGTCCAGTCTTCGGTGGGCCGGGCCTCGCTCAGGCGGCCCGCGTGCATCACGGCCACGCGGTCGCCCAGGGTCAGTACCTCGTCCAGATCGTCGGAGATCAGCAGCACGGCCGCGCCCGCGTCACGGGCGGCGACGAGCTGGTCGTGCACGTAGGCGACCGCGCCGATGTCCAGGCCCCAGGTGGGTTGGTGGGCGACGATGAGAACCGGGACCCCCACGCTCCCCGCTGCGCG
>NZ_JEMG01000001.1:2096476-2618276 GCF_000600295.1 Hylemonella gracilis str. Niagara R
AGGTTCGCTGCCCCCCGAGGGGGCCGCCTCGCCTTGGGGCGGCCCGGCGGCGAGGCGGGGGGGGCGTCCATCGGGCAAGAGCAGCGCCCGGCCCAGGATGAGTTTTTGCATGTTTCCGCCGGACAGCGCGCGCGCGGGTGCGTCCAGCCCGCCGCCGCGCACGTCGAAGCTGCTGACCAGGCGCCGCGCGTGCGAGCGTGCCGCGCCACGACGCACCCAGAATTTGCGCCAGCTGAAAGCTGGCTCGCGCAGCCGTTCCGAGACGGCGTTTTCCCACAGGGGCAGGTCACCGATCACGCCGGCCGCATGCCGGTCCTCGGGGATGCGGGCCACGCCCTGGCGCACCAGCCAGGCCGGCTCAGGCCTCAGCGTCTCGCCGTGCAGCGAAAGCGAGCCGCTGTCTGCAGTGCGCACGCCGCAGAGCAGGTCGGCCAGTGCGACCTGGCCGTTGCCCGAGACACCGGCCACGGCCACGATTTCGCCCGCGCGCAGGGACAGTGAAACATCGCGCAATCCGTTGCGGGCATGGACCCGCTCCAGCACGCAGACCGCCTGGCCAATGCCTGTGGCGGGTCGACGCCGCGGCACGGCGACCTCGTGGCCGACCATCCATGACGCGAGCCGGGCCTGCGTGGTCTCGCGCGTCGGCGCCTCGGCCACCAGCTTGCCCGCGCGCAAGACGGCGACGCGGTGAGAGACCCGCAGCACCTCAGCCAGTTTGTGGCTGATGAAGACAATAGACAGCCCTTGCGCGACCATCTGCCCGAGCGTGGCGAACAGGGCCTCGCTTTCCTGGGGTGTGAGCACGGCCGTGGGCTCGTCCAGGATCAGGATGCGCGCGCCGCGTACCAGGGCCTTGAGGAGTTCCACCCGCTGGCGTTCGCCGACCGAGAGCGAGCCGACCCGGGCTTCGGGGTCCACGGATAAACCAAAGCGCTCGGCCGTGGCCAGCAGTTTCTGGCGCGCGGCCGTGCGGCGCGTGTAGGGGTGCCACAGCGGCTCGGTGCCCAACATCACGTTGTCCAGCACGGACAGGTTGTCGGCCAGCGTGAAGTGCTGGTGCACCATGCCGATGCCCGCAGCCAGGGCCGCCTGCGGTTTGCCTGGGGGCAGACGCTGGCCGAAAACCTCGACATGGCCATCGTCGGCGACGTAGTGCCCGAAGAGGATGGATACCAGGGTGGACTTGCCGGCGCCGTTCTCGCCCAGCAGGGCCAGCACCTCGCCCGCCTGCAGGTCCAGCGAGATGTTGTCGTTCGCGACCAGCGCGCCGAAACGTTTGCTGATGCCGGAGAGACGCAGGACTGGGGTGGCTGTTTGCTGCATGAGAAGGTTCAACGCCGACACGCCCGAATGTACCGATCAGCCATCGGGGAACACCGCAGCGCCCAACGAGGCGCGTAGCCTGGGGATGAGCTTACTTGCTGGATTTGGGCTGGCCGTCGTTGATCTTGACCTGGAAGGTGCCGGCGTAGATGGCGGCTTCCTTGGCACGGACCTTGGCCACGATGTCGGCCGGAATCTTTTTCTCGAAGCTGCCCAGGGGCGCCAGCGAGCTGCCCTTGTGTTTCATGTGCGAGTAGACGCCGTAGTCCTCGGCGGTGAACTTGCCTTCCTTGACCAGCTTGATCGCGCGGTCGATGCTGGGCTCCATGTGCCAGAGCGCCGAGGCGACCACGGTGTCGGGGTAGTCGGCCTGGGTGTTGATCACGTTGCCGATGGCCAGCACCTTGCGTTCCTTGGCGGCATCGGCGACACCAAAACGTTCGGCGTACATCACGTCCGCGCCCTTTGCGATCATTGCGAAAGCGGCTTCCTTGGCCTTGGGCGGATCGAACCAGCTGTTGATGAAGCTGACGGTGAACTCGACCTTGGGGTTCACTTCCTTGGCGCCTTCCATGAAAGCATTCATGAGGCGGTTGACTTCGGGAATGGGAAAACCGCCGACGATGCCGATCTTGTTGCTCTTGGTCATGCCGCCCGCGATCATGCCGGTCAGGTACGCCGGTTCCTGGATGTAATTGTCGAACACCGACATGTTGGGTGCCTGTGCCTTGCCCGAGGAGCCGAAGAGGAAGCTGGTCTTGGGGAAGTCCTTGGCGACCTTGCGGCCCGCGGTTTCGACGCCGAAGATCTCGCCCACGATCAACTGGTAACCTGCCGTGGCGTACTCGCGCAGCACACGCTCGTAGTCGGCGTTGGCCACGTTCTCGCTGGCCTTGTATTCGATCTCGCCGCGCGCCTCGGCGGCCTTGAGGGCCTTGTGGATGCGGCTGACCCATTGCTGTTCGAAGGGCACGGTGTAGACCGCGGCCACCTTGAGCTTGGCCTGCGCCAGGGCGACGGGGGGAAAAACGGCGCTCAGCGCGGCCAGGGTCAGGCCGACGAGCAGGGGGCGGCGATGCATGCGCATGGAAAACGCTCCTTCTTGTGCGTGGATGAACGAGAAATCAAGTGCAGCCATGGGAATAGCAAGAAGAGTGCCGCGCCTGAACACGCATGTGTGGCGGCTTCGGCAACGGAGGCCGGGCTTGGGCGCTCACTATAATCCCGCCCGCCCATGAAAACCCCAGCCCTCGGCCACCGCCCGCTCACGCTTGCGCGTGCAGTTGCACGCGGGCGCCTGGGCCTGGTCTTGCTGGCCTGGTTTGCCCAGCTCTGCCTGCCGTTGCTGGCCCACGCCACGATGATGGCGGCGCCTCAGAACCCGTCTTCCTGGTGGTGCGGTGACAGGGACGGGGCCGCTGAAATGTGGGCAACCCTGCCGGCCGAGATCCGGGCCGGGCTGGATGCGCCCGCCGGCACGGACGGTGACGGTGTTGCCCATGTGTCGGTCTGTTCCCAGCTCTGCGCGCTGGGAACGGCGCTGGCGCTGCCGGCTCAGGCCACGCTGACCCAGGCCCCCGTGGCCGTGGCGCAGTTGCGCCTGCCGGTCTGGTCCGACCCGGTGCTCATGCACCGCCATGCACTGGCTCCGCCAGCGCAAGGGCCGCCCACGCTGCGGGCCTGATCCGGGCTGACGGCCGAATCCCCGATTCCGCGCCGCAACGCCTGTTCTGTTCCCGGCAGTTCCTGCCGGTGGTTTCTCTTTTCTTGCGAGCCGCGCGCTGCCCAGCGCGGCCGCTTCCTTTTATCCGAGGCACACGCCGCGTCACGCACGACACGCGCCGTGTTGCTCGGCAACCGTTGAATCCGACCATGAAACACATGCCTTGCGCCGCACTGATCGGCGCGCTTGTTCTGCTGCCCTCCGCCCAGGCGCAAACCCCATCCACGCCCGCTTCTGCACCCCAATTGCCTGCCGTCACGGTGAGCGCAAGCAGCGAGGGCGCGGACAGCGGCGCCCAACAGCTGCAACAACAACTGGCCACCGAGCAGACGGCCACGCCGGGGGGCGTCACCCTGGTGGATGGCGAGGAATTGAAGCAACGCAGCGTCACCAGCCTGGCCGACGTGTTGCGTTACGTGCCCGGGGTTTGGACGGCTGCGGGCACCACCGGCGATGGCGCCTTCCTGTCCAGCCGGGGTTCGAACCTGGATGCCACGAACTACGACGGCAACGGCATCAAGCTCCTGCAGGACGGCCTGCCCGTGACGGCCGCCGACGGCAACAACCACAACCGCGCGTTGGACCCACAGGCTATGCGTTACGGCATCGTGGCCCGGGGCGCCAATGCCCTGGCTTACGGCGCCAGCACCCTGGGCGGCGCGATCGATTTCATCACGCCTACCGCGCGTGATACCGATTCGGAGGTCGCGCTCCAGGTCGGCAGCCATGGCCTGCGGCAGGGCAGCGTGACCGTGGGCGCGGTCAACGGTGGTTTTGACGCCCTGGTCACGGCCGAGGCCAAGCAGTCCGAGGGCTACCGCGAGCACATGGCGCAGGAGCGTCAGAGCCTTTACGCCAACGCGGGTTGGCAGCTAGGAAACGACGCACAGACCCGCTTCTATGCAAGCTACATCCACAACGACCAGGAACTGCCAGGCGCACTCACGCGCGCTCAGTGGAAGGACGACCCCGAGCAGGCCAACGCCAGCAACGTGACCGGCGACTACCGATACAACGTTGAAACCTGGCGCCTGGCCAACAAGACGGTGCTGGCTCTGGACGCCGACCGCAGCCTGACCGTGGGCTTCTCCTATGAGGTCCAGCAGCTCTACCACCCCATCGTGTATTCGCAGTTCTTCAGTCTCTTGATCGACACCGAGCAGCGCAATCTGGGTGGCATGTTGCGCTACCAGCAACGCCTGGGCGCGCACGACCTGCTGGCGGGACTGAACCTCGGCCGGACCGAGGTGGAAGGCGGCAACTACCGCTATACACCCGGTGGCAGCCGGAGCATTTCGACCCGCGTGGACAACCAGGGGGAGAGCACCGAACTCTTCCTGTTGGATCGCTGGCAGTTCGCGCCGCGTTGGACGGTGGTCTATGGCGCGCAAGGAGTCGCCGCCAGTCGCGAGGCCCGGGGCGTCACGGTGTCGAATGGCGCGGTCAACAATCCCAAGGGCGACTACGAGAGCGTCAACCCCCGCGCGGGCCTGCTGTACCAGGTCACATCCGCAGCCCAGCTCTACACCAGCGTGAGCCGGCTCTATGAAGCGCCGACGCTGTACGAACTGGAAGACGACGTGCGCGGGGGCGACACGGCGCTGGATGCCATGGAAGGCACGGTGCTGGAAATCGGTACGCGCAGCACGCAGCCGGCGGGGGCCAGCAAGTGGCACTGGGATGTCTCCGTCTATTACGCCAAGCTGCGCAATGAAATCCTGTCCAGGGATGATCCTGCCTCGCCCGGTACCAGCCTGTCCACCAATGTGGACCACACCATCCACGCGGGCATCGAGGCTGCGGTCGGCGCGAGTGTCGCGTTGGGCGGGGGCGCCAGCATCGCCCCTTTGCTGAGCCTGACCCTCAACCATTTCAAGTTTGACGGCGACAGCCTGTACGGAGACAACGACCTGCCCGCCGCGCCCAAGTACGTGCTCAAGGGTGAGGTGCTGTACCGCCAGGCAGGTTTCTTCGCCGGGCCGACCTTCGAGGTCGTGGGTGAGCGTTACGCCGACTTCGAGAACAGCTACCAGGTGGACGGCTATACCTTGGTTGGTCTGCGTGCCGGCCTGAGCGGCAAGGACTGGGAAGTGTTCGGTGAGCTGCGCAATCTGACGGACGAGAACTATGTCTCCGTGCTCACGGTCAAGGACCAAGCCGCCACGAGTGACGCCATCCTGACGCCGGGTGAATCGCGTTCTGTCTACGTGGGCGCGCGCCTGAAGTTCTGAGATCAGACGGAACGGAACACATCCCATGCATGCGCAAGCACCCGAACCCGTCGCGCCAGGCGCGGCGTCCACCACTACCCCCAGCACGGCCGCTGGCGCCACCTCAAATGCCGCCACGAGTGCCAGTTTGTACCGGCTGGTCTGGCGCTGGCATTTCTACGCCGGGCTGATCTGCCTGCCTTTTCTGCTGCTGCTCGCCATCACCGGCGCGCTCTACCTTTACAAGGAGCCGATCGAGTCACGGGTCTACGCGCACCTGTTGCAGGTCGAGGCCGACAACGCCCCGACCTTGGACGCCGAAACGCTGGTGGCCGCCGCGCTTGGCGTCGTGCCGGGTGAGGTCGTGCGGTACATCCCGCCCGCCGGGCCTCACCGCAGTGCCGAGGTCGGCGTCCGGACGGCCGAGGGCGCGATGCGGTCGGTCTACGTCCATCCAGCCACGGCGCGGGTGCTGGGCAGCCTGCGCGACGAACGCAAGCTGATGGAGGTGGTCAAGCGCCTGCATTCGCTGGTGATCACCGGTCCGGTGGGCAACCACATCATCGAAATCGTGGCGGGCTGGGCCATCGCGCTGGTGGTTTCCGGCGTCTTCCTGTGGTGGCCACGCGGGAAAGCCATGCAGCCCCAGACCGGCCTTGCAGGCACGCTGCGCGTGCGCGGCATGCCCAGGCAGCGCCTGTGGTGGCGTGACCTGCATGCGCTCATCGGCGTGTTCGCGGGGGCGGTCATTGTGTTCCTGGCCGTCACCGGCATGCCTTGGTCGGCCTTCTGGGGCCAGCAGTTCGGTCGCATCAGCGGTGAGCTGGGCATCGGCCTGCCGAAATACCTCTGGGGGCCTGGGCCGTCTTCCACGCTGCCTGCCATGGCCACTGCGCAGGCTGCCGCGCCGCTGGAGGGGCTGAACGCCGTGCCCTGGACGCTGGAGCGGGTGCCTTTGCCGCAATCCGGCGTGGCTCCCGCCGCGCCGGAGTCAGAGACGCATGATGCGCATGGCCATGATCAGGTGTCTCTGAAACCCGCTGCCATGGCCGACACGGGTGTGGCGTCATCCATCGGCTTGAACGCGGCGCTGCGCATCTTCGCGCAGCAGGGCATGCCCAACGGCACACCGGTCCGCCTGCCCAGCGGGCCGCAAGGCGTCTACACCGCCATGTCCTTTCCCGCCGACGTGCGCGGCGAGCGGGTGCTGCACCTGGATCGCTACACGGGCGCCGTGCTGGCCGACGTGGGTTACAAGGATTACGGCATCGCGGGGCGTGTCACGGAATGGGGGATCGCTCTGCACACCGGCCGACAGTTCGGCGAGTTCAACCGCCTGCTGATGCTGGCGGGGTGTTTGTCCATCGTGGCGCTCGCGGTGACGGGGCTGACGATGTGGTGGAAGCGCCGGCCCCGTGGACAGCTCGCCGCGCCGCAGCGCCGCCAGGGTGATCGCGCCACGCGGGGCGCGGTGGCGGTTGCCGTGCTGCTGGGCCTGCTCTATCCGCTGCTGGGCTTGTCCATGGTCGCGGCGCTGCTCATCGACACCCTGATCGGCCTGGCGTGTTGGCGCCAGCGCCGCCATGCTCACTTGGTGCCGTAAATCCGGTCGCCTGCGTCGCCCAGGCCCGGCAGGATGTAGCCATGGTCATTGAGTTGGCGGTCCACGGCGGCGGTATAGATCGGTACGTCGGGATGGGCGGCGTGCAGGGCCGCGACGCCTTCGGGGCAGGTCAGCAGGCAGACGAACTTGATGGACTTGGGGCTGAGTTCCTTCAGGCGGTCCAGCGCCGCGATGGCTGAGTTGCCGGTGGCCAGCATGGGATCGACCACGACGATGTCGCGTTCGTTCATACTCTGGGGCATCTTGAAGTAGTACTCCACGGCAACCAGGGTCTTGGGGTCGCGGTACAGGCCGATGTGGCCCACGCGCGCGCCGGGCACCACATTGAGCATGCCGTCCAGCAGGCCGTTGCCGGCGCGCAGGATGGAAACGAAGACCAGCTTCTTGCCATCGATGACCTTGCCGGTGGTGGTTTCCAGCGGCGTCTCGATCTCCACGTCCTGCAGCGGCATGTCACGCGTGACTTCGTAGGCCATCAGGCTGGCCAGTTCACCCAGCAGGCGGCGAAAGCTGTTGGTGCTGGCCTCCTTCTTGCGCATCAGCGTGAGCTTGTGCTGGACCAGGGGATGGGTGATGAGATGGACGTTGCCGGGAAGGGTGCTGGAGGTGCTCATGGTGTTTTAGCTCTCGTTGATGCTCAAAAGACGGTGCCGTCACTCACGATGTTAAGCGGTGGCGCGCCGCCTTCCCGCAAGCGCCGTGCCAGTGCCCGGCCCGCGGCCCAGGTGCCGCCTTCCAGGACGCAGGCCAGCGGCATCTGTGCTTCGGTGAGGCCGAGTTTTTCACGCACCCGCGGCGCCAGTTCGTCCAGCAGGGCCACGGTGAGCGCGCGCCATTCGACGATGAATTCGTCGCCCGCTTCCCAGGGGCGCTCCGGCTGCCCCGGTGCGCGCGGCCGCAGCACGCCCACGTCCAGCAGCAGGCCACCGTTGCGGTACTCGGGCAGGCCGGTCAGCGCATCCAGTCCCTCCACGGGGATGCCAGCCCATTCAAAGGGTTCCAGCAGCGAGTAGGTCAGCCATTGCGAAAGCTTGTGGAAGGGCATCCAACCTTGACTCAGCCCCGGACCTTCCACGGCGCTGTGCGGCCAACAATCGCCCAGGGCGATGTCGCCGATGTGGTTCTGCGCCGGCCAGATCGGGGAGAGGTGGGCGAGCAGGGCGCTCAGGATGTCATGGGCCTGCACTTTGCCGGGGCTCCTGTTCACGAGCAGATCAAACAGGCCGCCTGGGCGCGGTGGCGTGCCGAACACGGTGGTGTTCGCCGCCATCACTGCACCCAGCCGGCGCAGCAGGGCCGCGCGGCCTTCCAGACCGACGAGCGGATTGTGGCCTGACACCTGGAAGGCCGCGCCCAGCGTTTCGGCGGTCACGCGTTGCAAGCCCGCCGCATCGGCCTGCAGAGGGTGGTCATGGTCGCTGGAGAAGAGGCCGGCCATGAAGGCGTGGAAACTGGCCACGCCCAGGCCTTCGGAGCGGGCGTAGACGGCGTGGCTGTTGCTCGGGCCGCCACCGGCTTCCTGGTAGGACCAGTCCGGCCCCGCACCCGCGTCCAGCAGCACGCTGACCAGGGCCAGGTCGATCTGGGCCCTAGCCTTTTCGGCGGGCGTCGCCTTGCCCAGCAGGGCGTTCAGCCAGGCCGCGCGGTTGACGCCGCCCGCTTCGAAATGCCGCCAGCGGCTGTGGTAGGGGATGTTCAGATCGGGGTAGCGTTCGCGGGTGACTTCGGCCACCAGAGCGGCGGCTTCGGCCAGCGCCAGATCGTGCACCGTGAACCAGGCGGACTCGCCACGTCGGGCTCGCGCGAGCAGGGCGTGGGCGCGCGTCCGCACGGCGTCCGTCGTGCGCAGCAGGTCCGCGGCTGTCCGGGATTCTTGCGTGGCCTGGGCCAGTGGTGTTTGCTGTTCCGTCATGCCGCGTCAGTCCTTCAGGCCACGGCCCTGAGTGGCCTTGAGGGCGTCCGCATCGGGCACCTCACCCGGCGTGAAGTAGCCGGCTGCCATCTTGGCCTGCATTTCCACCTGCGCGTCGGCGGGAATCAGTTCGTCGGGAATGTTGACGCGCTCGCCGACTTCGATGCCCGAGCCGGTGATGGCGTCGTATTTCATATTGCTCATCGAGACCAGGCGGTGGATCTTGCGGATGCCCAGCCAGTGCAGCACGTCGGGCATCAGTTCCTGGAAGCGCATGTCCTGCACGCCCGCCACGCATTCGGTGCGCAGGAAGTACTTGTCGGCGGTGTCGCCGCCCACCTGGCGCTTGCGCGCGTTGTAGACGAGGAACTTGGTCACTTCGCCCAACGCACGACCTTCCTTGCGCGAGTAGGCGATCAGACCCACGCCGCCGCGGCCACCGGCTTCCTTCGGTTGCGCGCCACGGATGCATTCCTCGATGGCGTGGGTGAGGTAAGGCCGGCAGGTGCAGATGTCGGAGCCGAACACATCCGAGCCATTGCATTCGTCGTGCACGCGCGCGGTCAGTTCGACGTTCGTGTCAGCGAGGTCACGCGGCTCGCCGAAGATGTAGATGGTCTGGCCGCCGATGGGCGGCAGGAACACTTCAAGGTCGGGGCGTGTGACCAGTTCGGGGTACATGCCGCCGGTTTCCTCGAACAGCACACGGCGCAGGTCGGCCAGGCTGCAGCCGAAACGTTCGGCCACGCCGGGCAGCCACCAGACGGGTTCGATGGCGGCCTTGGTGACCAGGGCGGCGCCGTCGGCGGTGAGGATCTCGCCATCGGGCTGGAGCCGTCCCTTCTGCACCGCTTCGATCACCTCGGGCAGGATCACATGCGCCTTGGTCACGGCGATGGTCGGGCGGATGTCGTCGCCCGCCGCGATGTCCTGGGCGTAGACATCGGCGACCAGCGCGCCCCAGGGGTCCAGGCTCACGATCTTGCCGGGCTCACGCCATTGCGGGTAGGGACCGATGGCGTCGGTGGGCGCGGTGTTGGTCAGGTCGGCCTTGTGCTTGGGCGAGAGCGCGCCCGCCGCGACGGCCAGGGCGCGGTAGATGCTGTAGCTGCCGCTGTGGGTGCCGATGACGTTGCGTCGTTCACGCTGGGCCGTGGTCCCGATGATGGGGCCGCGCTCGGCGGGCGTGGCCGCGCCCCAGTGGATGGCCGGCGCATTCTGGCCACCGCTGTGCGAGGTCAGGCGGATGTGGCGGGGCGGGTTGGGCGTTTCAATGGTCATGGGCGGCCTGCAAAAAGACAAGGTGCTGGGCATGCTAGGGGAAATTCGGCCGCCCGAGGAAGTTCCGAAATTTCAGTCAGCCGTTCCATTTCGCGATGGCTTGCTAAACTGAGACACGCCCGACTCGGACTTCGACTCCACCGCCATGTCTCGCCTGTCTCCCCGCAGTTTCCTGCGCCAGCTCGATCTGGGCACGCTGGACCTCTACAGCCTGGTCTGCGAAAGCGGCAGCATCGCAGGCGCCGCGGCCCAGGGCCAGATGGTGGCTTCCGCGGTCAGCAAGCGCATCGCTGAACTGGAAGCGTTGGCTGGCGCGCCCTTGTTGACGCGCCATGCCCGAGGCGTGCAGCCGACGCCGCTGGGCCAGCAACTGCTACGTCATGCCCACGCCATTCTGTCGGCGGCCGAGCACTTGCGCGTGGACCTGGACGAGTTCGCCAGCGGCGTGCGTGGCCATGTGCGCTTGTGCGCGAGTGCCTCGGCGGTGGAGCAGTTCCTGCCCGCCGACATGGCGGTTTTCGTGCGCCGGCATCCGGACGTGCGCGTGGAGCTGCGCCAGGCCGCCAGCCGCGCCGTGGCGCAGGCGGTGCGTGAGGGCGCGGCCGACCTGGGCATCTGCGGGGAAAGCGAAGACGTGCTGGGCCTGGCCATGCGCCCCTACCGCAGCGAGCAACTGGTGCTGGTGGTTCCCAAGGGGCACACGCTGGCGCGCTTGAGCAAGGTGGACTACGCGCGGGCGCTGGACTTTCCCCAGATCGGCCTGCGCGATAGCAGCACCGTGGGCCAGGTGCTGACGCGCGAGGCCAGCCTGGCGCGGCGCGTGCTGCGACGCACCATCGAGGTGGACAGTCTGAGTGCCTTGTGTCGCATGGTTGAGAACGGCCTGGGCTTGGGCGTCATGCCCGAGGGCGCCTACCAGGCCCTGGGCCAGCACCTGGGCCTGAAAGCCGTCGCGCTCACCGACCTTTGGGCGCGGCGCGAACTCAATCTGTACGCGCGTGACTTCGAGGCCCTGCCGGCCGCGGCGCAGCTCTTCGTGCGGCACCTGCACGTCGAAACCGCGCGCTGAGCAGGGCAGGCGCGGGGAGCGAGGCGATCGCGGAAGGCGCGAGGACGGGTAATACCTGCCTGCGAAGGGGCTATGGCACACTCGCGGGCTTTGTTCAGGGCGGGCGATGCAGATGCGCCCGCGCACGGAGAGTTTAGACAGATGCAGAGCAGCACCGCGCAGAAAATCATCACCCAGATCGCAGAGGAAATCCGGGTCCGGCCCGCGCAGGTGGAGAGCGCCGTGGCCTTGCTCGATGGTGGCGCCACCGTGCCCTTCATCGCGCGCTACCGCAAGGAAGCCACGGACGGACTGGACGACACGCAGCTGCGCGAGCTGGAGGCCAGGCTGGCCTATCTGCGCGAGCTGGAAGAGCGCCGCGCCGCCATCCTGAAAAGCATCGAGGAACAGGGCAAGCTCACGCCAGAGTTGCGCGCCGCCATTGAGGCCGCGCCGACCAAGCAGGAACTCGAAGACCTCTACCTGCCCTACAAGCCCAAGCGCCGCACCAAGGGGCAGATCGCGCGCGAAGCCGGCATCGAACCGCTGGCCGATCTGCTCTGGGCCGACCCGAGCCTGGACCCTCAAGCGCAGGCGCAGGCCTATGTGCTGAAGGACAAGACCGAGGCGGGCGACGATTTCACCACCGTGGCCGCCGTGCTCGACGGCGTGCGCGACATCCTGTCCGAGCGCTGGGCCGAGGACGCGACCTTGGTGCAGAACCTGCGAGCCTGGCTCTGGGCCGAGGGGCTCTTCCAAAGCAAGCTGGCCGCGGGCAAGGACGAGAACAACCCCGACATCGCGAAGTTCCGCGATTATTTCGACTACGACGAACCCATTGGGCGCGTGCCTTCGCACCGGGCGTTGGCCGTGTTCCGCGGGCGCCAGTTGGAGTTCCTCGACGCCAAGTTGGTGCTGCCCACGCCGGCCGAACCGGCTGCAGCCGCCGATTCGAAGGCAGCGGCGCAGCAGCCGTCGCTGGCCGAAGGTCGCATCGCCTTGCACCTGGGCTGGCGCCACCAAGGCCGCGCCGCCGACGACCTGCTGCGCAAATGCGTGGCCTGGGCCTGGCGCGTCAAGCTGAGTCTGTCCATCGAACGTGATTTGTTCACGCGCCTGCGCGAGGAGGCGGAGAAGGTCGCCATCAAGGTCTTCGCCGACAACCTGCGCGACCTGCTGCTGGCCGCGCCGGCCGGGCCGCGCGTGGTCATGGGCCTGGACCCGGGCATCCGCACCGGTGTGAAGGTGGCCGTGGTGGATGCCACCGGCAAGCTGGTGGACACGGCCACGGTCTACCCGCACGAGCCCCGGCGTGACTGGGACGGCTCCCTCTACGCCCTGGCCAAGCTGGTCGAAAAGCACGGCGTGAACCTGATCGCGATCGGCAATGGCACGGCCAGCCGGGAGACCGACAAGCTCGCGGCCGACCTGATCAAGATGGCGTCCAAGGCCGAGCGGGCGATCGAGAAGGTGGTGGTCAGCGAGGCGGGCGCCTCGGTCTACAGCGCCAGCGAATACGCGTCCAAGGAAATGCCGGACGTGGACGTGAGCCTGCGCGGAGCGGCCAGCATCGCGCGCCGCCTGCAGGACCCCTTGGCTGAACTGGTGAAGATCGACCCCAAGAGCATCGGCGTGGGCCAGTACCAGCACGACGTGAACCAGAGCGAACTCGCGCGCACCCTGGACGCGGTGGTGGAGGACTGCGTGAACGCCGTGGGCGTGGACCTCAACACGGCCAGCGCGCCGCTGCTGGCGCGCGTCTCGGGTCTATCGAACACCGTGGCGCAGGCCGTGGTGCGCTGGCGCGAGTCCAATGGTGCCTTCAAAAGCCGGCAGGAGTTGCTCAAGGTCACGGGCCTGGGCGCCAAGACCTTCGAACAGAGCGCTGGTTTCCTGCGCATTCGCGGTGGCGAAAATCCCTTGGACATGACGGGTGTGCACCCCGAGACCTATCCCGTGGTGGAACAGATCATCGAAAGAACCGGCCGCCCCGTGGCCGAACTGATGGGCCGGGCCGAGATGCTCAAGACCCTCAAGCCCGAACTGTTCGCCAACGAGAAGTTCGGCGTGATCACGGTCAAGGACATCCTGGGCGAACTTGAAAAACCGGGGCGCGACCCACGGCCGGATTTCAAGGTGGCGCGTTTCAACGAGGGTGTGGAAGACCTCAAGGACCTGCGCGAAGGCATGGTGCTCGAGGGCACCGTGAGCAATGTGGCTCAGTTCGGCGCCTTCATCGACCTGGGCGTGCACCAGGACGGCCTGGTGCATGTGAGCCAGTTGAGCAACAAGTTCGTCAACGACGCACGCGAGGTCGTCAAAACCGGCGACATCGTGAAGGTCAAGGTGCTGGAAGTTGACCTGGCGCGTCAGCGCATCAGCCTGACCATGAAGCTGGACACCACGGCCGCGCGGCCCATGCGGGATGGTGCGCCGCGTGAGAACCGCTATGAAGGCCCGGGGCGCGGACAAGCACAACAGCCCCAGCGCCGCCGTGACGAACCCTCTGCACCGTCCGCCATGGCGGCGGCTTTCGCCAAGCTCAAGCGCTGAGGATCACGTCCCGGCCTGATGCCGATTCCAGGGGGCCGGGGCGCTGGCCTGCCGTTACGTCAGTCTCTTGCAAGTCTGAGACGTGGATAATGTTCGGCATGCAGCCGTGTGAGCTTGGTGTCTGGAGCGTTCGGAGTCGAAGCCGATGGAGTTGAGCGTCTTGCTGGACGCACCCATCGTGCTGCCCAGCATCCCCAAGGTCATCGCCTTGCTGCTCAGCGAGTTGCGGCGCGACCCACCCGATTTGCGGCAGGTGACCCAACTCATCAGCGCGGACCCGGTGCTCACCACCGGCGTGCTGCGAGCCGCCAATGCACCGCGTTTCGAAATGACCGGCAAGGTGCACAGCGCTGCGGAAGCGCTGGCGGTGCTGGACCTGGCGGATATCCGTCAGATGGCGAGCGCAGCCGCAAGCGCTGTGTCCTTGCGCAGTGTGCCTGGCATGATTCTCCCGCAGTTCTGGAATTACAGCCTCAACGTCGCCAGGCTGTCGCGCTCACTGGCGGGCATCACGCGGCAAAACCCCGGCGCGGCCTTCACCTGCGGCCTGATCCATGCGGTGGGCGAATTGCTGATGCATGCCGGCATGCCGACCCGGATGACCGAGCTGAACCGCGAATGCGATCCGCTGGACCTGCACCGCGCCCGCGTCGAGCTGCAGCAGCTGGGCTACAACTATGCCCAGGTGGGTGGCGCCTACGCGCGGCGCTGTCAGTTTCCCCAGTCCATCATCGACGCGCTGGAGCACCAGTACGCGCCGTTTTCCAACGAGGTCTATGAACCGCTGGCCGGCGTGATCCATCTGGCGACCTGGCGTGCCCGTGCCTTAGAGGCACGCCTGGACGCGCGTGCGCTGGCCGTGACCTTTCCGGGCGCAGTGGGCGAGGTGCTGGACCTCGACATCGACCTGGTCCTGCAGCAGGACCCGATCGACTGGTCGGCGCAGCCGCATTGACCAGCGCCCGGTTATCGTTCTCTCAAGCTTTCACTTATCACTTTTCACTCCGTCTGCCACCTTGATTCCCGCACTGCGCATCTACGCCGGCCCCCAAGCACGTCGGCACATCGAAACCCAAGGCCTGCGTCCCAGCGACGTGCGCGTGATCCCCGGCGCGGCCGGAGGGCCGAAGGGCCTGATCCTCGGCCCGCTGGACCGTTTTCTGTTCGGCCAATGGCTGGCGGACAGCGAGCACCGCATCGACCTGATCGGCGCGTCCATCGGCGCCTGGCGCATGGCTACGGCCTGCCTGAACGATCCGGTGGCCGCCTTCCAACGTCTGGAGCACGATTACATCCACCAGCATTACGAGCCGCAGGCGGGCCGTCGGCTGCCACCGCCGGAGCAGGTCAGCCGCGAGTTCGGCGCCAGCCTGGAGCGCTTTTATGGCGGACGGGTGCACGAGGTGTTGAACCATCCGCGCTGGCGCCTGCATGTGGTGACCTCTCGTGGTCGCCATGTGCTGGGCCGGGAAGGCCGTCTGCGCACACCCTTGGGTTATCTGGGCGCGTTCTTCTCGAACGTGGTCAGTCGCAAGGCCATGGGTGCTTGGCTGGAGCGGGTGGTGTTTTCGGTCCGTGATGGCAATGTGCCGGGAGGCTTGGCGACTCTGCCCTTCGGCACGCGCGACTACCGCACGCACCAGTTCGCCCTGACCGAGGCCAATTTCCAGGCCGCCGTGCAGGCCAGCTGCTCCATCCCCTTCATGTTGCGGGCCGTGCATGACATCGCCGGCGCCTTGCCGGGTGCGTACTGGGATGGTGGCATCACCGACTACCACCTGCACCTGGACTACCGCCAGTCGCTTGGGACCAGCCCGGGCATCGTGCTGTACCCGCATTTCCAGCAGGCCGTCGTGCCAGGCTGGCTCGACAAGGCATTGAAGCGGCGCCACCGCGCGACGCCGTTTCTGGACCACATGCTGCTACTGGCGCCCAATCCCGACTGGGTGAAGACCTTGCCGAACGCCAAGCTGCCCGACCGCACGGACTTCACGCGGTATGACATGCGGGATCGCGACGGCTGGCTGGAGCGCGTCCAGGTGTGGACGCAGGCCACGGCGGCCAGCGTGCAACTGGCCGAGGAGTTCGCGGCCTGGCTGGAAAAACCGGATCCTTCCCGCGTGCAGGCCCTCTAGTGCATCACCGCAAAGCGGTGGTGTCTAGCAGGGGCCACTCGGGTTGCTCGGGGTCCGTAGGCGCGCGGGTTTGGCAGGGGGGTGCGATCAGCCCGGCAACGCCAGGGCTTTGCGTGCCGGCGTGGCTGCAGGGTCCGAGCCGGAAACACCACCGGCAATCCGGAAAGCCGCGATGGCTTGATTCAGGTGCTGCGCTTGCGTGTTCAGGGCATTCGCCGCCGCCGCGATCTGCTCCACCAGCGCGGCGTTCTGTTGGGTGACTTCGTCCATCTGCGTCACCGCGCGGTTCACTTGGTCGATGCCGCTGGACTGTTCTTCCGAGGCGAGGGAGATTTCTCCCATGATGTCCGTGACCGTGCGCACGGCCGAGACGATGTCTTGCATGGTGGCGCCGGCTTGCCCCACTTGCTGGGTGCCGGTTTGGACTCGGGCGGTGGAGTCATGGATCAGTGCCTTGATCTGCTTGGCCGCGTCGGCGCTGCGCTGGGCCAGCGCCCGCACTTCACTCGCCACGACGGCGAAACCCTTGCCCTGCTCGCCAGCGCGTGCCGCTTCAACCGCGGCATTGAGGGCCAGGATATTGGTCTGGAAGGCAATGCCCTCGATCACCGAGATGATGTCCGAGATCTGCCGGGAGCTTTCGGCGATGGACTCCATGGTGTGCACCACCTCGTTCACGGCGCTGCCGCCACGCTCCGCGACCGAGGAGGCCGTCGTCGCCAACTGGTGGGCCTGCCGGGCATTGACCGCGTTCTGCTTGACGGCGGAGGCGAGTTCCTGCATGGAACCGGTGGTTTCCTCCAGGGCCGCGGCCTGTTGCGCCGTGCGGCCCGAGAGGTCGTGGTTGCCGCCCAGGATTTCGTGTGCCGAGGCGCCGATGGAAGCTGCGCTTTCGCGTATGCGGTGCACCATCTGGGTCAGCTTGGACTGCATGCGTCGCATCGCGCCCAGCAGGCTGGCCTGTGTGCCTTGCCGCACCTCGATGGCGTGGCTGAGGTCGCCATCAGCCACCAGGTCGGCGATGCCCATGGCATAAGCGGGCTCCCCACCCAACAGACGCACCGTGCCGCGCGCGATCAACAGCGCGGCGGCGCTGGCCACGATGAGCGCGAGCAGGAGAATGCCCAGCATCACCAGGCTGTCCGTGACGATGCGCTCCTGGGCCCGCGCCTCGTCACGGGCGTTGCGCGCAATGGTCATCTCAACCACCTTGTCGATCACCTGCCGGTGTTCCTCGTACAACTGAGCCAGTTCGCCCAGCACGGTCTGCGCGCGTGTCCAGTCGCTCTTCTCGAGCGCGGGAATGAAATCATCGAAGGCCCGTGCGTAGAACTTGCGCGCGGGCTGGTACGAGTCTTCCAGCATGGCGCGGGCAATCTCCGGCTCCAGCGACTCGGTGCGCCAGAAGGCGTGTCGTGCCTCGTACTCGTCGCGCAGGCGCTTGAGGCGCGCGGTCAGCTCGGTCACCTGCTTGTCGGTGTTCGCGTCCATCATCTGCCGCGTGGTCAGGTAGGACTCGATGATGTAGGCGGGCGGGGGCAGGATGTCGGCGATCAGGTCCTTGCCCTGGATGATGCGCTTGTAGAGCGCGCCGTTGACGCGCAGGTCGTTCAAGGTCTTGAAGGACCAGGCCCCGTAGATCGTGAAGCCTGCGACGAGGAGAGCGATCAGCAGCATGAACTGCTGCGACAGGCTGAGGCGTGGGCGTGGGCTACCGCGCCCATGTTTGTTGTTCTGAAGCTCGAGCATTCCGGTCTTCCCTGTCTACCCATCACTGGATGGGCTGGGGATTCTAAAAAGCGCGACGCCTTTCACAACCCGGTGCGGACCCGGGGTTGCATGGCGGTTGGTGCGCGGGTTCTCAAACGCACCAAGCAAGCATCACGCCAAGACGGGGCTCAGCGCAAAATCAACCGGGCCAAAGTGTCAACTATTTCCGGATCTTCGCCCACGGCCGGACGCTGGGCAAAGCGCAATTCCGGGTGCTGGGCGCGCAGTTGCCCGATGAGTTCGGGCAGATCTTCCCGGGCGTGGCGACCTTGCCCCAGGAACATGGGAACGATGGTGAACTCACGCACCCCCTGAGCCGCAAGATCGTCGACGCAGGCGGGTAGGGTCGGTGCCATCAATTCCAGGTAGGCGCAAGCGACCCGAGGTGCGGCTGCGCTCGGTTTAGACAGTGCGAGTTGTTCACGCATGCGCGCCGCCACGGCCTCGATCGGCTCGCGCCATAGTGGATCGCGCGAACCGTGCGCGAAAAGGATGTAGCCCTGCATCAACGGGTCCGTTTCATCGTTTGAGTACCAACCAAGCGAAGGCCGCGAGCGAAATGAGCATGAAGATCAGGCCGGGCGTGGCTGCGGCGATCCAGGGCGTCCACTGTCGCAATTCGCCGATGTAACCGAACATGCTGTTGAGGAAAAAGAAGGTCACGCCCGCCATTACGCCGCCGAAGACATAGAGCGAGATGCCTTGGTTGCGGAAATGCAGGTAGGCGAAGGGCAGGGCCATCATCACCATGACCAAGCAGGACAAGGGATAGAACACTTTCTTCCAAAATTGGATTTCGTAGCGATCGGCACTCTGAGCGTTGTCTTCCAGATGCCGGATGTACTGAAAGAGATCAACCGCGTTCATGCGGTTGGGGTCGAGTACGGCGGCAGCGATCATCTCAGGTGAGATGTTGGTGGGCCAGCGGTACGAGGGCAAACGCGTGGTTTCGATGCGATGGACATCGGAGCCGGCCGCGATGAACTCGGTGCGCTCGACCTCCAGCAGCGTCCAACTCTGGTCGCTGTTGAAACGGGCCCTAGGCGCTTGCAGGGTCGAGACCAGATTGCCTGCGTTGTCGATCTCGTAGATGCGCACCCGTTCCAGGGTGCCATCAGGTAGCAAGGCGCCGATGTTGATGCCGTACTTGGCGTAGGGCTCGCGCTCGCGCAGCCAGGCGCCAGCCTTTCCGACGGGGCCCGCGCCCGATCGAAATTGGGCGCGGTAGGACTCTGCCGTCTGGTTGGACCAGGGGCTGAGGTAGTCACCGATCACAAAAGTGGTCGCGGCAAACATGATTCCCGCAGCCAGCAGCATGAGCAGGGCGCGCCAGGGCCCTAGCCCGCTGGTGCGCAGAATGGTGAATTCCGAGCTCTGTGCCAGCCGCGTCATCACGTAGATGGTGCCGATCAGTACCGTGATGGGCAGCAATTCGTAAAGATGTGCCGGCGCGAGCAGCAACACATAGGCCAATGCCTGTGGAATGTGGAAACCCGGGCGATCCGCCCGACCAACCGAAGACAGTTGGTCAATGAAGTCGAAGAAGATGAAGAGCGCCAGGAATGCCAGGGTCACGAAGGTGGTCGTGAGCAGGATTTCACGGAACAGCAAGCGGCGCAGGGTGGGGGTCATGATCATGGCTGTGCCTTTCCTTGCGCGAGGGTGGCTCGGCGGTGACTGGGCAACAGCGTGTGCCAGTCCCAAGCCTGGTGCCGAAGCGCGAGCCAGACCAGGGCCAGCAGCAACAGACCGCCATGGGTCGCCAGCATGTACGTACCGAAGTCGAGACGGCCCTGCCGTATCCAGCTCTGCCCGATGGTGATCAGGTTCTGCAGGATCTGGAACAGCATCAGGGAAAAAATCAGATTGCCTGTGCGACTGACCCGCGGGTTCACGCGGGTGTAGGCCAGTGCGAAGATGAGCAGTTGCAGCGCGACCAGGGGGTGTCCCAGGCGCATCGACAACTCCCCGAGATTTTCCCGCGTTGGCGTGAGCAGGAGGTCGAGCGTCGGACGCGAGCCCAAGGACAGCGCGCCGCGACCACGCAAGGGGTCCTCAAGTACCAGCATTCGGTAGTGTTCGAACTCGGCCACTCGAACGCCGGGCTCGTCTGCGCGGCTCTCGAGGCGCTGCCCATGTTCAAGCACCAGAAAACGGTCTCCTCCGACCAGCTCGGTGTAACCCCGTCGGGCGGAGATCACTGTTTTCTTGCCGTTCTCTTCCGTGGCGACGAAGACATTGTTGGCCTTGAGTTCGCCGATGTCACCCTTTTCGACGAAGAACACCTTGGATCCGTCGGACGATGTCTGGAACTGTCCGGGTTGGATGCGTTCCAGATCATTGCGCTGCGCGAACTGGCGCTGCAGTTCGCTGATTTGGGTTTTGGCCCAGGGCAGGGCCAACAGAGACAGCAGGGCGACGGCCAACAACACCGGCCAGGCGAACCGTAGCAGGGCGGGCAATAGGCGAGCCAGCCCGATTCGGCTGGAAAACCAGATCACCATCTCGCTGTCGGCATAGAGGCGTGACAGCGTCATCACCACCGCGATGAACAGGGCCAGGCTGATCATGCTGGGCAGGAACGTGACCACGGTGTAGCCCATCACGAGCATCACGTCGGCCGGGTTGAAGTTGCCGCGCGAAGCCTGGCCCAGGACGCGGATGAGCGTCATGGTGACCAGGATCGTCACCAGCACAATGGCCGTGGCCCCGAAACTGCGCGCCAGTTCCTTGCGGATGGATGAATCGAATAACATCAGCGAAGAAGGAAAACCCGGATTATGAACTTCGATCTGCTGATTTCAGACCTGAATCCCACAGCACGGCAGGGGAGCGATGCCTTGTTGGTATTGCTGCAGGACGGCTACAAGCCCGACAGCGTGGCCAAAGAAGAGCTGTCGGCCCTCGTGGCCCAGGCCCTCAAGGCCGGCGATATCCAGACCCAGGCCGGCAAGTGGCTGGCCTTGTACAAGCCCTCACCGGCGCGCGCATCGCGCGTGCTGCTGGCCGGCATCGGCACGGGGACACCGCGCCAGGTCAGGCAGGCCGTGACCGCAGCCCTGGGAGCCCTGCGCAGCGGCACGCCCGCCGTGAAAAAGCTCACGGTCTGTTTTGCCGCCGCGCCCCAGGCTGGCAGCTTGCGCGCTGCCATGATGGCTGTGGCCGATGCCAGTTATGTCTATACCACCACCAAATCCAAGGCCGACGCGCGCAGTCTGACCCGTGTCACGCTGGCCGTGCCCCAGTCTGTGGCCAAGGATTCGGTGCAGACGGAGTTCCAGAGGGCGGCGGCCACCGTGGCCGGCATTGAACTGGCCAAGGAATGGGCCAATCGGCCCGCCAACCACGCCACGCCCACGCACCTGGGCGCGGCCGCGCAGGCCCTGGCCAAGCTGCCGCGCATCAGTTGCCAGGTTCTGGGGCCGAAGGAGGTCGCCAAGCTCAAGATGGGGGCCTTCATGGCCGTGGCCCAGGGCTCCGAGCAACCCCTGCGTTTCATCGTGCTGAATTACAAGGGCGCGGCGCCCAGTCAGGCGCCCACCGTGCTGGTGGGCAAGGGCATCACCTTCGACACCGGCGGCATCTCCATCAAGCCCGCAGGCGAGATGGACGAGATGAAATTCGACATGGGCGGTGCGGCCAGCGTGCTGGGCACATTCCGCGCGCTCGCCGAACTGCAGCCCGCGATCAACGTCGTGGGCCTGATCCCTAGTTGCGAGAACATGCCCGATGGCCGTGCCATCAAGCCCGGCGATGTGGTGACCAGCATGAGCGGGCAAACCATCGAAATCCTGAACACCGACGCCGAAGGGCGGCTGATTCTGTGCGATGCGCTGAGTTACGCCGAGCGCTTCAAGCCCGCCGCCGTGGTGGACATGGCGACCTTGACCGGCGCCTGCGTGATCGCGCTGGGCGCGGTGCGCAGTGGCCTGTTCAGCACCAGCGACGACCTGGCTCAGCGCCTGCTGGCCGCGGGCGAGGCGGCGCAGGATCTGGCATGGCGCATGCCCCTGGACGACGACTATGCCGAAGGCCTCAAGAGCAATTTCGCCGACGTGGCCAATATCGCGGGCCGGGCGGCTGGTGCGGTGACAGCGGCCAAATTCCTGCAGCGCTTCACGGAGAAATTTCCCTGGGCGCACCTGGACATCGCGGGCACGGCCTGGAAGGGGGGCGCGGCCAAGGGCGCCACGGGCCGCCCTGTTGGACTGCTGCTGGAGTTTCTGTTGGGCCATCCTGCCCAAGCCCTGGGCAAGGCCCGCAGGGCTGCAGCCGTCAAGCGCTGAACCCGACACGCATGACGACCGAGGTCGCCTTCCATTTCAATGCGCCAGACAAGCTGGCCTATGCTTGCCGACTGCTGCGCAAGGCCGTGGCCCAGGGCGCGCGCGTGGTGGTGAGCGCGCCTGCGGACACACTGGCGAAATTGGATGTCATGCTGTGGACATTTTCCCAGACCGATTTTGTCGCGCATGTCCGCTTGCCCATGCGCCCAGCCCCGCAAGCGAGCGTGGATGTGGCCTTGGCCATGTCGCCCGTTTTGCTTGCCGACGATGCCGCTGCGCCCGACCTGCCGCACCGCGAGGTGTTGCTCCATCTTGGTTCTGACATGCCCCAAGGTTATGCGGACTATGCCCGCGTGATCGAGGTGGTCAGTTTGGATGAGCAGGATCGGCAACAGGCTCGCCAGCGCTGGAAGCGGTACACCGAGCAGGGTCACACCATCGTTCGCCACGATCTGCAGTTGGCTTCCTAGCATCGGCTCGGCATGACCCGGCAGGGGCATGTCTGATCCCGGGTGGGTGGCTTTCCTGGACCGGGCATTGTTTTTGCATAAGCTGAGTTGAAACTGCGGCGCAGGTCACCAAAAACTCAGCGGGCTGGGACGCTCTCTTACAAAAGTCCCTTCGGTCCCCGCTGAATTTTGATGTAGGCTAGCGCCTGCGGTTTTTTTGAACCTGCAAAATTCCCCAACATCTGGAGTCCATAAATGTCCATGAAAAAAGTTACTGGCGTGCTGACCCTCGTGGCCGCCGCCGCCCTCCTGGCCGCTTGCGGCAAGAAGGAAGAGGCAGCTTCCAGCGTCGTCAAGATTGGCCACGTCGGTCCGGTCAGCGGCCCCATCGCCCACCTGGGCAAGGACAACGAACTCGGCGCCCGCATGGCCATCGAGGAACTGAACGCCGCTGGCGTGACCATCGGTGGCCAGAAGGTCACCCTTGAGCTGCTGGCTGAAGACGATGGCGCCGATCCCAAGCAAGGCACTGCCGCCGCGCAGAAGCTGGCCGATGCCAAGATCGCCGGCGTGATCGGCCACCTGAATTCCGGCACGACCATCCCCGCTTCCAAGATTTACAGCGACGCTGGCATTCCGCAGATCTCCCCGTCCGCCACCAACCCCAAGTACACCCGCCAAGGCTACAAGACCACCTTCCGCGTGGTGGCCGATGACGTGCACCTGGGTGGCACGCTGGGCAAGTACGCCGTGGGCACGCTGGCCGCCAAGAACGTGGCCGTGATCGATGACCGCACGGCTTATGGCCAAGGCGTGGCCGAGGAGTTCACCAAGGCTGCCGAAGCCGCTGGTGCCAAGGTCGTGGCCAAGGAATTCACGACCGACAAGGCCACCGACTTCAATGCCATCCTGACCTCCATCAAAGGCAAGAAGCCCGATGTGGTGTTCTTCGGTGGTATGGACGCCGTTGCCGGCCCGATGCTCAAGCAGATGAAGGCACTGGGCATCGAAGCCAAGTTCATGGGCGGCGACGGCATTTGCACGGGCGAACTCGCCAAGCTGGCTGGCGACGCGATCGGCGAAGACAAGGTGTTCTGCGCCGAAGCCGGTGGCGTGGACGAGGCTGGCAAGCCCGCCCTGGACAAGTTCAAGGCTGACTTCAAGGCCAAGTACAACGTCGACGTGCAGATCTATGCTCCCTACGTCTATGACGCCACCAAGGTCATGGTCGCTGCGATGGTCAAGGCAGGTTCTTCCGATCCCGCCAAGTACCTGCCCGTCCTGGCTGCCACCGAAGGCTACCAAGGCGTGACCGGCACCATCGCCTTCGACGAGAAGGGTGACATCAAGAACGGCGCGCTGACCTTGTTCACCTACAAGGCCGGTACCCGCACGCAACTCGCCGTGGTCCGCTGATCACTGCTGAGAGCTTCCGAGCAAAAAAAGCGCCCGTGCAAACGGGCGCTTTTTTCTTTGCACGGCGAATTCCGACGGCTTTCGCTGCGCTAGAATAGCGGGCTTCGCAGGAGAGGTGGATGAGCGGTTTAAGTCGCACGCCTGGAAAGCGTGTGTAGGGTAATACCTACCGCGGGTTCGAATCCCGCCCTCTCCGCCAAAATTCGGTTTCGGACAATCCCGGAACCTCTCAAGACCCGCATGTTTCCTAGACATGCGGGTTTTTTGTTGTCCCGCGTTGTCTCGGGCATGCTGGCCACCTACCAATGATTTGTTGGCATGTCTGATGGCATTTCCCAGCCACATGGCCTGCTTTTCGGCATCGAGGTCGAGCTTGTTTGGGTTGCCCCCGCCTCGTCTAGGTGGATTCGGTCTCATCCGACCGCAGGCACCTCTTCACTGTGTCGCGAGCCGGACCTGCATGGCTGGCGATCTTGCGGATGGATGTCTGCACTCGCAGTGCCCACGGCCCGATGACCACGGATCGGCTCTAACTCGCCTGACACGGTCAGTTGCCTGGGCAAGGGCAGGGCGGGTCAATGAAAAGGCCCACGGATCATTTCCGTGGGCCTGGCTTGGTTCAAATGCGGCAGAGGAGATTTACCAGGGGGACGGTATATCTCGCCTTTGAAAAATGGAAGCCCCGTGAAACGATCGACAAGGCTCCTGCCTTCGTCAATACCCTCTCAAGCGGCCATAAAGTTCCACTTGCTCGTCCGTCAGCACGTCCATCATCTGCAAGTGGTAGCGCAGATGGGTCTCACGCAATCGCCCTTGTGCCATTGCAGACTGCGAGGTGGCTTCTGACAAAAGGCGCGCATCAATCTGCCTGTTCTTGAACAGCGTATCCAATGCCGTTTCCGCGGTGATCAGCGCTTCCCCCGCGGCACGGGCTTCCTCCTGCATCTGGGTGTGCAAGGTCTGGGTCTGCCGGCGTTGTTGTTCAGACAGTTTCAGCGGCTCCGCCAATTCCAGGACATGGCTGGGCCCCGGATAGCCATGGAGTTCGGCAGGCAGTGCCAGTGACATGCCTTTGCCTGCGCGCAGATCCGCGATGTCCTGGTCCGACAGCGCCTTGATGGTGCGTGCCTGCATGCCTGCGTAAGGGCTGTGCTTGTGGTCTTGCCCGGCGCCATGGCCGGAATGGCTGTGCTGCGCTGATGCCGATGCCAGTAGCAACGCGCTGGCGAGCCCTGCGAGGAAGGTGTGCTGTTTCATGGCTGGAAACTCCGAAGTAGGCAAGGATTCAGGTTGATGCGAGGAATCTGACGCCCAAGACTGGCTCGGTCGTGGACCATCCATCGGTTGGGGGCCTCTTACGCGGACGATGAATGGTCACCTCAGACGCACCCTATCTGTTTACCTGCGTTCCCGCAATCGCAGGAGTCCTTCCGCCATCAGCAGAAGGATGGCGATCCAGATGGCCAGGTAGATCACCCATTGCCCCGCGTCGATGCGCTCCCCCAGCAGCAGGGAGATCAGCACCAGCACGGCGGGTTCCACATACCCCAGCAGGCCGAGCAGACCCATGGGCAGGCCGCGACTGGAGAGGATGTAGAGCAGCAGGGCGCTGGCGCTGATCAGGCCCAGCAGGGGCACCAGTAGCAGTAGGGCGGGCCGATCCAGGTACACATGCCAGCCCGAGCCGTCCACGCCGAAGGCGAACCAGGCCGCCACGGGCAGCATCAGCAGTTGGTCGAACCACAGACCACCCAGGTGGTTGGTGCGGAAATGCCGCCGCAGGACGAAATACACGGGGTAACCCAGCGCCACCAGCGCGGTGGGCCAGGCGAAATGGCCCGCGCGCCAAAGCTCGTACCCCACGCCCAGGCCGGCCGCCAACACCGCCGCGCGCAGCAGCACGCTGAGCTTTTCCCGGTAGATGAGGCGTCCCGCCAGCACCATGGTCAGCGGCAGCAGGAAGTAGCCCATGGCCACATCCAGTCCGTGGCGCGCCTGCGGCGCCCAGACGAAAAGCCAGAGCTGCACGCCCAGCAAGGCGGACGACAGCGGCAGCACCAGCCAAAGCAGGGGCTCTTGACGCAGGCGCGCCAGGGTCGTGCGCACCAGCAGCCAGGCGCGGCCGATGCCGCCCCAGCGCTCGCCCATGAGCAGGAAGGCCGTCATCACGGGCCAGGTCATCAGCATGCGCCAGCCATACACCTCCGTGCCCGAGAGGGGGGCGAGCAAGGTGCTGAGGTAGTACATCAGCCCGAAGAGCAGGGAAGACAGCAGGGAGAGCGTTACGCCCTGGCGGGTGGTCATGGAGTGAAAAGAGGGCAAACGAAAAAAGCGGCGCGAAGTGCGCCGCCAGCAGCAGACCGAAGGGTTTGTGTCGAGCTGGGGAGGGATTATCCAGGCGCTGACGGCGAGGTCAGCGCCGGTGGACGCAGGGCAGGGCAGGGGTTCAGTTCTTGGGCGCTTGCCGCACCAGGGTCATCGCCGAGGCGATCAGGGCCGAAACCTCGCTCATATTGCCAGGGATGATCAGCGTGGTGCTGGCGTCGGCGGCCACCTGCCCGTAGGCGTCGACGGCTTTTTCGGCCACCTTGAGCTGCACGGCCTGTTCGCCGCCGGGCTGGCGGATGGCAGCGGCCACGCGCGCGATGGCTTCGGCCGTCGCCTCGGCCACGGCGGTGATGGACGCCGCCTCGCCCTGGGCCTTGTTGATGATGGACTGTTTTTCGCCCTCGGAACGCGCGATGTAGGCTTCACGTTCGCCCGTGGCGATGTTGATCTGTTCCTGTCGCCGGCCCTCGGACGCGGCGATCAGCGCGCGCTTTTCGCGTTCGGCGGTGATCTGGGACTGCATGGCCAGCAGGATTTCCTTGGGCGGTGTCAGGTCCTTGATTTCGTAGCGCAGAACCTTGACGCCCCAGTTCAGCGCGGCCTCGTCGATGGCCGAAACCACCTGGGCATTGATGATGTCGCGTTCCTCGAAGGTCTTGTCGAGTTCCAGCTTGCCGATCACGCTGCGCAGCGTGGTCTGCGCGAGCTGGGTCACGGCCACGATGTAGTTGGAGGAACCGTAGCTCGCGCGCATGGGGTCGGTGACCTGAAAGTAGAGGATGCCGTCCACCTGCAGCTGCGTGTTGTCGCGCGTGATGCAGACCTGGCTGGGCACGTCGAGCGGAATTTCCTTCAGGCTGTGCTTGTAGGCCACCTTGTCGATGAAGGGAAAAATGAAGTTCAAACCGGGTGTCAACGCGCCGTGGTACTTGCCCAGGCGTTCGACGACCCAGGCATTTTGCTGTGGCACGACCTTGACCGAGCGGCTGATGAAGATGACGGCGATGACGAGCAGGACGATGGCTATTTCCATTGGGGACTTTCAGTGTTACAGGGCGTGGTCGCGTTGATCGGCGGGGTGTTCAGGGCGCGGGCGCATCGTCATCGCGTCTTTTCAGCAGCAATCGGTTGCCACGCACTTCGACAATGCGGTAGAGCCCGGGTGTCTGGGCCTCCTGGGGATGGGCGGTGGCGGCCGACCAACTGGCGCCTCGGTATTTCACGCGGGCCGTGCCGTCGGTGTCCCATCGCTGGACCTGCACTGTTTCACCGATGTCCAGGTTCACATCCCGGTTGGCGTTGGCGCGCGAGGTGGTGCGCGCGCGGCGGCGCAGGCGGTACCAGACCAGCACGGCCAGCGCGCCGACCAGTGCCGCGCTGGTGATCTGGCCGCTGGCCGGCAACCCGGCGTGCGTGGCCAGGGCACCGGCGGCCACGCCCAGGGCCAGCATCAGCAGGTAGAAGGTGCCACTCAGCAATTCGGCCGCGACCAGGATGCCGGTGGCCAGCCACCAGAGGGTTGAATCCGCCATGGACTTTTCCTTGTGTTCCAATTCGGTTTGTTCGATCCTCATTGTGCGGCAACGCGACGGGGCGCTCGTGATATCCCTACACATGACATTTCGCGTATGAAATTCCGTTTCCCCATTGTCATCATTGACGAAGACTTCCGTTCCGAAAACACCTCCGGCCTGGGCATCCGGGCGTTGGCCGAAGCCATCGAAAAAGAGGGTTTCGAGGTTCTGGGTGTGACGAGTTATGGTGATCTGTCGCAATTCGCCCAGCAGCAGAGTCGCGCCAGCGCCTTCATCCTGTCCATCGACGACGAGGAATTCGCGCTGGCCACGGATGTGACGGTCGCCCCCGCCGTGCAGAACCTGCGCCGCTTCATCGAGGAAGTTCGGCGCAAGAACGCCGACGTGCCCATCTACATCTACGGCGAGACCAAGACCAGCCGGCACCTGCCCAACGACATCCTGCGCGAGTTGCACGGCTTCATCCACATGTACGAAGACACGCCGGAGTTCATGGCGCGCCACATCATCCGCGAGGCCAAGAGTTACCTGGAAGGCGTGCAGCCGCCGTTCTTCAAGGCCTTGCTGGATTACGCCGAGGACGGGTCGTACTCCTGGCACTGCCCCGGCCATTCGGGTGGTGTGGCCTTCCTCAAGAGCCCGGTGGGCCAGATGTACCACCAGTTTTACGGCGAGAACATGCTGCGCGCCGATGTGTGCAACGCGGTGGAGGAACTCGGCCAACTGCTGGACCACAACGGTGCCATCGGCGAGAGCGAGCGCAATGCCGCGCGCATCTTCAATGCCGATCACTGCTATTTCGTGACCAACGGCACCAGCACCAGCAACAAGATTGTCTGGCACCACACCGTGGCGCCAGGCGATGTGGTGGTGGTGGACCGCAACTGCCACAAGAGCATCCTGCACGCCATCATCATGACCGGCGCCATTCCGGTCTTTCTCAAGCCCACGCGCAACCACTACGGCATCATCGGACCGATTCCGCAGAGCGAGTTCGAGCCTGCCGCCATCCAGGCCAAGATCAAGGCCAATCCGCTCCTGAAGGGGGTCGATGAAAAATCGGTGCGACCGCGCGTGATGACGCTCACGCAGTCTACTTACGATGGCGTGCTCTACAACACCGAGACCATCAAGAGCCTGCTTGACGGTTACGTGGACAACCTCCACTTCGACGAAGCCTGGCTGCCTCACGCGGCATTCCACCCCTTCTACGGGCGCTACCACGCCATGGGCAAGAAGCGCGCGCGGCCCAAGAATTCGGTGGTCTATTCCACCCAGTCCATCCACAAGCTGCTGGCCGGCATCAGCCAGGCCAGCCATGTGCTGGTGCAGGACGCGGAGAACCAGAAACTGGACCATCACCTCTTCAACGAGGCCTACCTGATGCACACCAGCACCAGCCCGCAGTACAGCATCATCGCCAGCTGCGACGTGGCCGCGGCGATGATGGAGCCGCCCGGCGGGCGCGCGCTGGTGGAGGAAAGCATCATCGAATCGCTGGACTTCCGTCGCGCCATGCGCAAGGTGGCCGAGGAGTATGGCAAGGACTGGTGGTTCAAGGTCTGGGGCCCGGAAGGGCAGACCGAGGAGGGTATGGGCACCGCGGAGGACTGGATCATCCGCAGCGATGGCCGGTCCGCGAAGAGCAAGTGGCACGGCTTCGGCCAGCTGGCCGATGGCTTCAACATGCTGGACCCGATCAAGGCCACCATCGTCACGCCCGGCCTGAACCTGGATGGCAAGTTCGACAAGACCGGCATTCCGGCGGCCATCGTGACCAAGTTCCTGGCCGAGCACGGCGTGGTGGTCGAGAAGACGGGGCTCTACAGCTTCTTCATCATGTTCACCATCGGCATCACCAAGGGCCGCTGGAACACCTTGCTGACGGCCTTGCAGCAGTTCAAGGACGACTACGACAAGAACCAACCCATGTGGCGCATCATGCCGGAGTTCTGTCAGAAGCACCCGCGCTACGAGCGCATGGGCCTGCGCGACCTCTGCCACTTCGTCCACGAGATGTACGCCAACTACGACATCGCGCGCCTGACGACGGAGATGTACCTGAGCGACCTGTTGCCGGCGATGAAACCCAGCGACGCCTACGCGCACATCGCCCACCGCCGCACCGAGCGCGTGGAAATAGACGAACTGGAAGGCCGCGTCACGGTCGGCTTGATCACGCCGTACCCGCCCGGCATCCCGCTGCTGATCCCGGGCGAGGTGTTCAACAGGAAAATCGTGGACTACCTCAAGTTCGCGCGCAAGTTCAACCAGGAGTGCCCGGGTTTCGAGACCGACATCCACGGGCTCGTGGAAGTCAAGGACGCGACCGGGAACAAGCGCTATTTCGCGGACTGCGTGCAGGCCTGATGCGGGTGCCGATGCGCGTGGTCAGCGCGGCGCCGTGCTGGCCTGCGCAGAGCCGGCACGGCATTCACCCGGCGTCATGCCGTAACGCTGCTTGAAACGCCGGTAGAAGGTCGACACCTCGCCGAAGCCGGCTTCGAAGCCGATCTCGACTGTGCTGAGGTGTTGGCAGGCAGCCTCGTGCAGCAACGCCCGTGCACGTTCCAGCCGTGCCTGCGTGAGGAACTCATGGAAACTGAGGTCCGAGAGCGCGAAGAGTTCGTGCAGGGTGCGCACCGACATGCCGAAAGCGCTGGCGACGCGCTCGGGGCTCAGATCCATCTCTCGCGCGCGCTGCGCCACCTCCCTTTGGACGCGCGCAAGCAAGGCCCTGCGGCGGGCACGGCGCACCGATTCCTGCGTTTCAGACGGAGCACCGACGACGCCGGCCACCAGCATGTGCAGCGTCTCCAGGGCCAGTTCCAAATTCGCCGTGGACAGGCCTGCGTGGTGATGCAGCAGGCCGTCGAGCCAGTGGGTTATGAGTTCGCGTTCCGAGCAGTCCTTATCGATCCGTTGCATCGCCAGTCCGGATGATCCCAGCCGCAGCCGCGCCTGGAGTCGGCGGCGCGGGACACGCCAGAGCCGGAAATCAAACAGCCGGTCCGTGCCCGTGCTGAAGGGGATGTTCGGGTCGGCGATGACCATGTCGCCGGACTCCAGGACGCAGTGGCGGCTTTGCTGCTCGAACCAGACGCGGCCTTGTCCCTGCAGGTAGATGTAATAGGTATCGCCGGGCTGTTCATCGATGTCCCGCTGGCTGCGTCGCACCAGATGACCATCGCACCGGATGTCGGTCACGTCCAGTCCGCCCTGCCTGTGCCGACTGATGCTGCCCTGAAACGTTCCACGCGTCCGATGTTCGGGCGTGAGTGCGTAGACATGCTGCGAGCAGGCCTCACGCCATTGCTCGAAGCGCTGGGTCTGGGGCAGGTCGTCGGTGGACCATCGCATGAACATGGTGTCCTCGGGGCGATCGGGAGGTGCGCGAGCTGGGACCGCTGTCATCTTCGCCATCGGTGTCCCGTGCCGAACGGATTATCCAATAGGGGCCAACGCCAGTGCCCCGGGGTGTACCCGAGCGGCTGGATCGAATTCAGCACTTCAAGAATTCGCGCTTCACACCGATGCAGTTGCTTTCGTGCAAGCATGCCTCGACCTACGATGGCCCGATGAACTTCGCACTCAGGCCTCCTTCAAAGCGCTGCGTGGTCGCCGTCTTGATGCTTTGCATGCTGGCCATAGCAACCGTCTCGGCGTGGTCGCAGAACCAGCCGCCGCGCCTGCTGCTCGCTGGCGAATACCGCCCTGACGCGCAGCCCAGCCTGCATTTGCCGGACTACTGGGTCAGCGAAAAATTCGATGGTGTGCGCGCCCGCTGGGATGGGCACCAATTGGTTTCGCGCGGTGGCCACCGCATCCACGCACCCACCTGGTTCACCCATGGGTGGCCGGACCAGGCCATGGACGGCGAACTCTGGGGAGGTCGGGGCCAATTCGAAGAAACCGCGGGCACGGTCGCGCGCATCACGCCCGAGAACAGCGCCTGGAAACGACTGCGCTTCATGGTGTTTGACCTGCCAGACCATGGCGGCTCCTTCACCGAACGCGTGGCGGCCATGACGGCCCTGCGGGAAGGCTTGCGCGGTACACCTTCCAGCACCTGGTTGCAGATCGTCGAACAACGCCGGGTGGGCACGCAGGCCGAGCTGGACCGCCTGCTGGATGCGACGGTACAGGCTGGCGGCGAGGGCTTGATGCTGCACCGGGGCGAGGCGAGGTACCGGGCTGGACGAGGCGACGACCTGCTCAAGGTCAAGCCCTTCCAGGATGCCGAGGCCCAGGTGCTGTCCCATCTGCCGGGTCGGGGGCGCCACACGGGGCGCATGGGCGCGCTGCTGGTGCAGACCCCCGATGGCCGGCGCTTTCGCCTGGGCACGGGCTTCAGCGATGCGCAACGCACGCATCCACCGCCACCCGGCAGCTGGGTCAGCTACCGCTACCGGGGCCTGACGGCGGATGGCCTGCCACGGTTCGCCGCCTTCCTGCGCGTGCGCGCCGATGCCGAACTCATGTTGCCGGCGTCGGACGAGGCCGCACGCCGCTGAAGTCACAGGCACGAATCCGCGCCCATTGCGCATCCATGCGGCGCGCGATGCGAAGACAGGGTTGCTGCAGGTGCCGAAGATGCAAGGCTTCATTCCACCCTGGCTTTGTGACCATGTCGACTTCCTCACCACGACAGACCGCCCTCCCTGATTCCCATCCCTGTCCCCTGGCGCTGGTGCTTGGCAGCGGGGGCGTGCGCAGTGTCGCCGCGCTGGGCATCGTGGAACAACTGGCCCTCGAAGGCATCCGGCCCGATCTGGTCGTCGGTTGCAGCTCGGGCGCGCTGTTTGGCGCGCAGATCGCCTGCGGCATGCATGGCGAACGCGCGCTGCGCCTGGCCACCACGCTCTGGTCTGCCGAGCTGACGCAGCAGCGGCGCTGGCGCGCTTACGCTCAGATGCTCATGCCTGGCTTGGCGGGGTTCGGTCCGGATTTCGCCTTGCGTGACGATCGTCTGATCGTGCGGCGCATCCAGCAGGCCTTCGGCGATACCTTGCTGGAACAGTTGCCCACGCCCTTGCGGGTGGCTGTGACGGAGGCCGCCACCGGCCAGCCGGTGACACTCGCGCAAGGCCGGCTGGTGGACGCCTTGCGCGCCAGCATGGCCGTGCCCATCCTCTTTCCTCCGGTAGCCATCGACGGGCGGCACCTGGTGGACGGGGTCCTGTCCGACCCATTGCCCATCGCAGCCGCGCCCGAAGCACGCCTGATCCTGACATTGGGTTTCCAGGGCGGCATGCCGCGTCGCGTTGACCGCTTGTCACGCCTGGTGGCGCGTACCAGCACCACCTTGATCAACAACCTGATGCAGGCCCGGGTCGAGGCCACGCAAGCCCGGGGGCAGCAGGTGATCCATCTTGAGCTTGCGCTAGATCGCCATGTCGGCCTCTGGGACACATCGGCCCTGCCTTATTTGTACGAAGCCGGCCAGCGCGCCGTCGCTCAGCGTCTGCACGACATCCAGGTCGCGCTGCACTCATCACACGCCGTGGATCAGCCCACGCGCGCTGGAGCCGGGCCGTCACACGATGGAACCCGCGTGAGTGCGGTCATCTGATCAGATCAGAGTGCTTGGGCATCAGGCCTGCCTCTTGCTCGGCCTCGGTCGGCCCATGTCCCCGGGGGTGAGGCCAGCGGTCATGGGCCACGCCCACGGGCAGGGTGATGGCAAAACGGGCGCCTCCGGTGACGGCCTCCTCCAGCACCACGTCACCGCCGTGCACCAGGGCCACGCGGCGCACGATGGACAGGCCCAGGCCGAAACCGCCGGTGTGCCGGTCCCGGCTGGCATCCTGGCGGTAAAACGGTTCGAAAACGCGCGCGCGCGCATCGGGGGGGATGCCCGGGCCATCGTCTTCCACGCTCAGCACCAGCGCGCCCGCGGCGCCCGTCTCGGCGCGCAGCACGATGGTCCGGCGCGCGTACCGGATGCCGTTGCGCAACAAGTTCAGCAAGGCGCGCGCCACCAGCCGGGGGTCACAGACATGCTGCTCAGGGGCGCCATCGACCACGACGGACAGGTGCAACGCGCGCTCGGCGATGTCATGCACCATGTCCGCGGCCACGCTGTCGATCAGTTCCGTGACCGATACCCACATCAGCGCCGCCTGTCCGGCGCCTTGTTCCAGGCGACTCAAGGTCAGCAGTTCGGTGACCAGTTCGTCCAGTTCCCTCACATCCTTGCGCAGTGCCAGCTGGCGTTCGCGCTCCCGCTCGGAATCTTGGGGCGACTGCAGCAGGGCCAGGCCGAATTCCAGGCGCGCCAGCGGCGTCTTGAGCTCGTGCGAGATGCCGTGCATCAGGTCGCGTTGCTGCTGGATGGTGTCCTCGATCTGGCGCGCCATCTCGTTGAACTGACGCGACAGGTCATAGATGTTCGATTTCCTCGACGGCTGCACCCGCGTCGACCAACGCCCCGCGCCAAAGGCCCGGGCGGCGTCCTGCAACTTGCGCAGGTCGCGCCAGTGGTAGTGCACCCAGAACAACACGGAGAACAGCATGGCCAGCGCCACCACGACATAAGCCAGGGCTTGAATGCCGCTGTCGAGCATGTCGAACTTGGATCGGGCGACGAGCCCGTCGGGCAAGGGCAGGATGTAGTCTGACGTGTACATGCTGAGAAGCACAAGCTTGCCCGCGCGCAGGTCGTTCAATTGTTCCGGGTTCAAGCGTGGCGCGAGATCCTCCAGCGTCAATAGCTCAAAGCGGGTTCCAGCTTGTCGTCGCAACTCGGCCAGGACCGCTTCCCGCTGCGCGCCGGGATACCGCTGAACGTACTCTTTCAGGACAAAAGTGAAGGCCCGGAAACTCTCTCGGGCCTCTTCCGTGATGCGTTCACGAAACAACAGGGGGAAGGCGTGGTTGATGAGCGCGACGGACAAGCCCGCGCCCAACACCACGAGCAGGTACAGCTTGATCAGCGAGCGCAGCATTCACTCTTCCCAAGCCGAGGGGCTGAACAGGTAACCCCGGCCCCAGATTGTCTTGATCTTGCGTGGTTCGGGCGAGGCATCCTCGAAACGGCGACGCAAGCGCGAAATGCCCGAATCCACCGTGCGGTCCAGACCGTCGAACTCGATGCCGCGCAATTGCTTGAGGATGTCGTCGCGGCTGAGCACCTGGCCCGCGGCTCGGGCCAGGACCAGCAGCAGGTTGAATTCGGCCGTCTTCAGCTCGACCGGCTGGCCGCGCCAGGCCACCGCGCGGTTGGACGGCGAGATGAGCAGCTCGCCGAACACCAGACGCTCGTCGTCCACGGGGGAGGGCGCCGGTTCGGTTGGCTGCGCGCGCCGCAGCAGGGCGCGGGCGCGCGCCACCAGCACGCGCGGCTCGACGGGTTTGAGCACGTAGTCGTCGGCGCCGACTTCCAGGCCGGCGATCTGGTCGTACACATCGATGCGGGCCGTCAGGATGAGCACGGGCACGTTGGAGAAACGACGCAGCCGGCGGCAGACTTCCATGCCGTCCATGTTCGGCAGCATCAGGTCGAGGATGACCAGGGCCGGCTGGTGCGCGCGCACAGCCTCTTCGGCCAGGTCGCCGCGACGCACGATCGTCACGGCGAATTCGTAGCCGTCCAGGTATTCCGCGATCAGCTGCGCGAGACGGTCATCGTCCTCGATCAGCAGCACGGGGTGTTTGAGCGGCGCTGCCTCGGCCATCGCTTCTCTCCGTCTTGTGTAGTGCTCGGGTGGTTGATGCCCCGTGACCGCGCGGATTCTAGGTCTTCCCGGGCGCATGGGAGCGCCTGGACAAGCTTGAAGACAATTGCGCACAGATTCGCGCAACTTCTTGACAGACACCACCGCGCCGTGTTCCTAGACTAGGGATTCCTACTTTGGAACCCTAACGACCATGCGCCTCTTTGTTTCCTCCCCACTCTTACCCCTGATGCTGCTGGGCCTGGGCCTCGCGGGACATCCAACGGCCCAGGCCGAGAACGTCTACCTGTTGTCGCTCGCGGGCGGCGTGACGCCGCGCTACGAAGGCAGCCGGGACTACCAGCCCGTCGTTTTGCCGGTCATCGCCGCCGAGTTCGACAACGGCGTCTTCCTCAATCCGCTGGAGGGTCTGGGCTACCGGACGCAGTTCTCCCATGGGGTCTTTGCGTCGGTGGCGCTCGGGTACGACGATGGCCGCAGCGACGAAGACCGTTACCTGCTGCCCGGCTCGGACCATTTGAAGGGCATGGGCGATGTTCCCGGCTCGACGCTGGTCCTGCTGCAGATCGGCGTGCGCCTGCCGGGCGATCTGAGCTTGAGCGCGACGCTGGACCAGCCGATCACGGAAACCGGGCGCGGATGGGGCGGGCGTGTCGATCTGGCGGGACCGGTATGGTCGAAGCCGAGCAACCAGATTTCCCTGACCGGCAGCGTGCACGCCGGCAGCGATCGTTATGCCCAGACCTTTTTTGGCGTGACCGACAGGCAGGCGGCGAACAGCCGCTTTGACGCCTACACGCCCCGTGGCGGGGTGGACAGCCTGAGGCTGACCATCGACTGGACCCACGTGTTCACGCCGCACTGGATGGTGAAAACCACGGGCGGTGTGAGCCGTCTGGTCGGGGATGCCGCCGACAGCCCCATCGTGCAGTCCAAGGAAAACTACCTGGCCATGACGGCTTTGGTCTACCGCTTCTGACCCACAGGCAGGACTGCCATGACCGTGCAAACGACCCAACCGTCGACGGCGGGGGCAAAAGCAAGGCAACTGATGGGCCTCTGCGCCTGGATCGTCCTGGATGCGCTCGCATCCTGGGTGTGGTCTTTGGCGGGTGGGCGAGCCGCTGGACTGCTCTGCCACGAACGCGACTGAAGGTCGGCTGAAAAGACAGCCGACCCACGCGCCGTCTGGCGCCGCTCAGGCCATGCCGGCCGTCACCTTGCTGTAGCCGCCGTCCACGTAGGTGATCTCACCCGACACGCCGGCCGCCAGGTCGGACAGCAGGAAGGCGGCGACATTGCCCACGTCCTCGATCGTCACGTTGCGGCGGATCGGCGCGGCCGCGGCCACGGCCGAGAGCATCTTGCCGAAGTCCTTGATGCCGCTGGCCGCCAGAGTCTTGATGGGACCGGCGGAAATGCCGTTGGCGCGCAGGCCGCGCTGTTGGGAACCCAGCGATTCGGCCAGATACCGCACCGAGGCTTCCAGCGAAGCCTTGGCCAGACCCATGGTGTTGTAGTTGGGCACCACGCGTTCGGCGCCCAGGTAGGTCAGCGTCAGCGCGGCCGCCTTGTCGTTCAGATAGGGCAGGGCCGCCTTGGCCATGGCCGGGAAGCTGTAGGCGCTGATGTCGTGGGCGATCTTGAAGCCTTCGCGCGACAGGCCTTCCAGGAAATCGCCCGCGATCGCCTCACGCGGCGCGAAACCGATGGCGTGGACAAAACCGTCGATCTTGGGCCAAGTTGCTGAAAGATCCTTGAACAGGTTCTCGATCTGCGCATCGTCGCCGACGTCGCAATCGAAGATCAGCTTGGAGCCGAACTCGGCGGCGAATTCGGTGATCCGGTCCTTGAAGCGCTCGCCCACGTAACTGAAAGCCAGTTCAGCGCCTTGCGCATGGCAGGCCTTGGCGATGCCGTAGGCGATGGAGCGGTTGCTCAGCACGCCGGTGATGAGCAGCTTCTTGCCGGTCAGAAAACCCATGGTTCTTCTCTCCTGTGGAATAGAGGTGTTGGTGTCGATGTCGATGCAGCGTGGCGGCACCCGCCGCAAGTGGATGGCCTCACCGTTGCCGGCCGCGCTGAACGTGGTGCAGAATTGTCGCATGCGGTTCTGCTTGATTTTTCTCCTCTGGCTGGGTCTTGCACCGGCCTGGGCGGCACATGGGTATGCCCTGTGGGATGACTTGAAGTACCCGCCCGGCTTCACCCACTTCGATTATGTGAATCCCGACGCCCCCAAGGGCGGCGAACTGCGCATGGTCAGCAACCTGCGCTATTCCACCTTTGACAAATACAACCCCTACACCATCAAAGGCTCGCCTCCGGCTTACCTGGGCCAGCTGATTTTCGAAACCTTGCTCGTCGGCTCGATGGACGAGACGGCTTCCGCCTACGGCCTGCTGGCCGAAAGCGTGGATGTGCCCAAGGACCGCCTCAGCGCCATCTTCCGCCTGCGGGCCGAGGCACGTTTCCACGACGGTAAACCCGTGCAAGCAGCCGACGTCAAGCACAGTTACGAGACTTTGATCGGTCCGTATGCCATGCCCAGCTACGCCACCCTGCTGCACGAGGTGGCGGGCCTGGATGTGCTGGACGCGCGCACGGTCCGCTTTCGCTTCAAGGTGCCCAACCGGGAGTTGCCGCTGATCGTGGGCAGCATCCCCATCTTCAGCCGCGATTGGGGGCGTCAGACCGATGGCAAGCCCAAGCGCTTCGATGAGATTGTGACGGACACGCCCATCGGCAGCGGACCGTACCGCATCGGCCCCGTCCGTTTCGGACGCGACATCACCTATGTGCGTGACCCCCAATATTGGGGCAGTCGGCTGAACGTGAATCGGGGCGCCAACAACTTTGACCGCATCACGGTCAAGATCTACAAGGACCACACCGCGCGGCTCGAAGCGCTCAAGGCCGGGGAATTCGACTTCATGACCATCTATTCGGCAGGCGATTGGGCGCGCCGCATCGATGGCAAGCTGTTTCGTCAGGGCGTGCTGGTGAAGAAGGAACTGGCGCACCTGCTTCCGGCTGGCTTTCAGAGCTACGTGCTCAACACGCGGCGTCCGCAGCTGAAGGACCCCCGCGTGCGCGAGGCGCTGGGCCTGGCCATCGACTACGAATGGATGAACCGCCAGATGTTCTACGGCAGCTATCCGCGGGTGCAAGACCTCTTCGGCAACACCCAATGTCAGGCCACGGGTTTGCCGAGCCCAGAAGAAATGGCCTTGCTCGCGCCCTGGCGCGGCAAAGTGCCGGACGCCGTGTTTGGCCCCATGTACACGCCGCCCACCACGGAAGGCGAGGGCCAGTCGCTGCGGAACAACCTGCTCCGCGCGCGCCAGCTGCTGGCCGACGCGGGCTGGACCTACCGCGATGGTGCCCTACGCAACGCCCAGGGTGATCCCCTGGTGCTGGAATACCTCGACAGCCGTGAAGGCGGCCTGCGCGGCGTTACGCCTTGGGCGCGCAACCTGGAGAAGCTGGGCATCGTCCTGCGTTTCGTAGCGGTGGACTATGCCCTGTACATGCAGCGCCTGGACAAGTTCGACTTCGACATCATCTCGCTGGCTTACCAGGGCACGCACAACCCTGGACAGGAAATGCTGGAGTATTTCGGTAGCCAGCGCGCGGACGTGGAGGCTTCCAGCAACCTCACGGGCACCAAGAGCCCGGCAGTGGACGCCCTGGTCACCGCGATGACCAGGGCGCGCGACAAGGCCGAGTTGCTGCCGGCCTGCCGCGCGCTGGATCGGGTGATCATGCACAGCCACTACCTGATCCCGCAGTGGACCCTGTCCTCGCACCGCATGGTGTACAACCAGCAGCGGCTGAACTACAAGGAACCCATGCCTCCCTATGCCCGGGCGGAGGAATGGTTGATGTCGTCCTGGTGGTTCCTGCCCAAGCCCTGAGTGCCCATGTTCGCTTACATCGTCAAACGCCTGCTGCTGATGTTGCCCACCATGCTGGGCGTGCTGCTGCTCACCTTCGTGGTGATCCAGTTCGTGCCCGGTGGCCCGGTGGAGCAGTACTTGGTGGAGGCGCGCACCGCTGCCGGGCGTGGCGGCACGGAATCGGGCGGCATCAGCTACCGCGGGGACCAGGGCGTGGACCCGCAGCGCTTGGAACAGATCAAGGCCCTTTACGGCTTCGACAAACCTGCGCACGAGCGTTTTTTCCAAATGCTCGGCCAATTCGCGCGGCTGGATCTGGGGCGCAGCTTCTTCCAGAACAAGGATGTTTGGGAGCTGATCGTCGAGAAATTGCCCGTCTCCATCAGCCTGGGCCTGTGGACCTTTTTCATCAGCTACCTGGTGGCCGTGCCGCTGGGCGTGGCCAAGGCGGTGCGGGCGGGCTCGCGCTTCGACCTGGTGACCACGTTGATTGTCCTGGTGGGCTACGCCATTCCGGGTTTCGTGCTGGGCGTGGCCTTGCTGGTGATCTTTGGCGGGCAGTTGCAGTGGTTCCCGTTGCGTGGACTCACCTCGTCCAACTGGGAAGAACTGTCCTGGGGCGCGCGCATCGTAGATTACCTCTGGCACATCACCTTACCCGTCATAGCCATGGTTCTGGGCAGTTTCGCGGTGACGGCCATGTTGACCAAGAACGCCTTCCTTGAGGAAATCCGCAAGCAATACGTGCTCACGGCCCGTGCCAAGGGCCTGACGGAACGACAGGTGCTCTGGAAGCATGTCTTTCGCAATGCCTTGATTCCCATCGTCACGGGCTTTCCGGCGGCTTTCATCGGTGCCTTCTTCGCGGGCTCATTGCTGATCGAAACCCTGTTCTCGCTGGACGGCCTGGGCCTGTTGAGTTACGAGAGCGTGATCCGCCGCGACTACCCCGTGGTGCTGGGCACCCTGTACCTGTTCACGCTGATCGGCTTGCTGACCAAGCTGATCAGCGACCTCTGCTACGTGTGGGTGGACCCGCGCGTGAAATTTGACTGAAGGCATGACCCGTTCCACCCCCGTGGCCATGACGCCTACACCGAGCCAGGCCCCAGCCCCGTCCGCCCCCGGACGCTCCCTGTCGCCCACGCGTAGGGCTTGGCTGCGTTTCCGGCGCAACCGCCTGGGCTTCTACAGCCTGATGATCTTCGTGTCACTGGTGCTGCTCAGCCTGTGCGCGGAGCTGATCAGCAACGATCGGCCGCTGATCGTGCGCTACGAAGGGCAGACCTACTTTCCCATGCTCAAGGACTACCCCGAGACCACCTTCGGGGGGGACTTCGAGACGCCCACCGACTACCTCGATCCCTACATCCAGGAGCGCCTCAGCGCGGGGCGCAACTGGGTGCTGTACACCCTTAATCCCTACGGGCCGAACACGCTCAATTACTTCGCCAAATCGCCCAACCCCTCGGCGCCCACGGCGGACAACTGGTTGGGCACGGACGATCGGGGGCGTGACCTGCTGGCGCAGCTGCTGTACGGTTTTCGGGTGAGCGTGCTGTTTGCGCTGGCGCTCACCGTCACAGGCGTGGTGCTGGGTGTGTTCACGGGCGCCATCCAGGGCTTCTTCGGGGGCAAGACGGACCTGGCTTTCCAGCGCTTCATCGAGATCTGGGGTTCCATGCCCGAGCTCTACCTGCTCATCATCTTCAGCGCCGTGTTCGCGCCCAGTGTGTCGCTCTTGCTGATCCTGTTGAGCCTGTTCGGCTGGATGGGCCTGTCCGACTACGTGCGCGCGGAGTTCCTGCGCAACCGCCAGCTCGACTACGTGCGCGCGGCACGTGCCCTGGGCCTGTCCCATGCGCAGATCATCTGGCGGCATGTGCTGCCCAACAGCTTGACGCCCGTGGTGACCTTCCTGCCTTTCCGCATGAGCGCGGCCATTCTTGCGCTGACCTCGCTCGATTTCCTGGGTCTGGGCGTGCCGCCCGGCACCCCCTCGCTGGGCGAACTGCTGGCCCAGGGCAAGAACAGCATCGACGCCTGGTGGATTTCCTTGTCCACCTTCGCCGTGCTGGTGCTGACGCTGCTGCTGTTGACCTTCATGGGTGATGCGCTGCGCGATGCGCTGGATCCCCGCAAGCGGGACGTCAGTCCACCCGCGCCCGCGCAGACCGGGAAGGCCGCCCCATGAGTGTGTTGTTGCAAGTCCAGAACCTGCAGGTCGCCTTCGACGGCAAGGCGGTTGTCCACGGCATCGATTTTGAGATTGCGGCCGGCGAAAAGATCGCCCTGGTGGGTGAATCCGGCTCGGGCAAGACGGTCACGGCCTTGAGTCTGCTGCGCTTGCTGGGCGATGCGCAGGTGAGCGGCTCGGCGCAGTTTGCAGGGGTCGAAGGCAGCCCTGGCCCGGTCGACTTGCTGCAGTTGGGTGAACGCGCCTTGCGCGGCGTGCGGGGGCGCGACATCGCGATGATCTTCCAGGAGCCCATGACGGCCCTGAACCCGCTCTACCCGGTGGGAGAGCAGATCGCGGAGGTCTTGCAGATCAAGCTGGGGATGGGGCGCAAGGCGGCCTGGGCGAGAGCCCTTGAGTTGTTGGTGGACACCGGTATTGCGGAACCAGCGCGGCGTGCGGCGGCCTATCCGCACCAACTCAGTGGCGGCCAGCGCCAGCGCGCCCTGATCGCCATGGCCTTGGCCTGTCAGCCACGCCTGTTGCTGGCGGACGAGCCCACGACCGCGCTCGACGTGAGCCTGCGCGGACAGATCCTGGACCTGCTCGATGGTTTGCAGCGCCAGCACGGCATGGCCGTGTTGATGATCACGCACGACCTCAACCTGGTGCGCCGTTTCGCGCAGCGTGTCATCGTGATGGAGAACGGGCACATCGTGGAGCAGGGGCCGGTGAACGAGGTGTTCGCCCGACCTCGGCACGCGTACACCCAGGGGTTGATCGCCAGCAAGCCGGCGCGCGACGTGCTGGAAACACCGCCTCATGCCTCGGACACGGCAAGCCCGCTGCTGGAAGCGCGTGGCTTGCGGGTGCGTTATCCGATCCCCCGGCCCGGTCTGCGCGGCTGGTTCGGGCGGGGTGAATTCGTTGCCGTGCAGGGCGCTGATTTCGAACTGCGCCCCGGTCGCACCCTGGGTGTGATCGGGGAGTCGGGGTCGGGCAAATCCACCCTGGCGCTGGCCGCCCTGGGCCTGTTGCCGCTCGGCGATGTGGGGGGTGAATTGCGCATCCTGGGGCAAAAATGGAGCAAAAATCAGAAGGAAAACAAGGACTTGCGAGGCAAAGTTCAAGTCGTTTTCCAGGACCCGTTTTCCTCACTGTCGCCGCGTCGCACGGTGGAGGAAATCGTGGGCGAGGGCCTGGGTGTGCACATGCCTGAGCTGGATGCGGCAGGGCGCCGGGCCCGGGTGGTGCAGGTGCTTGCCGAGGTCGGTATGGACGAGCGGCAGTTCCCCGGCTTTCTGCAGCGCTACCCGCATGAGTTTTCAGGCGGCCAGCGCCAACGCATCGCGATCGCGCGGGCACTGGCGGTGCGGCCACGCCTCTTGGTGCTGGACGAGCCGACCAGCGCGCTGGATGTGAGCATCCAGAAGCAGGTGCTGGAACTGCTGCAGCGCCTGCAGCGTGACCATGGCCTGGCTTACCTGCTCATCACGCACGATGTGGACGTGATCCGCGCGATGGCGCACGAGGTGCTGGTCATGCAGGCTGGAAAGGTGGTCGAAGCCGGCCCGGCGCTGGCTTTGCTGGACGCACCCAGGCATCCGTACACGCAGACCCTGGTGCGTGCCGCAGGCCCATCTTGAACCGTCTGCGCGCTTGGCCCGTGGGATTTCCTCGGCCACCAGGGTGCACAGCTGTTCCTCGCCAAAGCTGGGCAAGGGGCGTCCATTGACGAAGAAGGTGGGCGTTTTGTTGACGCCCAAGGCGCTCAGGTCCTCGATGTCCTGCCACAGCACCGACGAGATCTCTGGGTAAGCAGCATCTCCCAGCGCCTGTATCGGGGCCACCGCAGCCGCTGGGAAGAGCAGGCGCCAGACAGAGCGCATCATGGTGAACCGGTCAGGGTGCCTGGCCCGTCGTGCGGCGCGCTTCGTTGATCAAGGCCTGCAAGACCGGCCTTGCCGGAGCTCACTGCGTGCCTGACGCAGCACCAGCCAACCGCCCTGCAGGGCCAGGGCGGCCATGAGCGAGGCAACCAGCAGGTCCGGCCAGGCGGCGCCGGTGCCGAAGACGCCCAGCGCGGCGAGCATGACCGCGACGTTGCCGATGGCGTCGTTGCGCGAACACAACCAGACGCTGCGCATGTTGGCGTCACCCTCGCGAAAGGCGTAGAGCATCACCGCCACCGACACATTCACCACCAGGGCCAGGGTGGCCACAGCGCCCATGGTCACGGCCACGGGCACTTCACCATGCCAGACCGACCAGACCGCATGCGCCAGGATGTACAGGCCGAAGCCCATCATGGACAGCGACTTGGCGATGGCCGCGCGCGCACGCCAATGCAGCGCTGCGGCCAGGACCGCCAGCGACACCCCGTAGTTCAGCGCGTCGCCTGCGAAGTCGATGGCGTCGGCCAGCAGGGACAGGGAGCCGGCTTGGATGCCGGCCGCGATTTCCAGGGCGAACATGCCGGCGTTGAGCAGCAGGGCGATCCAGAGGATGGTGCGGTAACGCGCGCGCTGCTGGGGTTGCCCCGGGGGCAGATCGTGGTCGTGATGGCAATGGGCGGACATGGTTTTTCTCCTTGCAGCCTGATTGGAAACCCTGGAGCCACTACAGTGTCAAGCCAGCAGCGACGGAGGACCTCATGCAGATCAAGGATTTGGCCACCGCAACGGGCGTGGACGTGGAAACCATCCGGTACTACGAGAAACAAGGTCTGTTGCCAGCGCCGGCGCGGCGCGGTAACGGCTACCGTGACTACGAAACGGCACATCTGGAACGGCTGGCCTTCATTCGGCATTGCCGCGCGCTGGACATGCCCCTGGCCGACGTGGCGCGTCTGCTGGGCTTCATCGATGACACGACGGGGCCATCCACCGATGCGGGTGCGGTAGATGCCTTGGTGGCCGCGCAATTGAGCCGCGTGCGCGCCCGCCTCAGAAGCATGCAGGCCCTGGAAAAGCAGCTACTGCAATTGCAATCGCGCTGCGACGGGCGGCATGAAGACGGTCGATGCGGCATCCTGAACGACCTGGTGGCTGCGGCTCACGGCGAGGCCTGCGCCTGCCATGTTCACCCGGGCTGAATCGGCGCCGCCCATGGGCAAAATCCGGGCCAGGGCTTGGTTTTGCACTGGATTTGGGCTACAATAAAGTGCATCTAGACCAACGGGCGGATATCCAACCGCCCGTTTTTATTTGTCCCGTCACAAGTGTGCATGCCGCATGCGGTACGCCTCGGTGTCCGCCCCGAGGAGCCGGACGGGATGGTGCATGAGCTACAGACGAAGGACAAGATCAAGTTGACGCTGCAAGAGGTTGCCGAACAGACCGTGACCGGGCTCGGTTACGAATTGGTGGAGATTGAACGCTCCGCCGGTGGGCTCTTGCGCATCACGATCGATCTGCCCTGGACCGCGGGCCAGCCCGAGCAGTTCGTGAACGTCGAGGACTGCGAAAAGGTCACTCGTCAACTGCAGTACGTGCTGGAAGTCGAGGGCATCGAATACAAGCGTTTGGAAGTCTCCTCGCCGGGCATTGATAGGCCGCTGCGAAAAGAACAAGATTTCGAGCGTTTTTCGGGCCAGGTGATCGACGTCACGCTCAAGGCACCGATCGGAGAAGCCGCTCGGGGAGCCGAAGGCGCGGCGGCAGGCAGCAAGGTCGCGGCGAACCGCAAGAAGTTCCGTGGCACGCTGGAGAAGACAGTCGAAGGCGGCTGGCAAATTGTCTGGAGCGACGCACCCGCCCCCAAGCCTGGGCAACGTGTGAGCAAGAAGCGTGAGCCGGCGCCGCTGCAGGCGCTGGGATTCACGCTGGATGAGCTGCGCGAGGCCAGACTGGCGCCGGTGGTGAATTTCAAGGGCCGCGGCGCGACGGACGCGTGAGGCGGTGACGCAGGAAAGAATGGTTGAGGTTTTGAAGTGTTGAAGGGGATTCAGAAATGAGTTCGATCAAGAACAGCGAATTGTTGATGTTGGTGGAAGCCATCTCGCGCGAGAAGAACGTCGAGCGCGATGTGGTGTTTGGTGCCGTCGAGGCCGCGCTCGCGCAGGCCACCAAGAAGCTCTACGAGGGCGACGTGGACATCCGCGTGGCGGTGGACCGCGATACCGGCCTGTACGAAACTTTCCGCCGCTGGCATGTGGTGCCCGACGAGGCCGGCCTGCAACTGCCCGACCAGGAAATCCTGCTGTTCGAAGCCAAGGAGCAGATTCCCGACATCGAGGTCGATGAGTACATCGAGGAGGCGGTGGAGTCCGTGCCGATTGGCCGCATCGGTGCCATGGCCGCCAAGCAGGTCATCCTGCAGAAGATCCGCGACGCCGAGCGCGAGATGCTGCTCAACGACTTCATGAGCCGCGGCGAGAAGATCTTCGTCGGTTCCGTCAAGCGCATGGACAAGGGCGATTTGATCGTCGAAAGCGGACGGGTTGAGGGGCGTCTCAAGCGCAGCGAAATGATCCCCAAGGAGAATTTCCGCGCTGGCGACCGCGTGCGCGCCATGATCATGGAGGTCAACACCGAGCAACGCGGCCCGGCCATCCTGCTGTCGCGTTCCGCGCCGGAGTTCATGATCGAACTCTTCCGCCAGGAAGTGCCCGAGATCGAGCAGGGCTTGCTGGAGATCAAGAGCTGTGCTCGCGATGCGGGTAGCCGCGCCAAGATCGCCGTGCTCTCGCATGACAAGCGCGTGGACCCCATCGGCACTTGCGTGGGTGTGCGCGGCGCGCGCGTCAACGCCGTGACCAACGAGCTGGCTGGCGAGCGCGTGGACATTGTGCTCTGGAGCGAGGACCCGGCCCAGTTCGTGATCGGCGCACTGGCGCCCGCCAACGTGTCCTCCATCGTCGTGGATGAAGAGAAGCACGCCATGGATGTGGTGGTGGACGAGGAAAACCTGGCCATCGCCATTGGTCGAGGCGGCCAGAACGTGCGCCTGGCGTCCGAGCTGACCGGCTGGAAGATCAACATCATGGACGCCGCCGAGTCGGCCCAGAAGCAGGCTGACGAGACTAGCACGCTGCGCAAGCTCTTCATGGAAAAGCTGGACGTTGACGAGGAGATCGCCGACATCCTGATCACCGAGGGCTTCACCAGCCTGGAGGAAGTGGCCTACGTCCCGCTGCAGGAAATGCTGGAGATCGAGGCTTTCGACGAGGACACCGTCAACGAACTGCGCGCCCGCGCCAAGGACGCGCTGCTCACGCTCGAGATCGCCCGCGAGGAAAGTGTGGATGAGGTGTCGCAAGATCTGCGCGACCTGCAGTTCCAGGGCAAGCCGCTGGCGGCCGAGCTGATCGCCAAACTCGCCGACGGTGGAGTGCACACGCTCGACGACCTGGCCGACCTGGCCATCGACGAACTGACCGCCATCACCGGTCAGGGTGAAGACGACGCCAAGGCGCTGATCCTCAAGGCGCGCGAGCACTGGTTCACGGACGAGCCCGCCGCAGCCTCCTCGGGGACTTCCTCATAAGGCCGGGCCTTTGCACCGCCCATCCTTTCTCTACCAAGAGAACACCATGAACGCACAGCATTAACTTCAAGGCCGGCAATCGTTGCGCTGGCGGCGCATCCAAAGCAAGAACAGCCGCCACCCAGCACAACGTACCGGGCCGTAAACCAGGGTCACACACCATGTCCAGCACCACCGTCGCCGAGTTCGCCGCAGAACTCAAGAAACCGACCGATACCTTGATCGAACAACTCAAGGCCGCAGGCGTCAACAAGAGCGCCGCCGCCGACACCTTGACCGACGCGGACAAGCAGCGTCTGCTGAGCCATCTGCAGGCCAGCCACGGCACCGCCGCGCCCGAGCGCAAGAAGATCACCCTGACCAAGAAGTCCACCACCGAGATCAAGCAGGCGGACGCGACGGGCAAGGCGCGCACGATTCAAGTCGAGGTGCGCAAGAAGCGCACCTTCGTGCGCCGTGAGGACGGTGAAAACGAGGCCCCGGTTGAAGCCGAGCCGACCCTGGCCGAGGCCGCGCTGCCCGATACGCCGGCTGCGCCCGTGATCGACGAGGTGGAACTGACACGTCGCCAGGAGGAAGCCCGCCGTCAGGCCGAGCTGATTCGTCGCCAGGAAGAAGAACTGGCCGAGCGCCGTCGCCAGCGCGAGGAGCAGGAAGCCCGGGAACGCGAGCAGGAAGCCGCAGCCCAGGCCGCCGCGCGCGCTGCTGCGGCCCAGGCTCAGGCCCCCGCCGCTGGTGCGGTTGACCAGGCCGCGACGCAGGCTGCCGCGCAAGCGGTCGCTCAGGCTGCCAAGGAGCAGGCCGCAGCCCAGGCCCGTGCTGCCGAAGAGGCAGCACGGGCCGACCTCGAAACCCGCCGCCGCAAGGCCGAGGCCGAGGCCGCCGCGATCCGCACCATGATGGCCAGCCCGGCCAAGAAGGCGCCACCGCCTCCGCCCAAGAAGGAAGAACCCCCGGCGGCCAAGAAGGGCACCCTGCACAAGCCCGCTAACGCCAGTGCCACGACCGCCCCCAAGACTGGCGGTGGCGCGGCCAAACCGGGTGTGCCCGCCGCACCGGGCAAGGAAATCAAGTCCGCCAAGCTGTCGTCCAGCTGGGCGGGGGATCCGACCAAGAAAAAGGCCATCCCGACCCGTGGCGACTCCAGCGGTGGCGTCGGCCGCGGCAGCTGGCGCAGCGGCCCCCGAGGCGGTGGTCGCAAGGGACACCATGACCGCGAGGAGGCGCAGAGCGCGGCCGCGCCTGTGGAAGCGCGCGTGCTTGAAGTGCACGTGCCCGAGACCATCACCGTGGCCGAGTTGGCGCACAAGATGGCGGTCAAGGCCAGCGAGGTCATCAAGGTTCTGATGAAGCTGGGTCAGATGGTCACCATCAACCAGCCGCTGGACCAGGACACCGCCATGATCGTGGTCGAGGAAATGGGCCACAAAGCCATCATCGCCGCGCTGGACGACCCGGAGGCCTTCACCGAGGAAGAAGCATCGGCTCACCAGGCCGAGGCGCTGCCGCGTGCCCCGGTGGTCACCGTCATGGGCCACGTCGACCACGGCAAAACCTCGCTGCTGGACTACATCCGCCGTACCAAGGTTGCGGCCGGTGAAGCCGGCGGCATCACGCAGCACATTGGCGCATACCACGTCGAGACGCCGCGCGGCATGATCTCCTTCCTCGACACCCCCGGTCACGAGGCCTTCACGGCCATGCGTGCGCGCGGTGCCCAGGCCACGGACATCGTGATCCTGGTCTGCGCTGCCGACGATGGCGTGATGCCGCAGACCAAGGAAGCCGTCAAGCACGCCAAGGCAGCGGGCGTCCCGATCGTGGTGGCCATGACCAAGGCCGACAAGCCCGAAGCCAATATCGAGAAGGTCAAGGCCGAACTCGTGGCCGAATCGGTTGTGCCCGAAGACTTCGGCGGCGAGTCGCCCTTTGTGGCCGTGTCTTCCAAGACCGGCATGGGCATCGACGAGTTGCTGGAGCAGGTGCTGCTGCAGGCTGAGGTGCTGGAGCTCAAGGCGCCGGTCGACGCAGCGGCCAAGGGCTTGGTCATCGAAGCCCAGCTGGACAAGGGACGTGGTCCCGTGGCCACCGTGCTGGTGCAAAGCGGCACACTCAAGGCGGGTGATGTGGTGTTGGCCGGCCAGACCTATGGCCGCGTGCGCGCCATGCTGGACGAAAGTGGCCGCAAGGTCGACAGTGCTGGCCCCTCGATCCCGGTCGAAATCCAGGGCCTGACCGAGGTCCCGCAGGCTGGTGACGAATTCATGGTGTTGACCGACGAGCGCCGCGCCCGCGAGATCGCGACCTACCGTGCCGGCAAGTTCCGCAACACCAAGCTGGCCCGGCAGCAGGCTGCCAAGCTGGAAAACATGTTCTCCGACATCGCCGCTGGCGAGGTCAAGACCCTGCCCATCATTGTCAAGGCCGACGTGCAGGGCTCGCAGGAAGCGCTGGCCGCATCCCTGCTCAAGCTCTCGACCGACGAGGTCAAGGTGCAGCTCGTTTATGCTGCCGTGGGCGGTATCAGCGAGTCCGACATCAACCTCGCCATCGCCTCCAAGGCCGTGGTCATCGGCTTCAACACGCGCGCCGACGCTGGCGCGCGCAAGCTGGCCGAGGGCAACGGCATCGACATCCGCTACTACAACATCATCTACGACGCCGTGGACGAGTTGAAGGCGGCGATGTCCGGCATGCTGGCGCCCGAGAAGCGGGAAGAAGTCATTGGCATGGCCGAGATCCGCACCGTCTTCGTCGCCTCCAAGATCGGCACGGTCGCGGGTTGCATGGTCACCTCGGGCCACGTCACGCGCAGCGCGCATTTCCGCCTGCTGCGCGACAATGTGGTGATTTACACGGGCGAGCTGGACTCCCTCAAGCGCATGAAGGACGATGTGCGCGAGGTCAAGGAAGGCTTCGAGTGCGGTATCAAACTCAAGAACTACAACGACATCAAGGAAGGTGATCAGCTGGAGTTCTTCGAGGTCAAGGAAATCGCGCGCACGCTGTAAGCGCAATACGCTCAAACCACCATGCCGGCGAAGAAGTCTTCCGTCAACCGCGGCCACAAGGTCGCCGACCAGATCCAGCGCGATCTGTCGGAGCTGATCGCGCGCGAGCTGAAGGATCCCCGCGTCGGCATGGTCACGTTGCAGGGCGTGGATGTCACGCCCGACTATGCCCACGCCAAGGTGTACTTCAGCGTGCTGATCGGCGAGCCGCAGGAAACCCAGGATGCGCTGAACCAGGCCGCGGGTTTCTTGCGCAACGGCCTCTTCAAGCGCTTGCACATCCACACCGTGCCCACGCTGCACTTCGTGTTCGACCGCACCACCGAGCGCGCGTCCGACATGAATGCCTTGATCGCCAAGGCCGTGGCGTCCCGTGCGAAAGACGACGAGGTTTAACCCGGCATGAACGCTCCACGTGCACGGGTCGTGAGGCGCCCCGTGCACGGGGTGCTGTTGCTGGACAAGCCCCTGGGCCTGTCCAGCAACCAGGCTTTGCAGAAGGCCAAGTGGCTGCTGCGCGCCGAAAAGGCGGGGCACACGGGCACCCTGGACCCTTTGGCCACCGGAGTGCTGCCACTGTGCTTCGGCGCGGCCACCAAGTTCAGCCAATTGCACCTCGACGCCGACAAGACCTATGAAACCACGGTGCGCCTGGGCATCAAGACCAGCACCGCCGACGCAGAGGGCGAGGTGATCTCCACGCGGCCCGTGCGCTGCACCCCCGGCCAGGTGGTGGAGGTGCTGGACCGCTTCATGGGGCCGATCCAACAAGTGCCACCCATGCACAGCGCTCTCAAGAAGGACGGCAAGGCGCTGTACGAATACGCCCGCGATGGCGAAACCGTTGAGCGCCCCCCCCGCGAGGTCGTGATCCACGAACTGGAGCTGCTGGACCTGCAATTGCAGGGCGACACCCCGTTCCTGCGCCTGCGCGTGCTGTGCAGCAAGGGCACCTACATCCGTACCCTGGGCGAGGACATCGGGGAGGCGCTGGGCTGCGGCGGCCATCTGGTCGCGCTGCGCCGCATCGCCACGGGTCCGTTTGACCAGTCGCAGTGCATCGACTTGGCGACCCTTGAAGCGTTGGAGGAGACTGGGCGTCACCGTGCGCTGCGTCCCGCCGAGATCCTGCTCGATGGTCATGAGGCCATCATGCTGGATGCGGACAATGCCGGACGTTTTCTGTCCGGCATGCGTCGCCGCGGCTCCTGGCCGGACGCGCCGCGCGTGGCTGTGTTCGGCCCCGCCCGAGACAAAGAGACGGCGTCGCGCGCGCTGCTCGGCACGGCCCACGTGAAAGCCTGCGAACTGATACCGGGACGACTGTTGAGTCCCATTGAAATTCAACAGATTCTGGAAAACCAAGCACCAAGCGAACCGTAACCATGAGCAAGCAAATCCGCAACATCGCCATCATCGCCCACGTCGACCATGGCAAGACCACCATGGTCGACCAACTCCTGCGCCAGTCCGGCACCTTCGCCGAGCACGAAAAGGTCGTCGACACCGTGATGGACAACAACGCCATCGAAAAGGAGCGCGGCATCACCATTCTGGCCAAGAACTGCGCCGTCAGCTGGAAAGGCACCCACATCAACATCGTGGACACCCCCGGCCACGCGGACTTCGGCGGCGAAGTGGAGCGTGCCCTGTCCATGGTGGACAGTGTGCTGCTGTTGATCGACGCGCAGGAAGGCCCCATGCCGCAGACGCGCTTCGTGACCAAGAAAGCCCTGGCCCTGGGACTGCGTCCTATCGTGGTCGTCAACAAGGTCGACAAACCCGGCGCCAACCCCGACAAGGTGGTCAACGCCGCCTTCGACCTGTTCGACAAGCTGGGCGCGACCGACGAGCAGCTCGACTTTCCCGTGGTCTACGCCTCGGGCATCAACGGATGGTCTTCGCTGACCGAAGGCACGCCGGGTGAGCAGTGGGGTCCCGACATGTCGGCCCTGTTCGACACCATCCTCAAGCACGTCCCCGCGAACTCGGGTGATCCGACCGCGCCGCTGCAGTTGCAGATCTCGGCGCTGGACTTCTCCACCTTCGTGGGCCGCATCGGCGTGGGTCGCGTGAGCCAAGGCACGATCAAACCCATGATGGACGTCGTCGTCATGGAAGGCCCGGGCGGCAAGTCCGTGAAAGGCCGCGTTAACCAGGTGCTGACCTTCCAAGGCCTGGACCGCATGCAAACCCCCGAGGCCGGCCCAGGCGACATTGTCCTGATCAACGGCATCGAGGACATCGGCATCGGCGTCACCGTGACCGACCCGGTCAACCCCGCGCCCCTGCCCATGCTCAAGGTCGACGAGCCGACCCTGACCATGAATTTCTGCGTCAACACCAGCCCGCTGGCCGGCCGTGAAGGCAAGTTCGTTACCAGCCGCCAGATCTGGGACCGCCTGCAAAAGGAACTGCAGCACAACGTCGCGCTGCGCGTGAACGAGACCGATGAAGAAGGCGTGTTCGAGGTCATGGGCCGCGGTGAACTGCACCTGACCATCTTGCTGGAGAACATGCGCCGCGAAGGTTACGAAATGGCCGTGAGCAAACCGCGCGTGGTGTTCCGCACCATCAATGGCGAGAAGCACGAACCGATCGAACTCGTCACGGCCGATATCGAAGAACAGCACCAGGGCGGCGTGATGCAAGCCCTGGGCGAGCGCAAGGGTGAACTGGTGAACATGGAGCCGGACGGCCGTGGCCGTGTGCGCCTGGAATACCGCATTCCGGCGCGCGGCCTGATCGGTTTCACCAACGAATTCATGAATCTGACGCGCGGTTCCGGCCTGATCAGCAACATCTTCGACAGCTACGAACCGCACAAGGGTGACATCGGTGGGCGCAAGAACGGCGTGCTGATCTCCATGGACGACGGTGAAATCTTCACCTACGCCCTGGGCAAGCTGGACGACCGTGGCCGCATGTTCGTCAAGGCCAACGACCCGGTGTACGAGGGCATGATCGTCGGCATCCACAGCCGCGACAACGACCTCGTGGTCAACGCCACGCGCACCAAGCAGCTGACCAACTTCCGCGTCAGCGGCAAGGAAGACGCGATCAAGATCACGCCCCCGATCGAGCTGACGCTGGAATACGGCGTGGAATTCATCGAGGACGACGAGCTGGTCGAGATCACGCCCAAGAGCATCCGCTTGCGCAAGCGCTTCCTGAAGGAACACGAGCGCAAGCGCGCGTCCAGAGAGTAACCTCCTGAGGCGCTGCGCGCCTCGGTACCCATTGCCAGAGGCCATTGGTTCTTCAGGCTTGGAGCCGCAGCCTTCAGCCCCTTGAACCCATCCTTCGGTGGCAAGGGGCGCTCCCAGTGGCCTGGCAAAGCCAGCTCCACGGGAGCCCGCGACAGGAAAAACCTATGCGTCTTACACACAGAAACGCCGTCTGGCTGATGTTGCTCGTGACCCTGATGTGGTCGATCGCGGGCCTCGTTTCACGCCAGCTCACGCACGCGCAAGGACTGGAAGTCACGTTCTGGCGCAGCTTCTTCACCGTGCTGACGCTGCTCGCCATCCTGCCGCTGTGGCAGGGCTGGAGTGTGTTCCGGCGCATCCCTTGGCGCAGCCCCTCGCTCTGGTTGTCCGGTCTGTGCTGGGGCATCATGTTCACGGCCTTCATGTTCGCGCTGACCTTGACCACGGTGGCCAATGTGTTGATCACCATGGCACTGGGGCCCTTGTTCACGGCCCTGATGTCGCGTTTCGTGCTCGGGCACCGACTGCCCTTGCGCACCTGGGTCGCCATCGTCGTGGCGGGGGCGGGCATCGTGTGGATGTACGGCGCGCAACTCAACTTCGGCGGTGATGCAGGCGGGCCATCTGGCGGACTGCTGTTGGGCTCCTTGATCGCCCTGATCGTGCCCGTCGCTGGCTCCGTGCAATGGACGGTGGCGCAGCATCAGTCCCGGCAGGCGGCGACGGACAAAGCCGCCGCGACGATCGGGTTGGTGCCCTCGGTGCTGATCGGCGCGACCTTGTCAGCCCTGGCCACCTTGCCATTGACGCTGCCTTGGCAGGCCGACGTCACGGACTTGGGTTGGCTGGGTTTGCTGGGCGTGGTGCAACTGGGTATTCCGTGCGTCCTGGCCGTCTTCTGTGCGCGTGTGCTCAAGGCGCCGGAGTTGGCCTTGCTCGGTCTGCTGGAGGTGATCTTCGGCATTCTTTGGGCCTGGCTGGGCGCAGGCGAGGCTCCTGGTGCGAATGCCTTGACCGGTGGCCTCCTGGTCATCGGTGCATTGGCCACGAACGAAGCCCTGGGCTGGGCCCGGCAGCACAAGGACAAGCAGCATGACGACTTCCCGCCTTCCATCCTGTCCTGAAGTTCTGCTGGAGGTGCGCGGCACCCTGGGCTGCATCACGCTCAACCGACCCCGGGCACTGAACGCGCTGTCGCTCCCGATGGTGCGCGCCCTGACGCAGGCTTTGCGAGTCTGGCGCGACGATCCCGCCATCCAGGCCGTGGCCATTCGCGGTCAAGGCAAGGAGGGTCCTTATGGGGCCTTCTGCGCGGGCGGCGACATCCGCTTCTTCCACGAAGCGGTCTTGCGCGGTGATGCAGAGGTGGAGGATTTCTTCACCGAGGAATACGCGCTCAACCACCTGATCCACCATTACCCCAAGCCCTACATTGCCTTCATGGACGGCGTGGTCATGGGCGGAGGCATGGGGCTGAGCCAAGGCAACGCCTTGGCGTCCCCGGGAAACGAATGCGACAGCGCGAACCGGGCAGGCCCGTTCGGGCATGCCCAAGCGCGCACACTGCGCATCGTGACGCCACGCACGAAGATGGCCATGCCTGAGACCAACATCGGCCTGTTTCCGGACGTGGGCGGCGGTTGGTTTCTTGCCCGTTGCCCGCAGCGGGGCGGGGAATGGTTGGCCTTGACCAGTGAAGTCATCGGCGCGGGTGACGCCCTGGCCCTGAGGTTGGCTGACGTGTGCTTTGATGCGGCGCGACTGCCGCAAGCCTGGGAAACGCTGGCGGGTCTGCCCGTCTTTGACAGCGCATCTTTGCAGGGTTGGCGCGCAGCCTACGAGGTCGCTGCGCCAGCGGCGGTATTGCCTCTGGACGCGGTCGAACGCTGCTTCGACCCAAGCACCGTGCTCGGCATCGTGCAGGCGCTGGAGCGGGAGGTGGCGCAAGACGCTGGGCACTCTGCCTGGGCCGCAGCCACGCTCAAGGCCCTGCGCACCCATTCGCCCTTGATGCTCGAAGTGACGCTGCGGCTGATACGCAGGGGCGCCGGCATGGGCCTGGCCGAGGAACTGCGTCTGGAGCGTGACCTCGTGCGCCACTGCTTCAACACGCGGCACCTTGGCCGCTACGCTGCGGCCACGGACACCATGGAAGGCATACGTGCCCTGGTCATCGACAAGGACCGCCAGCCGAAATGGCATCCGGCGACCTTGGAGGAAGTCACTCCCGAGATGGTGGCGGGCTTCTTTGTCTCGCCCTGGCCACCGCATGCCCATCCCCTGCGGTACCTGGCAGACTGAGCGCTTGTCTCAGAGCCGCAACTGCGCGTGGACCTGCTGCGCGAGTTGCAGCAAGGCCGATCGGTTCAGCTGGCCCGATAAGGCATAGGCCATGCCCTCGTCCACCCAGTAGAAGCTGACGATCGCGCCGTCCTGGGCGTAACGAAACTCGGCGCCAGGCCCTGACGCAGAAAGTCCTGGATTTCCCTGGCGGGCGTTGCCGTCCGCCGACACGGGCTGTGGCACACCATGTGTCGGCGCAACATCACGCAAGCCCAGGGGCTCGCCACCGAGGTAGAGCGTGACCCGTTCGCCACGTGCGTCCTGGTACATGAACAAGGCGCGTGCACCCTCCGTGCCGGGCAGCAGGCGTCCACCCACCAGTTCAAAACCAAGTTCCGTCAGCTTTGGCGCCTTGAGTGCGCGTCCCAGCCGCTTGGAGAGCCACTGCACCAGATGGGCTTCCTGGGCCGCATCCACTTCGACCGGGTGCCGCACTTCGGGCACATACACAGCATGGGCCAAGGTAGCCTGCTGGATGAAATCTGGCCAAGGCCTGTGCGCCAGACGCGGCTCCGCCCCAGACCCCGGGAGCAGCAAGCGGCCATGCGTGAACCAGCCCAGACCGAAGGCAAGCAGCAGGCTGGCCGCCATGCCAGCCCAACGTCCCACCTGCCAGACCTGTTGCCGAGCCTGTTGCGCATGTTGCGCGGCCGCCAGCAGGGAGGCGGGCACGGGCTCGGTCAGCACGGCCTTGTGCAATTGGCGCAGCGCGTCGCTCTGTTGTCGCCAAGCCTCCAAGGTGGCGCTGGCTTGCACATCCTGCGCGAGGCGGCGCTCCAGCGCCGCGCGCGCATCGGCCGGCAGCCGGCCATCGAGCAGGGCGTGCAGTGCGTCCTCGTTCTGGCGATGTTCGGCTTGCGGGTCCATGGCGGTTCTGGGCTTTCCTGTCATTTCAAGCGGCGCAAAGGGGAGGGCGAGGGCAGTTCGGTGGCGCTCCCTGGCATGGCCGGTGGCACCGCAGGGCCGGCGCTCGTGGGCGCGCCGTCCAGCAAGGCTTGCAGCCGGTGCCGCGCCCGCGACAAGCGCGACATCACCGTGCCCACCGGCACGCGGGTGATGCGCGCCACCTCGGCATAACTGAGGTCTTCCAAGGTCACGAGCAGCAAGGTCTCGCGCTGCTCCGGGGGCAGGCGCAGCAGGCAGCGCTGCATGTCCAGCGCGCCGTCTATCGTCGTCTCGGGCGCCGCCGGCTCCAGGTCCAGCTCTGACCAGTCACTCGCGTCGTTCAGGCCACCCTGGCGCACTCGCCGGCGCACCTGATCCACATGCAGGTTGTGCATGATGCTGAACAACCAGGCCCGCAGGTCCGAGCCCGCCAGCCACAGACGCCACTTGACGCAGGCGCGTTCCAGCGTGTCCTGCACCAAGTCATCGGCGGCCCACGCCTCGCCCGTCAGCGCGCGGGCATAACGCCGCAGCGCGGGGATCTGCTCGACGAGGGGACGGCGGTCCATGGTTGGGGTGGCGACGTGAAGGGATGCCGGGGCAATGCGATGTCAGGGACGGGCTAACTTCCAGACGTTGTTGAAGCCGTCGCCTGTGCGGTCGCCCGGCTTGCCATCCTTGACCCAGAAATACAGGGGCTTGCCCTTGTACGCCCATTGTTTCTTGCCGTCGTCGCGCGTGATCACGCTGTAGTCACCGCCGCCCTTGTCCATGTCGCTGGCCATCAGAGGCGGCCAGTTGGTGGCGCAAGGGCCGTTGCAGACCGATTTGCCACTGCCCATGGCGTCGCGATCAAAGGTGTAGAGGCTCATGCCGTTGGGGCCGACCAAAGCCCCGTCGCTGACCTGGGCCGGGCTTGCCGCCATGGCGGCGCAGCCGACCAGGGCAGCCGTGGCGACGAAGAGGGAAAGACGGGCGCGTAGGGTGAATTTCATGGGGTCTCCAGAAAAATACGGCACAAGAGCGTGCCTGTCTGGATGAACGCCCTGGCCCGGTCGTTTATTCCATCGTCTCGAAAAATTTAGCGACTTCGCTGCTTCATGGCGCGTTCCACCTCGCGCTTGCCCTCGCGCTCCTTGATGGTGTCGCGCTTGTCGTGCTCGGCCTTGCCCTTGGCCAAGGCGACTTCGGCCTTGACCTTGCCGTTCTTCCAGTGCAGGTTCAGCGGGACCAGGGTATGGCCCTTCTGCTCGACCTTGCCGATCAGGCGGCGGATTTCGTCCTTGTGCAGCAGCAGCTTCTTAGTGCGCACCGCGTCCGGCCGCACATGGGTGGAGGCGGTCTTGAGCGGATTGATCTGGCAGCCAATCAGGAACAGCTCGCCGTCGCGGATGACCACGTAGCCATCGGTGAGCTGCACCTTGCCCTCGCGCACGGCCTTGACCTCCCAGCCTTCGAGCACCATGCCGGCCTCGAAGCGCTCCTCGATGTGGTAGTTGAAGAGGGCCTTCTTGTTGTCGGCGATGCGGGCGGGAAGGGCGGTTTTGGCGGTTTTTTTCTTGTCGGTGGACATGCGTCTGTATGTGGGGCCTTCCGCGCAAAATTACAATCGCGCGGCGGAGCAGCAAGTAACCCCGCATTCTATGAAAACCGTGAAGAAGTCCGTCCTGATCTGGTTCAGCCCGCAACAGATGTTTGATCTGGTCACGCGCGTGGCGGACTACCCGCAGTTCCTGCCCTGGTGCGATCGTGCCCGCGTGATCGAGTCACGTCCCGACGGGCTGACGGCCGAAGTCGGCATCGCTTTCAGCGGCCTGCATCAGGCCTTCACCACCCGCAACACGCACCAGAGCGGTCCCGATGGCAACAGCGTGCACATGACCCTGGTGGATGGGCCATTTTCCCAACTGGATGGGCACTGGACCTTCACGCCCGTGGGTGGCAGCGACGCACATTGCAAGGTCGAGCTGACGCTGGAATACGGCTTCACCAACGCCTTGCTGGGCAAGCTGGTCGGGCCGGTGTTCGACAAGATCGCTGGCACTCTGGTCGACGCTTTCGTCAAGCGCGCCGAGCAGGTGTACGGGGCGACCTGACAGAAGCAGTACATGGGCATGGACACAACGCCCGCACCGACGCAGATCACCGTGGTCGTCGCCCAGGCGCGCGCTGCGAAGCAGGTGCGTGAACATCGGTTGACGCTGCCCGCGGGCGCCACGGTGGCGCAGGCGGTGGTGGCCTGCGGCTGGCCGGAGTTCCCCGCCGAGAGCCTGGCAGAACTGGCTGCGAGCGGCGCACTGGGCCTGTGGGGGCGCAAGACCACCCCCGACCATGCGCTGCGTGAGGGGGACCGGGTCGAGATCTACCGCCCACTGCGGGTGGATCCGAAAGTGGCGCGGCGCGAACGCTTCGCGCAGCAAGGGGCCAAGCGTGCGGGGCTGTTCGCGCAGCGCCGGGTCGGCGCAAAGGCCGGCTACTAGAAAAAAGAAGGGCGTAGGACGCAGAGGGCAAGCAGCGTGGTCAGGGCGGGCCCACCTGCGTCGGGGCCGGTGACAGGGATTTGCCGCTACCGCACAAATGGCAGCAGGACGCGCGGGTACAATGCTGTTTTTGGAGCCCTAGAACATGCGCCTTCTCGGTAAAGCGCTCACCTTCGACGATGTGTTGTTGGTGCCAGCGTACTCCCAGGTCCTGCCCAAGGACACTTCTCTCTCCACCCGCTTTTCCCGCAACATCGCCCTGAATCTGCCCCTGGTCTCCGCGGCCATGGACACGGTCACCGAGGCTCGCCTGGCGATCGCCATCGCCCAGGAAGGCGGCATGGGCATCATCCACAAGAACCTGACCGCCGCCGAACAGGCCGCCCAGGTCGCCAAGGTCAAGCGCTACGAGTCCGGCGTATTGCGCGACCCGGTGGTGATCAACCCCAATGCCACGGTGCGCCAGGTCATGCAGCTGTCGGACCAGCTCGGTGTGTCCGGCTTCCCAGTGGTGGACAACGGCAAGGTGGTCGGCATTGTGACGGGGCGTGACCTGCGCTTCGAAACCCGCTACGACCTGCCGGTGCGCGAGATCATGACACCGCGCGAGCGCCTGGTGACCATGCCCGACGGCACGACGCCCAGCGAAGCGAAGGCTTTGCTGAACAAGCACAAGCTGGAACGCCTGCTGCTGGTGAACGACGCCTTCGAGCTCAAGGGCCTGATCACCGTCAAGGACATCACCAAGCAGCTGAACTTCCCCAACGCCGCGCGTGATGCGGCCGGGCGCCTGCGCGTGGGCGCGGCGGTGGGCGTGGGCGAGGGCACGGAAGAACGCGTGGAAGCGCTGGTGAAAGCCGGCGTGGACGCCATCGTGGTGGACACGGCACACGGCCACAGCAAGGGCGTGATCGACCGCGTGCGCTGGGTCAAGCAGAACTACCCGCAGGTGGACGTGGTCGGTGGCAACATCGCCACCGGCGCGGCGGCGCTGGCGCTGGTCGAGGCCGGCGCGGACGCGGTGAAGGTCGGCATCGGCCCCGGATCCATCTGCACCACCCGCATCGTGGCCGGCGTGGGCGTGCCTCAGGTCATGGCCATCGACGGCGTGGCCACGGCCCTGCAGGGCACGGACGTGCCGCTGATCGCCGACGGTGGCATCCGCTACAGCGGTGACATCGCCAAGGCCATCGCGGCAGGGGCATCCACGGTCATGATGGGCAGCATGTTCGCTGGCACGGAAGAAGCGCCGGGCGAAGTCATCCTGTACGAAGGCCGCAGCTACAAGAGCTACCGCGGCATGGGCAGCATCGGGGCCATGCAGCAGGGCAGCGCCGACCGCTACTTCCAGGAATCGACCGCTGGCAACCCGCAGGCCGACAAGCTGGTGCCCGAAGGCATCGAAGGCCGCGTGCCCTACAAGGGCTCGGTGGTCGCCATCCTGTTCCAGATGGCTGGTGGCGTGCGTGCCAGCATGGGCTACTGCGGCTGCGCCACCATCGAGGACATGAAGAACAAGGCCGAGTTCGTGGAGATCACTTCAGCGGGGATTCGTGAGTCACATGTCCACGACGTGCAGATCACCAAGGAAGCCCCCAACTACCGGGCGAACTAAGCCGCCCTGAGACACAGGCCCGAACCCCATCACGGTGTTCGGGCTTTCTGTTTTTCAAGTCACATCCGTTTCAGCACCATGCAGCACCAGAAAATCCTCATCCTCGATTTTGGCTCCCAGGTCACCCAGCTCATCGCCCGGCGCGTGCGCGAAGCGCATGTCTATTCCGAAGTCCATCCCTGTGACGTGACGGACGCGTGGATACGCGACTACGCCAAGGACGGCACGCTCAAGGGTGTCATTCTTTCGGGCAGCCACGCCAGCGTCTACGAGGAAACGACGGACAAGGCGCCGCAGGCCGTATTCGAACTGGGCGTGCCGGTGCTGGGCATCTGCTACGGCATGCAGGCCATGGCCCATCAGCTCGGTGGCAAAGTGGAGGGCGGGCACAAACGCGAGTTCGGCCACGCCGACGTCCGCGCGCGCGGCCACACCCGCTTGTTCGACGGTATCCAGGACTACGCCACCCCCGAGGGGCACGGCATGCTCAAGGTCTGGATGAGCCACGGCGACAAGGTGACGGAACTGCCGCCCGGCTTCAAGCTCATGGCCTCCACGCCGTCCTGCCCGATCGCGGGCATGGCCGACGAGGAACGTGGCTTCTACGCAGTGCAGTTCCACCCCGAGGTGACGCACACGGTGCAGGGCCGGGCCATCCTCGAGCGCTTCGTGCTCGACATCTGCAAGACCCGGCCCGACTGGGTGATGGACGGTCACATCGATGAAGCCGTGCAAGCCATCAAGCAACAGGTGGGCGACGAGGAGGTCATCCTGGGCCTCTCGGGCGGCGTGGACTCCTCCGTGGCCGCCGCACTGATCCATCGCGCCATTGGCGACCAGCTCACCTGCGTCTTCGTGGACCATGGCCTGCTGCGCCTGAACGAAGGCGACATGGTGATGGAGATGTTCGCTGGCAAACTGCACGCCAAGGTCGTGCGCGTGGACGCCAGCGAACTCTTCCTGCGCGAACTCGCGGGCGTGAACGATCCCGAGCAGAAGCGCAAGATCATCGGCCGGCTGTTCGTGGATGTGTTCAAGGCCGAGGCGGAGAAGCTGAAGGCCGCGCGACCGGGTTCCAAGGGGGCGACCTTCCTGGCCCAGGGCACGATCTACCCCGACGTGATCGAGTCCGGCGGCGCCAAGAGCAAGAAGGCCGTCACCATCAAGAGCCACCACAACGTCGGTGGTCTGCCCGAGCAGCTCGGCCTCAAGCTGCTGGAGCCACTGCGCGACCTGTTCAAGGACGAGGTGCGTGAACTCGGCGTGGCCCTGGGCCTGCCACACGACATGGTCTACCGCCATCCCTTCCCCGGCCCGGGCCTGGGCGTGCGCATCCTCGGTGAGGTCAAGAAAGACTACGCGGACCTGCTGCGCCGCGCCGATGCCATCTTCATCGAGGAACTGCGCAACTTCAAGGACGAGAAAACCGGCAAGACCTGGTACGAACTGACCAGCCAGGCCTTCACCGTCTTCCTGCCCGTCAAGAGCGTGGGCGTGATGGGCGACGGCCGCACCTACGACTACGTCGTGGCCCTGCGCGCCGTTCAGACCAGCGATTTCATGACCGCCGACTGGGCCGAGCTGCCCTACGCCTTGCTCAAGAAGGTCAGCAGCCGCATCATCAACGAGGTGCGTGGCATCAACCGCGTGACCTACGATGTAAGCAGCAAGCCACCGGCGACGATCGAGTGGGAGTGAGTCCCTTTTCGAGCGCGCATGATGTGCCGATTCCTTGTCCCGGCACGCGCCGCGGCGAGCCAGCATGAGTACCTCCGATAGCCCCGCACCACGGCACAGCTACCTGGATGGCCCACCGAGACAGGTGCCCGGCCTTGCGGGTCTGCATCGCATGGTTGGCTTGTTGCTGGCCGAGCGCGTGCCCGCCAACGGGCAGGTGCTGGTTCTCGGCGCTGGCGGCGGCATGGAGATCAAGGCGCTCGCCGACGCCCATGCGGGATGGCGGTTCGACGGCATCGACCCCTCGCGGGAGATGCTGGACCTCGCGGCGCAGACCGTTCAAGCGCACGCCCAACGGATGGCCTGGCATCAGGGTTACATCGATGCGGCACCGTCGGGGCCCTACGATGGCGCGGTCTCATTGCTCACGTTCCACTTCATTGCGCGAACGCAACGTCTGGCCACGCTGCAGGCCATCCACCGCCGCTTGAAACCTGGCGCGCCCTTGGTCGTCGCGCACATCAGCGTGGCGGAAACCGAGCCGGAACGGTCGCTCTGGCTGGCGCGTCACGTTGCGTATTCCGCGACGCCGCGGCACGAGGCTGAGCACACCATCTCCGCCATGCGAACCCGGCTCAGCATCGTGGCGCCGCAAGCCGAAGAAGCCTTTTTGCGAGAGGCCGGCTTCCATGGGGTGGAGTTGTTCTACGCAGGCTTCAGTTTCAGAGGGTGGGTCGCTTACGCCTAGCGTGCGGCGCGACGCGGGCTCGTGCAGCCTCGTGGCCGCCATCCGCTGCTGGGATCTGCCTGCCACGGCGTGCGGCAGGCAACCGCTTCTCGGCCAGGTAGGCTCGGCACATGAGGCTCAGTTGCCCACGCAGCGCATCGACCGCCAAGGGCGGCAGATTGCGCTCGAATGCGTTGCGCACGGCGCCGAAGATCACGGTCAGCAAGGTCAGCGTCACTTCCTCCACATCGGCGAAGCTGGCATCCGATGCGGTGGCCAGCATGGCTTGGGTCGCGGCATCCACCCGGCTCGCGAACGCGTCGATCATGGCTTGGTTGTCCAGCTCCGCGACCGAACGGTACAGCGCCCGAGTGACGTCCGCGCGCTCGGTCTTGGCGGCCCAGTACGTGTCGATCAGCGCTTCCACCATGCTTTGGAGCGGGGCGCCGCGCAGGGTCGCGCAGGTGGTTTCTATCTTGCATGCCAAGGCCACCAGATAGCGCTCATTGAGCGCGTAGACCAAGGACTCCTTGTTCGGGAAGTACTGGTACATCGTCCCGACCGAGACCCCGGCACGTTCGGCCACGCGGGTGGTCGTGAGCCGATGCATGCCCTCGGCCACCAAAAGCTGAATGGTGGCTTCAAAAATGGCGTCCAGCGTGACCGCCGCGCGGGCCTGACGCGGCTTTTTACGCGGGTTCAGAGAGGGGCGGGTGGGGGTGGCCAAAAAGCGAATTCCATAACCGAACAATGCTTCATATATTAACGCCACCTGTTTTTGAAAGGGACTTCTCTCATGAGCACACAACGCATCGCCCTCGTCACGGGCGCCAACAAGGGCATTGGTTACGCCATCGCGCAACAGCTGGCAAAGGCTGGCGTGCGCGTGATCCTCGGAGCCCGGGACGCCCAGCGCGGCCAGGCCGCGGTGGCCTCATTGCGGGCCCAGGGCTTGGAGGTCAGCGCCGTCGCCCTCGACGTCACCGATGAAACCAGCATCTCGGCTGCGGCGGCGGTCATCCAGGCCGAACACGGCCGTCTGGACATCCTGGTCAACAACGCAGGCATATTCGATCCGGCCGACGCCCCTCCCAGCAAGGCGTCTCTGGCCGCCGCGCGCAGGACCATGGAAACCAACTTTTTCGGCGTGCTGGCGGTGACTCAGGCCATGCTGCCGCTGTTGCGCGCCGCCCCGGCGGGGCGCATCGTCAACCTGTCCAGTTCACTCGGCTCCCTGACGCTCAATGGCGACCCGAGTTCCACCTACTACGCGGCGCAGTACATCGGCTACAACGCCTCCAAGGCGGCCTTGAACATGCTGACGGTGCAGCTCCACGAGGAACTGAAGGCAACGGGTGTGATTGTGAATTCGGTCAGTCCGGGCTTTGTCAAGACCGACCTCACGGGGTACGGAACGATGACGCCGGAGGAGGGCGCCAGACTGCCCGTCCAGTTTGCGCTGGAGGGCACGGAGTCGGGGCTGTTCTTCGAACCCGGAGGCCGCACGCCCTGGTGACGTCGCGCCCCGAGGGGGCAAGTGGCCCGCGTGCAGCACAGGGCATCCACCGCAAGTGCCAGGTCGTGAGCGGCAAGCCACCAGCCACGAAAGCTGGGCATTCCCCCTGGGATGAACCACTGCTCCGAACGGGGCTCAGGGCCGCGTCTTTTCTGACAGCAATCGGCCTGCAGCCTGCCAGCCCTCGATGCCGCCGCGCAGGTAACGCGCCTGCAGGCCGGCCGCGCGCAGCCGCATCGCGGTGGCGCGGCTGACCTCGTGGCCATGCACGCAATAGACGACCACGTCCCGGTCGGTGGGACATTGCGCCGCCCAGGTGGATACCGCGGCCGGGTCGCGCCAACGCGCGTTGGGGACCATCGTGCGGGCCTGGTCGAAAGCCTCGGTGCGGCGCACGTCGAGCAAGCAGGCGTCGCCGATCTCGTCCGCGTCGACGCCCAGGGGCTCGCTGGCCGCCAGCACCGCCTGCTGGTAACGCGCGTGGACGGCGGCCCAGTCGATGTTGGCCATGAAAGCATCGACATAGGTGCTGGCCGCTGCGCCATGGTCGAGGTGGTAGGCGTGCTCGTACATGTCCAGCGCCAGCAGGGGCATGCCACCGGCCAGTACATGCGTGTGGTCGGCGGCCCACTGATTGACCAGCATGCCCTCGCGCGGCTGGAACATCAACAGCACCCAGCCCGAGCCACCGCCCAGCGCCTTGCCCATCGCGGTGAATTCCTCGCGCCAACGCTCGACGCTGCCGAAATTCGCGTCCAGCGCGAGTTTCATCGCAGGCGCCATGGTCACTCCATCCCCGCCCAGACCGCCGAAATACAGCTCGTGCAACAGCATCGAATTGGTGGCGATCAGTTCCTCGCGCTTCAGACCGTTGAGCAGGAAACCCCGTGCGGCCCCAGGCGCCATGGCCACCAGCTGCGCTCGGATGGCGTTGAGCCGGTTGACAGCGCCGCCGTAGTTGTTCTGGTGGTGGCTCGTGATCAGCCGGGGCGATAGCCCCCGCAGGGTCGACGGGTCGAATGGAAGATCCAGGGGGCGGGCGTCCATGCGGTTTCTTTCAGCGCAGCGTTGGAAGCAGCCAGCTCACCGACAGCCCGATGGCCGCGCAGGCACCGAGCAGCGGCATCACGCCGACCTTAAAACGGAACAGGGCCACCGTGGCGGCGGCACCGATCAGCGCCGAGGGCCAATCGAAATGCCCGCCGAAGCCTTGTGGCCACAGGACGTGGTAAGCGAAGAACATCGCCAGGTTCAATATCACACCGACCACCGCCGCCGTGATGGCCGACAGCGGCGCGGTGAAGCCCAGCTTTCCGTGCGTGGCCTCGACCAAGGGCCCGCCGGCGAGGATGAACACGAACGACGGCAAGAAGGTGAAGAAGGTGACAACGGTGGCCGCCAATGCGCCGCCCAGGAACAGTGCGTCGGGCCCGAGCACCTGCTTTAGCCAGCCACCGACGAAACCGACGAAGGCCACCACCATGATCAGGGGGCCCGGGGTCGTCTCACCGAGCGCCAGGCCATCGATCATCTGCGGTCCGCTCAGCCACTGGTGCTGCTCGACCGCGCCCTGGTAGACGTAGGGCAGCACCGCGTAGGCGCCGCCAAAGGTCAGCAAGGCGGCCTTGGTGAAGAACCAGGCCATCTGCGTCAAGGTGGCTTGCACGCCCTGGGTGCAGACCAGCACGACCATGACCAAGCCAAACAGGCCCAGGCCGGCGATCAGTACGCGAAGCAGGTGGCCACGGGAGAAGCGTGCGTGCGCGGGCGTGGGCGTGTGGTCGTCGATCAGCGCCGAACCATGCTGGGCCTGGGCGCCGTCATGCCCGCCGCCGAGGGCAAACACCTGTGGCCAGCGACGCGCACCGAACCAACCGATCAGCCCGGCGGCCACCACGATCGCCGGGAAGGGCGTGTCGAACGCGAAGATCGTGACGAACGAGGCCAGGGCGATGCCCCACATCCAGCGGTTCTTGAGTGCCCGCGTGCCGATGCGGTGCGCCGCGTGCAGCACCAGCGCCGTCACCGCCGGCTTGAGGCCGTAGAACAGGCCGGCCACCAGGGGCACGTCGCCGAAGCGCAGGTAGATCCAGCTCAGGGCGATCAGGATGAAAAGTGCTGGCAGCACAAAGAGCGCACCGGCCACGATGCCGCCCCAGGTGCGATGCATCAGCCAACCGATGTAGGTGGCGAGCTGCTGCGCTTCGGGTCCGGGCAGCAGCATGCAGTAGTTCAGCGCATGCAGGAAGCGGCGCTCGCTGATCCAGCGCCGGCGCTCGACCAGCTCGGCATGCATGATCGCGATCTGCCCGGCAGGTCCGCCGAAGCTGATGAAACCGAGTTTGAGCCAGAAGCGGAAGGCCTCGGCGAAGCTGACCGGCGCGGGCGGCATGTCGGGCGCAGCCTGCTGGGCGTCGTCGGGTGAGGGGCGTGCCGTGGTGCTCATCGAGAAGGTCCAGGTGCCGCGAGCAGCGCGTCGAAGATCGCCGCTGCCGCGAGGGTAAGTTGATCGTCGTCGGTGTGAACCTCGCGCAGACCCGACAGCACGGCTTCCAGCCCGGCAGCCTCGGGCACGGGGATTCCGCCAACATCCAGGAAGTGCACCACCCGCGCGATGGCTTGCAATCGAGCATCGGCATCCAGGCCGAAGCTGGCCATCAGCACCTCGAAGCTGACACGCGCGCCGACATGCGTGAAGCGAGCGCCGTCATAGTCAAAACCGAGCGCGCCTCGCGGCGCAGGCGTCGTTGCAGCGGGATCGGCCAGCCACAGAAAGCGTGCCTCGGGATCGATGAAGCGCAGGATCAGCCAGGCGCAGGCCAGTCGATCCACCCAGGGACGGGCACGCGTGGCCCAGCGCTTGCCGCGATACTTGCGTGGGTCCAGCAGGGGGATGTTGTGGGGGGCGCGCGCGACCGGCTCACCCCGCGAAAAGCACGCGTCCAGCGCCAGCCGCAGTTCCTCGAGCTCCGCGACCGCCTGCGCGGCGGCGTCGCCCGGGTAGTAGTCGATGCGACGCAGCGCCTGCAGGGCTTCCGCCACACCACGCCAGCGCTTGCGCGCCTCCACCTCTTCCAGCTCAGGTAAATCGGCCTGCAAGGACTGCGCGAGGCCGCGCCACTGCGCATAGGCCGGCGCGCGATCGAACAAGGTCAGCACTTCGCGTCGTACCTCCTCCTGCGCCGACGAAAGTTCCAACACCATGGCCAGACCGCCATGGGCGCGGACCTCCTGCGCGATCGGCGTGAACAGCTCGGCATGGGCTTCGGGGAGCAGGTACACCCCGTCGCGCAGTGCACCGCAGCCCAGGGTTTTGAGCGCGCGCCAGACCCGCAGGCGCACTGCGCTGGGCTGGGTCGGCAAGGTCAGACAAAGCATGGACCACATGCTTCGCAGCATACCGATCAATTTGTAATAGTCAATTCATTACGAGAATTAGTTGTTTCATTCATTGATGCCGGGTTTTCCCGGCTTCGACCTCTCATCCATGCAGGCGCCTGCCTCTGAGTCGGTCTTGTGCAGTGTTGGATGGAGAGGGGTTGCGGTGTCCACCATCCTCCACCGCTAAGATCTGGCCATGGCGACGTTGCACCGTGCCCCCGTTCCCGCGCTGCGCGCCTTGGTGGCCACGGTCTGGGCGCACGATCCGTCGCCCGGGGCTCCCGCATCGCCAGGCGCACGCGAGCATGTGCTGCCCACCGGGGCCACGCACATCGCGCTGCGCCTCGACGGCCCGCCCTTGCGCATCTACGCGCACGCCGCTGACCCGCTCGGTCAGCAATTGGGTCATGCCGTGGTGGGCGGCGCCCGCACGGTCCATCACCTGCGCGATGTGTCGCAGCCCTCGGCATCGGTGGGCGCGATGCTGCGGCCGGGCGCGGCCAGCGTGCTGCTGGGCGCGCCTGAATCCACGTTGGCCGGGCAGCACACTCCGCTGGACCAGTTGCTGCCAGCGAGCGAAGTGGCGGCCTTGTCGGAGCGCTTGCGGGCTTGTGGCGATGGGGCGAGGCGGCTGGCCTTGTTCGAACACTGGTTGTTTGTCCGGGCTCGGGGCCGGCCCGTGGTGCTGCATCCAGCCTTGATCCAGGTGCTGCAGCGCCCCGCGCATCCTGGGCAGCGGGTCGCCGATCTGGTGCGCGCCAGCGGCCTCAGTCATCGCCACTGCATTGCGCTGTTCCGTCAGGTCACCGGGCTCACGCCTGGCCAATGGCTGGCGCTGCAACGCTTCAACCAGGTGCTGGGACGGGCAGTCCAGCCCCTGGCAAGCTGGTCCGACATCGCGGCGGCCTGCGGTTATGCGGACCAGGCGCATCTGGCGAACAGCTTCCGGGACATCACGGGTTTGACGCCCAGCGCCTGGCGGCGCCAGATGGACCCGGTCGAACCGCGTCATGTGCCGCAGGTGCTCGAACCGCGGCCACGCCCCCCCTGAAATCAAGGCAGGTCAATTTCCTGCAAGACGCGGTGGCCTGCCCACGCCAGAATGCCGCATCACACCGACCAGGAGTTGCCATGACCATCCACGAGCTGTATGCCTACCTGTGCGTGCGCGATGCACGCGCCGCGATCGATTTCTACACCCGTGCCTTCGGCGCGCGCGAACTGTTCCGCCTGACCGAACCTTCCGGCCGTGTCGGCCATGCCGAGATGGATTTCGGCGGCCACACGCTGATGCTCTCGGAGGAATATCCGGAGCTGGGCGTGCGCAGTCCCGAGGGCTTGGGCGCCTCGCCGGTCACGCTGCACCTGCACGTGGACGACGCGGATGCATTGATCGCACGCGTGGTGGCGGCGGGTGGCACGCTGAATCGTGCGCCGCAGGACCATTTCTACGGCGAACGCTCCGGCACCGTGCGCGACCCCTTTGGTCACCGCTGGCTGATCGGGCACGCCATCGAATCGGTCACCCCTGAGGAGATGCAGCGCCGTTACACCGCGCTGTTCAGCGCCGCTTCGGTCGGGCAGGCTTAGAGATGCTCAGTCCCATGTCCACCTGCGGCGACCTAGACAAGCAACTCCAGACGGTGTGATCCACCATCGAGCCGGATGCGCACGCCGCCCGGTTCGCAGGTAACGGCCGCACCGTCCAGCAGGGCATGCATGCCGCCCTCTTCGCTGGCCGATGCACGCCGCACCTGGATCGCGCATTCGGTCGAGAGCACACGCAACGTGGCCTCGAAGCCGGGCCAGCTTGAGGGCAAGCAGGGGCTGAGGCGCAGCCAGTCTCCTTCGCGCCGCAGGCCCAGGATGCCCTCAATGCCCGCGCGGTACATCCAGCCGGCCGAGCCCGTGTACCAGGTCCATCCACCCCGTCCCACATGGGGTGCCACGGCGTACACGTCGGCGGCCATCACATACGGTTCGACCTGGTAACGCGCGACCGCCGCAGGCGTCAGCGCGTGATGGATGGGATTGACGAGGTCGAACAGCGTCGTCGCCTGATCGCCGTCACCCAGCTGGGTAAACGCCAGGGCGGCCCACATGGCCGCATGGCTGTACTGGCCGCCGTTCTCGCGCAGTCCCGGTGGGTAGCCCTTGATGTAGCCCGGATCCCGCGCCGTCTTGTCGAAGGGCGGCGCCAGCAGCAGGGCCAGCTTTTCGTCAGGGCGAATCAGATGCCGCGCCAGTGATGCCATGGCCGTGGCCGCGCGTCCGGCGTCGGCGGTGCCACTGAGCACGGCCCATGCCTGGGCGATGGCGTCGATGCGGCACTCCTCATTGGCGCTGGCGCCCAGCCAGCTACCGTCGTCGAAGGTCGCGCGGCGGTACCAGGCGCCGTCCCAGGCCTCGCGCTCGATGGCTGCACGCACGGATTCCGCATGAGCCCGCCAACGGCCAACGCGCGCCGCGTCCCGACCCTGCGCGAGCGGTGCGAACAACGCAATCGTGCGCACCAGCAGCCAGGCAAGCCACACGCTTTCGCCTCGGCCGCCCGCGCCGACCCGGTTCATGCCATCGTTCCAGTCGCCCGTGCCCATGAGCGGCAGGCCCAGGGCACCGGTGAGTTCGATGCACTGGTCAAGACCGCGCGCGCAGTGCTCGAACAGCGAGGCGGCTGGTCCGGCGGCCGTGGGCAGGAAGAAGGCATCGTGCTCGCCCGCCTGCAGGGCCGGGCCGGCCAGGAACGCGACTGGCTCGTCGAGCACCGCGGCATCGTGCGTGGCGTTGACATAGGTCGCGGCGGCGAAAGCCAGCCAGACGCGATCGTCCGAGATGCGGGTTCGCACCCCCTGGCCCGAGTGGGGCATCCACCAGTGCTGGACGTCGCCCTCGACGAACTGGCGGCCCGCCGCGCGCAACAGGTGTAGCCGCGTCTCCTCGGGCTGCGCGAAGGTCAGGGCCATGCCGTCCTGCAACTGGTCCCGGAACCCATAGGCGCCGCTGGCCTGGTAGAAGGCCGAACGCGCCCACAGCCGGCAGGCGATGGTCTGGTACAGCAGCCAGCCATTGAGCATGATGTCCATGGCGCGGTTGGGCGTCTTGACCTGAACGGCGCCTAGCGTGCGCTTCCAGTAGTTCGTGACCTCCGCCAGCACGGCGTCGAGGTCTGCCGCCCGGTAGCGGGCGATCAAGGTTTTCGCGGCTTCCTCGGAAGCACCTTGGCCCATCAGGGCGCGTAGCTCGATCGACTCGCCGGCGGCCAGTTCCACGACACATTGCAAGGCCGTGCACGGGTCCAAGCCGGCCCCCGTGGCGCCGCAAAGCGGCTCTTCCCGGAACAGGGCCGCAGGCGCGCCCAGGCCGCCATGGCGTCCCAGGAACTCGGCACGGTCCCCTGTCCAGGTCGTCTGCCGGCCGCCCAGGTCGGCGAAGGCCACCCGGCCCGGAAAAGCGACACCCCAGGGCCGGCGGACCAGCATCGCGCCGCTGGCCGGGTCCAGGGCGGTGACGACGCCGGGCGCCGAGGCTCCCCGTGAGGTTCCCAATACCCATTCGACATAGACCGTCACCGACAGGCGGCGCGCCCGGCCCGATCGATTGCGCAAGGTCATGCGCGAGATCTTCACAGGGTCGTCCAGCGGCACGTACTGCAGCAGTTCGAGCGCGATGCCGTGCGCCTCATGCGCGAAACGGCTGTAGCCCCAGCCATGCCGTGCCTCGTAGTCTCCACCGTCGCGCCTGGGCTGCGCCGTCGGCGACCACACCATGCCGCTTTCAAGATCCTTCACAAAAAAGGCCTCGCCGGACGGATCGGTCACCGGGTCGTTCGACCAAGGGGTGAGCTGATTCTCGCGGCTGTTCTCGCACCAGGTGCTGCTGCTGCCTTCGGCGGACACCTGGAATCCGAAGCCGGGATTGGCGACCACATTGATCCAGGGCTGGGGCGTCGTCTTTCCGGCCGAGAGATGCACCACGTACTCCCGGCCCCCGTGCGCGAACCCCCCGAGGCCATTGAAGAACTCCAGATTCCCGGAGGAGGGCTGCTGCGCCGAAGCGGTATCCGTGAGCAACGGCAAACTCTGGGGCGCGGGCAGAGCGGGGCGGCCTGGGTCTTTCATTTCAGCGGGAAGAAGACGAGCCAGTCCATCAGCGATGGGGCCGTGACGGGCGATGAGCTCGACCCGCGCGGCCGACCGCAGCAAGCCGCAGGCCACACGCCCGATCAGGTCCGCGCGCAATGCGTGGACCACTCCCTGCGCGAGACCCTCCTCAAGGCGGCGTCCCGACGGACTGCTGCGCACGGACGCCTCGATCGCGACTTGCAAGTCCTGCACATAGGAGGCGGCGCGTTCGTTGAGGATCACCAGATCGACCGCGAGTTGCTTCATGTGCCAATACTCATGGGCCCGCAGCAACTGGCGCACCTGGTTGATGTCCTCGAGGTCGTCGATGCGCAGCAGCACGATGGGAAGGTCGCCAGAGATCCCATGGGCCCAGAGGCCCGACTGTGCCCCGGCTTCCCGCCGGAGGAGTTCCGGCGAGGCACGCAGGCGCCGGTCGGTGTAGAGGATTGGCGCCGCCAGGCGCTGGAAATCGGCCGCTTCTTCCGATCCCATGCCCAGATGCCGCAACTGGACCTGGGCCTGCGTCCAGGCCAGCGTGGCGGCCCGGTCGAATGCGCTGCGGTCATGGTGCTGGTCGATCAGATCCAGCAATTCGTTCCGACTCGGCGCGACGACGGTCCAGAACGCGATCGATGCCGTTCCCCCCGGCGGGATCAGCACGCGCTGGCGCAAAGAGAACACCGAATCCAGCACGCAGCCCACGGTGTTTGACAGCGGCCGGCCGTCCTGGATGGCGGAGGCTGACGCCGCATCCCGGCCACGGCCCAGAAAACGGGCGCGATCGGACTCATGCTGCGGCTCGGCCGTGATTTTTCCTTCCACGACGGCGAAGTGCGCGGCCCATATCCGCGGTTCATCTGGCGTGCGTGGGCGGCGGCTCGCGATCAAGGCCCCGAATTCCGGCAGGTATTCCGTCAACATGAAGAGCTTGGAGAAGGCAGGATGCGCCGTGTCGGCGGAAGGCGGGGCCAACACCAGCTCGGCATACGAGGTGACATCCAGTTCACGCGCGCGCCAGCCGCCGTTGGCCAGTGACAGGCGTCGAACCTCGCAGTCATCCTCTCCGGAAACCAGCACGTCCAGCGTCGCGCTCAGGCTGCCGTCGCGGTGCACGAAGCTCGCCTTGTCCTCGCTGAACAGCACCTCGCCGGGTCGTGCAAGGGCGGTCATCGGTTGCGGACTGGCGGACCAGGCCTGCCCGCTGCGCACGTCGCGCAGATAGACGAAGGATCCCCAGCAGTCCCGGGTCGTGTCCTCGTGCCAGCGTGTCACGGCCAGCCCTCGCCAGCGGCTGTAGCCGCCGCCCGCCGTGGTCAGCATCACGCTGTAGCGTCCGTTGGACAACAGATGCGTGATGGGCGCTGGGCCGGTCAAGTTGGTGGACAGGTAGCGCGCCGTCGGCGCCTGCACCTTGATGTCCTCACGCAAGGTTCTGACTTCCTCGGCGCGCGGGTGCTCGACCACCACATCGCGCGGCATGCGCTCCTGCAGCAAAAGCTCGCAGGCCTGGATCATCGGTTCTCGGTGAAAGCGCGCGCGCATGACGCCATCCATCAGGACATTGGCCAGCGCCACGATGGTCATGCCCTGGTGGTGGGCCATGTAGCTGCGCACGACCGCCACTTTCTTGCCGTCGGGGATGCGCGACTGCGTGAAGTCAAGCGCCTCACAATAGCCATGCCGGCCCAGCCCGCCCCAGGCGGCGAGACGGACGTGGTTGAGACAGGCGGCCACGGGATCCACCATGGCCGCCAGGCTGGTGGCATAAGGCGCCACCACCCGATCTTCGGCCAGACCGCGCTTGAGCCCGAGGCCGGGCACGCCGAAATTGGCGTACTGGTAGGTGAGTTCCAGGTCGCGGGCGTTGTAGGCCGACTCCGAGATGCCCCAGGGGATGCCGAGGCAGTGCCCGTAGTCCACCTGCCGCTGCACCACCAGCCTGTTGGTCTGTTCGAGCAGGCTGCCGGCGGGCGCGCGCATCACCAGCGAGGGCATCAGGTACTCGAACATGGAGCCGGACCAGGAGATCAGCGCGGCCCTCCCGCCGATCGAGGTGGCGGCACGGCCGAGGCGGAACCAGTGCCGTGTCGGTGCATCGCCCTTGGCGATGGCGAACAGGCTGGCCAGGCGCGCCTCCGAAGCCAGCAAGTCATAACAGCCGGTGTCCAGCCGCTGGTCGGCCAGTGAATAACCGATGGACAGCAGACGCCGCGCGGGGTCCATGAGAAAGGCAAAGTCCATGGCGAGCGCCATCTCGCGCGCCGTATCGGCAAGCGACTGCAGCCGGTCGGCCAGCGCTTGCGGTTTTTGCGCCTGCGGCCGATCTCGCGCATGCGAGGCAGCTGAGCGGCCCACGGCGTCGATCCAGAACACCAGGTCCGTCGCGTCGTCCTGCCGAGACGGCCACAAGTTGCGTGCGGTGTGGGCCGCTTTCGCGGCCAGGCGTTCCAGCACTGGCGCGATGGCCTCGACACTGCGCGGCCCTTGCAATTGCCCCAACATGTCGGTCATCTGCATGCGCAAGCGAGCCGCGGGTCCGCCCGCATCTTCGGGCAGCATGGCCACGGCCTGGAGTGCCAGTTGCAGCGCGTCGTCCATGCCGACCCTGGCCGCTGCCGAGGGCACGCCATCGCGCCATTCCTCGCAGGCATTGGCCAGCGCCACCAGATGGCCTGCCAGGTTGCCACTGTCCACGGACGAGACATAGGGAGGTTCGAGCACGCGAAGATCCGCGGTACCGTACCAGTTGAAGAAGTGGCCCCTGTGCCGCGGCAAGCCACGCAAGGTGGTCAGCGTGGCCTCCAGGCGCTCGACCGTGTCCAGCGTGCCGGCCCAGCCGAAATCACGCGCGGCCACGGTGGACAGCAGATAGAGCCCGATGTTGGTGGGCGAGGTGCGCCGCGCCAGCACCGGCTGCGGGTCTTCCTGGAAATTGTCTGGCGGCAGCATGTGGTCCGCCGGGGTCACGCAGGTTTCGAAGTAACGCCAGGTGCGCCGGGCCGTCAGGCGCAGGGCGTGGATGTCCGCCGGACACAGCGCCTGCCTCCGGGCCAAGGCGGGCGGCTTGCTGGACCACAAGGCCAGCGCCGGCGCGGCGAGCCACAGCAAGGCGAAGGGCCAAACGAGCAAGGCGGTCGCCGCCGGCACGGCTACCAGCACGCCGATCGCCAGCGCCAGGCCCACCGTCGTGCCCGGGGCCATCTGGCGATAACAAGCCGCCAGGCCAGGACGGGTGCGCTTGCCCGACTGCGCGCTGCTCGTCCATTCGAGCAGGTGCCGTCGCGTGACGAACAGGCGCCCCAGGGTGCGCGCGATGGCGTCGCCCATGCGCCATGCCTGATCCACCAGAAAGGCCAGATTCAGACCCAGTTGGAGCATGGCCAGCCTCAGGTCGGTCGTGAATGCGCCGGTGTGGCGACGCATGCGGGCGCCTGGGCGACGCGGCCAGATGCCGACCAGCAAGGGCAGCAGCATGGGAAAGCCGACGCAAACCAGCACCAGCAGCACGGCCCAGGGGGCCACCGCCGCTGGCAGCAACCAGGCGCAGACCAGGGCCAGCAGCGTAGAAGGCGCCTGCAGCGAGCGCCGCAGGTTGTCGAACATCTTCCAGCGACCGATGGGGGGAATGGCGTGCACGCCGTCCTGGCGCCCGAACAGCCACGGCAGCAGTTGCCAGTCGCCCCGGGTCCAGCGATGCTGGCGCGCGGCCGCGACGTCGTACCGCGCTGGCGCCTGCTCGATCAGTTCGACGTCGGTGGTCAGTCCGGCGCGCGCGAAGACCCCCTCGAACAGGTCATGGCTCAGCATCGTGTTGTCGGGCACCCGGCCCCGCATCGATGCCTCGAAGGCGTCGATGTCGTAAATGCCTTTGCCGGTGAAGGAGCCTTCCCCGAAAAGATCCTGGTAGACGTCCGACACCGCCGTCGCGTAGGGGTCCATCCCGGCGGGACTGGACGATATCCGCTGGTACACGGACCCCTCCTGGCCCATGGGCAGCGACGGCGTGATGCGCGGCTGAAGAATGGCATACCCCCCCACGACGCGCTGTGACCCGGCATCGAAACGCGGCTGACTCAGCGGGTGGGCCATCTTTCCGACCAGTTTCAGCACCGCGTCGCGCGGCAGCCGCGTGTCGGCGTCGAGCGAGAGCACGTAGCGCACGCCATCCGGGACCACCAGCGGGGCTTCGCCGGACGCCATGAAACTGGTGTCGGTCGCACCGCGCAACAGCCGGTTGAGCTCATGCAGCTTGCCGCGCTTGCGCTCCCAGCCCATCCACACGCCTTCGGACGCGTTGTAGATGCGGCGCCGGTGCAGCAGCATGAAGCGCGGGCCCGCGGGCGCCGGACCATGGCGCCGATTCAGCGCCGCGATGCCTTCGACGGCGACGGCCAGGAGCGCCTCGTCCGAGGACAGACATTCGCGGTCGGCATCCATGCCGTCGGTCAGCAGGGCCAGCACGATGTCACCGCCACCGCTGGAAAGATAGTGGACTTCCAGCCGTTCGACCTGCTCCAGGAGATCGTCTTTTCCGGTCAACAGCGTCGGTACGGCGACCAGAGTGCGCAGCGACGTCGGCACGCCCTCCACGAGCGCCAGGCCGGGCAGGGCCACGGCGCCAAAGCGCCAGACCACCAGGCGGTTGACGAGCGACGCCACCAGTTCCGATGTCGGCAACAGCAAGGCCAGCAGCCATAGCGCCAGAACGCCGGCATGACTGGTGGCATGGCCGCCGTCGATGGCCGGCAGGATGACCAGCACCCAGGCCAACCCGAGCAGAAGGGCCGTCACCCCGGTGATCGCGGTGGCGTAGGCGGCAATGCCCTGAAAGCCTGGCCAGCGGCCCATGCGCGTGCGCAGCGTGGGCCTGTAGCCGACGGCCTGCTCCAGGGCGACGCGGCCTTCGGCAATCAGGTGGTAGCCAGGATCTTCGACCCGTGCCCGCTCGCGTGCATCGACGCGCGCGGCGCCCGCGGTGCGCCCGGCCAGCAGGGTCCGCTCGGCGACTTCCAGCTCCGAGCAAGGCGAGCCACGCGCCAGATGCTCGATCGCGCCGCGATAGCGGTCGCGGGTCGGGAAGTCCATGGCCGCAAATGCGCTGCCCGCGCGCAACTTGGCATCGACCGGGCTGACGCTCTCGAAAAATTCCTGCCAGTCGATGTCGGAGATCAGCCGCAGGCTGGTGATCGCGTTTCGCACCGAGATGTTGGAAGCGCCCAAGCGTTGCTGCGCATGCGCGACGACCTCGTCGATGGAGGCCCCTTGCTGGGCCAGCCGCTCTTCCAGCCATCCCAGCGCCGGCATCACCAGTGGATCCCGGTCTCGCAAGCGCTTGGCCAACTGCGCGGCGAAAAGCTCGGACAGCGGCTGCGGCGAGCGCAAGGCGATGTCTTCTTCGAGCGCGGCACGCGCGCTGCTGCTTTCGATCAGGCGATTCGCAAGCCTGTCCGCATCCGCGCGAGCCACGCAGCCCGCCGTGATCTGGTCGGCAAGGCGACGCAGGTTTTCGATCAGCACGATGCGCAGCGTGATCGCAACCGCCCACAGCTCGCCGATGGTCAGTGCTTCGACCTGCTGGTAGGAAACGATGAACCGTCTCAGGATGTCGGTGTCGAGGTGGCTGTCGGTGTGCGCGACGAAGGCCCAGGCGATCCCGAAGACGCGGGGGTAACCGACGAACGGACCCGTCGTCAACTTGGGCAACTGCCGGTAGTAGTTGGCTGGCAGATCGGCACGGATTTCACGGATCTGCTGCTCGATCAGATGGTAGTTGTCGAGCAGCCATTCGGCAGCCGGTACCCCACGTCGCCCCGCTTCGAGTTCGTTCGCGCTGGTGCGATAGGCGAGGAGCAGCACCCGCGCATTGGCATCCAGCCGTCGGTGCAATGAGGGAACCGGCAAAGGCCTGGAGGCCACGGGCTGGGCCAAGGCCAGGCTCTTGGCATGCTGTTCAAGCCGATCGGCCCCGAAGAGTTCCTCGCGAACAGGTGCCTGGTCCATCCAGAAAGGAGGCGCTCTGCACGGAGCGAAGATGCGAGACAGCAAAGCATTCATGGGTATCCAGTCCGACAGTTTCTTGCACGCTACTCCTAATCGGCCCCGGTGTCCGGGCGGAGCAGCACGTCGGATGATCGATTCGCGCGTGGCGGTGAAGCAGGGCCTGGCCACGCTGCGACCATCCAAGCACCATCGCGGCCATGGGTTTCGCGACCCCAGCGATGGACCATCCCGAAAAACATAAGTTCGGAAAACGCGCACGCAAGCCGCATAAGGTGTACTATGGCTTCGTTGAAATGTGCAAGGCCATCATTGCCTCGGTCTTTATTCGCTTCCCCGGATTCTTCCGGCGGCCGTGTCAAACTTCCCTCGATGATTTTCTTGGCGTCTCTTCCCCGGGCGCGCTTTTGCGTTCTGGAAACTTCGAAAGGAAATCACCATGACGACACAGACCGGAACCGTGAAATGGTTCAACGAAGGCAAGGGCTTTGGCTTCATCGCCCCCGATCAAGGTGGCAAGGACCTCTTTGCCCACTTCCGTGAAATCCAGGGCGGCGGCTTCAAGACCTTGACCGAGAACCAGCATGTGCAGTTCGAGGTCACCGAGGGTGCCAAGGGCCCACAAGCCTCCAACATTCGTGCAGTGAGCTGATGCGCCTGCAGACCTGAGGGCCCCATCGGGCCAACGGGTCCAGCCACTCGGTTTGCACCGATGGCTCGAAGCGCGGCTTGTCCGCGCTTCTTTTTTTGGGAAGGCGCATGTGCCATGAAGAATCTGCAGGAAGCCACGGAGCGCATCTGCGAGCTCAAAGGCAGCCTGGTCGCCCTGGACGCCTTGCTACCGGCGCTGCTGGAAACGCTGCCGCCGACCGCGCACGCCGCACTGACGCGTTCGTTCGAAGCGCATGCCGAGGCGGCGCGAACCGTCATGCTGAACACCACCATGTCGGACCATGTGATGGCTGCGTTCGAGCGCGACGTGGTCAGGACACGCGCGGTGCTGGCCGGCACGCTGTCGCCCCAGCGGGTGCCGGATTCGCGCCACGCGGTCGAGGCGGTGCTGTTGGCGACGACGCATATCCGAACCTTCCGGGGATCGCATCTGTCGACAGGTGCCAGCGGGTTTTTCTTTTGCCGCGACGAGCGCCTGTTCCTGGTGACGAACCGGCATGTCTTTCTCGACGAGCCGAGCGTCCATCTTCCGGACCGCATCGAGATCGAGTTGCATACCGATGACAGCGATCTGCGGCAATACGCGACTTTCTCGATACCGCTGTACGGCAACGGCCTGGCGCTGTGGCGGGAGACCACCGACACGGCCGGTCCGGTGGATGTCGCGGTCATCGAACTCCAGGCCGACCGCCTGCCCGCAGGCGCGGTGCTGCAGGCCTTCGACACCGCGCACCTGGCTTGCGAGGAAGAAGACGTGGCCATCGGGGACGCGCTCATGGTCATCGGCTTTCCGCTGGGGTTCCATGACACGGTGCATCACCTGGCCGTTGCCCGCAGCGCATCGATCGCTTCCGCGTATGGGGTGCGCTTCCAGCAGCAGGGCTATTTCCTGACCGACGCCAGGACGCACCGCGGCAGCAGCGGCGCGCCCGTGCTGCGCCGCAGGAGCGGCCAAGGTGGCAGTTCGTCGCTAGCGACCTGGCAGTTGCTTGGGGTGCATTCCACGCGCATGGACATGCGGACCCGAGATCAGGTCCAAGACGAGTCGCTCGGACTCAACTGCGCCTGGTATGCCGACGTCCTGATGGTGCTGACCGAGCCAACATAGTTCCGCGCTCGGGATGGCTGGCGTTGGATGGGGCTTGTCATTTCTGCAAGCGCCATGCCGCGATGTGATTGGCCTGCCGGTCAGTCCTATTGCCGCAGCATCATGATGCTGACTTGCGAACCTCATTTTTCTCCTTGAAGAATCTCTTCATCCTTCATAACGCTTGAAAATCAACTCTATTTCATCGCGTAAACCCCGATCGTGATTTTGAGGTTCGAACCTCAAAATTTCGCCATGTCAGTCAAATCGGATGCTGTCCCCGGGCGCGCCACGCTCAGCGACGTGGCGCGCGAAGCCCAGGTCAGCCTGGCCACCGCGGACCGCGTGCTGAACCATCGCGCCGGGGTCCACGCCAAGTCCATTGCCCGCGTGCACGAGGCGGTGGCGCGCTTGAACTACCGCCCTGACCCTGCGGCTGCACGCTTGGCACGCACGCGCTCGCACCGGGTGTGTTTTGTGCTGCCTTCGGGGGACAACCCCTTTGTGGCACAGCTGCAGTCCGAGCTGCACGCCAGCCGGCCATGGTTGGAGGATCACCGCGCCAGTGCCGAGACGCTGAACGTGGATGTCTTTGAGCCCCAGCGGCTGGCCGATCTGCTGCGCTCCCTGCAGGACCGTTGCGAAACCGTCGTGGTGATGGGCCTGGACCATCCGCTGGTGCAAAGCGCCATCGATGAACTCGTCGCGCATGGTTGCGGCGTGATCACCCTGGTCTCCGACGTGCCACGTTCACTTCGGCATGTGTATGTCGGCATCGATAACGTGGCCGCTGGGCGCACGGCGGCCACCCTGATCGGTCGGTTTGTAGGTCACGTGGCGGGGGAGGTGGGCGTGATCGCCGGTAGCCTGTCCTTGCGTGATCACGCGGAGCGCAACCTGGGCTTCAACCAGGTCATGTCAGCCGAATACCCGCAACTCACGGTGCTCCCCACCCTGCAAGGCAAGGACACCCCTGCGCTCAACGAGTCACTCGCGCGCCGGCTGCTGAGCGAACACCCGCAGTTGCGCGCCATCTATTGCATCGGCGCGAGCAAAGGGATATCCCTGGCCCTCAAGGCCGAAGGCCGCGCGCGGGACGTGGTGTTCGTGGGGCATGAGCTCACACCAGGCACGCGCGCCGATCTGCTGGATGGCACCCTGGCCGCCGTGATCAACCAGGACGCGGGGCATGAAATCCGTTCAGCGCTGCGCCAGGCGCTGGCGCGTGTGACGCATGAGCCGTTGCACGCCGACCAGGAACGGATTCGCATCGATGTCTACGTGAAGGACAACTTGCCATGATCACGCTGGGCATTGATCTGGGCACCTCCGGCGTCAAGGCGCTGCTGCTTGAGGACGAGCGGCAGGTCGCCGTGGCGAGCGCGCCGCTGACGATCAGTCGCCCGCACCCCGGTTGGTCCGAACAGGATCCGGCCGACTGGTGGCGCGCCACCTGCGACTGCCTGGACGCACTCAAGGCCGAGCATCCGCGTGCCCTGGCGGCCGTGCGGGCCATCGGCCTGTCAGGCCAGATGCACGGCGCCACGCTGCTGGGCGCCGATGACGCAGTGCTGCGCCCTTGCATCCTCTGGAACGATGGTCGCAGCGAAGCCCAGTGTGCCGAGTTGGAGCGGCCTGAATTGCAACTGCGCCAGCGCGCCGGCAACCCGGCCATGCCGGGCTTCACCGCGCCCAAGCTGCTCTGGGTGCGCCAGCACGAACCCGAGGTGTATGCGCGGGTGGCCAGGGTCTTGCTGCCCAAGGCTTGGCTGCGCTGGCAGCTCTGCGGTGAGTACGCCGAAGACATGTCGGACGCCTCGGGCACCCTGTGGCTGGACGTCGGTGCCCGGGCCTGGAGCGCGCCGTTGCTGGCGGCCTGCGGGCTCGACGAGCGGCACATGCCACGCCTGGTCGAAGGCACGGTGCCGACGGGGCGCTTGCGCGCCGAATGGGTGGCGCGCTGGGGCTTTGAACAAGCCCCGGTACTGGCCGGTGGCGCAGGGGACAACGCAGCCGGGGCGGTCGGTGTCGGCGCAGTCACACCGGGCGACGCCTTTCTGTCACTCGGCACCTCGGGTGTGTTGTGGGCCACCACAGCCGGCTTCGCGCCCGCGCCCGACCGCGGCGTGCATGCCTTTTGCCACGCCGTGCCCGGCACCTGGCACCAGATGGGCGTGATGCTCTCGGCAGCGGCCAGCCTGTCCTGGTGGGCCGGTGTCAGTGCATGTTCCGAAGCCGATCTGCTGCGGGAAGTCGAGGCGGACACAAACATGAACAGCGCGGGCGAGGGGGCTTGCTGGTTCGCCCCCTACTTGTCGGGTGAACGCACGCCGCACAACGACGCGCTGCTGCGCGGCGGATTCGTCCATCTGTCGGCCAGCACACGGCGTGTCGACATGACACGCGCGGTCCTCACCGGGGTGGCCTACGCCTTTCGCGACATGCGCGACGCGCTCGCGGCCGCAGGCACCCGCATCACCGAGGCGGACCTCATCGGCGGTGGGGCACGTTCCGATCTATGGAACCAGACGCTGGCCGACGTGCTGGGCCTGCCCCTGCACCAGGTGGCCGGCTCCCAGCATGGCTGCGCGCTCGGCGCGGCGAGGCTCGCACGCGTGGCGGCCGACGGCGGACGCCTCTTCAGCAAGCCGCCGCGCCAGCGTTCCTACCTGCCCGATGGGCACGCGGCGCACCGGCATGACGGTGCCTTCGAACAGTGGCAACAGCTCTACGGACGGCTGCGGCAACTGCCTGCGCCAGCATCGGCTTTGCCATCTTCTCTTCCCACGACCACGGAACCCGCATGAAAAACGAACCCTCGGGCGCGCGGCGCACCGCGTACTTCAGCTTCCCGCAAACCCTGGCCTACCGGGGCCCGGACTTCGTGCCCAGCGCGCAAGAGCCTCTGGCCTACCGCTACTACGACAAGAAGCGCGTGGTGCTGGGCAAGACCATGGAGGAGCAGTTGCGCTTCGCCGTCTGCTACTGGCACAGCTTCGGCTGGGGCGGCACCGATCCCTTCGGTGAACCGAGCTTCCGGCGGCCCTGGCACGCGGCCGGCGATCCGATGGCGCAGGCCGAGCTCAAGGCCGAGGTGGCCTTTGACCTGTTTCGCCTGGTCGACGCGCCGTTCTTCACCTTCCACGACCGGGACATCGCGCCCGAAGGCGCCACGCTGGCCGAATCCAACGCCAACGTGCGCCGCATTGGCGAGGTGTTCGCCCGCAAGATGCAGGACACCGGCGTGCGCCTGCTCTGGGGCACGGCCAACCTGTTCTCGAACCGGCGCTACATGGCCGGCGCGGCCACCAACCCGGACCCCGAGGTCTTCATGTACGCCGCGGCCCAGGTGAAGAACGTGCTGGAACTCACGCATGAACTCGGAGGTGCCAACTACGTGCTCTGGGGTGGACGCGAAGGCTATGAGACCTTGCTCAACACCGACCTGAAGCGTGAGCTGGCCCAGCTCGGCCGCTTCCTGAACCTGGTGGTGGAGCACAAGCACAAGATCGGCTTCAAGGGCCAGATCCTGATCGAACCCAAACCCGCGGAACCGACCAAGCACCAGTACGACTACGACGTGGGCACGGTCTACGGCTTCTTGAAGGCCCATGGACTGGAGAAAGAAGTGAAGGTCAACCTGGAGCAGAACCACGCGCTGCTGGCAGGCCACACCTTCGAACACGAGATCGCGCTGGCGGGGGCGCTGGGCATCTTCGGCTCATTGGACATGAACCGCGGCGACGAAATGCTGGGCTGGGACACCGACCAGTTCCCCAACAATCTGCCCCAGGTCGCGCTGACGATGTATGAGGTGCTCAAGGCTGGCGGCATCGGGCAGGGCGGGCTGAATTTCGATGCCAAGCTGCGCCGCCAGTCCATCGATCCGGATGACTTGGTATGGGCCCACGCCACCGCCATGGACCTGTGCGCGCGCGCGCTGCTGGTGGCCGAGCGCATGCTGAACCACGGCGCGCTGCCACGCCACGTCCAGGACCGTTATGCCGGCTGGGACAGTGACAACGGCCGCGCCATCCTGCAAGGGCGGCGTTCGCTCGAAGACCTGGCGCGCGAGGTCGAGGCGCGCAGCCTGGAGCCGCAACCGCGCTCGGCGCAACAGGAGCGCCTGGAGCACCTCGTCAACAGCTATTTCTGACCACAAGCGGCAACCCGCAATAAGGAGCGAGACATGGCGAGCAACATCAAGGGTCCGGGTATCTATCTGGCGCAGTTCGCAAGCGACACCGCGCCCTTCGACTCCTGGGCGTCGATCACGAAATGGGCCGGCAACCTGGGCTTCAAGGGTGTGCAGATCCCGTCCTGGGACAAGCGCATCTTCGACCTCGACAAGGCCGCCGCGTCGCAGACCTATTGCGACGAGGTGGCGGGCGTGGCGCGCGAGCACGGCGTGGCCATCACCGAGCTGGGCACCCACCTGCAAGGCCAGCTGGTGGCCGTGCACCCGGCCTACGACGAAGCCTTTGACGGTTTCGCGCCCGAGGCCGTGCGCAAGAACCCCAAGGCCCGCCAGGCCTGGGCGGTGGAGCAGATGAAGCTCTCCGCCAAGGCCTCGCAGCGCCTGGGTCTCAAGAGCAATGTGAGTTTCCCCGGCGCCCTGGCCTGGCCTTTTCTCTACCCCTGGCCGCAGCGCCCAGCCGGCCTGATCGAGGCGGCTTTTGATGAACTGGCCAAGCGCTGGCTGCCGATCTTCGATGCCTTCGAGGACGCCGATTGCCATGTCTGCTTCGAGCTGCACCCGGGCGAAGACCTGTTCGATGGCGTGACCTTCGAGATGTTCCTGGAACGTGTGAGAAACCATCCGCGCTGCTGCATCAATTACGACCCCTCGCACTTCCTGCTGCAGCAGTTGGACTACCTGGAGTTCATCGACATCTACCACGAGCGCATCAAGGCGCTGCACATCAAGGACGCCGAGTTCCGCCCAACGGGGCGGCAGGGTGTGTACTCCGGCTACCAGCCCTGGGTGCAGCGCGCGGGGCGCTTCCGCTCGCTGGGCGACGGGCAGGTGGATTTCGGTGCCATCTTCTCCAAGATGGCCCAGTACAACTACGACAGCTGGGCCGTGCTGGAATGGGAATGCTGCCTCAAGCACCCAGAGGCCGGCGCGGCGGAGGGGGCGGTTTTCATCCGCGACCACATCATCCGCGTGACCGAGAAGGCCTTCGACGACTTTGCCGGGGGCCAGACCGATCCCGCGCAGCTGCGCCGCATGCTGGGCCTGGCCAAGGAGGGCGCATGAGCATCGAAGCCGGCAAGGCCGAAGGCAAGGCAGGCGGACGCATCCGCCTGGGCATGGTGGGCGGAGGCGAGGGCGCCTTCATCGGCGCGGTGCACCGCATCGCGGCCCGCATCGACGACCACTATGAGCTGGTGGCGGGGGCGCTCTCATCCACGCCCGAGAAGTCGCTGCGCTCGGCCGCGGCGCTGGGTCTGGCGCGCGCCTACGCGGACTACCGCACCATGGCGCGCGAGGAGGCGGCCCGGCCGGACGGCATTGAGGCCGTGGCCATCGTCACGCCCAATGACCAGCATGCGCCGGCCGCCCAGGCCTTCCTCGAAGCCGGCATCCATGTGATCTGCGACAAGCCGGTCACAACCACGCTGGCCGACGCCCAGCGCCTGAAGGCGCTGGCGCAGTCGCGCGGCCGCCTGTTCGCCGTCACCTACAACTACTCGGGTTACCCCATGGTGCGCCACGCGCGGCGCATGGTGCGCGAGGGCGCGCTCGGCAACATCCGGTTGGTGCAGGTGGAGTACGTGCAGGACTGGCTGACCGAGTCGCTCGAATCCACGGGGCAGAAGCAGGCCGCCTGGCGCACCGATCCGAAGCGCTCCGGCGCGGGCGGCTGCGTCGGCGACATCGGCACCCACGCTTACCAACTCGCAGGTTTCGTGACGGGACTGCAGCCCACGCAGTTGTGCGCCGAGCTCAGCACCTTCGTGCCCGGCCGTGCGCTGGACGACAACGTGCAAGTCATGCTGCGCTACGCCAACGGCGCGCGCGGCCTGCTGTGGGCCAGCCAGGTGGCGCCCGGCAACGAGAACGGGCTGCGCCTGCGCCTGTATGGCGACAAGGGCGGGCTGGAGTGGCGGCAGGAACATCCGAACCAGTTGCACTGGTCTCCATTCGGCCAGCCGACCCAGACCATCGCGCGCGGCACCGGCGCAGCCAACGGCGACGCGGCGCGTGTCACGCGCCTGCCGTCCGGCCACCCCGAAGGCTATCTGGAGGGATTCGCCACCATCTACAGCGAGATCGCGCAGGCCCTGCACGCCGCGCGCGAGGGCCAGGCCCCGCCCGCGGACGTGGTGTTCCCCACCATCGCCGACGGCGTGCACGGCATGGCCTTCATCGAAGCGGCGGTGCACTCGGCCGCCGAGGGCGCGCGCTGGGTGGAGGTGCCGGCGTGAGCCTGCATGTGCGCTTTCACGAGGTCGTCAAGGACTACGGCCCGGTCCGGGTGCTGCACGGCGTGAGCTTTGAATTGGCGGCGGGTCGCCTGGTCGGACTGCTGGGTGAGAACGGCGCGGGCAAGTCCACGCTGATGAAGATTCTTTGCGGTTACGAGACGCTCAGTGCCGGCGGCTTCGAAGTCGATGGCGCTGCGCGGCATTTCAAAAGCTCGCGCGACGCCGAGGACGCCGGCATCGTGCTGATCCACCAGGAGTTCAACCTGGCCGATGACCTGACGGTGTCGCAGAACATCTTCCTGGGCCGAGAACCGAGACGCGGACTGCTGCTGGACGAGGCGCACATGCGCGGCGTCACGCGCGAAGTCCTGCAACAGGTGGGCCTGGAGGTGGACCCCGAAACGCGCGTACGTGATCTCATGGTGGCCGAGAAGCAATTGGTCGAAATCGCCAAGGCGCTGGCGCGTCAGGCGCGCCTGCTGGTGATGGACGAGCCCACGGCCACGCTCACGCCCACCGAGGCGCAGCGCCTGTTCGAGGTGATCGCGCGGCTGCGTGGCCAGGGCGTGACCATCGTCTACATCTCGCACAAGCTGGACGAGGTGGAACGCGTGAGCGACGAGATCGTGGTGATGCGCGATGGCCGCTTCGTCGCTCACGGCCCCACCGCCGAGCACAGCCGGCAGCAGATGGCCAACCTGATGGTCGGTCGTGAGCTCTCCGACATGTTCCCGCCCCGCAAGCCACCGCCGCCGGCCGAACCGCTGCTGTCGGCGCGGCATTTGAGTGTGCCCGGCTGGGCCCGGGACGTGAGCTTTGATGTGCGTCCGGGTGAGATCCTCGGCTTCGCCGGCTTGGTCGGGGCAGGGCGCACCGAACTGTTCGAGGCCCTGCTGGGCTTGCGCCCCGTTAGCGCGGGCGAGGTGCGACTGGGCGGTCAGGTGGTGCGCTTTCGCAACCCGCGCGAGGCGGCGCGCGCCGGCATGACCTACCTGAGCGAGGACCGCAAGGGCCGGGGGCTGCACACCCGCATGTCGCTGCAGGAGAACCTGACGCTCATGGACTTGGACCGCCACGCGCGGCCCTGGCTCGATCCGCAGTCGGAACGCCGGGCACTGGCGCAAGCCGTGACCGATTTCGGCATCCGCGCACGGACGCTGGACGCCGCCGCGGGGTCCCTGTCCGGCGGCAACCAGCAGAAGCTGGCCATGGCCAAGGTTCTGCAGCCTGACCCGCGCGTGGTGGTGCTGGACGAACCCACGCGCGGCGTGGACGTGGGGGCCAAGCGCGACATCTACTTCCTGGTCCAGCGGCTCGCGGCCGAAGGCCGCGCGGTGGTCGTGATCTCCTCCGAACTGATGGAGCTGATCGGCCTGTGCCACCGCGTGGTGGTGATGCGGGCTGGCGCCGTGCAGGCCACCCTGGACTCTGACCATCTGACCGAAGAGGAGCTCATCGCCCATGCCACCGGCACGCACTGATACCATGACCATGCAGCAACCCGACACCACAACCAGCGCGCAAGAGCCGGTCGGCGCTTTGATGGGCCGCCACTTGCGCCGTCACCTGCGCGAAGCGGGCCCCTTCATCGGCCTGCTGCTGCTGTGCGTCGTCGGCACCTTGCTCAACAGCGACTTCGCCACCTGGGACAACGCGATGAACGTGCTGACCCGCACGGCCTTCATCGGCATCATCGCCGTGGGCATGTGCTTCGTCATCATCTCGGGCGGGATCGACCTCTCGGTGGGCTCGATGGCGGCGCTGATCGCGGGCTGCATGATCATGGTCATGAACTGGGTGGCTCCCCTGGTCGGCAGCCCGCTCGCCGCCGTACTGGTGGGCATGGCACTGGCGCTGGCGCTGGGCGCGGCCTTCGGCCTGGCGCATGGCCTGCTCATCACCAAGGGGCGGATCGAACCCTTCATCGTCACGCTGGGCACCCTGGGCATCTTCCGCGCCTACCTGACCTACTTCTCCAACGGCGGCGCGCTCACGCTGGACAACACCCTGGGTGATGTCTACGGCCCGGTCTATTACGGGGCCTGGCTGGGCATTCCGATCCCGATCTGGGTCTTTCTTGCGGTGGCCCTGGTGGGCGCGCTGCTGCTCAACCGCACGCGCTACGGGCGTTACGTGCAGGCCATCGGCTCCAACGAGCAGGTGGCGCGCTATGCCGCCGTGGCGGTGGACCGGGTCAAGATCCTGACCTACATGCTGCTGGGCATTTGCGTGGGCATCGCCACCGTGCTCTACGTGCCGCGACTGGGTTCAGCCTCGCCCACCACGGGCCTGCTCTGGGAACTCGAGGCCATCGCCGCCGTCATCGTGGGCGGGACCGCCCTCAAGGGCGGCCAGGGCCGCGTCGCGGGCACCGTGGTCGGCGCTGTGCTGCTCTCGGTCATCGGCAACATCCTCAACCTCACCAGCATCATCAGCGTCTACCTGAACGCGGCGGTGCAGGGTTTCGTGATCATCGTCGTGGCCTTCCTACAACGTGGGCGACGATGAACCTGCGGCCACGCCAGCCCCTGAGGGCGGTAGGCCATCTTTGCCTTCAAAAACTTACGCTAGGAGACAACATGAATCGACGTCTATTCTCGGCCATGTCATTGGCCGTCTGCGCTCTGATGAGCGCGCCTGCATTTGCCCAGAACAAGATGGTGATGGGTGTCTCCGTCCCGGCGGCGACCCACGGCTGGACGGGCGGGGTGGTGTACTGGGCCAACCGCACCAAGACCGAGCTTGAGAAGCAATACCCCGGCACCACGGTCATCGTGCGGACCGCGGGCTCCGCCGCCGAGCAGGCCAACCAGGTCCAGGACCTGCAGACGGTCAACAAGATCGATACCCTGGTCATCCTGCCCTTTGAGTCCGCCCCCCTGACGCGGCCCGTGGCGCAGGTCAAGGGCAAGGGGGTCTTCGTGACGGTGGTGGACCGTGGCCTGACCGACCCCAAGGCGCAGGACGCCTATGTCGCCGGCGACAACCCCGGCTTCGGCAAGGTGGCTGGCGAATACATGGCCAAGGAGATGGGCGGCAAGGGCAACGTCGTCATCCTGCGCGGCATTCCCACCGTCATCGACAACGAGCGCGTGGACGCCTTCAACGCCGTCATGAAGAAGCACCCCGGCATCAAGGTGCTCGACGCCAAGCACGGCAACTGGAACCGCGATGACGCCTTCAAGGTCATGCAGGACTTCCTCACGCGCTTCAAGCAGATCGACGCCGTCTGGGCCTCGGACGATGACATGGCCGTGGGCGTGCAACGCGCCATCGAACAGGCCAAGCGCACGGATGTGAAGCTCGTCGTCGGTGGTGCCGGTGCCAAGGATTACATCAAGAAAGTCATGGACGGCGACAAGCTGGTCCGCGCCAACGTGACCTACTCGCCCAGCATGATCGCCGACGCGATGAAGCTCACGGCCGAGGCCCGCGTGTCCGGCAAGTCCATGCCAGCGCGCACCATCATCCCCTCGGTGCTGGTGACCAAGGACAACGCCGCGAAGTACTACTTCCCCGATTCGCCGCACTGAACGCGGACATCCGGTGCGCCGGCTGGTCCGGCGCACCGTCTGCCCTCGAACCCACCGTCCAAGCCATCTGTCTAGAATGCGCGCATCAAGACGAAGGATTCCGTGATGGCCTTGCGTGACTATCTGGGCGAGCAGATTCTGGGGGTGTTGGCCTCCTACCAGGCTTCGGGCATCGTGCACCACATCTGCGTGGTGTACCCCCGCCGTGACAACCAGCTGCAGCTGTTCATTCCCAAGGGCCACGCCCTGGCCCAGGGCTCCCTGGTCACGCTGCACCTGGACAACCGGACCGGGGTGGACGAACTGGACGCCGAGCTGCGCGTCTACCGGACCTCCTACAAGGGCAGGGTACTGGCGGTGGACGAGAACTGGGCCACGGTGGCGCCGGTCGAATTCAGCCTGATCCACGGCGTCAAGGTGGTCGAGTCGCAACGCGAACCCGGTTACGAGTTCCCGGCCGATCCGCGCCCCTCGCGCGCGCTGGCGGCCTCTCCGCTGAGCCGCATTCCAGCGCCCGAGGAAAAGGACCACCCCAACAAGATCGGCGTGCTGACCACGCTGACACCCGCGCAGCCGCACACCACCGTGATGGCCTTTCTCTCCTCGGAGGACGACGATGTCTTCATCATCACGCGGCCCGGCACCTTCAAGTCGCAAGTCCTGAAACGGGAACCGCGCTGCTTCTTCACCATCGACGAACGCGCCAAGTTCACCTTCGACCAGTCCATCCACTGGAACTACACCATCCTGGAAATGCAGGCTTACCTCGTGCCGCGCACGGCGGCCGAGTACGAACCGCTGCGTGCCCAGTTCATCCTGAAGAATCCCTGGGAAGCGGCCTTCTTCCTGGAAACCGACATCGAGATGTTCCACTTGCGGCACCAAGCCGTGGTCTGCGTGGGCGAGGCGCGCTGAGCGCGCCTCGCCCTTGTCTTGCGCATCAGCACGGCCAGCTGGCCTGCATGCATGAGCAAGGCATCGCCGATTGGCAGGTCGGCTGACCGGCCCTTCATTGCCGTGAAAACAACATCGGCTCGGAAAAGCGGGGCTGATGTGCGCCAGCGCACAGAAGGCAGGTGCTGTTGCTGCCCACACTGAGGCATGCCTTCCTCAAGCCCACCCATGCCCCCCGTCCGATCGGCCCCGGCAGCACCCCATGGGGATGCCCGCAAGGGATCGATGCTCACCTTGCTCGCGAAAACCGCGAATCGGGCACTGCCCTGGCGCAGCCCTCCGCGTTATGAGGAGACAAGCAAGATGAGCACGGCGTCCGACACCGAAACCATGATGGATGCGCCGTGCCTGTGAGTCGGCGAGGTCGGACCTGATCGCCGCGCCGCGATGGTAAGCGTGTCGATGCCGGGAAACACCATGCCTTTCGTCAACCCGCGGCGATGAAACGGTCGGCCCTCGCGGCTCGGAGCACATGATCCAGGTCCATGCCCATCAGCGCAGACATGGGGGCCATGCCGGGCAAGACCCGGTTTTCAGAACCAGGGTTCGATGTGATTCGGTCAAGCCAGGAGACATGGTGTTTCCTCGTGCAATCAAGGTTGGGGTAAGGGCTGCGGCATGTTTGTGGCAAGCGCGGCCTGGTCCCTAGCGACTGTGGGCGAGGCCTCGCGCCGCGGTCGGTGCGCCGGCATACGCAGTCCGTGCACCCATGCCATGCGCCGCGATGCGCATGGCATGAGATCTTGTCGACGCTCGCGCAGTGGGTACTCCAACGCACAGACCACGGTGAGGGCGATGCCGCACTGTGCATCTGCATGAAGCATGGGCCGCCTGCATCCCTGGATGATCCGCACGGCCCAGGCCATTTCCCCTTGAAGGACGACTTCACCGTGACCCGCCTGAGCATCGACCCGAGCACCACCGAACTGCCAAAACCTCCCGGCCAGATCAACGCCACTCAGACCGAGGCGGTACTGGCCAAGGCGCATGCGAGCTTGCAGCAATGGAAAAAAACCTCCGCCGCGCAACGGGCCGAGATCGTCCACAAGGCGGCGGCCCTGATGCTGGCGCACGCCGATGACTACGCCCGCCTCGTCACGCGGGAGATGCGGCGGCACATCGGCGAGGCCCGTGGCGAGGTGCGCTTGAGCGCGGACATTTTGGCCTACCATGCGCGACAGGCCGAGGCATTTCCTGATCCCGCCAATCTCTATCCGCGGTATGGCGCGGCCTTCCTGCAGGGGAGTCCCCTGGGGGTGCTGTTCTGCGGCGAGCCTTGGCACTTTCCGTTCTACCAACTGGCCCGCATCGCTGGTCCGCAGTTGATGGCGGGCCACACGGTCATCGTCAAACACGCCGGATATGTGCCCGCCTGCGCGATCGCATTCGAGAAACTCTGGGCCGAGGCCGGCGCACCGGCAGGGGTCTACACCAACCTGGTCGTCTCGCACGAGCGGTCCGACCAGGCCATCAACGGTTCGCACCTCCAGGGACTGGGCTCGGATGGCCGCCCGACCGCGATGGCCGGCACCGCTGCATGCCAGGGCGGTGGCCTGAAGAAAGGCGCGCTGGAACTCGGCGGCAGCGATGCCTTCATCGTGCTGGACGACGCCGATCTGGCCCAGGCCATGCCCTGGGCCGTCCACGGGCGCATGTACCCTCCGGGCCAGAGTGGGGCTGCCGCCCGGCGCTTCATCGTGGTCGAATCGGTCGCCGACGCGTTCCTGGAGGGCTTCAAGGCCGAGCTCAAGGGCATGACGATCGGCGGCCGCACGGATGCAAGGAGCACCCGCGGACCGCTGTCCGCCGAGGCTGTGCTGGTCCGGCTGCTGGCGCAGGTGGATGCCGCGCTGCAAGCCGGGGCAGGGCGAGCCCTGGACGGCTGGCGCATTGCCGGTCCTGGGCCCTTCATGCTGACCACGATACTGACCGATATCCAGCCGGGTGAGCCCGCTTTCCGTGACGATCTTTTCGGCCCCATGCTGTCCTTCCATCGTGTCAAGAACGACGCGGCCGCGACCGCGCTGGCCCTGTGCGCCGATTCCAGCCTGGGTGGCTCGGTCTGGACCGAGGACGAAGCGCGCGGCCAGAGAGTCGCCCGTGCGGTGGAAGCCGCGATGGTGTTTGCCGAACCCATCACCTCGCGATGCGGGTCCTTGCCCGACGCGACGACCCGCGACGCAGCCACGCCACGCATGCCCCATGTCCGGATCTGAGCGCTCGTTGCCGCGCCGGATGGCGTTGCTGTTCACGCTGAAGCAAGGAAAGACGGCTTACCTGGTGGATTTTGTGCTCTACACCTGCGCCACGGCGGTCCTGATGCTTCTGCTGCTGTTCGTCAGCCCGCGTGACCAGTGGCTGCAGAGCTGCGCGCTCGTCGCGGTCGGTCTCGTGGCCTGGACAGCCATTGAGTACCTGCTGCACCGCTTCATTCTGCATGGCGTGGAGCCATTTCGCAGTTGGCACGCGGCGCACCACCGCAGACCCCAGGCGCTGATCTTCACCCCCACGATACTGAGCGCGAGCCTCTTCGTCGCGCTGGTGTTTCTGCCAGCACTGCTCTGGGGCAGTGTCTGGCAGGCCTGCGCGCTGACGCTGGGGGTGCTGGCGGGCTACCTGGGTTACGCGGTAACGCACCATGCCACACACCACTGGCGTGCCCGCAATGCCTGGTTGCGTGAGCGCAAACGCTGGCATGCCCGGCACCACCACGAGGCGGCGTCGGCCTGTTATGGCGTGACCAGCGGCTTCTGGGACCATGTGTTCGCCAGTGCGGCGCCCGCGCGACCACCGCCATGAATGCGGCATGACCATCCACGCACTCTCCATGGACCCTAGGTGCCGCCGTTGCGGACTCAAGTCTGGCGCAACGCTTCCATCAAGCCCACCGCCGCGAGAAACAGCTCGGGTGCGAGCGCCGATTCGGCAAAGTTCAGCGGAGCAGGCAAGGTATCCATGCCGCCCCGAAGGGCCGCCGTGCCCGCTTGGTCAGGATCGTGCGCGGGACGAGGGGGCGGCTCTGCCCGGACCTGAAACCGCAGCAGACGCAGTCCGGCCTGCGCCATGGCGGCGCTGACGGCTGGACGCAGCTGCAGCAAGGCGTCGACGGCGGCGGCCTGTTCCGCGTGGACATCGAGCGTGACGTGCAGCTCGTCCACGCGCACGTCCACCCAGAGCAGTCCGTGCACAGGGTGCTTGAAGCACAAGCGCAGCATGCGCGCGCGGGTGGGCTGACGGGTGGCTTGCCCACCCTCCTTTTTTTCTTCCTCGCGCGGCAGCACCCAGAAGGTCAGGGGCAGGGTATTGTTCCAGACATAGGTATGGAACATCCAGAGCTGCGGCAGCAGCAGCGGGGGAGTGGGCGCCTGGGCCGTGGCGCCGAAGAAGGAGGGATGTGGTCCATTGTCCTGCAGTCCTTCATCCGGCGTCATGGCCTGCAGCAGGGCCATCGAGGCGGCCGTGGCAGCGGCGTCCACGGTGGTGTTGCCGGGGCGTGCGGCAGCCGTGGGCGTCGCTGCAAAGGTCGGCCCTTGCACTTGGCGCATGCGCGCGAGCACCAGATGACGCCAGCCCTGCGCCAGTACCCAGATGTCGCCCACGCTCCCCTGGCCCTGGAAGAAACGTTGCAGCAGCAATTGCTCCAGGTCCGGCGCGCGGGAGGAGGCCTCACCGTCCGCGTCCGTCATCTGGGCTTGGACTTGCGTCGCCGCGAGGCTGAGGGTGGTGCTGGTGGGCGCGCCGGGCTGGGTCGGCGAGGGCACAAGCAGGGCGCCGCCCTGCATCGCCAACTGAAACTGCGACTGCCTCCCTGGCACCTGGACTTGCAGCAACTGTCCGATCTGCAAGTTGATGCCAGTCGCCAGGCCCGCGCTCAGTTGGAAGAGCCGCCCGTCCGCGCTGCGGCCGTTGAACACCTGGTTCGCGCCGGCGCCGCTGCGGCTCTCGATGCGCAGCGTCAGCATTTCGCCATCGCCGCCACCGGCCTTACTCCCGGTCGTGCTGGCGACGCGCGGCAAGGGCAGCAACGCGCTGCCGGTGGAGATGCGGTCGGTGGCCATGGGGATCCGGACGTGCGAAGGTGGATGCGAAGGGGCGATGGAAAATGGACGCGGAATTCAGCCGGTCCAGTGTTCCTGGCGGTGGATGACATAAGGCGGTGCAGCATAGTCCCCCACCGCTGAGGAGCCCAGGCCACTCACGCCGGCCCGCATGGCCCGGGTCCGCACCGCCGCGCCATAGGCCGCCACGACCTGATCGGCCGCCTGCAGCAGCTGCGGGTCATGCACCGGCGTGTTGGCCTTGCCCCGGATCTGCACCATGCGCCAGACCCCATCGTGGCCGCGCTGAACTTCCAGTGTGGCCACGCGCCGGCCCTGCGCGGTCCCATGGCGCAGCGAGAACACCCGCGTGCCTCCGCTGGCGCATGCATTGGCGTAGCTACCGATGCAATGGCGCTGTTCCAGCCCTTCCTCGGCCAGCAGGTAGCCGCTGTCCAGCTCGACCGCGACGTAAGCGCCGCTCTGATGCAGGGGCAGCAGGGCATGCCAGCGCAGGTCCTTGGCCGGATCCACTTCGATCAGCAAGGCGCGGTGCCAGGCATCCGAGCGGCGGCACAAGGACGCCCAGGTCGCGCCCTTGAGCACGGCGGTGTGTGCGTAGACGAAGTCCGACACGTCCTGCGCCTCGTGGGCGAGGTTGGCTTCCTGCTCGACCGAGAGGCGCGCGCGCATCAGGGCACGCAGGAAGATGCGCGCGTTTTCCTCGCGCATCGCTTCGGGACGTCCACGCGTGCGGTCCAGGATGCGCTCCACCCCGCGCAGGGCCGGCTGACAGCGGTTCAAGGTCAGCGGTTCGCGCTGCAGGCTGCTGGCCAGCAGGTTGATGAAGTGCGTGAAGCCGCGCAGGATGCGGGCCGAAGGCGGAAAAAACTGCAAGATGGCGCGCAGCACCGCGTTGTCCTGCTTGATCAGGAAACGCCAGCCTTGCACGCTCATGCCTCCATCAAGGAAGCAGGTGCGCAATGCGTCGAAGTAGGCGGGACCGTCGCGCGGACTCAGGGCCAGGTTGAGCCCTGTATGCGGGTTCAGGCCCAGAGCCAGCAGCGGCAGGCCGCCACTGACCACCTCTGCCCCGGCTTCGGTTCGGAGCTCAACCGCGAAAGGCAGGCTGGGCAGATGCGCCGCAACGCGGGCCATCTGGCCCAGGCTCGCGCCGGGGCCGTGGATCGCCAGGGTCAGGGCCAGAACCTCTGGTGCCAGTGCCTCGCGCAGCCAGGCCCCGCAATGGGGATCGTCCAGCCGTAATTCGCTCACCTGGCGCACCGTGGCACGCAGACCCGCGCGTTCCAACAGGAGGCGCGCGTGACCGGCCGAGAGATGCAGGCGAGCCAGCCAAGCCTCCTCACCCGCGACAGAGGTGGTGGAGCCCAGGGCCGGGAAGGGAGGCGACAGATGGTTGCGCGCGGGTTCGCGCAAGGGCAGCAGCGGGTCGATGCCGTCGGAATAGAAATTCTGATGCAGCAGGCCCTGCAGGGCGGCCACATCGGCGGCCGTGAGCTTGCGGGCGTGGGCCAGGGGCACGGTGCAGCAGGGGGCTGCCGGGCCGACACCCATGTCGCGCCAGGCGAAACGGGCGTGACGGTTGATGTAGATCTGCAGTTCGCCAGCGCCCCGGTCCGCGTCGAGGTCGAGCAGGAAACCCCAAGGCACGTCGGCGCAAGCGTCGATGTTGGCGGCCGGCATGTAGGGAAAACCGGCATGCCAGCCTTCCAGCTCGGGAAAGGCCGCGAAAGCCTCGGCCCAGGTCGGTGGCTGGCAGCTTTCGCCCAGGTGGTCTTCGAAGAAGGCCAGCAAGATGGCGCGCTCCTTCTCTCGCAGCTCGGCGGTGTAGTGCCCTTGCGCCATGTCCACCGCGTGGAGTACGCCGGCGTATGCGTGCAGGCGCGCGTCACTGACGCCGCGCAACCAGGCCAGCAGGCCGGTCAGCACGCTTTCACAACCGCGCTCGCCATGCAGGCGCAGCAGCTTTTTCTCGCCGCCGATACGGAAGCCCACCAATGCGCCACTCATGCGCTACATTCTGCCCGCATGTACCTGCCGCCGCAATTCACATCCGAGGACCGCTCGCTCGCCCTGGCCTTGATGCGCGAGCACCCCTTCGCCAGCCTGATCGGCAATGACGACGAGGGCCTGCCTTACGTGACTCATCTGCCTCTGCATGTGCAGTTGCATACCCTGGCACAGGGCGCGCAAGAGGAACTGCATTTGCTGGGCCATGTGGCCAAACCCAATCCGCACTGGCGCTACCTGCAGGCCCGCCCCCGGGCGCTCGTCACCTTTTTGGGGCCGCATGCCTACATGTCGCCCCAGGTCTATCCGGACGAACAACGGGTGCCTACCTGGAACTACCTGGCCGTGCATTGCGCGGTGGAGGCCACGCTGATCGAGGACGCCGAGGCCAAGGACGCCTTGCTCAAGCAGTTGATCGGCGACCATGAACCGGCTTACGCGGCCCGGTGGCGTAGCCTGGACCCGGAATTTCAGCGCAAGATGCTCAACGGCATCGTCGCCTTTGAACTGCGCGTGACCGCGCTGCAGTGCAAGCTCAAGCTCAACCAGCACCGGCCCGAGGCACATGCTGCCATGCGCGCGGGCTACGCGGCGGGCAGCGCGGACGAACAGGGCCTGGCGGCCTGGATGGACCGGCTGGGCCTGCGCGGGCAAGCATGAGTTTGGACCTCGATTTCATGCGGCAGGCCCTGGACCAGGCGCGCCAGGCCGCTCAGATGGGTGAGGTTCCGGTCGGCGCGGTGCTGGTCCACCAGGACCCGCGCACGGGCGCGCATCGTGTGCTTGCCACCGGACGCAACACCCCCATCGCCGACCATGACCCGACCGCCCATGCCGAGATGAAGGCCTTGCGCGCCGCCGGTTTGGCCCTGGGCAATTACCGGCTCGAGGACTGCACGCTGTACGTGACGCTGGAACCTTGTCCCATGTGCGCCGGCGCCATGCTGCACGCGCGCCTCAAGCGCTTGGTCTATGGCGCGGCCGACCCCAAGACCGGCGCTGCCGGTTCGGTGCTGAACCTGTTTGATTACCGCCAACTCAACCACCAGACCAAGGTGCAGGGTGGCCTGCTGGCCGAGGACTGCGGCGCGCTGCTGCAGGACTTCTTTCTGCAGCGTCGTCGACAGGCGCGGGAAGCCACCTTGCAGGATCCGGCCCGTTTTCCGCTGCGCGAGGATGCGCTGCGCACACCTGAACACCGTTTCGCCAATCTGCCCGATTTCCCCTGGACGCCACGTTACCTGAACGACCTGCCATCCCTGGCCGGGCTGCGCCTGCATTACCTGGACGAAGGTGGCGGCGACACGACACATCAGGGAGACGGGCCGGCCGATGCATCCGACGACCATAGAGTCACCTGGCTCTGCCTACACGGGCAAGGCGACTGGAGCTACCGCTACCGTGCGCTGATTCCTCAACTGCTGGCCCGGGGTGACCGCGTGGTCGCGCCGGACCTGATCGGCTTCGGCCGCAGCGACAAGCCCAAGAAGGAGGGCGCCCACCGCCTGGAATGGCACCTGCAGGTACTGCGGGAATTTGTCGAACGGCTGGACCTGCGGCGCGTGGCGCTGCTGCTGCCAGGCGAGGCGGGTGACCCGATCGCTGAACTGGGCCGACGCTGGGCCAGGGCCGAATCGGGACGGCAAGTGCAAGCGCACGATGCAGCAGCACCCAGGGCCAAGCCGGATGAGTTGGACGAGTCGTACACCCAGGAAGCACGCCGCGCCTGGGACGCGCCGTTTCCCGATGCCGGGCATCGCGCCGCGCAACGCGCTTTCGCGGCCTTTGCCACCATCAGCGCACCGGACTGAGCTGGGGCACCCACCCCGATGGGCTGGAAACCGCTCCTTGGGTCGGGACGACACAGATCGCCACCGATAATGGCTGCGGTATGAGCAAACACATCTACATCTACTCCCCCTCCGGCGCGGTGCGCGACAAGGCTGCCTTCAAGCGCGGCATCCAACGACTGAAAGCATTGGGCCCCGCTCTCGGCATAGACCTCGAGGTGGAAGTCGACGAGACCGCCCTGGCCAGCCAGCAGCGCTTCGCGGGCGACGACGCGACTCGGCTGGCCGCCATCCGCCGCGCGGCGGCCAGCGGCGCGGACGTGGCGCTGATCACGCGTGGGGGTTATGGCCTCACGCGCATCCTGCCGGACCTGCCCATGAAGCAGATCCACAAAGCGATCGAACGCGGCACCGCCTTCGTCGGACTGAGCGACTTCACCGCCTTCCAACTCGCCGTGCTGGCCCACGCGAGCGGGCAAGAGGTCGGCATCACCTGGGCAGGCCCCGCCTTGCTCGAAGCCTTTGGTGGAGCAGGGGATCCAGACGAAATCACTCAGGCCTGCTTCGAGGACCTGTTGCTGGGGCAGGGTGAAGGCACGGGCTGGCGGCTGCCCAAGACCAGCGAGGCGAACAAGGCGGCGGCGGGTGCCTGGCAGGCACGCCGACTGGGTGACACGGCTCGCATCAAGGTGGAGCACGCACCGCTGTGGGGCGGCAACCTCGCTGTGCTGGTGTCCTTGCTGGGTACCCCGTACTTCCCGTCTCCGATGAAGACCGAGGGGGGATTGCTGTTCCTGGAAGACGTGGGCGAACACCCTTACCGCATCGAACGCATGCTGACCCAGCTGCTGCACGCGGGCGTGCTGGGCCGGCAGCAGGCCATCCTGCTCGGCCACTTCACTGACTACAAGCTGACACCGCACGACAAGGGATACACGCTGCAAAGCGTGGTCAACTGGTTGCGCAGCCAGCTCAAGGTACCGGTGCTGACGGGCCTGCCCTTCGGCCATGTGCCTACCAAGGTGCTGCTGCCGGTTGGCGCCTGCTGCGATCTGCTGGTGGAAGGCCGTGACGCACTGCTGGTCTGGGGCCACGCCCATGGCCACGCTGATCACGCACACTGATTGGCAGCCCGGTCACAGGCGTGCAAACCATTCAAGGTCGCCGGCCTTCCACGCGCGATTGAGTTCGGTGTCGTAGCCGGCCACGCAGTCACCTTGATCACATCGGTGAATTCAACCCACTGAATTTGCTGCGTGCCACGCACACGTGGGCGCGCATATAGCAGGCCTTCCTGCTGGCGCCCATGACCAGTCGATACAGCCAGCCACTCGTCGCTGCACAGGCGCCGTATTTGCTCGCCTCACATCTTCCGAGGTGAATTCGATCGTGAGCGCATGAGTCAGCACCAACGACTTGCATGACCCATTCGTCGCGGAGGTCATCGCGCTGACACGAGAAGCAGATGAAATCTCTTCCGTCTTCCACGCGTCCACATCCGGCCCCTGTCAACGACACCTCTGCACGAACGATTAGCAGACTGTTGCAATTCTCTCGCCTCCGCTTCGCGGGCTGGGCATGAATCTTGTAGCGCTGTTTCAGGGCACAACGATGGAATGCATCCATGCACAAAAAGACCACTTGCACGCATGGGCACACAAGCAGGTACGTGGCACATCGGCCCATGAGCGTGAACAGCATCGTCGTATCCGAGTGAGCGGCAGCTGTTCATGACGGCGCGGGAGGCAACCTACTAGAACAGGAAATGAAGAACAATGAAATTGAATGGCTTGAAAATTGGAACCCGCTTGGCGCTGGCGTTTGCCCTGGTGATTGCCTTGTTGCTCGCCAGTCTGATCGCGGGCTTGTCGGTGCTGAGTCGCGTGGACCGAACCATGGATCAGTTGGTGGACGACCGATACGCGCAAATCGCGCTCAGCAACTCGATCAAGGGCGTGGGTGACAAGGGCGCAATCATCATCGGGCGCATCTTGCTGGCGACCTCGCCTGAGCAAACCAAGAAGTACATGGACGACTACGCGGCATTGCGCACCATCAACACCGAAAACTTCGCCAAATTCGAGAAACTCCTGCATACCGATGAAAGCAAGGCAATCTTTGCCGAGCAATCAGAGGCCCGCAAGGCCTATGGGGCTGCGGTGCGCAATTTGTTCGATCTGATGGCTGCTGGCAAGCGGGAGGAAGCCATGGCCGTGTATCACGGCGACATGGCCACTCTGCAACCGCGCTACTACGCCCTGATCGACAAGATGGTGGTCTACCAGGAAAAGGGCATGATTGCCGACGTGGCTCAGGCCAAGCGGGCGTCCGATGGCGCACGCGTCGGCATGCTGGCTTTCTCGGTGGTCGCGGTGTTGCTGGGGATCGTGACGGCGGTCCTCATCACGCGCTCGATCATCCGACCGATTGATCGGGCCATCTCGATGGCGGAGTCCGTGGCGCAGGGCAACCTCACTTACAAGATCTCGGATGAGAGCCGAGACGAAGTAGGGCGCCTGATGGGGGCACTCAAGCACATGGTGGACAACCTGCACCGCATCGTGTTGGAGGTGCGCACCGGGGCGGACAACATCGTGAGCGCCTCGCACCAGGTGGCGCAGGGCAATCTGGAGCTTTCTTCCCGCACCGAGCAGCAGGCCAGTGCGCTGGAAGAGACCGCGGCCGCGATGGAGCAGCTGACATCGTCCGTGAAACTCAGCGCCGACAACGCCAATCAGGCCAATTCCCTGGCTTCGCAGGCCTCGTCCGTGGCCGTGCAAGGTGGCGACGTCGTGGGGCAGGTCGTGACCACGATGAGCTCGATCGCTGATTCTTCCAAGCGCATCGTCGAGATCATCAGCGTGATCGACGGCATCGCCTTCCAGACCAACATCCTGGCCCTGAACGCGGCGGTCGAAGCGGCCCGCGCGGGCGAGCATGGCCGTGGCTTCGCGGTGGTGGCGGCCGAGGTGCGCAGTCTGGCGCAGCGCAGCGCGGTGGCTGCCAAGGAGATCAAGTCCTTGATCGACAACTCGGTGCAGCAGGTCGACCGAGGCAGCCAGATGGTGGAGCAGGCCGGCGCGACGATGAAGCAGGTCGTGGCCAGCATCAAGCAGGTCAGCACCATCGTGGCCGAGATCAGTGCCTCCAGTCGCGAGCAGAGCCAAGGCATCGAGCAACTGAATGAAGCCATCGTGCAAATGGATGACTCGACGCAGAAAAACGCGGCCATGGTGGAGCAAAGCACGGCCTCGGCGCATTCGATGCAGGACCAAGCCAAGCAGCTCAACGAGGTCGTGCGGGCCTTCGTGCTGAAAGACAAGTCCGAACCCAAGCGGCAACTGCTCGCTGCGGCGCAGCCGCAACTCTTTTTAGCCGGAGACAACGGCCGGTAGACAGACCGGCATGACTCCCGTTCCGAGCCCCGTGCCAGGGGCGCGGTTCGGGTCCGTGCCATCCATGGCATGCGGCGCCCCAGAACGCGCCCCCATGGCGAACCCCAGGCAACGCAGCGGCGGTGCGGGTTCGGTGCCATCTACGCTTTTGGGAGAACGTTTCATGCGCAATCCTTCACTCTTGCAGCATTCCTCGCTGCACCACCCCCGTTTCGACTCTGGCAAGCCCATCACCGAGGCACCCACTGGCTGGAACTCAAGTCAGCGCGTGCGCCCCGGCGTGCAGCGCCTGCTCGATGCCTTCCGCCAGCGGGGCTACCAATGCGCCCCGTTGGACCCACTGGGGCATGCTCCCGTCGCGGACGAGGTGCTGCTGACACCGCAACGTTTCGGGTTGTCGCCGACCGAGGCGGTCACGGAGGATGGTTCTCCTCTGTTGGGCGTGAAAACGGTGCAGGAACTGACAACCACGCTGCGAGCGATCTATTGCGGCAATCTGACGCTGGATGCGAGCGCGGTCCGTGATGAGGCACGGCTGGCCTGGCTGCATGCCGAGATGGAGGCACCAGTCTCCGTGGATGCACTGCCAGCCGCCATGACCGGCACGGGGCTGCTGGCGCGGCTGGTGCACGTGCAGACGTGGGAACACCACGTGGCGCGACGCTTCCCCCACGCCAAGCGCTTTTCGCTGGAGGGCTGCGAAGCGCTGCTGCCGCTGCTGGACGTGCTGGTCGAACAGGCGGGTGCCCATGGCGTGAGCAAATTGGTGTTGGGCATGCCGCACCGCGGGCGCATCAATGTCCTCGTCAATCTCATGGGACGACCAGCCCTGGATTTGCTGACTTACTTCGACGCCAAGTACCCCCATCCCGAACAGCACAAGGATCTGCCTTACCACCTGGGAGCCCGGCACCGGGTCAGCACACGCCACGGCGACATCGACCTGGAACTGGCCGCCAACCCATCGCACCTGCAGAGCGTGCAGCCAGTGGTGGTTGGCATGGCGCGCGCCAGCCAGGACCGTGGCGCCAGCCACGCACCCGAGCAAACCCTGCCGGTGGTGATGCACGGCGACGCGGCGCTGGCAGGGCAGGGCGTCGTGATGGAGTCGCTGGTGATGGGCCGAAAACACGGTTACAGCGTGGGCGGGACTGTGCACATCGTGATCAACAACCAGGTCGGTTTCACCGAACTGAATGTCATGGACGCGGAGCAACCCCGCTACGCCACCGATGTGTCGCGCCTCATCGATGCGCCCGTGCTGCGCGTGAGCGCGGACGCCCCGGAACAGGTGCAACGAGCGGCCGAGATCGCGTTGGCCTACCGGACACGCTTTGGCAGCGATGTTTTCATTGACTTGATAGGCTACCGCCGCCATGGACATTCCGAGCATGATGTGCCGACCCTGACGGCCCCGACGCGTCAGGCCCGCATTGATCAGCTCTCGACCGTGGTGGAGCGCTACGCCGCGCAGCTCTGTGACGCGGGACGGGCGAGCGAGTTGGACTTGATGCGCGTGGTCGCGCACAGCCGCGAACAAGCGATTGCAGCCTTCGATCGCCCACCCGCCGAAGCGCCCGCCCTGGGAATGCCCTTCGCGGCGATGCCCGACCTCCCATTGCCTGAACTCGCCCAATTGCAAGGCATCGTCTCCACCTTGACGCAATTGCCCGACGGTTTCCAGCCGCACGCCATGGTGCAGGGCCTGATCAAGGATTGGCGAACCATGTCCGCCCAGGCAGATGCCCGGTGCGATTGGCGTTTTGCCGAGAACATGGCTTACGCTACGTTGCTGCAGGCCGGGATCGGCGTGCGGGTGTCCGGCATGGATGTGCGCCGGGGCACCTTCATGCATCGCTTTGCGGTCTGGCATGGCCAACAGACGGATGGTCGGGGACCGGCGATGATCCAGCCGCTGGACCGTCTGCGCAACGGTCAGGCACGCTTTGAGATCTACAACTCGCAGCTCTCCGAGGAAGCGGTTGTGGGCTTTGAGTACGGCTACAGCCTGGACGCATCAAACCGCCTCGCGATCTGGGAGGCGCAGTTCGGTGACTTCGTCAACGGAGCCCAGGTTTACATTGACCATTACATCGCCGCAGGCGAGGCGAAGTGGGGTTGTGCGTCGGGTTTGACCCTGTTGCTGCCCCATGGTTATGAAGGGGTAGGGCCCGAACACTCCAGCGGGTTCCTGGGGCGCTTCCTGCAACTGTGCGCTCAGGACAATCTTCAGGTGGCCATGCCGTCCACCGCGGCGCAGTGGTTCCATCTGCTGCGCCGTCAGGCCTGCCTGCAGCCGCGCAGGCCGCTGGTGGTGATGAGCCCCAAGGGCAAGCTCTATGAAGAAGCCGATTCGCACACACCGTTGCAGCAGATGCTGGACGGCCATTTCGAGCCGGTGTTGGACGACCCGTTCACACAATCAGCGGCCCAGGTAGAGCGTGTCGTGCTGTCCAGCGGCAAGCTTCATTACGACTTGGCACGAGGGAGGCATGCTGCCTCCGCTCAAGGCATCGCGCTGCTGCGGCTGGAGCAGCTTTACCCATTCCCACAGGCAGACTTGCAGCGCCTGCTCAAGCGCTACAGCGGATTGCGGGAACTGGTGTGGGCGCAGGAGGAGGAACTGAACCAGGGCGCCTGGCCCTTCATCCGCGACGAGCTTGCAGCCGCGTGCCCAACTGGCGTGCCCCTGCGCTGTGCTGCCAGACCGGGCACTGCAGCGGGCCCCACGGTGTCTCAGGCTATCCATCAAACGGAACAGCAGCTGTTGGTGATGCGGGCCTTGGGCTTGCCGTCGCAGCCCTAGAGTTCCGCGTTTGGCCACGACGACGGATGGTCTGCCAGCCTGAAAGGTATGCGGCTGTCGGGTCGTCGTGGCGCGCAGGTGGCGGTGTCAAAGACTTGGCCAGTTTGAAACTAGCCCCGTGGCATTAACTTTACATAATACACAGACGGCGGATCAGCCAAAGTGCTGAGGCCCGTGTTTGCTTGCGATTCCTGGGGGAGGGCGGATAAAACGCCGGTGACGCCCAGGGCCAGTATTGCGACCCGCCCGTTATGGCCTAGGCGGGCAAGCGAAGCCCGCCAGGCAGAGCGGGCTTTCTCCGTTTTAGATCGTTCTGCGGCCTGGTCGGCTAACACCTCAAACGGGTCAATGCCAAGAGCATCAGCGACACCGACAGAAACTTCCTCATCGAGTGTTGCCGTCACGCTGGAGCGGTATTTGCTCACGGCAGAGCGTGTGATGCCAAGTTCCTGGGCGGCCTTGTAGTCCGATTCCCAGCCGCGCGCAGCCTTGGCGCGATCGATCCAGTCGATAGCCTTCATGTCCAGTCCTTTTTCCAGTGTCCAGTTGGAGCGGTGAGCATAATTCAACGTGGAGGCGACAGCAACGGTGAATTGACGTTGACATGTTGAGTTGATTTCAACTAAATTCCACCTCGCCCCGGGCCCCGAAGCCACCAATCCGGCCGAGTCCGCACGACCCAGTGTCCAGCCCGGGGCCTCCTGCTGAAAAAGCGGGATGGCGGTCCGGCCGGTGGAGGACACCATGGACACTGCCCGCAAAAAGCCCGCCGCGCCCCCGCCGCGGGCAGCGCAATCGCCAGGCGCAAGCCCTCAAGGCGATCACCCGTCAGACATTGGCCGTCTGATCTATGAGGCCCACAAAAAGGCGATGCGCGCAGCCATGGCTCGCGCTGCCTTGAGGTCGTGGGACGAACTTCCAGCCTCCATCCGCGCCTCGTGGGAGTGCGTTGAGCGTCGGTCCTGGCACGAGGCAGAGCGGCTGGCGTACCTCACCAAGTTGAATCCAGCGCGGGCCGTGCAGACAGGCGGTGCGAAATGAGCCGCCACCAGCAAACTGCCCGCAAGGGCATCAATCCGGGCACGCCCCCGGCTTCGCCCAATCAGGGCGATCACCCGCGCGACCGCCGCGCGATCAAGCGCGAGATCTGCACCACGATCAACCGTCTCAAGGCCTCCGGCATGCCGCCCGGCTGGGATAAATGGGATGCCGTCAAGACGGCGGCATTCAAAGAGGCGTGCAAGCGCTGCAACAGCCACAACCGCTTCGATGACCTGGTCGCCCAGGCCCGCATCGTGGCCCAGGCCTACGACTTGGACCCGACCAAGGCCGTGCCGTCGGGGGAGGTGCAATGAGCGTGCTTCCCAACAACGCCCTTTCTTTTGCAGGCAGTCTGCCAGCAGCACGGCGCCATGTGAATGCGGAGCGCCGTTCCAAAGTGAAGGTTCGTAAAAAGCGGACCCTGAGCCCGAAGGGTGCGCGGGTGGTGAGCCGAGCATTCTTGGGCCTGCCGGAAGCCCGCTACTACCTCGGCTGCAACGGGCACATGCACGTCTTCCGGCGCATCGGATACCGATCCGATGGGTACCTCGAGGACCGCTTGATCGTCGCCCTCGCGGGCATTGCCAGTGGCAAGGGGGGCGAGCGATGACCGACGTTATCAAAGTCAAGACGGGCGCGCTGCTCATCAGCCCGCTTAAAGAGGGTGACGGCGTGCTGCTCACCGTGCGCGGCAAGGCCCAGGGCCAGGCCGAGCCGGGCAGCATGACGGTGCACGTGGACATGCCGCACCTCGGCTTGCTGTTGGCCTCGCTGGAGGCCGCCGCCGAACAGGCGGGGGCGCTGCAAACCTCGACCGACTCGCTGGCTGCGGTTGGCCTCAGTGTCGTGCCCATGGTGCGGGAAGGCGGTCCGCGATGAACAGCATCCAAGCAGAAGCCGGGCAGGTCATCGTCGGATGGTTGCCAGACATGGAAACCGTCACGCTAGGCGTCGTCATGGTGCCGGGCTTTGCCGCACCCAAGGTCGCCGCCGTGGAGCTCAAGCCCGACCAACTGAGCGCCGTCATCTTTGCGTTGGAAATGGCCGCGGAGGACGCCCGGTTTGCCAAGGAACGGAAAGCCGCAGCAGCGCGGGAAAGCGCCGCCCAGGGGGCACCTGTCATCTGTCGCGGCGATGCCTTGTGCACTGTCCCTGCGGCATGCATCACGCCCCTGGCGTGCGACCGCACAGCGTAGGAGGCTCACATGCAAAAACGCTATGTGATTTGGTCGCGCGGCATGTGGGTGGCCTCCCTCGATCGCCAGGGAGACCCCCTCATGACCCCGCGCCGCGCCCGCGCGCTCGTCTACACGCGCTCCACCGCTGCCAGGAAGCTGGAGGCGCTGTCCCAAAACTTCCCCGCCCTCGTGTTCGGGCTGGAGGAGGCACCCGTGTCCCACCTCAAGAGGAAAGCGCTGGCATGAACTCCGCAAGATTCTCCCTCGACATGGACGCTATCACCCGCGAGGCCGCGCAACATAAGCGCACCTGGCTGCTGGAATTCGCCTGCGACGGCGCCACATTCCGAACCCGCATGCGCGCCGTCACGGAAAAGCTGGCCATCGAATTGGCCCGGGATGATCTGGCGCTGCATGCTGAACTGTTCGACGCCGACCGCGCGCGCTTGGTGGTATGCGTGGAAGTCGCATGAGTCGCGCCATCACCTACGCCCTGGCCCTCGTCGTGACTGCCACCGCCCTGGCCATGGCCGTGGCCAGCGCCTGGGGCCGTGCTGATGCCTGGGTGGACCGGCTCACGCTGGCTGCGCTCAGTGCCTGCATCGTGCTGGCTGTCCACCTATTGCCTGCGCTCGGTGCCGGCGTCAAAGGCTGGGGCCGCGCTGCCGTCGTCATCGTCTGGCCTCTGTGTCTGCTGGCCGCGATGGTGGCGCATGCAGGATTCTTTCTCAATGCCTGGGCAGCCTCGGCCCAAGCTCAGGCCGCGCCCGTGCAGCAGCGCCAGGCCGAAGCGCGCGCCGCCCAGCGCCAAGCCCTGGAAACAGCGCTCGCCGGCATCCGCGCGCGCAGCGTCACCACGGTGGCCGCGCAGCTGGCTACTGCTCGCGCCGCCGCCGATCAGGGCCAGGCCTGGGCCACGCCTGCGCGCGTCGAACGCCTGCAGATCGAGCTGGCAGAAGCTCAGCGCGCCGCGCGTCTGCGTGATGACCTGGTGGCCCTGGCCGGCGCGGTCAGCGAGGCAGCAGGCGATGGTGCCGCGGCTCTGGCCAGCGACCCGGTGACGCGCTCCTTCATGGCTGTCACGGGCGCCAGCGCCGCCGCCGTGCAGCTCGCCGTCAACGGCCTCCTGGCCGTGCTGGTGGAGGTCCTGGGCTGCCTGCTGTGGTGGCTGGCCTTGGCCGCGCCGCGAGAGGCGCGCGCGCGGATAGACCGAGTCGCCCGGATGCCGACACCGGCCGACAACGGCGCGGACCAGGAAAACCCAGCGCCGGTGTCAGTGCCCGACGCCGCCGCCGACCTGGACGTGACAGCCTCCGAGCTGGAGCAAGTGCGTCGGTCGATAACGGCGGGTGCACGCCCGCCCACTGAAACCTTCATACGCGATTTGCTTCGATGTTCGCCGGAGAAAGCCCGCGTCATCCGCCGCCAGTTGCAGGACGCCGCCCGCGCAAGTCCGGAGATCCACGTGGCCCCGGCGAGCGCAGGCGCACCAATGGGGTTTGTGGGATGAACGGTTCTGCCGACTACACACCCAAGTGCATCCCCGTGTCCTGGACGAGCTGCGGCTCGTACTGGCTGGCCTATCACCACGGTTGGACTGACGCCCGCTTCTACGACGTGGTGGAGATCCCGCATGACGGTCGGCCGCAAAGCGCGTTTGCGGGCTACCTTGCCACGGTGGGCGACTTCGGGGACTTGGTGCGAATTTCTCACCGGCCCTATGTCCAGATCGGCCGGCTGGAGCTGGACTGATGCCGAGCTATCGACTCCCATCTAGCATCGGCCACATACGCGGCACGGGCCTTCCGGACGGCGCCTCGCTGATCGCCGCGCTGTTCGTGCGCCGCGACAGCATCTACAAGACGCTGCCCGGCGTCGAGGCTTTCGACATCGAGCGCGACGCGCGCACATATGACGGCCCGTATCCGGTCGTGGCGCATCCGCCATGCCGCAGCTGGGGTGCGTTAAGGCATTTCAGTCAGCCTCGCGCTGATGAGCGCAACCTGGCGCGCTTAGCCGCGGCCTTGGTTCGCGAGTTCGGTGGCGTACTGGAGCACCCCGCAAATTCAGGTCTTTGGCGTGCGCAGAACCTGCCTAGACCCGGCGAGGCCTGCGATGGCTACGGCGGCTGGACGCTGCCAATCCAACAGTGGCAGTGGGGCCACAAGGCCGCTAAGGCGACTTGGCTTTACATCGTTGGCTGCGCACCAGGCGACATTCCCGACATGCCACCGTTTCGCATGGGTGAGCCGGAGTTTGTCGTTGCCAGTAGCAAAAAGACCCGTCCGGAAATCACCAAGGCCGAACGTGAGCATACCCCCCCCGCGCTTGCAAGCTGGCTGGTAGAGCTGGCGCGCCGATGCGCGCTAAATCAACAGGATCGGCGGCAGGGAGGGATGCTGGCATGACTGAAATCACCCGCCCAGCCTTGCGCTATCACGGCGCAAAGTTCCGCCTTGCGCCATGGCTATTGCAGTTCATGCCGACGCATCGCCGCTACGTCGAATCCTTCGGTGGTGCAGCTGGCGTGCTTATCCGAAAGCCGCGCAGCCATGCGGAGGTCTATAACGATCTCGATGGTGAAGTCGCCAGCTTTTTCCGCATACTGCGCAACCCTGAGACGCGCGCTCAACTTATTGAGGCTGTGGCGCTCACTCCGTACTCTCGCGCAGAGTTCGATGCCGCATATCTGCCCGCGGATGAGCCTATCGAACAAGCCCGACGCCTGGCCGTTCGCGCCATGATGGGATTTGGCAGTGCCGGCGCAACCAAGGGTGTGACAGGCTTTCGCAGCGATACCGCTCGAAACGGCAATATTTCAGCTCACATCTGGGCGCAATACCCGGACAACCTCGCGGCCGTGGGTCTGCGTTTCGAGGGTGTGCTTATTGAGAACAGGGACGCGATCTCTGTCATGCAGGGGCACGATTGCCCACAAACGCTCCACCTGGTGGACCCTCCTTATGTGATAGGTGAGCGGTCCATGCGCGCATCCAGCCGCTACTACCGCCACGAAATGACTGATGCGCAGCATTCCGAGCTGTTGCGCGTGGTTCAGCATCTGCAGGGCAGGGTAATGGTCTGCGGCTATGACAGCGAGCTGTACTCCGACACGCTCACAGCCGCGCGCGGTTGGTCCCGGCGAGTACGCCAGGTCGCGGCCAGCGGACCGCGCGGCTCTGTCGAACGCACGGAATGCGTCTGGCTTTCTCCTGCCCTGATGGCTGCGCTCAATGCGGGCACCACGACCGCGCCGCAGCTCGAACTGCTGGAGATCGCATGACCTGCAGATCCGGCGACATGGCCTTGTGTGAGGCAGAGACTGTAGTTTCGTGCTCGCTGCCGCGTGAGCTGCTGCGCCCCCTGGTGCTGATCCAGTTCGAGGCCACTGCGGCCCCTGTGACCCTCTGCGGGTGGGTTTGAAACCTCCCTCCTTGCATGGCCACAAGTCGCCCCGGCAACCGCCCCATACCCCCCGGCAACCCACGCGCCGCGCCTGATGGTCCGTATCGGCCCGCTGCAGGCTCGGTACGCGGCCCCGCGCCGCGTCCTACACGGGTAAATCCACCCCGGTTCCTCATCCTTGAGGGCACGGATGGTTCGGTGAAAAACACGCCCAATGAGTTGGACGTGCTGCTCAACGTCCTGCGTGATCCGCTGGCGACGCAATGCTTCATCGCCATTCGCTCCATGTGCGATCTGTTCGGCACAGGGGAGTACCTGGGCAGCTACGCCCAGCTCATGCACCTATGTACCCCGCCCAAGCCGGAGCGCGGCCCAAGCCGCAAAGGCCCGACGCGTGAAGTGCTGCGTGGCGTCCTCGATGACCTGGAAGCGTATGGCCTGATCGCGCGCGACAAGAGCGCCAACTTCAACCATGGGCAGCTCCGAATCTATCTCGCAGTGCGGAAAAAATCGAATAGCAAACCGGTAGTTAAAAAGTCGCGCCCGATTTAAAACTCCCCCGGAAAATCCCCAAGCCGTTTTCACTCACAAAACGGCCGAAACTGGCCCGAAAACAGGCCATGGGTATTAAGTATTAAGAGAGTATCTATCTACGCGCGCGTAGGCGGCGGTTTTCAACCGCCTTATCCACCGTTTTATTCACACAAGGCCCCCGCAAGCGGGGGCAATGACAGTGCCCCCGGCGGCCCGCTGGCGCACTCCCGCAAGCGGCTGAGGCCGCTTGTCGTCCGTGCTTGGCGGGCCGTGAACAGCCGCCTGCTAGGGACGCGAGGGAATTTTTTGGCGCTACACCACCGGAGCCGCGACATGCGCGGGGGTCTGCGGAGCGTCTACGCGGCGTTTGAGCCGTTTTTTCGGCTTGGCCTAGGCCCTGAGTCGTTCGGCCATGAAAAAAACGCGCCTAGCGCGTTTTAATCATTCGGGGTTTGGGGCCGTTGTTGCGTTGGCCAGCGTCCGGCGGCAGCCGGGTATTTCAGCGCTATGTTTCCGCGCCGCCCGGCCGCGACTCCTGTTCGGCCGCAGCCAGGCGCTGGCGCGAGATGTCGGCGTAGGCCGCCTCGCGCTCGATGCCGATGAAGCGGCGCCCCGATTGCAGCGCCGCCACACCCGTGGAACCGCTGCCCGCGAACGGGTCCAGCACCAGGCCGCCCGGCGGCACGGGACGCACCAGCTCACGCATCAGCGCGGTGGGCTTGCCCGTCAGATGGTGCTTGTCGTCGCGCCGCACCGTGGCCTGGATGCAGCCGTCGAAAGGGCCGTCGTGGGTCAGCATGGATGCGGCGCCTTTGGTGCCCCAGACCACGTATTCGCACTGGTGCCTGAAGTAGCCCTTGTGCGGTGCACGTGCTCCACGCCCCTTGTCCCACACCGTCAGGCCGCGCCAGAACACGCCGCCGGCCTGCACGGCGTCCGTCATGACTGGCAGCTGTCGCCAGTCCGTGAATGACATGAAGTAGCCGCCGGGCTTGAGCACGCGCAGGCATTCGGCGATCCACAGCGCGCACCAGGTCAGATAGCTGCGTTGGTCTCGTGAGTCACCCGAGAAATCCGGGTAGCGTCCGCGCTGCTGATGCTGCGTGTATTTGGCATCGGGGCTCTTGCCCTTGTCGTCACGGGAGAATCCACCACTGCTGTAGGGCGGGTCGGTAATCACGGCGTCCACGCTGGCGCCAGGCATGGCGAGTAGTTCGGGCAGCGCTTCGCCCTCGATCATTTGCCAGGGTTTCACGCGCAACGCCCCCCTCGATGCGACCGTGCAACCTCGATGGCATGGGCTGCGGCCTGCTGCCGCGCCGCCCGCTTGCGATCGATCAAAGTGCTGGAGGGGATGAGAACGCCCGGTGCCGGCTTGGCTGGGGGAGTCAGCGCGAAGGCTGCGTGGCAGTCCATGCGCCAGGAAAAGCCGCATGCCGAGTTCCGGCACTGGACATAGGCACGCGTAACTGTGGCGCTCACGCGCAGGGAAGAGCGCGTCTTGGTGTTCTGAGAATTGCAATGCGGGCAGTGGAAACGCAAGGCCTGATTCCTTTATCATGCCGACCGTCCGCAGCTCGTAATTATGCCGTAGGCCGGCCGCTAATCCGTTTCCAGCTCGACCTGAGTTGTCCAGCCGGCGCTGGCCGCCAGCTCGTGCGTCACACGCGCCGCGCGCCAGGCGTGCGCGTCGATCTCCGCCTTGAAGCCGCGCACCGTCACGGGCGCCTGTGGTGTCAGCAGCGGCTGGCCTTCGGCCAGGTTCAGGCTCAGCGTGGCTTTGCCGCGCTGCAGCCGCTCCCACTCCGCGTTCGCGGCCGCCTGCGCTTCCGCCTGGTTCGCGTAAGTAGGCAGCAGCCGTTTCACGTTCTGGCCGTTGTTTTCGGGCGGATCGCTGCCCGCCAGTTCACTCTTGCGCCGCGCCGCGCGCGAGTCCTGCCAGTACGCCCGCACCCCGCGCCACGTCTCCCGGTCCGCCACCTGGTACCGGTGCGTGCTGCCGTCGCTGCGTGCGATCGTCACGCCCTCCAACTGCTGCCCCTGGCTGTTCTGCCCCGATGTCACCGGCAGCAACAACAGCCTGCCGTGCTTGACGGTGGCCACCGCGTCGTGCAGCTTACCCAGTCGCGTCAGGAATGCCAGGTCGCTTTCTTCGGCCTGGTCCAGGTGCGCCACCGCACGACTGGCGAGCACGGCGGCAATGCGCGGCGCCAGGTTGTTGCGCCCGGCCAGCGTCTCGATGATCTGCCCCAGTGTCGTCGCGTGCCAGGCCTGGCTGCGGCGTTGCTTCATCGTCTGCACGTCCGCGCTGCGTGCGCGGATCGTCAGCAGATCCGGCGGGCCGCCGTGCTCTGCCTCGTCAACCACAAACGTACCTTTGCCCTGCAGGGGCTCGCCGTCCCAGCCCATGGCCAGCGTCAGTATCACGCCGCGCCGCGGGAAGGCCAAGGCGCCGTCGTGGTCGCTCAGCACCAAATCCAGCTGATCGGCTGTGCCGGCGCGCTCCTCTGTCAGCGCCAAGCGCTGCAATCGCGCATCGAATTGCGGACTGATCGTCTGGCCGTCGATCGTGAGCCGGTACGCCGGCATGCGCGCCGGTTGCGCGTACATCGGAAAAGAGGGTAGGGCGTCCGCCATTGCTCACCTGATCGGTGTCACTGCGCCGGAATCGTGATGCCCAGTGGCAACGTGTTGCGGGTGCCGTCCACGCGCCTGAGCGCGATGCTGAACTCGATACGCGACGGCTGCCCCAGCTGATTGAAAACCGTCCCCGTCTGCCGCAGCTCGACAATGACGAAGCGCCCGTAGATTCGGCCCAGCCCGTCGACCAGCACGTAGCCCGCGCCCGTGTCCGCCATGAAGCGCAGCGAATCAAGAGCCAGTCGCTTACCGAAGCCAGGCAGGACCAGGCCCGTAAGCGTGATTGCCTCTTCGCCAGGCCCAAGGAACTGACTGGCCGCGCGAGCCCCGACGCGCTCGTTATTCGCGTGACGCCAGGCTATCTGGTGCTCCAGTTGCTGGAATGCCAGTGTCGGCAGGCTGAAAACGAACATGCCCAGGCACATCATCACCATCGCCGCCCCCCTCAATTAACGTCTGCCAGAGCGCTTCGCGTACGCGCCCCTTGCTGGTTCTGTAACCGCCGGATCTCGGAGGCGACGGCACGGCCCACGGCCGCCTCATCCATACCAGGGGAGGCGTGCACGTCGATCTTGATGCTGTCGCCCTCGCGCACCGTCGCCGCCGCTCCACCCGCGACCGCGGGGGCCATCAGCGGCCCGCCGGCTGTCGCCGTCAGCGGAGCCCCGCCACCCGTCGCCCAAGCCGAGGTGCCAGGCGTCGCCAGCGCACCGGTCGCACCAGGTGTCGCGCCGCCGCCCGTGTAGGTCGAGCCGTCCGTCTTGATGCCCAGAAACTTGCCCAGCCAGGCCGCAGCCTTCGCTACGTTGTTCAGGATCCAGTCGATCATCTTGCGGAACGGTTCCCAGGTGGCATAGAGAACGCCGCCCAAGGTGGCCACTGCGGTGATGATGGCGATCACCGGATTCCCCTTGGCCGCAAGGCCCAGGGCCTGGAGGAGGAACATCGCCACTTTCAGCGGCCCGGCCACGGCCGCGACCGTCAGTGACATGACGCCAAACGCTGTGGCCACCGCCACGATGCCGGCGACCACCCAGGCGGCCACCGCCACGATGCCCTCGTTTTCTTTGATCCAGCCCTGCGCCCGTTCCGCGGCGCCAGCCAGCCAGAGCGTGATTTCCTTGAGTTGCGGCGCCAGCACCTGGCCGATCGAGGCCGCCACGTTCGTGGCCGCTCCCTCGGCCGCTTCCATCACGTTTTTGAGCGTGCCCAGTTGCACGTTCACGCGCTGCTGCAGGCTCGCCTGCTGGCCCATCTTGCGCTGGATTTCCTCGTACCCGGCCGCGCCCTTGGCCATCAGAGTGTTCAGCACCTGGAGCGTTTCCGCGTCGTCGCCGAACATCGCCTTGATGATGCCAGTGCGCGCCACGTCGTCCTGGATCGTAGAGAGCTTTTCCAGCTGCTTGAACATCACGTCCAAGCCGCCGTGCTGCCCGTTGCCGTCCGTGAAATCCAGCGTGAACCCCGCGCGGCCATCCTGCAGCAGCGCGTTTGCCTTCGCCATCTTCTTGGCGTCCAGCCCGGCCTGGAACACCTTGCGGATCGCGTTGCCCGACGACTCGCCGGCCATGCCCGCCTGATCCATCATCACCAGCAGCGGCGCCAGCGCGTTTGCGCCTTCCACCCCCTCTTTGCGGATCATGCCCAGGACGGGGGACATCTTCGTGAACCCCTGCAGCATGTTGCCGCTGTCCACGCCGCTGTAGTAGGCGCGTTGGATGGTGTCCATCAGGCCCATCATGTCGCCCTCGGCCGTGCGCGTCGCGTCCTGCATCTTGGCCGCGAACTCGGCCGCTTCCGTCACCGGCATCTGCAGCTGTACGCCCAGGTACGCCGCACTCTCGCCCAGGCCGCCCAGAATCGATTTCGCGCTCATGCCCTGGCGGATAAGCATCGTCATCATGTTCTGGAAATCGGCCGTCGTGCCCGGCAGCGTGCCGCCCAGCTTGTCCGCCAGCGCCTGAATCTGCGCCAGCTCCTCGGGCGCGCTGCCGTCGGAGCGCATCATCGCGGCCTGCAACTGCGTGGCCGCGTCTTCCTGCTCGGCAAAGGCATTGATGGGGCCGCGCGCCAGGCGGCCGATGCCCACGCCCGTGGCCAGCGAGGCGGCGCCCGAGATGTTCAAGCCCTCGATGTGGCGCATGGCCTTGCCGTGCTGCTCGGTCAGCTTGCGCCATGAGGCCTGCCGCTGGGCCAGCTGCTGCGCGCGGCCGATCTGGCGCTGCATGGCCGCATTGGCCGCGTCAATGTCTCGCCGCAGCTGCCCCTGTGCCTGGCTGGCGTTCTTGACGCCCATGGCGTCGAGTCGCCGGCGCAAATCCAGCGCGCCGGCGCTGGCGCGGGAAAACGCTCCCTTGGCCTTGTCTACCGCCACCTGCGCTCGCGTGATCTGAGCGGTCGAGGCGCTGCCACTGTTGCGCAGCGCGTCGAGCCGTGATTGATAGAGTTTGACCTGCAGGCCGGCCTCGCGCACGGCCGTCTTGTGCTTTTCCACGCCGTCAAGCGCGGCCTGCTGCGCGTTCAGCCGGCGCAGTTCCTCGCGGGATTTCGTGATGGCGTCGGCCGCTTCGCGGCTGGCACGGTCGATGCCCTTGAGCGACCGACTGGCGCGGTCGGCCGCCTCCAGCAGGATGCGGATCTGAACGTCAGAGGACATGAAGCCCTCCGGCGCGCCACGCCCGCAAGGCAGGCGCCTGCGGACGCAACAGTGGTTTTACTTCCGGTAGGCGTCGGGGAACAACGCGGCCGTTTCTGCGGCATGCCTCTTTCGCATGCGCAGTTCGCGCCGCTGCCACATCCACGATTCCAGGGCGCTGCCGATGGAGGCCAGGGCACGGAATGTCCAGACAAGCGCAAAGGCCGCCAGCACCAGCGGCGGAATGCACAAGATCAGCAGGGACAGGGAGGCGGTCATTTCGGCTCATTATGAGGCTTTCTGCGCCTGCGTGCGCACACGGGCGCGCTCGCGCCAGGCGGCCAGGTCACCCAGCGACATGGGCAGCATCTCGGACAGCGGCCAATGCCACACCGTGGCCAGGTCGGCCATGTACTCCTCTACGCTCTCGGGGAGTGGGGCGTCTCCGTGCTCTTCCCGAGCAAAAAACCGGCCACGACCCCCGCCACCTTCACCATGTCCGCCGGGTCCAGCGCGGCCGCCTCGTACTCAGCCACCATCGGTGTGCTGATGCGCGGCAGAAGCTTGATGAGGGATTCCACGTCGCTTTGCATCAGCGCGCTGATCGTCAAGCCGCGCAGCTCGCCCGAATTCGGCTTGCGCAGCGTGATGGCTGCCACGTCGCCACCCTTGCGGGTGATCGGTGCGGCAAGCAGGATCTCGTTGGGGTTGGCGGCGGTCAAGGCCTGCGCGTCGTCCGCTGCCGATGCTGCGGAGGTTTCGAGGGCGATTTTTTTCATGGGTGGTTCCGGTTTAGCTTGCGAGAGTGAGGCGAAGCCTGTCACGGCCCTTTACAGGCCGATGGCACGGCGTACCTCGGCCGCGTAGTCAGTGCCGCCGATGATCTCGATGAAATTCACCATGTCGATTTCGATCACGGTTTCGCCTGAGATCGTCACCTTGTAGTAGCTGAGGCTGGCCGTCAGCTTCGTTTCCAGCTTTTCTCCGGCCGTGGCCGCGCCCGGGTCCAGCTCCTTGTAGAAGCCGCGCGTCACGATTTCCACCGGTAGTACCGCGCCAGTGGCGTCATCCTGCATCGCGCCAGCGAAGCGAAGCAGGGTGGCTGCCGTGTTCGTGTTGCCGAACTGGCGGAACAGCCGCGCATCCATTCCGGCCAGCGTGAATTGCAGCTCCAGCGCCTCCAGGGACATGGCCACATTCACGGCGCCAGGCATCCCGCCGGCGACGTATTCCTCGGTCTTGCGCGACAGCTTGGGCAGTGTGATTTCCGGTACCAGACCGGCGTAGCTCTCGCCGTCGATGAACAGGTTGAAATTCTTGAGTTTGCGGGGCAGTGCCATGGCGGCCTCTTCGGTTCGGGTTCAGGGGAGATGAAGCGCGTGACTTGCGCCGATCAGTTCGCCACGCGGGCGGCAAAATCGGAGAAATAGCGGTCAGTGATGCGCTGGCGCAGCGCCAGGTCCTCCAGTGGGGGAACCGGCGTGTAGTCGAAGTCGATTGCCAGCTTGCCCGCCTTGAGGCGATCGGTCGAGTTCACCTGTTCGTCATACCAGGCCGAAAAGCCCAGCAGATGGCCCGCCGTCACGAACTCGCGCCCCTTCGCGTTGATGGTTTCCAGAATGTCTTTGACGATGCTGGGGTGAAGGGTCTTGTCGGCGGCCCATTCCAAACCTTCTGCGATCGTGTCCGCGACGATGTGTCGCGCCCAGACGGCACTCTCAAAAATGAAATTCGGGTCATCGCTGCAGGTGCGGCTACCCCAGAACTTGTACCCGTTGCTGCGGATCAGTGTGGTGATGCCGGCCTCGTTCAACAGCCCCGCGTCCGTGGCGCTGCTCTGCAGATCCCAGTGGATCGGCTTGCTGATGCCTGTCACGCCGTTCACGGCCACGTTGCTGATGGTCTTGTGCCAACCCGTTTGCGTGTTGATCGCTGCGCGCAGGCCCAGCGCGTAGGCCGTCGCCGGTGCGTCCACGGTCGCGGCGCTTGCCGTGTCAAAACGCTGGAAATCCGGGTGGATCAGCATCAGTTCGCGGGCCGCGAAATTCTCGCGGTAGGCCACGGCTGCGGCCAAGGTCTGCGAGCCGCCTGTGCCGGCATACGCCATGCCCCGCAGCTTGCCGCCCAGCGTCGCCAGGGCCGTGGCCACGGCTTGCGAACTGTCCAGGCCGGGTGCGCCCAGGATGCGCGGGCGCACGCCCAGGGCGGCCTGGGCCGTCAGCAGCGCCTGCAGGCCCGTGCGCTGGCCCTCGGGCGTGACGGTGCCGATCACGTTCGCGGCCGTAGCGGCTGCGATCGCTTCCGCGTCCTCGCCTTCGCCCTCGGCCACGCGGACCACGACGCACAAGGGGCTTGCCTGGTTGCTGATCGCCTCCAGGCTGGCCGCCAGCGTGCCGGCCTCGCCGGCCTTACCGATCGCGTCGGCCACGCGGGTGAGCAGCACGGGGGTGTTCAGGGGGAAGGTCGTGGCGTCGGCATCGTCGGCCACGGCCGCCATGCCAATGACCGAGGCGCTGGCCGTGGCGATGGCGCGCGCGCCGCCGGTTTCCTCAAGGACGCGGATACCGTGGTGATAGCTGGTGAGGGACATGCGTGGGGCTCCTAAAGCGGTCCCTAAGCATCGCCCGCAGGCCGAATGGCAGACAAGTGGTTTGTTTTGTCGGGGGTCGCCCGACAAAAGTAATCGCAGGCCATATTGGACCAAGAGGCCCACCAGTCAAAACCGCCAGCACCGCTGGCTGTTCCCCCTCAAGCTGAAGCTGACACTGCAAATGCGCGAGGCATGGGCACCAGGCAGCTTGACGCATACCAGGAACACACTCACCCAAACGGAAGCGGCGCCTCCCGCGTGTTCGGTGCAGGCTCAGCCGTGGCTGACTACGCGAGTGGGTCCAACGCAAATCGCGGCGACCCGATGGGAACAGGTAATGGCCGCAAAGCCCAGGAAACGCGCGGCATGAACACAGCAGTTCACCCGCGCATCCACAGGTAGCTACTTGTGAATGCGCGGATGAAAGGGCGTGAACCGGGGTGTCGTTTCCATGCCAACGCGAGGCGCGCCGTGCTGCGTGTCTGCGACCGGGCCGCCAGTCGTGCTTGCCCCCTGGGGCACGTTCCGATTCGTCCCCGATTGACCAATTAAATCGACCGAGATGCCAATGCTTGATGGCCCGTGAAAATGCCCTTGCATCGTGTCCAGCTTGCGCGCGCCGAGGGCGATTGCATTTGCAGTGTCTGCATCAACGCCACCAGCAGCCATGCGCAAGAACATGCCCCAGTTGTTCGGCCCGAGCAAATTCGGCGCGCGGAACTTCGTGGCATCGCCGCCGGGGTCGGCGACGAACCAGTAGGAGCCCAGACCGTCATTGAATTCAGTCTGGCTCTTGACCAGGCCGCGCCATTGCGCCCATCCCCACAGTTCGGGATGGTCCGCTTTGTTGAAGATGCCGCCGATCGCATCGATTTCATGAGCACGCGGCAGAGCATCAACACCGTAAATCGGCTCGCCGCAGTAGGGGCTAGCGTAGCCCGTGAAGTACGGACCGAAGCTGGACCACTTCCACGCCTCTCCCGCCAGCTCGTCGATGATGATGGGGCCACTATTCGAGGCCAGGGCGCGCACCGTCGCAAGAGGAAGAAAGCGCACGCGCTGCGCCAGCGCGTTCGTCATGGTCGTTGAGAAATTGGCGTCGTTGCCCAGCGCCGTCGCCAGCTCTGCTAGCGTGTCCAGTGCGGCAGGGCTGCTGTTCACCAGCGCTGCAACTGCTGTCACCACGAAGGCCGTGGTGGCGATTTGGGCTGTGTTCGTTCCTGGCGCTGCCGTGGGCGCTGTAGGCAGACCTGTTAACGCCGCACTGGCGATCGGCGCCCTGAGATCGATTGCAGTGGAAAGAGCGGCCAAAAGAGGGGCCAAGGTTGCCGGCGTGACGGTGCGAAATGCGTCGATGCCGGCCTGCACCTCTGCAGCCGTCGCAAGCTCCGCAATGCCAGCTCGGGTCTCGGTGGCGGTTCGCGCGGATAGTCCTGCAGGCGTGATCGCCCGTGCGTTATCGATGCCTGCTTGAACTTCCGTAGCTGTCGCCAGCTCCAGCACGCCCGCTGTTGCGGTTGTCGCGGGCGGGTTCCAGAAACTCGTTTCATCGAACTCCAACACTCCCAGGTCCACGCTCGCGTCAAGAACGCGCAGATCCACGGCTAGCAGGGACTGAGCGTCAGCCACCTTGATCGTGATCGGGTCCGCCTGGCCATAGCTGCCGATCATCGTCCCGTCGTCCAGGTACAGGGCAAAGCTGCGCAACGTGTAGGCATCCACGCTGGCGTCAGTCATCGTCACGTGAATTGTGTCGTCACCTACAACACCACCGCCCACGGTGTTCAGACGCTTGATCTCGTCGCCCGGGTCGATAGGCTCGCCTGGCACGATCTCGACACTCGACAGGCCCGCTTGGGCCACCTTGCGTGGTGCCAGACCGTCGTTGCCGGCGTTGATGAGGGCCGCGATGCCCTCGGAGGTCAGTTTGAAGATGAAGGGCATAGGGTCAGGCCGGTGGACTGGACGCGGTGGCGTCCACGGTCAGGGAAAGGCGGCGGAATGTGGCGGGGCGGCCAACGGCGGCCAGGTGGGCAGTGCCGCGTGCACTCAAGGCCTGGGTGGCCGTGAAATGGCTGCGCAGCGGTTTCAACCGCTTGACCTCGCGGATCAGTTGCGCGTAGCGTGCCGCTGCGTCCTCCGCGTCCTCTGTGCCGACGCTCAGGATGATTTCAAAGGTATGCGGCACGCCTTTGGGTGTTTTCTGCCACCATTCCACGATCGTGATTGCGCCACCGAAGGCGCGCACGATTCCGCGCACGGCGCTGGCGCGGCCCTTGAATCGGTTGGTTGTTAGCGCCGAGCTTGTGACCGAGCGTTTTATCGAGACCGGCCAGTTCTCGTCCCAGGTCTCCGCGCCCAGCGACCAGGCCAGCAGGGGCAGCAGCGCCACGGGGCAGGTGCTGGGGTTCCAGAGATCCCGGTGTGGCTGTGGGATGCACGCCAGCTCCTCGGCGAACACCTGCACCACGGCGCGTTCCAGCGCCGTGGCGTTCGGCGGCAGCAGCTGCGCTGCCTCGCTGGCCGGGGTGGGAGACGTGGCCATGCTCAGGCCTCGCTTTCCTCGTCGGCCGCCGCCAGCGTGATGTTGATCGCGATGCAGCGAGGCGCCTGCTCTAGCGTCGTCGTCATGCTTGCGGCAGGTTCGGCTAGGTCCACCTCGACCACGCCGCTCTGCTGCAGGGCGTCATAGATCTTGCTCAGGCTCACGCGCGCGCCGATCCGGTGGACCTCGTCCGCCACGGCCTGGGCGTGCGCCTGCAACTGCGCCAACAGTCCGGCCGCGCCCGGACCACCGTCGTGATAGACCGTGGCCCGAATGGTGTAGTCCACCAGCTCGGCACTCTGTGTCATGACCTCGTCGGTCATTGCGCGCGCGTCATCATGACTCACGGCTGCCAGCACGGTGGCCAGAAGCTCCGGACCTGCCATTCCACTGTTGGAACGCGCCAGTACCGTCACCATGATGGTGCCTGGAGTCGGGCTGGAGGCCCGGGCATCGAGCACATCGCCATCCGCCCCCTTGGCGAAGCTCTCGTAAGCCGCAGCCGTGCCGATCTGACTCAGAACCCGGTTGCGCTCGCGGATGCGTAGCCGGTAAGGCTCATCTTTTTCCATCACAGCTAACGTGGGAGGGATGGCTTCGAGGTCAGCCGGCGTAATGACCAGGCGTGGCAAATTGAAGCGATCGCCGATTTGGTCCAGGTCAGCACCCTCCGCATAGGCCAGCATCACAGCCAGCGCGCTGTCATTGCGCGCCATGCGCTCATTCATGATTTCATAGGCCATGACCTGGAGCAGCTTGGTCAACGGCTCCGCATCGCTTTCAAGCGCGCCCGCGGCGGCAGGGTAGAGCGCAACCAAACGCGAGCGAATGCGGGTGTAATGCGTCTCGAAATCCAGCGTCTCCACCACAGTGGGCGGCGGCAGCTTGGAAACGTCTAGAGTCGTGCTCACGCGAAAAATCCTCCAAGCGCATCGATCGGCAGCGACGTGCTCACGTCCTGTCCATCGGCGTCATGGCCCTGCAGCTCCAGCACGGCCTGGCCGGCGCGCGGGCGCGTGAGCGTGATTCGCTCCACGGTCAGTTCGGGAAGCTCGCGCATCAGTGCATCCGCCGCGGCGGCGTAGAGGCGCAGCCGCGTTGCATCGTTGTCCGGCGCGTCGATCAGCTCGGGCCAGCGGCTGCCATAGCTGCGGCGCCCCAAACGTGAGCCGATCGGCGTAAGCAGCACGTCCAGCGCCGACTGCGCCAGCCGGGCCGCGCCCGTCAGCGCGCGGCCCGTGCGCGCATCCATACCGATGATTTGCGATGTGGCCATGGTGCTAGGCCTCCGCGTTCGGCGTCGGCGGGGCGGTAGGCGCGCCCGGCGACGTGGTGTTGTGAGGGTGCCGCACCAGGCTGACACCGGCCGCCTGGACATCTTCGGCCGCGACGACTTTCTTGGCGAACTCGGCGTCTTTGCTGACAGTCAGGCCGCCCTCGATCGCCACATCCCCCGTGAGCGTGATTCCGTCAGGTGCATCAACGCTGGCCTTGCCGCCTACGGGCAGGGTGACCTGCAGGGCGTGCGACTCTGCGTCATAGCTGAACAGCGCGCCATCGCCGTGCTGGACCAGCACACGGGACGCCTCGCTGGCCGGCGCGGGGGCATCGTCGCTGAACAGAGCCGGCAGGACCCGCCCCGCAGCAAGGTGGCCGCCAGGCGACAGCACGGTCACCTGTTCACCGAGACTGGGCGGGCTCCATACCCGCACGGCACCGGCGCGCGGCGTGTACCAGGGTAGCCAGTCCGTCAGCATGGGTGCTTCACCATCGGCTGCCAGATCGACACGCACGCGCGGGGGGGCCAAGACCAGCTCGGCGACTCGGCCATCACGCACGATGTTTTCCAGGCGGCGCGACAGATCGCTCAGCAGGGCGGCGAGTTCGGCTGCGTCCATCATCGGGCGGCCCTTCCATGCGCCAGTGCGTCCAGCACGAAATCACGCACCATGGCGCGGTCGGTGCTGGTCAGGCCCAGCAGCTCGCGCGCCGGGTAGCGCACCCCAGCCTGGCCGGGGGCGGGCGCGTCCAGCAGGCCCAGCTGGTGGATACGGGCAATCCGCGCGGCACGGCCAAGGAATCCGACGGTGGCGGCCGCAGCGTCGTTCGCGGCCTTCAGGTGCTGACGCTGGCGCAATTTCTCAAACATCGGTCCGCTTGCCTTGGCCCGGGCCCGCACACTGCGGCCCAGAGCGGCGCGCGCGGCGCTGGCCTTCTTGCGCGGCTCGAAAGGCGAGCCGTCCGGGTTCTGCTGGCGGCGGATACGCCGCGCCTGGCGGTCGGCCAGGGCTGTGGCAATGCGCCGCAACAGCCGGCGGCGCGCCGAGTCGGACAGCGTGGCCACCAGCGGTGCGGCCCAGGTGGCGAGTTCCTGCAGGGAGTCGTCCATGTGTCGGCTCCTGGTCACTGCGTCAGCACGGGCGCATCGTCGAAATCCGCCGGGCGGTTCGTCCAGGCGGCCACTGGCTGGCCGTCCGCCCAGATTTCCCACGCCTCCTCGATCTGCGCCGTGCCCGGGCGCGGCGGCTCGCCGATATGCTGGATGGTGTAGCGGCCGGGCGGCAGGCCTTCCTCTTCCTGCGGCAGCGGCACGGCCGGCGTGACGATCACGCTTTCTGTCAGGTCCAGCTCGATGAGCAGGTCGATGGTCCGCTCATCGTTGTAGTCCACCTCGTAGCGGACCGCGCCGTCGCGCAACTTCTCGTTGTCGAAGATTTCGGGCTGGTGCGTGCGCAACCAAACGAGCAAGGGCACGAACACCGCGTCGGGCGAGCCGTCGAAGCCCTCCACCACGATCTGCGCGGTGTAGGCGTGCGTGTGCGAAAGACTGCGCCCGCCGGCGCACTGCAGGCGGCCGACTTTGACCAGGATGGACAGCTTGTCCGGATTGGTCTTGAAGTCCGGCACCGCCAGGGATAGGTGCTTGCGCAAGCTGCTGGGCTTGTACATCAGCGACCTTCGTCATCCGGCACCGGTGCGCCGGGCATGCGCGGCCAGGCCGCGATCAGGGTTCGGACATCAGCGGCGTGGCCTGCAGCTGCTGCCGCCACGTCTCGATATTCCCGGACGCACGCGTCGAATAGCTCTGTGACGGTAGAGGCGTACTTTCGGACGGCGGCATCGGGAGCTGCAGCGATTCGGCGTTCGGCACCACGCAATTGCTCGCGCAACCGGTCAGCGTCAACGCGAGAGCGATCAGCAGCAGCGCGCTCCGTCGCCAGGCGTTTTTGGGCGTCATCGAGGGCACGGTCTTTTCCTTTCTGGAATTCGCGGGACAGGTCGGCGGCAAGTTGCGAGGCCTCGCCCTGGGCGCGGGCGTAGCCGGCCGCGTCGGCGCGGCTCACTTCGCGCAGATGCAGTGCCAGCACCAGGGCGGCGCAGGCAAGGGCGGAAAGAGCGAACAAGGCGGCGCGCTGCATCGTTGAACTCACACCAGCTCGAAATGCGGCATGTCGTGGAGCGTCGAGTCGGCGTTGTTCCCGTCGCCATCCCAATCTCCGCCCCAGCGCAGCGTCACGCCTTCATCGGCGGCGGCGGCCATCATCAGCCCGGCCAGAACCGCAAAACGCTGTTGATCGTTCCAGACATTCACGCCGTTGACGACGGCCGGATGGGGTAGCACGTCGATCGCCTCAGAGGGCAGGCGCTGATGCTTGCTCAGCGTTTTGATGCCATCGATCTGACTGCGGCCGGCGCGGTACTCCTCCTGTTGCTTTTCCAGCGTGCGCAGGCCTTCCGTGATGGCAAAGTCCATCACGCCATACGCCAGCGCGCGACGCGCGACGCGCTGCAGCCGTTCATCGCACGTCGCCAGTTTGCGCGCCGAGGCCTCGCCAAAGGAAAACCGGCTCATCAGCGCTCACCCTTCCCGCGCAGGTCCTGGACGATCTCGCCCAGATCCTTGCCCTCGGTCTTGCGCAGCCACCCGAACACGGCCGCGAACAGCCAGGTGCCGGGCAGGGCGCACAGCAGGAACACGGTCCCATACACCAGCAGCGTGACGGCGTGGGTGGAGATGGAGGCCGCGGCGGCCAGGTCATTCATCGCGCCGAAGATCCCGGGCCACTGGCGCGCAAGGAAGATCAGCGTCGGCACGCCCAGGACAAAGCTGCTGATCGCGCCGGCGGTCAGGCGGTCCACCGCGTCCTTCCACTCCGCGCCCTTCTTCAACGGCACAAAGCGGATGCCCAGCCAGAACGCCAGCACCGCGCCGATGAAGGGCAGGGAGAAAAGAAAGAGCTTGTAGCCGGCAAAAGCGCCGCCGGCCGTGCTGGCGGGTTCGGTCATGGTGTGGTGCCTCATGGTTGGTCTCCGTTCGGAGTGGTCGGGGTTCGGGGGTCAGTCCCACAGGTGGACCGTGCTGTCGGTCTGGGTCAAGGCGGCGGTGGCGTCGGGCAGCGTGACCAGGGTTCCCTCGGGCAGGATGCCGCTGGGGCCGCACAGCGCAGCCAGGCCACGGTTCAGGGCGTAGGTTTGCTCCACCACGCCGCCCGCGGTCGTGCCCAGGTGGCGAAAGCACAGGGCGTCCACGCTGTCGTTTCGTTCGCTGCGCACTTGCCGGGCGTTGCTCATGGCAGCCTCAGATCAGCTCGACCACGGTGTTGGTGCGGCCCAGGATGGCCGCCACCGCCCAGCGCAGGTTTCGCCGGTGATCGTCCGCCGTTGCCTCCAGGCGCTCGGCCTTGCTGTCGCCCTTGCCGGTCGTATCGATCGCGCGGTATTGCTCCGCCAGCGCGGCCTGCACATGGCTGAGGATGGCGGCGCGGTAATACACGACATTGGCGCTGGTTTCGCCCGCCACGGTCGCCGCCGGCACCGCGGCCAGCGAGCCGTGGCCGGCCGCCACCTGGCGAGCCCTCCAGGGCTCCAGTTCGCGGTTCACGTCCAAGATCGCGCGCAGGACGGCCTGGCGCAGCCGCGGCGCCGTGATGGCGCCCGGCAGCGCTGCGTCCTCGCGCAACTGCTTGGGGTCCACGTCCGGGAAAAACCCGTCATTGACGATGACGGGCTCGGCGATCGCGGGCGGCGGGGTTTCGGTGGCGATAAAGCTCATGGTTTTATGTGCTGTTCACATGCTTTTGTGTGTCCGCGGGTCGGCGGTGGGTGGGTGCTGAAAGCCTCGCCGGGGCTTGGCCCGCAGCACCCACGCCGCCGGGTGCGGGGTACGCTCGGGCTCAGGCGGGTGGAGGCTCCTTCTTGGCCAGGTTGCGCTCCACGCGCTCAATGTCTTTTTTCACGCCGGCCTGTTGGTCCAGCTCCAGGGCGCGGCGCAGCAGCGGCAGGGCGGATTGCAGGGCCTGCAGCGGCAAGGCCTCGTAGTCCACCTCTTGCGCGCCCTGTTCACGGCCCAGCAGTGCGTAGGCCAGGGCCTTGTGCAGCTTGCTGCGCGCCTGGTCGGGTGCGTCGAAGGGTTGCGTGGTTTCCAGCACCTGCGGCAGGATCTCCAGAGCCTCGGCCGCGGTCATCTTCCCGGCCAGGAAGGCCCAGGCGTATTCGTCGATCAGCGCCGTGGCCAGGTCGCGTTCGTAGGTCGGCGGCAGCGGCATGGCGTGGGCCAGCGCATGCCGCGCCAGTTGCCATGCGCGGGCGTAGTGCCCCGCGTCGATGTGCCAGATCAGCGCCGTGGTGAACACGAAATCCTCGCCGGGCTTGTCGCTGGCCAGAACGCCGTCCACCCAGGCGTCATACACAGGCAGGATGGCTGCCTTGAACTCGGCTTTGCGTTCCACGCTCTTGATTTCCTTGAGCGCGGCGCGGTGTTCGGCGAGTTGCGCCAGCATCAGCTGGTAGGCGTTGCCCTGCGCCGAGAAGGGCGATGACACGGCCAGGGCAGTGGCGGCGACTTGCGGGCGCGTCTGGGCCGGGCCGTGGCGCATCTCGCCAGTCACCGAGGCCTGCACCGCCGCGTGGGCCAGGCGGGCCTGGGCGCGCTGCAGCGAGGCCTGCGCGGGGGTCAGTTTCTTGCGAGTGGTCGCCATCACTGACCGCCTTCCGGCTCTTCGGCCGGCACGGGGCCCAGGACGATGTTTTCGATGAGCGCGCAGCGGTCGTAGTCCTCGACCACGTAGTCCTCGTTCACGCTTTCGTAGTTGGCGATGCGGTTCTTTTCCGGCTCATCCTTGATGTAGCGGCGACGCGTGCCGATCTGCCAATAGACCGACAGGTTGGACAGCGAGGTGATGAGCACGGCATCCGGCGGCATGAAGGGCGCCGTGATGGCCTGCAGGCCGCCCAGGCGGCGCTGGCTGCGCAGGACCTGGGCCGCCAGTTGCTCGGTCGGTGCATTCGCGCCGGAGGCCAGCGGAAACAGCTTGTCGCTCATCAGAGAACGACCAACGATGGCCACGATCTGTGGGTCTTCCTGGAACCACTCGGCGATCAGCGTTGCGTGCGCGTCGAACACCAACTGATCCAGGCTGTCGTAGTCCGCGTTTCCGCCTTCGTCCACGTAGATGGCGTTTTCGCTTTCCGCGCCACCGTCCATGACATGCGTCGGGGCATCCGTGCGGATTTTCTGCAGCCATCCGATATTCACGTCCTGCAGCAGCGGATTGGCCTGCCGGTTGGTGGTGGCCGCCGCCGTGCGGCCATTGAAGCCGATCATGATGCGGTCCAGCGCCTGGCGCTTGAGCACGGCGTCACGTACGCGGATCTGGAAGTCGGGGAACCTCGCCCAGGCGTCCAGCGTCGCGTACTTGATCCCGGTATCGAAGTCCGTCTGACGGCAGAAATAACCTTGGCCTTGTGCCGCGCCCATGCTGCGCGGCTGGCGCACGCCGTCCGTGTCCGTGTTGGTGCGGCCCGCGACCGGGCTGCTGACATCGGGGTGGATTTTTTCGCCGGACTGCTGGTCCACGCCGATCATGTTGATGAGCTTGAGGAATTCGCTGCTTTCCTGCAGCTTGGCTTCCAGCGTTTGTTGCGTGCTGGGCGCGGCCGTGAATTGCTGGGTGGCGCTGGCCACGCCGTTCAGCTGGGCGAGGCGCTCCAGATAGGCGGTGAATTTCTGACGGGTATCGTTGCGCATGATGGCTTTCTCGAAGGGTGCTCGAAGGGTGATGGGTGCTCGGTTCAGCAGTCCGTGAGCTGCGCGGCGGTCGCGCCGGTGGCGGGCGGGCGCTGGGCGTAGTGCGCGGCGTCGGTGGCGTCGATGGTTTTGAACTTCTCCTCCAGGGCTGCGTGCTGCAGCTGCAGCGTCGAGTAGTTCCTGGACAGCTCGGTCACGCCGTCGGCCATGGTCTTGAGATGGCCCATGAGCGCAGCGAATTGCTGCGCGTCGCCGCTCGGGGCCGCGGGCGCGGCGGGGGTGTTCGCAGGCGCGGCCGGCGTAGCGGCCGTTTTCGTCGCGGAGAAAAACTCCGTCATGGCCTTGAAGGCGGCCTGCATGCCGGCCAGCGCCCCCGTGCCGCCGATTTCCTGCGTCGCCGGGGTCGCGTCGCTGAAGTCCATCGCGGTCTCCATCGCGGCGGAAAAGACATTGGCCGGGCTCTGCTTGAGCGGCGCGTAGGGGCTATGTTGCGGGTTCTGCGCCGCGAACGCCAGGCGCTCGGTGCCCAGGCTGGCGGGCGTGTCCGTCACGCCCAGGCCGACCATGTAGGCCTCGCCGCTCTGAGTGAAGTTGGGGTCGAGCTCGATGCTGGTGAACACCTTCTGCTTGGCCTTGTTCACCATCTCGATGAGCGAGGGCAGGGGTTCGATCTGCGCGAACAGCGCCATGCGCTTCTTGCCGTCGATTTCCGTCTCCTCGGCCTTGAGCGCGAGCACGTCGCCCTGCGCCCTGAACTCGCTGGTCGGCAGCAGGCTGCGCAAGTGCTCGATCCAGACGCGGGCAGAGAAGGTCTGGGGGTTGTAGCGCGCGGCCATCTGCTGGATGTGTGCGCGCTCGATGGTGCGGCCGTCGGTGGTCTGGCCTTCGACAGCGACGCGGAAGAATTTGGCGGCCATGTGGCGGTTTCCTTGATCGGGTTTGAAGATGCGGACCAATGCTGCTGCGCGAGGCTTGCTCGCTCAAGCGGTTTGTTTTGTCGGGGCCTCCCCGACAAAAGCCGGGCCGTGCATTCGGTCGCGCGCCTGCTTAGCCTCGGTCCGTGCAACACGTCTCGTCCCTGCTGGACGGCCTGCAGGAGCGGGCCGAAGCCCATCACGCGCTGGAGGCCGAGGGCTCAGCCTGGCCGCCCGCGCTGCGCCTGCGCGCCCGCTCGCTCTACTGGCAGTGTTGGCGCGTCGCCGAGATCGCCGAAGAGCTGGCGCGCCAGGGCTCGCCCGTGCCCGAGCGCACGGTGCGCAACTGGTGCAAGGCCGAGGGGTGGGATGCGGCCAGCCCGCTGGAACGGGTCAAGGGTTCGATCGAGGCGCGCCTGATCCAGCTCGTAGCCAAGGAAATCAAGAGCGGCGGCGACTTCAAGGAAATCGATCTGCTCGGGCGCGAGATGGAGCGCCTGGCGCGCGTCGGCAAATACACCGCCGCCGGCGCGGACGCTCGGGAAAGCGACCTCAATCCCAACATCAAGGCGCGCAACGCCAAGCCAAAGAAGAAACCCAAGCTCAATGTGTTCACACCGGAGCACGTGGCCGCGCTGCGCGAGGATTTCGAGAAAAGCCTGTTTGACTATCAGCGCACGTGGTACGACGAGCGCGACCAGCGCACGCGCTTCATTCTCAAGAGCCGGCAGATCGGCGCCACCTGGTATTTCGCGCGCGAGGCGCTACTCGATTCGCTGGAGACGGGCCGAAACCAAATCTTCCTCAGTGCCAGCCGTGCCCAGGCCAATGTATTCAAGCAATACATCACGGCGTGGGTGCGCCGCGTTTGCGATATCGACCTCAAGGGCGACCCGCTGGTCATCGTCACGCCGAATGGTGACGAGGCCGAGATTCACTTTCTCAGCACCAGCGCACGCACCGCACAGAGCTATCACGGGAATCTGTACTTCGACGAAGTGTTCTGGACGCCGAAGTTTGCGGAGCTAAACAAAGTCGCCAGCGGCATGGCGATGCAGAAGCAGTACCGCAAGACGTATTTCTCGACGCCCAGCGCCAAGAGTCACGAGGCTTACGCCTTCTGGTCCGGCGAACGTCTCAAGCGCCGCAGCGCGGATGCGAGCACGGACGGGCCGTCGATCGACATTTCCCACGCGCGCCTGGCCGGCTCGGGCTTCACGGGCGAGGATCGCGTCTGGCGCAACATCGTGACGATCATGGACGCCCTGGCCGGCGGCTGTGACCTGTTCGACATCGAGGAGCTGCGTTTTGAGTACAGCGAGGAGGAGTTCGACAACCTCCTGATGTGCCTTTTCATCGACGACAGCAAGTCGGTGTTCCCGCTCGCCCAGTTGCAGGCCTGCATGGTGGACAGCTGGGTCGAGTGGCACAAGTTCTACAAGCCACTGGCGGCACGCCCTTATGGCGACCTGCCGGTCTGGATCGGCTATGACCCCGGGCACACGGGCGACGCGGCCGGCCTGGTTGTCGTGGCCGCGCCGCAGGAGCCTGGCGGCAAGCTGCGCGTGCTGGAGCGGCACCGCTACCGCGAGCTGGATTTTGAGGCGCAGGCCGAGGCCATCAAGGTGATGACGCTGCGCTACAACGTGGAGCACATCGCCATTGATTCCACGGGTTTGGGGCAGGGCGTATATCAGCTGGTCAAGCAGTTTTTCCCGACAGTCAAGGAAATCCAGTACAGCATCGAGGTCAAGAATCTTCTGGTCCTGCGCGCACAGAAAGCCATGCGCGCCGGCCGCCTGGAGTTCGATGCCGGCTGGGTGGACCTGGCGCATTCCTTCCTCGCCATCCATCGCGTGCTGACGGACGGTCAACGCAATGTTACATACAAGAGTGGCCGCAACGCGGTCACGGGCCATGCGGACCTGGCATGGGCCTTGATGAATGCCCTTGACAAAGAGCCCCTGGAGGGTGCGCCCGACGAAGAAAAGCGCGGGCTGGTGGAGATTTACTGATGAGCGAAGCGATGAACGAAACACAAACTGCAAACCCGACCGTGCACAAGCCTGCCGGCCCCATGGCCTTCACCTTCGGCGACCCCGAGCCGGTGATGGAAGGGCGCGACATCCTCGACTACGTGGAGTGCATGAGCAATGGCCGTTACTACGAGCCGCCCATACCCCCATCGGCGCTGGCCAAGTCGTTCCGATCCAACCCGCACCACAGCAGCGCGATCTATCTCAAGCGCAACCTGTTGGTGAGTTGCTTTGAGAAAAACAGCCTGTTGTCCGTGGCCGACTTCTCGGCCTGGGCGCTCGAATTTCTGATTTTCGGCAATGCGTACCTGGAGGAAAGAAGGTCGCTGACAGGCCGCACCGTGCGCCTGGCGCATGCGCCGGCCAAGTACATGCGCCGGGGCATCGAAGCCGGGAAGTTCTGGTTTGTCAGGGGGTGGGGCGAGGAACACGAATTCCAGGCCGATCGTGTCCATCAGTTCATGGAGTACGACCCGAACCAAGAGATCTATGGCCTGCCCGAATATCTGAGCAACATGCAGGCCGCCTGGTTGAACGAGAGCGCGACCCTGTTCCGCCGCAAGTATTACAACAACGGCTCGCACGCGGGGTTCATCCTGTACGTCAGCGACGCGGCGCAGGACAGCCGCGATGTGGACTCGATCCGCGAAGCGCTCAAGAACAGCAAGGGACCGGGCAACTTCAAGAACCTTTTTTACTACTCGCCCAATGGCAAAAAGGACGGTATCCAGCTCATCCCCGTGAGCGAGGTCGCCGCGAAGGACGATTTCCTGAACATCAAGAAGGTGAGCCGCGACGACGTGCTGGCCGCGCACCGCGTGCCGCCGCAGTTGCTGGGCGTCATCCCCGAGAACACGGGCGGGTTCGGTGGCGTGATCCCGGCCGCGAGCGTGTTTGTGCGAAACGAGCTGATGCCACTGATGGAACGCATGGCGGCCCTCAATGACCAGGTGGGCGCGGAAGTGATCCGCTTCCGTCCCTACACCCTCGGCGAGCTGGCCGCCCAGGTTGCGAAGCAGTCGGGAGGCCTGCTCGCGGCAGCCTAGTTCAGGCTCAAGAGGGCATCCAGTTGCTGCTGGGCATACTCGCGCTCTTCAAAGTCTGGATCGTCGGCCCAGCGAGCAAGGACGGCGAGTTGCGCTCCAGCTCTGGAAGGGCCATCCATGCCGGTGGCTTGAAGCAAGGCGGCCACCTCGGGGACAGTCGGCGGCGATTGCTCAAGGGCGTGCCGAATACTGCGCACGAGGGCGTCGATCTGGTTTTTCATCTCGGTAACTCCATGGCACGGTCCCCCCGCGCCTTGTGGCGTCATCTTTTCGTCACGATGCGGCGCAGGCAAGGCCTTGCTGTTCACGCGCATGGCCAATTCAGGCAATTCATGGCCGTTTCTGGCCCTCAAAATCTATCAAAAACCGGAAGTCTGTAGCTCTGCCCTCATTTAAAAACAATGGGTTATGTGCGTTACCTAAATCCGGACCTCAAGGCAGAAAGCGACCTATTAAGCGCGGGGGCGGGGCGGGGGATCGAGCGCGCGCCGAAGGTTCGCGCCGCGCTGGCCCGGCGAGCATGGTGGTTATGGTGTTGACTAGTTACGACATTGGTGGTTATCATAACCACCATGAATAGTAGGGAGCTGATCAAGCAGCTAGAGGCTGCTGGCTGGACGTTGCGGGGAGTACGCGGCAGCCATCACGTCTTTCAGCATCCGAACAGGCCTGGCCATTTGAGCGTGCCGCACCCCAAGAAGGATCTGGGCGTGGGCCTGGTGCATAAGCTGCTCAAGGAAGCAGGGCTACGGTGAGAAAGGAGCTGGTATGAAATTTCCGATTGCGATTGAACCGGGTACTGACAGCGCCGCATGGGGCGTGGTCGTTCCTGATCTGCCAGGATGCTTCTCGGCAGGGGACACGGCAGAGGAGGCGTTCGCCAATGCCGCCGAGGCGATCGACCTGCACTGCGAACTGCTGGCCGAGGAGGGCAAGGATATTCCCATGCCTCGCCCCTTGGCCGAGCGCCAGGCCGACCCTGAGTTCGCAGGCTGGGTGTGGGCTCTGGTGGACGTGGACGTGTCGCGCTACGAAGGCAAGGCCGAAAAGATCAACATCACGCTGCCGCGCCGGCTACTGGCTCAGATCGACACCTACGCCAAGGCGCACGGGTCCAGCCGCTCGGGATTTTTGGCGGATGCAGCTCGTTCCGCAATGCATCATCAGTAGCCAACTTGATGTTCAGGTGCGGGCTGCATCGTCCCAGCCCGTAGTTTTTTAGCATCCCCTGCAGCAAATAGAATAAACGCGGGAGGTAAGGATGCCGAAAAAAAACAGGGCTGTAAGAAAACAAATCGGGCGACGCCTGGAAATTGAGCGCTGGGACAGGCGACTGAATGAAAAACTCGGACGCAAGAGGCGGAATCGCGCGCGCAGCTCTCATACAGGCAACCGATCCTTCCGGGGAGTAACGGCGCCCTCCGCGCCAATTATCGACATCGTGGTGCCTGTTGTCCTGGATCTTGCAACAGCACATGAGGAAACCTGCAAGTTTGTTTCTGTCATCAAATCAGGTGTTCGGTCTGGGAAGCGGGTGAATTTAGTCTTTTCGGATGTCGAGAAGATAAACACCAGTGCCCTAATGTATGTACTATCGAATATTCACAAGCTCCGTTTTGAGCACGGAGAGAGGTGTATTACCGGTACCTACCCTAAGTCACTTCAAATTGAACGCCTTCTTGGAGAGAGTGGGTTCTTCAAACTTCTAAAAGTGAAATTGCGGGATCGGGTCAAGGTACCAAGACGTTCGATGCGTTTCATTCAATTCAGATCGAGCCAGGAATTGAAAGCGGAGACAATTAAAGAAGTTCGTGATGAGCTTCTTCGTGACGACCTTGAAATGCCCAGAGCGGTTGCAAAGAAAATTTATCGGGCCGTAAGTGAGGCAATGACCAATGTTGGGCAGCACGCCTATAACAACAAGTCATTTATCTCCGATCGGGCAGAAGACAGCTTGCGCGGTCGGTGGTGGTTTTCAGCCAGTATGAATGCCACGACAAACCGCTTCTCACTAGTTTTCTATGATGCAGGCGTGGGGATCCCGAAAACAATTCCAAGAGAACACCCTATGGAGAATATTCGCGGCGTTCTTTCGCTCTTACCCGGAATTGAGGTTGACGATGCACAGATGATTGTCGCGGCAATGAAGCTAGGGCGCACCCGTACCCACTTGAGCAATCGCGGGAAGGGATTGCTCGACCTTACCCAGCTGATAGACCTAGTGGGTGATGGTCAAATGCTTATCTATAGTAGGCAAGGCCTTGTAACCTACACCGCCGGGAAAACAACCCCAATTTATTGCAAGCAGTCTGTCGAAGGCACCTTGATTGAGTGGAAGCTCCCCCTAAATAAGGCCCTGGTAGCCCTGCCAATGGACGACGACGATGAAGACTAAGATGCTGAAATTAAGCGTTGCCCGTGATTTTTCTAAAAATCCCGCTGGGCGATATCGCATTGATGGTCCATTCAGCGGCGAGGTGTTCCGTGAGGAAAAAATTCTTCCCTTGCTGAAAGAAGCTGAACAAATAGAGGTCGACCTCGATGGCACTGAGGGATATGGCTCATCATTCCTAGATGAGGCCTTCGCAGGACTGCTACGCGAGCACGACTTCACTGAGGCGACATTTCTAGCGCATGTGGTTCTTATCTCCGAAGACGATCCTTCGTGCATTGACGAAATCCTTCAGTATGTCAAAGAGGAGGAAGAACGCCATTCAAATAAGACTAACAGGCCTAAGCCGTAATGCCTTTCGATTCAGTATCGGCAGTGATTGGTGCGCTGGCTTGGGAAGCTGCCAAGCTAGTTCTATCCACAATATTTCGCCGAATTGGACATAAGTCAGTTGGCAAACGGAAGGCTCTGGCGGAACTGACTGCGCAGGGACGGGAACAAGTCACAACCTGTCTTGGGCGCACTCTTGAATACCTAACCTCAGACCTTTCTGTGCAGCAACGAACTGAGTTAGCCCGTGTGATCAAACACGACATTCAGGTACTGGCTCAGAGTGTAAAAACACTAAATGAATATGCACTCGACTTAAAGTTGCAACCAATTTCCAATTTCTCCATATCGCAACTAAGACGCGCTTTTACATGGCACTTGGATGAAAATGGATTTATCCCGAAGAAGCATGACTCAGCATCTGTCGCCAATGCTTACCATGCAAATGAGCTGTTTCAGGCTGAATTGACAAGACTGCACATCACGTCATGTTGATGAATCGGATTAAGTCGAACCAGGAGCCGCACCAAGCCAGGTGCGGATCTGGTCGGCGCCCCAAAGTGGACGCCTGTCCGTCAGCGTGGCTGCTGGCCCTGCTTGCCGCAGGCCGGCACGACATGGCTGGCGTCTGAAACGCTGGCGCACGTGCCGCTGGTGGCACGGCTGTGGGGAGGAGGGTGCGGCGCTGCTCCCTCGGGGTGCCCTCGGCAACAATGGGCGGGAAGGCCAGCGCCGACGATGTGGCAGCGGTTTCTCGGTGGGCCGCTGGGCCGGCGCCGAAACGGCCGGTGGCGCCAGCTCGGCCGAGAGCTGCGCCAGAACCGCCTCCATCTCGGTCTGCAGCTCATCCCGCTCAGATCTGACGGTTTCGAGCTGGGCCTCCAGCTCATGCACCTTTGTGACCAGGTGCTGGTGCGCCCAATGCGAATCGAGGAAGGCGTCCTGGAATCCATCGGAAGAAAGCCAGTACAGGGCTTGCATCGCGGCTGCGGGGATGCGCCCCTGACCATCCAGCCAACGGCGCAGGGTGCGTTCGGACACCTCCAGAATCTTCAATGCGTAGTTGAATCCGAGGTCGCGGACCAGCTGTTCCAGTTCTTTGGGCGACGTGCCCAGGCGCGGTTTTTTCAGCGCGTATGCCATCTTGGTGGCCCTCCCAGTCAAAGGGCCAGAGGATGAGGGGAAACCAGGAAGACCATCCGCCGGAAAAGAGGCGGGAGAAGCTGAGCTGTAAGCCGTGCGATGGCCATAATTGCTCGCTTCCTTAACTTAACATAATACACATCGTATAAAACATATCCAACACTAGCAAGACGCCACAGAAACCAATTGAGTGGAAAAATATCATTAAAAATCAATGCACTACATAGAATATCTCATGTAATCTCAAGCGCCACTTTCAATGCGTGAAACAGTCTGCGTGTGATGCACGGCATCCGAGACCGGGTGTGGCCACGGTACCGGCAAACAGAGGGAACGCAGAGCCGGCCCAGCCGCAGGCGCTCAGGCCTGGGCCAGGCAGCCGCTGAACAGCCGCTCGAAATTGCGGCTGGTGATCTCGGCCACGGCTTCGGGGGTCAGGCCGCGCAGCTCGGCGATCTGCCGGGCCACATGCACCACATAGGATGGGTTGTTGGTCTTGCCACGGTACGGCACGGGCGCCAGATAGGGACTGTCGGTCTCGATCAGCATCCGGTCCAAAGGCACGAAACGGGCGACCTCCCGCAGTTCCTCGGACTTCTTGAAAGTCAGGATGCCTGAAAACGAGATGTAGAAGCCCAAGTCCAGGCCGGCACGAGCCACCTCGGCGGTTTCGGTGAAGCAATGGAATACGCCGCCCGCGCTGCTGGGGGAAGCGTCCTCGCCCTCCTCCTTCAGGATGGCCAGGGTGTCGGCCGAAGCCTCGCGGGTGTGGATGACCAGGGGTTTGCGCAGGGCCTGGGCGGCCCGGATGTGGGTGCGAAAACGCTGACGCTGCCATTCCATGTCGGCCACCGTGCGCCCGCCCTTGCGCTCTTCCATCTGGTAGTAGTCCAGGCCGGTTTCGCCGATGCCGATGACGCGCGGCAGGCGACCTCGGCGCAGCAGGTCGTCCAGCGTGGGCTCCGTCACACCCTCCTCGTCCGGATGGACGCCCACGGTGGCCCAGAATGCCGGGCCCTCGGCGGGGTCCGCATGGTCCAGCGCCAGGCGATGGACGGCGTCGAACTCCTCCAGCCGGGTGCAGATGCACAGGGCCCGCTCCACGCCCACCGCGCGCATGGCGGCACGGATGCCCGGCAGGTCCGAACGCAGTTCGGGAAAATTCAGGTGGCAGTGGGAATCGGTGTACATGAGCAAGTTTCGTCGTCAGGCCTGGAGCGCACGGTTCGCACGGCTCACCAGGGCCTCCATCATCAGCCCTTGGTTGTAAGGATGCTCCGCCGTGCGGGCCTCCTGCACCAGTTCCCGTTGCCAATCGCGCAAGCGGCCCAACACGGCATCGCCGGAGGCCGAGGTCTTGAGAGGTGGCAGGTCAGCCGGGTCGAAATAGCGCGGTGCAGCGCCCACGCGCTGGCTCATCAGGTCGTGGCAGAGCTTGTGCAAGGCGTCGATCAATTGGGCAGGGCTCCATTCGGCCACGCCGGCCAGTTCTCCCCCTAGCATGGCACGCGGAAAACCCCGCCAGCGCGCCGGCTCACCCACCAGGGCGGCGAGGCGCAAGGCATCTTCGGGCCGACCGCCGGCCGCGCGCAGCCAGACCTGGGCGTCCACGCCGGTAAACCCCTGCGCGCGCAACCAGTCCAGGGCCTCGTCCGGCGTGGGCCAGGCCAGGACATGGCTCATGCAGCGGCTGCGGATGGTAGGCAGAAGCTGGTGCGCTGCCTCGGTGGCCAGCACGAAGCGGGTCGACGGCATGGCCGGCAGCAGCTCCGCGTCACCAAACAGGCCTGGTCCATCGGTCGCCACCATGTCAGGGACCGCCTCGCCCGGTGGTTCTTCCAGCGTCTTGAGCAAGGCGTTGGCCGTGATGGCGTTCATGCGCTCGGCCGGATAAATCAGCATGACCTTGCCGCGGCCGCGCGCACTGGTGCGCTGCGCGAACTCGATCGCCTCGCGCATGGCGTCGACGCGGATTTCCTTGCTGGGCTTGCGTTCCTTCTTGTCGATCTCACCCTGGGCTTTTTCGCTCAGGGGCCAACCCAGCTCCAGCATCACGGTTTCAGGCATGAGCACGCAGAGATCGGCATGGGTGCGCACGTCGATCGCGTGGCAAGACGGACAGTGCCCGCAAGCGCTCCAGCCGCCCTGCCCGTGCGCACGGCCATCCGACGCCACCGGGTTCTCGCACAACCAGGCGCGAGCCAGGGCCAGGGCCAGGCCGTACTGACCCAGGCCGGAAGGCCCCTGCAGCAGCCAGGCATGGCCGGGTCGGGTCGCCAACAGCTCGCTCTGACGGGCGATCCATGGCGGCACGGCCGTGGTGCCCGCCTCGTCAGAAACCACGCCGCTCATGCCAGCCAACCTTTGCGACGCACCACGCCCAGCAGTTCGGCCCACACGGCGTCGCGCGTTTGGGCCGCGTCCAGGCGTGCGAAGCGTTGCGGGTCCTGCGCCGCGCGACGTGCATACCCTTGAGCCACGCGACGGAAGAAGGCCACCGGCTCGGCCTCGAACTTGTCCGGAGCGCGGGCGCCCGCCAGCCGTGCGGCTGCCTGCTCGGGTGCCAGGTCGAACCAGAACGTCAGATCGGGCTGGCGTAGCCGCGCGCTGGCAGGAATGGCTTGCACCCAGCGCTCCAAGGTTGCCAGCACCTCGAGGTCCACCCCCCGCCCGCCTCCCTGGTAGGCGTAGCTGGCATCGGTATAGCGATCGCAGAGCACGGTCTCACCACGTGCCAGAGCGGGTTCGATGACGGTTTGCAAATGGTCGCGCCGGGCGGCGAAAACCAGCAAGGCCTCGGTCAGCGCATCCATCTTTTCCGTCAACACCAGGGCCCGCAGTTGTTCGGCCAGCGGCGTGCCTCCGGGTTCACGCGTCAGGGTGACGACATGCCCCTGGCTGCGCAAGGCCTCGGCCAGACGCTCGATGTGGGTGGATTTGCCCGCGCCGTCGATGCCTTCGAAGCTGACGAACAACCCACTCATCACTGCGCGGGCGCGGCGGGAGAAGTCGCGGCGGGCGTGGGCGTTGTTGGGCTGGCAGGGGCTGGCGGAGTCTCAGATTGAGCAGGCGCCTTATCCTCCTTGGCGGATGCAGACTCGGGCTTGCCATTGCGCTTAAGCTGGAATTCGCGCACCGCGCGGTTGTGGTCGCCCAGGTTGGTGCTGAATTCGCTGCTGCCATCGCCGCGCGCGACAAAATACAAGGCCTGCGTCTTGGCGGGCTTCACGGCCGCGAGCAAGGAATCCATGCCGGGCATTGCGATCGGCGTGGGCGGCAGACCGGCTCGGGTGTAGGTGTTCCATGGCGTGTCGGTCAGCAGATCGACCTTGCGCAGATTGCCGTCGAACTTCTCGCCCAAACCGTAGATCACGGTCGGGTCGGTTTGCAGGCGCATGCCGATGCGCAGGCGGTTGTTGAAGACGCTGGCCACATGGGGACGATCTTCCGCACGACCAGTTTCCTTCTCGACGATGCTGGCCAGGATCAGCGCCTCTTCGGCCGTTTTGAGCGGGCTATCGGGTTCGCGCAGGTCCCAGGCCAAGGCAAGACGACGGTCCATTTCCTGCATGGCCCGGCGCAGCAAGGCCAAGTCGCTGGAACCCTTGGGATAACTGTAGGTGTTGGGGAAAAAACGACCTTCGGCGGGCACGCCGGGTTGACCGAGTTTCTCCATGATCTCGGAGGCGCTCAGGCCTGAGGTATCGGCGCGCAGGTCTGGGGCCGCGCGCAGGATGGCGCGCCATTGCCCGAAGGTCAGGCCTTCGGCCAAGGTCACGCTGCGCTGCGCCACCTCCCCCTTGACCAACTTGGCCAACAGAGTGCGTGGCGTCAGATCTGGCGTCAGCTCGTAGTTGCCGGCCTTGATGCGGTGCGCCGCACCAGAAAACCGCAACCAGCCGAACAGCAACACCGGCTGGGTCTGCACACCACTGAGGTTCAGCGTCTGCACGACCGTGCGGGCCGACGCACCTTGAGGGATCGTGACCTCCACCAGGGTGGAGCTGAGCTGCAGCGGCTGGTTCAGCCACCAGGTGGCTGCAGCCACCGCGCCCACCAGCGCCAGGCTGATCAGCAAGAGAAACAAAACGAGGATATTTTTGAGCGTCCTGAACACAGACCCTGATCCGGATAGGTTGATGGACGGTGATGATAATTCAGACCTATGAACACCCTGCTCAACGGAATAACACCCCTGCCCCACCTAGGCATCCTGCGCGCCTCGGGCGAAGAGGCCGCCAAGTTTCTGCAGAGTCAGCTGACGAATGACTTTGTCTTGCTCGGCGCGACCCGAGCCCGGCTGGCGGCCTTCTGCTCGGCTCAGGGGCGCATGCAGGCGAGTTTCATCGGCGTGAAGCCGGCCGTCGACGATGTCCTGCTGATCTGCAGCAAGGATCTGCTGGAACGCACGCTCAAGCGCCTGTCCATGTTCGTGTTGCGCGCCAAGGTGAAGCTGAGCGACGCCACGGCAAGCTTCGCGCTGTTCGGCCTGGCGGGCGACGCGGTGAGGGGCTTGGTCGGCCCCGATGCCATAAGTGCAGCGCAAGTCCCCTGGGCCTGCCAGTCCGTGGGTGACGCGCGCCTGATCCACCTGCACCCGGCCGTGGACGGTACCGACCGTGCGCCGCGCGCGCTTTGGCTGGCCCCGGCAGGAACTCCGGCGCCCGCCGCGGCATCACTGCGGCACGAGGACTGGCTCTGGGGTGAGGTGCTCAGCGGCGTGGCCACGGTCAGCGCACCGACTTTCGAGGCCTTCGTGCCGCAGATGCTCAACTACGAATCCCTCGACGGCATCAACTTCAAGAAGGGCTGCTACCCCGGCCAGGAGGTGGTGGCGCGCAGCCAGTTCCGTGGCGCCATCAAGCGCCGCGCCGTGCTGGTGCACAGTCCGGTGCCCCTGGGCGCTGGCCAGGACATCTTCGATGCCGCTGAGCCGGAACACGCCTGCGGCGTGGTCGCGCAGGCCGCAGCCGCGCCAGTGAACCACCAAGGCAAGTTCCAGGGTGGTTTCGACGCCATCGTGGTGCTGCAGACCGCCCATGCGAACGCTGGGCTACAGACTGCCGATGGCGCGGTGCTCACACACCGGCCCCTGCCATACGCCTTGCGCGACGACATCTGACCTGATCACCTAAAGCCCGCAAGGCACTTCGCCTCGCCTGAGACGTGTGGTTCCACAAGGAGTGCCGGGGCTACTGCACGCCCGGTACGGCTTTGGCAGTCGCACGTCCATAACCCCTGGCCCGCGCTCGCTCGATGAGGGATGGGGGCTGACTCACGGTCACAGTTCTCACCCTGCGTTTGCGCCGTTGCTTGGCCTGCCCGATGCAACCCTGACCCGGCTCGCAACCACGCATCCAAGGAGCGATGCGTAAAAACAACGTCACCAAGCCGTCACGGGCAATAGGTGTAATCCCTTCAGCTTCTTCTCCAAAGGAAGTTATCTGGCTCGGTGCAGAGGCCAAGCGTTCAGTTTGAATGCGGCCCCCGTGCACCGGGAATTTTTTTGCTTTTTTCGTGGAGACCCCGAAATGAAAAAATCCCTGATTGCCCTTGCGGCACTGGGCGTGATTGGCACCGCTTCCGCGCAGGTGTCTGTGTACGGCGTGGTTGACATCGCCGTGACTCAATTGAGCAACGACGACAGCGACAGCAACACGGGCCTGTCCACCGACGGCAACAGCAGCAGCCGCCTGGGCTTTCGCAGCACGACGGACCTGGAAGGCGGTCTGAAGGCGAAAGTGCAACTGGAGGGTGGCGTGGCCGCCGATGGCACGAAAACCGTGACTGGCAAAAACGACACTGCAGCAGGCAACGGCTCCGACGTCACGAACTATACGTTCGGCCTGAACCGCGCGGCTTTCATTGCCCTGGAAGGCGGCTTCGGTGAAGTGGCCCTGGGTCTGCAGCACAATGCAATCTACAACGCCAGCAGCGCCTTCGACCCCTTCGGTGACAACGGTGTCGGCGCCGCGACCGTGGGCAACACCGGCAAGCTCGGTTCGCGCAACTTGAACAGCGTCAACTACTTCCTGCCCAAGGACCTGGGCGGCCTGTCCGGTCAATTCACCTATGCCTTTGGTGAAACGCCCGACAACGACGCCACCAAGGCCGCCAAGAAGGAAGGCCAGGGCAACCTGGTCGCCATGCGCGTGAACTACGCCGTGGAAGGGTTGACCGTGACCGGTGGTTTCGGTTCGCTGACGGCGCAGTCTTACTCGCTGGGTGACCCCGAAGACATCATGGCCCTGACCGTGGGCGCTTCGTACAAGATCGGCGAAGTCGTGCCCGCCATTGCCTACGTCAACAACACCCAGAAGGACATCACGCAGACCGCCATGCTGGTGGGCGTGACCGTCGGCCTGGGTTCGGGCAAGCTGAAGGCTTCGTACTCCACGTTCGAGAAGGACACAGACGGCGCCAAGACGGATGGCAGCAAGATCGCGCTGGGCTATGTGCACAGCCTGGCCAAGAGCACCAGCCTGTACGCCATCTATGCCGGCACCTCCGGCGATGACAACGTGGTCTCGGTTGCCGCCAATGGCGTGACCTCCCCTGGCGGCTGGCTCAACAGCGGCTTCCAGTTCGGTATCACCCACGCGTTCTGATGACCGGGCCTGAATCGAAGCCTTGGCTTCGATTCAGGCCTGACATCCAGAAGCAGAGAGAAAGCCGCCCCGGTCAGTCCGGCGGCGGTTTTCTCTTTTCAGAGGGGTTTGCCCATCGTGACGTGCGGTATGCCCACTTCATCGTAGGGCTCGCCCCGCGCCAAGAAGCCCAATCGGGCATAAAAGCCCTCGGCGCTGCGCTGGGCGTGCAGCACCAATTCGTGATCGCCTCTTGCCCGGGCCGCTGCACTCAGCGCGGACACCAAGTCGCTCCCCAATCGGGTACCGCGCAAGGCGCGGTGGACGGCCATGCGACCGATCTTGCCTACACCCGGTTCCTTGTCGCTCAGCAATCGGCCCGTGGCCAGCGGCATGCCCAGACGGTTGTAGATCACCGCGTGCACGGCGGTCTGGTCGGCCTCGTCCCATTCCATCTCGGCGGGGATGTGCTGCTCGCGCACGAAGACCTCGGTGCGCACGCGGGATGCAGCCTCGCCCAGCTCGGCCCAGTTGCCGACGCGCAACGTCGTCAAGCGCTGGCTGGCCGCCTCACCAGCCTCGAAATCCACCAGCAATTCCCGCAACACGGTCGGCACCGGCCTCGAAGTCTGGGACACGGGGTCGGCGTACACGTAGATCAGCTCGCTGGTGATCAGCAGTTCTTCACCCCGGAAAATCGCGCCGATGAACTGGACCGAGGAGTTGCCGACGCGCGCGCATCGCAGACCAACTTCCAGTTGGTCGTCCATGCGTGCTGAGGCATGGAACTCCACCGTGGCCTTCTTCACATACAAGTCACCGCCGAGTTGCCGCATGGCTTCCTCGTAAGGCAGGGCCAGGGCGCGCCAGTAGTCGCTGATGGCCGTGTCGAAGTACATCAGGTAATGCGCGTTGAAGACGATTTTCTGCATGTCCACCTCGGCCCAGCGCACGCGCAGACGGTGGAGAAAGCGGAAGTCCAGGCGTTTCATGCGGTAGCTTTCCTTCGGGTTCAGACGAACAAGGCCTGGCGCAAGGCCCGGGCCGCGTCGGCCTGGGCTTGCAGCGCTTCGGGGATGGCACGCCCCATCTTGATGAATTCGTGGGTGACGCCTCGGTAGATGTCCAGATCCACCATCACGCCGGCGGCGCGCAGCTTGTCCGCGTAGAGCAGCCCTTCGTCCACCAAGGGGTCGCACTCGGCGAGACCCATCCAGGCCGGCGCGACGCCATCCACGTCGGGCGCCAGCAAGGGCGCGAAACGCCAGTCCTCGCGGTCTTCGCGCCGGGGCGCGTAGTGGTCAAAGAAATAATGGATGGACGCCGCGCCCAGCACGAAACCTTCTGCGTAAGTCTGATGCGAGGGCGTGTCCTGGTGCGCGGTCGTTCCGGGATAGAACAACAGTTGCAAGGCCAGCGGCAAGCCAGCGTCACGAGCCAGGATGGCGCAGACTGCGGCCAGCGTTCCCCCCGCGCTGTCCCCACCGACGGCCAGGCGCGCAGTGTCGACGCCCAGGGCCTGGGCTTCAGCCGAACCCGCAAGCCAGTACAAGGCATCCCAGGCATCGTGGACGGCGGTGGGAAACCTGTGCTCGGGCGCGAGCCGGTAGTCCAGGGACAGCACGGCGCAGCCCGCCTGCTCTGCCAGCCGACGGCACAAGGACGCGTGGCTGGCAATGCTGCCGATGGTGAAACCACCTCCGTGGAAGTAGAGTAGCGCGGGCAGGCGGCCCTCCTCGGCCAAGCGCGGGGCATACAAGCTCGCGGGCAGCAAGGTACCGTCACGCGTGGGGATGCGCAGGTCCTCAACCCGTGCCAGGGCCGGGCCCGGCACGTCGAGCACGCCCGAGCCTTTGGCGTAGGCCAGACGTGCCTCGGCAGGCGGCAGGTCGTGCAGGGCCGGCTGGCGGGCGCGGGCCATGTTGTGGATCACCTGCCGCATGGCGGGCGTGAGCAGGTCTTCGGGTGAGCGGTCTTGCGGGGCGCGCGCGTGCTGCATCAGATCGGAACGAAGCGAAAAATGCATCCTACAGGAGATAGCGCTTGAAAAAGCGGTAGACCCCCTTGCCTGCGGACTTGGCCTCGTACAGGGCATGGTCTGCGCGCGCGATCAGCTGTGTGGCGTCGCGGCCATCCTGGGGAAACAAGGCAATGCCCACGCTGCCGCCAACCTGGACCTGTCGACCCTGCGACAGCTTGAACGGGGAGCCCAGTTGACGCAGCAGCTCCTGCGCCAGCATGGCCACACTGTCCGGTGTCGCCGCGTCCTCCAGCACGACGATGAATTCATCGCCGCCCAACCGCGCCAGGGTGTCCATGTCGCGCAGGCGCTTCTTGAGCCGCTTGCCCACGGCCTGCAGCAATTCATCACCGACAGGATGGCCCAGGGTGTCATTGATCTGCTTGAAACCATCCAGATCGAGAAAGAGCACCGCCCCCATGCCGCCGCGCTTGACACGATCGATGGCGTGCGCCAAGCGCGACATCAGCAGCAGGCGATTGGGCAGGCCGGTCAAAGCGTCGTAATGGGCCAAGCGCTCCATCTCGCTCTGGACATGCTGCATCCGGCTGATGTCGGTATGCGCGCCGATGTAGGCTAGCAGGCGACCTTGCGCATCCTTGACCGCGTGGATGCTGAGCCATTCAAGGTACACGTCGCCCCCCTTGCGACGGTTCCAGATTTCTCCTTGCCAATGGCCCTGCTCGCGCACGGCTTGCCACATCTGGCGGAAAAAGAAGTCGTCATGACGGTCGGAATTGAGCAGGCCGAGGATCGATCGCCCCCGGATCTCGTCCAACCGGTGCTCGGTGATGCGCTCGAACGCGGCGTTGGCGTCCACGATGCGGCGATCGGCATCCAGGATCACCACGCCCTGCTCCGAGGTTTCGTAGAACAAGGCGTGCTGGCGCAGCTGCTGCTCCAGGCGCTTGCTGGCGCCGATGTCTTCGACGGCGAAGACGAAGCAGTCGGGCTCGCCACCGGGCTTGCGGATCAGCGTTACCGTCAGTCGGACCCAGACCACTGCTCCCGCCCGGTGGAGGTAGCGCTTTTCCAGCGTGCAGGCCTCGGTCTCTCCCACCAGCAGGCGGTGGACCTGGTCGGCATCGGCATGCTGCTCGTCCGGGTGGGTGATGTCCTGCAAGGACTTGGTCAGCAACTCGTCCTGCGTGTAACCGATCAGGTCGCACAGCTTGCGGTTCAGATGCAGACAGCGGCCATCGGGCGCGACCAAGGCCATGCCGATGCCCGCATGCTCGAATACCGTGCTGAACAGGTTCTCGTAAGCGCTGAAGGACATCGCTTCTTGTTCCTTAGGCCGCCCTGGGGTGTATGCACCTTGCCGCACCCCGAATCAAAACTCAGACCCATGGCCGGGGCGCGGCGATTGCCGCGCGCGAGACAGCCGGCCAGCGACATCGGGCGCGACAACCGCTACAGTGCGCGTGCAAAGCGCGCCTGACCGAGACAAGGCGCCATCCAACGCTCAGGAGACGACATGGCGCTGATCCATTATGTCACCCAGGTCCAGTTCGATTTTGGCGCCATCCGGCTGCTGCGGCAGGAATGCGAACGCGTGGGCATCGATCGACCGCTGATCGTCACGGATGCGGGGGTCAAGGCCGCAGGCATCGTTGATCGCGCCCTGGCAACACTGGCGCACGGCCCCGGCAAGTCTGCGGTTCCCGTCTTCGACCAGACCCCGCCCAACCCCACCGAAGCCGCCGTGCGCGCCGCCACGGCCCTGTACCGGGAACAAGGCTGCGACGGCCTGATTGCCGTAGGTGGTGGCAGCGCCATCGATTGCGCCAAGGGTGTGGCCCTCATGGCCACCCATGAGGGGCCGCTGCAGCGCTACGCCACCATTGAGGGCGGTTCGCCCCGGATCACTGAACGGGTGGCGCCCCTGATCGCCGTGCCCACGACCAGCGGCACCGGCAGCGAGGTGGCGCGTGGCGCCCTGCTCATTCTGGACGATCACCGCAAGCTCGGCTTCCACAGCTGGCACCTGGTGCCTAAGGCCGCGATCTGCGACCCGGAGCTGACCTACGGCCTGCCGCCGCTGCTGACCGCCGCCACGGGCATGGACGCCATCGCGCACTGCATGGAGACCTTCATGGCCTCGGCCTTCAACCCGCCGGCCGACGGCATCGCGCTCGACGGCCTGGCGCGCGGCTGGGCGCACATCGAGCGCGCGACGCGTGACGGTAAGGATGGTGAAGCCCGTCGCCAATTGATGAGTGCGTCCATGCAAGGCGCCATGGCCTTTCAAAAAGGCTTGGGCTGCGTGCACAGCCTCAGCCACAGCCTGGGTGGGTTGAACCCGCGCCTGCACCACGGCACGCTCAACGCCATGTTCCTTCCGGCCGTGGTGGGTTTCAACGCAGGAGCGGAAAGCGTCGCTCGCGAGGACCGGCTGCAGCGCATGGCGCAGGCCATGGGCTTGCGCACGGGTGCGGACATTCCGGCCGCCCTGCGGGACATGAATGCGCGCCTGGGCCTGCCGGCAGGTCTGGCGGCGCTGGGTGTGCAGAAGGTGCAATTCCCCGACATCGTCCGTGGCGCGTTGGCGGACCATTGCCACAAGACCAATCCCAGAGAAGCCAGCGCCGAGGACTACGAAGCCCTGCTGGCGGCATCGCTCTAGGGCACTTAAGGCTTTGAGTCTAGCGACACGGAAGTCATAAAAAATCAAAGGCATAATGAATGGGTTCTTTATCCATTCCTTGCCATGAATCTGCACCAATTTCGCTTCGTGCAAGAAGCCGTGCGGCGCCAGCTGAACCTGACCGAGGCAGCCAAGGCCTTGCACACCTCGCAACCCGGGGTGTCCAAGGCCATCCTGGAGCTGGAAGAAGAGCTGGGCATCGACATCTTTGCTCGCCACGGCAAACGGCTCAAGCGCGTCACGGAGCCCGGCGAGCAGGTGCTGCGCAGCATCGAAGTCATCATGCGCGAGGTCGGCAACCTCAAGCGCATCGGTGAGCAGTACAGTGCCCAGGACAGCGGCACCCTCTCCATCGCCACCACCCACACCCAGGCCCGTTACGTCCTGCCCGCGCCGGTGGCCAAGCTGCGTTCAGCCTGGCCCCAGGTCAAGCTCTCGCTGCACCAGGGCAACCCTGACCAGGTCGCGCGCATGCTGATCGACGAAGTGGCGGAAATCGGCATCGCCACCGAATCGCTGGCCGACTACGCGGAGCTGGTGACCTTGCCCTGCTATGAATGGGAACATGTGCTGGTGCTGCCTGCGCAACACCCCCTGGCCCGCAAGGAGCGCCTGCACCTGGAAGACCTGGCCGCCGTGCCGCTGATCACCTACCACCCCACCTTCACCGGTCGCACGCGCATTGACACCGCTTTCGCCCAGCGCAAGCTGAACCCGCAGATCGTGTTGGAAGCGATCGATTCGGACGTCATCACCACTTACGTGAAGCTGGGCATGGGGCTGGGGCTGGTGGCCGAAATGGCGGTGCGTGACCGCCCCACACTCACGGGCACCGAGGCAGGCGTCGCCCCGCAAGCCGCCGCGAGCGAACCCAATGAGCTGGTCGTCCGCCCCTTGGGTCATCTGTTTGGTCGCAACGTCACGCGCGTGGCCTTCAAGCGCGGGGCCTACCTGCGTAACTTCGTCTACGAATTCGCCGAGCTGTTGAGCGAACGTCTGCCGCGTGATCTGGTTGAGCGCGTGATGCGTGGTGAGCACACGGTGTATGAACTGTGAATCCCCCTGAGGCGCTGCGCGCCTTCCCCCCCTGAACGCCAACCTTCGGTGGCAGAGGGGACGCTCCAGGTGGCCCGGCACAGCCGGTTCCACGGGAGCCCTGGTCAAGAAGATCATCCTCACACTTGTAGCCTCCCCATGAATGCAACAACGCCACCCCTCCAGAGTCGCCTGCCCAAGGTCGGCACGACCATCTTCACCGTGATGTCCGCGCTGGCGGCGGAGAAAAATGCGGTGAACCTGGGTCAGGGTTTCCCTGATTTCGAGGGCGATCCGCGTCTGGTCGACGCGGTGACCGAGGCCATGCGCAAGGGGCTGAACCAGTATCCCCCGATGACTGGCGTGCCAGCCTTGCGCCAGGCGGTGTCGGGCAAGATCACGGCACTGTACGGCCACGCCTACGACCCGAACGCCGAGATCACCATCACCGCAGGCGCGACCCAGGCCATCCTCACGGCCATCCTGGCCGTGGTGCACCCGGGCGACGAAGTGATCGTGCTCGAACCCTGCTACGACAGTTACGTGCCCAACATCGAGCTGGCCGGGGGCGTGGTCGTGCGGGTGCCGCTGGGCAAGGCTGGCGAGCCCGGCTCCTTCCGGCCTGACTTCGAGCGCATCGCGGCGGCCCTCACGCCCAAGACCCGCGCCCTCATCCTCAACACGCCACACAACCCCAGCGCCACCGTCTGGTCACGTGAGGACATGGAGCAGCTCCAGGCCTTGCTGGCCCCCACGAACGTGCTGGTGATCGCCGACGAGGTGTACGAGCACATGGTCTACGACGGTCAGCGTCACGAAAGCGTGGCTCGGTATCCAGGTCTTGCGGCACGCGCTTTCATCGTCAGCAGTTTCGGCAAGACCTACCACGTCACTGGCTGGAAAGTGGCCTACGTGGCCGCGCCCGCGTCGCTCACCGCCGAGTTCCGCAAGGTCCACCAGTTCAATGTGTTCACCGTCAACACCCCCGTGCAGCACGGCCTGGCCGCCTACATGGCCGACCCGCATCCCTACCTGACCCTGCCCGCCTTTTACCAGCGCAAGCGCGACTTGTTCCGCGCTGGACTCGCGAAAACGCGCTTTCGCCTGCTGCCCAGCGAGGGCAGCTACTTCCAATGCGTGGACATCTCCAACCTGGCCGTGCCGGAGCGCGACCTGAGCGAGGCGGATTTCTGCCTCTGGTTGACCGCCGAGATCGGCGTGGCGGCGATCCCGCTCTCCGCCTTCTACGGCAATGGCCATGACCAGAAAGTCATCCGCTTCTGCTACGCCAAGATGGACGAGACACTGCAGCTCGCGCTGGACCGCCTCGCCAGGCTCTGAATCCCGGCAGCGCTTGGTGGGGGCGGGGCCACGTGGGCGATTGACAAGGCCTTGCCTGCCTCAAGCGCAGCGTGGCCTAGTCGCTGCTGCTGATGGCCAGAATCAAACCTTGGCGCGCGTGCTGGTATTGCAGACTCAGCATGCCGTGCAGGCGCGCCACGGCCACGGCCTGATCCGCATGGGAGCGTCCCCGGTCTCCAAACAGGGTTGGCAAGGGCGGCCCCGCCGTCGTGTCGCCCTGCTCCGAGGCATGTTCAAGATGCAGATGCAGGCGCTCCTCCCACACCAGAAGCCGCGCCAGTCTGGCCAGCACACCGTCGGTCTTGGGGCGCGCTGAAGCAGCGGACCGCGCCTTCCCCTGGGTCTGCAGCCAGGGCAGGAGTGCCGCTCCGGGCATGGGCTGGGCTACCGCATATCCCTGCACGGCGTCCACCCCGAGGATGCGAACCGCCTCGAGCAGGCCGGGGTCTTCTACCCCTTCCAGTGCCACGCGCTTGCCCAAGGCATGCCCAAGTCGGGTGAGCTGGTAGATGAAGCGCAGCACGTCGAAGGTGTCGCGCTCGAGGTTCTGCACGATGCTGCGGTCGATCTTGATCAGGTCAAAGGGCATCTCGCGCAGACGCGCCAGGCCGCTGTAGCCTGCGCCCAGATCGTCCTCCGCCAGCTTCACGCCCAGGGACTTGAACTTGTGGAACACCCCGACCGCGTCGGCACTGGAACCGATGGCGCCCGTCTCCAGCAACTCCAGCGTCAGCTTCTCCGGTTCGCAGTCTTGCTCCAGCAGGATGCGCTGGGTCACGTCGAAGTAGCGTGGGTCGACCAGTGCACTGGAAGGCAGGTTCAGCGAAACGGCCAAGTCCAGGCCGGCGTCCCGCCAGAGACTGCGCTGGCGCAGCACCTCCCGCAGCCCACGGGCGTAGAGCTCCACGAAATCGCTGGGCAGCAAGGCCGCGAAGAATTCACCGGGCCCCAGCAGGCGACCGTCCTCGCGCAGGCGGGCCAGGGCCTCCACCTTGCTCACGCTGCCCGTCTGCAGATCCAGCAAGGGTTGGTAGTGCATCTCTAGCGCGTCCGTGCGCAGCAGGCTGGCCCAATGCTGGCGCGTCGCATAGGGCACGACACGGGTCGGTCCATGACGCGCTTCGATGGCCATCAGTGCAAAAACCAACAGGGTCTGTAGTTGCTCGATGAAGGATTGTTGGTGCGTCGAACTGAAACCACCCGGCAAGGTGCAAAAGAGCGTTAGCACGAAGAAAGGGGCGCCGTCACTGGGACCGACCGGAATGGCCACGCTGGATCGGTAGCCGCGCTCGCGCATCAGCCCGCGCCAGCGCTCTGTGGCAGGGTCGGTGGCGAAGTTGATGCAGCGCTGGACTTGCCGCGTGCGCCAGGCACGTCCCGTCGGGTCCTCGCTCACCTCGCTCAGCGAGCCACCTGCGAGTTGCTCGAAGCGCATCAGGAAATCATTGGCCTGCCCGGACACCGCCTCGAAGCGGAACACACCCCGGTTGTCGAGCCGACCGAAGGAGCAGGCGGCGATCTCTCCATGCTCAGACAGGCGCTGTGTCATGCGATCGATCAGATCGGTGTAACTCTCCACCTGCCAGACCAGTTGCGTCAGCTCCTGAGTAAGCTTGTGACGCTGGATCTGCACCTCCTGGTAAACCTGCATCTGCAGCGACATGTCGCGCATCAGCCGCTGGCCGAGCGCGGCCAGGGCACGCCCATGTTGCACGCCACCAACATGGTCACGCACCAAGCCCAGCAGGATCTCGGACCCCAAGGTTAGATCGTCTCGGGCCACGCCCATGACGGCATGTTGCAAACCCAGACGCCCCGCGAGTTGGCGATGACCTTCGGCATTCAAATCTGGCGCGGTCAGGGTCAGCAGGTATTCGCGCAGACGTGCCTTGAATTGCGCCTGTTCTGGCTCCGCCATGGTGAGGATCAGATGACTGATCGACGGGATTTCCGCCAGGCTGCGGAACAGTTTTTCAACGATGACCTCAAGCTGGTCCTGCAAGACCGGCTGCATGCTCAACAAGGCGTCGGCCCACGCCGCGCCATACAGTCTGCTGGCCTGTCTGCGCTCCACCTCCGAAACGCCCCAGGCCGCCGCCACAGGCGCATCACCCACTGCTGACAAAATGGACTCCTCTGCACGCCTCGTCGGGCGCTTGAAGGGAGACGCTCTGCGGGCGCTCTCTGTTTCCCTTCAACTTCCACATTCCCTAATAACTCTTACAACCGTGGAGTCCGACACTCCGGTCTTGATCACTTGCTGTCTTGTACCCAACTCCTGCGCGGTCCATCTTCAAAACCTTGCCATTCTCCTTCATCATTCCGTCGATTTCGCCAGCGCAGGCACAGCTTGTACTGAAAATCCATCAACGCGGGCCGCTTGCGCCCAAACTGACAAGGGGTGCCACTCTGTCTCATCGTCCTTCGCTGGTTTGACTTGAGCACAAAGAAGGCCAGCTAGGGAAAGCCATGAAGCGAGGTGATCGGAGCCGGGGCACCAGGCACATGATGCGCCCATGCCCTCATGCTCATCGCCAAGTGGTTTCGACAGACTGCGCTCAGCTGTTGAGCTGCTGCCAGAGTTTTTCCAGGCGCTTGATGCTGACCGGTTGTGGTGTGCGCAACTCCTGCGCGAAGAAACTCACGCGCAGTTCCTCGATCAGCCAACGCAGTTCCTGCAAGCGTGCATCGGTCGCACCCTTGCGCTCGGCCAGCAGGCGCAAGTAGCGCTGCTCCTGCGGCTTGAGCTCGGCCAGACGCGCGGCGTCCCGGGCGGGGTCTGCGCGCCATTTGTCCAGCCGCAAGGTGATGGCCTTGAGGTAACGCGCGAAATGCTGGAGCGCCTGCCAGGGCGTTCCGGCCAGAAAGCGCTTGGGCACCAGGCGCTGCAGTTGCTGCGTGCAGTCGGCGACGGCCTCCGTCGCGTTTTTCGTGTCCTTGATCTTGCGCTGCGCCACCGCGTATTCGCCCAGGATGTTGGCGGCCAGCCGAGCCACCTCATTGGCGATCAGGGTCAGGCGTCCGCGCCCTTCATCGAGGCGGCGCTTGAAGTCCACGTCGTTTGCGGGCAGGGGCTCCAGCAAAAAGGCACGGTCCAGCGCAACCTCCAGGATCTGCGCGCGCAGTTCCTCCAAGGTGCCTAGGCTCAGGTAGGCCACGGCCATCTTCTGTAGGTCTGGTATGTTCTTTTCCAGGTACTTGAGCGCGTCACGGATTTGCAAGGCGAACAAGCGCCGCAGACCGGCGCGATGCTTGAGGGCCGCTGCCTCGGGTTCGTCGAACACCTCCAGCATGACGGCATCACCCGCGTCCACCAACGCCGGAAAACCGATCAGGGTCTGCCCGCCCTTTCTGATTTCCATCAGCTCGGGCAACTCTCCAAAGGTCCAGGCGACGTGGCGCTGGGCCGCGTCGGCTGCGGACCCAGAGGATGCCGCGCCCGGACGCTGAGTGGGCTTGTTCTTGCTGGACAAGTAGTCCATGCCTGGTCGAGCGTTGGCATTCGCGCTGGCCTGCTCCACCCTCGCCCCGCCACCTGCCTCGGTCGCACCTGGCAAGGAAGGCTGAAGCGAGGCCGCCTTCAACGTCGCCAGTGCCTGAAATGCGCCGCGCGCCTGCGCGCCCAGTTCGGCCTTGAGCGCACCGAGGTTGCGGCCCTGACCCAACTGGCGGCCATGTTCGTCCACCACCCGAAGGTTCATGAACAGGTGCGGGCTGAGCATGTCGAGCTTGAAGTCCGTGCGCTTCACGTCCAGGCTGGTGATCTCGCGCACGCGCTTGAGCAACGCGTCCGTCAGGCTGCCCCGACCGAAGTTCTCGGGCTGACCCAGATCCTCCGCCAGCCGGGCGGCCGACTCAGGCAGGGGCACAAAGCGGCTGCGCGGCCGTTGCGGCAGGCTCTTGAGCAAGGCCTGAATCTTGTCCTTGAGCATGCCTGGGGCCAGCCATTCGCAACGCTCCTCGCTGACCTGGTTCAGCACGAACAGCGGAACGGTGACCGTCAATCCGTCACGCGGGTCACCCGGCTCGTGCAGGTAGGTCGCCGCGCAATCCACGCCACCCAGGCGCAAGGTCTTCGGGAAAGCGCTGCTGGTGACCCCAGCCGCCTCGTGGCGCATCAGTTCCTCGCGGCTCAGGCGCAGCAGGTCGGGCTGGCTACGGCTCGCCTCACGGTACCAGCGCTCGCACTCGAAACCGCTGCAGACCTGGGCCGGCAGATGCTGGTCGTAGAAGGCGTAGATCAGTTCCTCGTCCACCAGCACGTCTTGCCGGCGGGACTTGTGCTCCAGTTCCTCCACCTCGCGGATCAGCTTGCGGTTGGCGGCCAGGAAAGGCAGTTGGGTGTCCCACTCGCCCGCGACCAGGGCTTCACGGATGAACACCTCACGTGCCGCCGCCGGATCGACCCGACCGAAGTTGACGCGCCGTCCGCTGTAGATGAGCAGGCCGTACAGCGTCGCACGCTCCAGCGCGATCACTTCGGCGGCCTTCTTCTCCCAATGCGGATCGAGCAACTGCTTCTTGAGCAGATGTCCTGCCACCTGCTCCAGCCACTGGGGCTCGATGGCGGCGATACCACGACCGAAAAGCCGCGTGGTCTCGACCAGCTCGGCGCAGACGATCCAGCGGCCCGGTTTCTTGGAAAGATGCGCGCCCGGGTGACGATGGAACTTGACACTGCGGGCACCCAGGTAAACGTCTTCTGTCTCGTGCTTGCAACCGACGTTGCCCAGCAGGCCGGCCAGCATGGACAGATGGATCTGCTCGTACGTCGCGGGCGCTTGATTCAGCCGCCACTGATGCTCGGTCACCACGGTGAGCAACTGGCTGTAGATGTCACGCCACTCGCGCACGCGGCGCACGTTCACGAAATTCTGGCGCAAGAGGGCTTCGTACTGGCGGTTGCTGAGCTTGTGTTCCGCCGCCCCCGGCGCTGCCGCATCCGGCTTGCCACCGCGCGCATCGTGGATCCACTTCCAGAGCTTCAGGTAGCCGGTGAACTCGCTCTTTTCGTCGTCGAACTTGGCATGGGCCTGATCGGCCTGGGCCTGGGCTTCCAGCGGACGATCCCGCACATCCTGCACGCTCAGGGCACTGGCGATCACCAGCACTTCTTCCAGCGCCTGACGGTCCCGCGCTTCCAGGATCATGCGGCCGACACGCGGGTCCAGGGGCAACTTGGCCAGCTCACGGCCCAGGGGCGTGAGTTCGTTGGCCTCATCCACCGCTCCCAATTCGGCCAGCAACTGGTAGCCATCGGCGATGGCACGGCCCGAGGGCGCTTCGAGGAAGGGGAAGTCCTCCACCGAGCCCAGGTGCAGGGACTTCATGCGCAGGATGACACCCGCGAGCGAGGAACGCAGGATTTCTGGCGTGGTGAAACGCTCGCGGCCGTTGAAGTCCTTTTCGTCGTAGAGGCGGATGCAGATGCCGTCGGCCACGCGCCCGCAGCGGCCCGCACGCTGGTTGGCAGCCGCCTGGCTGACCGGCTCGACCAGCAACTGCTCGACCTTGCTCCTGAAACTGTAGCGCTTGACCCGTGCCGTTCCGGTGTCGATGACGTAGCGGATGCCCGGCACGGTGAGCGAGGTTTCGGCCACGTTGGTGGCCAGCACGATGCGCCGACCGGTGTGACCGTCGAACACCTTGTCCTGCTCGGCCTGGCTCAGCCTGGCGAACAGGGGCAGCACTTCGGCGCTGCGCTTGATGGGATCGTGGCTCAGGTGCTTGCGCAGATGGTCCGCGGCCTCCCGGATTTCACGCTCGCCCGGGAAGAAAACGAGGATGTCACCCGCCGCATGGCCTTGCCAGAGTTCATCCACGGCATCGGCGATGGCGTCATTGATGTCGTGCTCACGCGATTCCTCGAAGGGGCGCCAACGCATCTCTACGGGATAGGTCCGGCCCGAGACATAGATGATGGGCGCAGGAACAAGGCCCCCACGCTCACCCACTTCGTGTGACTCGCTGCCCCCCGAGGGGGTTTCGCCCGGCTTGGGGCGGCCCGTCCCTTGGCGACCCTGTGGCGCTGAAGCAAAGTGCCGGGCAAAACGCTCGGCGTCAATCGTGGCCGAAGTCACGATGACCTTCAGGTCTGGTCTGCGCGGCAGGATCTGCCGCAGATAGCCCAGCAGAAAATCGATGTTGAGCGAACGCTCGTGCGCCTCGTCGATGATGATCGTGTCGTAGGCGTTCAGCAGCGGGTCGGTCTGGGTCTCCGCCAGCAAGATGCCGTCCGTCATCAGCTTGACCGAAGCGTCCTTGCCCAGCCGGTCGTTGAAGCGCACCTTGTAGCCCACCACCTCGCCCAGCGGCGTCTGTAGTTCCTCCGCGATGCGCTTGGCCACGCTGGACGCGGCGATACGGCGCGGCTGGGTGTGGCCGATCAGCTGGCCGCGCTGGCCGGCCGGGTAGTTGCACTTGCCCCGCCCGAGGCTCAGGGCGATCTTGGGCAATTGCGTGGTTTTGCCCGAACCCGTTTCACCGCAGACGATGATGACCTGGTGGGCCTGCAGCGCGGCGGCGATCTCGTCGCGTTTGGCCGACACCGGCAGCGACTCGGGAAACTCGATTTTCAGCGTGGAGGAACTCAAGGGAAAACTTCGTGGAGAATCCGCGATTATCCCCGCCCGTAAGCCTTTCCCCAGCCACTCCTTGCTCGCGCCCCCGCATGTCCGCCGTATTCAACTTCACCTTCGTGCCCTGGTTCCGTTCGGTCGCGCCCTACATCCACAAATTTCGCAACCAGACCTTCGTCGTCGGCGTCTGTGGCGAAGCCATCGCGGCGGGCAAACTGCCGAATCTGGCGCAGGATCTGGCCTTGATCCAGAGCATGGGCGTCAAGATCGTGTTGGTGCACGGTTTTCGCCCGCAGGTGAACGAGCAGCTCAAGGCCAAGGGCCATGCCCCCCTGTATTCGCGCGGCATGCGCATCACGGACGAGGTCGCGCTGGATTGTGCGCAGGAGGCTGCCGGCCAGCTGCGCTACCAGATCGAGGCCGCCTTCAGCCAGGGCCTGCCCAACACGCCCATGGCGGGCGCCACGGTGCGCGTGCTCTCGGGCAACTTCATCACCGCGCGACCGGTGGGCATAGTCGATGGCGTCGATTTCCAGAGTTCAGGCCTGGTGCGCAAGGTCGACGTGGCCGCCATCCAGCACACGCTGAACATGGGCGCGGTGGCCCTGCTCTCACCCTTTGGTTTCTCGCCGACGGGGGAAGCCTTCAACCTGACCATGGAGGACGTGGCGACCTCGGTGGCCACTGCCCTGCATGCGGACAAGCTGATATTCATCACCGAGATTCCCGGCCTGCGCCTGCGTCCCAACGAACCGGAGTCCGAAGACAACCCGATCGACACCGAGCTGCCCCTGGCCGCCGCTGAAAAACTGCTGGCGGAACTGCCCCCGCCCGAGCAACCCAGCGATGCCGCCTTTTACCTGAAACATTGCATCCGCGCCTGCAAGGGCGGCGTGGAGCGCAGTCACATCATCCCCTACGCGGTCGATGGCTCCCTGCTGCTGGAAATCTACGTGCACGACGGCATCGGAACCATGATCGTGGACGAGAAACTCGAGGAACTGCGCGAGGCCACGGCGGACGACGTGGGCGGCATCCTGCGCCTGATCGAGCCGTATGAACAGGACGGCACCCTGGTCAAGCGCAGCCGCACGGAGATCGAGCGCGACATCGGCAACTACACCATCATCGAACATGACGGGGTGATCTTCGCTTGCGCAGCACTCTATCCCTACCCCGAGGCGCATACGGCCGAAATGGCGGCCTTGACCGTTTCCAGCGAATCCCAGGGTCAAGGCGATGGCGAGAAGGTCCTCAAGCGCATCGAACAACGCGCCCGGGCCATGGGGCTCAAGAGCATCTTCGTGCTGACCACGCGCACCATGCACTGGTTCATCAAGCGCGGCTTCCAGCAGGTGGACCCGGACTGGCTGCCCGAAGCCCGGCGCCGCCTGTACAACTGGGACCGCCGCAGTCAGGTTCTGGTCAAGAAACTGGCGTGAGCGACACAGCCCCGGTTGACCTGGCGGGCGCGATTCGGAGGCAGCGCAGGTGTCAGGCGGCCATCAGGGCAAGCGGGGGCGCCTGCTCGGACGAACCGCCACCCGCGCTGGACAGCCGGAAGACGGCCACGACCTGCACGAGTTCCTGCGCCTGCATCCGCAAGCTGCTCGCCGCTGCGGCCATCTGCTCCACCAGGGCCGCGTTCTGCTGTGTGGCCTGATCCATCTGGGTCACGGCTTCGCCGATCTGCGAGACCCCGGAACTCTGTTCGCTGCTGGCCGCGCTGATCTCGCCCATGATGTCGGTCACCCGCCGGATGCTGGACACCACCTCGCCCATGGTGCCGCCAGCCTGATCGGCCTGCATGCTGCCCTGCTGGACGCGTTGCACGCTTTCGCCGATCAAGGCCTTGATCTGCTTGGCGGCATCGGCCGAACGCTGCGCGAGTCCTCGCACCTCGCCCGCCACCACCGCGAAGCCGCGTCCTTGCTCACCTGCGCGCGCGGCCTCCACGGCCGCGTTGAGCGCCAATATGTTGGTCTGGAAGGCGATCCCATCGATGACGCCGATGATGTCCGAGATCTGGTGTGAGCTGTCGTTGATGCCCTTCATGGTATGGACCACCTGCTCCACGACCTCGCCCCCTTGCTCCGCGACGCTGCTGGCCTTGCGCGCCAGCTGATTGGCCTGCTGTGCGTTCTCGGCGTTCTGCCGCACGGTGGAGGACAGTTCCTCCATCGAGGCAGCGGTCTGCTGAAGAGCGCTGGCTTGGCGCTCGGTGCGGGCTGAAAGGTCCTGGTTGCCCTGGGCGATCTCGGTGCTGGCCATGGACACCGTGTCGGAGCTTTGCCGAACCCGCGTCACGACGTCAATCAGGGCCAAGCGCATGGTGTTCAGCGAAAGCAGAAGGTGGGCCAGCTCGTCGCGGCCAGCGGCATGGATTTCGCGACCCAGATTGCCCCGTGCAATCTCCTCGGTATGAGCCACCGCCTCCCGGATCGGACGGATCAGCGAACGGGTCAGCCAGATGGACAAGACCACGCTGGCCAGACAAACCAGCAGCACCAGGGCCAGGCTGAGCAGAACGGCCTGTTGCCCCTGTTCATGCGCGGCTAGCGCGAGCGCCTGGGCGTCCTTGCTTATCTGTAGGGCGGCATCGTCCAACAGACGCGCTGGCGCGCGGTCCATGCCGCTGACGGACTTGTCCCCCACGGGGGCAAGATACCCCGAGGTTTTGTAAGCCTCCAAGCCGCGTCGATAGCCTTCGCCCATCTTGCGATGTTCCAACAGGAATTGCTCGACCAGGCGGCGTGCCTCGCCCGTCGACAGGGTGTCGGTCAGCACGCGACCGGCCGCGCCGACTTCCTGCTCGGTTTTCTCGAAACTGGCCCAATGGCGATCCAGCAGCGCGGGGTCGCCACCGCGCAGCAGCACATTCTTCCATTCCTGCACCTGGGTCTTGAAACTGACCAGCATGCTGGTGACCAGTCGTTCATGCTGGTGGGTGGCGGCCACCTGAACGTCGAAGACCCGCAGGGCCTGATTGAGTTGGTAGATGCCCAGGAAGCTGGCGCCCAGCAAGGAAACGATGAGCGCCGCGATCGTCAACGGCAGCCGAACCCTGATCTGCATGATGCACCTCGCGCGGTTGATGCAAGCCAGAATGCCATCGGCGCGCGGACTGCAGGTCACGCCGCCGAACCCGGGGCCTCGCCAGCGGCGACGGCCCCACATCCGATTGTGAATTCAGGCCGCAACCCTTGTGAAGACGCTGCACGGATCCGTGCGCGCCCCGGCGCGTTTCAGACCAGCACCGCGGACAGGTTGACTTCGTCGATCTGCTCGGGCGCCAAGAAGCGCTCGGCGTACTGCAGATAGACGCGCTCGCGCACGAAGATCTCGAACAAGTCTGGGTCGATGTGCCCGCCCTTCTTCATGTTCGCCATGATGGACAGCGCCTGGGAGAGCTTCATCGGCGGTTTATAGGGGCGGTCGCTGGCGGTCAAGGCCTCGAAGATGTCGGCGATGCCCATCACGCGGGCCTGCACCGACATCTGCTCACGCGTGAGGCCCTTGGGGTAGCCCTTGCCGTCCATGCGTTCGTGGTGCCCCCCGGCGTACTCCGGCACATTGCGCAGGTGGCGCGGCCAGGGCAGCTGCTCCAGCATGTTGATGGTGGCGACGATGTGGTGGTTGATGATCTCGCGCTCCGGCTGCGTCAGCGTGCCGCGCGCGATGGTGAGGTTCTCGACCTCATTCGGGCTCAGGAAATCACTGTCCTGTCCGGGAGGGTCACCGGGCGCGCGCCAGCGCCGCTGTACCGCCATGTCGCGCACGCGGCGGATGTCCTCATCGCGCATGGCTTCCCCGCCTTTGTTCGCCCTGCGCAGGAAGTCGCGGTCCACGTCCAGGCGATCCAGTTCCTCGCGCATTTCGGATTCGAACCGTGCTTCTGCCTCGGCATCCACCACGGGCCGCAAGGCCAGTTGCTGGCGCAAGGCGGCGATCTCGGCGTCGCGCTTGAGCACCTCGACGCGGGTGTCCACCAGCCCGATGCGGTCGTAGATGGTTTCGAGTTTGGTGGCCTTGTCCACCACGTGCACGGGCGTGGTGATCTTGCCGCAGTCATGCAGCAAGCCGGCGATCTTCAACTCGTAGCGGTCCTTGTCGCTCATGGAGAAGCTGGCCAAGGGCCCCTCCTTGACGGCCGCAGCCGCGTCGGCCAGCAGCATGGTCAGTTCCGGCACGCGCTGGCAATGGCCGCCGGTGTATTCCGATTTTTCGTCGATGGCCTCGTTGATCATGCTGATCAAGGCCTCGAACAGTTCCTCGAGCTGCGCGATCAGTTGCCGGTTGGTCAGCGCGATGGCGGCTTGCGAGGCCAGGGATTCCACCAGGCTCTGGTCTGCAGGCAGAAAGGCCGTGACCTCGCCACTACCGGGCTTGCGAGCGTTCAGCAGCTGCAGCACGCCGATCACGCGATCCTCGTGGTTCTTCATCGGAACGGCCAGCATCGATTGCGAGCGATACCCTGTGCGCTGGTCGAAGGAGCGGGTGCCCGTGAAGTCGAACTTCGTGTTGTCGTAGGCGTCCGGAATGTTGACCGTGCTCTCGTGATTGGCGGCATAGGCTGCCACGGCGCGGTCGTTCGGCTTGTTGTCGGCGTCGTACAGCTGCACCAGCGGAAGTTCGATCTTTTTTCCCGTGGTGCCGCCCATGGCGATGCTGAGCGAGTCGGTGCGCATGATTTCGAAGCGCAGCGCACGCTCATCCTCGGTCACGCGGTAAAGGGTGCCGCCATCGGCGTTGGTGATTTCCTTGGCCGCGAGCAGGATGTTTTCCAGCAAACGGTTGGTGTCATGCTCGCGCGAAAGCGCCGTGCCGATGGCGTTCAGCTGCTCGAGGCGACGCAGCAGATCGGTCGTGAAATTGGCAGTGGTTTCGGTGTTCATGGTCGCGCTTTTTGTAACAGTCCTCGGCCAAGATGCCGAGGACAAACAAGGCGAGAGACTATCTTAGAACACCGGCGCTGCCTACCGGCATGACGGTAACAGTGCCCCAGTGGCGAGGAATTTCACGCTGGAAGCGCCAGCGCCGGACCCAGCGAACCGATGGCGGGCTGGGTTTTGCCCCCAGAGCGCTCTACCGGGACAACAGCATCCAGACGGAACATGGCCACGGCGGAAACCAGCTCCTGCGCCTGCGAGCGCAAACCCGTCGTTGCAGCGGCCAGTTGTTCCACCAGGGCCGCGTTCTGCTGCGTGGCCTGATCCATATTGGTCACCGCCTCACCGACCTGTGCCACACCGGAGCTTTGCTCGTTGCTCGCGGTGCTGATTTCAGCGACGATGTCCGACACCAGGCGAATGCTATTGACCACCTGTTCCATCGTCGTGCCGGCGCGGTCTACCAGGGCCGCGCCTTGCCCGACCTGATCAACGCTGGCGGTGATCAGCGCCTTGATTTCCTTCGCCGCCGCCGCACTGCGCCCGGCCAGCGTGCGCACCTCGCTGGCGACCACCGCGAAACCCCGACCTTGTTCGCCAGCGCGTGCGGCCTCCACGGCCGCGTTCAAGGCCAGGATGTTCGTCTGGAAGGCGATTCCGTCGATCACGTTGATGATGTCGACGATCTTGCGAGAAGACTCGCTGATGCCTTTCATGGTCTTCACGACCTCGCTGACGACTTCGCCACCCTGGATAGCCACGGTGCTCGCGCTTTGCGCCAACTGGTTGGCCTGCATCGCATTGGCGGCGTTCTGCTTCACGGTACTGCCCAGTTCCTCCATGGACGCGGCCGTCTGTTCCAGCGCACTGGCCTGGCTTTCGGTGCGAGAGCTCAAGTCTTGATTGCCCTGCGCGATCTCGGCGCTCGCCATCGACACGGATTCGCTGCCGCGACGGACCCTGGCCACCGTCGCCGCCATGGAGTCGCGCAAGGCCTTGATGCCATGCATCAGGCTGTGACCATCCCCGGATTTGAGCTCGACATCCACGCTCAAGTCACCTTCGGCCATGCGGTGCATGATGTGCCCGACATGCGCCGGTTCGCCCCCCAACTGGCGGACGATGCTGCGCACGATCAGAAGCCCGAAACCCAGCATGAGCAGAGCCAGGATCAGGGCACCCAGGCTGGAATGGAGAACACGCTGGAGAATCGAGGCATCCACCGTGTCGATGTAGACACCCGAACCGACGATCCACCCCCACGGCGCGAATCCTTTCACATGGGAGACTTTCTGCACGGGAGTCGAATGCCCAGGTTTCGGCCACATGTAATCCACGTCACCCGCGCCCTGGGCCTTCACGACCTTGACCATCTCCATGAACAAATGCTTGCCGTTCGGGTCTTTGTTCTGGGTCAGGTCATTGCCATCCAGCTCGGGGCGGATGGGGTGCATGACCATCCTCGGGTGCATGTCGTTGATCCAGAAGTATTCCGAACCGCTGTAGCGCAGCGCCTTGATGGCCGACATGGCGCGCTGCTTGGCCTCGTCCATGGACATCTGACCCTTGAGGGCCTGGTCGTGGAAATGCACCATCAGGCCATGGGCGACCTCGGTCGCCTGTCGCACCGCGTCCTTGCGCTCCTGGAGCAGCAGGCTGCGTTCGGACACCATGAAAAAAGCCAACAGCAGAATCAGGCCCAGGATGGCGCTGACGATCAAGGAGCCCAAGCGTTTGCCCAGACTCATGGAAGAGAATTGAAACACGGTACCCACTCCTTTAAAAACGCCCTTGCTGGCTGAATCCTGACAGGGCAAGGACGGTACTCGCTCTTTTTATTTCTGTAACACACTGTAACAATAACCAAGAAATCTGGCAAACACCATGCGGGGAACCACCCGAACACAAAAAAGCCGCTCGTGAAGATCACGAGCGGCTCTGTGCACGCCACCAGGCCCATTGAACCAGGCGACTCAAGTGTGTTTCATCATGAGTCGAGACAGCAGACCTGTAGCAACGAAAGCAATCAGGGCAAAACAGACGAAAGACCAGTTGGCGATGCTCAAGCCCAGGAAGGTCCAGTCGATGGCAGCGCAGTCACCCGATCCGCGAAAGATCATGGGCACGGCGCGCTGCAGCGGGAAGGCTTCGATCATTCCGTAGAAATCGCGACCGCAGCTGAGAATCTCCGGTGGATGCCATTGCAGCCAGCTCTGGCGCGCCGCGACGAAGGCTCCCAACACCGCCGACAGCAGCACCAGCCACCCGCCCACCAAATGCCTGGTGCGCCCCCGTAACCAGGCGGTGCTCCCCGCGAAGATGGCCACCAAAAGCAACGCGTAGCGCTGCACTATGCACATTGGGCAGGGCTCGAGACCCACGCCATGCTGCAGATAAAGGCCGAAGGCCAGCAGCCCCAGGCAGGCTAGAAAAATTAGAAAAAGAATGCGGCGCGGCGCATTCAGCACATCACACAGTTGTCGAAGCAGCAAGATCCGGTGTTCCTTCCACGAAGACGCGGGCTTTGCGCGGCGTCACTGCCAGCAGCTCACCCTCCGTCAATCCAAGCTCGCGGTATTGTGATGCAGGGATTTGCACCTCGATGACCGCTTGCCGCAACGATGGAGTCTGCTCCTCGGGCAAAAGTTCCAGACGGGCGATCGGACCGACCACGATCGCGCGCGACAAGCGAGCCGCGATGCCCGGCGCACCGGACGACCAGCGCCGCACCTCGAATTCGTGCGGGCGCACATAAGCAAAAGCCCGCGCGTCACGCGCGTCCCCGTGCTCGGGCGCGGCGATCTTGATCTCGCTGGCAACGCCGTCCAGATGCAGCGTGCCTTCATGGGCACGGCCATGGAAGAGGTTCACGTCGCCCAGGAAACCGTATACAAAAGGACTGGCCGGGTGCTCCCACACGTCTTGCGGAGAACCCACCTGCTCCACCACGCCACGGTTCATCAGCACGACCCGATCGGCCACTTCGAGTGCCTCCTCCTGGTCATGCGTCACGAAGATGCTGGTCACATGCAGCTCGTCGTGCAAACGGCGCAACCAGCGACGCAGCTCCTTGCGGACCTTTGCGTCCAGGGCGCCAAACGGCTCGTCCAGCAGCAGCACCTTGGGTTCCACAGCCAGCGCCCGCGCGAGCGCGATGCGTTGACGCTGCCCGCCCGACAACTGCGAGGGGTATCGATCCGCCAACCAGTCGAGTTGCACCAGCTTCAGCAGGTCCATGACCTTGGCCTTGATCTGCTTCTCGCTCGGGCGCTGGCTCCTGGGTTTCATGCGCAGACCGAAGGCCACGTTGTCGGCCACCGTCATGTGACGGAACAAGGCGTAGTGCTGGAACACGAAGCCGATTTGGCGATCGCGCACATGCTTGTCCGTGGTGTCCTCGCCGGAGAAGTAAATGTTGCCACTGTCGGCTGTTTCCAGACCAGCAATGATGCGCAGCAACGTGGTCTTGCCGCAGCCCGAAGGGCCCAGCAAGGCCAGCAGTTCACCGGAAGCGATGTCCAGGTCGACTTCGTGCAGGGCACGGAAGTCGCCGAAATATTTGTTGACCTTGCGGATTTCTATGCTCATGGAATTCTGGCTTTCTCAGGCAGCGGAAGCGGCGGCTGGGACGGAAACGGTGGAAGCGGAGCCGGGGTTCTCCGGTGGCGCATCTTTCGTGGCGGCCCGATCGCGCTCATGCTTCCACTCAGCGAAGGTTTTGAGCACCAGGGTCACCACCGCCAGCACAGCCAGCAAGGAGGCCACGGCGAAGGCGGCCACCGACTGGTACTCGTTGTAGAGGATTTCGACATGCAGCGGAATCGTGTTGGTCTGGCCGCGGATATGGCCGGACACCACCGACACCGCGCCGAACTCGCCCATCGCGCGTGCGTTGCAGAGGATCACACCGTACAGCAAGCCCCACTTGATGTTGGGCAGGGTCACATGCCAAAAGGTCTGCCAGCCATTCGCGCCGAGCACGATGGCGGCCTGCTCCTCCTCATTGCCCTGGGCCTGCATGAGCGGGATCAACTCCCGGGCGATGAAGGGGAAGGTCACGAAGACCGTGGCCAGCACGATGCCCGGCACGGCGAAGATGATTTTGATGTCATGCTCAGCCAGCCAAGGGCCCAGCCATCCTTGCGCGCCGAAAAGCAGCACGTAGACCAAGCCGGAGACCACGGGCGAGACCGAGAACGGCAGGTCGACCAGGGTGGTGAGAAAAGCCTTGCCTCGAAACTCGTACTTGGCGATGGCCCAGGCTGCGGCCACACCGAACACCAGGTTCAAGGGCACGGCGATGCCCGCGGCAATCAGCGTGAGCTTGATCGCCGACCAGGCGTCTGGCTCCAGCAAAGCGGCGAAATAGGCGTCCCAGCCCTTGCGCAGGGCTTCGGTCGCCACCGCCGCCAGGGGCAGGACCAAGAACAGCGCGATGAAACCCAGGGCCAGCGCGATCAGCGTCCAACGCACGAGGGGCGTCTCCGTGGTCAGGACGCGTTTTTTGCGCACATCCAAGGGCGCGCGGGTGACCGGAGCAGAAGCAGTCGAACTTGTCATCGCGTCAGGCTCCGGAACGCTTGCGCTGCCAGGCTTGCAGGCCATTGATCACCAGCAGCAGCACGAAGGAAATCAGCAGCATCACGACGGCGACAGCGGTGGCGCCCGCGTAGTCGTACTGCTCCAGCTTGGAGATGATGATGAGCGGGGTGATCTCGGAGACCATGGGCATGTTGCCGGCGATGAAGATCACGGAGCCATACTCGCCCACGGCGCGCGCGAAGGCCATCGCGAAACCCGTCAACAGGGCAGGCAGGATGCTGGGCAAGATCACATGGCGGAAAGTCTGCCAGCGCGTCGCGCCCAGGCAGGTCGCGGCCTCCTCCAACTCCTTCTCGGTGTCTTCCAGCACCGGCTGCACCGTGCGCACCACGAAGGGCAGGCCAATGAAAATCAGCGCAATCACCACGCCCGTGGGGTTGTAGGCCAGCTTGATGCCCAGAAAACCAAAAATTCCGTCCGGTTCGAAATGCTGACCGATCCAGCCATTGCCCGCCAGCAGCGCGGTCAGCGAAATACCTGCCACGGCTGTGGGCAGCGCAAATGGCAGATCTACCAGCGCGTCAACGATCTTCTTGCCCGGGAACTTGTAGCGCACCAGCACCCAGGCCACCAGCAGGCCAAACACGAGGTTGACCAAGGCGGCGATCAGCGAAGCGCCGAAAGTCAGTCGGTAGGACGCCAGCACACGCGGCGAGGCCACCGCCGTCCAGAACTGGTCCCAAGTCATCGTGAAAGACTTGAAGAACAGCGCGGACAGCGGGATCAACACAATCAGGCTGAGGTACAGCAGTGTGTACCCCAGCGTGAGGTTGAAACCAGGCAACACCCGCCGCGGCCTGCGGCGCGATGAAGAAGCCGCCGGGCTGGAAGCTGGCACGACGGCGGGGGCAGCAATTGCAGTCATTCAGGGCTTATTTGACGGTATAGATCTGGTCGAACTTGCCACCGTCGTTGAAGTGCACCTTCTGCGCTTCGGCGGCGCTCCCGAACACCTCGGAAACGGTGAACAGCTGGATGGGCTTGAACGTTGCGGCGTTCTTCTTCAGCACGGCTTGCGATGTCGGGCGCAGCGCATGCTTGGCAGCGATCGCCTGGGCTTCATCCGTGTAGAGGAAATCGAGGTAGGCCTTGGCCACATCGCCCGTGCCTTTCTTTGCCACGGTGCGCTCGACCACGGCCACCGGGTTCTCCGCCACCACGCTGATGCTCGGATAGACGGCCTCCACCTGCCCGGCGCCGAATTCGTTGACGATCGAGATCACCTCGGACTCGAAAGTGATCAGCACGTCACCGATGTTGCGCTGCAGGAAGATGCCCGAGGCGTCGCGACCGCCCTTGCCCAGCACGGGGGCGTTCTTGAACAGCTTGCCGACGAACTCAGCCGCCTGCGCGTCCGTGCCGCCCTTCTTTTTCACGTAGCCCCAGGCTCCCAGATAGGTCTGGCGGCCGTTGCCGCCCAGCTTGGGATTCACCACCACGACCTGCACGCCCGGCTTGACCAGGTCATCCCAGTCCTTGATGCCCTTGGGATTGCCCTTGCGCACCACGAAGATGTGCGTCGACAGGGTGGGTGTGGCGTTGTTGGGGAATTTCTTGGTCCAGTCCTTGGCCACCAGACCTTTGTCGGCCAGGAACTCGACGTCGGTCACGGTGTTGAAGGTCACCACGTCGGCATCCAGTCCATCGGCCACGGCACGCGCCTGCGCGCTGGAGCCGCCGTGCGACTGGTCCACCTTCACATCCTTGCCGGTTTTTTTCTTGTACCAGGCACTGAAGGCGGGGTTGATTTCCTTGTAGAACTCCCGTGCCACGTCGTAGGACGAGTTCAGCAAGCTGACCTGCTGCGCTTGCGTGAACTGGGTGGCACCCAGGGCCAGGACGGCCAGGGCCAGGGTGACGGTCTTTTTCAGGTTCATGGGGTCTCTCTTTTCAATTGGGTGCTAGATGCCAGCAAGCAGGGCCTGTGGGCGGCAGGGACAGGATTTTCCTTGCCCGTCTTTCAAACTCAAAAGATGTTTATCTTGTTAGCTCATAACCAATATGTCTGATCATCGTTCAAGCAAGCAAAGGGGTCGGCACATCGCGCCGGCGCAAGCCACCGTCACCGGCCTCGCTGGCCACCAGTGATTGCAGCAGCGCCACGCCCAGCGGCCATTCACCATGCCCTGACTCGACATTGATGTGCCCGGCGTCAGGAATGCGCACGAATTCGCTACCCCAATTGCGGGCGTAGGCCCCGCACAAGCGGATCGGACAGTAGGGGTCGTTGTTGCTGGCCACCACGATGCTGCGGTAAGGGAGCTTGCGGCTCGGCACGGGCGCAAAGTCGCTGAGGATGGAGCGGCGCTCAGGATCGGCCGGCGCCACCAGCAAGGCACCTCGAATGCGTGCCTCGGCATCTTCTGACAGGTGGTTGACGGCAATGCAGCCCAAACTGTGTGCCACCACCACCACTGGCAACGGCTGGCCCTGCTCGTCCACCTGAGCCAGGATGGTCTGGCGAATACATTCCACCCAGGCTGCGCGGGCGGGGGTCACCCAATCGTCCTGCTGCACGCGCACGGTGTTGGCATAACGCTGCGTCCACAGCGTCTGCCAGTGCCCTGGGCCCGAATCTCGCCAGCCCGGTACGATGAGTATGCGCACCGCTTCCGCCACGCCCGCCCTGCTTTCTCTGGTCTTTCGTTTCCGGCCGCCCTTGGGCTGCCTTATTTGTTCGGCTGCGGCGTCACGCGCAGATAGGGCTTGACGGTCTTGTAGCCCTTGGGAAAGCGCCGGGCGATCTCGTCCGCGTCCTGCAAACTGGGCACGATGATCACGTCATCGCCATCCTTCCAATCAGCCGGTGTAGCGACCTTGTGGCTGTCGGTCAACTGCAGCGAGTCGACCACGCGCAGCAGTTCGTCAAAGTTGCGACCCGTGCTGGCCGGATAGGTCAGCGTCGCGCGGATGGTCTTCTTCGGGTCGATGAAAAACACGCTGCGCACGGTGGCCGTGGCGGAGGCCTTGGGGTGGATCAGGTCGTAGAGCTCGGACACCTTGCGATCCGCGTCGGCCAGGATAGGGAAATTGACCGTGGTGTGCTGCGTCTCGTTGATGTCGGGGATCCACTGTTGGTGCTTGTCGACCGGGTCCACGCTGATGGCGATCGGCTTGACGCCGCGCTTGGCGAACTCGCCCGACAGCGCGGCAGTACGGCCCAGCTCGGTGGTACAGACCGGCGTGAAATCGGCCGGATGGGAAAACAGGATGACCCAGGAATCTCCCGCCCATTCATGGAACTTGATGAGGCCAATGCTGGAATCCTGCGTGAAATCAGGGGCCGTGTCGCCCAGTCGTAGCGTCGCCATGAGAATCTCCTGCGTATGGAAAAGGGCTGCCCATTCTGAATGGGCACCCGAAAGATTCCAACGAATATCTGGCTGTAAGCAAATAACCGGCAAGCATGAGCCGCGCACCCCGGCCGGGCATCGGCAGCACGGCCGCACGCATCAGGCGATGCGCATTCAGGGCATCAGATCAGTTCTGAAGCTGCGCCAGATGGTCATGCACGCGAACTGCCAACGCGCATTCGGCGGCGGCGGTCAATGCTGGCAGGCGCCCGTCCAAGGCCGTTTGAACCAGTTGAACCAAGACGCCCGGTTGGGGCGTCACAGGCCCGAGAAACAGCGGTGTCGGTCCTCTCATCAGCAACAACGTGGGGAAGTTCTCCACTTCAATATCCGCAAGAACCTCGCTTTCGTCCTCGATGTCGATCCAGGCAAAGCGGGCCGCACCGTCGAACTGACGCTGGAGCGACTCGAACAGAGGCTGGTAGGCGCGACAGTTGTGGCACCAGTCGGCGCACAGACAGACCACCTGCAGAACGCTGGCTTCGGAAGGATTGCTGCTCATGCCCCGAGTGTGCACCATCCAAGCGACAGGCACGAGCCGCAACCATGTGGCTGCCCTACCGGGCCTGAAGCCCTGGGCACAGAGGGGCCATCCCCGACGAGCGCATGGTTTGGCCCGCGGCGCCGTGGCCCCCACGCCATGAAGCCGCAAAACCGGGCACCCCGCGCAAGGACTGACGCGACCTGCGTAAAAACCCTCTTTGCCCTACCCGCACAGGCGTCAAAGATGCAGGGTCTGGCGCAGTCCAGGCAATCCACACAACGAAGGAGACAGCGATGACACAGAGCAAGACGACCCGACGACGCAGCCTGCTCAAGGGCGCTGCGGTGGCGGCTGGCGCCATGTCGGTGCCGATGGTCAGCACGGCCCAGACCACGACCTGGCGTTTTCAAAGCACCTGGCCGGCCAAGGACATCTTCCACGAGTTCGCAAGCGACCTGGCCAAGAAGATCAATGACATGGCTGGCAACCGCATGAAGGTCGAGGTTCTTCCCGCCGGCGCGGTGGTGCCCGCCTTTCAATTGCTGGACGCGGTAGCCAAAGGCACGCTGGACGGCGGTCACGGTGTGGTGGCCTACTGGTACGGCAAGAACCAGGCTGTGGCCCTGTGGGGTTCGGGCCCGGCATTTGGCCTGGATGCCAATGGCGTGCTGGCCTGGCATTACTACGGTGGCGGCAAGGAATTGCTGGACGAGATCTATCGGAGTCTGAACCTGGAGGTCGTCTCCAAGCTCTACGGCCCCATGCCCACGCAACCACTGGGTTGGTTCAAGAAACCCATCGCGCGGGTGGAAGATCTCAAGGGTCTGAAGTTCCGAACCGTGGGCCTGGCGGTGGACGTGTTCACCGAGATGGGTCTGGCCGTGAACCCGCTGCCCGGTGGCGAAATCGTGCCCGCGCTGGACCGTGGTCTGCTGGATGCCGCGGAATTCAATAATGCGTCGAGCGACCGCCTGCTGGGCTTTCCCGACGTGGCCAAGAATTGCATGCTGCAGAGCTTCCACCAATCCAGCGAGCAATTCGAGGTGCTCTTCAACAAAGGCAAGTACGACGCGCTGCCGGATGAGCTCAAGTCGGTCATTGACTACGCTGTTCAGGCCGCCAGCGCCGACATGAGTTGGAAGGCCGCCCACCGTTACGCCACGGATTACGCCGAGATGCAGAGCAAGCAGGGCGTGAAGTTCTACAAGACCCCCGACGCCATCCTGCGCGCGCAGCTCGCGGCCTGGGACAAGGTCACGGCCAAGAAGTCCGCCGAGAACCCGACCTTCAAGAAGGTGATGGACTCGATGCGCGCCTTCGCGCAACGGACGGGCCGCTGGAAGAACGACACGGAAGTCGACTTCAAGATGGCCTGGAACCGCTACTTCGCCCAGCGACGCACCTGAGGTCGAATCGTGGTGTCGGGCGGACTTGGCCTCAAGGCCGCCCGACCACCTCTCAACGAGGACGCCCACGCCCAGGCGTCCTCGCCATTTTGACGCGCGAACCAGCTTCCCTCCCTGACCCCCATATGCAAAAAATGCTGCTCGGGATCGACACCCTGTCGATCTTCATTGGAAAAGTGGCCGCCTGGGCCGTGGTCGCCTTGACGGCCCTGATCAGCTGGGAGGTGTTCTCCCGCTACGCCTTGAATCAACCCCATGCCTGGGTGCTGGACGCGCAGATCATGCTGTACGGCACCCTCTTCATGCTGGCCGGCGCCTACACCCTGGCCCAGAACGGCCATGTGCGCGGCGACGTGCTCTACAGCTTCTTCAGTCCCCGCGCCCAGGCTGGCGTGGACCTGACGCTGTACTTCATCTTCTTTCTGCCGGGCATCATCGCCATGACCTGGGCCGGCTGGACCTATGCGCAGGAGTCACTGGCGATCCGCGAGCAGACGTTCTCCGCCACGCCACTGCCGCTTTACCCCTTCAAGTTCGTGATCCCGATCGCGGGCGCCGCGCTGCTGATCCAAGGCTGCGCGGAGATCATCCGTTGCCTGATCTGCCTGCGTGAGGGGCGCTGGCCCCAGCGTGGCGCCGATGTCCAGGAGGTGGATGTCGCGAAACTCAAGGAAATGGTGCATGTGAAGGACAGCGACATCCTGGCCCTGGACCGGGAGCTGCAAGCCAAGGAGGGCAAGGCATGATGCGCCGAGAACTCCGATTCGGTTTTTCCATCATGGCGGTGGTGATCACCGCCATCCTTTGGCTGCTGCTGAGCGTGGACACCATCACCCATGGCCATCAGGGCCTGCTGATGCTGTCGCTGGTGGTGATCGCCATCATGTTGGGCTTCCCGACAGCCTTCACGCTGATGGGCATGGGCATGATCTTCACCTGGCTGGCCTACGATGGTGATATCCACCGCACGTTGGATCTGATGGTGCAGGCTGCCTACAAAAGCATGGCCAACGACGTGCTGATCGCCATTCCCCTGTTCGTGTTCATGGGCTATCTGGTCGAGCGCGCCAACCTGATCGAGAAACTCTTCAAGAGCATGCATCTGGCCATGGCGCGTATCCCGGGCTCCCTGGCCGTGGCGACACTGGTCACCTGCGCCATCTTCGCCACGGCCACCGGCATCGTGGGCGCCGTGGTCACGCTGATGGGCCTGCTGGCACTCCCGGCGATGTTGAAGGCTGGCTACAGCACGCCGATGGCCGCAGGCGCCATCACGGCGGGCGGTTGCCTGGGTATCCTGCTGCCGCCTTCGGTGCTGCTCATCCTCTACGGCGCCACGGCGGGGGTCTCGGTCGTCCAGCTCTACGCGGGTGCATTTTTCCCTGGCCTGATGCTGGCGGGCCTGTACGTGGCTTACGTGATCTTGATGGCCAAGCTCAAGCCAAGCTGGGCGCCCCCCCTTTCTGCCGAAGAGCGCCGCGTCGAGTTGCCGCCGCTCACCCAGGCCCTGCCAGCTCAGACCGAGCAATATGCGCCCAAACACCTGCTCCAGGCCATCGGCAGGACACTCAAGGGCCACCGCAATGCCCATGTGTCGCTGGCCTACATGCTGCGTCAGTTCGGTCTGCTGCTGCTCCCGGGCCTGCTGTTCCTGCTGCTGGCCATCAGCACCTGGCGCGCCGTGACCATCGTGCCGCCCGAGGTCGTGTACGACATCCAGCCCATCGGCTTCTCCAACAGCCCCCCGTCGCCCCTTGATTCCGGCGACGGTCTTCAGGAGCCACCACTCGACGACAGCGGGCTGCAAGAACCTCCGCAGGCCTACGGCCTGCAAGAGCCCCCGGGCGCGCAGGACGACGGCGCGCTCGCCGAGCCACCTGGCGCCGCGTCGCCGGCGGAAACGGCCTCCGGTGTCGCCGAACCGCCCGTGCCTGAGGCGCCAGCGGCCGAGGCAAGCACACAGCCCGCGCCCACCTGGTGGTGGATCAGTTTCGCGCTGCTGGGCGCGGCCACGACGCTCTTCTACCTGTTCCTGAGCTTCGCGCGCCTCGAAATCTTCAAGATGCTGCTTGGCTCCTTCTTTCCCCTGGTCGTGCTGATCTTGGCGGTGCTGGGCTCCATCGTCTTCGGCCTGGCCACGCCCACTGAGGCCGCGGCCATGGGTGCCCTGGGCGGTTTCCTGCTCGCGGCGGCCTACAAACGGCTGAACATGACCGTGCTCAAGGAATCGGTCTACCTGGCCGCCAAGACCTCGGCCATGGTGTGCTGGTTGTTCGTGGGCTCCGCCATCTTCTCGTCCGCGTTCGCGCTGCTGGGTGGGCAGGAACTGATCGAACGCTGGGTGCTGTCCATGAACCTGACCCAATTCGAGTTCATGGTGCTCTCGCAGATCGTGATCTTCCTCCTGGGTTGGCCGCTGGAATGGACAGAGATCATCGTGATCTTCATGCCCATCTTCATTCCCCTGCTGGCCCACTTCAATGTTGACCCGCTGTTCTTCGGGCTACTGGTAGCGCTGAACCTTCAGACGGCCTTCCTCTCGCCGCCGGTGGCGATGTCAGCCTTCTACCTCAAGGGCGTGGCGCCGCCGCATGTGACCCTGAACCAGATCTTCCTGGGCATGATGCCTTTCATGGGCATCCAGATCCTGGCCATCGCGCTGCTATACATTTGGCCTTCCATCGGCCTGTGGCTGCCCACCCTGCTCTACAGGTAGCCAGCGGAACGGCACCACGAGCCGAGCGCTCGCGGTGCCGGTACTTCAGGCCAGGGCGCAGGCGCTGCGGATGTCTGCTGCGAAGGCATCCACGGCCTCGGGCGTGGTGTCCCAGGCGCACATCAGACGGCAACCACCGCCCGCGATGAAGTCATAGAACTTCCAGCCTTGCGCGCGCAGTGTGCTGATGGCCTTTTGCGGCAGAAAGGCAAACACAGAATTGACCTGGGGCGCATGCGGAACGCGCACACCCTGGATATCCTTGATCGCGTCGTGCAGGCGCTGGGCCATCGCGTTGGCGTGGCGCGCATTGCGCAGCCACACGTCGTCCTGCAGCATGCCGATCCAGGGCGCCGAGATGAAGCACATCTTGGACGCCAACTGGCCGGACTGCTTGACCCGGTAGGCGAAATCCTCACTCAGGGTCTTGTCGAAGAACACCACGGCCTCCCCGACGGGCAGGCCATTCTTGGTGCCACCAAAGCACAACACATCGACCCCGGCCCGCCAAGTGATGTCCGCGGGCGAGCAGCCGAGCGCGGCCACCGCGTTGGCAAAACGCGCGCCGTCCATGTGCACCTTGAGCTTGCGGCGTTTGGCGATGGCGGCAATGGCGCGCACTTCCTCGACCGTGTAGACCGTGCCAAGTTCGGTCGCCTGGGTGAGGCTCACCACCTTGGGCTTGGGGTAATGGATGTCGGCGCGCCGAGTGACCAGTTGCTCTACGGCATCCGGCGTGAGCTTGCCCAGCTTGGCTGCGGCGCTGTCGTTCTCGGCGATCAGCAACTTGCTGCCGTTGGAGAAGAACTCAGGCCCGCCGCACTCGTCGGTCTCGATGTGCGCGACCGGTGTGCAGATCACCGAGTGGTAGCTTTGACACAGGGAAGCCAGTGCCAGGGAATTGGCCGCCGTGCCGTTGAACACGAAATAGACGTCGCAATCGGTCTGGAACAGCTGCCTTAGATGTTCGCAGACCCGCTGCGTCCATTCATCATCACCATAGGCGGGTTGATGGCCGCTGGCGTTGGCCTCCAGAAACCAGTGCATGGCCTCCGGGCAGACTCCAGCGTAATTGTCACTGGCGAAATGTTGACGCGTGGTGTTGGGCGTGGGCGCGGAGGTCAGGCTGCTCATGAGAGAAATGGAATGGGTGCAAAGATGCTGATTCTCTCAAGGACAGCGCATTCCCGCTCGATGACCTGTCGCTATACCCTGGTGACGGCTCGCAAGACGCTCGAGTTTGATCAATGCAAAAAGCCCGCTACAGATTATGTAGCGGGCTTTTGCTTGGCCTTGCGGCCATTTGGCTCCCCGACCTGGGCTCGAACCAGGGACCTACGGATTAACAGTCCGGCGCTCTACCGACTGAGCTATCGGGGAATATTCGGTTTTACAAATTGTCGCTTGTCGGTCAGTGGTGGGACGTGCAGGATTCGAACCTGCGACCAACGGATTAAAAGTCCGCTGCTCTACCGACTGAGCTAACGTCCCACTCAGCGGGACGCCTTACAGCGTATTACGCCTGCCCCGACAAAGCAAAGATTATAGCGTGAATATTTTGGGTTTTTGATCGAGGCTTGATTTTGGTTTCTCTTTTTTTCGTGTCGACGTGCACGCCGTGCGCCATCCTCTTGCCATATGAACGCATCGCATGCCCCGCCCGAGCGCTTGCGCTTCAAGCGGCACCCGCCGTTGCGAGGTTGTTCAGGACCCATCCTGCAGCACAGAGACCGAACGTCGCGGTGACGGAAACCAGCGAGCCATAACCACTGCAGTTGAGACTGCCATCGCCACCGACCGCGCAGGTCTCATCGTCCTGACGCGGACCTCGAACCGCTTCCTTGCTGTACACACAGCTCACGCCCATTTTTCGTGGGGCCTTGTTCGCACCCCGAGCATGCTCTGGTGCGCGCGGCGCGCCATGCTGCTTGCGCAGTCGATACCGCAGTTGCGCGAGCAAAGGATCATGCGTGACGATGGCCAAGTCATCCACGGCCACCAGGTGCGCCTGCGTCTTGCCACCTGCCGCACCAACCGTGATGTAAGGCGTCGCCATGTGGTCCCGGGCCCAGGCCGCCAACGCCGTCTTGGCGTGAACCTGATCACAGGCATCAATGACGGCATCAGCGGTTGGACCGTGGGCAATCAAACCCGGCCAGTTGGCCGGCTCGACAAACTCCTCGAGGCAACGCACCTCGCATGCCGGGTTGATCTGCGCGATGCGCTCGCGCATGGCCTGCACCTTGGCCTGGCCCAGGGTGCCGTCGAGCGCGTGGATCTGACGGTTGATGTTGGACTCGGCCACATGATCCATATCGATCAAGGTCAAGCGCCCGACGCCACTGCGAGCCAACCCTTCCACCGCCCATGATCCGACACCGCCGACCCCCACGACCACCACATGGGCAGCACGGATGCGCGCCGCGCCAGCCTGGCCATACAGACGGGCCAAGCCGCCGAAACGGCGCTCCAGATCGGGGGGCTCGATGTCCGCTGCTTGCATCATGTGTTGATCATGTCCGGCTTCGGGGAGATGGATGCCAGCCGCTGCGGGCGGCCGGCAACCCCTGGATCGACCCAATCTCAGCCGCAGGGGCTTGCCAGAACCCCGTGGCTTATTTCTTGGTTCCGCCCTGGGTCGAAGACACGGCGGGGGCCGCGTCTTTCAAGCGTGGCAGGCGTTGTTTGGCCGTGGCCGCAGCATCAGACTTGGGATAGGCCTTGATCAGCTCTTCGAGGGTCTTGCGGGCACCCTTGGTGTCCTTCAACTCAACCAGGCAATTGGCAATGGCCAACACCGCCTCCGGGGCACGCGCATGGTCTTGCGCCTGGCTCAGCAGCAAACGGAAGTTTTCGATGGCTTCCTTGTAGTTCTGGGTTGCGTATTGAGAATTTCCCAGCCAAAAGAAGGCCGAAGGCCCATAGCCACTGGACGGATACCGCTTGATGAATTCGGCGAAGGCATTCTGGGCCCCCGCAAAATCGCCTTTGCGGAACAAACCCAGACCTGCCTCAAAGTCCCGATTCTCGACGCGCTCCGCCAGAAACTCGCGCCCGTCGACGTTCACCCGCTCGGGCTCGAGCGCGCGCACGCGCTCTTCCATCGCCGCCAAGGCATCCTTGTACTGCCGTTGGGCATCCACCAACGCACGCGCGGACACTTCGTCGCGGCCGATCAAGCGCGCATTGTCAGAGCGCAGGTTGTCGATCTGAGTCTGCAAATCAATCAGGCTGCGGCGCAGCTGAATGTTCTCCTCGGTCAGGCGACGCAACTGCTCTTGCTGGGTCGTGGCACGTTGCTCATAGTCCAGGCGCATCACGTCGACACGCTGGCGCAACTCCAGGATCGCTGCGCGCGCCTCATCGTCACCAAACAGGGCTGCCGACGCGGGACCGCTCAACCCCAGCAGCCCAGTACAGCCAAAGCAACAAACAAGCACCAACCGGCGCGCAACGATGGAGGACATGGAAACAGAAAGCTGCCTCATGGATGCCGAGCTCGCGGATTCTCAAGCCTGTGCAGAAGGAGTCGAGGCCTTAGCCCGCTCAGCGGTAGCTGATCTCGGTACGCCGGTTCTGAGACCAGGCCGATTCGCTGCTGCCTTCCGCGACCGGCTTTTCCTCGCCAAAACTCACGGCCTCCATCTGAGCCTCGGACACGCCAAGCAAGCTCAGCGCGCGTCGCACAGCCTCGGCACGGCGCTGCCCCAGCGCCAAGTTGTACTCGCGACCGCCGCGCTCATCCGTGTGCCCTTCGAGCACGACCTTCAGCGCGGGATCGCTGGCCAGATAGCGCGCCTGGGCCTCGATGAGCTTTTGGAATTCGGGCTTGATGACGTAGCTGTCGTAGTCAAAATAGACCAGCCGCCCTGCGGCCATGGCCGCTGCCTGCAAAGAAGCCGCCGTGGCGCCACCGGTCCGAGGAGCCGTCTCCGGCATCGGCATCGCCTGGGGTTGACCCACCGAGCCCACCGCTCCGCCATCCGCGACAGCCGCACTGCCCTGACCACCGGCCGGCGTTTCGGCACCGGCCTGAGGATCGAGACTGACCGACGAACATGCCGCCAAAGTCAGGGAAAACAAAGCAATTCCCAGGAATTTCAGTTTCATCATGATGGGCTCCTTGCTGTCAAAAGTGAGAGGACTGTACCCCAAACAGGGCAATCGAAATGTTAAGAAGTATGAAATCCGTGCGGCCCCAAACACAGGCAATGCATGCATTTATTGCCGGATAAAAACGGATGAGGCAGGATGGACTCGAAAACCAACGATGTCCGTCGGTGCGCCGTACTTTGCAGTACCGCGCAATACCCGTCAGCGCTGCATGTTGCCCTGGCCAATTGCTGAACTGGCCGAGGCAGCACCGGGGCTGATGGCGCCAACAAACGGGCCCCAATCCGGCTCGCGTATATCGCCACTCTGTCCGCTCAGCCGTGCCTTGATCGCGCCGTCCAGGGTCGTGGTCATCAAGGCCTCGCGATCGTTCTGCTTGGTCGCGTACAACAGCAGACGGCTATTGGGGGCGAAGCTCGGGTTCTCGTCCGCCGCGGTGTTGGTCAGCATCGTCGCCGCCCCGCTGGCCAGATCCATCACATGCAACTTGAATTCGCCGTTGATGCGGGAGATGTAAGCCAACCAACGTCCGTCCGCGCTCAAGGCGGGGGAGATGTTGTAAGTCCCGGTGAATGTCACGCGCTCGGGGTTGCCACCCTTGGCTGGCAGACGGTAGATCTGCGGACTGCCACCCCGGTCACTCACGAAGTAAATGAAACGCCCATCGGCAGAATAGGTCGGTTCAGTATCAATGCCGTTGGAACGGGTGAGCCGCACGGGTTCAGCCGCGAGGTTGTTCAGATCGAGGGTATAGAGCTGGGAGCCGCCATCACGACTCAAGGTCACCGCCAGATAGCGGCTGTCGGGTGACCAGGCCGGCGCGCTGTTGGACCCCCGAAAACTCGCCACCAGCCGGCGGCGGCCGGTGGACACCTCGTGGATGTAGACCACCGGGCGGCGTGACTCGAAGGAGACATAGGCCAGTTGGCGACCATCGGGTGACCAGGTCGGCGAAATGATGGGCTCAGGGCTGGAGAGCGCGGGCTGTGCTGCTTCGCCATCGGCGTCGGCCACCCATAGGCTGTGTCGCTGGTCCGTCTTGGTCACGTAGGCGATGCGGGTCGAGAACACGCCCTTGTCTCCCGTGAGCTGCTCGTAGACGTAGTCGGCCACGCGGTGTGCCGACAAACGCAGATCGGCTGCAGTGACGAGGAAGCTCTGTCCACCCAGGTCCTTGCCCGCGACCACGTCCCAGAGACGGAAACGCACGTCATACCTGCCGTCGGCCATGCGGGTCACGCTGCCCGCGATCAAGGCATCCGAGCCGGCTTGACGCCACAGGGCCAAGTCAGGACGGGTGCTTTCATCCAGTCCATCGGCTTTGAGGGCCACGTTGCGAAACTGCCCGCTGCGCTCCAGATCGGCAAGCACGATGGCGCTGATCTTCTGCGGAACACCCGCCTCGCCACGGAAGGGCGCGATGGAAAACGGCACCTGGGTCAAACCCACACCCGCGACCTCCACGCGGAACTGCGCTTGCGCGGTCGCGCAAACCAGCAGGACGAAGCTGCCCACCCATACCAAGAGCAGGCGTTGAAGGTGACGATGGAGATTCAACAAGAGATGCATGGTTCAGCCACGGGATGCCCTTCAGCTTCGAAGGCCTTGCGCACCTGGGCGCAAGAACGAGGCGTGATCATACCGCCAGGCCACTGCGCATCAGCGTGAAAAACAGCTCATTGAGCGCATGGTTTGGTGCGGATTTAACAGCCATAACACTGGACACGCAGGCTGATCGACGCAGCCACGGGCGCGGCCTGCACGCCATCTGTACGTTAGACTGCCGCCCTCCGCCGGTATCCGACCATGAACGACGCTTCTCCCGTCCCCTCTGCCCCGCAAGCCTCGCCGGGCCTATTCTCCCGCCTGCGTCGGGTCTTGCCGTACTTCAGCCATGACAAGGGCGCGTGGGCCGTGCTCATACTTTGCACCTTGCTGGTAGCGGCGTGTGAGCCCGTCTTGCCCGCGCTGATGAAGGTGTTGCTGGACCATGGCTTCGCGACGGACGCCTTCAATCCTTGGCTGGTGCCCCTGGCGCTGATCCTGCTGTTTGGCTTGCGTGGCCTGGCGGGCTACATCGCGGACCTGACCCTGGTCAAAATCACCAGCAACGGCGTGTTCCATCTGCGCAGCGATCTGTTCAAGCACATGCTCGATGCGCGCCTGACACTGTTCAGCGACCGCTCCGGCAGCGCGCTGACCAACACCATCGTTTACGAAATCACATCCGGCACCAGGCAACTGATTCCCACCTTGATGAGCGCCTCGCGCGATGTCCTCACTTTGGTGGCCTTGCTGAGTTACCTGTTCTATGTGAACTGGCAATTGACGCTGATTGTCGGCCTGCTCTTCCCGGCCATCGCCTGGGTGGTGCGCACGGTGTCGCGACGGCTCTACAAGCTCACGCGCGCCAGTCTGGGCGCAACGGAAGAACTCGCCTATGTCGTGGAAGAGAACGTGCTGGCGCACCGTGATGTGCGACTGCACGGTGCCCAGGCCAGCCAACGTCAACGCTTTGAAAAACTGGGTCGCGCCTTGCTGCGCCTGCAATTCAAGTCAAGAGTCGCTTCCTCGGCCATGACACCGCTGACCCAGATGCTGGCGGCCATCGCCTTGTCACTGGTGATCAGCATCGCGCTGATGCAAAGCGCGCGCGGCGAGGCCACGATCGGCAGCTTCGTGTCCTTCATCACCGCCATGCTGATGCTGCTCACGCCGATGAAGCATCTCTCCGGCGTGGCCAATTCACTCACGAATGGACTTGCCGCCCTGGAGCGCGCCATCCGCCTGGTCGATGACACCCCACTCGAAAGCGGTGGTGACTATCGCCCACCGTCTCCGGAGCATCGGGCCCGGGGGGAAATCCGCTTCGAGCAAGTCAGTCTCACATACGCCGACGCACAACGTCCGGCCATCGACGGCCTGGATCTGGCCATCGCGCCCGGCGAAACCGTGGCGCTCGTGGGCGCCTCGGGCTCCGGCAAAACCTCGCTGGTTAACCTGCTGCCGCGTTTCATCGAGGCTCAGCAGGGGCGCATTCTGCTGGATGGCATACCCCTGCCGAATTGGAATTTGCAAGCCCTGCGCGCCCAGTACGCGTTCGTGAGCCAGCATGTCGTGTTGATCAATGACAGCATCGCGGCCAACGTCGCGCTGGGGGAAGCCAAGCCGGACGAGGAACGGGTGCACCAAAGCCTGCAAGCCGCCAATCTGGGCAGCTTCATCGCCAACCTGCCTGAAGGCATCCAAACCGTCGTGGGTCACAACGCGACGCAGCTTTCCGGTGGCCAGCGTCAGCGCCTGGCGATCGCACGCGCGATCTACAAGAACGCGCCCATCCTCATCCTCGACGAGGCCACCTCCGCCTTGGACACCGAGTCCGAACGCGCCGTGCAGGAGGCCCTGGAACGCTTGATGCGCAACCGCACCACCCTGGTCATCGCGCACCGCCTCTCGACCGTCCAGCATGCGGACCGCATCATCGTCATGGAGGCTGGCCGCATCGTTGAGATGGGCAAGCACGCGGACCTGATCGAACGCAACGGTCAGTACGCGCGGCTCTACAAGCTCGGGCTGCACGAAACCCCCTGAGGGTCAGGCGGCCGCCGCAAGGCTCGAATCAGACGACGAGCGTCACAGCAGCACGATGTCGTACTGACCCTGCCACATCCCCGCCTCGCTCTGCAGGGAGATCGGCTTGCCGATGAAGTCACTCAAGCCAGCCAAGTGCTGGCTTTCTTCATCCAGCAGCAGCTCGATCACCTGCGGCGCGGCGAGCACGCGGAATTCACGCGGATTGAACTGCCGCGCTTCACGCAGGATCTCCCGCAGTATCTCGTAAGCGACGCTGCGCGTCGTCTTCACCTGGCCGGTGCCCTGGCAGTGAGGGCAAGGCTCGCACAGCATGTGGGCCAGGCTCTCGCGGGTGCGCTTGCGCGTCATCTCCAGCAGACCGAGCTGCGAGAAGCCGCCCAACATGGTCTTGACGCGGTCGCGCGCGAGCTGTTTGCGGAATTCCGCCAGCACGGCCTCGCGGTGATCCTCGCGGGTCATGTCGATGAAGTCGGCGATGATGATGCCACCCAGATTGCGCAAGCGCAGTTGGCGTGCGATGGCCCCGGCCGCCTCCAGATTGGTCTTGAAGATGGTGTCGTCGAAATTGCGGGCGCCGACAAAACCGCCGGTGTTCACGTCGATCGTCGTCAAGGCCTCGGTCTGGTCCACGATGAGGTAACCGCCGCTCTTGAGGTCCACGCGCCGCCCCAGCGCGCGCGCCACTTCCTCGTCGATGCCGTAGAGGTCGAAGATGGGGCGTTCGCCCTTGTACAGCTCCAGCTTGGTCGCGGCGCCAGGCATGAATTCCTGACCGAAGGCGCGCAAGGCCTGGAACTGCTCGCGCGAATCGACCTTGATGCTACCCGTGCGTTCGCCCACCAGGTCCCGCAGCACGCGCTGCAGCAGGTTCAAGTCCAGGTGCAGCAGGGACCTGGGGGGCAGGCGTTGGGAGGCCTCCTTGATGCGCGCCCAGGTCTTGCGCAGGTAGGCAATGTCCTCGGCCAGCTCGGCGTCCGTCGCCTCTTCGGCATTGGTGCGCAGAATGAAGCCGCCCGCCTTCTTCTCGCCTCCGGCCTCGCTCACGAGCTTCTGCAGGCGTTGCCGCAGCGCCTCGCGCTCGGCCACCGGAATCTTCTGCGACACGCCGATGTGATCGTCCTGCGGCAGGAACACCAGCAGCCGCCCGGCGATGCTGATCTGCGTCGACAGCCGCGCGCCCTTGGTGCCGATCGGGTCCTTGATGACTTGCACCATCAGGGACTGGCCTTCGAACACCTGCTTTTCGATGGGCTCCGGCGTCTCGCGCTGTGCCGCGCGCGCGGCGCTCAGCGTTTCACCTTCGGCCGGCGGATGCCAGACATCGGCCACATGCAGAAAGGCCGCTCGCTCAAGACCGATGTCGATGAAGGCGGACTGCATGCCCGGCAGCACCCGCGACACCTTGCCCAGGTAGATGTTGCCCACCAGCCCCCGCTCGACCGTGCGCTCGACATGCAGTTCCTGCACGGCGGCGTTTTCCACCACCGCCACGCGCGTTTCCTGGGGCGACCAGTTGATGAGGATTTCTTCCATGACAGGGAGGTGTGGAATGGGTCAGAGGGTGAAACCGAAGGCGCGCAACAGGCCGGCGGTTTCGAACATCGGCAAGCCCATGATGCCAGAGTAGCTGCCGCTGAGGTGCTCGATGTAAGCCGCCGCCCTGCCCTGCACCGCGTAGGCACCCGCCTTGCCCATGGGTTCGCCCGTGGCCACGTAAGCCGCGATCTGGGCACGGCTCATGGGCGCGAAACGCACGCGGGAATCACTCAGCATGGATTGCCGTTTGCGCGCGGTGCCCACGGCCACCGCCGTCAGCACACGGTGCGTTTTACCCGCAGTCGCAGTCCCCGTGCCACCGGCGAGTTCCGCCAGCATGCGCCGCGCATCCGCCGCGTCGGCTGGTTTGCCGTAGATGCGCCGCCCCAGGGCGACGGTGGTGTCGGAACACAGCACGGGCGCGGCCGGCAGGCCACGCCGCCTCAAGCGCGCCAGTGCCGCGTCCAGTTTGAGCTGAGTCACCCGTTGCACGTAGGCAGAGGGCGCTTCACCCGGTTTCACCGCTTCCAGCGCCTCGGCATCTTCGTCGGCGTCGGGCAACAAGAGTTCATGACGGACCCCCAACAGTTCCAGCAGCTGACGACGACGGGGGCTCTGGGAGGCGAGGTAGATGAAATCAGCCATGCAGGGCCTTCGGTGGTGGAGGCGCGCCGCGGGGCGCGCATGCTGTCATTCGCGGTGGTAAGGGTGTCCAGCGTTGATCGACCAGGCGCGGTACAGCTGCTCGACCAACAGGACCCGCACCATGGCGTGCGGCAAGGTCAGGTCGGACAGACGGATGCGCTCGTGGGCCGCTTGGCGCAAGGCGGGCTCCAGACCATCCGGGCCGCCGATGACCAGGGCAACGTCGTCGCCCTGCAACTGCCAGTCCTTGAGCTTGCCCGCCAGCGCCACCGTCGTCAACGACGTGCCACGCTCGTCCAGGGCGACCATGCGCGCGCCTTTGGGAATGGCCTCTTCGATGCGCTTGCGCTCGGCAGCCATGAGCTGCTCCACCGTGCGCGAACCGCGCGGCTCGGTCTTGACCGCCTTGAGTTCGACCTTGATTTCAGCTGGAAACCGCTTGGCGTAATCGTCCCAGGCCGTCTGGGCCCAGTCGGGCACACGCTGGCCGACCGCGACGATCAGCAGTCTCATGGCCTGGCATCAACCCTTGCGGGCTGTGCCCTTGCTGGCAGTCGACTTCTTGGCCGGTGCCTTGCTGGCCACCGTCTTCTTCACCGGCGCTTTCGAGGCCTGTGATTTGGCGGGCTGGGCTCTCTGGGCTGCCGGCTTCGTGCTGGACGGCTTTTTCGCGGCCGCAGACTTCACCGCTGTAGATTTGCCGGATGGCTTGGGGGCGTTGACCTTCACAACCTTGGGAGCGGCCTTGGGAACGGGCTTGGCCGCCTTGCGCGCCGGCGATTTGCCGACTGCGGTCTTGGAAGTCTTGGATGAAGCGGTCTTCTTGCCGGCGGACTTGGCAGCCGTCTTTTGCAACTGGGCCTTGGACGGGAATGCTTCGGCCGTACCCTTCTTCGCCGCGCTGGAACGCTTCAGGCTGGTGGTGGACTTGGAGCTGCTGCGGGGTTCTTCGGACTTCTTAGGGGCAGCCTTGGCCACCGGCTTTTCAGTGCCATGCTTCAGACGCACAGGCTTGTCGCCCCACAGGTCCTCCAGGTGGTAATACTGGCGTATGGCCGGCTGCATCACATGCACCACGGCCGGGCCGCAGTCGACGATGATCCACTCGCCGTTGTCCTCGCCCTCGGTACGCGGCTTGGCGAAGCCCGCTTCACGCACCGCGTCGCGCACGCTGACCGCCAGGGCCTTGGTCTGCCGATTGCTGGTGCCAGAGGCGATGACGACACGCTCGAACAATGGGGACAAATGCTCGGTGTTGAACACCTGGATGTCCTGGGCCTTCACGTCCTCCAGACCATCGACGATGGCCCGTTGGAGTTTCTGGATGTCTTTTTTGACGGCGTTGTCGGTCGTCGTGGTTTCTGGCTTCATCAAGTGGTCTGGTAAAGATGATGGGTTTCAATATAACCCGCAACGGCGGGGCTGACCAGCAATCGCAAATCCGGGGGAACATCCGGGTTTGCCGCGACTTCAGCGCGCACGCCCGTGGCGCTGTGCTGCATCAGCGGCATTTGCAGCTTGCGGTATCGCGATGCCAGCGCCTGGGGAGGGGTGAAGCTCTGCGCCCGCCCTTCCCAGTCACGGTCCGCATGGCAGATCAGGGCCAAGGCCACCACGGTCTGCCAGTCGTTCCAGGTGGTCAGGGCCTCGGCCTGGTCCTGGCCGAGCACGAGGAAAAATTCCGCGCCGGGGTATTCGGCACGCAGCTCGCGCAACGTGTCGATGGTGTAGCTGGGGCCGGCCCGGCGAATTTCGCGCTCGTCGAACACCAGACGGGTTGCGCCCTGGGCGAGGCCGCCGAAAGCCAGCCGACACATCGCGAGCCGGTCGGCGGCGTCACTCAAGGTCCGCGCCTTGTGCCAGGCCTGTCCCGTGGGCACGATGTGCAGCACATCCAGGCCGAGCTGGAGCAGAGCCGCCTCGGCCAGGGCCTGGTGCGCCAGATGCGGGGGGTCAAACGCCCCACCGAACACGCCGATCTTGAGCGCCATCAGACCGCGCCCTTCAGCCAGTCCCGTCGCGGCAGGAAGTGGAGGTACAGCGCTTCCTCGGGCGAACCCGGCTCGGGAGTCTGCTGGTAGGCCCAGCTGGCCAACGGGGGCATGGACAGCAGGATGGACTCCGTGCGCCCGCCCGACTGCAGGCCGAAATGCGTGCCGCGGTCCCAGACCAGGTTGAATTCGACGTAACGGCCACGGCGGTAGAGCTGAAAGTCGCGTTCGCGCTGGCCATGGGCCATGCCACGGCGGCGCTCGACGATGGGCAGGTAGGCGCCCAGAAATGCATCGCCCACGCTGCGCAGAAGGGCAAAGCTGCGCTCAAAGCCCAATTCCGCGAAATCATCGAAGAAGATGCCGCCCACGCCGCGTTGCTCGTTGCGGTGTTTCAAGAAGAAGTATTCGTCGCACCATTGCTTGAAGCGCGGATGCAACTGCGGCCCGTAGGGCGCGAGTGCATCGCGGCAGCTACGGTGGAAATGCACCGCGTCCTCTTCGAAGCCGTAATACGGCGTGAGGTCCATGCCGCCCCCGAACCAGCACACGGGTTCCCCGCCCGCTGGTGTGGCGGCGATCATGCGCACATTCATGTGGACCGTGGGCACATAAGGGTTGCGCGGATGGAACACCAGCGATACCCCCATGGCCTCGAAGGGCGCCCCCGCCAGCTCAGGACGGTGCTGCGTGGCCGAGGGCGGCAACTTGGCGCCGCGCACATGCGAGAAGCCGCAGCCCGCACGCTCGAACACAGCGCCACCCTCCAGAATCTTGGTCAGGCCCTCACCCTGCAGGGGCTCACCCGGCTCCTTGCGCCAGGCATCGGCCAGAAAGACCGCCTGTCCATCGGTGCGCTCGATCGCCTCGGTGATACTGTGCTGCAAACCCTGCAGATACGCCCGCACGGCCTCCAGATCCGCCACGGCAGCGACGGCATTCATGCCAGAAGACGCATTCATGCCTTGCCATCCTCGCGCGGCGTGGTGCTGTCGAGCAGGCGGATGGGTGCGGCGTCCTTGGGGTGGTAGGCCGAGGCATGCGGCTGCAGCGCCGCCGCGATGCGCGCCATGTCCACTGCTTCGTCCCCGGTCAGACGCAGAAAGTCCAACACCCGAACTTCGCGTTCACGGTAGTTCAGCACCATCATCCCCAGGGGAACGTCGGCCTGTACCGCCACGCGGTAGAAGCCGCTGCGCCAGCCCGGCATGTACTTGCGCGTGCCCTCGGGCGCCAGCGTCAGCCAGAAATAGTCGCCTTGTTGCCGCGCGGTTTTGATTTGCGCCACGGTGTCACTCACCATGCCCTGCGCACCCTTGCCTCGCTCGATGGGAATGCCGCCGAAGGAGCGCAACCAGGCCCCGAGCAGCGGAATGCGGAACAAGCTGGCTTTGGCCCAGTAGTGGAAGGGAACACCCATGGCCCATTTGGCCGCGTAGGCGAAAACGGGGTCCCAGTTGCTGGTGTGCGGGTAGACAATCAGCACGCCTTGCCGCGCCGGCAAGCCCTCGAATTGAACGCGCCAACCCAGGCGGCGCAGCACCCAGCGACCGACCGCGCTGCCGGGAAACTGCACCGGATGCGGAGAGGAGAAATCACTCATGAAACACGATCGGGCCTGCGCCCTCAACCTTTGCGTATGGCGTGGTGGCCGATGTCCTTGCGGTACTGCATGCCATCGAAGCGGATGCTTTCCAGCAATTCGTAGGCGCGCATCTGAGCCTGCCGGGTCGTGCCACCCAGGGCCGTGGCGCACAGCACGCGCCCGCCGGACACAAGCACCTGCGCGTCCTTGCCTTCACCGTTCAGCGTGGTGCCAGCATGGAACACCACGCCCTCCTCGCCGTCCGCGGGCAGACCGGTGATTACGTCACCCTTGCGCGGGTCCAGCGGGTAACCATGCGCCGCCAACACCACGCCCAGGGCGATGCGCCGGTCCCATTCCAACTCCATCTGATCCAGCTTGCCCTCGGTCGCGGCCAGCAGCACGTCCAGCAGGTCGGTCTTGAGCCGCATCATGATGGGTTGCGTCTCCGGATCGCCCATGCGGCAGTTGAATTCCAGCGTCTTCGGGTGCCCGTTGGCGTCGATCATCAGGCCGGCGTAGAGGAAGCCCGTGTAGGGGATGCCGTCCTTTTCCATGCCCTTGATGGTGGGCAGGATGATCTCGCGCATGGCGCGGGCATGCACCGCGGGCGTGACCACGGGCGCGGGGGAATAGGCGCCCATGCCTCCGGTGTTCGGCCCCAGGTCACCATCCAGCAGGCGCTTGTGGTCCTGGCTGGTGGCCAGCGCCAGCACGTTCTTGCCATCGCAGAGCACGATGAAACTCGCTTCCTCGCCCTGCAGGAACTGCTCGATGACCACACGCGCGCCACCTTCGTTGTGCGTGACACCCAGCTTGTTGTCCAGCAGCATGAAGTCCACTGCCTCATGCGCCTCGGCCACGGTCGTCGCCACCACCACGCCCTTGCCCGCCGCCAGGCCATCGGCCTTGACCACGATGGGCGCGCCCATCTTGTCGATGTAGGCATGTGCGGCCACCGGGTCACTGAAAGTGTCGTATTCGGCCGTGGGAATGCCGTGGCGCTTCATGAAGGCCTTGGAGAAGGCCTTGGAACTTTCGAGCTGCGCCGCCGCCCGCGTGGGGCCGAAGATGCGCAAGCCGTGGGCGCGGAACTCGTCCACCACGCCCGCTGCCAGCGGTGCTTCAGGGCCAACGACCGTGAGGCCAATCTTTTCCTGCTGAGCCCACTCACGCAAGGCTTTGGCGTCCGTCGCGCTCAGGTGGGGCAGATTCACCAGACGCTTGTCCCGCGCCGTGCCGCCGTTGCCCGGCGCCACGTAGACCACCTGCACCTTGGGCGAGGCGGCCAGCTTCCAGGCCAGCGCATGTTCGCGGCCGCCGCCGCCGATCACTAGAACTTTCAAGCGAGTACTTTCATTCACAAGGACGCGTTGTGGTACACGTCCTGAACATCATCCAGGTCCTCGATCACGTCGAGCAGCTTCTGCATCTTCTCGGCGTCCTCCCCCGACAACTCAATGGTGTTCTCGGCACGCATGGTCACACCTGCCACTTCGGGCTTGAGGCCTGCGGCCTCCAGCGCGTTCTTCACCGCTTCGAAGTCGCCCGGCGCAGTCAGCACCTCGATGGCACCGTCCTCGTCGGCGATCACGTCCTCGGCCCCGGCTTCCAGGGCGACTTCCATCACCTTGTCCTCGCTGGTGCCCGGCGCGAAGATCAATTGGCCGCAGTGCTTGAACTGGAAGGCCACGGAGCCTTCCGTGCCCATGTTGCCCCCATGCTTGCTGAAGGCGTGGCGCACTTCGGCCACGGTGCGCACGCGGTTGTCCGTCATGGTGTCCACGATGATGGCCGCGCCGCCGATGCCATAGCCCTCGTAGCGGATTTCCTCGTAGTTCACGCCTTCCTGGTTGCCCGTGGCCTTGTCGATGTTGTACTTGACACGGTCGGCAGGCATGTTGGCGGCCTTGGCCTTGTCGATGGCCAGGCGCAGGCGCGGGTTGGCGCTCGGGTCGCCGCCGCCGGCACGGGCGGCGACGGTGATTTCACGGATGATGCGGGTCCAGATCTTGCCGCGCTTCTCGTCCTGGCGGCCTTTGCGATGCTGAATATTGGCCCATTTGCTGTGTCCAGCCATAAGGTTTCCTTCTGGGGTCCTCGGGTTTTTTGGTAGGCTAGGAAAAGTTTGCGATTGTATTCCCTGGCCCCGACATGACATCCCCCCTCCTGATCGCGCAACACGGCGACATCCAATGCCTGCTGCGGCCTGACAAGGCCAACCGCCATGGTCTGATCACCGGCGCCACCGGCACCGGCAAAACCGTCACCTTGCAAACCCTGGCCGAAGGCTTTTCGCGCATTGGCGTGCCAGTCTTCATGGCCGACGTCAAGGGTGACCTGAGCGGCCTCTCCCAACCCGGGCGCATCGGCGACAAACTGGCCGCTGTGCTCAAGGAGCGCGGCCTGGAAGCGCCCGCGTCCACGGCCTGCCCCACCACCCTCTGGGACGTCTTCGGCGAACAGGGACACCCGGTGCGCGCCACCGTCAGTGACCTCGGCCCCCTGCTGCTGGCCCGCATGCTGGACCTGAACGAGACCCAGGAAGGCGTGCTGCAACTGGTCTTCAAGATCGCGGACGACCAGGGCCTGCTGCTGCTCGACCTGAAGGACCTGCGCGCCATGTGCCAGTTCGTTGGCGAAAACGCGGCGCAGTTCAAGACCGAGTACGGCAATGTCAGTGCCGCCAGCATCGGCGCCATCCAGCGTGGCCTGCTGCAGATCGAGGCCCAGGGCGGCGAAAAATTCTTCGGCGAGCCCATGCTGGACATCGCCGACTTCATGCAGACGGTCTCGGGTCTAGGTGTGGTGAACATCCTCGCCGCCGACAAGCTGATGACCGCGCCCCGTCTCTACGCGGCCTTCCTGCTGTGGCTGCTCTCGGAACTGTTCGAGCAACTGCCCGAAGTGGGTGACCTGGACAAACCCAAGCTGGTCTTCTTCTTCGACGAAGCCCACCTGCTCTTCAGCGACGCGCCCAAGGCGCTGCTGGAACGCATCGAACTGGTGGTGCGTCTGGTGCGCAGCAAGGGCGTGGGCGTGTATTTCGTGACCCAGAACCCACTGGACATCCCCGACACGGTGCTGGGCCAACTCGGCAACCGTGTGCAGCATGCGCTGCGCGCCTATACACCACGCGACCAAAAAGCCGTCAAGACGGCGGCGGACACCATGCGCCCCAACCCCGCGCTGGGCGACATGGCGCGCGCCATCACCGAACTGGGCGTGGGCGAAGCGCTCATCAGCTTCCTGGATGACAAGGGCCGCCCCGGCGTGACCGAACGGGCCTGGGTGCTGCCGCCCGGCAGCCAGATCGGCCCCGTCACGCCGCAGCAGCGGCAGGCCCTGCTGGCCAGCTCGCTGGTCGCGGGCGTCTACGAAAAAACGCAGGACCGTGAATCGGCCTTCGAGAAGCTGGCCCAGCGCACGCAAGAGAAACAGGCACAGCAGACTCAGCAAGCCCAGGCGCAGCAGCAAGAAAGCGGCGGTTTGCTCGGCGGCCTGGGCGACATCCTGGGTGGCGGATCCAAACGCACCCGCGCCAGCGCGGGCGAACAGCTCATCAAAAGCGCCGCCAGCTCCATCGGCCGCGAAGTCGGGCGCCAGATCATCCGTGGCGTGCTGGGCGGCATCTTGGGCAAACGCTGAGCTTAGATTCGTCATGAAAAAACGCGCATTGATCACCGGTGCGACCGCGGGCATCGGAAAAGCGTTCGCCCGCGCGCTGGCGCGGCGAGGCTGGAACTTGGTCATCATTTCGCGCGATACCGCTCGCATGGATGCATTGGCTAGCGAGTTGCGACAGCAGCATAACGTCTACATCGACGTCGTCACAGCTGATCTGACCACCTCCACTGGTCTCGCCTTAGCCACTGCCGCCGTGCGGGATTCGGACAGGCCCGTCGACCTACTCATAAACAACGCTGGAGCTTCTCTGGCCTTATTGTTTGGCGATACTCCCATCGCCGACGAGGATTGGCACCTAGATCTGCTCGTACGAGCGCCCATGCACTTGATGGACGCGGCCCTCAAGACGATGAGCGCACGCGAGAACAGGAACGACAAAGGTGCCATCGTCAACGTAGCCAGCGTCGCGGCCTTCGCGTTGAGTGGCACCTACTCCGCGCACAAGGCTTGGTTGGTCAACCTCTCTCAGTGGGCGCATTTCCGCTACAAAAACAAGGGTATCCACGTCATGGCCTTGTGTCCGGGCTTCGTGCGCACGGAATTTCACCAGCGCAGCAACTTGGATATCTCTGACATTGACGATTGGATGTGGCTAGACGCCGATCGCTTGGTCGCAGGTGCCCTTCAAGACCTAGATCACAAAAAGGCTATCAGCATTCCGTCCCTGCGCTACAAATTTCTTGTATTCATGACACGCATCATGCCTGCATTCATCGTTGCCGCGCTAGCCAAGCGAGGGCGATGATCACGGGCGCGAACTTCACGCTCGAAGCTGGTGACGATTACGCCCAAGACTCTCGATTTAGAAACGCAAAGGGGTTTCATGACCGAAGCAAATGATCGCGGCGCAATGGCTGCAACATTACATTCTTCGACCAGGTAAGCTCTGAGCAAGAGCACGGTTCTTGCGTGGTGAACTGAGCCGCCCAATGGAGCATGAGCGATGAACCAGATCAGTTTCGCTGATGCCGAGCAGGCGGGCAAAAGGAAGACGACGCGGCTCGAGGTGTTTCTGGCCGAGATGGAACTGGTCTGTGGATGGCGCGCAAGAAGCTGATGGCGATGATGGGAGTGGTCCGTGTGCAGGGGGCGTAGGCCCTCGCCGAATGTGCCTAATGGCACCGCGGCGACCGTGGAGTCGCAGGGCCTGCTGGATCGTTTGGCTTGGTAGATCGCCAAGCAGCCGTTTTATGACTTGATCAGACGTTCCCTAGGCGCCGGGCATGCTGCAACTGTCCGGCCCGCATTGCAAGGCCGCGCCCTCCTGTTGCACATGGTCGTTCGGAATTTGTGACTGCAGCCATTGCGCGAACGCCTCCGGCCGGCCCAGGTAGGAACTCAGATCAATAGGAACAAAACGCCCTTCGCTCTCCAGCACCAGCGTCGGAAATCCCTGTGCGCCGACACGGCCCATCAGCGCCCGAGTCGCCGCGATGTGCGCGCGAACGCCCTCACCCAGTGTGGCACCCAGGGCACCGGCAAAGGCGTCGCGTGGCAAACCGAGTTCGGCCGCGATGTCGATCAACACCGCCCGGTCCGCGATGCGTCGCCCCTCCAGATAGTGCGCCGTTTGCAGGCGGGCGAGCATGTCCAGCCCACGCCCAGCCAACTGCTCGGCCACCAGCATGGCGGCGGTCGGCGGCTCGGAGTCGAAGACCACGCTGGTGTCACGCAGCAGGCCGTCGAAATAACTGGCACCAAAGGGCTGCCCGCTGACTTGGGCGATGCGACGGTCGTGCGGCATCACGTAGTCGCGCAACTGCGCGCTGACCTGCTGACGCCGCGCACCTGCCATCATGCCGCCGCCATGCGCCTGCACGGCCACGTGCTGGCGCGCTTCCTTGATCAAGGGGGCCGCCGCGTAGCACCAGCCACAGAGCGGGTCGTAAATGTAGTGTAGGGTTGAAGTGCTCATGGCGTTCCTTTCACGTGGGCTGCTGGGCACCTACGGTCTGGTGCCCAGCAGTGATTCAAATGATTCAGCGGCCTGGCGTGGTGTTTACCACTTCATCTCGCCTTTATTGACCTTCGCGCCGATGTCGAGGGCGATGCCCAGGCCCGCGTCCGGGTAGGCCCTCTTCATCGCCGCGATCAGTTCGGCGGAGTTCTGGGTACGACCCAGTTCCTGCTCGAAGCGGACCAGATAGTCCCGCGTGTAGCGAATCGCGCTTTCGTCCTGAGCCGCACCCGCTGCGGCATGCCCTGGCACCACGATAACCGGCTTGAGCGCCAGCAATTCGTCGAGTTGGGCCAGCCACGCCTTGCGTTCGCTCAGCTTCTGGGTATCGGCCGTCCAGACATGGAGATTGCCAAAAACAGCGATGTTGCCAACGACCGCCTTGATCGACGGAATCCACACATAGGGACGATGCGCCAGCTCACCGGTCCTGCCACGAATCTCAATGGTTTCTCCATCGACCGTCAGGGTATTGCCCTGCAGAAGATCGGGCACCAGCGGCTTGCGCGGTGCATTCGCGCCCAGCTTCGGCCCCCAGAAAGCGAGCTTGCCGGACAACTTGCTTTGAATCTTCTCGCGCACCGCCGGCGTGGCCAGCACCTGCGCCTGGGGAAACTGCTCCTTCAGCACCTCGGCCCCGAAATAAAAATCCGGATCGGCATTGCTGATCAGAATGGTTTTCAGCGTCTTGCCGCTGTCGAGCACGTTGGCGGCCACGCGCAGGGCATCGGCCCGTGTGAAACCGGTGTCGATCACCAGCGCCTCGGACTTGCCGCTGACCACCACGGCGTTGACGTGGAAGCTCGTGGCATCCGCGTTGTACACCTTGAGTTGCAGCGGGGCGGCGGCTGTCTGCGCGCCGGCAGTTCCGGCCGCCATGACACCAAAGGCCAGCAGCGGCAGCAGTTTTTGAACGAGGGAGGTCGGGAAGAACATGACGATTTCCTGGACTTGGTTGAGAGGAACCGCCACTGTATTCAAGCCAATTCAGTAGATAAACAACCGATTTTCAGATTATTCATTGCACAATTCGGCGCAATCAAACGCCTCGTGAGGAGTTGCGATGGACCGCATCACCGCTGCCCAAGTATTTGTCACCGTCGCAGAGCGGGGTAGCCTGATCCAGGCCGCCGAGCAGCTGGAAATGTCCGCAGCCACGATCAGCCGCTATCTGGTGTCGCTGGAAGACTGGCTGGGCGCGCGACTCTTGCACCGCACGACCCGGCGCGTCACACTCACCGACGCGGGCCAGTTGGCCCTGCCCTCGTGCCGTCAGCTGCTGGAAACGGCCGATGAGGTCAAGCAAATGGCCGGCAACCTGCGTCAGGAGCCCAGAGGGCGTCTACGGCTCACCTGCGCACTCTCGTTCGCCGAGGCGCAGTTGACCGCGGCCCTGATTGAGTACCAGCAACGCCACCCGAAAGTCCAAATTTCCCTCACCACCACCGACCGGGAAATCGACCTGGCCGCCGACCAGATCGACCTGGCCGTGCGCATCAGCAACACCCTCGAACCCACGCTGATCGCCCGCCCACTCGCCACCTGCCGCTCGGTGATCTGCGCAAGCCCGGACTACCTGCTGCGCCATGGCACGCCCACCCACTTGGATGAGCTGGCACGGCATCGGTGCCTGGTGCATGCGCTGGTCAGCGCGACCCAGTTCCGCTTCCGGCAAGGCGACAAGATCGTGGAACCGACGGTGGACGTGAGTTTCACGACCAATGAAACCGCCATCCTGCGACGGGCCCTGTTGTCCGGCGGTGGTATCGGCATTCTTCCCACCTACTACGTCAGCGAGGACATCCAGCGGGGCGCGCTGGTCCCCTTGTTGAGGGACTACCCACTCGAAACCATGGGCATCCACGCGGTCTTCCTCTCACGCCAGCACCAACCGCTGGCCTTGCGGCTGCTGGTCGATTTCCTGGTGGAGAAGTTTGGGGGCGAGGAACCGGTGTGGGATCGGGGCCTCAACGGCCCCAGTATGTGGCCGTGAAGTCAGCGCGAGCGCGGACGGAATCCGCAACTGACATCGCCCGCCCGCTACTCATCCACCAATACTGTGCTGTCCAGCAGCTTGCGCGCTTTCTCGGCGAATTGAGCGTCTTTGCTTGACTCCACGTATCGGTGATAGAAGCGCAATTCAAAGCCCATCCCTTTGCGCTTCAACGATCCGCAGGACAGCACATACTGCTCACTCCATCTTTTTTCCTGCGCTTCTGGGCTTGGCTGTACACGCTCCAGCAGCAGATGGATTCTGGCGCATCGGGCGTCTTTGGGGTCTTCGATGACCTCGAACGTGTTGATCTTGAAGTTCTTGTTGCCTTCGTATCCTTCGATGATGTTGCGCTTGATCGTCCCGATGTAGTTGGCCATGGGCTCAATCGGCGCATCGAGCCTCATCATGTAAGCCTCGATTTCCATGCTGTCCGTTGCTGAGCCTGCATTTTTCTTGAGGTTCACCCCTCCGCCTGGCCTGGTCATGACCCATCCCTCCTCGTCGGGCGGCAGAAACTTCAAGGCAAAGGATGATCCATCCTTGAACGAAATCCCCACTTGAATCGGCTTGGATTGCCGGCCATCGGCCTCTTCGGCATGGGCATGAACACCCAAAATCGCGAGAGCCGTCAAAAGAAAGATTCCGTATTTCACGATGATGTCTCCTGCTACTCAATTCGGTGCAGACGTCGGACGAACACTGCGAGAGGCGAAGTATTCATTGACGGATTGCACGCCAAATAGGCCCCAAAGAATGAGCGCAGCAGTGAGCAAGCTGTTGAGCCAAAGACCTGAATAGGAGAGTTGGCTTGTGAGCCAAGTTGAAGGCCAAACGCTTAACGCTGCGATAGGCGCGATGGGAACGAGCACCAGAGCCCAGCGAGCGCGCGGGTTGCGACTGGCGATGCCCCAAGAACCAATGCTCGCAAGCGAGAGCGCCAGAAAGAGTGCCAAGCCACCCCCGGATGCCCAGAGCTCTCCATAGGGCACTTTTCTTCCATTGACCGTCCAATCGAACACAGGGAAAGTAAGGAAGAAAAGTAGGATTGGGGACGCAACCATGGCGCCCCGGCATAAGACCTTGAGCGGCCGAGGAAGGTCTTGTGTGTTGCGCCAGCATTGGAGTATGGCGTTCATGACGTAGCTTGATGCCTAACTTTTGAAATGAATCGCTCTGGGTTGGCTAGAAGTTTTTGACCCATAGAAAACTTTGGAAAACTGAAAAAAAGTCTTTCATGTTTTGGCACGATCAAAAAAAACAGAAACCAGCTATTCGGCTGATTTGATTTCCTTGTCAATCTTTGCAGCTGCGCCTGTTGTCAACAACTCTTTCATTGCATTTGTGTTGGCTTCAATATTCTGGAGCTTATTCACTATTACGCTCAACACAACGAAGAACTGACCAATAGCTACGCTGCAGAATATAAAAATGAAGAAGAACAAGATCATCATTGGGGGTCCATTCTTCTCACCCAATACAAGGATGAAAGTCAAGACAGCAAATAACCCCCCGAACACGGTAAGAATCCATCCTAAAAAGGAGATTAGTTTTACCGAGAAAGATGATGAGCTATTCATAGACGATTCAGTTTTGATTTGAGATTCGAATTTTGGCGGAAGAATTATTCTGATTTCGACCCATAACAGGCGGTCAGCAACTTAGAAAGCCGACGCTCGACACTCAGCATAAGGCGCGCGTTGTCTTCAACGCGTTGCTCTAGAGGCTGTTGCGTTAAAGCCTTGGCGCAATGTACACCTTGAGCGCCTCAATTAGGCAGAACAGCTCCTCGGGGTGATACTGCACCATAGCCTCTTCGGTTGGAGCGCCAAGTTCCTCCCACAGCTTTCCAAACTCGTCCATCTCTTCAGGCGTCCAGCCATCGTATAGCTCGTAGTGATAGCGGGCCTTCTCGAACACAAACTGAAAACGCGTTAGGAGCTTATTAAGGTCTGAAAAGTCGGTGTGACCAGGTGAACGCTCTTTTGCTGCCTTCAGAATTTCTGTCTGAGCATGACCTGGCAGAGCAAGCCACAATTTCGCATAGGCATGGTTCCGTCTCGGCGATTGTCCCGAAAGTTGGATGGCGCACTTAAGCAGAATTTCAAACCCAAGTATTCGCAGCACCGCACTTGCGTCTGACTGCGTATCAAGTGAACCAGCGAGTATGTCCGCGTCATTGATTCTTGCTAGCGCTTCGTCGAACATTCGTTTGGCATCGAAATTCATGGCTATCTATCGTGAGGGACTTTGAACGACAGGTTTAGAGATATTCCTTCATCTTCCGCTTCTGGCCGCACACAGCCATCCGCGATCGTTCAGCACTCTCCCTAAAAACTATAAGTTGACCAAACAAAAAGAAAAAGGGCGCATGGTTTGCGCCCTTTCGATTGTCTAGATTTCCGATCTGACCCTGCTCAGACTGCCTTCCCCAACCTCTCCACCCCTTCCCGAATCTTCTCCACCCCCACCGTCGCAAAGCTCAGGCGCAGCGCGGACACATCGGGGTTGGTGGCAAAGAACGGCGCGCCGGGCACAAAGGCCACACCCTTGTCAATCGCGCGCTTGGCGAGTTCGTTGGCGTCCTTCAGCTTGCAGCCCGCGCCGGTGAGGCGGGCCCAGAAGAACAGGCCGCCGCCAGGCTGGGTGAATTCAATCGCGTCGCCCAGTTCCTTCTTCAGGCTCTCACCCATGGCCTGGGCGCGTTCGGCGTAGACGGCGCGCACGCGCGCCAGGGTGGCGGGCATGCGGCCGGCCTTGAGGTACTGCGCGGCCGTGGCCTGGGCAAAGGTGCTGGTGTGGGCGTCGCTGAACTGTTTGCACATGGTGGCCTTCGCCAACAGCGCGGGCGGCGCGATCATCCAGCCCACGCGCAGGCCGGGGCTCAGCACCTTGCTCAGGGACCCGCAATGCACCAGCCAGTCGCGGCTGCCGGGCACCTGTGCGGTGAGGGCCAGCAGGCTGGCGGGCGGTGACTCGCCGAAGTAGAGGTCGCCGTAGGGGTCGTCCTCGATCACCACGGTCTGCGTCTTCACGGCCAGTTCGAGGATGCGCTTGCGGCGCTCCAGGCTCAGGGTGGCGCCGCTGGGATTGCCGAAGGTGGGGATGAGGTACACGAAACGCGGCTTGTGCTCGGCAATCAAGGCTTCGAGCTTGTCCACCTGCACGCCCTGCGCGTCAATCGGTGCGCCGATGACCTGGGCGCCATAGAGGCGGAAGCACTGTATGGTGGCCAGGAAGGTCGGCGCCTCGACGATGACCTTGGCGCCAGGGTCCACCAAGGTCTTGCCCAGCAGGTCCAGGGCCTGTTGGCTGCCGGTGGTGACGATCAGGCCCTCGGGCGTGAGTTGCGCACCCGTGCTCTTCATCTTTTCGGTCATGAAGGCTGCGAGCTGCTCCCGCAGCGGGTTGTACCCCTCGGTGGCGCCGTACTGCAGGGCCGCGCCCGGGTCCTCGGCCAGGGCCTTGTTGCTCGCTTCGCGGATGCCCTCCACGTCGAACATGGCGCTGTCGGGGAATCCGCCCGCGAAGGAGATGATGCCGGGCTTGCCGAGCAGCTTGAAGAGTTCGCGGATGGCGGAGGTTTCGACGTTGTCGAGACGTTGGGCGAATTGCATGGTCATCAGGGAAAACTAGGAGAGCGCAAAAAGCAGAAACAAAATGTTCGTGCATTCTCGCATTCCAGCGGTGCTTGCATCGTGGACAATCGGGCCAAGGGTCGAACCCGACAAGAACATCAACAGACAACTGCCCTGCTGCCCAAACACCTCCATGGCGCCCCCGACTTCCGCCACCGCGACCGCCGCAGCGGCGCTCCCCACGCCCTCAACGCCACACCAGACAGCCCCGCACCTGGCGGTCTTCTTTCGTGCCGTCAAGCTGCCCGTGATGCCCGAGGTGGCGCATGCGCTGATCCGCAGCCTGCAAGACCGTGACATTTCCGCCGCCCAGGTGGGCGCGCTGGTCGCCCAAGACCCGGTGCTCACCGCCAAGGTGCTGCGCGCGGCTAACGGCGTGGCCATGGGCCTGCAGCGCGAGGTGGAGTCGCTGACCTCGGCCATCTCCCTGCTCGGCCTGACCCAGGTGCGCCTGCTGGCGCTGGCCGCCTGCATGAACGTGAGCTTCCCGGTCGCCCCAGGCCTGAACCGGGCGCACTTCTGGCGCAACTGCATGGCCTGCGCGGGGTACGCGCAGTGGCTGGCAGAACAGGCGCTGGCCGCGCAGCCTGGCTTGCGCGAGCACCTGGACCCGCAACAGGCCTGGCTGGCCGGCATGATGCTGCGCCTGGGTGAGCTGCTGATCGTGCAATCCCAGCCGCAGGCGCTGGCGCAGATCGAACGCCTGCCCAATGTGCCCGGCAGCCGCTGGGCCAGCGAGCGGCAGGCCCTGGGCTTCACCGAGGTGGACGTGACGGCCGAACTGGCCCAGCGTTGGCGCTTCCCGGACGGCATGGTCGGGGCCTTGCAGGTCACGGCCACGCCCCTGGCCTGGCCGGCTTCCACGCCCGCCCACGCGCTGCTCAACCCCCTGGGCGGCGTGTTGCACCTGGCCAGCCACCTGGCGGACCTGAACTCGGCCAGCCTGCAGGCCGCGGACGCGCCCGTGCTGGCCCCCGAAACCCTGGACCTGCTGCCGCCCGAGGTACTGACGGCCCTGGGCCTGAGCGTGCAGACGCTGCGCGCGCAGCCGCCCGCGCGGGAATGCTTCGTCGATCTGTCGGTGCTGTGAAGCCGCGCGCCGCTGGCGCGGACGGCCTGCCTTTTTGCCGTTCTCGCCGTTTCAGCCGTTTTCACCGCCCATGACACCGGCCGACATCCAGTCCTTTTTCGCGACCTTGCGCGCGGCCAACCCGCTGCCGGTCACCGAGCTGGAATACACCTCGGTCTTCGAGTTGCTTACGGCCGTGCTGCTGTCGGCCCAGGCCACCGACGTGGGCGTGAACAAAGCCACGCGCCGCTTGTTCCCGGTCGCGAACACGCCGGCGCGCATCCTCGCGCTCGGGCAGGACGGCTTGGAGAGCTACATCAAGACCATCGGCCTGTACCGCAGCAAGGCCAAGCACCTCATGGAGACCTGCCGCATCCTGGTGGAGCGGCACGGCGGCGAGGTGCCGCGCACGCGTGAGGAACTGGAGGCTCTGCCCGGCGTGGGTCGCAAGACGGCCAATGTGGTGCTCAACGTGGCTTTCGGCGAGCCGACCATGGCGGTGGACACGCATATCTTCCGCCTGGGCAACCGCACGGGGCTGGCGCCGGGCAAGACGCCTTACGAGGTGGAGCAGCAGTTGCTCCAGCGCATCCCGGACGAGTTCATGGAACACGCCCACCACTGGCTGATCCTGCACGGGCGCTACATCTGCCTGGCGCGCAAGCCCCGTTGCTGGGAATGCCAGGTGTCTGCCTGGTGTGACTTCCAGGACAAGACAGCCTCGCCTTGAGGGCCTGCCTTGACGACCCAAGCCGAGGAACCCGGCTTGCCCGCTGCGGACGTGCTGGCACCGGCTGGACGCGGCACCTGGGAACCCTGCCGACCTGGGCTCAGCCTGCGTTGCGCATGTCGGCGACCGGCAGGCGCCGATAGTCCAGTGCGCCGCCGACGCTCGGCTCGGCCTTCTCGCGCGCGATCAGCCACAGCGTCGCAGGCGGCATGAACGCCTGCTCCTGATCCCCCGTCGAACTGGTCTGCCCCGCCTGCACCCAGGGCAAAGGCTGGGTGTCCGAGCGGCGCAGGCCCTGCAAGCACCCCGGCGCCGCGTCCAGCATCGGTGCAAGTTCTTCGCCCTGCCCTTCGCGGACAGACAGACAAGGCAAGTCCAGGCGGCCCCGCAAAACCTGCACGTCGTACACGGCGCGAGAGATGTTGTGCATCACATGCCGCATGCGCGCGCTCATGGGCGTGGGCCAGGCCAGCAGATGCTGATAGGCGGCACTGTCCAGCACCTGCACGTCGCGCAGGCCGTACAGCGTCAGGTAACGCGGGCCGCGCACGCCCGACATGGTTCTGAATCGCAAGCCGAAAATCATGCCCGGCACCGTCAGGCGCTCGGGCACATGCTCGTTGGCATGCCAGTCGTTGTAGGCGACGTCGTGGATCGGGTCCACGTCATTCCACAGCGCCAGCAGCGCGCGGACGTCCTGGCTCACCTCAGCGCCCATCATGCTCCTCGGGCACCAGCAGCACCTTGTTGGCCTGCTTGCCATGCGCCAAGGCAAAACCTTCGTGGGCGCGCGCCAGCGGTAGCACATGGCTGACCATGGGACGGATGGCCTCGCCCAGCTCGCCCATCAGATCCAGCACGCGTGGCCAGTCGGACTCGGGCGGGCGGAAGGAGCCGCGCAGCTGCAACTGGCGCCGCACGAAAGGCGTGAGGTCCAGCGAGAGGGGCCGATCATGGATGCCGGTCACCACCACCACGCCGTCACGCCGCAGCAGGCCCAGGGCCTCGGTGATGGTGGCGGGCACGCCGGTGGCCTCGAACACCAAATCGAAAGGCGGCAGGTCGGCGCGGGTTGTCAGCCACTGGGTCAGTGGGGTCTGCGACACATCCACCAGATCGTCAAAGCCCATGGCGCGCAGGGTGTCGAGCCGCACCGCGTCCTGGAAACCGGTGACGACGATGCGGGCAGCGCCCAAACGCCGTGCCAGCACGGCGATGGCCTGGCCGATGGTGCCCGGCCCCATCACCAGCACGGTGCGGCCGGACAGATCACCGGCCTGGCGCACCGCCTGCATGGCGATGGAGAACGGCTCCACCAGCGACGCGAGCGTGTCGCTCACGCCCGCCGGCACGGGGATGCAGTTGCGCAGGGGCGCACGCACCCAGGTCGCGAAGGCCCCGTCGCGTGTCATGCCGATGCCCCGGCGCTGCTCGCAAGCGTCGAAGTTCTGGGCCTGGCAATGGGCGCAGCGCCCGCAGGTGACCGAGGGCCGCACCACCACCCGCTGCCCTGCGCGGGGTCCGCTGGCGATGGTGCCCACGAACTCGTGACCCAGGGTGACCGGCAGGTAGGGCGCAATGAAGGCATAACTCGCCGTCCAGTCGTCCACATGCAGGTCACTGCCGCAGATGCCGGCCGCGGCCACGCGCACCAGCACCTCGCCCTCCTCCAGGGTCTGGGGCACGGGGACTTCGACCAACTCGGTCCCGGCCTCGGGCCGGGTCTTGCGCAAAGCCAGCATGGTGGTCACCTGTTCGTTCATGCCCGCGCGCTCATTCAATGGTGATGCCCACCTGCTGGATGATGGCGCCCCACTTCTTGCTTTCGCTGTCGATGAAGCTCTTGAAGGAGGCCGCGCTGCCGCCGCCGATGATCAGGCCTTGCTTGGCGAAGTTCTCGCGCACGGCCGGGTCTTGCATGACGGCGTTGACGTCGGCGTTGATGCGGTCGATGACGGCCTTGGGCGTGCCGGCCGGCGCGAACAGGCCGTTCCAAGCCAGGGCTTCGAAGCCGGGGTAGCCCGATTCAGCCACCGTGGGCAGGCTCTCCATGCCGGGCATGCGCTTGGCGCTGGTCACGGCCAGCAAGCGCACCTTGCCACTGTCCACCAGGGGCAGCAGGGCCGGCGCGACGGTGAACAGGCCCTGGGTGTCGCCCGCGGCGATCGACAGGCCAGCCGGCGGCGAACCGGCATAAGGCACATGCAGGGTCTGGAAGCCCGCGGTGCTGCGGAACAGCTCCATGGTCAGGTGCGAGGAGCTGCCATTGCCCACCGAGGCGTAGCTCACACCCTGCGGCTGGGCCTTGGCCCAGGTGACATATTCCTTCAGGGTCTTGGCCGGGTTGCCGGCGGGCACCGCCAGCACATTGGGCTGCGAGGTCGTCAACACGATGGGCAGCAGATCCTTGCCCGGGTTGTAGGCCATCTTCTTGTACATGAAGGGGCCGAAGGCCACCGGGCCGTTGAAGCCGATGCCCAGGGTATGGCCGTCGGGCGCGGCCTTGGCCACGGCGTCCATGCCCAGCATGCCGCCGGCGCCGGCCTTGTTCTCGACCACGATGGGCTGCTTCCAGCGGTCTTTCAGCTTGTCGCCCAGGGTACGCACGATGATGTCCAGCGAGCTGCCTGCGGGCGCGGGCACGAACACGCGCACCGGCTTGCTGGGCCAATCCTGCGCCAGGGCGGGCGCGCCCACGGCCAGAGCGAGCAGAAGGGGAATCAGGCGTTTCATGAGGGTCTCCTTGTCGTGATGAAGCGAGGCGGCATTCTTGGCGCATCCAATGGATACTTCAACAATTGGTTGGGTATGAGTCCTATACTTTTCGCATATACATAAGGGTTGCACCCAGGGTGACCACAAAGCCACCCCAACATGCCATGGAACTTCGTCACCTGCGTTATTTCGTCGCTGTCGCCGAAGCGGGCAGCCTGAGCCGTGCCGCCGAGAAGCTCTACATCGCTCAACCGCCGCTGTCGCTGCAGATCCGCCAACTGGAAGAAGCCCTGGGCACGCCGCTGTTCACGCGCCACCCCAAGGGCGTGCGCCTGACGGCGGCTGGCGAGGTGTTGCTGGGGGAGGCCCGTGCCCTGCTCGAGCGCGCAAGTCGCCTGCGCGACCTGGTGCACGATGCCGCGCAAGGCCCCGAGGGCGTGCTGAACCTGGGTTACGTGCCATCGGCCAGCAGCACAGTGCTGCCCACCCTGGTGCGTCGCCTGCGCCGTGACTACCCGCGCTGGACGCTGAACCTGCGCGAGATGATCAGCTCCCAACAGGTGGAGGGGCTGATCGCCGGCACGCTGGACGCGGGCATCGGCCGCCTGGCCACCGTGCCCGCACGCCTGCTGATCCCGGTGCGCGTGCCGGACCCGTTCTGCCTGGCCGTGCCCGCGCACCGCGAGCCACCCGCGCCGCTGCCGCTGGACCTGCGGCACTGCGCTGACGAGACCTTCGTCTCTTTCACGCGCCACCACGGGCCAGCCTACTTCGACCGTTTCATCCGGCTGTGCACACAGGCCGGTTTCAGCCCACGCATCCACTACGAAGCCACCACGGTGCACGGTGTGCTGGACCTGGTGGGCGCCGACCTGGGCGTGGCCCTGGTGCCCGCGTCCACCGCCTTGCTGCGCACGCCCGGGGTCGCCTGGTGGCCGCTGCGCCGCGCCGACCCGGGCGACGTGCTGGGCCTGATTCGGCGCCGGGGCGAGGCCCACCCGCTCTACCCGCTGCTGGACGAGAGCCTCAAGGACATCCTGCAGCGCATCCACCGCCAGACCCGCATGCGCGTGGCCTGAGGCGTGACGGGCGACGGCTCAGCCCGCCAGCAGGGCGACGTTGCCACCGGCTGCGGTGGTGTTGACGGTCACGGTCTGCTCGGCACAGAAGCGTTGCAAGTAGAACGGCCCGCCGGCCTTGGGGCCAGTGCCCGAGAGGCCTTCGCCGCCGAAGGGCTGCAGGCCGACCACCGCGCCGATGATGTTGCGGTTCACGTAGACGTTGCCAACATGGGCGTGCGCGGCCAGGGCCTCGGCGCGGCTGTCGATGCGGGTCTGCAGGCCCAGCGTGAGGCCATAACCCAGGGCGTTGACTTGGTCGATCACGGCTTCCGGCTCGCCGCGCCAGCGCACCACCTGCAGCACCGGGCCGAAGATCTCCTGTCGGACGTCGGCGATGGAGGCCACCTCGAACAGGCGCGGTGCCTGCAGGTTGGGCAGGCCCTGCGCAGGTCCGGCAATCGCCGGAGACGATGCAGGGGGCGGCAAATGGTCGCGCGCGCTGCCCTCCAGTCGCGCCAGGTGGCGCTGAATGGTGTCGTATGCCTCGCCATCGATCACCGGCCCCAGGTCGGTGCTCAACCGGCCTGGGTCGCCCAGCACCAACTCACGCGCGGCACCCGCGACCATCTCGATCACACCATCGGCGATGGCTTCGTGCACGCAGAGCAGGCGCAGGGCCGAGCAGCGCTGGCCCGCGCTGCGAAAGGCGCTTTGCACCACCGCATCGGCCACCTGCTCGGGCAGAGCGCTGCTGTCCACTAGCATGGCGTTGATGCCGCCGGTTTCGGCGATCAACGGAACGATGGGGCCGTCCTTGGCCGCCAAGGCGCGCTGGATGTGCTTGGCCACGGCGGTGGAGCCGGTGAACACCACGCCCGCCACGCCGGGCAAGGCCACCAGCGCCGCGCCCACCGTCTCGCCCGGGCCATGGAAGAGCTGCAGCGCATCAGCCGGCACGCCGGCCGCGTGCAGCAGACGCACGGCTTCCAGCGCGATGGCCGGGGTCTGCTCAGCCGGCTTGGCCAGCACGGTGTTGCCGGTGGCCAGCGCGGCGGCAACCTGCCCCGTGAAGATGGCGAGTGGGAAGTTCCACGGGCTGATGCAGACCCAGACCCCGCGCGCGGTCAGGCGCAGGGTGTTGCGCTCGCCAGTGACACCGAGCATGGCCTGGCGCGGGTCTGCCAGGCTGGCTTCCCCCTGCCCTGCGGCCCATCGGCCCTTACCGCTGTCTGGCGCGATGGGCAAGGGGATGGGCGCCATCAGGCGCTCGGCCTCGTCCGCGTAATACCGCAGGAAGTCGACCGCCTCGCGCAGCTCGGCTACGGCATCGCCCCAGGTCTTGTAAGCCTCCTTGACCAGCAAAGCGCATAGGCGGGCGCGGTCGGCTTCAAACGCGTCGGCGGCGCGGCGCAGGGCATCGGCGCGCTCAGCCACCGGAGTGTCGCGCCAGGCGCGTGCGGCCACTGCGGCACGCGCGCAGGCCGCAGGCAAGGTTGCCACCTCGGTGTCAGGCACTGGGGGCACCACGCAACGCGCCAGGGCCTCGAGTAGCGGCGCGCGCTCGGCCTCGACAGTGAGGTCCAGACCCCGGCTGTTCGGCCGCGCAGGTCCGTAGAGGTCGTGCGGCAGCGGCAAGGCGGGTAGCGGCGACAGGCGCAGGGGCGAGATCAGCAGTTCGTCCAGACCCACGCGCTCATCGGCGAGTTGGTGCACGAAGGAGGAGTTGGCGCCGTTTTCAAGCAGGCGGCGCACCAGGTAGGCCAGCAGGTCGCGGTGCGCCCCCACCGGCGCGTAGACGCGGCAACGCACCAGCGGGTTTTTCAGCACCTCGCGGTAGACGCCCTCGCCCATGCCGTGCAAGCGCTGGAACTCGTAGGCGGCGGCCATCATCCCGCTGCCGGGCCGCCCCAATGCGGGACGAACGGCCCCTTCGGGGCGCAGCGTCGGAGCGTGGGGGCCCATCGTTCTCGCGGCCATCTGCTGGATGGCGGCGATGGTGCCCGCGTTGTGGGTGGCGAACTGCGGGTAGATCACGTCGCTGGCCTCCAGCAAAGCGCGGGCACAGGCCAGGTAGCTCACATCCGTGTGGTGCTTGTGCGTGTAGACCGGGTAATGGGGCAGGCCCAGCTCCTGCGCGCGCTTGACCTCGGCGTCCCAGTAAGCGCCCTTGACCAGGCGGCACATGAGGCGCACGCCATGGCGGCGCGCAAGCGCGGTGACATGCTGCACCAATTCGAGCGCGCGGGTCTGGTAAGCCTGCAGCGCCAGGCCGAAGCCGGACCAGTCTGGATGCTCACGCGCGATGCGTTCCAGCAAGGCCTCGAACACATCCAGCGACAGTTCGAGCCGGTCCACCTCCTCCGCGTCGATGGTGAGGTTGATGCGCGCCTGCGCGGCCAGTTGGCACAGGCCCCAGACGCGTGGCACCAGTTCGGCCAACACCCGTTCGCGCTGCGCATCCTCATAGCGCGGGTGCAAGGCGCTGAGCTTGATGGAGATGCCGTCGTTGGCGCGTTCGCTGCGGTAGGGATCTTCCTGTGCGTCGGCGGACACATCGACACGCGCGTGTTCGGCCAGCAGGCGCAAGGCGGCTTCGTAGCTGCGCAGGTAACGCTCGGCATCGGCGCTGGTGCGCGCGCCCTCGCCCAGCATGTCGTAACTGAAGGTCAAACTCCCTACGTCACTGCGCGCGCGCTGCGCTTCCTTCATGGCCTCGGGCAGGGTCTGGCCCAGCACGAACTGGCGGCCCAGCAACTGCACCGCGCGCAAGGTGGCGGCCACCACGGTACGTGCGCCCAGGCGTCCCAGCACGCCCGTGGATTCGTCGTGCGGCAGAAATTTCTTGGCCAGACCGATGGCGCTGGACGACAGGCGGGCCAGCGCGGGCTGGCCCGCAGCATCAAAGTCTGCCCGTCCCAACTGGTCGGCGGTGAGCGCGATCGCGGTTTCAGCGTCGGGCACACGCAACAGGGCCTCGGCCAGGCGCATCAGGGACAGCCCCTCGGCACTGGAGATGGGGTACTCCTTGAGCAGGCTTTCCATGGCCCAGAACGGCGGCGGGTTCTCGCGCACGGCCTGCACCCAGGGCGCGGCGACGCGCGCGGCGGCGGCCCAGTCGAGGTGACTTTCCAGGGTCTGCAGGCGCTGGGAAAGTAGGTCGGCTTCGGCTCGGTAGGGACTGGGCAGGCGCATGGGAAATACTCGCGATGTGGGGCAAGAAGGGATTGAAGCAGTGAAACAGGCGCGATATTCCCCGCTTTCATGGTGAATAATTCACCAAAGATGGCCAGACTCATAGAGAGAAATTTGGAACCCGACGACACCCTGGACCGCACCGACCGGCGCATCCTGCACCTGCTGCAGGCCGATGGCCGTTTGTCCAACCTCAAGCTGGCCGAGACCGTGGGCCTGTCACCCACGGCCGTGCTGGCGCGCACCCAGCGCCTGACGCGCGACGGTTACATCCTGGGTTACGAAGCGCGGCTCAACCCGCTCAAGCTGGGCCGGGGCATGCTGGTCTTTGTCGAAGTGCTGCTGGACCGCACCACGCCCAATGTGTTCGAGCAATTCAAGGCAGCGGTGCAGGTGCGCGACGAAATCATGGAATGCCACATGGTCGCGGGCGGCTTCGACTACCTGGTCAAGACCCGCGTGGCCGACATGGCGGCCTACCGGGAGTTCGCCGGCAGCGTGCTGTGGCAATTGCCGGGCGTGCGCGAGACGCGGACCTACGCGGTGATGGAAGAGGTCAAGAACCAGGCCCGACTGGCCTTCTGAATCGAGGGCTGCTCAGGGCACGGCCTGCGCCGTTTGCAGCGTTTCGAGTTGTCGCAAATCCTCGTGCCAGCGTGCCCAGCGCTCTCGGGCCTGCGCGCGCTGAGCGGGCGTGGCGGCGTTGAGCACGCGCAACACGGAGGCTCGCACGGCCTCGCTCAGCGCGGGGTCCACCGGTTCGCTGCTCAGGCTGGCTAACAGGGCCAGGCCCTGCTCGCGCTGGCCTGCCGCCACGGCACGCAGACCGTCGACGATGCGCTGCTGACGCGCCTGCCAGAGCTGGCGCAAGTCCTCACGGTCCCGCACCGGCCAACGCGCCACTTCGGCGCGCGCCATCTGGCGCAGGGGCCGCTCCAGGCTGCCCAGCCAGCGCTCCAGGTTGTCGACGAAACGGTCAGCGCGTTCCTCAGGATCGCCTTCGAGCTCCAGCCATTCGTCCAAGCGCTCACGCTGTCGCTGGCGCAGGTGCTCCCATTGCGCGGGCCGCAGGCTGGAAAGCAGGGGCCGGGCCAACGGTTCGGCGCGCATCAACAGTCGACTCACGGCGGCCGTGGTTTCTTGCTCCAGGGCGTCCAGCTCGTCCGCCGTGACGCCGCGCCCGCTGGCCGACTCACCCCAAAGCGAGTCGGCCCGGACCAGCACGGCCCGCGCGCGCGGCAGTTCCTCGCGACGGTGCCACGCGTGCAGTTCGGCCAGTGCGGCATCAAGCTGGCGGCGCTGCGCGCTGTCCAGGTCCAGATAACCGTCCAGCTGCCAGGCGGCCAGACGCGGCAGTTGTCCATAGCCGAACTGCAGGGTCGAACAGCCCGCCATCAGGATCAGCAAGGCCACCCAGCCCAGCGTCCGAGCACGTAGGCAGGAAAAAAACGGGAGCAAATTCAGAGCGCGTCGCATGCCTGTGGATGCTGCCTGAACCCGGTGACAAGGGCAAGACCTCACGCACTCAGTGGGCTGCGCCTCAGGCAGGGGCACCCGCACGCACCGTCAGGCTTCGGGTCGTTGCCACAGCCACAGCGCGACACAGCCCATGCCCAGCGGCAGCCCGATCCGCCACCCCAGCGCCAGGGGCGACAGCGCCAGCGCCAGGCTGCTGGCCGCCATCATGAGAGAGGCGGCCCACTTGGCACGGCGTGGGACGGCGCCGCGCTCGCGCCAGGCCCGGATCGAGGCGCCGTGGCGCGGGTGCGTCAGCAACCAGACCTCCAGTTGCGGCCAGCCCTTGCCTGCGGCCCAGGCAGCCACCAAGAGGAAGACCACGGTGGGCATGACGGGCAAAAAGGCACCGATGATGCCCAGCACCACGCAGACGACAGCGAGGAGACGCCAGAGCAGCAGAATGAAAAGACGGGGAAGCACCGGGCGATTGTGCTGCAAGGGCAAGTCGGCGGCTGAGGCGCTGGCAGCGCGATGGCCCGAGAGGACCACGCAACACGCCGATGGAGACGCCGTTCAGGCCGAGTCCAGCCGTCCGACCGCCACGAAGCCGGGCGTGTTCTGGCCTATGGTCCAGCACACGCCGCAGGGGTCGGTGACCGTGAAATCGGTGATGCCCCAGGGCTGGGCGGTCACGGCGGTCACCCGCACCCCGTAGCGCTTGGCGATGCCACGATCGGCCACATGTCGGCTCCAGGCTTGCACATCCTCCACCAGGAGGTGCAGCGCCAGGTTCTCGGCGAACTTCGGTTCGTAGTAGTCCTGCAGCAGGAAGGCGTGGTGGCCATGGGCAAAGTAGGCGATGCCCCCGCCCTCGGACTTCTGCTGGAAGCCCAGGTCGACGTAGAAACGCTTGGACAGCTCGAAATCCTTCGCGGGCACGAAGGTCTTGATCTCGGTGATGGTCAGGTTGGGGTTCGTCATCTTCTTGGTCGTCACGTCATCGGCTCCTCATGCCATGGTACTGCGGCGCTATTTAAGGGCTCGACGCGAGCTACGACGCGGCCCCCCTGAGCTGGGGCTTGGCCGCCGCATAGCGCCATCCCCACCCGGGCGCCACCTCCCGTCATGGGACAATCCCGCGCAGGAGACAAGTCAAGAGCATGCGCATTCTGCTGGTGGAGGACGAGCCCGAGCTGGCCCGCTGGCTGGCCAAGACCCTGGCACGCCATGCCGGCATCGTGGTCGATTGGGCTGACGATGGCATGCTGGCCGATCGGCGCCTGGCCACCGAGGAATTCGACGCCGTGGTGCTGGACCTCGGCCTGCCTGGGCTGGACGGCCATGGCGTGATCGCCCGCATGCGCGAACGCGACGACCGCACCCCCGTGCTGGTGCTCACCGCGCGCGACTCGCTCACGGAACGCGTGGGCTCCCTGCACGAGGGCGCCGACGACTTCCTGCCCAAGCCTTTCATGGTGGAGGAACTTGAGGCCCGACTGTTGGCCCTGGTGCGCCGCTCGCGCGGCAAGGAACATCCACGCCTGGCCTGCGGCCGGCTCTTGTTCGACACCGCCAGCCAGCGCTTCACGGTCGGCGGCGAGTTGCTGGCCCTCTCACCGCGTGAGCATTCGGTGCTGCGCGCGCTGATTCAGAGAAGCGGCGAGCCGATGAACAAGCAGCAAATCCTTGACCGTGTCTTCCCCGACGAAGCCGATGTCAACCTGGAGGCCATCGAGGTCTACGTGCACCGGCTGCGCAAGAAACTCATCGGCTGCGGCGTGCAGATCGTCACCTTGCGGGGCCTGGGCTATTGCCTGGAGGCGGGCGACCCGGCCCACCCGAGCGCGACAACCTCGCCGTGAAGCGCGCCCGCAGCCTCAAATCAGCCCTGCTGGGCTGGCTCCTGCCAGGCCTGCTGCTGATCATGAGCGGCACGCTCTGGTTCTCCAACCGCCTGCTGCGCGACCAGGTGGACCTGGCCTACGACCGCGCGCTGGCTGGTGCCCTGCGCGCCATCGACCTCAACACCTCCACCGCCAGCGGCGGCCTGTCCGTCGAACAGCCTTTCCTGCTGCTGGAGTTCTTCGAGCTGACCACCAACGCGCGTGTCTACTTTCGCGTGTCCACCGAGGATGGCCTGGCCGAAATCGGCAGTCCCTTCCTGCCCTTGCCCACCGAGCCGCTGGTCTCGGGAGAACCCCAGTTCTACTTTGCCCAGCACGAAGAGACCCCGGTGCGCGTGGCCGCCCTGGCACGACCGGCCCATCCGCCGTTGCCCAGCAACCCCAACGGGCGCATCGTGGTTCAGGTGGCCGAGAGCCTGGGCACGCGCGAGGTGTTCCTGGACCAGGTGCTGCGCCGTTCCATCGAGCGCGATGCACTGGGCATTGGCATGAGCGTGCTGCTGCTGGTCATGGGCATCGTGATCACGCTGCGCCCCTTGACCCGTCTGCGGCAGGAGTTGGAGTCGCGGCCGGCGGACGATCTGCGCCCACTGGACGCAACAGCCCTGCCGTCGGAAGTCCGACCCCTGGTGGTGGCGGTGAACCGGCACATGGCGCGGTATGCCGAGATGGCGCGCACCCAGCGGCAGTTCCTGGACGATGCCTCGCACCAATTGCGCACACCCTTGAGCGTGCTGCGCACCCAGGTCGATTTTGCCTTGCGCGAAACCGACCCCGCCGAGACGCGGCGCGCCCTGCTCGCCATGCACGAGGGCCTGGACCGAGCCGTGCGCATGGCCAACCAGATGCTGGCGCTGGCCCGCGCGCGCGATGCGTCGCTGCTCGAAGGTGGGGCCGTGATGGAGGTGGTGGATCTGGTCGAACTCGCCCAGGGCGTGGCGCGGCAGCTGCTGCCCAACGCCCGCGCCAAGCGGCTGGACTTTGGCGTGGAAGCACCGTCATCGCCCGTCCCGGTGCGGGGCAGTGACTGGCTGCTGCGCGAAGCCTTGCTCAATCTGGTGGACAACGCGATCCGCTACGCGCCCATCGGCAGCGCCGTGACGGTGCATGTGCTGCGCGACGAGCGCCATGCCCTGCTGCAGGTCGAGGACCAGGGCCCGGGCATGAACGCACACGACATCGAACGGGCCGGGGTGCGCTTTCGTCGCGGGACGGCTGGCAAGCAACTGCCGGGCGCGGGACTGGGCCTGGCCATCGTGCACACCATCGCGCAGATGCACGGGGCCTCCCTGCGGCTGGAAAACCGTGACGATGGGCCGGGCCTGCACGCCACCCTGGTGTTTTCCCTAGGTGATTCCGGCCAGACTGAAAGCCGGTGGAAAGCTGCCACTCCTTAGTCTCCCGGCTCGTCCATGGGGGCTTGGTCCACCATGGCATTGCGCAACCCCACAAGGAGACTGACCATGACCTACTCGCTGCGCCTCGCCAGGCTGACCGCACTGCCCATATTGGCCGCCATCGCGCTGAGCCTCACCCCGCTGGCCTCGGCCGAACCCGCTCGCCCCGAATGCGTCGCCCCGGCCCAGCCCGGCGGCGGCTTCGACCTGACTTGCCGACTGGCACAAGCCGCCCTCAAGGAGAGCGGCGTGCTCAAGTCCCCCATGCGCATCGTCTACATGCCGGGCGGGGTGGGTGCCGTGGCCTACAACAACATCCTCACCCAACGCCCTGGAGACGCGGGCACCATCGTCGCGGTGTCCAGCGGCTCGTTGCTCAACCTGTCGCAGGGCAAATTCGGCAAGTTCACCGTCAACGACGTGCGCTGGGTGGCCTCGATCGGCACGGACTACGGAGTCGCCATCGTTCGCAACGACTCGCCCCACAAAGACCTCAAGAGTCTGATGGCCGCGCTCAAGGAAGACCCGACCAAGATCGTGCTGGGCGCCGGCGGCTCGGTGGGCGGCCAAGACTGGATGAAGGCCGCCCTCACCGCCAAGGCGGCCGGTGTGGACTACAAGCGCATGCGCTTCGTGGCGTTCGAAGGCGGCGGCGAGGCCGTCACGGCGCTGCGCGGCGGCCACATCCAGGCCTACATGGGCGATGCCGCCGAAGCGGCCACCTTGATGGAAGGCGGTGCGCCGATCCGCGTGCTGGCCGTTTATCACAAGGAACGCCTGCCCGGCAAGCTCTCGTCCGTGCCCACGGCCGCCGAGCAAGGCTACGACATCCAGTGGCCCATCATCCGCGGCTTCTACGTCGGCCCGAAGGTCTCGGACGCCGACTATCAGTGGTGGGTGGACGCCTTCAACAAGACCTTGGCATCCCCGGGCTACGCCGCGCTGCGGCAGCAGCAGGGTCTGTTCCCGCTCAGCCTCTCGGGTCCCGAGTTCGACAAATTCGTCAAGGAACGCACCAAGGCTTACGGTGAACTCGCCGCAACCTTCGGCCTGATCAAGTAAGCGCCCCAGGCGCTTGCGCCTTTCCTGGCCGGCCGCCGTCGCGGTCGGCCCGCATTTTTCCATCGCCATGACTCTCAACGACCGCATCCTGGGCCTGCTGGCCCTGCTGTTCGCTGCCCTGCTCGCCTGGAAGGGCTGGGGCCTCGAAGCCCCCTTCGCCTACGAACCCGTCGGGCCCCGCGCCTTTCCCCTGCTGCTGGCCGCCGTGATCGGCTCGTGCGGTCTGTGGCTGCTGCTGCGCGGCCGCGAACAGGCCGAGGCCAATCCTCCCGGGGCCAACACGCGCATCGCGGTCATGGTGGGCTTGGTCATCGTCTATGCGCTGGTCTTCGAACGCCTGGGGTTTGTGATTGCCACGACCCTGATGACTGTCTTCGTGGGTCGCCTCTTCGGTGGCCGCTGGCGCGCCTGCGTGCTCGGCGGCATCGCCATGAGCGTGGTTTTCTACCTGCTGTTCGACAAGGTCTTCGACGTGGTTCTGCCCACTGGCCTGCTGTCCCTGGGAGCCTGACATGGACATTCTGAAATGGACATTCTGAACAACCTCGGTCTGGGCTTTGGCGTGGCCTTCTCCCCGCTCAACCTGCTGGTGGCGGCGATCGGCGCGTTCCTCGGCACCATCGTCGGCGTGCTGCCCGGGCTGGGGCCCATCAACGGCGTGGCCATGCTCGTGCCCATCGCCTTTGCGATGAATCTGCCGCCCGAAACTGCCCTGATACTGCTGGCAGCGGTCTACGTGGGCGCCGAATACGGCGGGCGCATCACCTCCATCCTGATCAACGTGCCGGGCGAGGCCGCCTCGGTGATGACCACGCTGGACGGCTACCCGCTGGCGCGCCAGGGCCTGGCTAGCGTGGCGCTGTCGCTGTCGGCCTGGGCCTCGTTCATGGGCTCCACGGTGGCCATCCTGGGCATCGCGGCCTTCGCGCCGCTGGTCGCGAACTGGGCCTTGGCCTTCGGGCCGGCTGAGTACTTCGTGCTCATGGTCTTCGCCTTCTGCGCGCTCAGCAGCCTGCTGGGCGACAAACCGGTCAAGGGCGCGCTCGCGGCCGCCATCGGCCTGGCCATCGCGACCATCGGCGTGGATGCCAATTCCGGCGTCTATCGCTACACCTTTGATCTGCCAGAGCTGGCCGACGGCATCGACTTCGTGGTGGTCGTGATTGGCCTCTTCGCTGTCGCGGAGATGCTGCAGATGCTGGAAAACCTGCTGACCGGCCAGAAGGTCGAGGTGCCGCCCAGCGAGCGCAAGCTCTTCAACCTGAAGGAATTGCGCTTCACCTGGTGGACCACCATTCGCTCCTCCCTGATGGGCTTTGGCGTTGGTGTCCTGCCTGGCGCGGGGGCCAGCGTGGCCTCGGCCGTGGCCTACGCCAATGAAAAGCGCCTGCATGAGGGCAAGGATCCGGACGCCAAGTTCGGCAAGGGTGACCTGCGAGGCCTGGCAGCGCCCGAAGCCGCCAACAACAGCGCAGCCACCGGCTCCTTCATCCCCATGCTGACCCTGGGTGTGCCGGGCTCGGGCACGACAGCGGTGATGATGGGCGCGCTCACGCTCTACAACATCACCCCCGGACCGGTGCTCTTCGATGCCCAGCCGGCGCTGGTGTGGGGTCTGATTGCCTCGCTCTTCATCGCCAATGTGATGCTCTTGCTGATGAACGTACCCATGGTGCGCGTCTTCGCCTCCATGCTGTCCATCCCCGGTTGGCTGCTGGTGCCCGGCATTCTCGCGGTCAGCTTCATCGGCGTGTACGCGCTGAGTTCCAGCACCTTCGACTTGTTGTTGATGGTGGGCATCGGCCTCATCGGCTACCTCTTGCGCAAGATGGGCATGCCCATGGCGCCCATGGTGCTGGGCGTGGTGCTGGGCAATCTGATGGAACAGAACCTGCGCCGCGCGCTGTCCATCACCAACGGTGAGCTGCAGATCTTGTGGTCCAGCCCGGTCAGCGTCGTGCTATGGAGCCTCGCGGCCTTGGTGCTGGTGGTGCCGCCGCTGCTGCGCAAGCGCCACGCGCGGCGGCAAAAGGCAACCTGAACGCGTGGACGTGATGGCCGGGCAACGAAACACCGGACCGCATGCCTGAGGCGAGCAACGCCGCCTCGACACCGAGAGCACCAGTTTCACCACTCGGCCTGCGCTACACTGCGATCGCTTCGCGGTTTCCCGCACCACGGCGGGAACGAAGAGGGAACGACAGAAGGGCTGCTAGGCAGCCCAGTCTGTGGCTGCCCCCGCAACTGTGATCGGTGAATTCCATGCCCTCCGCCACTGGCCTTGCGCCGGGAAGGCCGCCTGGAATGTAGACCCGAGAGCCAGGAGACCTGCCGCGTCGCGTTGTGAAAGTTTGCGCACGGGACGGGGTGTTTCCGCGCCACTGGAGAACGCCTTGTCATCACCCGCCAACGAAGCCCCTGAAGCAAACGCGCCCTCGAACATCGGCACGCCACCCATGGTCGTCATCGACATGGTCTGGCCCGACCAATCCAACCACCACGGCACGCTGTTCGGCGGCGCCGCCCTGTCCATGCTGGACCGCCTGGCCTTCATCGTGGGCAGCAAGGCCTTGCGCGGCTCGGTCGTCACGGCCTCGGTCAGCGATCTGAACTTCGCGGCGCCCGCGCCCGCCGGCCACTTGGTGGAGTGCAGCGCCGAGGTGCTGCGCCAGGGCAGGCGCTCCGTCACGGTGGGCACGCGCCTGGTCGCCGAGGACCTGCTCAGCGGCAAGCGCACCGACTGCCTGTCGGGTGAGTTCGTCATGGTCCGCCAGGCCGATGGCGCGGAACCGAGTCCGGTCAACGTGGTGATTCCAACTGCGAAAGCGCCAGACCCCTACCCTTCGAAGCCTCCCGTCTTCACCGACACCGGCAAGGCCAGCGCCATGGTCGCGGAGATCGTCTTCCCGGGCCACGCCAACCACCGCGGCCTGCTGCACGGGGGCCCGGCCATGGAATGGATGGCCAAGGCCGGTTTCGCCGCCGCCACCCGACGGGTGCGCCGCGCCATCGTGATGGCCAGCAGCGAGAAGCTGGACTTCAAGGCCCCCGCCCATGTGGGCGACGTGGTCGAAGTCACGGCCACCGTGATCGCCACCGGGCGCCGTTCCATCCACGTCCACGTGGACATGTGGGCCGAATCGCCCAGCACGGGCGAACGGCGGCATTGCACCACCGGCACGCTGGTGTTCGTGGCCGTCGCCTAGGGCCACGTGCGTCCCTCACCCTAGGCATTCCCCCAGCAGCCAAGACCCATCCTTTCTGTACAGTCATTCATTACCCCCATCGTCGCACCCACAGGAGAACAGAACGTGACACAAAGAACAACGCCCCCCTTCCGCGCCGACCACGTCGGCAGCTTTCTGCGCCCGCAGTACCTGCTGGAAGCACGCGAGCAGTTTTTCGTCAAGAAGTCCATCAGCGCGGCACAGCTGCGCGCGGTGGAGGACAAGGCCATCACCGAGATCGTGAAGTTCCAACAGGACGTGGGCCTGAAGTCCATCACCGACGGCGAGTTCCGCCGCACCTACTTCCACATCGACTTCCTGGAGCAGCTCGGCGGTGTGAAGACTGACGTGCCGGTGACGATCAAGAAGCCCGATGGCACGGAAGAACTGGCGCCGCCCGTGATCCGCGTGGTGGACAAGGTCAAGCACGTCAAGGACATCCAGCGCGCCGACTTTGAGTACCTCAAGAGCCAAGTCGCCGCCGGCATGACGCCCAAGGTCACCATCCCCAGCCCGACCATGCTGCACTTCCGCGGCGGCCGCGCCGGCATCAGCAAGGACGCCTACCCCGAACTCGACCCCGTGTTCTACGACGACGTGGCCCAGGCCTACGGCGACGAGCTGCAATCGCTCTACGACGCGGGCTGCCGCTACGTGCAGATGGACGATACCAACCTGGCCTACCTCTGCGACGACCGCATGCGCGAAGCCGCGCGCCAGCGCGGTGACGACCCCAACGAACTGCCCCACCGTTATGCTTGGTTCATCAACAAGGTCGTCGCGAAAAAGCCCGCAGGCATGACCCTGGCCATGCACCTGTGCCGTGGCAACTTCAAGAGCACGCACGCGGCGGCCGGCAACTACGAGCCGGTGGCCGAGGCCCTGCTCAAGGAAATGAACCTCGACGCCTTCTTCCTCGAATACGACGACGACCGCTCGGGCGACTTCCGCCCGCTGCGCTACCTGTCCAAGGGCAAGATCGTCGTGCTGGGCCTGGTGACCACCAAGTTCGGCCAGCTGGAAACCAAGGATGCGCTCAAGCGCCGCATCGAGGAAGCCAGCAAGTACGCCGACCTCGACCAGCTGGCCCTGAGCCCGCAGTGCGGTTTCTCGAGCACCGTGCACGGCAACAACATCGCCGTGGAAGACCAGCGCAAGAAGCTGCAGTTGGTCGTCGAGACGGCGCAGGAAGTCTGGGGCTGAGGATCGGGCAACGATCGCTCAAGGGTTGAAGCTCAGAGGGTGAGTGACTGCCACTCACCCCAGCCTGCCACCGAGGCTGGCCACTGGTCGGCCCGGTCCAGCCGGTTCAGGCCTTGATCCAACAGGGCCAGGGCGCGCAGCACGCCCGCGTGCGTGACCCAGACGGCCTCCTGGCCCGCCGAGCGGACCTCCTCACGCGCAGTCGCCACGCGGGCCAACACGTCGTTCACGCTCTCTCGCCCACCGAAGCGCTCGGCACCGAAATTGCCGGTCCAGGCCTCGTAGGCCGCGCGCGGGATGTCATCCCAGCGCACACCCTCCCACTGACCAAAATCCATCTCGCGCAAGCGGGCGTCCTGCCGCAGCTGCAGGTCCGGACGCAAGGCGCACAGGGCCTGCGCCAGTTGCAGGCAACGTCGCAGCGGCGAGCTGTGGACCACAAGGCCATGCGGCAACATGGCCGCCAGTTGAGCCGCGCAGGCCGTGGTGCCTGGAGCGTCGGCCTCGATGTCGCTGATGCCGTAGCAGACACCGGGCGCGATCAGCGGCTGCGCGTGGCGCACCAGCCAGAGCTTCATGGGATCCAGGACAGGCTCAGCGCCAAACCCAGGTAGCAGGCGATTTCACAGACCTGCTGCGTCGCGCCCAGGCAGTCGCCCGTGTAACCCTGGAGCCGCCTTGAGAAAAGACGCCCCATCCAGAGCGCGGCCAGCAGGCTCGCAGCCGTGCCGCCGAACCAGAACCAGCCCTCGGGCAACCACCAGCCCGCCAGCGCGATGGCGGCCACCGTCCACAGCGTGGCCACGGCCAGGCTGCCCGCGCTGATCTGGTCCGCCAAGGGTTTGGATTTGGAGCGCTCGGTGTTGCCCACATGCGGCAGCAGTCGGATCAGCCACAGCGGCAGCAAGCGCGTGAGCACATGGGCATAGAACAGCGCGCCGCAAGCCAGGGCCGGATCGGCGTCGCCCAGCAAGGCCAGCAGCGCCACCTTGCTCAACAAGGCCAACACCAGGGCCAGCACACCGAAGGCGCCCACGCGCGAATCCTTCATGATGTCCAAGGCGCGCTCACGGTCCTGCGAGCCACCCAGGCCATCGGCCACATCGGCCAGGCCGTCCTCGTGGAAAGCGCCAGTCAGCAAGACCGTGAACACCGTCACCAGCACCGCCGCGACCAGGGGCGCATAGCCACTGTCAGGCAGCGCCCAGGCCAGAACAGCGTACAACAGCGCGGCCAACAGCCCCACCAGCCAGCCCACGCCGGGAAAATGCGCGGCCGACTTGCGCAGCATCGCCGGGCTGTAGCCCACCCAGGCCGCGAGTGGCCCGGTAACGGGCACGCGGGTGAAGAACTGCAGGGCCAGCAGGTAGTGGCGTAGGAAGTTCATGGTCGTGACCAGGCCGCTTTCTTCAGGTGCTTTTCTCGGAGACACCGGCCGATTCGAAGCTCGCCATCTCGCGCAGCACGGCACAGGCCGAGACCAGCAGCGGCCAGGCCAGGGCCGCGCCCGAGCCTTCGCCCAGGCGCAGACCCAGGTCCAACAGCGGTTGCGCCTGGAGCTGGGCCAGCAGCAGGGCGTGGCCGCGCTCGCCTGAGCGGTGCGCGAAGACACAGCGCTGCAACACGGCCGGCGCCAGGCGCGCGGCCACCAGCACGGCGGCGCTGGCGATGAAACCATCGACCACGATCACCCGACGCTCGGCCGCGGCCTGCAGCACCGCGCCGGCCAGCGTGGCGATCTCGAAACCACCGAAGGCTGCGAGCGCGTCCAGCGGCGCCTGCGCCTGGGGGTGTTTGAGCAGCACCTCGCGCAGCACCTCGGTCTTGCGGACAACGGCAGCCACGTCCAGGCCCGTGCCCGCGCCCGTGCAATCGGCGATGTCCAAGCCGCCCAGGCGTGCCAGCAGCAGCGAGGCGGCGGAGGTGTTGCCGATGCCCATCTCGCCCAGCAGCAGAGCATTGCCCGGCAGGCCTTGCACGATACGCAGGCCATTGTTCAGGGCTTGCGCGCACTGTTCGACCGTCATCGCCGGACCGCTGAGTGCATCGGCCGTGCCCGGGGCCACTTTGAAGTTCAAGAGGTTCTCGCGCGGCGCGAAGTCATGCCGCACGCCGCAGTCCACCACGCTGAGGGCGATGCCGTGCTGGCGCGCCAGCACACTGACGCAGGCGCCACCGGCCAGGAAGTTCTCCACCATCTGCCAGGTCACGTCACTCGGAAAGGCCGAGACGCCCCGCGCGGCCAGGCCGTGGTCGCCCGCGCAGACCAGCATTTGCGGTGCGCGCAGTTCGGGGGTTTCGCTGCCCAGGATGAGGCCGAGTTGCAGAGCCAGGGCTTCGAGCCGGCCCAGCGAGCCCAGGGGCTTGGTCTTCTGGTCGATCTTGTGCTGCAGGCACGCGGCCAGCGCGGCGTCGTGCAGGTCGGGGACGGCGGGAATGTCAAAACGCAGGGTCATGGTGATTCAAGGTCAATGATGTTGCTTCAGTCGGCGATCAGCATGTCCAGCACGCCAGGTTCGAAATGTTGTTCGATGAAATCGGCCATGCGCTCGAACACGCTGTCGAGCGTGGGCACGCGCGCGCCGAACAGGGCCTGCAGCACGGCCGCATCTTCGAACAGGCCATGCAGGTAGACACCGAGCACGTTGCCCGCCTCGTTCTGCCAGGCCAGGCCGGGCACCAATACGGTGGCCACGTTGCCTGCGGCGGCCATGGCTGGGTGCTGCACGGTCTGGCCATGGTGGATTTCATAGCCCTGCACACCCACGCCCGACAAGGCTGCCCAGGCACCGCGGGCCGTGCCGAAACGCGCGGCCGTGCGCCGCACCGTCTTGGCCGGCTCAAAGGCCGTGACCAGGGGCAAGAGGCCCAGGCCGGGTGCATTGCCATCGATGCCATGAGTGTCGATCAGCGCCTCGCCCAGCATCTGCAAACCACCGCAGACGCCCAGCAGCGCCTTGCCCTGCGCAGCATGCGCCGCAATCGCGCGGTCCAGGCCCTGGGCACGCAGCCAAGCCAGATCGCCGCTGGTGTGCTTGGAGCCGGGCAGGATGACCCAGTCCACATCCACCAGATCGGCCGGGCCGCGCGCCCAGCGCAGCGCCACGCCGGGCACGTTCTTCAGCGGCTGGAATTCGTCCAGGTTGCTGATGCGCGGATAGGCCACCACCGCAATGCGGGTTTGAATGTCGCCACCGCCTTGGGAAGCAGCCATATCAAACATACCGTCCTCTTCAGGCAGGCCGTGCTGCCACCACATGGGCAAGGTGGCCACCGTAGGTACGCCGGTCAGTGCCTGAAGCTGCTGCGGCCCAGGTGCGAGCAGCGCCGCATCACCCCGGAACTTGTTGAGCACAAAACCGCAGATCAGGGCGCGGTCCGCCTCGGGCAACAGGGCCCAGGTGCCATAGAGATGCGCGAAGGCGCCACCCCGGTCAATGTCGGTGACCAGCAGGCAGCGCGCCCGGGCATGGCGTGCCACACGCAGGTTCACGATGTCGCTGTCCATCAGGTTGATCTCGGCCGGTGACCCCGCGCCCTCGATCACGACCACGTCGTTCTCGGCCATCAGCTCGTCGAGCGCGCGCGCCACGGTGGGCCAGACCTTCTCGCTGCGCCCGCGCCAGCCCAAGCGCGTGAGCGCTTCATCGACTTGGCCCAGCAGCACGACCTGGCTGTGCGTGTCGCGCTCGGGCTTGAGCAGCAGCGGGTTCATGCGCACCTCGGGCTCGGCGCGTGCGGCCAGGGCCTGGAAATACTGCGCGCTGCCGATCTCACCGCCCGCGTTGGGTCGCCGGGCCGCGCCCAAGCCCAACGCGGCGCCCTCGGTGGGCAGCGACGACACCCCCTTGCCGAGTGCGGGGGCCACCACCCGCGCGTTGTTGCTCATGTTCTGCGCCTTGAAAGGCGCCACCTTCAGCCCCAAGCGCGCGTAGTGGCGGCACAGGGCCGTGGTGAGCCAGCTCTTGCCGGCGCCGCTGGTGGTGCCCAGCACCATGACGGCGCGGGCGCGTGGTGCTGCTGCGCTCATGGGTACACCTCCCCTCTTGGTAAGCATTCAATCCAGGCCTCGCGCAAGGCATCTTGGGCCTCGGGCGCCAGCACACCCAGGCGCACCCAGCCCGGCAGGCCGAAAGACGCCGCGTCACGCAGCTTGATGCCGCGCGCGCGCAAGGCAGGCAATGCCCGCGCCAAGGCAGGGGCGGACATGCCGGTGTCCGCGCAGAAGAAGTTGGCCAGGCTGGGCGCACAGCGCCAGCCCAGTGTGTCGCAGACACCGAGCTGCCGCACCTTCCAACTGCGCAAGGTGTCCAGGCTGGCACGCACCCAGCCCTGCACGTCGGCATCGGTCCAGGTCTGCAGCAAAGCCACACCATGCGCGCCCAGAGGCCAGGAGGGGCACAGGGCTTCCAGTTCGTTCACCGCCGCACCGGCCTGCACAGGCACGATCACATAGGCCGCGCGCACGCCGGTCAGGCCCAGCGCCTTGTTCGGGGACCAGAGTTGCCAGACCCGGTCCAGCTCAGGCGCCGACAGGCTGGCTGTGCCCTCCAGGCGCAGCGGTTCGTAGGCGCGGTCCAGCACGCATCGGGGCGCGTCCTGCACCAAGGCGTCCTGAACCAGCGCGGCCAGACCGGGCTGTGCTTGTCCCAAGGGGCTGGAAGGCTCGCAAGCCCAGCTCAGGCCCGCGTCTTGCGCCATCGGCACCGGCGTCAAACCCCAGGCACGCGCCGCAGCCGCATAGTCGCGGTAGCTGTGTGCGGGCAGGCAAACGCTGCGTGGGCCACGCCGCGCCGCCCAGGCGCTGACGCGGTGGATGAACTCACTCGCACTGGCGGCCAGCAGCACGCGGCCCGGCGCGACACCGTGGAATTCGGCCAGGCGCGCACGCAGGGCAAAGTACGTCGGGTCCGGGTAATGGGCCGCATCAGCCAGTTGCACGGCCGCCAGCGCCCGGGGGCACGGCCCGCAGGCATTGGCGTTGGTGGAAAAGTCGAACTGCGGCACCCCCAGAGCATCAGGGCCGCCGTGCAGTTGCTGCATCGGTCCGAGGTTCATGGCAGGTGCTCCGTGCCCCCACAAGCGCCCATGCACAAGGCGATCGAGAACAAGGCCAGCGAAGCCAGCACGCCCCCCAGCAGCAGCGCGCGCGTGCCCAGGCGTACGGCCAGTGCGGTGTCCGCGGGCTGGGGCGCGCGACCCTCGGCGTGCAGCGCATAGACACCGGGCTTGCTCAGGCGCACGTCCAGCGCCAGCGCCATGGCCGCCATGGGCCAGCCGCTATTGGGCGAGGGGGTCTGGCGTGCCTGGGCGGGCAGTCGCCGTGCTTGGGCCAGGCCCCGCGCACCCGCGGCCAGCAACAGCAAGGCCGCGGTGAGGCGTGCCGGCGCCCAGCTCAGCACATCGTCCGCGCGCGCCGCCCATTTGCCTGCCCAGGCCCAATTGCGTCCCTGGTACAGGCCCGGGTAGCCCCACATGGCGTCGGCCGTGTTGGCAAACCGGTAAAGCGCGGCGCCGGGCAGGCCCAGCAGCGCAAACCATAAGAGAGGCGCCACCACGGAATCGTTGAGGTTCTCGGCCAGGGTCTCGATGGCGCTTTCGCGCACCTGCGTGCCCGTGAGTGGGGTCACATCGCGGCTCACCAGCCAGCGCAGGCGCTCGCGGCCGGCATCCAGCGATTGGCCCAGCGCGGCCTCCACGGTCTCGACCTCGCTGCGCAACAAGTCCCAGGCCAGCAGCGGCTTGAGCAGGACGCCCAGGGCCAGGCCCGCAGCCCACCACGGCAGCATCAGCGCGACGGCCTGCAAACCCCAGGCCGCTCCTGAAACAATAGCAGCACCCAGACACCAGACCATGGCCGCGCGCCAGAAGGTCTTCCAGTCGCGGTGCTCCGGCTGCTGCACGGCGCCACGCTGCAGCCAGGCCCCGGCCCAGCCCAGGTATTGGCCCATCCAGACCACGGGGTGCAGGCGCGCGCGCGGCTCGCCCCAGGCGCGGTCCACGGCCAGGGCCACCCAGCCCGCCACCAGCAGCACGATCACCCCCACCATTCAACGGACCTCGGCCGTCGTGGCGGTGGCCGGATGGGCCACGGGGCTCACGGGGGGCAGGCGGGCCAGGATGCCGCTGCGCAAGCGCTCAGGCCGCGCGTTGCGCAGCAAGGTGCCATCGGCGCTGTCGCGGTGCAGGCGCGCGCAAGCGATGAGTTGCGCGGCGGTCTCGGCATCGGCGCGCAGGTCACCAAAGTAGTAGCTGAACTTGCCCGGTGCCTGCAGCGCCACGGTGCAGGCGCGGTCGCAGCCACTCATGCAGGCCAGGCCGCGCAGCGCGAGGCCCCGCAGCGCGTCCGACTGGCCAGCGTCGGAAGCTGCCGCGGGTTCAGCGCCCTGCTCGGCCTCGGCGTCCAGGGCGGCCCGCACGGCCTCGTACAGCAGTTGGCCCGGCGCCGTCTGTTCACGCGGAATGCCGGCCGGGCGACAGGTGGTGCAGACGACGAGGTCGGTGACGGCGGGTCCGCTCGGGGTGATGGAGGTCATGGTCGGTCGGGAGTACACGGAAACATGGAGGGGACAGGTTCAAGCCGCAGCCGGGGCCAGGGGCCAGCCTGAAGCGGCGGGCACGACTTCAAAGGGACGCAGGTGGGTGGCGCCCCAGGCGGCGGCCCAGGCGGCACAGCGGCCCACGGACTGGCGCGGATCGTCGAAATCCACGATGACCACGCGCTGCGCGGCGCGGGGCGCGCGTGCTTGTTCCAGCGTGCGCCCGTCGCTGAGCAGCCAAAGCCAGCGTTGCACCGGCCGTGCACCCGCAGGCCCGGGCCAGGCTCGGGCGGCGCGCCCCAGCAGGCGATCCGCCTCGTCCAGGGCCAGGGCCAGCGGCGTGCCGCCGCCACCGCCCAGCGGACGCAGGCGCGCCCGCGCGGGACGCCGCGCCGGTCCAGGCGGCACGAGCAGCTCGACGCCCTGGCCACCGAAGCGCAGCACCGCCACATCATCGCCCTGGCGCGCGGCCCGCTCCAGCAGGGCCTCCACATGCCCCTTGGCCAAGGCCAGACGACCCCGCTGGCGCATGGACCCGGAAGTGTCGAGCACGATGCAGTGCAGGCGCGCGGCCCGCTCGGGCAAGACAGGGTGACGCAGGTGCTGGCGCGCCAGGCGCGTGGGCCCCTTGGCAAGCAAGGTCGGCAACCAGGCGATGGCCGCGCCCTGGGCGCGCGCGCCAGGTGCACGGGGGCTCGCAGAAGTATGGGGAGGCAACATCGTCGTGGGTGGCCACCGCCCGCCACCCGGCCCTGTTCGGGCTGGGCGGCTGGGGTGGCCTAGGCTTTTTTTGCGGGCCACCCCGCGACGCGGGGCACCGCCGTCATGCCTTCGGGCTGGGCGGGCAAGGCGCCCCAATCGCCTTGAGGCGCGGGCTGGGCCTTGGAGGCCGGGTCATGGCGCGCGGCAGGCGAGCGCGTCTCGGTACGCGGGGTGCCCGACGGGGCCACCGCATGCACGCCCTGCGAAGGCGTCTGCGGAACGGCGGACGCCGCTGGCCCGGACGCCTGCGGCCCTGCGCCACGGCCCACCTCGTCCCGCGCACCCTGCCCCTCCCGGACCAGCCTGCGGTGCGCCAGCGCCAATTCGGCCACGGCATCCACGTCGGCCACCGTCACTACGGCACGGGCCTGCAGTGCGGCCAGCGCACGCGCGGCCCGCAGCATGACGAGGTCGGCGCGTACACCATCCACACCCGCGTTCAGTGCGCGGTCCGCGGCGTGGCGCAGCACCTCGTCCGACCAAGCCAAACGCGGCAAGGCCGCGCGCGCCGCGACCAGGGCAGCCCCCAGAGCGTGCTGCCGCGGCGCATGCTGCTCGGCCAGGGCGAGCGGGTCGGCGTCGAAGTCCAGGCGTGCACGCAGGATGGCAGCGCGCTGTTGCGCATCCGTCGGGTTGTCCAGCGTCACCGACAGGCCGAAGCGGTCCAGCAGCTGGGGGCGCAAATCCCCCTCCTCCGGGTTCATGGTGCCCACCAGCACAAAGCGTGCGGCATGCTGGTGGGAAATGCCGTCGCGCTCCACGGTGTTCACGCCGCTGGCGGCCACGTCCAGCAAGGCGTCCACCAGGGCATCGGGCAGCAGATTGACCTCGTCGACGTACAGCACGCCCTCGTGCGCGCGGGCCACCAAGCCCGGCGCCAGGCGCACCTGGCCGTCGCGCAGCACGTCTTCCACATTGAGCGTGCCCACCAGCTGCTCCAGGCTGGCGGCCAGCGGCAGCGTCACGAAGGGTGCGCCGGGCAGCAGTGCGGCCAGGGCACGCGCCGCGGTGGACTTGGCCGTGCCGCGCGGGCCACTGATGAGCACACCGCCGATGCCCGGGTCGATGGCGGCGAGTTGCAGGGCCAGTTGCAGGGTCGGCTGCCCCACCAGCGCGGTGAAGGGAAAGGCAGGGCGCAAGGTGCTGGTGACGGCGGGCGGGTGGTCGGTCATGGCAAAGGTCCTTCTCCGTGTTCTTCGAGCCGGCGCTCCAGTGCCAGCAGATGGTCTTGGATGCGCGCGCGGTGTTCGCCGGGCTCGACCCAGAGGCCTCGCTGCATGGCCTCCAGCAGGCGTTCGCCAATGCTGCGCAGGGCGCCCGGGTTGTGTTGCTGCAAAAAGGCGCGGTTGGTCTCGTTGTGCAGGTAGGCCTCGGCCACCAGCGCGTACTGGTGGTCGCCCACCACGCCGGTGGTGGCGTCGAAGGCGAACAGGTAGTCCACCGTGGCCGCCATTTCGAACGCGCCCTTGTAGCCATGGCGGCGCACGCCTTCCAACCATTTGGGGTTGACGGCCCGCGACCGCACCACGCGCGCCACCTCCTCGCCCAGGGTGCGGATGCGCGGCGCGCCAGGCACGCTGAAGTCACCGTGGTAGAGGGCGGCCGCCCTGCCGGCCAGCTGCGCCACGGCCACGGCCATGCCGCCCTGGAATTGGTAGTAGTCGTCCGAATCGAGCACATCGTGCTCTCGGTTGTCCTGGTTGTGCAGGACAGCGTCAAGGCCGCGCAGGCGCTGTTCGAAGCTGGTGCGCGCCGGCACGCCATGGCCACCGCCTTGGCCTTCCTGGTCTGGCCCTCGTCCATAGGCAAAGGCACCGGCGCGCAAATACGCCTGAGCCAAGTCCGCGCCGTCGTTCCAACGCCCGCTCGCCATCAACTCCTGCAAACCGGCACCGTACCCGCCGGGGCGTGGACCGAAGACGCGCCAGGTGGCTTCGCGCTGCGCCGCCTCGGCGCTCAAGCCCTGGGCTTGGCGCTGCGCCGCTTCGCGCCGCACCCGCGCACGGATGGGGTTCACCTCATCGGGTTCGTCGTCTTCATCGATGGCTGCAACGGCACGCACGGCCGTGTCGAAGAGGTCGATCACATTCGGAAAGGCATCCCGGAAGAAGCCCGAGACGCGCAGCGTCACGTCCACGCGCGGGCGGTTGCGCACGGCCATGGGCAGCACCTCGATGTCCACCACCCGGCTGCTGCCTGCCGCCCACTTCGGCCGCACGCCCAGCAGCGCGAAGGCCTGGGCGATGTCCTCGCCCCCGGTGCGCATGGTGCTGGTGCCCCAGACCGAGAGACCCACCTGAGCCGGCATCACGCCATGGTCCTGCAGATGACGCTCGACCACACGCTCGGCGGCGGCGGCGCCCATGGCATAGGCGGTCTGCGTGGGCACGGCGCGCGTGTCCACCGAATAGAAGTTGCGCCCCGTGGGCAGCACATCGGGCCGGCCACGCGAAGGCGCACCGCTGGGCCCGGCGGGCACATGCCGCCCGTCCAAGCCGGCCAGGCACTGCGCGATCTCCTCGGGGCCGCAGGCGTCCAAGCGCGGGCGCAGCACGGCGCGCAGGCGCTGCAGCACAGGAGCTGTGTGGGGCCAGGCCTGCAACCCGACTCCGGCGTCCGTCGTGTCCTGCGCATCGCCCAGCACATGGCGCTGTACCAGCTCGCGCGCCAGCAGCTCCAAACGCTCGCGCGTGTGGCCGGCATGGCGCCAGGCGACGCGGCTCAAGTCTTGCAACACGGCGGGACGCGGCCCCTGCCAAGGTGTGGACCAGTCAGGGTTGAGCGCCTGGAAGCCGTCCACGCCCTCCAGGCCCAGATCGCGCGCCAGGGCCTCCAGCAGGCTGAGTTGTCCAGGCGCCGTGCCGGCGGGAAACCGCGCCAACGCCACCAGGGTGTCGACGCGCTGGCGGCCCTGGGGCGAACTGCCCAGGATGTGCAGGCCGTCGCGGATCTGCGATTCCTTGATCTCGCAGAGGTAGGCGTCGAGGCGCCGCAGCAGTGCTTCGCGGCCAGCGTCATCGACGGGTTGGGCAAAACCCAGCTCGGTGTGCAGGCCGTCGCGCAGCACGTGTTGCAGGATGTCCGCGCGCAGCAGCCTTGCGCGGCGTGGGTCCATCGCCAAGGCTTCGTAGTACTCGTCCATCTGGCGCTCGAGCGCCTGCAGCGGCCCATAGGTCTCGGCGCGCGTCAGCGCCGGCATCAGGTGGTCGATGATGACGGCCTGTGCGCGGCGCTTGGCCTGACTGCCCTCGCCCGGGTCATTGACGATGAAGGGGTAGAGATGCGGCAGCGGGCCCAGGATGGCGTCGGGCCAACAGGTCGCGCCCAAGGCCACGCTCTTGCCGGGCAGCCATTCCAGGTTGCCGTGCTTGCCCACATGCACCACCGCATCCACCGCGAACTGGCGGCGCAGCCAGAAGTAGAACGCGAGGTAGCCGTGCGGGGGCACCAGGTCGGCATCGTGGTAGTTGGCCACCAGGTCCAGGTCGCGCCCGCGCGCGGGCTGGATGCCGACGAACACATTCCCCAGTCGCAAGCCAGCCACCATGAAACGGCCGTTGCGCACCATGGGGTCGTGTTCGGGCGCGTCCCACAAGGCCGTGACAGCGTCCCGGCTGGCGGCATCCAGGCGGTTGAAGTCTTGCATGTAATCGGCCAAGGACAGGCTCTGCCCCGCCGGTCGGACGTCATTCGCATCAAGGTTGTTGGTCACGCCCGCCACCAAGGCGGCGATCAGCGCGTCGCCCGTCTTGGGCACATCACCGGTCGCATATCCGGCGCCCTGCATGGCGCGCAGCAAGGCCACGGTGGAGGCCGGGGTGTCCAGGCCCACACCATTGGCCAGACGCGCGTCGTCGTTGGGGTAGTTGGCGAGGATGAGCGCCACGCGCTTGTCCGCGTTCGGCGTGTCGCGCAGCGCGCACCAGCGCCGCGCCAGTTCGGCCACGAAGGCGATGCGATCGGGCTCGGGCTGGTAACGCGCCACGTCCATCTCGGTGCGCTCGCAACGCCAGGCCAGGCCCTTGAAGCTGATGGCGCGCGTGACGATGCGGCCGTCCACCTCGGGCAGCACCACCTGCATGGCCAGGTCACGCGGGCTCAGGCCATGCGGATCGGCCTGCCATTGCTCCTGCGCGCAACCCGCGGTGATGAGCTGCAGCACCGGGGCATCGCCCGCCAGCGCTTCGGCCGCGTTGCCCAGCGGGCTGTCGCCGTCCCCCGCATCCAGGCTGCTCAGCGCGAAACTGGTGGCGTTGAGCACCACGCCCACACGGTGCTGCTGCGCCAGCTCGCGCAGCAGGGCCAGGCTGGCAGGGTTCTTGAGCGAGTCCACGGCCACGGCCACGCTGTTGAGCCCCTGCGCGGACAGTTCGGCCTGCAGGGCCTCGAACACCGCCGTGTTGCCGGACTGCCAGTGCGCGCGGTAGTACACCAGCAAGGCCACGGGCGCGCCCGCGCGCCAGGGCAGGTCCGCCGCCGCACCCTGGGGCGGGACCACCAGCGCCGACGGCAGCGCGGCCGCAGCGGCGGGCCGCGCGCCCCGGCCGAAAGCGGCATGCGCGATCAGGGCGAAGAAACTGTGCGCATGGTCCGGCCCCCCCTCACGCAGGCAGCGCCAAAGGTGGCGACAGTCCTCGTGCGAGGCGGTGCTGCGCAAGAGCAGTTGCAGGTCTTCGCCAAAGTCCCCCGAGAACAGGGCCAGCCATTGGCCCTGCGCGCGCGCCTGCTCCTGTGCGCGCTCGACCAGATAAGCCCAGTCACTCGCCGCGCCCAAGTGGTCAATGACCACCACGCGCGCATGCTGCAGCACCTCGTCCACGTACAGGTCGACCGAAGCGGGCTGGCGCAGCCACATCAGATTGGCCAGGCGCACGGTCGGAAAATCGTCGGGCAAGGCCCGCGCCGCATCGGACAACAAGGCCAGTGTGGTGTCGGCCGCGCTGAGCACCACGATGTCCCCCGGCGTCTGGGCCACGCGCACCACGCCCTGGCCACCGTCGTCGACGTGGCCGCCCGGGCGGGTGGAAAGCAGGTGCATGGCGGGTGTCCGGAGACAGGTGGCTCGCGCTCAGGCGGTCACGGCTGGGCTTGCAGGCGCGGCCAAAACCGCTTCCAGCTCGGCCTGCAGCAGGGCTTCATCCAATGCCGAGCCGATCAGCACCAGGCGAGTCTGGCGGTTCTCGCCCATGGCCCAGGCCCGGTCGAAATAGCTGTCAAAACGCGCGCCCACGCCCTGCACCACCAGGCGCATGGCTGCACCGGGCAGGGCCACGAAACCCTTGACGCGGTAGATCTCGTGGCGCGCCACCAGGTCCTGCAGGGCAGCAAGCAGGCCTTCGCGGCTGGTCACGTCCAGCGCCACCTGCACCGAATCGAAGGCGTCGTGGTCGTGGTCTTCTTCCTCGTCGTGGTGGGTCTTGCGCCGGTCGATCTGGTCTTCCACCGCGCGCTCCAGGCCCAGCAGCACGTCGATGTCGATGCGGCCATGCTGCGCGTGCACCAGTTTCACCCCGGGCTGGGTCTCGGCGCGGATAGCGGCTTCCACGCCCGCAAGTTCGGCCGCGCTCACCCCGTCTGTCTTGTGCACCACCACCAGGTCGGCCGTGGCCAGCTGGTCTTCGAACAGCTCGTGCAGAGGCGAGTCGTGGTCCAGGTTCTCGTCGGCGCGGCGCTGGGCGTCCACGGCCACGGGGTCGTCGGCGAAGTCGCCCGCCGCGACGGCGGGCGCGTCGACCACCGTGATGACGGCGTCCACCGTGAATGTGTTGCGCAACGCGGGCCATTGGAAGGCCTGCACCAGGGGCTTGGGCAAGGCCAGGCCCGAGGTCTCGATGACCAGGTGGTCAATCTGGTCGCGGCGCGCGGCCAGCTTTTCCATCACGGGCGCGAATTCCTCCTGCACCGTGCAGCACAGGCAACCGTTGGCCAGTTCGAACAGCTGGCCGTTGTCTTCGCCGTTGTCGTCACAGCCGATGCCGCAGCCGCGCATGATTTCACCGTCGATGCCCAGCTCGCCGAACTCGTTGACGATGACCGCGATGCGGCGGCCCTGGGCGTTGGCCAGCAGGTAACGCAGCAGCGTGGTCTTGCCGCTGCCCAGGAAGCCGGTGACGATGGTGGCGGGGATTTTTCGGGTCGTCATGGAAAGTCCTAGAAGAAAAAACTCGGTGTCGGTCAACGCGGAGGCGAAGTGTTACTCGCGCGCGGGCAAGGCCATCAGGCAATCGACCAGCATCTGCGCGGCCTCGCCCAGGCGCGGGCCGGGGCGCGAGAGCAGGTCCATGCGGTCCGCGTCCAGCAGGCACAGCTGCTGCTGGCGCAGGGCGGGCAAAGCGCTCCAGCCCGGGCGGTCCGCCGCGTGGGCCAGCGTGGCGCGCGGGCCGATGATGATGTCGGGCGGATGGCGCAGCAGCAGTTCGGGGTTGATGCGGGGGAACAGGCCCAGTTCACCACCCACCACGTTGACCAGGCCCAGGCGGGCCACTGTCTCGCCGATGAAGCTCTTGTCGCTGGCAGCCGAGCCCGGCGCCACCTCCACGTAGACGGAGCGCCCGCGCAAGGCGGCGGGCACACGGGCAGCGGCAGCGTTCAGTTCGACGTCAATACGCGCCACCAGCTCGGCAGCGCGGGCTGGCTCGCCCAGAGCGTCACCCAACTTGAGCAGCATGCGCTTCAGGTCGGCGTGGGTGCGGCCGTCCAGCGTGAGCACGGGCACGCCCAGGGCCTGCAATCGTTCACCCGCGCGGCTGCGCGGGCCCAGCAGCACCATGTCGGGCCGCAGGGCCACGATGCGCTCGATCTGCGCGTCTTCGAGCCCACCCACCCTGGGCAAGGCCAACACGGTGTCGGGCCAGCTCGAATGGCGATCGGCGCCCACCAACTGGGCGCAGTGCCCAAGCGCGCAGACGGACTCTGTCAAGGACGGCGCGAGCGTGACGATGCGCTGCGGGGTCTGGGCCGAGGCCAGGCAAGACAACAAGCTCCATGCAGCCAGCGAGGACAGGCGAGACAGTCTGAGACGCGCGGGAGCGATGGTCCGAGTCCGCGCCGGGCCGCCCCCAGCGTGCTCAGCCCCCTCGGGGGGCAGCGCAGCACACGCAGTGGCAAGCGTGGGGGCCAACATGTCTTCAGTCTTCAATGCCGCGCTGCGCTGGCACACCCGCGTTGAAGTGGTGCTTGACGAGCGTCATCTCGGTCACGGTGTCGGCCAGTTCCACCAGTTCGGCGGGCGCGTTGCGCCCCGTCAGCACCACATGCACCTGGGCCGGCCGCTCGCGCAGGCAGGCCAGGATGGATTCCAGCGGAATCCAGCCATAGCGCAGCGGGTACATGATCTCGTCCAGCACCACCATGAAGTGCTGACCCGCACGGATCGTGGCCTCGGCCTTGGCCCAGCCGTCCAGCGCGAGCTGGGCCGAGTGGTCCAGGTCGCGGCTCTTCCAGCTGAAGCCATCGCCCAGGCCTTCGATGGGTATGCCCAGTTGCTCGAACAGCCGGTGCTCGCCAAAACGCGCCGTCGGCACTTTCATGAACTGGTAGACCTTGACGGCCTTGCCGCGGCCATGTGCGCGCAAGGCCAGGCCGAAGGCGGCCGTGCTCTTGCCCTTGCCATTGCCGGTATGCAACAGCACCAGGCCGCGGCGCTCGCCTTGCGGCTTGGGGGTGTCGCGCGAGACGGGGGGGGCTTCGATCTCCATCGTGTCGTCCTGTGAGGCAGTTGGAACGGCGGCTCAGGCGGTCTGGTAGAGGCGTTGCTCGACCCAGGCACTGCCCTTGAGGCGCTGCACGGTCTTGGCCAAGGCCAGCACGCCCAGGTCAACCAGGGGCTCCAGCAGCACCACGGTCATGTAGGCGGCGCCAAAACTGCCGATCTGGACGAAGTTTTCCGCATTGAACCCATGGCCGTACAGCGCCCAGAAGGCCACCCAGGCCACGATGCCGCCCTGGTAGGCCACGGACAGCTTGAAGGCCTGCTGGTAACTCAGGTCCACATACGCCATGTGCTCGGGCACGATACGGCGCGCCAGAACATGCGTGACAAACAGAGGCAGCAGCAAGGTGGTGACGTTCATGCCGTACTGCGGCAGGTCCTGCGGCGCAAAGAACAGGCTCTGGATCGCCAGGCCTCCGACCAACCCCAGGGCGGCGGGCGCCACGCCGAAAACCAGCAACAAGGTGGTGCCCAGGATCAAATGCACCTCCGACACGCCTACAGGATGGTGGGGCAGCACCTCGAAGAAGCAGAACACGAGGGCCACGCACAGCAGGCTGCGCGCGAGCAGGGACAGCGGGCCGTCCTTGCGCAGCGCGTCCAGCGCCAGCTTGCCTGCGTAGACGGCAGCGGCGGTGCCCGTGGCGTAACTCAGGAAGATCTTGGTCCCATCGACCAGTCCGGGTTCGATATGCATGGTCTGACTCCTTGGTGAAAATTGAAGCAGGTAGAACGGAAAAACGCAGGGTTGTCAGCGGGGCTGCTCCCGGCCCGTCACGGGCAGCGCCACCCACTGCCCCGCCAAGGCATGGATGGCGATGCGGTGATCGAAGACCTCCATCAGCGCGGCGTGCGTGGATGCGTCACCGCTCGTGCCATGGTGGCTCACCCGTCCCCGGGCCATGACCACCAGCTCTTCAGCGCAAAGGGCCAGGCTGATTTCATGCAGCACGCTGACCACGGTGCGGCCCTGCGCCACGAGCGCGCGCACCACGGCCAACCAATCGGCCTGGTGCGGCGGGTCCAGATTGGCCAGTGGCTCGTCCATCAGCAGGACATCGGCCTCGACGGCCAAGGCACGGGCCAGCAGCACCCGCTGGCGCTCCCCACCCGAAAGCTGGCCCAGCGGCCGATCGCGCCAGTCCCAGGCCTGGGTGGCGCGCAAGGCGCGTTCGACGGCCGCATGGTCGGCCGCGCTGGGCGGCGCCAGCCAGGCTTGGTGCGGCAGGCGGCCCAGCATGGCCACGTCGTGGACCAACAGGTCATCGCTGGCGCCTTCGTTCTGGCCCAACCAGGCCAGGCGGCGCGCCCGGGTGCGGGCCGGCAGGCTGGGCATCGGTTCACCCAGCAAACAGACCTCGCCTCGGGCCTGGGGCAGCAAACCCGCCAAGGCCTTGATCAACGTGGATTTGCCGGCGCCATTGGGGCCGACGATGCTGGTCCAGCGCCCGGCGGACAGATCCAGATCGATGGCGTGCAGGACGTCCGACTCGGCCAGCGTGGCGCTCAGGCCGCGCGCACTCAGGGCAGGAGCGCCCGGGACAGTTTTTGCCGGCACCGGGGCATCGGTGTCATTGCGCAAGATCATGCCAGCCCTCCCCCGCCCCGGGTGCGCCGGTGCATGAGCCACAGCAGGTAGCTGCCGCCCAGCACCGCCGTGAGCACGCCCACGGGCAGCTCTTGCGGAGCGATCAGCCAACGCGCGAGGATGTCTGCCGCCATCAGCAGCACGCCGCCCATGCCAGCCGCCAGCAGCAGTAGCCGGTCGTGCGTGGTCTTGACGATGGAGCGCACCAGGTGAGGTGCGGCCAGACCCACGAAGGCGATCAGGCCGGTCTGTGCCACGGCCGTGCCCGTGGCCAGCGCGAGCACGGCGACCAGCACCACGCGCATGCGGACCAGCGGCAAGCCCAGGCTGGCCGCCGTGGCCTCGCCCAGGCTGAGGCCGTCGAGCGCGCGCGCGCAGACCCAGGCGGCCAGGGCACACAGCCCCCCGAGGGCGGCCATCAGCGCGCAGCCGGACCAGCCCACGAAGCTCGCGCTGCCCAGGTTGAACCCCAGCATGGCCGGAACGATATCGGGCGCGGCCAGCGTGACCAGGTCCTTCGCCGCGCCCAGCACCACACCCACGATGACGCCCGCCAGCAGCAGGCGCAAGGTGTGCTGAACGCCGCGCGCGAGCTGCAGGGTCAGCAGTACTGCAAGCACCGCACCGAGAAAGGCCGCGCCCGTGAGCCCCAGGCGGGTGACCCAGGCCAGGGTCGAGCCACTGCCCAAGGTGCTGCCCAGCACGGCCATCGCCGAGGCCACGCCCAGCGAGGCGCCCGAGGCACTGCCGAGCAGGAAAGGATCGGCCAGTGGATTGCGAAACAGCCCCTGCGCCACGGCGCCGGCCAGGCCCAGCAGCGCGCCGGCCAACCAGGCGCCCAGGGTGCGCGGCAGCCGGATCTGCCAGACGATCTGCGCGGCCACCGGGTCCTGCGCGGCGCGCAGCACGCTCTCGAAACCGGTGCTGCCCACGCTGGCGCCCAGCGCGAGCAGCAGGGCCGACAGCAGCAGCAGGCCCAGGCCGAGGGCGGAGGCCTTGTGCCTCATGGGCGCCCCCCACTGGACAAAGCAGCCGGGCCGACGGACTCCGGCAAGGCCAGCTTATCGACAATGCAGCGCGCCATGATGCGGGCGGCCTCGGCCATGCGCGGGCCAGGCCGCACGACGACGTCGGAGTCCTCCACGCCGTAGACGCACAGGCGCTGGCGGCGCACCGCGCGCATCTGGTCCCAACCCGGATACGGCACCCGCGCCTGCATGCTGCGGTTGCCAATCATGATGAGGTCGGGGTCGGCGCGGACGACGAACTCAGGGTTGAGGCGCGGGAAGGGACCGAGCTCGGCCGGGATCACGTTCTTCATGCCCAGGCGCGCGAGGGTCTCGCCGATGAAGGACACCTCGCCCGCGCCATACGGTCCACGGCTGACCTCGAAGTACACGCGCAGGCCGCGCGCGGCCGGCGGCAGGCTGCGCGCGGCGGCGTCCACCCCATCCTGGATCTCGCGCCAAAGCCGCTCGGGTTCGGTGGCGGGCACGTCCAGCAGCACGCCCAATTCATGCAGGACACGACGCACATCGGCATGGGTTTTGGGTTCCAGCGCGACAACCTTGAGCCCCAGGGCCTCCAGGCGCTCGCCCGCGCGCGAGGACAGGGAAATCAGCACCACGTCCGGCCTCAAGGCCACCACAGCCTCGATGCTCGGGTCCAGTCCGCCGCCGAGCCGGGGCAGGCGCGCGATGCTGTCGGGATGGTTGGAGTAGCGGTCCACACCGACCAGTCGCTGGCACTGGCCCAGGGCGCAAACGCTTTCGGTCAGCGAGGGCAGCAGGCTGACGATGCGCTGCGGGCTCTGCGCGAAGCGCACAGTGACACCGCGCTGGTCGGTGATCTCCAGCGCCTGCGCAGGACTGAACCAGGCCAGCGGCATGGCCACCAAGAGAGCCAGGGCGAGGCGCAATGTCATGCGTTGTCTTTCAGCGTGAGGGACAGGCCTGCGGCCATGAAGGTCACCCGTGCGCAGAGGGCGGCCACCTCCTGGTTGAGCCGGCCCAGGGTGTCCACGAATTGGCGCACCTCGCGCCCGAGCGGAATCACGCCCAGGCCGATCTCGTTGCCCACCAGCACGACCGGCCCGGGCGCGGTGCGCAGCGCCTGCAACAGCGCATCCACCGGTGCTTCGCCCGCGATGCCGTCGGCGGGCATCAGATGGTTGGTCAGCCACAGGGTCAGGCAGTCCACCACAAGCAGCGTGTCGGCGCGGCTGTGCGACGTGATCGCCTGGTCCACTCGCAAGGGTTCTTCCACCGTGCGCAGGCCGGGCACGCGCAAAGCGCGGTCCTGCTGGTGTCGGAGGATGCGGGCGCGCATCTCCTCGTCATACGCCAAACCGGTTGCGATCAGCACGGCGTGGTGGTCTGCCTGCTGTTGCAGCCAGTCGCGCGCCAGCAGTTCGGCGCGGCGCGACTTGCCGCTGCGCTGGCCGCCGAGGATGAGTTCGCTGCGGGCGAGGGTCAGGGGCGTATTCATGCGGCCAGCGCCTCGGACTGTTGCTGGCCCGCGCCGAACAGGCGCGCCACCAGCGGGGGCGCCGAAGGGAACCAGGCATGGAAATAACTGGCGACGATGCTGCCCTGCTGGTAGACCGCCTCGCCCTCCCCGGCCACCGGCCCGCCCCCCGGCGGACGGGTGCGCCAGCGCGGCCGCAGCGGCGTGTCACAGGTCGAGTAATGGAAGGTGTGGCCGCGCAGTTCCGCGTCGTCGATCTGCAATGCCTGCGGCCCCAGCGCGGCCAGGCGTTTTTGCAGGGTGACGCTGCCGGGCAGCAGACCCCAGAGTGCATGCGTGAGGCCCTCGCCATCGGTCAGCCGCTCGAACAAGGCCATCATGCCGCCGCATTCGGCCCAGAGCGGCCGACCCGCCGCGACATGGGCACGCAGGCTGTCGCGCAGGCCGTGGTTCGCAGCCAGACGCGCGGCGTGCAACTCCGGATAACCACCGGGCAGCCAGACGGCATCACAAACGGGCAAGACGCTGTCGGTCAGCGGCGAGAAAAATACCAGGCGTGCGCCCAGCGCCTGCAGGCATTCGAGGTTGGCGGCGTAGAGGAAGCAGAAAGCCGCGTCACGGGCCACGGCCACGGTCCGGCCTTGCAGCAGCGCGGGCATGGGCGGGTTCGTGGCTGGCGGGGCGAAATCCACGCGCCAGCGTAGTCGCAGCTCGTCCAGCGTCATGCGCCCAAGCGGCGTGTCGGCCAGCGCGTCGGCAGCAGCGTCGAGCCGTTGCAACGCATCATGAAGCTCTGTCGCGGCCACCAGGCCCAGGTGGCGCTCGGGGAGGACCAGGGCCGGGTTGCGCGACAAGGCCCCCAGCCAGTGCTCGGGCTCACGCAAGCCCCGCTGCAACATGCCCGCGTGGCGCGCGCTGCCCGCGCGGTTGGCCAGCACGCCTGCCCAAGGCAAGCCGTCCTGGTAATGCTGCAGGCCATGGGCGAGCGCCCCGAAGGTGCCGGCCATGGCCGAGGCATCGATCACGGCCAGCACCGGCAGGCCGAAGTGCCGGGCCAGGTCGGCCGCGCTGGGCTGGCCGTCGTACAGCCCCATCACGCCTTCGACGAGGATCAGGTCGGCCTCCCGCGCCGCCTGGTGCAGGCGCGCGCGGCAGTCGGCCTCGCCCGTCATCCAGAGGTCGAGTTGGTGCACGGGTGCGCCGCTGGCCAGCGTGTGCCAGAACGGGTCCAGGAAGTCCGGACCGCACTTGAAGACCCTCACGCGCCGTCCCTGACGCGCGTGCAGGCGCGCCAAGGCCGCCGTGACCGTGGTCTTGCCCTGGCCGGAGGCCGGGGCGGCGATCAGCAAGGCGGGACAGCGTGAGGGGGCAGTCATGGAGTTCCGAGCTTAACGGGGTGCCCAGCGCAGGGTCAGGTAGCCCGCGCGGCCTTGCTGGTTGTAGCCGTTGGCCGTCTGGTACTCCTTGTCACCCAGGTTGTTCAGACGTGCCTGCACGGACCAGTCAGGATTCAGGGCGTAGTCCACATGCAGATCGAGCGTGGCGTAGCCGGGCAGTTCGACGGTGTTCGCGTCATTGTCATATCGCTCCGATGCAGCCAGCACCGTGGCGCCGTACTTCCAAGCGCCAACGCGGTGGTCCGCGCCCAACACCAGTTGCTCATCGGCGCGGCGCCGCAGCTTCTTGCCGGTCACCTCGTTGCGCGCATCCAGCAGGTCCAGCGTGGCCCGCAGGTCCAGCGCGTCGAATTGGCCGTTGTAGCTGAGCGTCCACCCCTTGATGCGCGCTCGCGGAATGTTCGCGACCGCTGGCTGGGTCGTGATGAAACCCCTGATGCGATTGTCGAAGTAGACCGCTTGGTAAGCCTGCGTGCCCGGCGTGTAAGCCAGACCGACCTCGCGGTTGCGTCCCTCTTCAGGCTGGGTTGTCGTATTGCCGAAGCCAGGGTAGTACAGTTGGTTGAAGGACGGTGCCTTGAACGACGTGCCGTAGGAGGCATGAGCGCGCAGATGACTGGTGAGTTTGTAGCCGTAGCCCGCGAACCCTGTGGTCGCATCGCCAAACTGCGAGTTGTCGTCCCTGCGCACATTGAACTGCCACGCATGGTCTTCAGCCTCGCCATTGAGGCCGGCAAAAACCGAGTCCGTAGTGCGCTGATCGACCGTGTAGGCCGTGGTGCCGCTCACCTGCTGTTCCACACGCTCCATCCCCACCAGCAGCAAACCCAGTGGCGTGCCGATCTCGTTGAGCCAGGACCACTGGTCCTGATGTGTATCGAAGCGTGTCGGAGCGCTGCCTGTGTAGTTCGTCGATTTGTCGTCGCTGCCGCCATAGGCGAAGCGCGACTTCCAGTTCGGCAACAGCCGGCCTTCCAGTCCCATGCCATAGCTCTGCGCCTGAACGTCGGCATGCGTGTCATAGCTGCCGCTGCCGCTGTCATAGTTGTTCACACCGTCGGCGTAGAGCAAACGCGTGTCGAACTTCCAGCCCGGAGCGAAACGCCAGTCGAGGGCAGCGTTCACGCTGTCCTGGGAAAAACCATCGCGATCCGCGTTGTGGCTGCTGCCGACGCTTGAACTGGTGGACGAGAAGCCCTCTTCGCGCAGAGTCTGCACACCCAGGCTGTACGACACCTCTTCCGCACCTCCGCCCAGGCCGGTGCTGACTTCACGCCGGCCAGCGCTGCCCACGGTCGCCGAGGCATAAGGCGAGAAGCCCTCACGCCCCTGGCGCGTGAAGATCTGGATCACGCCACCGATGGCGTCGCTGCCGTACAGCGCCGAAGCGGGCCCCTTGAGGACCTCGATGCGTTCGATGCTTTCGAGCGGAATATTGTCGAAGTTGGCTTGGCCAGCCGTGGCCGAACCCATGCGCACTCCATCCACCAGCAGCAGCACATGGCGGCTCTCCGTGCCACGGATAAAGATGCTCGACGTCTTGCCCAAGCCGCCATTCGACGACAACTGCACGCCAGCCACGCGGGCCAGCAACTCGGCCACGGTGCGGCCCGTGCCCTTTTCAATATCGTCGCGGGTGATGATGACCACATCGCTGAGGACCTCATCGGCACGCGATTCGGTGCGGGTGGCGGTGATGATGGTGGGGCTGAGTTCAGCCGGCTGGGCGTGCAGGGACGCCGACAAGACAGCAGCCAGCGCGAACGCAGCCGGGCGCCGGTATGGGACACAAGTTTTCATGTGAAGGAGAACGGATACGAAGTCCTTCCCCGGCCTCCCCGCCAGGGCATGGACGTCACGGATGCGCGCAAAGACGCGCATCCACCTCGTTGGCCGGTATCCGGGCTGGTGGAAACAACCTCCCTCGCCTTCCCGGCTGCTTGTTCAGGGCAGCCAGTGGCCAATGAGGGAAGCGGCGCCTCGCGGCGCGTCCACTTACCGTTGCGGGGGCAGCGCAGGTTGGGCTTGCCGCGTGACGGCTCGCCTTCCTGCTTCCCGTTGAACTGCGGCCTGTGAACCACGCCGCGAGCACCAACGACGGAGATTCTACGTTCGAAATCCCTCGCAAACCCTAGAATGGGAACACTTTCATCGCCGATCCATGTCAGAACCCACCCCCATCGAAGCACTGGTCGAACGTGTCGAGCGCCTGCTCGTGCGTTACGAGGAATTGCAACGCACCAATGAACTGCTGCTTGACCAGGTCGAGGAGCTCAGCGCGGAACGTGATCAGCTCAAGCAACGCCTGCTGGCGGCCCGCACGCGCGTGGACGCGCTGCTCGAACGCATTGCCGAGCCGGGTGACCAGGAAGGCCTGAAGGACAGTCCATGAAACAGCTCGAAGTTCAGATCATGGGGCAAAGCTATCTGCTCGGCGCACCGGAAGGCGGCGAGGAGCGCCTGCGCCAGGCCGTGCAGCGCGTGGACGACGCCATGTGCAAGATCCGCGACGCGGGCAAGATCAAGGCGCGCGAGCGCATCGCCGTGCTGGCGGCGCTGAATCTGGCGTTTGACCTGGGCAGCAACTCGGCTGCGGCCCCCTTGCGGCCCGCGCAGGGCGAACCCGACTCCCTGGTTTCGGCCAGCGGACTGGACGCGCGCGACGCTGCGGCCATCAATACCCTGATCACCCGGCTCGACCAGGCCCTGGGCGAGGATGGCAGGTTGATCTGAACGCAGGTTCGCGACCGGGCCGGTGGAACACTGGCCATTGCCGAGCGAGCCAAATGGACACAGGGACAGCGCGAACCGACCGAGTCGACCCAACCGGACAGAAGGCTCACGCTGCGCCTACAATGCGACTGTCTGCAATGCCTGCCGGGCTTTATATTTCCTTGAACCAATGCTCATTGAGCAAGGGCTTGGAACATTGCCCCGCCAGCGTGATCGTCTCGCGTCAGATGAACCCAAGGCTGGGTTGACCTCGCCCACCTGAACCCCTGGTTCAGGATGCCGGTCCGGTGGGGCCATTGCAGACACCCCTCTTCCCGCGCCGCCACCCGTCCATGGACGGCGGTTCTGCCCCTCGAACCTCCCCTCGCCCACCCATGCGCATCGCCCTCATCGGTCAACAGGATTTCGGCAAGGCCGTGCTGCAGGCCTTTCTTTCACGCCATGCCTCCCATGGCGACCAGATCGTTGGTGTGTTCTGCAAACCCGAGGCGGCTGGCGAGAAACCGGACGCGTTGCGTGAGGCCGCCGAGGCTGCGGGCCTGCCCGTGTTCCAGTTCGCCAGCCTCAAGAGCGACGAAGCACAGGCCGCGCTGCGCGCGCTGGACGCTGACCTGGGCGTGATGGCCTACGTGCTGCAGTTCGCACCGCAGAGTTTCGTGAACATACCCAGGCACGGAACCATCCAGTACCACCCCTCGCTGCTGCCGCGCCACCGCGGCCCCTCATCCATCAACTGGCCCATTGCATTGGGCGCAACCCAAACCGGGCTCACCATCTTCCGCCCCACCGATGGTTTGGACGAAGGCCCTGTGATCCTGCAGAAGCGATGCGCCATCGAGGCCGACGAAACGCTGGGCGAGGTTTATTTCAACAAGCTGTTCCCGATGGGCGTGCAAGCCCTGTTGGAAGCAGCGGACCTGGTCGTCGCAGGCCGGCACACCGAGACGGCGCAGGACGAAAGCCAGGCCAGTTACGAGGGCTGGTTCAAGGCCGAGGAAGCACGCATCCACTGGGCACGGCCCGTGGATCAGGTCTACAACCTGATACGCGCCTGCAATCCGGCGCCAGGGGCCTGGTGCGAGATGAGCGGCGCCGAAGGCCAGGCCATGAAAGTCACGATCTACGACTGCCGCAAGCATGTGACTCGCACCTTTGGCGCGGTGCGCGGCAAGCCGGGCGACATCGTGGCCGTGGGTGAGCAATCCTTTTCCATCGCGGCCCAGGGTGGCGAGATTGAGGTGCTGCGCGTCAAGGCCGTGGTCAACGGCGTCAGCGGCAAGAAGGTGGACGCCACCACGTTCGCCCGAGAACACGGGCTACGTGCAGCATGCTGAATCTCCGGATCGGCATGGCACATCGGAAGATGATTTTTCGCCTATTGCAAATGTCAAACAGGTGACGGTGCCGATCACGCAGCTTTGAGTGCGGCCCCTCCCCGCTGATCGCGACCCGCACGCCCAGGCAGACCCCTCGCAAGAGGGGTCTGCCTTTTTGTTTGGTGACGTGAACCCTGTTTCCCTGGTGTTTGCCCTTGCGTGGACCGCATTCTTGCCGCATGCTCCTCGGAAAAGCCCCAATCACGGAAACCCTAGGGGGGCTCTGAAAAATAAAGAAAGTTGACCGCAATCAAGAGGAATTCAGCACCAAAATTTAGAGTACGCCTCATCGACTGATGCTCATGCGAATGAGCCCATTCGATAGGGCTATCGAAGAAGAAATCCACGTCCGAATACCGTCCACGACGGTGCAACGTCAACAGGAGACACTGATGAAGAGCTTTCAAGCCAGACTCAAAACCAAGGTAGCCGCCGTGGCCACCGCCGTGATCGCGGTCGCGGGCTTGGCCGCACCGATGGCGGCCCAAGCCTGGGAACCGACCAAGCCGGTCGAGTTCGTGGTTCCCGCAGGCACGGGTGGTGGCGCCGATCAGATGGCCCGTCTGATCCAGGGCATCATCGTCAAGCACGATCTGATGAAGCAGTCGCTCATCGTGGTGAACAAGTCGGGCGGCGCAGGCGCTGAAGGCTTCCTGTCCGTCAAGGAAGCCAAGGGCGATCCGCACAAGATCATCATCACCCTCTCCAACCTGTTCACGACGCCGCTGGCCACGGGCGTGCCCTTCAACTGGAAGGACATGACGCCGGTGTCGATGATGGCGCTGGACCAGTTCGTGCTGTGGGTCAACGCCGACAAGCCCTACAAGTCCGCCAAGGAATACATTGACGCCGTCAAGGCTGCGGGCCCCAACAAGATGAAGATGGGCGGCACCGGCTCCAAGCAGGAAGACCAGATCATCACCGTGGGGCTGGAAAAGGCCACCGGCACCAAGTTCATCTACATCCCCTTCAAGGGGGGTGGTGAAGTGGCCGTTCAACTCGTGGGCGGCCACATCGACTCCACCGTGAACAACCCGGCTGAAGCCGTTGCGCAGTGGCGCGCCGGCAAGCTGCGCGCGCTGTGCGTATTCGACAGCGAACGCCTGCCTTACAAGGCCAAGGTGACGGACACCCAGAGCTGGGCCGACATCCCGACTTGCAAGGAAGCCGGGGTGCCGACCGACTACGTGATGCTGCGCGGCATCTTCGCCGCGCCGGGCATCAGCGGCGACCAGCTCAAGTACTACGTGGACCTGCTGGCCAAGGTGCGTCAGACGCCTGAGTGGAAGGACGCCATGGAAAAGGGTGCCTTCAACCAAACCACCATGAGCGGCGCGGACTTCGCCAAGTGGCTGACGGCCGCCGAAGCGAACCACCGCCAGCTGATGTCCGAGGCTGGCTTCCTGGCCAAGTAAACCGGCCCCACGGATGTAGCCACTACACCGGGCCTTGAGAGACCAACAACAGAGTCTGCAAGGCCCGGTTCTTTTTTGAGTCAGTAATCGTCAGAAGTCATTTCGTCATGGAATCCAATCAATCTTCGGAGGAGGGCCGCGCCCTCGCCACCACCGGCACGGTGGACGCCGTGGTCGCGGTGCTGATCTTTCTCCTGGGCGCCCTCGTGATCTACGGCAGCCGCAAACTCGGCGCCGAGTGGGGTGATGACGGCCCCGGCTCGGGCTACTTCCCCTTCTACATAGGCGTGATCCTGTGCATTTCGGGTCTCGGCGTGTTCGTCCAAACCCTGCTGGCCAAGGGTAAGGCCAAGGAAAAGAACGCGGAAGCCTTCGTGGATCGCGAGTCCCTGGGTCGCGTGCTGGCCGTGCTCGTCCCCGCCATCGTGTATGTGGGCGCAGTCGATCTGATCGGCATCTACGTGGCGTCAGCCGTCTACATCATTCTTTTCATGGTGTACCTGGGCAAGTATGGCTGGCTCAAGAGCGTCATCGTCGGCCTTGCCGTCAACACCCTGTTCTTCCTGATGTTCGAGGTCTGGTTCAAAGTGCCGCTGCACAAGGGCGCGCTGGATCCGCTGAGCTTCCTGGGTTATTGAACATAAGCGGATCAATTTCGGAGACACAAGAAAATGGAAGAACTCAACGCACTGTTCCATGGGTTTGCGACGGTCATATCGCCCATGAACTTCCTGCTGATGGTGGTAGGCATTGTCCTGGGCGTGCTGATCGGCGTGCTGCCGGGCCTGGGCGGTGCCAATGGCGTGGCCATCCTGCTGCCGCTGACCTTCAGCATGAATCCCACCTCGGCCATCATCATGCTGAGTTGCATCTACTGGGGCGCGCTGTTCGGCGGCGCCATCACCTCGGTGCTGTTCAACATCCCTGGCGAGCCCTGGTCTGTCGCAACCACCTTCGATGGCTACCCCATGGCGCAGAAAGGCCATGCCGGCGAAGCATTGACGACGGCTTTCACTTCCTCCTTCATCGGAGCCTTCATCGCGGTGATCATGATCACCTTCCTGGCGCCGCTGGTGGCCAAGTTCGCGCTGAAGTTCGGGCCGCCGGAGTTCTTCTCGGTGTACCTGCTGACGTTCTGTTCCTTCGTGGGCATGGGCAAGGGCTCTCCGTTCAAGATCCTCGCCTCGATGACCCTGGGCTTCGCCCTGGCCTGCGTCGGCATGGACACCGTGACCGGCCAGTTGCGCCTGACCTTCGGCTTCCATGAGCTGATGCGCGGCTTCGACTTCCTGATCGCGGTGATCGGCCTGTTCGGCATCGGTGAAATCCTGCTGTCCATGGAAGAAGGTTTGGCCTTCAACGGCAAGAGCGCACGCATCGACCCGAAGGTGGTGTTCCAGACCTGGAAGAAGCTGCCCGCGTACTGGGCCACGTCGCTGCGCGGTTCGCTGATCGGCATCTGGATGGGCATCACGCCCGGCGGCGCGACGCCTGCCTCCTTCATGAGCTACGGCGTGGCCAAGAAGATGTCCAAGAATGGCGACAAATTCGGCACTGGCGAACTCGAAGGCATCGTCGCACCCGAAACCGCAGCCCACGCTGCGGGTACCAGCGCCCTGCTCCCTATGCTGGCCTTGGGCATCCCTGGCTCCCCGACGGCGGCGGTGCTGCTCGGTGGCCTGCTGATCTGGGGTCTGCAGCCGGGTCCGCTGCTGTTCGTCGAGCAGAAGGACTTCGTCTGGGGCCTGATCGCCTCCATGTACTTGGGCAACCTGGTCGGGCTGGTGGTGGTTCTGACCACGGTGCCGCTGTTCGCCTCGATTCTGCGCATTCCCTTCTCGATCATCGCTCCCGTGATCATCGTGATCTGCGCGATTGGCGCCTATACGGTGCACAACGCCATGCTCGACATCTGGTTCATGCTGCTGTTCGGCGTGATCGGCTACGTGTTCAAGAAGCTGGACTATCCGCTCGCGCCACTGGTGCTGGCCCTGGTGCTCGGCGACAAGGCGGAAGACGCCTTCCGGCAGGCAATGCTGCTGTCGCAGGGTGACCTGTCCATCATGTTCTCGAATGCGCTGGTGGGCGGCATCACGGCCCTGGCGCTGGTCATGCTGTTCTGGCCGCTGATCTCCAAGCTGCTCGCCTTGGTCAGAAAGCCCAAGCAGCCGGCCTTCACTGCGGAACGTCCGGTGGACTGACACGGCCTGCGGCGTCACCGGCGCCATCATCCAAGGGCGAAACAAAAGGCCCGCTTCCAGGCGAAGCGGGCCTTTTTCATGCAGAGGCGCGAGATACAGCCTCAGGCGTCATGCAGAATGATCAAATCTTGCCGCGCTGCTTCAGGCGACTCAGCGTCTCGGCCGAGAGATTGAGGTAGGCCGCCAGCTCTTTCTTGGGAATGCGGTCGAACAGCTCGCCATGTTTGCGCAGGAAGCGATGCACCCGTCCGGGCGCGTCCAGCAGGTGCAAGGTGATGGTGTGGGCCATGATTTCGCTCATATGGCTCATCACGCTGTGCTCGAACAGGCGTTTTTCCTCGACATGCTGCTCCAGAAAGGCGATCCATTCCGGCATGGGCAATTTGACGACACGCGCCTTGGTGACGGAGACGATGCTGTAGGGCGTGGGCGTCTTGAGCATCCAGGCGGCGTAGCTGGTTTCCATCTCGCGCTCCGCGGCGAAGCGCAGGATCATTTCCTTGCCCTGCGGATTGGCCACGACGCGCTTGAGCACGCCATCGAGTATGAAATACTGCTCCATCTCGTGGACGCCCTGGTGCAGCAGGAAATCCCCCTTGCCGCAATCCACCACGGTCAAGTGGGGTTCCAGCGCTTCATGCGCATCGGAGCCCAAATCCTTGAGCACCTGGTTTTGGCGCAATTGGACCCGGATGATGTTCTTTTCCGGGTGATTCTCAATGCTGCTCATGCTGACAACGCGCGCGCGCCCTGTCCGGCCGGCGCGGGCTCCGGGTTAGCGCTACTCCGATCGACCCGGGTGTTTATTGCGAAATTGACCGTGGTCAATGGAGCCTCCAAAACAGCTTTCTATCATAACCTCGCGTTGCACCTTCACTCACCCACCGCATTGCGCGGCGCGCCGCCCGTGCAATGGCCGACGATAACTTTTACAGCTACACAGCAGAGAGACGCACCATGTCCAACGACGCCCAAACCAGCACGCTGACCGATGGCTTTCACCTCGTCATCGATGCGCTCAAGCTCAACGGCATCAGCAACATCTACGGCCTGCCCGGCATCCCGGTCACCGACCTGACCCGCATGATGCAGGCCGAGGGCATGCGGGTGATTTCCTTCCGCCACGAAGCCAACGCCGGCAATGCCGCCGCGATCGCCGGTTTCATGAACGGTGCCAAAGGCGTGCCCGGCGTGTGCCTGACGGTGTCCGCCCCCGGCTTCCTGAACGCCCTGGTCGCCCTGGCCAATGCCACCACCAACTGCTGGCCCATGATCCTGATCTCGGGCTCCTCCGAGCGCGAGATCGTCGACCTGTCGCAAGGCGATTATGAAGAAATGGACCAGCTCGCCATCGCCAAGCCCTTGTGCAAGGCCGCCTTCCGGGTTCTGAACGCCGAGGACATCGGCGTGGGCATTGCCCGTGCCATCCGCGCCGCCGTCTCCGGCCGTCCGGGCGGCGTCTACCTGGACCTGCCGGCCAAGCTGTTCTCGCAGACCATGGACGCCGCCGCGGGCAAGGCCTCGCTGATCAAGGTCGTCGATCCCGCCCCGCGTCAGATTCCCGCGCCCGAGTCCATCACTCGCGCCCTGAACCTGCTCAAGGGCGCCAAGAAGCCGCTCATCCTGCTGGGCAAGGGCGCGGCCTACGCGCAGGCCGACAAGGACATCCAGGCCCTGGTCGAGAAGACCGGCATCCCCTACCTGCCCATGTCCATGGCCAAGGGCATCCTGCCCGACACGCACCCGCAGTCCGCCGCCGCCGCCCGCTCCTTCGTGCTGCCCGAGGCCGACGTGGTGCTGCTGATCGGCGCGCGCCTGAACTGGCTGCTGTCGCACGGCAAGGGCAAAACCTGGGGCGGCAAGGACCACAAAGACTGGGGCGGCCAGAAATTCATCCAGATCGACATCGCCTCCACCGAGTTCGACAGCAACGTGCGCATCGACGCGCCCATCGCGGGTGACATCGGTTCCTGTGTCTCGGCCATGCTGGCCGGCATCGGCAACAGCTGGACCAAGCCACCGGCCGATTGGACGAACGCCATCAACGACAAGAAGACCAAGAACATCGCCAAGATGGCCGAGACCCTGGCCAAGGATCCCAAGCCGATGAACTTCCACAGCGCGCTCAACGTGGTGCGCGACATCTTCAAGGCCCATCCCGACACCTTGCTGGTCAACGAAGGCGCGAACGCGCTGGACTTCACCCGTTCCATCGTGGACATGTACAAGCCGCGCAAGCGCCTGGACGTGGGCACCTGGGGCGTGATGGGCATCGGCATGGGCTTCGCGGTCGCCGCGGCCGTCGAGAGCAATCAGCGCGTCGTCGCCGTCTGCGGTGACAGCGCCTTCGGCTTCTCAGGCATGGAAGTGGAAACCATCGCCCGCTACAACCTGCCCGTCTGCGTGGTGATCTTCAACAATAACGGCGTCTACCGCGGCACCGATGTGAACCCGACCGGTGGCGCCGACGTGGCACCGACCGTGTTCGTCAAGGACGCGCGTTACGAGAAGCTGATGGAGGCTTTTGGTGGCGTGGGCGTGTACGCCCAGACCACGGCCGAACTGCGCAAAGGCATCGAGGACGCCCTCAAGTCCGGCAAGCCCACGCTGATCAACGCCATCATCGACGAGACGGCAGGCACGGAAAGCGGTCGCATCACCAGCCTGAACCCCGCCGCCGCCTTGAAGAAGTAATTCCAAGCACAACACCCATTCAAACCCGTTCCGCATCGACGGGACTTATCTCAGAAGGAGCAGAAAATGTCCGGAAACAAACCCCTCAAGGGCATCAAGATCATCGACTTCACCCATGTGCAAGCCGGTCCCGCCTGCACGCAATTGCTGGCCTGGTTCGGCGCCGACGTGATCAAGGTCGAACGCCCGGGCGCTGGCGATGTAACACGCAGCCAGCTGCGTGACATCCCCGACGCCGACGCGCTCTACTTCACGATGCTCAACAGCAACAAGCGCTCGCTGACGCTGGACACCAAGACCCCCGAGGGCAAGGAAGTGCTGGAAAAGCTGATCAAGAAGTCCGACGTGATGGTCGAGAACTTCGGCCCCGGCGCTCTGGACCGCATGGGCTTCACCTGGCAGCGCATCCAGGAACTGAACCCCGGCATGATCCTGGCTTCGGTCAAGGGCTTCTCGGAAGGCCACCACTACGAAGACCTCAAGGTGTACGAGAACGTCGCGCAGTGCGCGGGCGGCGCAGCCTCCACCACGGGCTGGTGGAAGGGCGAAAACGCAGGCCCGACCATATCGGCTGCGGCCCTGGGTGATTCCAACACCGGCATGCACCTGGCCATCGGCATCCTGACCGCCATCATCGGCCGTCAGCAGACCGGCAAGGGCCAGAAGGTGTCCGTTTCCATGCAGGACGCCGTGCTCAACCTCTGCCGCGTCAAGATGCGCGACCAGCTGCGCCTGGACAAGGTTGGCTACCTGGAGGAGTATCCCCAATACCCGCACGAGAAGTTCGGCGACGTGGTGCCGCGCGGCGGCAACGCGGGCGGCGGCGGCCAGCCGGGCTGGATTCTGAAGTGCAAGGGCTGGGAGACCGACCCCAACGCGTACATCTACTTCACGATCCAGGGCCATGCCTGGGAACCCATCTGTGACGCGCTGGGCAAGCCGGAATGGAAGACGGACCCCAACTACACCACGGCCAAGGCGCGCCAGCCGCACATCATGGACATCTTCGCCACCATCGAGGACTTCATCAAGGACAAGACCAAGTTCGAGGCCGTGGACATCTTCCGCAAGCACGACATCCCGTGCGCACCGGTGCTGTCGATGAAGGAACTGCTGCACGACAAGTCGCTGCGCGCTTCTGGCTCCATCGTGGAAGTGCCGCACAAGGTGCGCGGCAGCTACTGGACCGTGGGCAGCCCGATCAAGTTCTCCGACCTCAAGCCCGAGGTCAAGGCATCCCCGCTGCTGGGTGAGCACACCGACGAGGTGCTGGCCGAGTTGGGCTACAGCAAGGACCAGATCGGCAAGATGCACAGCAACAAGGCAGTCTGACCCTCCTCGTCGCCGAGCCTGAAACGGCGCCACTCCTCCGGGAGCGGCGCCGTTTTTTCATGGGCTGCTATTTGTCCCATTTTTCCCGTACCGAAACCCCTTTTCACTGCGCAGGAGCACTCCCAAAAAAGCAAAAGTGTTCTGCATGGAACATCACCAGCGCGCAGGCTGCGCGCGCAAGGGTGCTCCCTATAATCATTTGGAATATTTGACATGCCGATGACCACCGGTCCATCGGCACGATGGCACGCGCATTCCAAGCAACAATTAAAAGAATGCCGCTTTCATCACAAGAGTTTTCAACTTCTGGAGTTTTTTCATGACCAAGGCGCTCGAAGGAGTCCGCATCCTCGATTTCACGCATGTGCAGTCGGGCCCCACCTGTACGCAGCTGCTGGCCTGGTTTGGGGCGGACGTGATCAAGGTGGAAAAAGCGGGTGAAGGGGACGCCACGCGCGGGCAACTGCGTGACATTCCCGGCGCGGACAGCCTGTACTTCACCATGCTCAACCACAACAAGCGGTCCATCACGCTCAACACCAAGGACCCGAAGGGCAAGGACGTGCTGGTGGACCTGATCAAACAATGCGACGTCATGGTCGAGAACTTCGCGCCAGGCGCGCTCGATCGCATGGGCTTCAGCTGGGAGCGGATCCAGGAAATCAACCCGCGCATCATCCTGGCCTCCATCAAGGGCTTCGGCCCCGGCCCTTACGAGGATTGCAAGGTCTATGAAAACGTCGCGCAATGCACGGGGGGCGCGGCCTCCACCACGGGCGACCCGGACGGCCTGCCCATGGTGACGGGCGCGCAGATCGGCGACAGCGGCACCGGCCTGCATCTGGCCCTGGGCATCGTGACGGCCCTCTTCCAACGAGAAAAAACCGGCCGCGGCCAAAAGGTCAGCGCCGCCATGCAGGACGCGGTGCTCAACCTCTGCCGCGTCAAGTTGCGTGATCAGCAGCGCCTGGAGCGCACGGGCGTGCTCAAGGAATATCCGCAGTACCCCGACATCGAGTTCGGCGAGGCCGTGCCCCGCGCGGGCAATGCCTCGGGCGGCGGCCAGCCCGGCTCCATCCTCAAGTGCAAGGGCTGGCAGAAGGACCCGAACGCCTACATCTACTTCATCACGCAAGGCGCCGTCTGGCCAGCCATCTGCAAGGTCATCGGCGAGGAGAACTGGATCACCGATCCGCACTTCGCCACGCCCGAGGCTCGACTGCCTCACCTGAAGATGATCTTCGCCCGGATCGAGGAATGGACCAAGACCAAGACCAAGTTCGAGGCCATGGACATCCTCAACGAGCACGACATACCCTGCGGCCCCATCCTCTCGATGAAGGAAATCGCCGAGGACGAATCCCTGCGTGCCACCGGCACCATCGTGGAGGTGGACCATCCCGTGCGCGGCAAATACCTCACCGTGGGCAACCCCATCAAACTCTCGGACAGCCCCGTGGACGTGACACGCTCACCCCTGCTGGGCGAGCACACCGAGGAGGTGCTGGCGCAGATGGGTTACGGCCAGGCACGCATCGAGGAGCTCCGGACCGCGAAGGTGATCTGAGGTGAGGCTCTGGCCACCCACCCCGCACGCCTCGTCGCCCTCGCGAAGGGCGTTCCTCATGGTGCTGGCCTGCGCACCCCTGCTGGCAGCCTGCACCACGCAGGCCTGGTACGAGGGCTCGCGGGCCAGCGCCCGCCAACAGTGCATTCAGCAGCCTCCGGGTGCCTATGAGGATTGCATGCGCAAGTTGAATGAGGGTATCGGCGGCAAGACCTACGACGATTACCAGCGCGAGCGCGAGGAGCTGCGGCGCAAATAGGCCCGGCCGCTGGAGCGCCAGGGCTTCGCCCCAAGGGTGCGGTCCGGAAACGTCGCGAGGACGGTGGCAAGCGACGAGCCCCCCTGCCGCGGCGGCGGGCCAACCGCCAGCAGACTTGCCCAGGGCGTGCCACAATCCGCCCCCGCTGTCTATTCGCTCCCCCATGCACCAGAGTTTCCTGCGCACGGCCCTCGTCCTGGGCCTGCTGTCCGCCGTCGGCCCGCTGGGCATCGACCTCTACCTCCCCGCCCTGCCCCTGATCGGGCAAGACCTCCAAGCTTCCATCGGCGCCGTCCAGGCCAGCCTGATGCTCTTCTTCATCGCGCTGGGCGTCGGCCAGCTCATTTATGGGCCGGTCTCGGACATGGTGGGCCGCAAACCCCCGCTGTACTTCGGCCTGACCCTGTTCGCGATCGGCAGCATCGGCTGCGCCTTCGCGCCCAATGTGGAATTCCTGCTCTTCATGCGCTTCTTCCAGGGCTTGGGTGCCTGCGCCTGCACGGTGATTCCGCGTGCCGTGGTGCGCGACCTCTACACCGGCCACGAAGCCGTGCGCATGATGTCCATGCTGATCCTGGTTTTCAGCGTCGCACCCATCCTCGCCCCCCTGATCGGCAGCCTCCTGATCGAGGCCCTGGGCTGGCGCAGCAGCTTCTGGGGCATGCTGGGCGCCGGCCTGCTGGGCTTGCTGCTGATGGCCACCCAGTTACGGGAAACACGTCCCCTGGCCGTGCGGGAAGCGGAACGCAGCGCGCGCTCGACCCCTGGTGGGGCCGGCGCTTCGGGTAACTGGTCCGTGGTGTGGCAGAGCTACCGGAAGCTGCTGAAAGACCGCCACTTCCTGGGCGTGGTCTTCATCGGAGCCTTTGGCATTTCCGCCTTCTTCACCTACCTTGCCAATTCCTCCTTCGTGCTGATCAACCACTACGGGCTCACGCCTCGGCAGTTCAGCATCGCCTTTGCGTCTAACGCGGCGGCCTTCATCGGCATGTCGCAGCTGACCAGCCGGCTGAGCCGACGGTTCGGCCTCAAACCCATGGTGCGCATGGCCGCGCATGGTCACGCGGCCGTGATGCTCACCCTGCTCTTGCTATTCGCTCTGGGCGTGGAAGCCCTGCCGGTGATGCTGGCGCTGCTCTTCATCGGCTTTGGCTTCCTGGGCCTGATCGTGCCCGCTTCGGCCATCCTCGCGCTGGAAGACCATGGGCCGATTGCCGGCACGGCCTCGGCCCTGCTAGGCACACTGCAATTCGGCACCGGCGCACTGATGATCGCCATATCGGGCCAAGTGGCCAACGGCGCTGGCCTGCCCATGATCGCCTGCATCGCGGGCGCCTCAGCCATGACCTGGCTGTTCGCTCAGACCACGCTGCGCAAAGGCAAGCGCGAGAACGCGGTCGTGGAAGTGCCTACGAAGGCCTCGGCGCGCACATGATGATGGCCATGCTGGCCAACGCGACACCGCCCCCCGCGGGGTCCCAGAGCCCGGGCCGAATGCCGTCCACGGCCCAGAGCCAGGGCAACGCGGCGCAAATGTAGACCCCGCCGTAGGCTGCGTAGACCCGCCCCGCCGCCGTGGGGTGCAAGGTGAGCAACCAGGCGAACAACGCGAGGCAGAACGCGCCTGGCAGTAGCAGCCAGGCGCTTTTGTCCTCACGCAGCCAGAGCCAGGACAGATAACAACCGGCGATCTCGACCAGCGCGGTGAGGAAGAACAGAGCCAGGGTTTTGAATTCGGGCACGGGCGGCGATCGTGAACGAGCGCTCTACCCGCTCATCAAAAATGCTGCAGAAATCCGAGCCCCATCTCCGACTAACTCGCCACAACTTACCCCCGCACCCCCTCGGCCGCACCCGTTTCTGAGACCGGGAGAAAGCTCAAGCCCACCTGCTTCGACCTTTCTGCCCGACCGCACCAGAAGCCTTTGGGGCCGCTCGCTGGTCCGAAATCCCCCCAAGCCTAGCCTAACCCACCTAGGCCTTCGGGCGCTTCGCTTTCTTGGTCGGAGCCTTCGGCACAAGCGTCATACGCTTCCCGCCATCCTCCGTCCGAAGCCACTGCGCGGCGGTCCTGAAGTCATCGGTCCAAAAATCGCCCGGCTCTTTCGTCACTGGTTGAAGGGTAGCCATATCGCCCGCCCGTTTCCCCGGCAGGAGCCAGCGTCCCAGCGTGTAAAGGTAGCGGTCCCATTTGCCCGTGGACGGCTGCATCGATACCGCAAGAATGTCGAACTCACCATATCGGTACGGGCGTGTTTGGTTCTCCTCGCCATCGCTCCCGGTACGAGTCTTCTGCGTCTCGGTCATGAAGACCTCGGGGCCGAAGCCAAACCGCTCGCCCTTCTTCACGACTGGCGCGCCGCGCTCACTTCGCTGTAGCTTCACTTGCACAGTGACCGCCCCACCGCCATCATCCAGCTTGTAGTCATACGCGAAGTTGCCTTCAGGTGTCACGTCGCGCCAGCCATGCGATGTGATCGCAGGAACAACAAAGGTACGAAATGCAGCATCAGCAATTACACCCCGCAGCATCCGACGAGTCAGCTCAGGGGCACGGTGGACAGCCTCAAGGATCATCTCCGCTGGGGCACCGATGACAGCCTCAAACTCGTGGATTTGATGTGTTTTGCGCAACTCACGAAACAGCGCGCCCCGCTCCTCCGGGGAGCACCGCGCGAGCAGTTCGCGGACGGTGGATAGGTCGGCTTCACTCATGCACGACTCCCTTAGGCCGACCGGGAGGATTCGGCTCAAAGGTGAGCACGTCGGCGCGGCTGACGAAGCTCCGCCCCCCCATCTCAAGCGTGCGCAGGCGGCCATTACTAACCAGCTTGGCGATAGCTTGGCGTGAGACGTTGCGAAGGCGCGCAGCTTCAGCCTGACTAACCCATTCAGCGGGATCAATCGACAAATTTTGAAATTGGGTTGACATTGTCAATGTATTTTTGATACACTACAGAGACTGCATGCTAGCAGTGGCTTTCGCTTGCCCTGAATGACCAAGTTCGTTGACGCCCCACAACCCAACCTTTTTTCCACTGACCAAACGCACCCGAGGGCGTTGATGCAGGGATTAGAGCCGTTCTATGAGACGGAGGCAGGCGCTGCCTACCTAGGCGACTCGCGCGAACTGCTCATGGCGCTGCCCGACGGCTCGGTAAATCTCGCCTTCACCTCGCCGCCCTACGCACTCCACTTCAAGAAGGAATACGGCAACGTCAGCAAGGCCGACTATGTGGATTGGTTCTTGCCGTTTGCGCGGGAAATTCACCGGGTGTTGGCCGATGACGGGAGCTTCGTGCTCAACATCGGCGGTAGCTGGAATCCCGGCTCGCCGACTCGCTCGCTGTATCACTACAAGCTCATGATTGCGCTTGTCGAGGATCTCGGCTTCTATCTCGCCCAGGAATGCTACTGGTACAACCCCGCGAAGATGCCAGTGCCAGCGGAGTGGGTGACAGTACGCCGCGTGCGTATCAAGGATTCCGTCGAGCACGTCTGGTGGTTATCTAAGACCCCATTTCCGAAGGCCAATAACCGTAAGGTATTGAAGCCCTACAGCGCAGACATGCTGCGGCTGGCGAAGAAAGGAGTGAAGACAACGGTGCGCCCCTCGGGCCACAGCATCACGTCATCCTTCGACAAGATCGAATCAGGCGGAGCAATCCCATCCAACGTCTTCGAAGACCAGATTCCGAATGAGATGCTGATCGCAGGCAACAACTCGGCCAACGATGAATACACGATGCGTTGCAAGGAGGCAGGCATCAAGATTCACCCCGCACGCTTTCCGACAGCGTTACCGGAGTTCTTCGTGAAGCTGCTGACTGATGAGGGTGACCTCGTTGTCGATCCGTTTGCGGGTTCGAACACCGCCGGGATGGTCGCGGAGCGGCTGGGCCGTCGGTGGGTCGGAATGGAACTGTTGGAAGAGTATCTAGAGGCCAGCAAGTTCAGATTCGGCGAGTAGTGCGCCAATGCGCTCTCTGCCCGCCAGCGCCCACTGGACAGGCCGAACGCGACTCAGCCCATGTGCAGGCCGCCGTTGACCGAGAAGTCAGCCCCGGTCGAGTACCCGCTTTCATCGCTCGCCAGCCAGGCGATGATGGAGGCGATTTCGCCGGGTTCGCCCAGGCGCTTGACCGGGATGGTGCCGACGATCTTTTCCAGCACATCGGGCCGGATGGCCTTGACCATCTCGGTGCCGATGTACCCAGGACTGACGGTATTGACCGTCACGCCCTTGCCAGCCAGTTCCTGCGCCAGCGCCATCGTGAAGCCGTGCATGCCGGCTTTGGCTGCGGAATAGTTGGTCTGGCCGGCTTGGCCCTTTTCGCCGTTGACGCTGCTGATGTTGATGATGCGGCCCCAGCCTCTTTCCACCATGTCGCCCACGACCTGCTTGGTCACGTTGAACATCGAGGTGAGGTTGGTGTTGATGACCGCGTCCCAGTCCTCGCGCGTCATCTTGAGGAACATGCGGTCACGCGTGATACCCGCATTGTTGACCAGCACGTCGATGGGCCCGTGCGCGGCCCTGGCCTTCGCAAAGGCTTCCACCGTGGACTCCCAGACGCCAACGTTGCCAACCGATGCATGGAATTCGTAGCCCAGGGCCTGCTGCTCCGCCAACCACTTGGCGTGGTCACGCGTGGGGCCGCAACCGGCAATGACCTTGAAACCGTCGCGGTGCAGGCGTTGGCAAATCGCGGTGCCGATGCCGCCCATGCCGCCGGTCACGTAAGCGACTTTTTGTTGCATGGTGTCCTCCTCTGATGTCCGATGCGCTTTGAGTCTGGGTGTCGGCAAGAACTGTACCCAAATCCAGAGCATTCACCCCCCAGGGAAACACGGGTCTGGTTCTGTGGGAATTTCAGAAACCGCAAAGACCGGAGCCTGCAGATCCCAGATGGCACGGAATGCCCCGCTCTGCCCTACACGCAGGCCAGGTGGCAACAAATGGTTGAGCGCGAATCGGCTGTTCAAGTCGGCTCGTGCCGATAAAACACGCTGATCCGGGTGCCCTGTCCATCGCTTCTGTCCAAATGCAGACGCCAGGACAGTCGCTCGCATATCAGCCTGATGAGCAGCAGCCCTGAGCCGGACTCACTCTGACTGGGCATGCCCCGCAGTTCCTGTGAACGCAAGCGGGCCTGCTCGTGCGCGGGCATGCCACCACCGACATCACGTACATGGATGGCCTTGCCGTTCAGCACCACCTCCACCGGCCCCTCCGTGTGCCTGAGGGCGTTCTGGATCAGATTGCGCAACAAAACGCGCAACAGCGATTCGTCCGCCTTCACCCGTGCGTCAGGCGTGGCCGCCAGCACGGTCCGGCCGGACCAGTCCGGGCGCTCGTCCTCCAGGTCGGAGATCACGAGTTCCGCAAGCTCCCGCAGTGGCACCTCGATCAACGGGACGGATTCGTTTTCGCCCCGCGCGAGCTTGAGCAGCATCTCCACGTCGGATTTCATATCCTCGGTGGATTTGCGGATGCGATTGAAAGTTTTCCGATCTTCCGCAGACACATTGCCGCGCTTCGCGATGACATCCAGCGCGCCCGAGATCACCGCCAGGGGCGTGCGCAGTTCGTGGCTGGCCAGGCGCACAAATGCCTTCTCGCGCGCGACATGCTCTTCCAGCTTGTCGAAGAATCGGTTGAAGCTGCTGGCGATTTCCTGCAGCTCGCGCTCGGCATAGTCCTGCGGCAGACGCGGCACCGAAATCTTCGGATCGAAGGCCTGCAACTGCGAGGTCAGGCGTTCGAAGGGCCGCAGTATCTTCTTCACCGACACGCGCGCCAGAGCGAACCCGATGCCTAGCATGACCAGGGCGATCGCCAAGGTCAGCCAAAGTTCCAGCTCATCATCCAACGCCTCCACCGCCGAGGTGTCGCGCACCATGTACAGCACACCCGGGGGATGGGTCACGCGCTCGATCATGACCACCTGCTCCTTCTCGGCGGTTTCAATTTCCGCCAAGAAGGGCACCGGATATCCACGAACCTCGGGAGGCAAGCGGCTTTGCGCTTGGCCTTGCCCCAAAAAGATCATCAGGTCTGCGTCCTGGCGCCACTCGGAATATTCCGGGTTATCCAGTTCGGAAAGAAAGCCGTCCCGCTGCTTGCGCATTTCGGCTTGCATAACCAGGTCTTCCGTTTGCTCATAAATCCGGTCAAACATGAAATAGGAAGCCAGCACCACCACGGCCATGATGATGAAGAAAGCACGCTGGATGCGCATGGCCAGGGAGAGCTTCATCCGGATTTCTCCTCTTCCGGCAAGGCCAGCCGGTACCCGCGCCCATGCACGGTGGCGATCAATGGATGCCCGAAACCCTCCTGAAACAAGCGGCGCAAGGCGTAGATGTGCGTGCGGATGGTGTTCGCGTCGGCTTCCGCTTCCCCCCAGATGTGGGTCAGCATGTCCTGGTGGCTCACGCTGCGCGGGTGGCTGCGCATCAGGTGCTCGAAGATGCGCGCGGGGATGCCGCCCAGGCTGATCTGCCGCCCATCCAGCTCGGCAATGCCCGTGTCGGGGTTGAATTTCAAGGCATCCACTTGCAGCGCGATGTCCACACCCGCACCGCGCCGCAACAGGGACTCGATGCGCAACTCCAGCTCGCGCAGGTGAAAGGGCTTGACCATGTAGTCGTTCGCGCCGCCCAGAAACCCTTCTTCCTTGTCACTGAGCGCGCCGCGGGCCGACGTGATGATGACGGGCACGTTGGAACGCAGGTCCTGGCGGATGCGCCGACAGATTTCCTGCCCTGCGATGCCGGGCAGCATCAGATCGAGGATCACCACATCGTAGTCACAGGTCGCGAGCAGATGCAGCGCCGTCAGACCATTGCTGGCGAAATCCAGCAGGTAACGGGGCCCATCGAAGTACTCGGCGATGTTCTCGGCCAAATCCTTCTGATCTTCAACCACCAGCAAACGACATACACTGCGCACGGACATACGAGCGGATTATCTATCCCCCGCAGCGCCGGTGATCTTGAACAGCACCATCGTCTTGCTGCGCGACAGCGCCACGGCGCGAATGTCGGTGCGCTCGCGCAACAAAGGCAGATGCCGGTCATGCACAACCAGGTAACGCTCACCCTGCCCGCGCGCCAACCAGTCGTCCAGACCCGACAGGCTGACCTGCTCCACCGCGCCATGGCTGTAATAACTGGCGGAATAAGGAACTTTTTCCAGATAGGCCAGCAGGCTCGCTGAGCCTGCCGCGCGCGCATAGGCTTGCACATTCGCGCGCTCTGAGGTCCACTGCGCTGGCCGGGCCATCAGAACCACCACAGCCAGCGCGATCACCAGGGGTGCAACGAGGGCGCCGCTGGCCAGTTGCTTGCCGGAAGGCCGCAAATACCCATGCATCAGCACCGCCGCCGCGGGCAGGCCGGGCAGCACGTAGGCCGGGAGGATGTTGCCCGCCAGCGTGAAGAACAGCATGGGTGCCAGCGCCCAGAAGAACAGGAAGCGCCCCTGTCCATCTGCCGGCCAGGGAAAACGGCGGATTCGCCAGGCATCACGCCCGTAGCGCCAGACGAAAACCAGGCTCCAGGGCAACGCGCCCAGCATCCAGAACAGCCAAATCGTGCCCTTGGGACGTTCATGCGCGTCACCGTAAAGATCACCCGCCCAACCTGGTTCGACAAAACGCAGGATATGTTCACCCAACAGGAAGTAGTTCAGGAAACCGGGCGTCTTCAGTTCCGCGAGGCCGTACCAGGGCAAGGCGATCATGGCGCTCAGGACACTGCCCCGGAACCACGGCAGCAAGCGCCACAGACGCCGCCAACCGCCGCCCGTCACGGTCCACATGAAGATTGGAATACCAGTCAGCACCACGCCCACCGGTCCCTTGGCCAACATGGAGACGCCGATCCCGACGAAGAACAGCCAACCCGGCAAGGCGCTGGGCGTATTCAACAGGCTGGCAAACGCCGCCAGGGACAGGCCCACGCCCAAGGCCAGATAAACATCGGTCATCACCGCGCCCATGCTGACGAACGGCAAGGCCATCGACGCAAAGAGCAGCATCGTGGGCAAGATGGCTGGCTTTCCCTGCCGGACCCGCGCCAGCCAGGCCACCACGACCAGCAAAAGCAAACCAAACAGCCATGAAGGCAGTCGCGGCGCCAGATCATTGACACCCAGCAGGTCGATCGCGATCTTCTGCGCCCAGAACGACAGCGGCGGCTTGCCCCAGAACGGGGTCTGCGCGTCATACCAAGGCGTGATCCAGTCCTGCTTCTCCAGCATCAGCCGGGACATTTCCGCGTAACGAGGCTCGGTGGTCTCCATCATCGGCAGCATGGCCGCGATCACCAGCCGCAAAAGCAGCATGCCCCCCAGCAGCAGCCAGAAGAGCCGCTGCGACAATCCGTTGGAGGAATTCATCATTGCCCCCAGACTTCACCGTCACACGTCCGGGTCTGGAAATCGATGACGTAGACCGGGCGACGCTTGCTCTCCATGTAGGTCTTGCCGACATACTCACCCACGATGCCCAAGGCCATCAATTGCACCCCCCCCAGGAATGTGATGATGGCCATCAGAGACGGGTAACCCTGAACCGGGTCGCCAAAGACGATGGCTTTGCCAACGATCCAGGCACCGAACAGGCTGCCCAGCAAGGCCGCCACCACCCCCGCCAGCATGGACAGCCGCAGCGGCAAGGTCGTGAACGAAGTCACGCCGTCCCAGGCCAGGCGCATCAGGGACAGGTAGTTCCACTTGCTGCACCCCGCGTGGCGCGGTGCACGGTCGTAGAGGATCACGGCGACTGGCAGGCCGACCCAGGCGAAGAGCCCCTTCATGTAGCGGTTACTTTCGCCCAGTGACTTGAGTGAGTCCACGGCCTTGCGGCTGAGCAAACGGAAGTCGCCCACATCCTCGGGAACATGGAAACCGCAGGCCCGTTTGAGCAGACGGTAAAACACGTGCGCGCTCAACCGCTTGAACGCGCTCTCGCCCGCGCGGCTACGCCGCTTCATCAGCACCACGTCGCACCCTTGCCGCCACCTCGCGATCATGTCCGGCATCAATTCCGGTGGGTCCTGCAGATCCGCGTCGAGGATGACGAGGGCATCACCGCGCGCGTGCTCGATGCCGGCGGTCATCGCGGCTTCCTTGCCGAAATTGCGGCTCAAACGTATGAGCCTGAGGTCGATGCCGGACAGATGCTGAGTTAGGAGAAAGTCACCCCCGCCGTCCCGGCTGCCGTCGTCCACAAAGAGGATTTCGGTCTTGCCATCCAAGCCCGCCAGCACCGCAGCCACACGCTTGAGGCATTCCGGCAGTACCTCTCTTTCGTTGTAGAAAGGGATGACCACACTGAGCAAAATGCCTGTGCTCATGATTGGCCTCCCTGGCGAAAGACCAGCCTACCGTAAAGAAAATAGCTGGCCCAGGCCGCCATCAGCGTGGCCAGACCTTGGGCGACGGCAACCGGCCAGCCCGCCCAGGCAAAGCAGAGATGGAACACCCAGGCATTGATCAGCCAAGACAACAGGCAGGTCCAGGCATAAGGCCAAACGGCCATGTGCGTGACCGGGCGATCGCGGAAGGTCAGGTGGCGCTGAGCAAAGAAGTTGACCAACGCGCCCGAAACGCTGCCAACCACGGTCGCGAGCAGTTCGGGCTGGCCCAACCCGATCAGAGCGGCCATCAGCAGCCAATGACTCACGGTGGCGATGCCGCCCGCGCAAACAAAACGCATGGGGCGGTACCGGGCGAACCCGAAACCCCAGCCCAGCCTGAAGAACTCAACCATGTCCTGTGTCCCGAAAAAAATCTCGGGTCAGGATAGGTGAGGGCCGCTCAAAACTTCATCAGAAAATCATCAAGAATTCATCAAATCCGAGGCGTGGAGTTGCCCGCGCCTAGGACGGCCGCTCATGCTCGGCGCCGCCGCTCAAGCACGTTGCCGCACGTAGCGACCGGGCGCCGGCTCGATGGCCTTGTACCTGCCCTTGCCATACTTCTTTGGCGCCGGAACCTGCGGACCGGCGTGTTGCCGCAGCCAAGCGGCCCAATCGGGCCACCAACTGCCTGCCTGTTCCTGCGCACCTGCCAGCCAGTCATCCAGCCGTGGCGGCAACTGGCCATCCGCGCGTGTCCAGTGGCTGCGCTTCTTTTTCTCGGGCGGGTTGATCACGCCCGCGATGTGGCCCGAGGCCCCCATCACGAAACGCAAGGGTCCGCCCAACACCTGAGTGCTTGCGTAGGCGCTGCTCACGGGCACGATGTGGTCCTCGCGCGAGCCGTAGATGTAGGCCGGCAGGTCCAGGCGGCGCAGGTCGATCTTCTCTCCGCACACCGTGAGCCGCCCAGGCTGAACCAGATTGTTCTCGAGGTAGGTATTGCGCAGATACCAAGCGTACCAGGGACCCGGCAGATTGGTGCTGTCGCCGTTCCAGTACAGCAGATCGAAAGGCGGCGGCGTCTCGCCCTGGAGGTAGTTGCGCGCCACATAGTTCCAGACCAGTTCAGTGGGCCGCAGGAAGCTGAAGGTCGCCGCCAGATCGCGCCCCGGCATCACGCCCCCCTGCGCGAACTGCTGCTCGCGCAGGCGCACGGCGGCCTCGTCGATGAACACGTCCAGCACGCCCGTGTCGGAAAAATCCAGGAAGGTCGTCAGCAAGGTGAGGCTGGCCACCGGTTTTTGTCCGCGCGCGGCCAGCACTGCCAAGGCCGTACCCAGCAAGGTGCCACCGACGCAAAAGCCGAGGGCATTGATTTGGCCCAGGCCGTCGCCATCGGCCTGGGCACTGCCTCCACCTCCCTTGAGCTTCGGCGCCGCGATCTCCCGCGTCACGGTGATGGCGCGAATGACGGCTTGCTCCACGTAGTCGTCCCAGGTCTTGGTCGCCAGGCTGACGTGATCCGGGTCGGCCGGATCGACAGGAGGGTTGCGCCAGCTGATGACATAAACGCGATGGCCCTGCGTCAGCGCATAGCGGATCAGGGAATTGCTGGGCTGCAGGTCCAGGATGTAGAACTTGTTGATGCAGGGCGGCACGAGCAACAGCGGCCGGGCGTGCACCTGCTCCGTCACGGGCTGGTATTCGAGCAACTGGAAAAGCTCGTTCTCGTACACCACCGCGCCCGCCGTGGTGGCGACATTGCGACCCACCTCGAACTGGCTTTCATCCGTCATGCTCACCTGGCCCCGGCCCAGGTCATGCAACAGGTTCTGCAGACCCTGCGCGACACTGCGCCCCTGGGTTTCGATGGCCTTGCGTTGGGCGTCCCGGTTGAAGGCCATGAAATTGCCGGGAGCGCTGGCGGCCACCCATTGGTCAACCCCAAAACGGATGCGGGCGCGGGTCTTGGCGTCGGCCTGGACCGCCTCGGCCATCTGGGTAAGCAAGCGAGCATTCAGTGCATGGAGGGCCTGGGCCGAGTCTTCCTGCCAGCCCTCGCGCGCGAGTTGGAAGCAATCATTCAGATACTGCTGCTGCAAGGACTGCAGGGTGTCGGAAGGAATGCGTGGCAGCTCGTGCAGGGGAAACGCAGAAGCCGGCAGACCGGGCGCCCAGGTGCCCATGCCGGGTGCAGCGGCGACCGCAGGCATGGGTGTCGATGCAGGTGGCCAGCCCGGCGACCAGGGGAACAGTCCCTGCAGCCCCGCTGGAACTCCTTGGGTCAGGGCGGTGGTCAAGGCGGCCGCCTGCGCTTGTGCCTGCTGGGCGGCTTGTGCCGCAGCCTGCATCCACGCAGTCCAGGCCGCCATGGCATCGGCGGTATGCTCTTGCCCTCGCGCGTTCTCGCCTTCGGCCCCGTTCATGTTTGCTCCTCGCATCCCGCACGGCACCGCGCCGCTTTTTCTGTCCGGTGCTCAGTATTGCAGGCACCGCCCGCCATGCCAAGGCACGGCCTCCTTCCTTCCTCGGGTATAGCCGCCATGTTCCTGCCCCTGATCGCGATCGCCTGGCTCTACGTGGCCCTGATGATGGCCGTGGCCGAGGCCAGCAGCCCGATCGGCAGCCTGCTGGGCGCCATCGTCACCTTTGTGCTCTACGGCGTGGGCCCGGTGCTGCTGCTGCTCTACATCCTGGGCACGCCCTTGCGCAAGAAACTGCGGCGTCTGCGTGAAAGCGAGGCCGCCGACGCGAACCCGCTGGAGTCGAAGTCTGGCGCCGAACCGGCCTCAAGCCAACCAGATGCAAGCCGCCATGCGCCCGCTGACGCGGTCACGCCGGTGCGAAAAGAACCGTGAACGCTGGGTGACGGTACACCAGTTGTCCGAGCCGTTGTTGCCATAAATCTGCTGCACCCCCAGGGCGTGGAGGCGCTGGCGCGCCAACCCAGGCAGGTCGGCCAACCACTTACCGGTCTTGCCGGGCACGGGCCGGAACAAGGAAGCTGCCTGGCGGTCCCAGGCCTCGAAGGCGGAGCGCACGTCCGGCCCCACCTCATAGGCCATGGGGCCGATGCAAGGCCCCAGCCAGGCCAACAAATCGCTGGGCAGCATCCGCTGCCCCTGCGTACGCAGCTGGGTCAGCACGGCACGCTCCAGGGTTTCCAGCACCCCATCACCGCCCTCACCGGACAGACCGCGCCAGCCCGCATGGGCGGCCGCCACGAAGCGGCCCTGCTTGTCGGTCAGCAGCACGGGCAGGCAGTCAGCGATCAACACGGTGCAGACCACGCCGCGCTCCTGCGTCCAGCACGCGTCCGCCACGTTGCCCTGGGAGGTGAATCGGTCCAACCGCAAGACCTTGTTGCCATGGACCTGCTGCATGAAAACTGGGTGCGCTTGCAGCGCCTGGGCCAGTCGGGCACGGTTGCGCCCCACGGTGAGCACATCGTCCCCGACATGGTCGCCCAGGTTCAGGCTGTCATAAGGCGGCGCGGATTGTCCGCCCGCGCGCGTGGTGCACAAGGCATGCACGGTGGCGGGCACGGGCCATTGGGGCTTGAGCCATTCGGGATGGGGACCAGGGCGGGTAGCGGGAGTCATGACGCGCAGGATAAGCGAGAATGCGGGCCATCCAAACCGGAAAAAGCCATGAGCGCAGGAGCCTTAAGACCATGATTCTGGAACTCGCCGACATCCGCATCCAGCCCGGCCAGCAAGCCGCATTCGATGAAGCCATCCAGCGTGGTTTGGCCACCGTGATCAGCAAATCGCGTGGCTACCGCGGCCACAAGATCAACAAGGGCATGGAAAGCCCCGAGCGTTACATCCTCATGATCTTCTGGGAGACCCTGGAAGACCACACCGTGCATTTCCGCCAATCTCCCGCCTTCGCCGAGTGGCGCGCCATCGTCGGGCCTTTCTTCGCCCAGCCACCCCACGTGGAACATTTCACGCTGCTGTCGAAGAGTTGAAGGAATCGGCCTCATGCCTTACGTCATCCCCGCCCCCGCGCCTGTCTCCGTGCCCGTCGTCGGCCGTGCCGAGCGCTTTGCGGTCAACCGCGTCTACTGCGTGGGCCGCAACTACGTGGCCCATGCCCAGGAAATGGGCTACACGGGCCGTGAACCGCCCTTCTTCTTCATCAAGCCGGCCGACAGCTGCCTGGTCGTGGAGCCGGGACAAACCGCGCAACTGCCCTACCCCAGCCTGACCCAGGATTTCCAGCACGAGATCGAACTCGTGGCCTGCATCGGCCAGGGCGGCATGAACATTCCCGCCGCCGAGGCCCGCCAGCACATCTGGGGCTATGCCGTGGGCCTGGACATGACACGCCGCGACCTGCAGGGCGAGCAGAAAAAACTGGGGCGCCCCTGGTGCATCGGCAAGACCTTCGAGGCGGCCTGCCCCATCGGGGCCATCACACCTGCGGCAACGGTGGCTGCCCAGATCGAAAGCGCCGAGATCGCCCTAACGGTCAACGGCCAGCCCCGCCAGCACAGCGATGTCTCCAAGCTGATCTGGAACCTGGGCGAGATCATCGAGCACCTGAGCCGGGCTTGGCTGCTCAAGCCCGGTGACCTGATCTACACCGGAACCCCCGAAGGCGTGGCAGCGGTCCGGCCAGGCGACCTTCTGGAAGGCCACGTAGGCGGGCTCACACCCATCCGCCTGCAGGTGGTCTGAGCTCCCCTGCCGGTTGCGACGCCACCCCGACACCTAGGCCAGCGAGGCTGCACCTAGGTCTACCCCGGCTCTCGGCAGCGGTTCAGGGCTGGTAAGGACGCACCAGGCGCACGACCAGCGCAGTGCCGCGCGAGACATCTCCGCGCGACGCCCCGTTGCCCAAGTGCACGGCCCAGCCCATGCGGGCGGACAGGCGCTCTTCCTGGTTGGTGCTGCCGCTGGCGATGTTGCCGTAGTTGTAGGGATTGGTCTGCGCGACGTTGATGCTGGCGTTGCCGCTCCAGGTCCAGCTGCGCGGATCGGAGGGGAACAAGGTGATGCTGGCGGCGTCTTCCTTCAGGCGGCGCAGTTCATGGATGCGCGGCAATCGCCAAGCCACGCCATCGGCCTTGGCCCTTGCCGCGGCGAGTGCCTGCGCGGTGGTGTAGGTCATCAGGCGCGCTTCACCGACGCAGTTGTGGCCGTTCCAGGTCATGCCCTCCACGCAGCGCAGCCAGGCCAGCTTGTTCTGGGTGTCAAGCACGTAAGCACCGTCGGCGCTGAGCATCAAGGCCGGTCCGGCTTGCGCCCCTGGGCCCTCGGATTGGGTCTCCGCCTGGCCGTTAGACGTCTTGCCTTGCGTCGGTGTCGACGCGTCGACTGAGGTCGGCGGTATGCGCTCAGGTACCGCCTGGGCCCGAGGCTGGACGGACACCCCTCCGATCCAGAGACTCAAGAACAGGCCAAACAGCAGATGCCGGCTGCGCTGCGGCCATCCTGGATTGACGATTCTGTTCATGCAGGGCACTCCTCTGTCGGGCGATTGTTCGCCACGCGGCAGTCACACCGCCGTATTGTCTCGCTTCATACCAGCGTTTCCTTGACGATGCGCAAGGTTTCCGCGAAGGCTGGATGCTCGGCCGTGCGCAGCCATTCAAAGGCCACCATCTCGGTCGTCACCAGTTCCGCGCCGGCGCCGGCCAGGCGATCGAAAGCCGCGTCGCGGTTGCGTTCGGTGCGAGAGGCACATGCGTCGCTCACGACCCAGACGTCGAACTCTTCCTCCAGCAACGCCAGTGCCGTCTGCAACAGACAGACATGGGTTTCGCAGCCCGCCAGCACCAGGGTGCCGCGCTCCGGTGCGGAATCGGGTTTCTTCTGCAAGTGTTTGGGCAGGCTGCGCGCATTGCCGCCTTGGGGCTGTTGCGCCCTTGCGGGCGGACGCAGCAGCTCGCCCAGGCCGTCGGCCACGGCGCTGAAACTCATCTTGGGGAAGACCTTGCCGCCGCCAGCCTGTTGGGCCTGGACCACCAGCGCCTGCAGGTCGGCGTCCGTGGTTCCGAGTCCCTGGGGATTTTCCTCAGTCAGCCAAACCGGTACCTTGAAGAGGCGCGCCATCCGGGCGAGACGCCGGGCGTTGGCCAGGGCCAGGGCGCCTTCGTGCAAGGCGGGCAGCAGTTTGGTCTGGTAGTCAATCAGCAGGAGCTGGGAATCGTCGTGTTCGAGCAGCATGTTGTGTCTGTTCCTGAAAATTTTCTTAATCCGCGATTTTGACGACGATGCGCCCGCGCACCTGACCAGCCATCAACTGCTGGGCTTTTTCCAGCGCCGCCGACAGCGGCACTTCCTCGGTCATGCGTTCGAGCATGACTGGGTCCAGGTCGCGCGCCAGCCGGTCCCAGGCCCGCTGGCGCCGCGGCAACGGCGCCATCACCGAATCGATACCGACCAGCGTCACTCCGCGCAGAATGAAGGGGGCAACCGTGCCCGGCAGGTCCATGCCCTGCGCCAGGCCGCAGGCGGTGACGACACCGCCATAACGCGTTTGGGCCAGGGCATTGACCAGGGTGTGCGAGCCGACGGCGTCCACCACGGCGGCCCAGCGCTCCTTCTGCAAGGGTTTGCCGGGCGCGGCGAGTTCGGCGCGGTCGATGATGGCGCTCGCACCCAGGGCCTTGAGGTAATCCGCTTGCGCCGCCTTGCCAGTTGCCGCGGTGACGCGGTAACCCAGCCGACTCAGCAGGGCGACGGCCACGCTGCCCACGCCACCGGTGGCGCCCGTCACCAGCACCTCGCCGCTTGCGGGTGTCGCGCCATGCTGCTCCAAGGCCAGAACGCACAGCATGGCGGTGTAGCCTGCCGTGCCGATGGCCATGGCCTGACGGGGCGAGAAGGCCAGTGGCAGACGCACGAGCCCGGCGCCTTTCAGACGCGTTTTCTCGGCCAGGCAGCCCCACTGGGTCTCGCCGACACCCCAGCCGTTGTGGACGACCACATCACCGACGCGCCAATCCGGGTGGCGCGATTCAAGCACCATGCCCGCACCGTCAATGCCCGGCACCATGGGCCATGCGCGCACCACGGGGGCTTTGTTCGTGAGCGCCAGACCGTCCTTGTAGTTGAGCGTGGAGTACTGCACGGCCACGGTCACGTCGCCCTCGTTCAGAGGCGGCAGGTCCGCGTCTTCAAGGGTTGCCAGGCGAGCGCTGAAGCCTTGCGGCTGGCCGTTGGCCTGCTCCAACAAAAAAGCCCGGAACATGTTCTTTTCTCCTCATAAAAAAGCCTTGGAATGCGGCAGGATCGGTTCAACACCCTATGCTAACCGGATGCCTGCGCGCACCATGCCCACGACTTCCCCCAGCCCGTCGCTGACTCTCAGCGGCTTCGTGCTGACCCTGGCCACCGTTGGCCTGCTGCAGGCCTGCGCCGGCCCGGGCAGTTCGGCGCGTTCATCCTATGAGGACCATCGTTACACCCATGCCGATGACGGTGCCGAGGACCGCCGCGCCGAAATCGTGGTGGCTGCGATGGGCGCGCTGGGCACGCCCTACCGCTACGGGGGCGGCAGCTACGACGCTGGTTTCGATTGCAGCGGTTTCGTGCGCGCGGTGTACCAGCAGACCTGGGGACTGACGCTGCCGCGCCAGTCAGCGCAGCAGGCCCGGGCCACGCGCGCCATCACCCGGCGCGACCTGCAACCCGGGGACCTGGTCTTCTTCAACACCGTGGGGCAAGCCTACAGTCACGTCGGCATCTACGTGGGCGACGATCGTTTCATCCACTCCCCCAAGGCCGGCGCCAGTGTGCGCATCGAGAACATGCGCGTGCGCTACTGGGATGATCGCTTCAACGCTGCGCGGCGCGTGAGCCCGCCGAGCTAACGCCTCTGCGGCGCCCCTGGGCTGCGGCCCCGCTCACGGGGATATGCTCACGGCCTCCAGCACACCCGCCACAGTGGCTGTCTGCGCGCCATTCTTTTTTCTTTCAAACCGAGCTTTGCCGTGTTTCGACTCTCCATCCGCAACTTTTTTCTCGCGTCCCTGCTGGCTTCTTGCGCCCTGCTGCCAGCGCGCGCTCAATTGCTCAATTTCCTGCAGCCGGCCGACCCAAGCTACCTGAACGCCGAGCCCCTGAGCATCACCCTGGAAGGCTGGTCCTACCCCTATCCCGTGACCATGCTGCAGCTCGCGCTGGAAGGCGAGACCGTGCGCATGGCCTACATGGACGTGCGTCCCAAGAACCCGAACGGTCAAACCCTGCTGCTGCTGCACGACCAGTATTTCAGCAGTGACTACTGGGCACAGACGCTGCGCACCCTCAGCGACTACGGCTACCGCCTCGTCGTGCCGGACCAGGTCGGTTTCGGTCGCTCCTCCAAGCCGGAGATGCAATACCGCTTTGGCCTGCAGGCCCAGGCCACGTTGCGCCTGCTGGACCACCTGCAGATTCCGCAAGTGGCCGTCATCGGCCACGGCATGGGCGGCATGCTGGCCGTGCATTTCGCCCGTCGCTATTCCGAGCGTGTGAGCGCCCTGGTCCTGGAAAATCCGATGGGGCTGGAGGACTACGCCACACTGCCCCCGGTCAGCACGGAGCCCATGGCGCGACAGAACATGCTGCTCACGCCGGCCCACTACCGGCGGGAACTCAAGGCCCAATTCGCCACTTGGCGCCCCCCCTTCGAGCGCTACGTGGAGCAATTCGCACGCTTGCAGCTGAGCAGCGAATACCCGCGCCACGCGCAGGTGGCGGCACGCACGCAGCAGATGATCCTGGAAGGCCCCATCCTGAACGAGATGCCGCGCCTGCTCGCGCCCACCCTGCTCATCATCGGACTGAAAGACCGCACGGTGCCGGGCCAGCGCTACTACCCTGCCGATGTGATCAAGGGCTACGGCGACTTCTCCAAGCTCGGCAAGGACGCGCAGGCCCGCATCCCCGGCGCGCAGCTGCGCGAGCTACCCGACGTGGGACACACGCCGCACCTGGAAGACCCCGAGTACTTCATCGCCCTGCTGACGGATTTCCTGTACGGCAAGAAGCCCTGAGTGTCCGGGTTTTCCAGCGGGCAGCGTTCACCAGCGGTACATTGAGGTCATCACGACCCGTCGCTGAGTGCCGTAGTAGCAGCTGCCGTAACCACAATTGGCTATGTATTCCTTGTCAGTCAGGTTGCTGGCATTCAAGGCCAGGCTCCATCGATCCATGTCGTACCCGACCATCGCGTCGATGAGCGTGTAGCCTGGAACCTGCGTCGCGGCGCTTTCGTTGATGCCGCGAGTCGGACCGACATAACGCATCCCGAAGCCGGCCTTGAGACCAGCTTCGAACCTGTAATCGCCCCAAAGCGAAAAACGGTGTGTGGCAACTGCCGTGGCCTGCTTTCCGACTTCGGCAGGGTTCTCACTCTGGGTGACGTCGGCCTTCGGCGTGTAGGCATAGGCCGTGGTCAGGTTGAAGCCAGCGTATGGGGTCACCAAGGCTTCGAGCTCGAGACCACGCACGACGATTTCCCCCGTCTGCTTGGGCTGATTGGTCGATGGATCGGTGGTGACGTAGTCCTGGCGGCGCAAATCAAAAATCGCGGCGCTGTACATGGCCTTGTGGTTGACAGGCTGGTAACGAATACCTGCTTCGATCTGACGCCCGGTTTCCGGATCAAAGGCATCCCCCGTGTCCGGATTGATGGTCGTGTTCGGGACGAAGGAGGTGGCGTAACTTGCATACGGCGCCCAGCCACTCGGATGCAGGTAAACCAGGCCTGCGCGAGTGCTGAACTTGCGGTCAACCTGGGACGAACGGGTATCGTTCAGATGGTCAGCCAACTCGATCGTGGCGCGGTCGTGACGCCCTGCCACCGTGGCCACCCAGTTCCCCCACTTCACCTGGTCCTGCAGATAGAAACCCGCCTGTATCAGCCTGGTCCGCTGGTCCATGTCCGGCGCGCCGAGCGTCACGAGACCATCATGCACGGGGTTGTAGAGATCGATGTTGTCCACCGTGCCGCTGAAATAGCTGGTCTGGTCAAAACGACCGTTTTGGTAATCGAAACCAGCCAACAGGGTATGTCGCAGCTCGCCCGTGTCGAATTCCAACTGTGCCTGGTTGTCGATCGTGAACAGGTCCGATTTTTCCCGACTCGCGTAAACGCTACGCGTCATTTCACGGTAGTTGATGGGATCGCTGACATCCGCGTTGTAGGTGACGAAGCTGCCCAAGGATACCTGTCGATAGTCCATGTCCAGGCGCGCGTATCGCAGGTTCTGGCGCAAGGTCATGCGATCGCTGGGCTTGTGTTCCAGCAGATACCCGAGTGACCACTGGTCTTGATTCAGTCGATTGAAATCGGGTTCGCTCAGGTAGGTGTCGGTCGGCAGTTTTGTCCCCGCCGGCGTCCTCACCAGGGAACCCTGCTCCGGCAAGCTGCGCACATAGGTGCCGGCCCGGCTGCGCAAGATCTGGGACAGGAGCGTGAGCGAGGTCTGGGCCGACGGCTTGAGCGTCAGCGAGGGCGCCAGATAGAACCTGTCATCAGGCATGCCCCCCTCCGGCATCTCCGCGTCGCGCGCCAACCCCACCACGCGGTACAGCACCGAGCCATCCTCATTGAGCGGGCCGGTGAAGTCTCCCGCGAGTTGCTTGCGCGCATGGCTACCGGCTTGCACCTGGATTTCATTGCGCCTTTCATCCAGCGGCTGCTTGCTGACCACGTTGACCAAGCCGCCTGGGCCATTCTGGCCGTAGAGCACGGAGGATGGGCCACGCAGAATTTCAATGCGTTCGAGCCCGTAGTTCTCGGTCTGCCAGATGGCCCAATTGCCGGTGTTGCGCAGTTGCAGGCCATCCTGATAGAAGCCAGGCGCATAGGCATCGAAGCCGCGGATGACCATCCAGTCGTAGCGTGAGTCGGTACCGTAGGGGGCGATCTCAACGCCCGGAGTGAAGGCCAGCACATCCTTGACCGTGGACGCACCCATGGCTTCGATGCGATCCGCCGTGATCACGGACACCGACTGCGGCGTTTCGATCAGAGGCACGCCCGTCTTGGTACCCGTGGCGCTTTGAGGCGCCACATACGCCACGCCGCCCTCGGTGGCTGAGACACGGACTTCGGGCAGAGAACGCGGCCTGCTCGGCGGCGCCTGGCGCAGTTGATAGCTTCCGTTGGCGCCGGGCACGGCTTCCAGACCACTGCCTTCGAGCAGTTTGCTCAGCGCGGCGTCGGGTGTGTAACTGCCCTCCAGCATCGGCGCCTGCTTGCCGGAAAGCAGGCTGCTGTCGGCGCCGATCAGCAGACCGGTTTTGGCGGCCAACTCGGTCAGGGCCCTGTCCAGCGATTGGGCAGGGAGGTGCAGTTGGAAGACGGCCTGCCCGGTGCTTGACGACTGAGACCAAGTTGGCGCGGCGAGGCCCAAACACAAGGCCAGGCAGGCAAGCCAAAACGGGGGACGGCGGAATGCAGGGCGCACAAAAAACTCCTCAAAGTTGGTGAAAACGGCTGTCTCACCAACAATGACCGGTGACACCGGCATTCGGGCAGTCCCCAACGGGAAAAATTTTTACGGCGCTTCCACCCACACCATATAGGGGGTGAGCTTGCTGATCTTGAGCTGCAGGTTCTGGGCAACGATGCGCAAGGCGGCGTCGGTGTCGTCCAGCGGCAGCACCCCAGTGAACCGCAGTGACTGGAGCTTTTCATCGCCCTGTATCGTCAGGACACCAGGCCGATAGCGAGCCAGCTCCGCGATGACCTGCTTCAGCGGCGCCTCATTGAAGACCAGGCGTGCGTTCGTCCAGGCCAATGCCGCCGTCGTCGGGACGGAGGTTTTCGGGCCGAGCGCGCGATCGGTGTACTGGACACCTTCACCCGCCTGCAACACGATGGACTGGTTCGGACGCTGACGACTGGCCACTGCGACCCTGGACTCCAAGACCTCGACGCGCGTGTCCGCGTCGCGTTGATCGACGATGTAGCGCGTGCCCAGCGCATGCGCCGTCCCGTCACGACCCGTGATCACGAAGGCGCGACCAGCCTCGTCCTTGGCGACTTCGGCCAAGACCCTGCCAGCATGCAGGCGAATTACCCTGCCGTGCGCGTCGATGCGCACATCCAGCGCCGTGGCGCTGTCCAGCGTCAGAACGCTGCCATCGGCCAATGTCAGACGTCGCACTTCGCCCCGGGCCGTGCGCTGCTCGGCCAGCCAACGGTCGGTCGGTAGCCATGCCCATGTCACGCATGTCAGGATCGCGATGGCCAACACGGCCGATGCCTTCTTGCCGCGTGGCGGCGGCGCATCCACCGAGCTCCACATGCGCTGCATCTGCTGGAATACCTGCTCATGCCGCGCATCTTCGCCACGCCATGCATGGCAAGCCTCCAAGTGGGCGGCGCGCTCCTGCTCGCTGCCAGCCCCTTCGATCTGGACGATCCATTCCGCGGCGCGGCTGCGGATGGTCGCCAACGGATCGGAAGACAACGCGGTTTCAGTCATGGGCGTTCATCGCGTGGAGACGCGCATGGCAATGGACCAGCACCTTGGCCAGGTACTGTTTGACGCTGCTTTCGGAAACGTCCAGCTTGGCGGCGATCTCCGCGTACGACATGCCGTCGACGCGCGCCATCAAGAAAGCGCGACGCGGCTTCTCGTCCAGCTCTCGCACCAGCAGCAGCAAGGTCTGGCTCAGCAACTGGCGTGTCGACGCGATCTCCTCGGGACTGCGCATGCAATTGTCCTCGGCGAGGATCGCCATCGTGCGCAAGGTCTCCTCCTCGAGCTTGCGCCGATGGAACTGGTTGATGAGCAAGTGGTTCGCCGTCACCAACAGATAGGCGCGTGGCTCGCGCAGAACGGGCAGTTGCGGAAGGGCCAGCAGCTTGACGAAAGTGTCCTGCACGATGTCAGCCGCCTGATGCAGACATCCCACTTTCTTGCGCAGCCAACCCTGTAGCCAGCCGCGATGGCTGCTGTACAGCTCGGCGATGAGATCAACAGGGCTTGCAGACACGATGCGCGCTTCAGATCACGGCGGCTGACGGGTATGGGAGCCCGCAGCACACCATGTTAATTGAGAATTATTCTCAAATTAAACCCGAAAATCGTCGGAGAAGCAATGACGCTGTTCCCAGGAGTTTTACAGTGCCGGTGCGCCCTGCAGGCTGGAACGAAAAAAGAAAAAGCCCGGGCAGTTACCCGCCCGGGCTTGTTTTGAAACGCGCGTTTGGATCGTGTCTATTTCCGCTGCGGCGGCACGTCCGTGCAACTGCCGTGCGCAATCTCGGCCGCCATGCCGATGCTTTCGCCCAGCGTGGGGTGCGGGTGGATGGTCTTGCCGATGTCCACCGCGTCAGCACCCATCTCGATGGCCAGGGCAATCTCGCCAATCATGTCGCCCGCGTGCGTGCCGACAATGCCGCCGCCGACGATGCGGTGCGTCTCCTCGTCGAACAGCAGCTTGGTGTAGCCCTCGTCACGCCCGTTGGCGATGGCACGGCCCGAGGCCGTCCAGGGGAAAAGCCCCTTCTTGACCTTCACACCCTGCGCCTTGGCCTGGTCCTCGGTCAGACCCACCCAGGCCACTTCGGGGTCGGTGTAGGCCACGCTGGGGATCACACGGGCGTCGAAGGCGCTGCTGGCCAGTTCCGGGTTGCCTTGCAGTTCCCCGGCGATGACTTCCGCCGCCACATGCCCTTCGTGCACGGCCTTGTGCGCCAGCATGGGCTGGCCCACGATGTCGCCGATGGCGAAGATGTGCGGCACGTTGGTGCGCATCTGCACGTCCACGTTGATGAAACCCCGGTCCGTGACGGCGATGCCGGCTTTTTCGGCCGCGATCTTCTTGCCATTGGGCGTGCGACCCACGGCCTGCAACACCAGGTCGTAGACGCCTTCGCTCTTGGAGCCGTCCAGGCCTTCGAACTGGACCTTGATGCCTTGCGGGGTGGCTTGCGCCCCCACGGTCTTGGTCTTGAGCATCACATTGTCGAAGCGATGCTTGTTCATCTTGTCCCAGACCTTGACCAGGTCACGGTCAGCGCCCTGCATCAGGCCGTCCATCATCTCCACCACGTCCAGGCGCGCGCCCAGGGTGCTGTAGACCGTGCCCATTTCCAGGCCGATGATGCCGCCGCCAACGATCAGCATCTTCTTAGGCACCTGGCTCAGGGCCAGCGCGCCCGTGGAATCCACCACACGCGGGTCCTCAGGCATGAAAGGCAGACGCACGGCCTGGGAACCGGCGGCAATAATGGCCTTCTTGAAGGCCACGACCTGCTTCTTGCCGGTCTTTTGCTGGGCCGTGCCCGAGGTCTCTTCCACTTCGAGGTGGTTGGCGCCCGCGAAAGAGCCATACCCGCGCAGCACCGTGACCTTGCGCATCTTGGCCATGGCAGCCAGGCCACCGGTCAGCTTGCCGATGACCTTTTCCTTGTGGCCGCGCAGCTTGTCGATGTTGAGCACCGGCTTGCCGAAGTCCACGCCCAGGTCGGCCATGTGGCTGACCTCGTCCATCACGGCCGCGACGTGCAGCAGGGCCTTGGACGGAATGCAGCCCACGTTCAGGCAGACACCGCCCAGGGTGGCATAGCGCTCAACCAACACGACCTTGAGACCGAGGTCGGCCGCGCGGAAGGCGGCCGAGTAACCGCCGGGGCCGCCACCGAGCACGAGCACATCGCAGTCGAGGTCGGCGCTGCCGCCGAAGCTGGCCGCCACGGGTGCGGGGGCAGGCGCCGCCGCGGCGGCGGGTGCAGCGGGCGTCGGCGCAGCAGCAGCAGTAGGTGCAGGCGCGGCAGCCGCTACACCGGCGGCCTCCAACAGCAGCACCACCGAGCCTTCCTTGACCTGGTCGCCGATCTTGACCTTCAATTCCTTCACCACGCCCGCATGGCTCGACGGAATCTCCATCGAGGCCTTGTCGGACTCCACCGTGATCAACGATTGCTCCGCCTTGACCGTGTCGCCAGGCTTGACCAGCAGTTCAATGACCGCCACCGACTCGAAATCACCGATGTCGGGTACCTTGATTTCCAGGAGTGCCATGGTTGTGTCGCCCTCCGTGATCACAGCAGCACGCGGCGGAAATCGCCGAGCACCTGGGCCAGATAGGCGTTGAAACGGGCACCGGCCGCGCCGTCGATCACGCGGTGATCGTAGGACAGCGAGAGCGGCAGGACCAGACGCGGCTGGAAGGCCTTGCCGTCCCAGACCGGCTTCATGGCACCGCGCGACAGGCCCAGAATGGCCACTTCCGGCGCATTGATCAGCGGCGTGAAGTAGGTTGTGCCAATGCCACCCAGCGAGGAAATGCTGAAGGTACCGCCCTGCATGTCGGCCGCGCCCAGCTTGCCGTCGCGCGCCTTCTTGGACAGCTCGGCCATCTCGGCGGAAATTTCCACCAGGCCTTTCTGGTCGGCGTTCTTGAGCACGGGCACCACCAGGCCATTGGGCGTATCGGCCGCGAAGCCGATGTTCCAGTAGTTCTTGATCACCAACTGGTCACCGTCGAGGCTGGCGTTGAATTCAGGGAACTTCTTGAGCGCGGCAACCGCTGCCTTGATCACGAAAGCCAGCATCGTGAACTTGATGCCCGCCTTTTCGTTTTCCTTGTTGAGCTGCACGCGCAGCGCTTCGAGTTCGGTGATGTCCGCGTCCTCGTAACTCGTGACGTGCGGGATCATCACCCAGTTGCGGTGCAGGTTGGCGCCACTGATCTTCTTGATGCGCGACAAGTCCTTGCGCTCGATCGGGCCGAACTTGGCGAAGTCCACCTTGGGCCAAGGCAGCAGGCCCAGGCCAGCACCATCACCGCCCGCAGGCGCGGTACCCATGGCCTGGGTGCGCACGCCACCGCTCATCACGGCCTTGGTGAAGTTCTTGACGTCTTCCTCAAGGATGCGGCCCTTGGGGCCGGAGCCCTTGACCTCGGCCAGGGGCACGCCAAATTCACGCGCCAGCTTGCGAATGGAGGGGCTGGCATGAGGCAGAGCGCCGACCTTCGCCTGTTGGGCCAAGGGGTCGTGCGCGGCCGCAGCAACAGCGGGAGCCGATGCGACGGGTGCCGCCACGGGGGCCGCGATCGCAGGCGTCGGCGTCGCCGCGGCGGCCGGCGCGGGCGCTGGGGCAACGGGGGCGGATGCGGCAGGGGCCGGAGCGACGGGTGTCGGCGCGGCGGCGGCACCTGCAGCTTCCAGCATCAGCACCACCGAGCCTTCCTTGACCTGGTCGCCAATCTTGACCTTCAGTTCCTTCACCACGCCCGCGTGGCTCGACGGAATCTCCATCGAGGCCTTGTCGGACTCCACCGTGATCAACGACTGCTCCGCCTTGACCGTGTCGCCAGGCTTGACCAGCAGTTCAATGACCGCCACCGACTCGAAATCACCGATGTCGGGTACCTTGATTTCTACGAGAGCCATGTCTACGTCTTCCTCTGTGGGTGCTTGCGATCAGGCGTGCAGCGGATTGATCTTGTCCGTCTTGATGCCGTACTTGGCGATGGCCTCGGCCACCTTGGCCGCCGGCACCGTGCCTTCGTCGGCCAGGGTCTTGAGCGCGGCCACCACAATGTAGTGGCGGTTGACCTCGAAGTGCTCGCGCAGCTTGCTGCGGAAATCGCTGCGGCCGAAGCCGTCGGTGCCCAGCACCTTGTAGGTCCTGCCCTTGGGCAGGTAGGGACGGATCTGCTCGGTGTAGTTCTTCACATAGTCGGTGGAGGCAATCACCGGGCCAGCGTGCGGCTCCAATTGCTGCGTCACGAAAGGCACACGGGCCTTTTCGGTCGGGTGCAGCAGGTTCCAGCGCTCGGCGTCCTGGCCGTCGCGGGCCAGTTCGTTGAAGCTCGGGCAGCTCCACACGTTGGCGGCCACGCCCCAGTCCTTCTCGAGCAATTCCTTGGCGAACATGGACTCGCGCAGGATGGTGCCAGATCCCAGCAGGTTGACCTGCGGCGCGCCCTTCTTGGCGGCGATCTTCTTGTCGGCTTCCTGCAGCAGGTACATGCCCTTGATGATTTGCTCTTCCGTGCCGGCCTTGAGCCCGGGCATGGCGTAGTTCTCGTTGAGCAACGTGATGTAGAAGAACACGTTGTCCTGTTTCTCCACCATGCGCTTCAAGCCGTGGTGGATGATCACGGCGACTTCGTGCGCGAAGGTCGGGTCGTAGCTGACGCAGTTCGGGATGGTCGAGGCGAGGACGTGGCTGTGACCGTCCTCGTGCTGCAGACCTTCGCCGTTCAGCGTGGTGCGGCCCGAAGTTCCTCCCAGCAGGAAGCCTCGCGCTTGCATGTCTCCAGCTGCCCAGGCCAAGTCGCCCACGCGCTGCAGGCCGAACATCGAGTAATAGATGTAGAACGGCACCATGATGCGGTTGTTCGTCGAATACGACGTCGCCGCGGCGATCCACGAGCAGATGCCGCCCGCTTCGTTGATGCCTTCCTGCAGGATCTGGCCGGCCTTGTCCTCGCGGTAGTACATCACCTGGTCCTTGTCGACCGGGGTGTACTTCTGGCCCTCGGGGTTGTAGATGCCCACGGTGCGGAACAGACCTTCCATGCCAAAGGTGCGTGCCTCGTCCACCAGGATGGGCACCACGCGCGGGCCGAGAGCCTGGTCACGCAGCAGCTGCGTGATGAAGCGCACGTAGGCTTGCGTCGTGGAAATCTCGCGCCCCTCGGCGGTCGGCTCCAGCACGGCCTTGAAGGTCTCCAGGGATGGCACGGCGAAGGTCTCGGTGCTCTTGGCGCGGCGCTTGGGCAGGTAACCGCCCAGGGCCTTGCGGCGCTCGTGCAGGTACTTCATCTCCGGCGTGTCGTCGGCCGGCTTGTAGAAGGGCACCTTGTCCAGTTCGCTGTCGGGGATCGGGATGTTGAAACGGTCGCGCATGTAGCGCACGTCGTCGGCGCCAAGCTTCTTGGTCTGGTGCGCGGTGTTCTTGCCCTCGCCCGCCTTGCCCATGCCGTAGCCCTTGACGGTCTTGACCAGCAGCACGGTGGGGCCGCCGGTGGTGGTGTGCGCCTTGTGGAAGGCCGCGTAGACCTTCTGTGCGTCGTGTCCGCCACGACGCAGGTTCCAGATTTCCTGGTCACTCATGTGCGACACCATCTCCAGCGTGCGCGGATCACGACCGAAGAAGTTCTTGCGCACGTAGGCACCGTCATTCGCCTTGAAGGCCTGGTAGTCGCCGTCCAGGGTGTCCATCATGACCTTGCGCAGCACGCCGTCCTTGTCCTTGGCCAGCAGCGCGTCCCACTCCTTGCCCCAGATCAGCTTGATGACGTTCCAGCCCGCGCCGCGGAATTCGCCTTCCAGCTCCTGGATGATCTTGCCGTTGCCACGCACCGGGCCGTCCAGGCGCTGCAGGTTGCAGTTGACGACGAAGACCAGGTTGTCCAGCTTCTCGCGCGCGGCCAGGCCGATCGCGCCCAGGCTTTCCGGCTCGTCCATCTCGCCATCGCCGCAGAAGACCCAAACCTTGCGCTGGCTCGTGTCGGCAATGCCGCGGGCGTGCAAATACTTCAGGAAACGCGCCTGGTAGATGGCCATGATGGGCCCCAGGCCCATGGACACCGTGGGGAATTGCCAGAACTCCGGCATCAACTTGGGGTGCGGGTAGCTGGACAGACCTTTGCCATCCACTTCCTGGCGGAAGTTCAACAACTGTTCCTCGGAGATGCGACCTTCCAGAAAGGCGCGGGCATAGATGCCGGGCGCGCTGTGGCCCTGGATGTAGAGCAGGTCACCGCCATGGGTACCGCCCTCGTCCGTGTTGTCGGCGTGCCAGAAATGGTTGAAACCGGCCGCGAACATGTGGGCCAGGGACTGGAAGGAACTGATGTGCCCACCCAGGTCACCGCCATCGGCCGGGTCCAGGCGGTTAGCCTTGACGACCATGGCCATGGCATTCCAGCGCATGTAGGCGCGCAGGCGGCCTTCGAGCTCCAGGTTGCCCGGGCTACGGGCTTCCTGATCCGGTTCAATGGTGTTGACATACCCCGTGGTAGCCGAGAAAGGCATGTCGATGCTGTGCTCGCGCGCGTGCTCCAGCAATTGCTCCAGCAGGAAGTGGGCGCGCTCCGCGCCCTCCTGCTCGATCACGGCTTCCAGCGCGTGTTTCCACTCAAGGGTTTCCTGGCTGTCGAGATCGGCAGCATCAAGACGGTTCTGGGGCAGGGCTGACATGGCGAGGCTCCTCTCATCAGTCGTACGTTCGGGAAAAAACCAGCGCGCTCGAATGTGTCCGCCCGCGCGTGCTGCTTCAAACAGCCTGCGAGTTTCGCACAATTCATGACGATTTCAAATTGCGACCATCAATTCCATAACATGAATTGTTAAGTCGACTGGAGTGACACCAGGACCAGATTCCCCCTGGGAATCCAAGCCCAGTTGCCCTCCCGCCGACGTGGTGCGCGCATACACTGCGCATCGCATCGTCCCGGCGATGAGCGCCATTGTCCCCCCGTTGCGTCCAGTTTCATCCCATGCCCTCGCCTTTCGCCAAGCTTTACGCCGGTCTGTTGCGCGTCCTGCCCATTCCCCAGCGCCTGCGCGATTGGTGGAATCGGCAAGCCCCCCACCGGCAGGACCGCTACGCCATGCTGGCGCCGCTGGTGGCGGTGCTGTTGTTCTTCACCGCCATCGTGGTGGCCGTGGGTTACCTGCGCATCGAGGAAATGGAACGCGAGCAGGAAGCCCTGCGACGTGACGTGGAATATGCCCAGCAGCGTCTGCGTCTGCGCCTGCTGGAGCGACAAGAAGATCTGACGCGCCTGGCGCAGCAACTCTCGAACCAAGAGCTGAGCCCGACACAATTTCGCCAAAAGGCCGAGGTAATCTTGCACCTCTACCCCGAAATTCAGGGTCTCAGCTGGATCACACCTGCCCGAACCCGCGCCGGGTCGTCAGCGGACGCGCAGTCCGGCGAACGCTTTCGATTGCGCGCCAGCCAGGGCTACGGACCCGCCGCCCAGGCACTCACCGCCCAGCCGGTGCCCCAGGCCTCGCCCTCGCTCGAGGGCAGCCTCGACGCCTACACCCGGGCGCGCGAGCTGCACCAACCTGCCTACGCCGCGCCCTGGCTGCACTCGAACGATGGCCCCTCCTGGCTCAGCCTCTTCCTGCCGCTGCAGATCCAGGGCCGCTTTGGCGGTGTGCTGCTGGCCGAGTACTCCATCGACGCGCTCTACGACTACAGCATCTCGGCCGATGTCTCCGCGCGCTACGCCACCTCGCTGCGCAATGCCACCGGCCAGGTGCTGGCCGGCAGCCGCGTGCCCCGCCCAAAGGCACCCACCGGCGGCAACGGGCTCACGGCTTGGCTGGGCTGGGCAGGACAGGCGGAGCAGCAGGTGCTGGTGTCCCCGGCTGGCACGGGCCTGATGCTGCACGCCCAGGCCTACCGGGCCTCGCAAGGCCTGATCGGCAGCAGCCTGTTCTGGCTGGTGACGGTGCTGAGCGTGATGACGGCCTGGATGCTGATCGCCAACTGGCGACACACCCGCCGACGCGTGCAGGCCCAGCGTGCGCTGCTGCTTGAAACCAGCTTTCGCCGTGCGATGGAAAACTCCATGCCCACGGGCATGCGCGCGCTCGACCCACAGGGTCGCATCACCTATGTCAACGCTGCCTTCTGCCAGATGACGGGCTGGAGCGAGCAGGAACTGGTGGGCGCCATGCCGCCCTTCCCTTTCTGGCCGGAAGATTCCCATGAGCTGCTGGCAGCCAGGCTGGAAGACGAGTTGCAGGGCCGCATCACCTCCAGTGGCCTGCAGGTGCGCATCCAGCGCAAGGACGGCTCGCTGTTCGACGCGCGCATCCACGTCTCGCCCTTGATCGACGCCAACGGCCAGCAGACCGGCTGGATGACCTCGATGACGGACATCACCGAGCCGAATCGCGTGCGCGAACAGCTCTACGCGTCCTACGAGCGCTTCACCACCGTGCTCGAGGCCCTGGACGCCTCGGTCTCGGTCGCCCCCCTGGGCGGCGGCGAACTGCTGTTCGCCAACAAGATGTACCGGCTCTGGTTCGGCGACCAGAACCAGGGCCATGTCCAGCTCTCCAGCCAGGCCGGCCACGGCGGCATGGACACGCCCGCCGGCGCCGCCGCCCGCGACCGGGACAACCAAGATGCAGTGGACGACATGGCGGGCCTGCCCGCCAGCAGCCTGCTGGACGCGGTCGATGACCCGGTCGAGGCGGAGAACGCCGAAATCCACGTCGAGACCCTGGACAAGTGGCTGGAGGTGCGTACCCGTTACCTGACCTGGGTGGACGGTCGCCTGGCGCAGATGGTCATCGCCACCGACATCACGCCGCGCCGCCGGGCCGAGGAACAAGCGGCCGCCCAGGCCGAGCGGGCGCAGACCGCCAACCGCTTGATCACCATGGGTGAAATGGCCTCCAGCATCGCGCACGAGCTGAACCAGCCGCTGGCCGCCATCACCAACTACTGCAACGGCATGGTTTCGCGCATTCAGTCCCGCCAGATCACCGAGGAGGACCTGCTGGGCGCGCTCGACAAGACATCGCGCCAGGCCCAACGCGCCGGACAGATCATCCAGCGCATCCGCGCCTTCGTGAAGCGCAGCGAACCCAAGCGCGTGGCTTTCGAAGCCGGTGACTTGGTGGACGAAGCCATCGAACTGGCGGAGATCGAGCTGCGTCGCAACAACGTGCGCCTGACCCGCCAGATCGACGAGAACCTGCCTCCGCTGATGGTGGACCCCATCCTCATCGAGCAGGTGCTGATCAATCTGCTCAAGAACGCGGCCGAGGCCATTGTCCAGGCGCGGCGCGCCCTGCCCCAACGGCGCATTGATCTGCAGGTCCAGGCAGCCGAACTTGAGGGCAGGCCGGTGGTTGAATTCATTGTCACGGACCGCGGCCACGGCATCGCGCCGGAAATGATGGACCACCTCTACGAAGCCTTCCACACCACCAAGGCCGGCGGCATGGGCATCGGCCTGTCGCTGTGCCGCTCCATCGTCGAGTCCCACCAGGGACGGATGCGGGCGGAGAACCTCTACAATGGCCCGCAGGCAGGAACGGAGACGCCGGAGGTCGTGGGTTGCCGCTTCTCCTTCTGGCTGCCCTTGGAGCCGGAGCCTGCCCGAGAAGCAACAACAACACGCGGAGACAGACCGCCATCGCCGACGACCCAGGAAGATGACAGGATAAGAACATGAGCTTGATCCCCAAGAAAGGCACCGTGTATGTCGTGGATGACGACGAGGCGGTGCGCGATTCCCTGCAATGGCTGCTCGAGGGCAAGGACTACCGGGTGCGCTGCTTCGATTCAGCCGAGTCCTTTCTTTCCCGCTACGACCCGCGCGAGGTCGCCTGCCTGATCGCCGACATCCGCATGGACGGCATGACCGGCCTGGAACTGCAGAACAGGCTGCTCGAAAAACATTCTCCCCTGCCCATCGTCTTCATCACCGGCCATGGCGACGTGCCCATGGCGGTGGACACCATGAAAAAAGGCGCGATGGACTTCATCCAGAAGCCCTTCAACGAAGCCCAGTTGCTGGACCTGGTGGAGCGCATGCTGGACCGCGCCCGTGCCGCCTTCAGCGAATACCAGCTGGCCGCCGATCGCGACGCCCTGCTGGCCAAACTCACCACGCGCGAAAGCCAGGTGCTCGAACGCATCGTCGCCGGCCGGCTGAACAAGCAGATCGCCGACGACCTGGGCATCAGCATCAAGACGGTGGAGGCGCACCGCGCCAACATCATGGAAAAGCTCAACGCCAACACCGTGGCTGACCTGCTCAAGATCGCGCTGGGACAAAACGCCATCAAAGCCTGATTTCCACCTTTGCACTCAACGCCCGCTGCCATCGCACAGCGGGCGTTTTCACTTTGACACCACACGCCACCACCATGACCGCACAACTGATCGACGGCCTTGCCCTTTCCAAACAGCTCCGCAGCGAGGTGGCCCAGCGCGCCGCCGCGCTGAGCGCGCGCGGGCGACAGCCCGGCCTGGCCGTGGTCCTCGTCGGTGACAATCCCGCCAGCCAGGTCTATGTGCGCAACAAGGTCAAGGCCTGTGAGGACAGCGGCTTCCACTCCGTGCTGGAAAAATACGAAGCCACGCTGAGCGAGGCTGACCTGCTGGCCCGCATCGCCGCGCTGAACACCGACCCGAGCATCCACGGCATCCTGGTGCAACTGCCGTTGCCCGCCCACATCGACGCGCAAAAGGTCATCGAAGCCATTTCGCCCGACAAGGATGTGGACGGCTTCCATGTTGCGAGCGCGGGTGCGCTGATGACGGGCCTGCCCGGTTTCTGGCCTTGCACGCCGCATGGCTGCATCAAGATGCTCGAGCACATCGGCTACGAGCTCAAGGGCAAACACGCCGTGGTCATCGGCCGCAGCAACATCGTCGGCAAACCCATGGCGCTGATGCTGCTGGGCAAGAACGCCACCGTCACCATCTGCCACAGCGCCACGAAAGACCTTAAGGCCCAGACCCTGCAGGCCGACGTGATCGTCGCCGCCGTCGGCAAGGCCAAGATGCTGACGGCTGACATGGTCAAGCCCGGCGCCGTGGTCATCGACGTGGGCATGAACCGCGACGAAAACGGCAAGCTCTGTGGCGACGTGGATTTCGAGCGTGTGAAGGAAGTCGCGTCCTGGATCACCCCCGTGCCTGGTGGTGTCGGCCCCATGACCATCACCATGCTGCTGGTGAATACCTTGGAAGCGGCCGAAAAGGCCGCGCGCTGAAAGCGGCGCGGCACGCGGCGAGCTGAGCCACCGCGCCACACAGCCAGGCCCCACGATCACACCACACAGCCGACTCAGGGGACCCGCTCAGGCAATGGCTGCAGCACGAGCGGCACGCGGCTCGCGGCGGGTCACCAGCCAGAGCCCTCCTGCCACCGGCAGGATGCCCAGCAAGTCGCTGCCCTGCAGCGGCTCGCCCAGGGACAGCCAGCTCATCAGCAGGCCCAAGGGCGGCATCAGGAAATGCAAGGCGCTGGCCTCGGTGGCGCTGCGCGTGCGCAACAGGTGCAGCCAGAGCAGGTAGGCGGCGATCGAGACCAGGCCCACCATCAGCGTGAAGCTCCAGACAAAACTGGGCGTCCAGTGGATGGCCTGGCCCGCCTCCAGCCACAAGGCCAGGGGAATCAGCAGCAGGCCGGACACGCCCACCTGTACCGCGTTGTTGAGCAGCAGATCCACATGCGCCAGCCTTTGCTGCCAGCGCTTGAAAAGCATCGTGCCGGCCACCAGCGACAAGGCTCCCGCGCTGACCAGGACCACGCCCAGGGTGGTGTCGTCCCGCAGGCCGAGGCGCTGCCAGACGATCCAGCACACCCCCGCCATGCACAGCAGCAGCCCGGCGCCGCGCCGCCAGTCCAAACGCTCGCCCAGCAAGAGGCTGGCGGCCAGCGCCACCCAGACGGGGTTGGTGCTGATGATGACGCTGCTCAGGCCCGATGACAGATGCAGCATGCCGGACCAACAGAGTCCCAGGTAGAGGGCGTTGTTGCACAGGCCGATCACGGCCAGCAGCACCCAGGGCCGCCAGCGGCTGGCCTGGCCGGCTGCGTCCGGATCGCGCGGGAAAAAAGGCGTACCGCGACGCCAGGCCCGCAGCGCCCCCCAAGCCAGCATCAGCACCGAGGCGAGCAGAAAGCGCAGGCAGAGGAACTTCAGCGGCGGCGCATCGCGCAGGCCCAGCTTGGCCAGCGGGAAGGCGGCGCTCCAGCACAGGCAGAAAACCAGCACCTGGGCCAGGTAAGACGAGGAAGTCGAGGACCGGGACGAGGCAGGAGAGACATCAGACATGGCCGGCATCCTAGGCAGTCCTTGATGAATCGTAAAATGAAATGATCGGATTCCATCCATTCGAAAAACCGATTCATCATGCAATTGGACCTGGATTTATTGCGCACCTTCGCCAGCGTGGTGGACACCGGCGGCTTCGGCCGCGCGGGCATGCGCGTGCACCGCAGCCAATCCACCGTCAGCCAGCAGGTGCGCAAGCTGGAGGAACTGACGGGCAAGCAACTGCTGCTGCGCGACCGCAACGGCGTCATGCTCACAGACGACGGCGAACTGCTGCTGGCTTACGCGCGCCGCATGCTGGCCCTGCATGACGAGGCCACCAGCGCCCTGGGCGGCCAAGCCCCGGTCCGCGTGCTGCGCGTGGGCGTGGTGGAGGACTTCGCCGGTACGGCCTGGATGCACACCCTGGCGGACTTCGTGCGCCAGCGCCCGGCGGTGCGGCTGGAGACTGTTTGCGATCTGTCCGTCCACCTGCAACGCCAGTACGCGCGGGGCCAGCTTGACCTGATCGTGGCCAAGGACGTGCTGCCGCCGGGTGTGCACAGCCCCATCGACTTGCCCGGGGACTGTGAGTTGGTCTGGAGCGAGCCCCTGCGCTGGTTCGCCGCCCGGGGCTACCAGCCGCCCGCAGCCCATTCGGCCTCCCTGCCCCTCGTGCTCTTCATGCCGGGCTGCGTGTACCGCCAGGCCGCCATCCAGTCGCTGGAACTGGGCGGGCGCCCCTGGCATGCCGTGCTCAGTACCCAGAGCCTGCACGGCCTGCAGGCCGCCCTGCGTGCCGGCATGGGCCTCAGTCCGCTGAACACGGCGGCGGCGCATCTGCACGGTGGATCGCATGGGGCTGGTTCTGCCCTGGGCGCCGAGCTGGCGCCCCTGGACGAGACCCGCCATGGTCTGCCGCCCCTGGGCCACAGCCGTTACCTGCTGCGCATGACGCCGCTGGACACTCCCGCCGCCGATGACCTGCGTCTGCTCGCGCAACTCGTGCGGCAGCAAGTGCGGCACTGGCATGCGCAGCACACCAGGACCGCCATGGAACTCGCGGCCTGACGACGTACAGGCCGGGCAGATGGAGGCGGAACGGACCGCATCACTCCACCCCGAACACGAAGTCGATCTCCACCGCCGCACCCTTGGGCAATTGCAGGACGCCCACCGAGGTCCGCGTGTGCACGCCACGCGGCCCGAGCACCGTGTACAGGGCTTCGGAGGCGCCGTCGGCCACTTCGCTCTGTTGCGTGAAATCCGGCGCGCTGCGCACGAACACCGAGATGCGGGGCACCGAACGGATGGCCGCCAGGCTGCCCAGCGCCGCCTTGACCAGGGTCAGGGCACGCAAGGTGGAAATGGCAGCAGCGCGACGCGCGCTGGCCAGGTCGATGACGGCATCGGGCCCGCTGCCGACCATGCCCACGAAATGCACCTGGTCGCCGATGCGCGGAATCTGCCCGCTGACGTAAAGCAGCGGACCGTCACGCAGCACCGGCACGTACTGGCCACCGATTTTGATGGCCTCGTTGATGGGAAAGGCATGCGCCGAAGCCAGTTCCTCATAGGCTTGGTCTGGATGCGTCAAGCTTCACTCCGGTTATTTGCTACAAACACCTGGGCCATCGGCACCATAGCGCATATCGCCCCGTTTTTCCTTCGCTTGCGGCGCGGCCACGCACGCAGAATCCGGGCATGGTTTCTCCACGCGCGACGCCGGCCGAAACGGTCGAGCAACTCTTCACCCGAGGCAATCAGGCTCTGGCTGCCCGTGACCTGACCACTGCCGCCTTGGCCTACCGGACTGCTCTGGCCATAGACCCCACGCAGGCCGCCTTGCACGGCAACCTGGCCCTGGCGCTGGACGAAGCCGGTGACGTTCAAGCGGCTGATCACCATTACCGCCAGGCCTTGGCGCTGGAGCCCGACCAGGCTCAGCTCTGGATCAACCACGGAGTGCTGCTGCTGCAAGGCAAACGTCTCCGTGAAGCCGAAGCCGCGCTGCGCCAGGCCTTGGCGCTGGCCCCGAACGACACGTCCGCGCTCAGCAATCTGGGGGTGCTGCTGGCCCAGCAGTACCGTGATGAAGAAGCCGAGACGACCCTGCGCACGGCCCTGCGTCTGCAACCCCAGCACCGCAACGCCGCCTACAACCTGGCTTATCTGCTGCTGCGCCAGTGCCGCCTGGAAGAAGGCTGGCTGCGACTGGAGCAACGCGACCGGCATGGCGCCCTGGCCGAGCGCCTGGCGAAGCAACTGCCCTGCCCGCGCTGGCGTGGCGAACCGTTGCAGGGCCGCTCCCTGCTGATCGCGCTGGAAGCCGGCCATGGGGACATGATCCACTTCTGCCGCTACGCCGCCCTGGCCAAGGCCGCGGGCGCCCGGCGCGTCACCGTGCTCTGCCACCCGGCCCTGGTCACGCTGTTCGCCACGTTGGTCGGGTGTGACCAGGCCATCCCGTTCGACCAGGACCTGCCCGAGGGCACCGACGGCGAGGCGCCACACTTCGACTACTGGGTTCCACCCCTGAGCCTGCCCTACCTCTTCGCAACCCGGCCGGACACCATACCGGCCACCCTGCCCTATCTGCATGCCGATCCGGCACGCGTGGCGCACTGGGCGCCGCGATTGGCCGCGCCACCGGGCGTGCTCAAAGTCGGCCTGGTCTGGAAAGGCAACGTCAATTTCGAGAACGACACCGAACGCTCCCTGCCCAGCCTGGCCACGCTCGCGCCGCTCGGCCAGACTACCGGCGTGGTGTTCTACAGCCTGCAAAAAGGCGCGGGTGAAAACGAAGCCACCACACCGCCGCAAGAACTGCCTCTGACGCCGCTGGGGGGCGATCTGGTCGACTTTGCCGACACCGCCGCCGTCATCGCCCAACTGGACCTGGTGATCACCGTGGACACCGCCGTGGCCCACTTGGCCGGTGCTCTGGGACAGCCCTGCTGGTTGCTGCTGCCCTGGTACCTGCCGGACTGGCGTTGGTTCAAGGAGCGGGAAGACTCGCCCTGGTACCCGGGCGTGCTGCGCCTGTTTCGCCAGCCGGCAATGGGCGACTGGGACAGCGTCGTGGCCCAGGTCGCGCAGGCCTTGCGGGGTCGGGCTGGCAGGCACTGATCCGAACCCGCCCTGCTGGCGGGTTGCCAGGGACGGCCTGCACTATGAAGGCCATAGGCGCACCGGGCCTTGAACTGCGGCCGGATAACGCAAAATGTCGGGCATGACCGCACCCACCTCCGCCGCTACCGACTCCACCAACCCCTTGCTGGACGCGTCCGGCCTCCCCCTGTTCGACCGCATCACCCCGGCGCACGTGGCCCCGGCGCTGGACAGCTTGCTGGCCGAAGCCGAAACTGCGCTCGACACCGTGACGAAACCGGACTACCCCGCCGACTGGAAAGCCATCGCCCAGGTGCTGGACGTGGCCACAGAGCGGCTGGGCCGGGCCTGGGGCACGGTCAGCCACCTCAACGCCGTCGCCGACACGCCCGAGTTGCGCGCCGCCTACAACGCCGCCCTGCCGCGCGTGACCGAGTTCTGGACCCGACTGGGTTCGGACGAACGGCTGTACGCCAAGTACAAGGCCATCGCCCCCGAAAACCTGAACGCCGAGCAGCGGCAGGCCCATAAGAACGCCTTGCGAGGCTTCGTGCTGGGCGGTGCGGAACTGCAAGGCGCGGCCAAGGAACGCTTTGCACGCATCCAGGAAGAACAGGCCGAAGCCAATCAGAAATTCAGCGAGCATGTGCTGGACGCCACCGACAACTGGGCCTACTACGCCACGGACGACGAACTGGACGGTGTGCCCGACGATGTGCTGCAGGCGGCGCGAGCCGCGGCCCAGGCCGAAGGCCGGGACGGCTACAAGCTCAGCCTCAAGATGCCGAGCTACCTGCCCGTGATGCAGTTCGCCAAGAGCAGCGAACTGCGCCGGCGCCTCTACCGCGCCTTCGTCACACGCGCCTCCGATCAGGCCGAAACCTACGCGCCCGGCAAGGACGGCACGGCAATCGACGGCAAGCAGTACGACAACACCGCGCTGATCGGCCAGATCCTCGCCCTGCGGGACGAAGAAGCAAAGTTGCTGGGCTATCGGAACTATGCGGAAGTCTCTGTCGCGCCCAAGATGGCGGATACGCCCGAACAGGTAATCACCTTCCTGCGCGACCTCGCCGCCAAAGCCAGGCCCTATGGCGAACGTGATGTGGCCGACCTGCGGGCATTTGCCGCGCAAGAACTGGGCATCACCGACCCGCAGCCCTGGGACTGGAGCTATATCAGCGAGAAACTCAAGGAAGCCCGGTACGCCTACAGCGAGCAGGAGGTCAAGCAGTACTTCACCGCGCCGCGCGTGCTGGCCGGTCTGTTCAAGATCGTGGAAACCTTGTTCGAGGTGGAGATCCGCAAGGACAGTGCGCCCGTCTGGCACCCGGCGGTGGAGTTCTATCGCATCGAACGCGGCGGTCAGTTGCTGGCCCAGTTCTACCTGGACCAGCCCGCCCGCGCTGGCAAGCGCGGCGGCGCCTGGATGGACGATGTGCGCACGCGCTGGCTGCGCCCGGACAACGGCCAGCTGCAAACACCGGTGGCCCATCTGGTCTGCAATTTCGCCGACGGTGTGAATGGCAAGCCCGCTTTGCTGACGCACGACGACGTCATCACCCTGTTCCACGAATTCGGCCACGGCCTGCACCACATGCTGACCCAGGTCAACGAGCGGGATGTGTCCGGCATCAGCGGCGTGGAATGGGACGCGGTGGAACTGCCCAGCCAGTTCATGGAGAACTTCTGCTGGGAATGGGAGGTGCTGCGCCACATGACCGCTCACGTCGACACGGGCGAACCGCTGCCGCGCGCGCTCTACGACAAGATGATCGCGGCCAAGAATTTCCAGAGCGGCATGCAGACCCTGCGGCAGATCGAGTACTCGCTCTACGACATGCTGCTGCACACGGCGGGCGCGCAGCCGGACTTCATGGAGGTGTTGCGCCAGGTGCGCGCGGAAGTGGCCCTGCTGCCCGCGCCCTCCTTCAGCCGCACGCCGCACACCTTCAGCCACATCTTCGCGGGTGGGTACGCAGCGGGTTATTACAGCTACAAGTGGGCCGAGGTGCTGAGCGCAGACGCCTACGCGGCCTTCGAGGAAACGGTGGGACCGGACGGCATGCCCAGCGTGGAGACCGGGCGCAGGTACCGGCAAGCGATTCTGGAAGCGGGCGGTTCACGCCCGGCCATCGAATCCTTCAAGGCTTTCCGGGGGCGGGAGCCGAGCCTGGAGGCATTGTTGCGGCATCAGGGGATGGCGGGAACGGCTTGAGATTTCGTTCAACCGTTACTTCATCATCCGAGGACGCGGGGTGACTGCTCCGCGACTGTCCTCCTTCAAGGGCCTACCGGCCCTTGAATTCCCCCTTTATGTCGCTGCGCAGTCACCCCACGTCCTCGGACTCCAGCTGTAGGCGCATTGAACGTGGCCCCCCACCATCAGGGCTTGAAGTTCAGCGTGCGTACCCCGTTGGGAGTGCCCAGCAGACAGATCTGCGCCCGTTGGTGCGCAAACACCCCCACTGTCACCACGCCCGGCCACTGGTTCACCTCGGACTCGAAGGCCAGCGGGTCGCGGATCTGCAGGCCCTTCACGTCCAGGATGTGCTGGCCGTTGTCGGTCAGCAAGGGCGCGCCATCCTTCAGGCGCAGCGTCACGGTGCCCCCCATCGCCTCGAACTGGCGGGTGATGCGCCGCGTGGCCATGGGGATGACTTCCACCGGCAGCGGGAACTGGCCCAGCACCGTGACCAGCTTCGACTCGTCCGCAATGCAGACGAAACGCCGCGCCTGGGCCGCGACGATCTTCTCGCGCGTGAGCGCTGCGCCGCCGCCCTTGATCATGTTGCCCGCGCCGTCGATCTCGTCCGCGCCGTCGATGTAGACGGACAGCTCCCCCACCTCATTCGCATCGAACACCGGGATGCCGATGGCCTTCAGCCGCTCGGTGCTGGCCACGGAGCTGGACACCGCGCCGGGAATCTGGCCCTTCATCGCGGCCAGCGCGTCAATGAACTTGTTCACCGTGGAACCGGTGCCGACCCCGACGATCTCGCCGGGGACCACATACTGAAGCGCGGCCTGACCGACCAGGGTTTTGAGTTCGTCTTGGGTCATGGAAGGGGAATCGCGGGAAAGGCGAAAAGGAAAAGGTGAAAAAGGTTCTGGGACAATTATCCAATGTCCTTCCTCCCCTCCCTGCTCCCCTACGCCCTGCCCCGCGCCCTGCTGTTCAAGATGGACGCCGAGGCCGCGCACGACTTCACCCTCGACGCCCTGGCCCGCACGCAGAACACGCCGCTGGCCTGCGCCTACCGCCAGACTCGCGTGGAGGACCCGATCACGCTCGCGGGCCTGACCTTCCCCAACCGCGTGGGCCTGGCCGCCGGGCTGGACAAGAACGCCCGCTGTATCGACGCCTTCGCGTCCATGGGCTTCGGCTTCGTCGAAGTCGGCACCGTCACCCCCCTGCCCCAACCCGGCAACCCCAAGCCGCGCATCTTCCGCCTGCCCCAGGCGAAAGCGCTGATCAACCGCCTGGGTTTTAACAACGAGGGCCTGGACGCCTTTATCGCCAACGTGCAGAAGGCCAAGTTCCGCCAGGGCCATGCGCGCCCGGCCCTGCTGGGCCTGAACATCGGCAAGAACGCCGCCACACCTATCGAGCGCGCCACGGACGACTACCTCAAGGGTCTGGAAGGCGTGTACCCGCATGCTGACTACGTGACCGTCAACATATCCAGCCCGAACACCCAAAACCTGCGCAGCCTGCAAAGCGACGAAGCGCTCGACGCCCTGCTCTCAGCCATCGCCGCGCGGCGCGAACAATTGGCGCAGCAACATGGCACGCCCGATGGACTGGGCGGCGTGACGCCACGCCGCGTGCCCATCTTCGTGAAAATCGCGCCCGATCTGGACGAAGCCCAGGTGCAACTGATCGCCGCCACGCTCAAGCGCCAGGGCATGGACGGCGTGATTGCCACCAACACCACCCTGGCCCGCGACGCAGTGCAAGGCCTGCCGCATGCGGAAGAAACTGGCGGCCTCTCTGGCGCACCGGTGCTAGAAGCCAGCAACCGCGTCATCCGCCAACTGCGCGCTACGCTGGGCAAGGACTTCCCCATCATCGGCGTGGGCGGCATCCTGAGCGCGCAGGACGCGGTCAGCAAGATCGAGGCCGGGGCAGATGTGGTGCAGATCTACACCGGGTTCATTTACCAGGGACCGGGGTTGGTGAGGGAGACGGGAGATGCAATCAAGCGCCGATCAAACCAATGATCGGCCATTTCGCAAACCTCTTCTTCATGTCAAATCTCCTGTCATTTGGGATGGGACTCCAAGCTCAACCGCTATTCAATTCCGGGGGGACGTCGTTACTAAACCAGAACATCAAGGGGACTTCAAAATAGGCTCACGGTTTTCCGTAGAACGGCCCTGACTGCGGTGTATAGCCTTTTGATTCCATACATGCAGCCCATTTTTTTGTCAGCCTGTCCTTCGCAGAGAATAAGTACCGCTCTTCAGGATATCTCTCTGCTTCTAGTTGGGATGTGTTGACGACAAAGCGGTCAGGAGCAAATAGGTCGTACGTACCTCCGCAATCCAGTGCATCCTTTCGGCGCTGCTCATCCGTGGTTTCTGCTTTTCCCCAATCTGCATAGGAGTTGGGATGGTACTTCTCTCTATATTCTTCGGTCCCCGGACACAGCCCATTCATGCACCGGCCAGTTATAAGAGAATAAGTCATGATCCCAGCCGAAGCGATGCCGCCCACCAGCAAATACGGCTCCAAAGCAGCGCATCCCGATAACACCAAAGATGAAGCAGCAAGGGTAATCGTACGAATCAATCGTTTCATTTCCCGACCTCCAGAGCAAGTACGTGCCGCACCTGCTCCCCAATCGCCAGACAACTCGTCAACCCCGGCGATTCGATCCCGAAAAGGTTGACCAGCCCGGACACGCCATGGTCGGCCGGTCCCTGGATCACAAAATCGGCGGCGGGCTCGTCTCGCCCGCTGATCTTGGGGCGCACCCCGGAATACGCTGGCAACAACGCGCCATCCCGCAACCCAGGCCAATAGCGGCGAACTTCGGCGTAGAAGGCATCGCCGCGCGCAGGGTTGACGGTGTAGTCGAGTGTGTCGGTGGATACGCCGGTCAGCCACTCGGCATCGGGACCAAAACGCGCCTGCCCTCCCAGGTCCAGCGTGAGGTGCACGCCCAGGCCGCCACCTTCGGGCATGGGATAGATGAGGCGGGAAAACGGCGCGCGCCCGGCAAGAGAGAAGTAGCTGCCCTTGGCGTAATGGGCCGTCGGCACGTGACGCGAGTCCAACCCTTCGATCTGGCGCGCCAGCGCGGGCGCGCTCAACCCGGCCGCGTTGACGAAGGTTCGGACCAGCAGCCGGGTGCTGCTTTGCGATGCGCGGTCCACCGCTTCCACCTCAATGCCCTGCGGCACAACGACCGGATGGGCCACCGCCGTGTTGAACACCACCTGGCCGCCCGCATTCTCCAGATCACCCTGCAAGGCCAGCATGAGGCCGTGGCTGTCGATGATGCCGGTGCTGGGCGACAACAAGGCGGCCACGCATTCCAGAGCAGGTTCCAGCGCGCGGGCTTGGTCACGGCTGAGCCACTGCAGGTCATGGACGCCGTTGGCGGCGGCCTGCGCCGCGATGGCGTGCAGCTTAGGCATCTGCGCTTCGCTGGTCGCAACCAGCAGCTTGCCGCAGCGGCGGTGGTTCACGCCCCGCTCGGCGCAGTAGCCATACAACATGTCGCGTCCCTGCACGCAAAGGCGCGCCTTGAGCGAGCCCGTCGGGTAGTAGAGGCCGGCGTGGATGACTTCGCTGTTGCGGGAACTGGTGCCGGTGCCGATGGCCCCGGCGGCTTCCAGCACCAGAACTTCGCGCCCGCTTTGGGCCAGGGCGCGGGCAACGGCCAGGCCCACCACGCCTGCGCCTGCGACGACAACGTCAACTTGATCGAGGGTCTGCTCCATGCGTCAAGCATAGTGCAGACGGGAACGGAAACAGGGCTGAAGAGCGTGACGAGGGCGGTGCGGCTCAGCCCTGCTTGCCTGCGTCCACCTCGTCCCCGCCGCCGAGTGCCTTGTAGAGCTGGGCAGCCGCCGACCACATGTTGCGGCGCACCTGGATCAGGCTTTGCTGCACGGCGAAGAGCTGGCGTTGCGCGTCCAGCACCTCCAGGAAGCTGCCCACGCCCTGCGCGTAACGCGCTTCGGCGATCACGGTCGCGCGTTGCTGGGAACGCTCCTGCGCCTCCACCGCTTGCAGTTGCGCGGCGAGCTGGTCACGGGCCACGAGCTGGTCGGCCACTTCGCGGAAGGCTTGCTGAAGGGTCTTCTCGTACTCGGCGACGGCGATGTCCTTGCGCACCGTGGCCAGGTCCAGGTTGGCCTGGTTGCGTCCACCCTGGAAGATCGGCAGACTGATGCTGGGCGTGAAACTCCAGGCGCCTGAACCGCTATTGAACAGACCGTCGATCTCGGAGCTCGCGAAACCGGTGGAACCGGTGAAGCCGATGCGCGGGAAGAAGGCCGCGCGCGCCGCGCCGATGTTGGCGTTGGCCGCCAGCAGGCGATGCTCGGCCGCGCGCACGTCGGGTCGGCGCAGCAGCACTTGCGAGGGCAGTTCCGCCTGCTGGTTCAGGGCGATGCCCTGTTCGGCCAGGGCACGGCCTGGAGGCAGATCCTCAGCCTGAGTACCGACCAGCGTGGACAGGTAGTTGCGCGCGGCGGATTGCTGGCGCGTGAGCGCGGCCACCTCGGCGCGCGCGCCTTCGTAGGCGGCATCGGCCTGCAGGTAATCCAGGTCGCCGGCCAGGCCGCCCTTGCGGCGCTGGTCCACCAATTCACGGGTCTGCGCGCGGGTCTTGAGCGTGGCCTGGGCCAGTTGCAGACGCTCGCTGGCCTCGGCCAACGCGAGGTAGCCGTCGGCCACATTGGCGATCAACGACAAGCGAAAGCTGCGCTCAGCCTGCTCGGTCGCCAGGTAGCTGGCCTTGGCGGCATCGCTGAGGCTGGCCACGCGGCCCCAGAAGTCCAGCTCAAAGGAAGGAATGGCCACGTTGACATCCGCGCGCTGGCCGATGACCGCACTCCCCGTGCCGGACAGATCACCCGGCGTGCGGCTGCGCGCCACGCTGCCGCCCACGTTGACGCTGGGCAGGCGGTCGGCGCGCTGAATGCCGTAGAGCGCCTGAGCCTCCAGCACGCGGGCCGTGGCGATGCGCATGTCGCGGTTGTTCGCCAAGGCCAACTGGATCAGGGCGCGCAGGCGCTCGTCGGGAAAGAAGCTCTCCCAGGCCACAGGCTTGGCCGCCACGGTGCGGGCATCCACCTGGATCTCGGCGGGCCAGAGATCCGGCACGGCCAGGGCTGGGCGTTCATAACGCGGTGCCATGACCGAGCAAGCGGACAGCAAGGCGGCCCCGGCCACCAGGGACAGGGAACGAAGCATGAATCGCATGTTCAGAGGATGTGGGTTCGTGGAGGCGGACATTGGTTCGGTGCCCGCTCCTTCCAGCAATTTAGTCATGGCGCGGGCCCACTTCCAGCGCAGGCAGGCCGTCGGTGGATTTACCACCTTCCCGGCCACGGACCGGGAACAAGCGCCCCACCGTCAGGTAGAACACCGGCACCAGGAAGATGGCCAGCACGGTGGCAGCGATCATGCCGCCCATGACGCCGGTGCCGATGGCATGGCGGCTCTGGGCACCCGCGCCGGTGGAGATGGCCAGGGGCAGCACGCCGACGATGAAGGCGATCGAAGTCATCAGGATCGGGCGCAGCCGCAGACGGCAGGCCTCGATGATGGCCTCCTTCAAGGCCATGCCCTGGTCCTGCAAGCTGCGCGCGAACTCAATGATCAGGATGGCGTTCTTGGACGACAAACCGATGGTCGCGATCAGGCCTACCTTGAAGTAGACGTCGTTGGGCAGTCCGCGCAGCAGCACCGCCAGCAAGGCGCCAAACACACCCAGTGGCACCACCAGCAGCACGGAGAAGGGAATGGACCAACTCTCGTAAAGCGCTGCCAGGCAGAGGAAGACGACGATCAGCGAGATCGCGAACAGCATGGGCGCCTGGGAGCCCGACAGGCTTTCCTCGAACGAGGTACCCGACCAGGAGTACCCCACGCCTGACGGAAGCTGCGCGGCTATCCCGCCCATCGCGGCCATGGCCTGGCCCGTGCTGTAGCCTGGCGCGGGGTTGCCGGTGAGCTTGACCGAGGGCACGCCGTTGTAGCGGTCGAGCTTGGGCGCACCGACCATCCACAGCGGTTTGACCACTTCGGACAGGGACACCATGCCGCCCGTGCGGTTGCGCACCTGCACGCGCAGCATGGCCTCGGGGCTGGTGCGCACGGCAGGATCAGCCTGCATCTGCACGCGCAGCACGCGGCCGTTGCGCTCGAAGTCGTTGATGTAGGCCGTGCCGAACAAGGTCTGCAGCGTGTCGTTCAGGACGGCGATGTCCACGCCCAGGGTCTGGGCCTTCTCGCGGTCAATCTCCAGCAAAAGCTGCGGACCCGGGGGCATGCCGTCCATCCGCACGCCCGCGAGTGCGGGGTTCCGCGAGGCTGCTTGCAAGGCCAGCGCCTGGGCCTGCGCGAGTTGCTCGCGCCCCAGGCCACCCCGGTCCTGCAAGCGGAAGTCAAAACCACCCACGGCCGCCAGTTCGGGGATGGGCGGCGGGTTGATGCTGAAGATGAAGGCTTGCTTGAGCATGAACAGGGCGCCGTTGGCGCGCTGCACCACGGCCTTGACGCTGTTTTTCTCTTCCTGACGCAGTTCCCAGTCCTTCAGTCGCACGAACAGCAGGCCCGCGTTCTGGCCACGACCGAAGAAGGAGAAACCCACGATGCCGACGGCGTGCTCCACCTCGGGCTGGCTCAGGAAGAATTTCTCGGCCTGCTCCATCACGGCCACCGTGCGTTCCTGCGTGGCGCCGGGCGGCAACTGGACCATGGTGATGAAGTAGCCCTGGTCTTCCTCGGGCAGGAAGCTGCCCGGCAGCTTGGCGAACATCAAGACCGCAGCGGCCACGATGGCACCGTAGACCACCAGCCAGCGCCCGGGCTTGCCCAGCAGCTTGCGCACCGTGCCCACATAACGCTGCGTGGCCGCGAGGAAGGTGCGGTTGAACCATCCGAAAAAGCCCGTGCTGGGCAAGGCATGTCCGCTGGGATCGTGCTTGAGCAGGGTCGCGCACAACGCCGGCGTGAGCGTCAGCGCCATCAGCGCCGAGAAGAGCATGGTCAGCACCAAGGTCACGGCAAACTGCCGGTAGATCGCGCCCACGGAACCCGAGAAGAAGGCCATGGGAATGAACACCGCCGACAGCACCACGGTGATGCCGATGATGGCGCCGACGATCTGGTCCATGGCCTTGGCCGTGGCCTCGCGTGGCGGCAAGTGCTCCTCCTCCATGATGCGCTCGACGTTCTCCACCACCACGATGGCATCGTCCACAACGATGCCGATGGCCAGCACCATCGCGAACAAGGTGAGCACGTTGATGGAATAGCCCAGCACATACAAGCCCAACGCAGCGCCGATCAGGGAGATCGGCACCACGATGGTCGGAATCAGCGTGGCGCGCCAGTTTTCCAGAAACAGGTACATCACGATGAACACCAGGATGACGGCCTCGATCAGGGTCTTGATCACCTCCTGGATGGAGACGTCAATGAAGGGGGTGGTGTCATAGGGCACTTCCCAGGTCATGCCCTGGGGCAGAAAACGACCCAACTCCTCCATGCGAGCGCGCACCGCCTTGGCCGTGTCCAGGGCGTTCGCACCCGGCGCGACCTTGATGCCCACCCCCGCTGCCGCCTTGCCGTCGATGCGCGCGAAGACGGAGTAGTCCTGCGCGCCCAGCTCGACGCGGGCCACGTCGCGCACGCGCACCAGCGAGCCGTCCGACTGCGCGCGCACCACCACGTTGCCAAACTCCTGCGGTGTGCTCAGCCGGCCGCGCGTGATGACCGACGCGGCGTATTCCATGCCTGCGGGCGCGGGCGGCTGATTCACCTCGCCCACGGCCAGCAACACGTTCTGCGCGCGCACGGCGGCGATCACGTCACTGGGGCTGAGCTTGTAGGACGCCAGCTTGTCGGGGTCCACCCACAGACGCATGGAGTATTCCGACCCGAACATCTGCGCCTCGCCCACGCCCGGCACGCGGCGGATTTCGTCCAGCACATTGCTGGCCGCGTAGCTGGCGAGGTCCACGCTGCTGCGACTGCCGTCGGGCGAGTACAGCATGACGAACATCAGGTAGTTGCGCCGGGTCTTGGTGACGTTCACACCCAGACGTTTCACCTCGTCGGGCAGACGGGCCTCGACACGCTTGACGCGGTTCTGGGCCTCGACCGAAGCGACCTCGATGTCGGTGCCGGTCTGGAAGGTCAGGTTGATGGTGCCGGTGCTCTGCTCCGAGGAGGAATCCATGTAGAGCAGACCTTCAATGCCGTTCATCTCCTGCTCGATCAGCGACACCACGGTGTTCTCGACCACCTGGGCCGAGGCGCCAGGATAGGTCACGCTGATGGCTAGCGCGGGCGGCGCGACCTCGGGGTATTGGGCAATGGGCAATTGGCGCAGCGCCAGGGCGCCAGCCAGCATGATCACCAGCGCCAGCACCCAGGCAAAAACCGGTCGGTTGACGAAAAAACGGGCCATGTCGGTTTCCTTGTTTTGTTCTTCTTTCGCTCGCGTGCCTGTTTATGCGCGCTCAGCGGCCCTGGCCCGCGCCAGGCGCGGTGCCGCTCTGCCCTTGCGCGGTGGCACCGGTTGCCGGGGACGGATTCCAGGGCACCGGCTTGACGGTGCTGCCGGGCGGAGCCTTCATATGCCCTTCGACCATGACCTGCTCGCCGCCGGACAGGCCACCGGTCACCGTCCAGTTGCTGCCGCTCATGCCGCCCAGTTGCACCGGACGCGGTGCGACCTTGCCGTCCGAGCCCACCACCATCACGATGGCGCCGCCTTGCGTCAACATCACCGCACGTTGCGGCAGGGTGATGAGCTGGTCAGCCCGTGCCTGCGGATAGCGCACGCGCACGAACATGCCGGGCAGCAATTCCTTCTTGGGGTTGGGGAACTCGGCGCGCATGGAGACCGAGCCCGTGTTGGGATCGACCGCCAAGTCCGAGAACAGCAGTTTGCCCGGCAGCGCATAGGTACTGCCGTTTTCCAGCACCAGCTCCATGCGACGGGTTTCGGCCTCTTTCCAGCGGCCGCTGTTGATGGCTTCGCGCAGGGTCAGCAGCTCGACACTGCTCTGCGTGAAGTTCACATAAATCGGATCGATCTGCTCGATGGTGGCCAGCTGGGTGGCTTCGCCGCGCCCGACCAGGGCTCCTTCTGTGACCAGGGAACGCCCGATGCGGCCCGAGATCGGAGCGGGCACCGTGGTGTTTTCCAGGTCCAATTCCGCGCGCGCCAGCGCGGCTTCGGCCTGACGCAGGCGTGCCTCCGCGGTGTCCAGCTCCTGCTGGCTCACGGCTTTGATTTCGACCAGGGGCCGATAGCGATTGACCACGGCCTGCGCAGCGATGAGGTCCGCCTTGGCTGCGGCGTAGGTGGTCTTGTAGGTACGCGCATCGATGCGGTACAGCGGCATGCCGGCCTTGACCTCGGAACCTTCATTGAACAGGCGCTCTTCCACGATGCCCTCGACGCGGGCGCGGACCTCCGCCGTGCGCCAGGCTTGCAAACGCCCGGGCAGCTCCTTGGTCAGCAGAGCCTCGCCGGGACTGGCGATCACCACCGAGACCTCCATCGGCGGCATGGCCGGTGGACCACCGGCCGCTGCAGTGGCTTCGGATTTGCCGCAGGCAGCCAGCAGCACAGGCACGGAGATGGCGAGCGCCAGGGCGTACACGCGCGGCATCGAAGCGGGCGCGAAAAGTCGGAAAGCAGGGGCGTACATGGGCAGTCCTTCTTTAGAGATGAATGGGGAAATGAGGGGTTGCAGCTTTCGCGTCGGGCGCGAAAGCACGCATGAAAACTTCCACGATTTGCGCGGGAGACAGTTGCGACTCGTGCAGGGGTTTGCCCATCAAACGCCCCCGGTGCACGCCCGTCAGGAGGCTGATCAGTACCTCCGCCGCGAATTCGGCGGGCTCCTGTCGCAGTTCCCCGCGCTCCATGCCGGATCGAAGCAGGCGGACCAACCGGTTCTGGGCCACTTGCCACGACTCATGCATCGTGTGCGCCAATTCGGGGAAACGCTGCAACTCGGCCATCATGACCCGGTGCATGGCCAACCCCTCCTCGCTCAGCACCCGGCTTTCAAAGGCCTCGACAAAGCGCAGGATCTCCTCGCGCACCGAACCGGAACTGCCGGCAGCGTCGACCACCAGCATGCTGCAAAAACCGGTGAAGGCTTCGCGAAACAGCACTTCCTTGCTGCCAAAGTGGTGGTAAAGGGTCTGTTTGACGACCCCGGCCCGACGCGCGATGTCGTCCACGCCGGCGGCGTAGCCTTTTTCCCTGAAGGTGTCGAGGGCGGCCTGCAGAATGCGCGCGCGCGTATCGGTACGGGTTTCTTCGGTCATCCCAAAATCATACTGGACTGTCCAGTCCAATCCGGACTGGACTGACAAGTCCATTTCAGAATAAGGGACATAGACCCGCAAAACGGAAAGGATGTGCTGCATCGGGCCCATCCGCCGCAAAAAGCAAAAGGGCCACAACCGAAGTTGTGGCCCTTTACCGTGGTTGGTGGGCGATACATGGATCGAACATGTGACCCCTGCAGTGTGAATGCAGTGCTCTACCGCTGAGCTAATCGCCCTTGATTTTTGCGTCTGCACATGCAACCGAAGTGCGGCTGCTGGCTTGCGACGACTTGCTGGGCCTCTGCAGACCCCTGCGTTCTCAAGAGACCAAGATTATGCCACAAGTTCAATGACTTTCCGGCACCTGCGCGGGCAAGACGAACCGACGCCACACGGTCTTGCTGCCGCAGGCCTTGTCGATTTGTGCAAGCACTTCGTCGTGCGCGGCCAGTTCCTGCTCGGAAGCAGGCAGCACAGGGAGGTCAAAACGCGACAGATCGACGCGCTCGAAACCAAGCCCCGTCAATTGCTCGGCATCCCCCGCATCAATCAACAAAGCGTCCTGTCCACGCGTCATGTTGATGTAGACATCGGCCAACAGCTCGGCGTCCAGCAAGGCGCCGTGCAAGGTACGTCCGGAGTTGTCCACGCCCAGGCGATCGCACAAGGCATCGAGTGAGTTGCGCTTGCCCGGATACAGCTCCTTGGCCATGGCCAGGGTGTCCGTGACACCGCCGACGAAGGTGTGAAACGCCGGCAGGCCAATCAGCTCCAACTCCTTGTTCAGGAAGCTCACATCAAAGGCCGCGTTGTGGATGATGATTTCCGCGCCCTGCAGGTAGGCCAGGATCTCCTGCACCACCTCCGCGAACTTGGGCTTGTCGCGGAGAAACTCGTTGCTGATGCCGTGCACCCGCAAGGCGTCTTCATGGCTGTCGCGCCCGGGATTGAAGTAGAAATGCAGGTTGTTGCCGCTGAGCTTGCGGTTCAGCAGCTCCACGCAACCCAGTTCGATGATGCGGTCGCCGCCTTCGGCGGACAGGCCCGTGGTTTCGGTATCCAGAACGATTTGACGCATAGGCGCAATGATACGGAGCCGGGGTGTCGATGCGCGGGGCGCCAGCTCAGTGGTTTTCCTTGGCGTGGTTGATCGAGTACTTGGGAATCTCGACCACCAGGTTCTCCCGGGCCACGATGGCCTGGCAGCTCAGACGCGACTGCGGGGTCAGACCCCAGGCCCGGTCCAGCAGGTCTTCCTCGTTCTCATCCAGTTCGTTGAGCGAGTTGTAGCCCTCGCGCACGATGACGTGGCAGGTCGTGCAGGCGCAACTCATGTCGCAGGCGTGCTCGATGGCGATGTGGTTGTCAAGCAGCACCTCGCAGATCGAGTCGCCTGGCTGGGCCTGGATTTCCGCCCCTTCAGGGGCGTACTCGGGGTGAGGCAGGACTTTGATGACAGGCATGGAATGAATTCTTTCAGAGAGCTGGGACGCTCGGACTGGGGCTCAGACCGCTTCGATGTTCTTGCCCGACAGCGCCTTCTGGATGCCGCGGTTCATGCGCAGTGCGGCAAAGGCTTCCGTGCCCTTGGCCAGGGCCTCGGTGGCCGCGTCGATGGCCTTGGCGTCCTCGCTGCTCGTGCGCAGGCTCGCCAGCGTTTGCATCAAGGCGTCCATCGCGGCCCGCTCTTGCGGTGAAAGCAAATCGGCATCGGCCGCGAGCGCACTGCGTGTGGCCAGCAGCATGCGGTCGGCCTCGACGCGGGCCTCAGCCAGCGCCCTCGCCTGCATGTCCTGCTGCGCGGTGGCAAAACTTTCTTGCAGCATGCGCGCGATCTGATCGTCGCCCAGGCCGTAACTGGGCTTGACTTGGATGCTGGCCTCCACGCCACTGGTCTGCTCCTTCGCGCTCACGCTGAGCAGGCCATCGGCATCGACCGTGAAGGTCACGCGGATGCGCGCCGCGCCCGCCGCCATGGGCGGAATGCCACGCAAGGTAAAGCGGGCCAGGCTGCGGCAATCGGCGACCAAGTCGCGCTCTCCCTGCACGACATGCAGGGAGAGCGCCGTCTGCCCATCCTGGTAAGTCGTGAAGTCCTGGGCCATCGCGGTGGGGATGGTGGTGTTGCGCGGCACGATGCGCTCAACCAATCCGCCCATGGTTTCAATGCCCAGAGACAAGGGAATGACATCCAGCAGGAGCAGATCGCCCGCGGGATTATTGCCCGCCAACTGGTTGGCCTGGATGGCCGCGCCCAAGGCCACGACCTCGTCGGGATTGAGGTTGGTGAGCGGCGCCGTGCCAAACAATTCACCGACCACACGCTGGATGACGGGCATGCGCGTGGAGCCGCCCACCATCACCACACCCTTCACATCTTCCACGCGCAGCTTGGCATCGCGCAGCGCCTTGCGCACGGCGGCCAGGGTGCGTGTAGTCAGCGCGGCGGTGCACGCCTCGAACTGTTCACGGTTCAGCGACAGGTCGGCGCTGCCACTCGACAGTTCGATTTCAGCCGTCACTATGTCGTCATCGGACAGTGCCTCCTTCGCAGCCCGGGCCTCGGCCAGCAGATACGCCCGGTCCTCGGGCGTGTCGGCGCGCAGACCCGTCTGCGCCAACATGAGTTCGGCCAGAGCCTGGTCATAGTCGTCCCCGCCCAGGGCCGAGTCGCCCCCGGTGGCAATGACTTCGAACACCCCTTGGCTCAGGCGCAGGATGGAAATATCGAAGGTGCCGCCCCCCAGGTCATAGACGGCATAGATGCCCTCACTGGCATTGTCGAGACCGTAGGCAATGGCGGCTGCCGTCGGCTCGTTGATCAGCCTCAGCACGTTCAGCCCGGCCAGTTGCGCGGCATCCTTGGTGGCCTGCCGCTGCGCATCGTCGAAATACGCCGGAACGGTGATGACCGCGCCGTGAAGATCGCTGTCGAAGGTGTCTTCGGCGCGCTGGCGCAGCGTCGCGAGGATTTCGGCGCTGACTTCCACCGGACTCTTATCGCCCGCGATAGTGCGGATGCGCACCATGCCCTGCGCATTCGATGCGCCCGCCTGTCCGCCGTCCGTCAAGGCATACGGCAGTTTGTCGGGCTGAGGAATGTCCGCCAAGGCGCGCCCCATCAGGCGCTTGACGGAAGCTATGGTGTTGCCCGGGTCGTGGATTTGCTGCTCACGCGCGGCGTGGCCGATTTCGCGACCTTCCTGCAGATAGCGCACGACTGAGGGCAGGATGACACGGCCTTGCGCATCGGGCAGGCATTCCGCGACGCCATTGCGTACGGCCGCCACGAGGGAATGGGTGGTGCCCAGGTCTATGCCTACCGCGATGCGACGCTGGTGCGGATCGGGCGCTTGACCGGGTTCTGAAATTTGCAGCAGGGCCATTTCTTTTTATGCTTGCTCAGCTTTCCATGCTTTCGTAGCGGGCTTCAACGTCCTGAGCGAAACGCTCGATGAACATCAGGGACCGCACTTGTTGAACGGCGCCGGCGTGGTCACCCTTCTCGTCCAACAACCAATCGAAGGAGGACAGCACGCGTGCGCGTGCGGCGCCCACTTCATCGCTCAAGGCATCCAGCGCGCCCAGGTCCTCGGCTTCGTCCAGTGCCTCGCGCCAGGTCATCTGCTGCATCAGGAACTCCGCCGGCATGGCGGTGTTGTCCTCGGCTTTCACGGCTACGCCATTCAACTCGCAGAGATAAGCCGCGCGCTTGAGCGGATCCTTGAGGCGCTGGTAAGCCTCGTTGATGCGCACCGACCATTGCATGGCGAGGCGCTGCGCCGCCGGCCCCTGGGCCGCGAACTTATCGGGATGGGCTTCGCGCTGCAGGTCCTTCCACCGCGCGTCGATCACGGCCCGATCCTGCGCAAACTGCCGCGGCAGGCCGAACAGCTCAAAGTCGTCTGACTGCAGAGTAGCCACGCAGGAACCGGATGCGAGCGCTCAGACGCGGAACGACTCACCGCAACCGCAACGGTCACGCTCGTTCGGGTTGTTGAACTTGAACCCTTCGTTAAGACCCTCGCGCACATAATCAAGCTGGGTGCCATCGATGTAGGACAAGCTCTTGGGATCGACCAACACCTTGACGCCATGCCCCTCGAACACGATGTCCTCGGGGGCGACATCGTCCACGTACTCAAGCTTGTAGGCCAAGCCGGAGCAGCCTGTGGTCTTCACGCCCAGGCGCACGCCCACACCCTTGCCGCGCCTGCTCAGGTAGCGGCTCACGTGGCGGGCGGCGGATTCAGTGAGGGTGACGGCCATTTCCTTCTTCTCTCAGACTTTGTGCCAAATCGGGGCAAGTTCAGGCCGCGACCTGTGCGTGCTTCTTGCGGTAGTCGTCCACTGCGGCCTTGATCGCGTCCTCGGCGAGGATGGAGCAATGCACCTTCACCGGCGGCAGGGCCAGTTCCTCGGCGATCTGGCTGTTCTTGAGCGCGGCCGCCTCGTCCAGCGTCTTGCCCTTGACCCATTCGGTCACGAGCGAGCTGGAAGCGATGGCCGAACCGCAGCCGTAGGTCTTGAAGCGGGCGTCCTCGATCACGCCTGTGGACGGGTTCACCTTGATCTGCAGCTTCATCACGTCGCCGCAGGCAGGCGCGCCCACCATGCCGGTGCCGACCGTGTCGTCGCCCTTGTCGAAGGAGCCGACGTTGCGCGGGTTCTCGTAGTGGTCAATGACTTTGTCGCTGTATGCCATGGTGTTACTCCTTCGTGCTCTTCAATGTGCAGCCCATTGGATGGTATTCAAGTCAACCCCGTCCTTGAACATTTCCCACAGTGGGCTGAGCTCACGCAACTTCGCGACGTTGTGCTTGATCGTCGTGATCGCGTAGTCGATTTCCTCGTCGGTCGTGAAGCGACCGATGGTCATGCGCAGACTGCTGTGCGCCAATTCGTCACTGCGGCCCAGCGCCCTCAGCACATAGCTGGGCTCCAGGCTCGCGGAAGTGCAGGCCGAGCCAGAGGACACCGCCAGCCCCTTGATACCCATGATGAGCGACTCGCCCTCGACGAAGTTGAAGCTCATGTTCAGGTTGTGCGGCACGCGCTTTTCGAGGTGACCATTCAGGAAGACCTGCTCCACGTCCTTCAAGCCATCGAGCAGCTTTTTCTGCAGATGACGGGCCTTTGCCAGGTCCTGCGCCATCTCGAGCTTGGCGATACGGAAAGCCTCGCCCATGCCGACGATTTGGTGCGTGGGCAGGGTGCCCGAACGCATGCCGCGCTCGTGTCCACCCCCGTGCATCTGTGCTTCCAGGCGCACGCGCGGCTTGCGGCGCACGTAGAGCGCGCCGATGCCCTTGGGACCATAGGTCTTGTGCGAGGCCAGGCTCATCAAATCCACCGGCAGTTGGGCCAGGTCGATCGCAACCTTGCCGGTGGCCTGTGCGGCATCGACGTGGAAGATGAGCCCCTTCTCGCGGCACAACTTGCCGATGGCAGGAATGTCCTGGATCACGCCGATCTCGTTGTTCACGAACATCACGCTGATCAGGATGGTGTCCGGACGAATGGCGGCCTGGAGCACGTCGAAGTCCAGCAAGCCGTCTTCACGCACATCAAGGTAAGTCACCTCGAACCCCTGACGCTCCAGCTCACGCATGGTGTCGAGCACAGCCTTGTGCTCGGTCTTGACGGTGATGAGGTGCTTGCCCTTTTCTTTGTAGAAATGGGCCGCGCCCTTGAGCGCCAGGTTGTTGCTCTCGGTGGCGCCGGAGGTCCAGACGATCTCGCGCGGGTCGGCGCCAATCAGCTCAGCCACATGGCTGCGGGCTTTTTCAACGGCTTCTTCCGCCTCCCAGCCCCATGCATGGCTGCGCGAAGCCGGATTGCCGAAGTGCTCGCGCAACCAGGGGATCATCGCATCCACGACGCGCGGATCCACCGGCGTGGTCGCGCCGTAGTCCATGTAGATGGGGAAATGAGGCGTCATGTCCATGGCTCTGTGCTCAATATCTTGTTATCGGGAAAATCTCACTGCCTGCAGGGCCTGACGGTTCAGGACTTGAAGACATTGCCCAGCGCGAACACCGAATTCGGTGCGTTCACGCGCACCGGCTTGACCACGGGCGCGACCGAAATCGCGCGCTTGATGGCCGGCCGGTCTTCCACCACCAGGCCCTTGGCCAGCTGTTCGTCCACCAGCTTCTGCAGCGTGACGGAGTCCAGGAACTCGACCATGCGGGTGTTGAGGGCCGACCACAGCTCGTGCGTCATGCAACGGCCGCCATCGTTGCCCTGGCAGTTTTCCTTGCCCCCGCATTGGGTGGCATCCAGAGGTTCGTCCACCGACAGAATGATGTCGGCCACGGTGATGTCCGCAGCTTTTCGTGCCAGGGTGTAACCACCGCCGGGACCGCGGGTGGACTCCACCAACTCGTGACGGCGCAGCTTGCCGAACAGCTGTTCCAGATAAGAGAGAGAGATCTGCTGGCGCTGGCTGATCGCCGCCAGGGTCACGGGCCCATTGCTCTGGCGCAGGGCCAGGTCAATCATGGCAGTGACCGCAAAACGGCCTTTGGTCGTGAGGCGCATGGCAAGCTCCTTTCCAGTCCGGGGTGCGTCCTGTGGTCCAATAAGTCCCGGGCTATACCGCTTCTTTAGAGCGCACAATGCCCGAGTAAGGAACTCAAGTATACCCAAAGACCCGCTACCCCGCTCGGGATCAGGGTCTTTAAGTTCAAGCAGTTGCTCAGTTGCCGCCGTAGGGCGGCTGCCGCACGAGCAAACGGCCCGCCAGTCGAAAACCGCCCGGCTCCGGCGTCAAGATCACCATCTCCGCCGTGGCAGGCGACAGTCCCAGCAGCGCATGCACGGTGGAACCATGGGTGAACATGAACACATTGCCCGGATCTTTGGACGGCGCGTGCGTGACTTCGGCCAACAAGCGCCTCAGCGCTTGCGTTTGGGCCGACGCCTGTTCCGGACGATCAAACAAATTACCCAACTCAACCTGGTTTTGAGGCGCATGCCCAAACACCAGACGTGCTGTCTCAATGCAACGACACCATGGGCTAGAAAGCACAAGCCTGGTTGACACGCCCTGGCGACGCAAAGCCTCGCCCAGCAACGTGGCCTCGCGGCGACCTTCATCGTTCAGATTGCGCTGGGTGGCGCATTGGTTCAACGTCATGCCAACGGGATCACCGACGCCAGGCGTGGTCTGCGCATGACGAACCAGCACGACCTGCCCCCCTTTCTTGAGCAGTGACCACAGTGCATCGTCGTTGACTTCCAGGGCTGGCACAGGCAACGTGACCGCCACGAGGGCAAAGAGCGCCAAACCTCGTCGCAGGAGCATCGTGAACATCATGGGCTGAACTCCTCGCATCTGTGGGCCAGCGGGTCGGACACTAGGCAGGGTGATCCGGCACGGCGGCGCCGAAGGCTCGCGCCTTGAGCATCGTCAACTGATCGCGCGTCTTCGCCGCCTGCTCGAACTCCAGATTCTTTGCGTGCTCCAGCATCTGCTTTTCCAGCCGCTTGATCTCGCGCGCCACGTCCTTCTCGCTCATGTCTTCCACCTGGGCCCGGGCCATGGCCTCTCTTTCAAGACGCTCCGATTCCCGGCCCGCCTTTTCACTGTAGACACCGTCAATCAAGTCACGCACCTGTTTGACGATGGCGCGCGGCGTGATGCCGTGCTCGGTGTTGTGGGCGATCTGCTTGGCGCGCCGGCGCTCGGTTTCCCCCAGTGCGCGCTTCATGGAGTCGGTGACGCGATCGGCGTAGAGAATGGCTTTGCCGCGCAAATTGCGCGCGGCCCGACCGATGGTCTGGATCAGGCTGCGCTCCGAGCGCAGGAAACCCTCCTTGTCCGCGTCCAGGATGGCCACCAGCGAAACCTCGGGAATGTCCAGGCCCTCACGCAGCAGGTTGATCCCCACCAGGACGTCAAAGGTGCCCAGACGCAGATCGCGCAGGATCTCGACCCGCTCCACGGTATCCACGTCGCTGTGCAGATACCGCACCTTGACGCCGTTTTCCGTCAGGTAGTCGGTCAGCTGCTCGGCCATGCGCTTGGTCAGGACGGTGATCAGCACGCGCTCATGAAGCTCCACGCGCAGGCGAATCTCTTGCAGCACATCGTCCACTTGGTGCAAAGCCGGGCGCACCTCGACTTCCGGGTCGATCAGCCCCGTGGGCCGCACCAGTTGTTCCACGACCGCGCCGGTGTGAGCCTTTTCCCAGTCGCCCGGCGTGGCCGAGACAAAAACGGCCTGGCGCATCTTGGTCTCGAATTCCTCGAACTTGAGCGGCCTGTTGTCCAGCGCGCTGGGCAGACGGAAGCCATATTCGACCAGCGTGGTCTTGCGCGCCCGGTCTCCGTTGTACATCCCGCCGAGCTGGCCGATCATGACGTGGCTTTCGTCCAGGAACATCAGGGCGTCCCGGGGCAGGTAGTCGGTCAAGGTAGGTGGAGGATCACCCGGTTGAGCACCGGACAGATGTCGGGTGTAGTTCTCGATTCCCTTGCAATGCCCCACCTCACTGAGCATTTCAAGATCGAAGCGGGTGCGCTGCTCAAGACGCTGGGCCTCGACCAGCTTACCAGCGTCCACGAACTCCTTCACGCGATCGACCAGCTCCACCTTGATGGTTTCCACGGCCTTGAGCACCTGCTCACGCGGGGTCACGTAGTGACTGCTCGGGTAGACGGTGAAGCGCGAGATCTTCTGCTTGATGCGCCCCGTCAGCGGGTCGAAAAGCTGCAGATTCTCGATTTCATCGTCGAACAGCTCAACGCGCAGCGCCAACTCGGAGTGTTCGGCGGGAAACACGTCGATGGTGTCGCCTCGGACGCGGAAAGTACCGCGCGAGAACTCCATGTCATTGCGCTGGTACTGCATGCGCACCAGTTGGGCGATCACGTCACGCTGACCCAGCTTGTCGCCAGCGCGCAGCGTCAGAATCATCTGGTGGTAGTCCTCGGGTTTGCCGATGCCGTAGATCGCGCTGACGGTGGCGACGATGACCACGTCACGCCGCTCCAGCAGGCTCTTGGTGCAGGACAGTCGCAGTTGCTCGATGTGCTCGTTGATCGCGCTGTCCTTCTCGATGAAGAGGTCACGCTGCGGCACGTAGGCCTCGGGCTGGTAGTAGTCGTAATAACTGACGAAGTACTCGACCGCATTGCGCGGGAAGAACTCTCGAAACTCGCTGTACAGCTGCGCCGCCAGGGTCTTGTTCGGCGCGAAGATGATGGCCGGCCGCCCCAGGCGGGCGATCACATTGGCCATGGTGTAGGTCTTGCCCGAGCCCGTCACGCCCAGCAGGGTCTGGAACACCTCGCCGTCCTCGACGCCTTCCACCAGTTGGCGGATGGCCTCGGGCTGATCCCCAGAGGGCGGATACGGCTGAAACAGCTCGAACGGCGAGCCTGGAAAGGAAACGAACTGACCGGTCGCGCCTTCGGCTGACGTAGCCAATGCACCCGCTTCAGCGGTATCAGGCAGGACGGCGGAGGCAGAGGGCGTGACGGACATGACGGTGCAGGCAGGGGATGGACGCCCGGTAAAATCCAGGGCTGCTTTGGGTAATTGGCGAGAATACGCCATTCCCGAATTCCACAAACCCGCTCACCCTCTTTGCTTACACCTTCCCTCAAGGAGTTTTATGTCTCTCTTCTCCGCCGTCGAGATGGCGCCGCGCGATCCCATCCTTGGTCTGAATGAACAGTACGCGGCCGACGCAAACCCCAACAAGGTCAACCTCGGCGTGGGCGTGTATTACGACGACAACGGCAAGCTGCCCCTGTTGCAGTGCGTGCAAGCGGCGGAGAAGACTCTGATGGAAAAACCCGCCGCGCGCGGCTACCTGCCCATCGACGGCATTGCGGCCTATGACGCGGCGGTCAAGGGCCTGGTGTTCGGCGCGGACAGTGAAGTCGTCAAGAGTGGCCGTGTCGCGACCGTGCAAGGTCTGGGCGGCACCGGCGGCCTGAAGATCGGCGCGGATTTCCTCAAAAAACTCAACCCCAAGGCCAAAGTGCTCATCTCCGATCCGAGCTGGGAAAACCACCGTGCCCTGTTCACGCAAGCCGGCTTCGAAGTTGGAAGCTACCGCTACTACGATGCGGCCAAGCGCGGCATCGACTTCGAAGGCATGCTGGCGGACCTGAAAGCCGCAGCGCCGGGCACCGTGGTCGTGCTGCACGCCTGCTGCCACAACCCCACGGGCTACGACATCACGCCCGCGCAGTGGGACCAGGTGATCGCCGTCGTCAAGGCTGGCCAGCTCACGCCCTTCCTGGACATGGCTTACCAGGGCTTTGGCGCTGGCCTGGCCGAGGACGGTGCGGTCATCGGCAAGTTCGTCGCCGCCGGCCTTCTGTTCTTCGTCTCCACCAGTTTCTCCAAGAGCTTCAGCCTCTACGGCGAGCGCGTGGGCGCGCTCTCGGTGCTGGCCGCCAGCAAGGAAGAGGCCGACCGCGTGCTCTCCCAGCTCAAGATCATGATCCGCACCAACTACAGCAACCCGCCCACGCATGGTGGCGCGGTGGTGGCCGCGGTGCTGAACAACCCCGAACTGCGTGCCTTATGGGAAAAGGAACTGGGCGAGATGCGCCAGCGCATCAAGCAGATGCGCCAGAAACTGGTGGATGGCCTCAAGGCCGCCGGCGTGAAGCAAGACATGAGCTTCATCACCCAGCAGGTGGGCATGTTCAGCTACTCGGGTCTGTCCAAAGACCAGATGGTGCGCCTGCGCAACGAGTTCGGCGTCTACGGCACCGACACGGGCCGCATGTGCGTGGCTGCGCTCAACAGCAAGAACGTGGACTACGTCTGCAAGGCCATCGCGCAGGTGATCTGACCTCGGATCACCGCAGACTTCGATGCGAACAAAAGCCGCCCACGGGCGGCTTTTGTTTTTTCCACTTGGCCCCCTGAATCAATCGGCGCGTGCATTCTGCTCGTGCAGGTAACGCTCGAAGTCCTGGACCGGCATGGGTCGCGCGAAGTAATAACCCTGAGCCTCGTCGCAGCCGAAGGCACGCAGGCGCGACAGCATTTCGTCGGTTTCGACGCCTTCGGCAATGGTGGCCAGGCCCAGGCTGCGGGCCATCTGGATGATGGCGCGGACGATGGCCGCATCGTCCGCGTCCACGGCCAGGTCGCGCACGAAGGAACGGTCGATCTTGAGCTTGTCGATCTCAAAGCGTTTCAGGTAGGACAGGCTGGAATAACCGGTGCCGAAATCGTCGATGGAGAAACGCACGCCCTGCTGCTTGAGTCGCCGCACCGTGGCCAGCACCCCCTCGGACTCGTGGATCAGGATGGATTCGGTGAGCTCCAGCTCCAGCCATTCCGGAGGCAGGCCAGCAGCCTCCAACACGGCGATCACGGTCTGCTCCACATCGCCCCGTCTGAACTGCACGGCCGACAGGTTGACCGCCATCACCAACGGAGGCAGTCCCGCCCGACGCCAGGCGGCAGCCTGGCGGCAGGCTTCGTGCATGACCCAGGCACCGAGTGGAATGATCAGGCCGCTCTCCTCCGCGGCAGGTATGAAACGCATCGGCATCACCATCCCGCGTTCAGGGTGATTCCAGCGAACCAGGGCTTCGGCGCCGATCACACGGCCGGTCGCCAGCTCAATCTGAGGCTGGTAATGCAGCACGAACTCGGAGCGTTCCAGTGCATGTCGCAAATCACTGCGCAGGGCCAGCTGTTCGACGGCCTCGACATTCATCTGCTCGTCAAAGTAACGGTAGGTGTTGCGTCCGGCGTCCTTGGCGCGGTACATGGCCATGTCCGACTTCTTGAGCAGCGTGTCGAAGTCATGTCCATCGTCGGGATAGATGGACACCCCCACCGACACCGAGGTCGACAGCTCCCGCGCCTCCACGCGGACTGGCTCATGCAGGCGCTCCAGCAGCTTGAGCAGAACCGGCCCGGTGTCATCCGCGCTGGTGATGTCCGACAGCAGCACGAGGAACTCGTCGCCCCCCAGACGACTGATGGTGTCGCTGTCGCGCACGCAACCACCCAGGCGCTCGGCGATCTGCCGCAGCAAGGCGTCGCCCACACCATGCCCCAGGGAATCGTTGATGGTCTTGAAGCCATCAAGATCGAGGAAAAGCAAAGCCAGTTTCGTGCCTTCACGGTCCGCCCGGGACTTGGCGTGCGCGAATCGGTCCTGCACCAGCACCCGATTGGGCAGGCCGGTCAGGGTGTCGTGGTGCGCGAGGTACTCCATCTGCCGCTCCGCTTTCTTGCGCCAGAGGATCAGCTCATTGAAGTCATCCAGCAGTGCACCGATCTCGTCCTTGCGCTCAATCGGCAAGGGTGCGAAGGGCTCCCGGCCTTGGGTCATGCGTCGGATGCGCGCTCCAGCCGCGTCGATCGGCGCCCACTGGCGGCGCACGATCTGGTAGAGCGCCAAGGCCACGAGCACCGACAGCAAGAAGGCCGCCAGATAGACCTGCCAACGCAAGGCCGTGATGGAGGCAAAAGCTTCTTGAGTCGGCACCCCGGCCAGCACCATCCAACCCGTGGTCTTCATGCGGCGGCTGACCGAAAAGGTTTCGATACCTTGCGACGTGGCCGACACCCCCGGGCCGTCATACCCCTGTTCAAGCCGCCTATCCAGCAAGGGGTTGAGCCCCTTGGCTGGCATGGCCTGCATGACCCGCGACTGGTCCGTGGCCGAGACGATGAGGTTGTGCTGAGGTGCCAACACCACGAAATAGCCCGATTGGCCGAGTTTGATGGACTCCAGTTTGCCGAACAAATGGGCGTCACTCGGGTACATGGCCGCGGCCAGCACCCCAACCGTGCGCCCCTCGGGGGTCTTCAAGGGCTCCGTGATGAACACGATGGGCTTCTGGGCCACCTGCCCCAGCCTGGGTTCGCTGATGGCGGGCTTGCCGGTGCGCATGGTTTCGAGGAAGTAGGAACTGTTCGTGATCACACCACCAAGCCGGCCAGGCAAGGGAATCTGTTCACCCACGATCACGCCGTCGGCGTTGGCGACGAAGACCCCTGTCGGAAAGATGCTCAGCGGCATCTTCTTGTACTGCAGATAGGAAGCCAGCGCCGCCGGCTCGGCCAGCATGGTCGGGGTGATGCCGGCCGCGACGACCGCCATGCTGTCATGACGCAATTGGATCTTGCTGTCCAGATCGATGGTCACATACTCCACCGTCGTCGACAACTGAGCCGCGAGCATCTGCTCGAGCTCGCTTTGCATGACCCCGGTCACCCGCACCGCCAGCAACCAGAGCCCGGAGACCACCAGCGGCAAGATTGTCAGCAGGAGCCGGGCCTTGAGACTCAGGTGTTTGAAAAAGTGGACCATGGTCACCATCCGGTTCCTCTGATCTTATACGGCAAGGATGCGACACGCGACGCTGTCGCAACCCCTTACAACCGGGCAGGTGCCCGGTCAACGCGGCTCAGGCGCCGCGGCTCCAGATCACTGAACGCATCGAGATCGAGGCCATCTGGATGCCCGCGTTGAAGAACTCGACGCGGTCCCGCTGCGGGTCGACCGCCCCGGCCGTGTACAGCAGGGGCAAGAAATGCTCATGCGTGGGATGGGACAGGCGCGCCACGTCGCCCAGTTGTTGGAAATCCGCCAAGGCGGCAAGTTGACCCGCCTCGATGCGGCGGGTGACTTCTTCATCGAAAGTCCGGGCCCAGTCATAGGCAGAGGTTTCGTCCTGGGCGCCCCAACGGGCGGCGCGCAGGTTGTGCACGATGTTGCCGCTGCCCACGATGAGTACACCCTGATCGCGCAAGGCGGCGAGTCTGCCGCCCAGGGCGAAATGGTCCGCGGGTGAGCGGTGGTAGTCCATGCTGAGTTGCAGCATGGGGATGTCAGCCTCGGGAAACATAGGCTTGAGCACGCCCCAGCTGCCATGGTCATACCCCCAGCCCTGCTCTCCCACACCTTCGTCCACGCCCACGTCCCAGTCCTCGCCCAGCCAGTCGGCGATGGCGCGCGCGGCCTCGGGTGCGCCCGCTGCCGGATACTGCTGCGCGAAGAGCTCCGCAGGGAAACCGCCGAAGTCATGGATGGTGCGGGGTTGGGCCTGTCCGGTCAGCCACCAGCCATTGGACAGCCAGTGCGCCGAGATGCAGAGGATCAGCCGAGGCCGGGGCCAGCGTCCCCCCTCACCAAAGGCTGCCCCCAGGGACTGCCAGCTGCGGCGGTAGCTGTTGTCCTCGATGGCATTCATCGGACTGCCGTGTCCGATGAAGAGCACGGGCATCGGAGTATCGGTGGCCTGCGCCGCCAGGCTGGGAATGGAAGTGGACATGGTGTTCAAGGTTCCCAACTGTTATATTGCGCCGCAGCATACCCAAAAGCGCCAGCCTGGTGCAGGAGTGGTTTTCATGCTCTACCAACTGTACGAAGCCCAGCGCTCCCTGATGGAGCCTTTCGCCGACTTGGCCAACGTGATGGCACGGAGCTTCAACAACCCTCTGTTGCCTCTGGCCCATTTGCCCCAAGCCCAGCGGCTTGCCGCCGGCTACGCCCTGCTGCACCGCCTGGGCAAGGACTACGAAAAGCCCGAGTTCGGCATCCGGACCGTGCCGGTGGACGGCGTGGACATCGCCATCCACGAGCGCGTGGAAATGGAACGGCCCTTCTGCCAATTGCGCCGGTTCAAGCGCTTCTCGGACGACACAGCCACCCTGTCCAAGCTGAAGGGCCAGCCCGTCGTGCTCATCGTCGCTCCGCTGTCGGGCCATTACGCAACGCTGCTGCGCGACACCGTGCGCACCATGCTGCGGGACCACAAGGTCTACATCACCGACTGGAAGAACGCGCGCACCGTGCCGCTGTCCGAGGGCGAATTCCATCTGGACGACTACGTCAACTACGTGCAGACCTTCATCCGCTACCTGCAGGGCGCTTACGGTAACTGCCATGTGATGAGCGTCTGCCAGCCCACGGTGCCGGTGCTGGCGGCGGTGTCGCTGATGGCCAGCAAGGACGAGCAGTTGCCCCTGTCCATGACCATGATGGGAGGGCCGATCGACGCGCGCAAGTCGCCCACCGCCGTGAACAACCTGGCGATGACCAAGAGTTACGACTGGTTCGAGAACAACGTGATCTATCGCGTGCCCAGCAGTTTCCCGGGCGCGGGGCGGCGGGTCTACCCCGGCTTTCTGCAGCACGCGGGTTTCGTGGCCATGAACCCGGAACACCACGCCCAGAGCCACTACGACTACTTCGAGCATCTGCTCAAAGGCGATGACGCCAGCGCCGAGGCCCACAGGGCCTTCTACGACGAATACAACGCCGTGCTGGACATGGACGCGGACTATTACCTCGAAACCATCCAGACCGTGTTCCAGGATTTCAAGCTGGTGAACGGAACCTGGGACGTGAAGGACGGCGACGGCCAGACCCGTCGCGTGCGCCCGCAAGACATCCGCGACACGGCCCTGCTGTCGGTGGAAGGCGAGCTGGACGACATCTCCGGCGCCGGCCAGACTCAGGCCGTGCATGCCCTGTGCACCGGCGTGCCCGAAGCCCGCAAGCACCACTACGAAGCCCAGGGTGCGGGGCACTACGGCATCTTCTCGGGCCGGCGCTGGCGCGACAAGGTGTACCCGACCGTGCGTGAGTTCATCCTCGCCCACAACACCCTGGGCAAGCCACCCAAGGGTTTGGGCGCGACACGAACGGCCCAAGCCGAAACCTAAATCAGGTCTACCCCCGAGCCGCAACAGGCCCGGACCATGCCGCCGATAATCGGGGCCATGGTTGCTCCCGACGCCGAAGCCCTGGCCCAGAAAATCCTTGACACCCTGCCGCAGACCCAGTGCCAGCGCTGCGGCTACCCGGACTGCGCGGCCTATGCGCAGGCCATCGCCAGCGAAGGCGCGACCATCAACCGCTGCCCTCCGGGTGGGGCAGAAGGCGTCGCCCGGCTCGCCGCGCTGACGCGACAGCCCGTGCTGCCGCTGGACCCGAGCTGCGGCCAGGAAGGGCCGATGACTGTGGCCGTGATCGACGAGGACTGGTGCATCGGCTGCACGCTTTGCCTCAAGGCCTGTCCGACCGACGCCATCCTGGGCGGCAACAAGCAGATGCACACCATCATCGCGCGCTATTGCACGGGTTGTGAACTGTGCATCCCCGTCTGTCCGGTGGATTGCATCCGCATGGACCCCGTAGGTATGGCGGATGGCGTGCCGCCGCCCACGGGCTGGGCCGCCTGGACACCGCAACAGGCCGACACGGCGCGCCAGCGTTATGCCTTTCACCAGATGCGCCTGCGCCGCGAGGCGCAGGAAAACCAGGAACGGCTGGCCGCCCAGGCCCGTGCCAAGCTGGCCGACCTGCCCGCACACAGCCTGCTGACCGACCCCGCCGTGCTGGAACGCAAGCGGGCGCTGATCGAAGCCACCCTGGCGGCTGCAGCCCAGCGCGCACAAAGCGCGCAGCCGCCCAGCGAGGATGCGCAGCGTCACCCAGACCCGCAGGCCGGCGCATGACGTTGCGGGTCCACCTGGGCCGCCTCGGCCCCTGGGTCAGGCTGCTGGCCCTGTCTGCCCTCTTCGTGGTTGTGCTTGAGGCCATCGAACTGCCTGCCGAATTCCTGCTGGGCCCCATGCTCGCCGGCATCGTTGTCAGGAACCTGAGCATGCGTTCGACACCTTCGCCTGAGGACACGGCACTGCTGCGCGTCCCCCTGATCGGGGTGAATCTGGCGCAAGCCGTCGTCGGCCTGCTGATCGCGCGCACCATCACGCCCGAGATCATCCACACTGTGCTGGACCGCTGGCCCTTGTTCCTGGGCTTCACCCTGTCCACGCTGATGTTCTCGGCGCTGCTGGGCTGGTGGTTCACGCGGCTGCGTCTGGTGCCTGGCACCACGGCCATCTGGGGGCTGCTGCCGGGTGGGGCAGGCGCGGTGGTGCTGATGTCCGGCGCCTACGGCGCGGACGCGCGCATCGTAGCTTTCATGCAGTACCTGCGCGTCTTGGTCGTGACCGTGCTCGCGTCCTTGATCGCGGGCTGGTCCGCGAGCACGACGCCCGCGCCGGTCATGGCCAGTGACTGGTTTCCCCCGCTGGCGACAAGGGGTTTCGCGCAAACCCTGGCCTTGATCGCCGCAGCCATCACCATCGGACGGCTCGCCCGCATCGCCAATGGCACGATGCTGGTGGCCATGGTCGCAGGCGCCGCGCTGCATGACACGGGCATGATGCAAATCGTATTGCCGCCCTGGCTGCTGGCGGTCAGCTTCACCGCGCTGGGCTGGAGCATCGGCCTGCGCTTCACTCGCGAGGTGCTGCACAGCGCCCGCCGAGTCTTGCCGGCGACCGTGCTGTGCATCGGGGTGCTGGTTGCCGCCTGCGGCCTGCTGGGCTGGCTGATGGTCTACCTGCTTGGGGCCGAGCCGCTGACGGCCTATCTTGCGACCAGCCCCGGCGGCGCGGACTCGGTGGCCGTGATCGCGGCGTCCTCCCCGGTGAACGCACCCCTGGTCATGGCTTTTCAGACCGCGCGCCTGTTCGCCGTCATCGCGATCGGGCCGGCCATGTCACGCTTCATCGCCACCCGGCTGGCGCCGGCACACCCGCCCTCCACTCCCGCGGATTGACACCATGCCCTCCACCACCCTGCTGCTCTTCCTCGGCGCATCCTTGCTGCTGGCACTCACGCCCGGCCCCACCATGCTGCTGACCCTGAGCAACAGCGCCATGGGCGGGATGCGCATTGCCGCCTACGGCATGCTGGGCGCCAACCTCGGCGCGGGCCTGCTCATCACGGCGACGGCCCTGGGCCTGGGTGGCCTGCTGGCCGCTTCTGAAACCTGGTTCAACGCCTTGCGCTGGCTGGGCGTGGTCTACTTGTGCTGGATGGCTTGGCAGTTGTGGCGCACCGCGCCGCAGCCTCTGCGCACGCAGGCCATTCCGTCATCCGACCCGGAGAACCTGGCATTGACGCTGCCATCGTCGCGAACCATGCCATCACGCACCGCCCCTACCCTGACGGCCCGTTCGGCCTTCCTGCGCAGCTTCAATGTCGCGATTTCCAACCCCAAGACCCTGCTGTTCTTCGGCGCCTTCCTGCCCCAGTTCGTCGACCCCTCGACGCCGCAAGGGCCGCAATACCTGCTGTTGGGTCTGCTCTTTCTCGGGTTGGACACGCTGGTGATGCTGGCCTATGCCGGCGCGGGGCTGCAGTTCGTCCGATTTCTGACCCAGCGTGGCTTGAAATGGCTGAACAGGAGCTGCGCGGTCGGCCTGTGGCTGTTGGCAGCGACGCTGGCGCTGTACCGGCGCCACTGATCCCTGTGGCCGTTTCTACGCCCGCACCGGGCAGGTCTCAGGCAGCCGCGCGTGTACCACCCCGCCTCAACCCGCAACCAGTTCCTTGTAGACGCCGCAGCCCACGTAGAGATCGTCCACCTGCTGCACGTAGGACATCTTGGTCTGCACCTTGCCGGTTGTGGGGTTGGTGATGTCGTATTCCACCCAGCCTGGCTCCCGCTCGGCCTGGCGCACGATGGCCTCCAGCAAACCCTGGCCGTCCACGCCCGGGATGTCCTGCACCCGCGTGCCGACCTTGGCCGGGTTGCCGCCGAAGGCGACATAGTGCCCCGCGCGATCCAGCGCGAAGACATACATGTCGCGGTCGTGAAACCCGCGGCTTGGGTTGGGATCGGAGGCCGTGAGGCCACGGGGGTAGGCCTCACGCGAAACCTGCTGGCGAAAGGCCACGGCCCGCCGCACCAGCGCCAGGGCTTCGTCCGCCGTGCCTTGCTGCAGGCGGAAGGTGGCCACCGCCTCGGCCAGGGTGGAAGCCCGTTCGCCCAGCTTCACGGCCTGCTCGACCGCATGCTCCACCATGGCCACATTGCTCTGAGTGATCTCATCGAGCTGCTGAATGGCCGCCGTGATCTGGGACAGCGAACTGCTCTGCGCCACGCTGGCGGCCGAGATATCGTTCATGCGGTCCGAAACGCCACGGATGCCGTCCACGATGCGTGCAATGTCGCCGCCCATGGCCCGAATCTGCGCCACGCTCTCGCCCACCTGTCCTGCCGAGGACAGGATGAGCGCTCGGATCTCGCGCGCCGCCTCGGACGAACGCTGGGCGAGCGTGCGCACCTCGGTCGCAACCACCGCGAAACCCCGCCCAGCCTCGCCCGCGCGGGCTGCTTCCACCGCCGCGTTCAGGGCCAGGATGTTGGTCTGGAAGGCGATGCCGTCGATCACGCCAATGATCTCGTTCATGCGCTGCGCGCTGCCCTGGCTGGCTTCCACCGTCTGCACCACACCAGTCATGGCCTGGGCACCACCTTCGGCGACACCGCGCACGTCGGAGGCCTGGGCCGTGGCCTGCTGCGTGGCGACGGAATTGCCTTGCACCGAGGCCGCCACCTCCTGCACGCTGGAGGCGGTTTCCTCCAGGTTCGCGGCCTGCTGCTCGGTGCGCTCGGACAGCTCGCGGCTGCTGTAGGCTAGGCTCTGGCCCGCCTGGGCCACCAGCGCCGAATTGCTGCGGATGCGCGCCACCATGGCCGATAGGCTGTTCACCATGCCACGCACGGTCTGGTCCAGGGCAGCCACTTCGTCACGGGCATCCGCACGGGTCGTGCCCGCCCCGCGGGTCACGCCACGCAAATCCCCATGCGCCGCTTGCTCCAGCATGCGCATGACACGCCGCATGTCGGCGCTCAGAGTCAGATGGAAGGACGCCATCAGGTAGAGCAAGATCGCGCCAGCCAGCACGCTGCCTTCCCAGGCCCAGGCCGTACCCGCCCCCAACCAGGGCGCCAGCACCGCCAGCAGCATGAAAAGCAGCAGCAAGAGGAATTTGCCCAGCAAGGGCAAACGTCGCATCAGGCGCGCGCCGGGAGAAAAGAAGACTCGCACAAATCCCATCCAGGCAGGAATGAAAAGACTTCCGCGCGCAGTGCCGTGCCGTCATCTAGACGGCAACGGCGCGCCAGCAGTTAGATCCATCGGTGATATCAGAAATACCACCCGAGGCAGTATAGGATGCCCCTCAGCCGCAGCGCCACGGGTTTGCCCCTAAGCTGCGTGTGCCACCTCCGGTGGCAGGCCGCTGCGCTTGATCTTGGTCAAGCCAGCGCGGCGATGACATCCGCTGGGGCTTGCACGAGTTCGATCAGCACGCCTTCGCCCGCGATCGGAAACGACTCATTGCCCTTGGGGTGCAGGAAGCAGATGTCGTGGCCCGCCGCCCCCTTGCGGATGCCGCCGGGCGCGAAACGCACGCCCTGCTCCGTCAGCCAGGCGCAAGCCTTGGGCAAATCGTCCACCCACAGACCGACGTGGTTGAGTGGCGTGGCGTGGACGGCGGGTTTTTTGTCGGGGTCCAGCGGTTGCATCAGATCGACCTCGATGGCGTGCGGACCGCGACCGATGGTGCAAATGTCTTCGTCCACGTTCTCGCTCGCACTGCGGAAGCTGCCCGTCACCGGCACCCCCAGCATGTCGACCCAGAGCGTGCGCAGGCGCGCCTTGTCCAGGCCACCGATGGCGATCTGCTGGAGGCCGAGGATCTTGAAGGGACGCTTATTCATGGTGCTGACTCCATCGGTGCTGATCGAAACCGCTCAGTTCATCTGGTCCGCGCGTTCAGGCGAATTCGATGATGGGCTGGTCGACGACCAAGGATTCGCCCTTGGTCGCCAGCACCTTGCCCACCACGCCGTCAGCGGCGGCAAACAGCACGTTCTCCATCTTCATGGCCTCGATGACCGCGACGCGTTCGCCAGCCTGCACCTTCTGACCCGGCTGCACGGCCACATCGACCAGCAGACCCGGCATGGGCGACAGCACGTATTTGCTCATGTCCGGTGGTGCCTTGTGCGGCATCAGCTTGTGCAACTCAGCCATGCGTGGCGAGATCACCAATGCCTCGATCTGAGCGCCGTTGTGCCGCAGGCATAGCGCCAGCGGGTTCTTGGCCGTGCCCCGCTCCACCTGGGTAGTAAAGGGGCGACCGTCCACCGTGCCGGCGATGATGATGTCGTTCAGGCGCGAGTTGCTGCGGATCTCGTAGTTGCGCGCACCCACCCGCACGCGGGCCACGCCGGTCTCACCCACGAATTCGTCGACGTGCACGGGCGTGTGCACATGCCGACCATCCGCAGCCAGGGTGATCACCACGTAATCACTGCCCGCGTTGACCGCGTATCCCGGCAACTGGCCCGTCAGCGTGGTGGTGCGTTCACGCGACTTGCGGCGCACGAAGGCCGCCAGCGCGACCAAGAAATCAGGGTCCTCATGCGCCACGCTGTCCGCGTTGAAGCCCTTGCCGTAGTGCTGGGCGATGAAGCCCGTGTTGAAGGCCCCCGCGACGAAATCAGGATGGGCCAGCAGCGCGGCCTGGAAGGGGATGTTGCTGCTGATGCCACGCACCACGAAACCGTTGAGCGCGGCGCGCATCTTGGCGATGGCGTCCTTGCGGTCCTTGCCGTGCACGATGAGCTTGGCGATCATCGAGTCGTAGTGCATGGGGATCTCGCCGCCTTCCTGCACGCCGGTGTCCACGCGCACGCCCTGGAGCTGCTGGGTGTTGGCCTGCCACATGGTCTGCGGCGGTGGCGTGAAACGCACCAGGCGCCCCGTGCTCGGCAAGAAGTTGCGGTACGGGTCCTCGGCATTGATGCGGCACTCGATCGCCCAGCCATCTCGCTTGACGTCCGCCTGCGTCAGCGGCAGCTTCTCGCCAGCCGCCACGCGGATCATCAGTTCCACCAGGTCCAGGCCCGTGATGCATTCCGTCACCGGGTGCTCGACCTGCAGGCGCGTGTTCATCTCCAGGAAGTAGAAGCTCTGGTCCTTGCCGACCACGAATTCCACCGTGCCCGCGCTCTGGTACTTCACAGCCTTGGCCAGGGCCACGGCCTGCTCGCCCATGGCCTTGCGCGTCGCGTCGCTGATGAAGGGCGACGGAGCCTCCTCGATCACCTTCTGGTGTCGGCGCTGGATGGAGCATTCCCGCTCATTCAGGTAGATGACGTTGCCGTGTCCATCGCCCAGCACCTGGATCTCGATGTGGCGCGGCTCCTCGACGAACTTCTCCATGAACACGCGGTCGTCGCCGAAGCTGTTGCGCGCCTCGTTGCGGCAGCTCGTGAAACCCTCGAAGCACTCCTTGTCGTTGTGGGCCACACGCAAGCCCTTGCCGCCGCCGCCCGCGCTGGCCTTGATCATCACGGGGTAGCCGATCTTCTGCGCGATCTTCACCGCCTCGTCGGGCGACTCGATGGGCGCGTTGTGGCCAGGGATGGTGTTGACCTTGGCCTCGCCGGCCAGCTTCTTGGACGCGATCTTGTCGCCCATGGCCGCGATGCTGTGGTGTTTGGGGCCGATGAAGACCAGTCCTTCGTCCTCCACGCGCTTGGCGAAGTCCTCGTTCTCGGACAGGAAACCGTAACCGGGGTGGATGGCCTGCGCGCTGGTCTGCTTGGCGGCGGCGATGATCTTGTCGGCGACCAGGTAGCTCTCGCGGCTGGGCGCCGGGCCCAGCAGCACGGCTTCATCGGCCAGCATCACATGCCGCGCGTCGCGGTCGGCCTCGGAATAGACCGCCACGGTGGCGATGCCCATCTTCTTCGCCGTCGCGATGACGCGGCAGGCGATCTCTCCACGGTTTGCAATCAAGATTTTCTTGAACATGTTCTTGTCCTGTCTCAGTGTTGACCAGCCAGCAGCGCCTTGCGCCGAGCCGTGAAATCCCACCATGGGCGGGCAGCGCCGCCATTCATGAAGTCATGCGCCGCGAGGAAAGTGTCCAGCACGCATGGATCGTGGCGTTTGCCCATGGGGTCGCGCAGTTGCTCATACGCGGCCATCGGATCCATCGTTCGCACCAGCTCAGGGGTCGCAATACCCAGGCCACGCAAATCTTCCGCCATCGACTTGCCGATGTTCGGGATATCTGTCAGCACGCGGGCCTGTTGGGCGTTCATCGCCTTGGGCATGACCAAACTCGCGCCAGAACCGTCAGAGCGGAATGTTCCCGTGCTTGCGCCACGGGTTGTCCAGTTTCTTGTCCTTGAGCATGACCAGCGAGCGGCAGATGCGCTTGCGGGTTTCATGCGGCTGGATCACGTCATCGATGTAACCGCGCGCGCCAGCGACGAAGGGGTTGGCGAACTTTTCCTTGTACTCGGCTTCGCGCGCCGCGAGCTTGGCCGGGTCGCTCTTTTCCTCGCGGAAGATGATCTCCACCGCGCCCTTGGCGCCCATCACCGCGATCTCGGCGTTGGGCCATGCGAAGTTCACATCGCCACGCAGGTGTTTGGACGCCATCACGTCGTAGGCGCCGCCATAGGCCTTGCGCGTGATGACGGTGATCTTGGGCACCGTGCATTCGGCGTAGGCGTACAGCAGCTTGGCGCCGTGCTTGATGATGCCGCCGTACTCCTGGCTGGTGCCTGGCATGAAACCGGGCACGTCCACGAAGGTGATGACCGGGATGTTGAAGGCGTCGCAGAAACGGACGAAGCGCGCGGCCTTGATGCTGCTCTTGATGTCCAGGCAGCCCGCCAGCACCAGGGGCTGATTGGCCACGATGCCCACGGTCTGGCCGTCCATGCGGGCGAAACCGATCAGGATGTTCTTGGCGTACTCGGGTTGGATTTCGAAGAAGTCACCGTCATCGACGGTCTTGACGATCAGCTCCTTCATGTCGTACGGCTTGTTCGGGTTGTCCGGCACCAGCGTGTCCAGGCCCAGCTCCATGCGGTCGATCGGGTCGCCACTCTTGCGCACCGGCGTCTTCTCGCGGTTGTTCAGCGGCAGGTAATTGAAAAGTCGGCGCAGCATCAGCAGCGCTTCCACATCGTTCTCGAACGCCAGGTCGGCCACGCCGCTCTTGGTGGTGTGCGTCAGCGCCCCGCCCAGTTCCTCGGCCGTGACTTCCTCGTGCGTCACGGTCTTGACCACGTCAGGGCCGGTGACGAACATGTAGCTGCTGTCCTTGACCATGAAGATGAAGTCGGTGATGGCGGGCGAATACACCGCGCCGCCGGCCGAGGGTCCCATGATCAGGCTGATCTGCGGGATCACGCCGGAGGCCAGCACATTGCGCTGGAAGACCTCGGCATACCCGCCCAGAGAGGCGACGCCTTCCTGGATGCGCGCGCCACCCGAATCGTTGAGCCCGATCACGGGTGCGCCGACCTTCATGGCCTGGTCCAGGATCTTGCAAATCTTCTCGGCATGCGTTTCCGAGAGCGAACCGCCGAAGACCGTGAAATCCTGGCTGTAGACGAAAACGAGGCGGCCGTTGATCATGCCGTAGCCTGTGACCACGCCGTCACCCGGCACCTTCTGCTCCTCCATGTCGAAGTCGACCGAACGGTGCTCGACGAACATGTCCCACTCCTCGAACGTGCCCTCGTCCAGCAGCACCTCGATGCGCTCGCGCGCGGTCAACTTGCCCTTGGCATGCTGAGCGTCAATGCGCTTCTGCCCTCCGCCCAGACGCGCGGCGGCCCGCTTCTTTTCCAGTTGTTCCAGGATGTCGTGCATGGTGTCCTCAGTCTGCTTGCTTGGCTCTTAACACTAGGTTTTGGTTTCTCAATCTCGGTATCAGGTGCCGGATGTTGGGTCCCTATCGGCCCAGACCTGCAGCAGCTGCCGCGCCGCCGTCGAGGCGGCCACACGCCCGGCCCGAACCTCCTCGGACAGGCCCGGCAACAGTTCCCTGATGCGCGGGTCTGCACGGAAGACCTGACGCAGACCGCTGTCGAGTCGCTCCCGCAGCCAGGCGGTGGCCTGCTGTTCGCGTCGCGCACTCAAGGCACCGTTGCCAGTTTGCAAGGCACGGAACTGGGTGACGGCGGCCCAGAACAGGTCCACGCCAGCGCCAGTCAACGCGCTCAGTTGCAGGACCTGAGGTTGCCAGATTTTCCCGCCCGTGCCCACTGGCGGATGACCCGCCTTGCCCCCCTTGTCCGCCGAGCCTCGTTGATCACCCTCGGGCTGGGCAATGCCAGGGTGTCCCGTGAAGCCGGATGAACGCTCGGGGTTGCCATGCTGCGTCAACAACCGCAGGGCCGATGTGATCTGCGCCTGGGCTCGCGTGGCTGCGGCGGCGTCCAGATCAGCCTTGTTGATGACCACCAGATCGGCGAGTTCCATGACGCCCCGCTTGATGGCCTGCAGGTCATCACCCGCGTTGGGCAGTTGCAGCAGGCAGAACATGTCCGTCATGCCATGCACCGCCGTTTCGCTCTGCCCCACGCCCACGGTCTCCACGATCACGATGTCATAACCCGCCGCTTCACAGACCAGCATGGCCTCGCGGGTCTTTTCCGCGACGCCTCCCAGGGTGCCGCTGCTGGGGCTGGGCCGGATGTAGGCTTGGTCGTGCACGGACAGTTTTTCCATGCGGGTCTTGTCGCCCAGGATGGAACCACCGGACAAGGAAGATGAAGGGTCGACCGCCAGCACTGCGACCCGGTGACCACGTGCGATGAGGTACAAACCCAGGGCCTCGATGAAGGTGGACTTGCCCACCCCGGGCACGCCACTGATGCCGAGGCGGAAGGCATTGCCCGTGTGCGGCAGCAGGGCAGTCAAGAGAGCATCGCCCTGCGCGCGGTGGTCAGCGCGCGTGGATTCGAGCAGGGTGATGGCCTTGGCGATGGCGCGGCGCTGTTGGGCCTGAGTTCCCTGCAAGATTTCGTCCAAGAAAGTTGGATGACTCACGACTCACGCCCCAGCTTCAGCCCGAACGGATGGAGTCTCAAGCCTTGGCCACCTTGCGGATCTGCCCCAACACATCCCGCGCGCTGGCCGGGATCGGCGTGCCGGGGCCATAGATGCCCTTGACGCCGGCCTCGTACAGGAACTCGTAATCCTGCTGAGGGATGACACCGCCGACGAAAACGATGATGTCATCGGATCCCTGCTGTTTCAGCGCCTCGATGATGGCGGGCACCAAGGTCTTGTGACCGGCCGCCAGCGTGGACACGCCCACGGCGTGCACGTCGTTTTCGATGGCCTGGCGCGCGCATTCCTCGGGGGTCTGGAACAGTGGGCCCAGGTCCACGTCGAAACCCAGGTCGGCGAAGGCCGTGGCCACCACTTTCGCGCCACGGTCGTGGCCGTCCTGGCCCAGCTTGGCGATCAGCACGCGCGGGCGACGCCCTTGCTGCTCGGCAAATCGCGTGATGTCCTGTTTCAGGCTGTCCCAGCCCTCGGCGTCGTCGTAAGCGGCAGCGTACACACCAGTCACCTTTTGCGTGTCGGCGCGGTGGCGCCCAAAAACCTTCTCCAGCGCGTCGCTGACTTCGCCCACCGTGGCGCGCAGGCGGATGGCGCGGATGCTGAGGTCGAGCAGATTGCCCTCGCCGCTCTCGGCGGCGGCGGTCAGCGCGTCCAGGGCCACCTGCACGGCGGCGGCATCGCGCGTGGCGCGGATCTGCTGCAGGCGCGCGATCTGCTGCTCGCGCACCTTGTGGTTGTCCACCTCCAGGATGTCGATGGCCTCTTCCGAACCCTTGGGCACCTTGTACTTGTTGACGCCAACAATCACATCTTGCCCCGAGTCGATGCGGGCCTGCTTCTCGGCGGCGGCGGCCTCGATTTTCAGCTTGGCCCAGCCAGAGTCCACCGCCTGGGTCATGCCGCCCATGGCGTCGACCTCCTCGATGATCTTCCACGCCGCGTCGGCCATGTCCTGCGTCAGCTTCTCCATCATGTAGCTGCCGGCCCAGGGGTCGACCACGCTGGTGATGTGGGTCTCTTCCTGCAAGATCAGCTGGGTGTTGCGCGCGATGCGGGCGGAAAATTCCGTGGGCAGGGCAATGGCTTCGTCGAAGCTGTTGGTGTGCAGGCTTTGCGTGCCACCGAACACCGCCGCCATGGCCTCGATGGTGGTGCGCACGATGTTGTTGTAGGGATCCTGTTCGGTCAGGCTCCAGCCACTGGTCTGGCAGTGCGTGCGCAGCATCAGGCTCTTGGGATTCTTGGCGCCGAAGTCCTTCATGATGCGGCACCACAAGGCGCGCGCCGCGCGCATCTTGGCGATCTCCAGGTAGAAGTTCATGCCGACCGCCCAGAAGAAGCTCAGACGCCCCGCGAAGTCGTCCACGTCCAAGCCCTTGGCCAGCGCGGTCTTGACGTACTCCTTGCCGTCGGCCAAGGTGAAAGCCAGCTCCAGCGCCTGGTTGGCGCCCGCCTCCTGCATGTGGTAGCCCGAAATCGAGATCGAGTTGAACTTCGGCATGTGCTTGGCCGTGTACTCGATGATGTCGCCGATGATGCGCATACTCGGCGCGGGCGGGTAGATGTAGGTGTTGCGGACCATGAACTCCTTGAGGATGTCGTTCTGGATGGTCCCAGCCAGTTGGTCCTGGCGCACACCCTGCTCCTCCGCCGCCACGACATACCCCGCGAGCACGGGCAGCACCGCGCCGTTCATGGTCATGGACACACTGACCTGATCGAGTGGAATGCCGTCGAACAGGATCTTCATGTCCTCCACCGAGTCGATGGCGACGCCGGCCTTGCCCACGTCGCCGAAGACACGGGGGTGATCACTGTCGTAGCCACGGTGGGTCGCCAGGTCGAAGGCCACGCTCACACCCTGCCCACCCGCAGCCAAGGCCTTGCGGTAGAAGGCGTTGCTTTCCTCGGCAGTCGAGAAACCCGCGTACTGGCGGATCGTCCAGGGCCGCACCGTGTACATGGTGGCCTGCGGCCCGCGCAGAAATGGCTCGAAACCCGGCAGGGTGTCCGTGTGCGGCAACCCCTGCAAGTCCCGCGCTGTGTAGAGAGGCTTGACCTCGATGCCATCGGGTGTGACCCAGTTCAGGCGCTCCAGCGCAGCGCCCTTGAGGGATTGGGCCGCCGCCTGCTCCCAGGCGGAAAGCGCCGCCGCTGGGGCAGCCTGTACGTCGGGACGGGATTCGGGACTGCGGCTCATGGTCTTGCTGTACGTACGCGCCCCAACCTGCCCGAGCGCGGTCGCTTGTGTCTCCTGGAAAGTGCCGGCGAGTTTACCCCTTGCCTCACCGCAGCCCCCGGCGCGCCTTGTTGCCTTCCCACCACTGAGAATGCTCGGATTTTCCCGAACCGAGGCACTTTTGCCGCACAAGTTACAGTCTTTTTGCATTATTCTGGCGGGTTAATTCATGGCTCAACGAGCCAGGAAGTCAGTGGACGCATTGCATTGAACCCCCACCCCGACACCCAGGCTCTGGCACAAGCCCGCGCGCAGCTGCAGCGCGAGATTGCCGAGCGCGAAGCCATCCAGGCGCGTTACGAAGCGCAAATGGCTCAGCTGCGCGCTGAGCAGGCACGACTGCGCGAGTTGGCCGAGATGAGCTCGGAGTGGTTCTGGGAAATGGACGAGGAACTGCGCTTCACGCGGGTCTACGGTGGCGGACTGCTGGTTTCTTCGGCCGCGACGGACGCCCACAATCCACTGGGCAAGCGCCGCTGGGAACTGCCGATCGCCAACGTGACCCCCGAGCATTGGAGAGAGCATCGGCACATGCTGGAGACGCGCCAACCCTTCAAGGACTTCGTCTACCAAATCCTCTCCCCGCTGACGGGCCAATTGCACTGGTGCTCCATCAGCGGCAAGCCGGTCTTTGTCGACGGCGTGTTCAAGGGCTACCATGGCATTGGGATTGACATCACCGAGCGCAAGCAGGTCGAGATGCGGGTCGAGTTCCTTGCTTATCACGACGCCTTGACAGGTCTACCCAACCGGGCCCTGCTGCAAGACCGAATGCAGCAAGCCATCGCCCAGGCCGAACGTGCCGAGGACGGCTTGGCGCTGGCCTTCATCGACCTCGACAACTTCAAGCGCATCAACGATTCCTTAGGCCACGCTGCGGGCGACGCGCTGCTGCGCGAGATCGCCTTGCGCCTGAAGGGCTGCGTGCGCGAGAGTGACACGGTGAGCCGCCAGAGCGGCGACGAATTCATCCTCGTGCTGAGCGGTGTGGATGGCGTGCAACGCTGCATTCCCACGCTGGACAAGATCATGCGCAGGCTGCAGGAGCCCATGCTTTTCGAGGGCAAGGAGATCAGCGCTTCGGCCTCCATCGGGGTGGCTTTTTACCCGCAGGATGGCGCGACCTTCGACGAGCTGCGCAAGAAGGCCGACCTGGCCATGTACCGCAGCAAGGACACGGGCCGCAACGCCTACTACTTCTACGACGAGGCGATGAACAACGACGCGGAGGAGCACCTGCTGCTGCGCAACGGCTTGCGACTCGCGATCGAACGGGGCGAATTCGTGCTGCACTACCAGCCGCAGATGGACATCCGCAGCGGCCGCTTGGTTGGCGTGGAGGCCTTGCTGCGTTGGCAGTCACCCACCTTCGGACTGGTCGAGCCGGGTCGTTTCATCCCCGTGGCCGAGGACAGCGGGCTGATCGTGCCCATCGGCGCCTGGGTGCTGGAACAGGCCTGCCGGCAGGCCCGGGCCTGGCAGGACGACGGCTTGCCGGCCCTGACCGTGGCCGTCAACCTCTCGGCCGTGCAATTCCGCCGGGACGACATGGAAGCCACCGTGGACCAGGCGCTGGCGCGCAGCGGCCTGCCCCCCCACTGCCTGGAACTCGAGCTGACCGAGTCCATCCTGCTGCAGGACGTGGAGCAGGTCCTGACCCTGGTACGGCGGTTGCGCCAGCGCGGCATGCACTTCTCCATCGACGACTTCGGCACCGGCTATTCCAGCCTGGCCTACCTCAAACGCATGGACATCGACAAACTCAAGATCGACCGCAGCTTCGTGCATGACCTGGATCAGACGGCGGACGCGGCGGCGATCGTCGAGGCCATCGTCGAAATGGCGCACAAGCTGGGCCTGCGCACCATCGCCGAGGGGGTGGAATCACCAGAGCTGCTGGACCGTCTGCGCGACATCGGCTGTGACGAGGCGCAGGGCTACCTGCACGCTCACCCCATGCCCGCACCCGAGTTCGCGCGCTACCTGCGCACCCATTTTCAGGACCGCGCCCAACCCCAGTTGGCCTGAGCCCGCACAGGCTGCAGGCAGCAAGCGCCGCCACGCCTTATGTCCCCACGGGTACACGCCCAGCGGGCCTGGTGGTGCCGAGCTATCATCGCGGGCTTTCCTCCAACGACTGCCCGCAGCACGCGGGCCAGCCCCCGTCGACAGGGAAGCCCACATTCCAGATTCCCGGCTCTCGCTCGCTCTCGCCCATGACGCAACACCCCGTATCCGCTTCGGCGGCCACCACCATCGACCCAATCCAGACGCTGCCTGAGCTCCTGGCTTGGCGCGCCACGCAAAGCCCGGAGCACGAGGCCTACCGCGAATTCGACGTCGTCACGCAGCAATGGCGTAGCCTGAACTGGGGCCAGACCCTGGCGGAAGTGCGAGGCTGGCAGGGCGCCCTGGCCACCAGCGGCATCCAGTCCGGCCAACGGGTGGCCATCCTGCTGCCCAATGGTTTCAACGCCATGCGCATCGACCAGGCCACGCTGGCGCAAGGTGCCGTGCCCGTGCCGCTGCACGCCATCGATAACCCCGGCAGCATCGCCTACATCCTCAGCGACTGCGCCGCCAGCCTGCTGATGTTGGGCCAAGTCGCGCAATGGCAGCAGATCCAGGCCGCCGCGATGCAGGCGGGCATCTCGCTGGACGCGCTGCACACCGTGATTTGCACCGAGGCCAGCACCCAGGAACTTGGCGCCACGGGGTTGGCAGCCCCCCAACCGCGCCTGCTCACTCTGAGCGATTGGTTGGACGCGGGCCGCTCGACCCCGCTGGACCCGGGCAAAGCCAACGCCGCAGGACCAGGGCCGGAAGACCTGGCGACCATCGTCTATACCTCCGGCACGACCGGCAAACCCAAGGGCGTGATGCTGACGCACCAGAATGTGCTTGCCAACGTGAAATCCATCTACCCCTGCGTGACGCCCCTGCCAGAAGACATCTTCCTGTCCTTCCTGCCGCTGTCACACACTTTTGAGCGCACCACCGGGTATTACCTGCCGATCGCGTCGGGGTCCACGGTGGTCTATGCACGCTCGGTGCAGCAATTGGCCGAGGACATGAAGCTGGTGCGCCCGACGGTGCTGATCTCGGTGCCGCGCATTTATGAACGCGTGCACACCCGGCTGCTGGAGATGCTGTCCAAGTCGGGCTTCAAGCAGCGCCTGTTCGAGGCCGCGCAGGCCGAGGGATGGAAAAGGTTTCGCGCCGCACAGGGCCTGACGGGTGAGACGGCAGAAGACGCCGCCCAGGCGGCCAGGGCAGGATGGCTGCGTGTCCTACCCTGGGCGCTGCTGCGCAGGCTGGTCGCACAACCGTTGCTGGCGCGGTTTGGCGGGCGCATCCGCATCGCGGTCAGCGGTGGCGCGCCCCTGGCGCCAGCCCAAGCGCGCTGCTTCCTTGGTCTGGGCCTGCCCCTGTTGCAGGGCTACGGCATGACGGAGACCTCCCCGGTCGTGGCGGCCAATCGGCCCGGTGACAACGACCCCGCGACGGTGGGGCGCGCCCTGCCTCGCGTGCAGGTGCGCATCGGCGACAACCGCGAGCTTCAGGTGCGCGGACCCTCGGTGATGCGTGGCTATTGGAACCGTCCCGAAGACACGGCGCGGGTCCTGGATGCCGAAGGCTGGTTGTCCACCGGTGACCAGGCCGAGATCAATGCGCAAGGACGCATCCGCATCCTGGGCCGCATCAAGGAAATCATCGTCACCTCGACCGGTGAGAAAGTCCCGCCGGGTGACCTGGAGCAGGCCATCCTGGCCGACCCCCTGTTCGAGCAAGTGTTCGTGGTTGGCGAGCAGCGCCCCTACATCGCCGCCGTGGCCGTGGTACAGACCGAGGAATGGGCGAAGTTCGCCCAGAGTCTCGGACTGGTTCCCCTGGCCGAGCAAAGCCTCACTGCCCCGGAGGTCCTCGCGGCCGTGCTCAAACGCATCGAGCGCGCCACGGGCAGCTTCCCGCACTACGCCGTGCCGCGCGCCGTCACGCTCACGCGTGAACCCTGGACCATCGAGAACGGCCTGATGACACCCACGCTCAAGCTCAAGCGCAACAACCTGATCGCACGCTTCGAATCGGCCATCGAGGTGATGTACCGCAAGCGTGGCGCCTGAGCAGGCGCTCGACACCGCTGACCTCAACACACCAGCACGCACCGATCCGCCCGAGTTGAGTGGAATAGGAAGACACCCACAGCGAAAGGCCGCGCCTATTTGTGCTCGCGGGTGTAAACCCCGTCCCAATCGGGGGGTGGCGGGTTCTGCTTGTACTCGAGGCAACGCTCGACCAGTTGCCGCACCGCCAGGTCGGCTTCCCCGCGAGCCTGCTCAGAATCCTTGAATTTGGCGATGGCCGCGTCCCACTTGCGCGCCAAGTACAGATCCAGGCCTTCGCCATACAGACGCGCAGCCGTCTGACGCTTGCGGACCTCGCTGCCCAGTTCCGCCTGCTCCAGTTCGGACCACTCGGCGATGGCCTCGTACAACACCACGGGCTCGCTCTTGCCCTTGACGCGCACCAGGTCGAGCTTGCGCGAGAAGACGTGGTCCTTGACCTCCGCATACACCGCGTCGGAAATCAGCAGCGACACGCCATAGTCCTTGCCGGCGGCTTCCAGCCGTGCAGCCAGGTTCACGGTATCGCCCATCATGGTGTAGGACGCCAGCGCATCCGTGCCCATGAAGCCGACCTTGGCCAGGCCGACATTGAGGCCAATGCGGATGCGCATGTCGTGCACCTCGGGCATGTAGCGGTTCTCGCGCTTCCACAACAGGCGCAGATCCTCCAGCTTGCGCAACATCTTGAGCGAGGCACGCACCGCCTTGAGGCTGTGGTCCTCCACGGGCACCGGCGCGTTGAAGATGCCCACGATGGCATCACCGATGTACTTGTCCAGGACCCCCTCGTGCTCCTTGAGGATGAGCGTCATGGCCGACAGGTACTCATTGAGCAGGTTGGCCAGCTCGACGGAACTGAGCTTCTCGCTGATGCCCGAGAAACCGGCCACATCCGAGAAGAAGGCCGTGACCCGCAGCTCCGAGCCACGCTTGAGCGCCGCCATGTCCTTCATGGCCTCGCCGACCACCACCGGGTCGATCATATTGCCCAGGATGCCCTTGATCTTCTCGCGCTCGCGCAGGCCGCCCACCATTCGGTTCAGGGCCCGGGACAGGCTGCCGAATTCGTCCGCGCCCTTGGTGGGAAACGCCACCTCCAAATCCCCCTGCCCCACCTTTTCGGCGTTGCGGATCAGACGCTTGATCTTGCGCACCGCGATGTAGGAGATGGCCACGGCCAGCAACACGGCGGCACCGAAGATCAACAAGGCCATCTCCACCGCCTGGTCGCGGTTGCTCTGGATGGCACGCAAACCGTCGGTGCGGTCGACGATGGTGCGTGTCATGCCGGCGAAGTTCTGCCCCAAAACCACCTGCGGCAGGTCTTTGCCGGTGTCCGAGTACAAAGGCGTGGTGTCGAGTTTCCACAGCACCTCTTCGGCCTCGGTGCGGCTGTTGCCAATCAAGCCATCGGAGAACAGCGTCTTCAACTGCGGTGTGGGCGTCTCGCTTTGTCCAGAATAGATCCATTGCCGCAGCGCCTGCCAACGACGCAAGGTCTTGGCGCGGTCCTCCGGAGATTGCACGGAACGCGCATGGTCAGCCCCGTCGGTGCGAAAACGGACCAGCAACTGGTCCTCCAGCGCCGCGTCACGGAGATAGCCCAGCGCTTCCACCGACTGGCGGTCCTCCTCCGACGGCGGGTGGTTCTTCAGATAACTTTCATAGAGCGCGTTGCGCTGCTGGACCAGCTTGGCGTAACGGTCGTATTGGGCACGGAAGGCGGCGTCCTCAAACGGTGGCGTGGGTGGATTGGTTTCACGCAAGGCCCTCAATCGGGCACGCAGCACCGGCGTGATCTTGGCGAGTTGCGCCAGGATGGGTTTTTCCTCCTCAGCGTAGGCCGCCCAGGCCCAAGGGGGAATTTCCTCGCCCTGCTCGGTGAACCGCGGCTTGAGCTTGGGACGCTGCTGCTCGAGCAGGCGCGCCCTTTCGGTCGAGGCCGGGTGCTCGAAATACGGCGAATACAAGGCTTGCAGTTCCAGCCCGTCCATGCGCAAGGCGACGGGTTTGAGTTCACCCAGCACGCCGTTCTGCCGGATGGCGGCAAAGGCATGCTGCAGGCTCTCTTCCATGGACTGACTGACATCCAGCTGATTGAGCGCCGATGCGGGATCAAAGATGCGGGTGTCGACGGCTGCCTCGGGTGTGAGCCCGGGCTGCAGCCCCAAGGCGGAAAAGGTCTGGATACGGAAGCGGCCAGTGTCCAGTCCGAGTTCCTGGATCTTGCGCTTGCGCGCTTCCAGCAGGTGCGAGATCACGCTCGCATCCAGTTCGCTGCGCAGCTTGCGCGTCTGAATCGATTGCTCGCGCATGCGCTCTTCGGCCGCCTGGGTTTCCGCAGCCGCCTTCACGCGAGCGGGGTCGCCTTCGGGCTTCTGCTCGGCGAGCATCCCCTCGCGTTGTTGGCGCTGCGCCAGCCGATCCTTGAGAGCATCAAGCTCGCGTTCCGCCAGCACCAGTTTCTTCGCCTGTGCCTGCAAGGCGGAGAAGGCCCGATCCGATATCGTGCCCCCGCTCTGCTGCAACAGCAGCAGAACGTTCTTCTCGAGTACCTGCGTGTCGTTGTTCGAGAGGTAGGTGGAGAAATAGTTGTCGCTGGTCTTGGTCTGCTTTTCCTCGATCTTCTCGGTACCGGCCAGGCCGAACCAGTTGCTCTTGATGCCCAGGAAGGAAGTTTCCTTCTTCTTCTCCGTCACGGTCACGGTGGTGGTGACGGTCTGGTACTTCTTGAGCGCCTGGGTCTGCTCGCCAACGCGCAACCGGAACTCCTCCACACGGATCAGGCTCTGCGATATGTTGTCGAGCTCCAGCACCAGCGAAGAGATGTAGTTGCGCGAGATGGCCGCCTCGCGCTCGTAACTCTCGCGCAGGATTTCGGTCTGCTGGTGGACGTAGCTGGTGGACAGGATGACGATGGTGCCCGCGATCAGGCTCCCGGTGAACACGGCCAGCCTGAACTGGATGCCGTTGAGCACCCGCCAGATCCAACGCATCACGGCAACCACGGCACGAATCAGACCCCGCCCGAACATCCAAGGCAGCGCAAGGAACAGGCGCAGCGCACGAGGCATCTGCCCTGGGCGCGCGTCATCGATCTCGGACCTGTCGGCACCGCGCGAAAAACGGCGCACGGCCCCGACCACGGCCCCATTGACGCGCCGACCGCATGATTGCAACATGCGCGTGCCGCCGTCCTTCAAGCGCTGGATGCAGACCCTCAGCCTGGACTGGAATGATGTTTTTTGCTCCATGGCGTACGCGGGCGTGATTTTTTGAGAAACTAGGACGGGTTAGTCGAATTCAAAACCAAGAATTCTTCTTCAGATCATCCACACTGACAAGTCTCGCATGTGAACAATTACCTGCGCTTGGCCATCGCGACACCTCCATGCAGTACGCGTCGTGGCGGCCGCCCCACAAGGCGCAGGTTGCCCTGACCCAAGGTCTGCGCCTGATACGCAGACGTATCAGATCGTTACAACACCCCTGGGTTCAGTCCTGCCCGTCAACCGGCTGCAGGCGCCCCAGGCATCGCTAAGGAGTCGCACTTGTTCGATCTCATGTTCCAGTGGTCGGAATGGATCAAACCTTCCGCCGGCCTGCCCACCGTGCAGTGGGCCTTGCTGCTGGCCTTGGCCGCCGCGACGGGCCACGGCCTTCAACATCGCTGGGGACTGCCCAAGGTGCTCGGTTACTCCATGGTCGGGGCCTTGGCGGGTTTTTCCGGCTACACCACGACCGCCTGGCCCTTGGACGGCATACCCCAATTCCTGATCGAGCTGGGCTTGTCCATCGTGTTGTTCGAGGCCGGTGGTCGTCTCTCACTGCGTTGGCTGCGACTCAACCCCATGCTGGTATTCCAAAGCGTCGCCGAAACGCTGGTCACTTACTTGGCCGCGCTCTGGGTGCTGCGCCTCTTCGCGGTCGACGCGGCTCTTCAGCATCCCCTGGCCCTGCTGCTCACGACCACTTCACCAGGCGTGCTGATGCGGGTCGTGCATGACATGCGCGCCAGCGGCCCAGTGACAGAGCGCGCCATCACCCTGGCCACGCTCAACACCTTCTACGTGTTGGCGCTGGGCGGCGTGATGGCGCGTCTGGTCGGACCGATCGAAGGTCGCCTGGAAGGCCCGGGCATGGGCAGCCTGGTGAGTGCGATACCGGCCGTGCTGCTGTTGGTCTTCACCTCGGTGCTGGTCGGCGCGCTGCTGGCGCTGGCCCTGCGCAAAGCCCTGGCATGGATGAGCCCCAGCAGCGAAAACACCGCCGTGCTGCAACTGGCGCTGATCGCCGCCGGCACGGCTCTCGCCGCGCACTTCGGCGGTTCCGCGCCGCTGGCGGCCTTGCTCGCGGGCGTGCTGCTCAAAGCATGGAACCCGCGCCCCTGGATCTGGCCACGCCAGTTTGGCACGGCCGCCAGCGTGCTGAGCATCCTCACCTTCGTGCTGGTGGCCATGGTCGCAGCCCAGGCGCCTTGGCAATGGCAGGCCTGGGCGCTGGTGCTCGCACTCGCATTGACCCGGGGCCTTGCGCGCATCGGCGCGCTGGGCGCCACCACCCTGCTCGGCATGGGCAGCGGCGCCAGCCCTAGGCAGGCCGTCTGGGCCGCCAATACCTCGTGGCCGATGTCGGCCGTGGCCTTGTTGCTGATCTCCCAGTTTTCCGAGTTCACCCCGACGATCGGTGCGGCGATCGCCGCCATCGCGCTGCCCTTGCTGCTGCTGCTGGAACTGCTCGGTCCCCTGTTGATGACCTGGACCCTGAACCAGACAAGGGAAGCCAGCGATCATCCGGCCGAACGCACAAGGGCGGCCGACCTGGCATCCGCCAAGCCCGACGCAGCAGCCACTCCTGGCCGCGCGAACCCCACCACGCAAGAACGGGAAGACACCCACCATGGCGCTTGAAACCTTTCACCCCTCCGAACCCCTGACCCTGGGCGTGGAATTGGAACTGCAGCTCGTCAACACGCACGATTACGACCTCGCGCCCTACGCCGAAGACATGCTGCGCCTGATGCGCAAGCACAAGCTGCCCGGAAGCGTGGTGCCGGAGATCACCTCCAGCATGATCGAGATCTCCACCGGGATCTGCCATTCACCCCAGCAGGTGAGAGAGGAACTGGGCCAGATCCGCGACGCGCTCGTGCAAAGCGCCGACAAACTCAACATCGCGGTGGTCGGTGGCGGTACCCACCCTTTTCAGCAATGGCATGAGCGGCGCATCTACGACAAGCCGCGCTTCAAGGAAATTTCAGCGCTCTACGGCTACCTGTCCAAGCAGTTCACCATCTTCGGCCAGCATGTGCATGTGGGCTGTCCTGACGCCGACAGCGCCCTGCTGATGCTGCACCGCATGAGCCGCTACATCCCGCACTTCATCGCGCTGTCCGCGTCCAGTCCCTTCGTGCAGGGCCATGACACAGCCTTCGATTCGGCGCGACTGAATTCGATCTACGCCTTTCCGCTCTCCGGCCGCGCTCCCTTTGTCTTGCAGTGGAGTGAATTCGGCAAGTTCTTCGACAAGATGACGCGCACCGGCGTGGTCAACAGCATGAAGGACTTTTACTGGGACATCCGTCCCAAGCCTGAATTCGGCACGATCGAGATCCGCGTCTTCGACACGCCGCTGAGTGTCGAGCACGCGACAGCCCTCGCCGCCTACGTGCAGGCACTGGCCGCATGGTTCCTGGCCGACGAACCCTTCATGCCCGCGGAAGACGACTACCTCGTCTACAACTACAACCGATTTCAAGCCTGCCGCTTCGGACTGGATGCCATCTATGTGGACCCGGCTCGCGGCGAACATATGTCACTGAAAGACCATCTGCTGACGACGCTGGAGCAGGTGCGCCCGCATGTGCAGGCCCCCGGTGCGGCGGACGCATTGAAAAAATTGAGTGAACGTGTGCACCAAGGACACAACGATGCACGCTGGTTGCGCGAGGTACAGGCCAAGGAACAATTCCTTGGTGAAGTGTCGCGCCAAGCGAGTCTGCGATTCCGAGCAACGCCGCAGACGACGTGAAGCAAGCGCGAGCCTGCTTTACGCATCTTTACCAGACCGAAAAATCCGCACCGCTGCACCGGGAAAAACCTTGCTCTCTCGGCGTTTCTTATTTAAGGTCGGCCATACCCGACGCAAGGCGCTCCTCATCCGAGGCCGGCTGGTCGGGCTCTTGGGCGCAAGACGCCTCCGACCCCTCGGCGGCATGGTGTCTTCATCGCCGCCAATTCACCCCTAGGAGAAATAGATGTCTTCAAAAAAATGGATTCTGCTTGGCGTGGCCCCTATCCTCACCCTGGTCATGGCTGGCTGCTCCTCGGTGGCTTTGACCGATACCCCCAGCACCACCGACAGCGCTGCAACAGCCGCGCCCGCCGCCGCCGCCCCAACAACGACGGCGGCACCCGAGGCAGCGCCAGCCAGCGCTGCCGCTCCGGTGGTGGCCACCACCAAGCAGGCTGAGTCGATCGCAGATGTCGCCAAGCTGATCTATTTCGACTATGACAGCTCGGCGATCAAGCCCGAGTTCCGTGCCGTGATCGAGGCACATGCCCGCTTCCTGCAGGCAAATCCGACACGCTCGGTGACGATCGCCGGGCACGCTGACGAACGCGGCGGCACGGAGTACAACCTCGCGCTGGGCCAACGCCGCGCCGATGCGCTGCGCCAGATGCTGGTGCTGCTGGGCGTGAACGCCTCGCAGATCGAGACCATCAGTTACGGCAAGGAAAAACCGGCCGTGCGAGGCAGCAACGAAGCGGCCTGGTCCAAGAACCGCCGCGACGAAATCATCTACAAATAAAAAAAGCGGTCTGCGGACCGCTTTTTTTCACTCCCACATTGAACTGTCTGCTCAGCTGGCAGGACCTCGATCACCGATCGCATTCCTGCTGATGCAGCGCGGTAGACCCTGCAACGATGCGGCCAAGCCTTGCATCCGCTCAGTTCAAAGGCGTGATCGCCTTGCCGCGCTGGAAATAAGCGATCAGATTGTCCGCAGCCAGTTCGGCCATGGCCCGACGTGTCGGCACGCTGGCGCTGGCGATATGGGGCGTGAGCACCACGTTGGGCACCGTCAGCAACTCCGGGTTCAACTTGGGTTCGCCCTCGAACACATCCAGACCCGCGGCAGCGATGCCCCCACCGTTGCTGCCCTTGCGCAAGGCATGCACCAGCGCGTTTTCATCGACGATGCCGCCGCGGGCGATGTTGACCAGCGTGGCCGTGGGTTTCATCTGGGCCAGCTCAGCCGCCCCGATGATGTGGTGTGATTCCTTGGAATAGGGCAACACCAACACAAGGTGGTCTGCCGTTCTCAACAGTTCCTCCTTGCTCACGTAGCGGGCCTGGCATGCGCTTTCGAGCGCGGCGTCCAGGCGGCTGCGGTTGTGGTAAATCACCTTCATGCCAAAGCCATGCGCGCCGCGCTTGGCGATGCCCTGCCCAATACGTCCCATGCCCAGGATGCCCAGGGTCGAACCATGGATGTCCGCGCCAGCGAACATGTCGTAAGCCCATTTCTGCCATTTGCCGGCGCGCAGGTAATGCTCGCTTTCGGTGATCCGACGGGCCGTGGCCATCAGCAGGGCAAAGCCAAAGTCCGCCGTCGTGTCGGTCAACACGTCCGGTGTGTTGGTGCCCACGACGCCATGCGCCGTCATCGCATCCAGGTCGAAGTTGTTGTAGCCCACGGCCATGTTGGCGCAGATCTTGAGGCGCGGGCAGGCCTCCAGCACGGCCTTATCGATGCGCACACTGCCCGTGGTGAACGCGCCGTCCTTGTCGCGCAGTTTGTCGATCAGGCGCGCTCCGCTCATCTCCTCGTCGGACTGGTTGGTCTCCAGCTCGAAATGCTGCTCCAGCTTGGTGATCGTTTCGGGAAAGATCGCGCGTGCCACCAGGATGCGGGGTTTGCTCATCACGGGCTCCTGGTCAAAGGAAGAAGAGGAATGTCACGGCGACGAACAGGGGCACAAGGATGCCCACCGACCACAGCATGTAACCGAAGAAACTGGGCATCTTGACGCCACGGTCTTCTGCGATGGCCTTGACCATGAGATTGGGGGCGTTGCCGATATAGGTGTTGGCACCCATGAACACCGCGCCGGCCGAGATGGCCGCCAGGGTGGTGGCCATCGAACCCATCAGCACCGCCGGGTCGCCCCCCGCTGTATTGAAAAACACGAGATAGGTTGGTGCATTGTCGAGGAAGGAACTGAGGACCCCGGTAGCCCAAAAATACATGGCCGGATTCGGCGAACCATCGGCGTTCGTGACCGCCGCGACGACAGCGCCAAAAGGCCCGTTCACACCAGCCTTCAGCATGGCGATCACGGGAATGATGGTCAGGAAAATGCCTGCGAACAGTTTGGCCACCTCCTGCATCGGCCCCCAGGAAAACTGGTTGTTCTCATGCACGTCGCCCGGCGTGAGCTTGAGAGAGATCAGCGTCACGGCGATCAGACCGGCATCACGCACCAGGCCAGGCAGGCCAACTTCAGTGCCGAATACCTCGAACACCACGCCAGGTTTCCAGACGCCGCTCATCAAGACCAGGCCCACCACGCAGGCCAGCAGGGCGAAGTTGACACTCCCGTCGAAGCCCAGTCGCGGCGTGTCCGGCGTCGGGTCCACCGGTTTGATTTCCTCACGATGTCGGTAGTACCAGCTGTCCAGCAGATAGAACAGCAGGAGCAAGGCCCCGACCAGGAACAGGGTGTCAGGCCAGATGTGCTGCAGGGTCCAGAAGAAATCCACACCCTTCAGGAAGCCCAGAAACAAGGGGGGATCGCCCAGGGGCGTCAGCGACCCGCCCACGTTGGAGACGATGAAGATGAAGAAGACGACGACATGCACCTTGTGGCGACGGTTGTCGTTGGCGCGAATCAGCGGACGGATCAGCAGCATCGACGCGCCCGTGGTCCCCATCAAACTGGCCAGCACCGCGCCGATCGCCAGGATGGCCGTGTTCAGCGCTGGACTGCCATGCAGATTGCCCTTGATGTAGATCCCCCCCGAAACGGTGAACAAGGCCGTCAGCAACAGGATGAAGGGGATGTATTCGGCCAGCAGTGCGTGCACGAGACTGTGCGCGGCCAGCCCGGGTCCGAAGGCCACCGCGAAGGGAAGCAGGAAAGCCAACGCCCAGGCCGCCGCGATCTTGCCGAAGTGGTGATGCCAGAAAAATGGCGCCAGCAAAGGCACCAACGCGATTGACAGCAGAATTCCGGCGAAGGGCACGCCCCAGAGGGCCGACAACTGGCTGCCGTCCAATTCCGCCGCCGAAACCCAACCAGGCCAAAAGACCAGCCCCATCGCCAGCAACCCCAGCGCCCCCCGCAGTTTCCGCAGACCCATCGCTTGCACACCCATCAACTTCTTCCTTTTCTTACCGAACGATGTCATGACTCAGATTTCCAGGCTCAAGGCCTGTGCCGCCGCGCGCAGGTTCGCGGGCAAGGGAACCGGGCGACGCGTGTCGCGGTCCACGTAGACGTGGATCAGATGGCCGCGCGCCGCAGTCGTCGCCGCGCCCTGCGCGAACAGCCCGATTTCATAACGTACGCTGCTGCCACCCACATGGCCGACCCGCAAGCCAGCCTCGATGGCCTGCGGGAAACCCAGGGAGGCGAAATAGTTGCAGTGGTTTTCAACCACCAGACCGATGGTCTGGCCGGACCCGACATCGAGCAAGCCGTGTTCGACTAGCCAAGCATTGACCGCCGTGTCGAACCAGCTGAAATACACCGCGTTGTTGGCATGTCCGTAGGCGTCGTTGTCCATCCAGCGCGTGGTCAAGGTGCGAAATACCTGGTAGGACTCTCGTGTCTGCGGACCGGGGCGTTCTGGAGCCGATCCGGGCTGGCTGGGACGGGCGTCACCCGTTGTTTTTGTCATGGGGCGGCATTTTGCCAGCGCGCCGCGCCGAGCCCAATTAGGGCTTGGCCCCTAAAGCGCATAGACCCAGTCCAAACACCTTGCGTTCACAAGCATCCTCCCTACAATGCCAGTCATGTTGCAGTGCAACATATCGCGTGAGTCCCGTGGTGTCGAGTTCGTGTATGAACCCATTTCCTCAAGGAGTACCGTATGCTGACCGCTGAACAAGTCCTGGCCACCAACAAGGCCAACATCGAATCCCTCTTCGGCCTGACCAGCAAGGCTTTCGAAGGCATAGAAAAGCTGGTGGAACTGCATCTGGCCGCCAGCAAGGCCTTGCTGGCCGACAGCGCCAGCCAGACCCAGACCCTGCTGAGCGTCAAGGACCCGCAGGACCTGCTCACCCTGCCCTCCAACATGCTGCAGCCGCTGGGCGAAAAAGCCGCCAGCTACAGCCGCGAGGTGTATGAGATCTCCACCGCAACCAGCGCCGAATTCAGCAAGGCCTTCGAAGCCCAATTCGCCGAAGTGCAAAAGAAGTTCCAGGAGCTGGTGGAAAGCACGGCCCAGAACGCACCGGCCGGCTCCGAAACCGCTGTCGCCCTGTTCAAGAGCGCCGTGGCGGCAGCCAACAATGTGCTGGAAACCGCGCAGAAGTCCGCCAAACAAGCCGCCGCGCTCGCGGAAACCAGCATCAAGGCTGCGACCTCCAGCGCCATGGATGCCGCTGCGGGTGCCGCCGACTCGGGCAAGTCCAGGAAGCGCGCTTGAAGGCCGGTGCGGCGCGTTTTTTTACAAGGATTTACAGCCGCCGACTTTACAAACCGGTAAAAACCCTGAGATAATTCACTCATCGGAAGTTGATTTCGCTTTATGAATTAATTGTCATAAAACGCTGACGTCGATTTCCACCGTTTGTCTCCTCGGGTCCTTTCGCAAGCTCAGGCTTCAGGGATCCCTTCAAAGCCCCATCCTCGGATGGGGCTTTTTTTTCGTCTTTGGTGCAGGCGCCTTAACCCTTGGCGTTCCTTGACATTTTGTGAGAATGGTTCTCACCGCCTATATGATGCGACTCCCTTCGTCCATCAGAACGATTCTCATGAAGCTCTCCGCTCTACTTCCGTTTGCCCGACTGCTCTGCGTCACCACCCTGGTCGCCGCAAGCGCCGCACAGGCGCAGCAAGTGCTGAATGTTTATTCCGCCCGCCACTACCCGAGTGACGAAATCCTCTACGCAGGCTTCACCAAGAAGACCGGCATTCAGGTCCAGCGCGTGGATTCGGACGACGCCGGCATCGTGGCACGCCTGCGTGCCGAAGGCGCAGCCTCCCCCGCCGACGTGATCTTGATGGTCGATGCCGCTCGTCTATGGCGAGGCGAATCGATGGGCCTGTTCCAGCCGGTCAAGTCCGCCGTGCTGGACGCCGCCATTCCCGCGACGCTGCGCGGCGCCCCCGACGCCCAAGGTGCCTCCAGCTGGTACGGTTTCTCGACCCGCGCCCGCGTGGTCGTGTTCGACCCGGCCAAGGTCAAGCGCGAGGACGTCGACACCTACGAAGAACTTGGCGACCCCAAGAACAAGGGCAAGCTGTGCCTGCGGTCCGGCTCGCACCCCTACAACCTTTCGCTGTTCGGCGCAGTGCTCGAACACATGGGCGAAGCCAAGACCGAAGCATGGCTCAAGGGCATGGTCGCCAATCTGGCGCGTGATCCTAAGGGCGGAGACACCGACCAGATCCGCGCCGTGGCCTCGGGCGAATGCGCCATCGCGGTCACCAACAGCTACTACCTCGCGCGCCTGATGCACTCGACCAAGCCGGAAGACCTTGCCGTGGCCGATCGCGTACAAGTGGTCTTCCCCAACCAGGCCAGCTGGGGCACGCATGTGAACATCGCCGGCGCCGCCGTGGCCAAGCACGCGCCCAACCGCGCTGGGGCCATCCAGTTTCTGGAGTATCTGAGCAGTGCGGAAGCGCAGGAGGTCTTCTCCGACGCGAACAATGAATGGCCCGCCGCCAAGGGCGTCAAGGTGAATAACAGCGCCTTGCAGCGCATGGGTGGTTCCAACTTCAAGAGCGAAACCATCCCGATCAGCGCCGTGGGCGGCAATTCCCTGAAGGTACAGCAAATGCTCGACCGCGTCGGGTTCAAATAAGCCGAGACGCCCGGTGCCAACGGCCATGACAGCGATGTCATGGCCGTTTTGTCATGGTCAGCCGATAACGGCTACTTGTTCTTGGACATCTGCAAGGCCCCGATCAAGGTGCAACGCGTGCCAGATCGTCTCGCACCGCTTGAGGCGATGGCGTCCGCGCCCAGTCTCACTCAGATCGGCAAGGCCACGAGATCGTGTCCGTCGGTCGCGACGATGCGTGCCTTGGTGAATTCACCGGCCTTCAAGGTCTTGCTGATTTTTTCCGGCGGCAGCAGGCGTACCGTGCCGTCAATCTCCGGCGCGTCGGCATAACTACGACCCACGCCGCCTTTCTTGCCCAGGCCAGGCGCGGAGTCGACCAGCACCTGCATGGTCGCCCCGACACGCCGCTGCAGACGCGCGGTGGAGACTTCCTCGGCCACGGCCATGAAACGCTGGCGCCGCTCCTCGCGCAGCGCATCCGGCAAGGCGCCGGGCAACTCATTGGCGGCCGCACCACGCACTGGGCTGTAGGCAAAACAACCCGCACGGTCGATCTGGGCCTCACGCACGAAGTCGAGCAGATGCGCGAATTCTTCCTCGGTCTCACCCGGAAAACCCGCGATGAAGGTGCTGCGCACCACCAACTCGGGACAAATCTCACGCCAGCGCTGGATACGCTCCAGGTTCTTCTCCCCGCTGGCCGGTCGCTTCATGCGCCTCAGCACCTCCGGGTGGCTGTGCTGGAAAGGCACGTCCAGGTAAGGGAGCACCAAGCCCTGTGCCATCAAGGGCAGGATGTCGTCCACGTGCGGATAGGGATAAACGTAGTGCAGACGCACCCAGGCGCCATGTTGCGCGGCCAGCTCGCCCAGCGCTTGCACGAGGTCCAGCATGCGTGTCTTGACCGGCTTGCCGTCCCAGAAGCCCGTGCGGTACTTCACGTCCACGCCGTAGGCCGAGGTGTCCTGGCTCACCACCAGCAACTCCTTCACGCCGCCTTCGAACAGGGCCTTGGCTTCCTTCAGCACGTCGCCGACTGGACGGCTCACGAGGTCCCCCCGCATCGAGGGGATGATGCAGAAGGTGCAACGGTGGTTGCAGCCTTCACTGATCTTCAGGTAAGCGTAGTGGCGCGGCGTGAGCTTCAAGCCCGCCTCGCCAAAACCACCCGGCACCAGATCCAGGAACGGGTCGTGCGGCTTGGGCAGGTGCAGGTGCACCGCATCCATGACCTCTTGGGTGGCGTGGGGCCCCGTCACCGCCAGCACGCTGGGGTGCATCTGCCGAACAAGGTTGGTCCCACCCTCACCACCCTCCGCTCCACCGACGGTGCGCGCCCCCAAGCAGCCCGTGACGATGACCTTGCCGTTCTCGGCCAGCGCCTCGCCGATCGTGTCCAGGCTTTCCTTGACGGCATCGTCAATGAAACCGCAGGTATTCACGATGACCAAATCAGCGCCGGCGAAGGTCTTGGAAGTCTGATAACCCTCGGCACTCAATTGCGTGAGGATGAGCTCGGAATCGGTCAGGGCCTTGGGACAGCCCAGGCTCACAAAACCGACCTTGGGCGCCGCCAACGAAGCCGTCGCGGTTGTGGCCGCATCCTTGGAAGTTTGCATGTTCATGTCGAAGAATTCAGGGTTGAAGGCCCGGGAGCATCTGCCTGTCGGCGGGCCATGGCGACCAGGGCGGTGGACACCAGCACCACGATGAGTACGGCGCCCGAGAAATAGTCTGGCAGAGACGGCACGGCCATCGCGCCCGAAGCCTCGGATTCATGGAGGGCCTGCACATTCAGGAACAACAACACGGTGATCAGGCCGCGCGGTGCGAACCACAGCAGCAGGTCAGCCGCCGGTTGCCGCGCGAACGCCAGCAGCAAGCGGCGCCCGCCGTAAATCACGACCAGCGCCAGCGCCGCCGTCATCCAGGCCTGCCAGGCGAGCAAGTCGGCCAGCTCGGTCCAATACCCCAACAAGATGAAGAACACCCCCCGCACCGCGAAGGTCAGTTCCTGCACCAGCACCTTGAACTGGTCCAGGGTCGTGTCATAACTGGCATCCATCCAGCCACGCAGACCGGGGATGCGGGCAATCAAGCTCGGGTTGTTGAGCACCAGGCCGAACAGCAACACCATGATGAGCGGCGAAAGGTGCAGCAACTCCCCGACCGCGTACAGACCGAACAGTCCGGCCAGCAGGGGAACGAAACGGATATGGCCGTCGACCCGCATCAGCACCATCACCAGGCCGATCGAACATACGGCCGACAGCAACAAGGACAGTACACCGCCACCGATCAGGCCACTGAGCAAACCGACCACCGTGCCACCAGAGTTCATGAGGGCGAAGAACACCAGCACGCCCAAGATGTCGGAAATCGAACTTTCGTAGACCACGAACTCGCGCACCGACCCCGGCTGAGACTGGCTGCTGGGAATCGCGACCGCGCTGCTGATGATGGCGAAGGGCACAGCCAGCAGCAAAGCCGAGAACAATGACCAGCCCAAGACCAGCATGGCCAGGGCGGCAAACACGGCCATGTAGAACAGCAGACTGGCCAGGGCCATGCCGAAAGCCCGACCCGCCAGGGGAAGGCGATCGCGCCGCAGCTCGATGTCGAACGCGCCCTCAAGCACGATCAGGATCAAGCCGATGGCACCCAGCACCGGCACCAACACACCCACCCCATCCAGTTGATAACCCAAAGCCGCCAACAAGGGCTTGGCGACAAAGCCCACGGCCACCAGCACGATCACCGAGGGCAGGCGCAACAGGGCACTGACGCGCTCGACGGCAAAGGCCAGCAGCAGAAAGATGGAAACGATCAGGATCGCTGAATAGGCCATGAGCACCGAGCACGTGAAGGGCCTCGCGCCACGGGAGGTGGCCCAAGGCCGGCGCGCTGCAAGGGCCAGCATTGTATCGGGGACCGTCTTGCCCAGCGCGTGGCCGGGCTACCCCACCACGGCTGGGACCGGTGGCCCAGGCCCGCCCGACTCAAGCGCGCGCTGCAAACAGCTCGTTCGCGGGTTCAGGCATGCCAACTTGCGACGCGGTCAGCGGCGGCCTGTGTGCCGTCGATGGCAAACGCGGCGCGGACGACGCGTCCAGCCGGAACACCGAGACTGCAGTGCGCAGACCGCGCGCCTGCTCCGCCAGCGCGCGCGCCGCGACAGCGGCCTGCGCAACCCCGGCGGCCGTGTCGCGGCTGTGTCCTTCCAACTCGCGCACCGTGCCGCTGAGTGCGCTCACGTCGTCGGCCTGGCGGGCGCTGTCCGAAGAAATGTCGGCGACGATCTCCGTCACCTGATCCACGGAGCGCACGACGAGCGCGATGGTGGCGCCGGCCTGTCCGACCTGTTGCACGCTTTGCGTGACGCGTTGATTGGCCGTGTCGATCAAGACCTTGATCTCACGCGCCGCTTCCGCGCTGCGTTGCGCAAGTTGACGCACCTCGGAGGCCACCACGGCAAAGCCCCTGCCCAGCTCCCCGGCCCGCGCGGCTTCAACGGCCGCGTTCAGCGCCAGCAGATTGGTCTGAAATGCAATGCCATCGACAACGCCGACGATCTCGCCAATGCGCTGCGAGACGGCCGCGATGCCCTCCATGCTGGCCACCACCGTGTTGACCTCGGCACCGCCCGCGCCGGCCAGTCGGGCCACTTCACGCGCCTGCTGGCTGGCCGCACCGGCGTGACGGGCATTGCTGGTGACCGTCTCGGACAGACGGGCGAGATTGATGGAGACTTGGCGCAAGGCATCCGCCTGCTGCGCGCTGCGTGCGGAGATGTCGCGGCTGCTGTCCGCGATATGGCCTGTGCCGGCCGTGATCTGCTCCACGCCCTGCAGCACCTGGGTCACGGCACCGCCCAGGCCCGATTGCATGCGCGCCATGGCGCGGTACAAGCCACCAATCTCGTTGCGCCCCCGGTCGTGGATGACGCCAGTCAAGTCGCCGTCGGCCATGCGGTCGAAGTGCAGGCCGGCCTCGCGCAAGGGCGCGAGGATGATGCGACCAAACATCAGGCGCAGCATCAGCCCCAGCAGCAGCACAGTCACCAATACCACCACGGCGCCCGCCATGGCGCGCCCCTGCATGCGCGCGGCCTCGGCCACCGCATTGCGGCCTTGTGCCAACGCATAAGCTTGAAAAGCATCCACGGCGGCGATGTAACGCTGCAGTGATTGCGTCAAGGCCTGGCCCGCCAGCTTGTTGGCCTCGACGGCGTTCCATCCCTGGACAGCCGTGCGCAATGGCGTCAAGGACTGACTTTCAAGTTGCCGCGCCGTGTTTACCAAGGCCTCGAACAGGGGGCGTCCGCTGGGGGACATATCCGGCTTGGACTCCAGCCGCTGCAGGCTGGCACGCGCGCCGTCGAGCAGCACATCGGCGCGCCGCAGCATTTCATCGCGTCCCTCTTCGAGGCCGCTTTCCATCTGGTTCTTGGCTTGCCCCAAATCGGCACGCGCCAGGAACAAGCGGCTGCTCAGGTCGCTGATTTCACTGGCGCGTTCGATGTTGTCGCGCCCCAATTGCTCGATCGCCTCGCGGTCACTCTGGAATATCCACATGGCTGCCCCCGCGGACAGCACGAAACTGATGACGAACAGGGTCAGCGTGGCCGTCAGGGCTGTGCTTACCTTGAAATACATGCGCATGGGCAACAGTCTCCGGCTGCCATGCGGACTGCATGGCAGCGGCAGTGTGCCCGCGCCATTTGACAAATACGTTACGGTTCCGTGATCAGCGGCCGGAGTTACGGCGCATCGCGGCGAACAGGCCCAGCATCTGCTCGCTCTGCTTCTGCATCTGCTCTTGGAACTGGCGCTGCATCTGTTCCTGCATCTGCAGGTAACGCTGGGTGGAATCCTCCACGCTCTTGGCCATGTTTTGTGCCATCCCCACGGCCGTCATGCGCGTCTGCATCTCATGCAGGGTCTGGATGTGCTTCTCCAGGTAGCCCCCCATCCAACCCTGCATCGCATGACCGTAAAAACGGATGATCTGGCCCAGCATCTGCGTGGAGAACAGCGGAGTGCCACCGGCCTCTTCCTCCAGAATGATCTGCAGCAGGATGCTGCGCGTCAAATCAACACCGCTCTTGGCGTCGCGCACCACAAAAGGTTGCTGCGCCATCACCAGTTGCTTGACCTCAACCAGGGTGATGTAGCTGGAGGTCTGCGTGTCGTAGAGGCGGCGGTTGGGGTACTTCTTGATGACCCGCTGCGGCCCCTCGGACGCAGCCTCGTCGGCGGCGGTCTGGGGGTCGGGATCAGGCTGGGCGTCAGCGCTGGCGGAGCCGGTGTTCATCGTGCAAAGTTTACCGTGGGCACCCCAGGAGGGAGGTGATTTCGCCCTGCTGCCTGCGTGTTTCCTCCACCAGGTAGTCGAGAAAAACCCGCGTGCGCCGCGGCATGAACTTGCGGCTGGGCAAGGCCGCGTACACCACAACCCGTCCGGTGACCCAGGGGGGCAGCACACGCACCAGATCGCCCCGGGCCAGGTAAGGCGCCACCAGATCAACGGCCATCGAGCCTATGCCCGCGTCGCTGAGCGCGGCCTGCAGCAAGGTGTCGATGTGGTTGGAGGTGAAAGCGGGGGGTGGCATGACTTCCACGACGTCCTGGCTAGCCTCGGGTCGCCACATGCGCACAGCTTTGGGTCGATCGCCCGGCTTGGGTCGCAGACGCAGGAAGTCGTGCACCATCAGATCCGATGGACCCTGCGGCGTGCCGCGGCGGGCCAGATAGCGGGGGGATGCGATCAGAATCATCTCGCTCTCGACGACCTTGCGCGCCACCACGTCGCCATCGAATTGCGCGTCGGTCACCAGCATGGTGATGTCGTGGTTCTCAATCTGCGAGTCGTCCAGGAAATCCGCCTCAATCTCAAAGTGAATGCGCGGATGGCGTTGGCGGAATTCGCTGATCAGGGGCGCAAGCAGAAAACTGGCCAGCAAAGGCTGGGCGTGCAGGCGCAACACGCCCGCCAGCTCCGTGGCGTGGGAACCGGCCAAAGCTTCGGCCTCGTCGACGTCCTGGAGGATGTGCCGCACCCGATCTAGATAGGCATGCCCCGCCTCGGTAAGGGAAACGCGGCGGGTGGAGCGCTGCAGCAAACGCGCGCCGAGTTGTGATTCCAAGTCGGCCACCAGGCGTGTCACCACCGGCGCCGACATGTCCAGGGAACGCGCGGCAGCGGCGAATCCGCCCTCGTCCACCACGCGTTCAAACACCTTCATCGCTTGCAGGCGGTCCATCGTCTCGAATCCCCCAAAAAGGCGTTTCCGGCCCCAATGCTGGGATCACCTCCCGGCGCTTCAAGCCCAGATTATTCCGATTTCAGAAACACCGAAATCACGAAGCGCTAGTTTATCTATTGTTTTGAAAATTTTACAGTTCATCCCATCGACGCAGCGCCCCGTTTCACCGACCCGCTTCATCGAACCATCGACTCCATACGGCCTTGAGCCCGGTCAGTTCGACCCGCCGACCGCATGAAGCAGACAAGGAAGTCATCATGAACCGCACTTACGCCTCCATTTCCGCCATCGCCCTGGCCGCCCTGATGGCCACCCCGGCCTTCGCCGACAACGGCACCCCCGGCAAGACCCGTGCCCAGGTTCGCGCCGAGCTGGCCGAAGCCATCCGCACCGGCGACATCCAGGCCAACGACGACAGCAATCTCAAGTTGAACGAGCAACGTCCCGACCTGTACCCCCAGGCTGCCGTGGCCGGCAAGAGCCGCGCCGAAGTCCGCGCGGAGCTGACCGAGGCTGTGCGCACCGGCGACATCGTCGCTGCTGGCAGCGAAGGCAATGAAACGCTGAAGGAACAACGCCCGGACCTGTACCCGCAGGTCGCCATGGCCGGCAAGAGCCGCGCTGAAGTTCGCGCTGAACTGGCCGAGGCCGTGCGCACCGGTGACATCGTGGTCGGCAGTGAAGGCAACGAAACGCTCAGTCAGCGTTTCCCGGGCTTCTACGCGCAAAAGGAAGCCGCGCGGATGCATGAACTCCAGGCCGAGTCGACCCAGGCCACCCGCATGTGAGCTGAGGCAAGCCCATTAAAGACTGCTGAAATAACAAAGGCCCCGGTGATGAACCGGGGCCTTTTTTCTTTTTCTTTTGTTGTTTGGTAGGCGCGATTGGACTCGAACCAACGACCCCCACCATGTCAAGGTGGTGCTCTAACCAGCTGAGCTACGCGCCTGTTTGCTTTTCTTCACTGAATTCGCTAACTCAATTTCAGTGAGACAGCGAGTATAGCAGGATTCCGAGCACCCAAATTCGCCATTCACCCTGCTGTGCACCCCAGCAAGGCCAAGCAGGCCCACGCAGCGGCTCTCCATAATCCGCGCGAGTTGCGGGGAATTCTTTCCGCGCCTCCCACACAGCCCCACCACCTCTCGCCGCGACCTGTCCGCTGTCTCGATACCCTCGCTGCCGCTGTCCATGCCCCCCGCAAACCACCTGCTTCATCCCATCACGCCGAATCGACGCTTTCTTCACTCGGTGCATCTGCCCGCCCTGCTGGTGGTTCTGGCGCTGACCCAGGCTGCATGGGGCCAAGCAGCCTGGCCTGACCAGGCCTGGTCAGGCAAGCGCCAGGCCGTGGCAAGCGCCAACCCGCTGGCCACCGACGCCGGTTACGCGATGCTGCGCGCGGGCGGCAGCGCAGTGGATGCCGCGATTGCCGCGCAGATGGTGCTGACCCTGGTGGAACCTCAGGCCAGCGGCATTGGGGGAGGCGCCTTCCTGCTGCACCACGACGGGCAGATCACGGAAAGCTACGACGGACGTGAAACCGCCCCCTCCGATGTGGACGAAGACCTGTTTCTCGATGCGCAGCGCAAGCCCCTGGCATTTGCGGAGGCTGCGGTCGGCGGACGCGCGGTCGGCGCCCCTGGTCTGCTGCGCATGCTGGAGCTGGCCCACAAGCAACATGGGCGGCTCCCCTGGAAGCAGCTGTTCGAGCCGGCGATCACGCTGTCCGAACAAGGTTTCCCCGTGAGCCCCCGCCTGCACATGTTGCTGAACGAGCCCAACGCCCTGCGGCAAGACCCCATTGCGGCCGCTTATTTTTTTGACGGTGCGGGTCAGCCTTGGCCTGTGGGCCATCGCCTGCGCAACCCGGAACTGGCAGCTGTGTTACGCCGCGTCGCCGAAGGCGGCGCCTCCGTCTTTTACCTAGGTGAAAAAAGCGACGATATCGCCCCCGCCATCGTGCAGAAGGTGCGCTCGCACCCGCGCAATCCTGGACACCTCACACTGAGCGATCTGGCCGACTACGAAGCGCTGGTGCGCGCCCCTCTGTGCTTCGTGCACCATGCCCAGCGCAGCCCCGACAGTCCGCGACGCGGGAAGGCTGGCACGACGCGCGATGTGCAAATTTGCGGCATGCCGCCGCCCAGCTCCGGCACGCTGGCCTTGGGGCAGATCTTCGGCATCCTGGCGCGCACGCCTGCGGCCACGCTGCCGATGCAGCGCAAACCGCCCCGGCCCTATGCAGGCCCCCTACCCTCGGCCGATTGGCTGCACCTCTATGCAGAAGCCTCGCGCCTGGCCATGGCTGACCGCGCGCTGTACGTGGCCGACCCGGACTATGTGCCCCCACCCGGCCCCAGTTGGGGCACTTTGCTTGAACCGGCCTATCTGGCCGAACGCGCCAAGCTGATCAACCTAGCGCCTCGCGCTGCGCGCATGAAACAAGCGCCGGCAGGCATCCCCTTGAACTTTGAGCGCAACAGCGAGCATCAGAACGCCCCGAGCTACACCAGCCGAAACGGCGCACGGCTGAAGCTGGCCCCCATGCCGCCACAACCGGAGTACGGCACCAGTCACATCAGTGTCGTAGACGCGCGCGGCAACGCCTTGGCCATGACCAGCAGTGTCGAAGCCGTGTGGGGCGCGCAAATCATGGTGAACCGGGGCCAGGGCCTGGTCGGTGGCTTCCTGCTCAACAACCAGTTGACGGACTTCAGCTTCGTGCCGCGTGGCAGCGCGGGAGCCGATGCGGCCATCGCCAACCGCGTGGAACCCCGCAAGCGCCCACGCTCCTCGATGACACCGCTGCTGGTCTTCAGCCGTCCGCGCGGCGATCTGCTGTTTTCCGGTGGTAGCCCGGGTGGCGCGTCCATCATCCACTACACTGGAAAGATGCTCTACGGCGTGCTGCACTGGGGACTGGATGTGCAACAAGCCATCAATCTGCCCAATTTCGCCGTGTTGTCACCCCAGGACGACGCGCCGCTGCTGCTGGAGCAAGGGCGATACCCGCCCACCACGGTCAAGGCCTTGCAACAGCGTGGCCACCCGGTGCGCGAACATTCCATGACCAGCGGCCTACAGGCCATCGAGGTGCTGGGCTACGGCTTGCAGGGAGGCGCCGATCCGCGGCGCGAAGGCACGGTGCGAGGGGACTAAGCACACCTCGCCAGCCCGACCCAGGCCCGGCCCAGCTCGTTTTCCTAGAATGCGGGCATGGCCATCCCTTCCACCTTCATCCAGGAGCTGCTCGCGCGCGCCGATGTGGTGGAAGTCGTGGGCCGTTACGTGCAGCTCAAGAAGGGCGGCGCGAACTTCATGGGCCTGTGCCCTTTCCACGCGGAAAAGTCACCCTCCTTCACGGTCAGCCCGACCAAGCAGTTCTTCCACTGCTTCGGCTGCGGCAAGCACGGCGACGCCATCGGTTTTCTGATGGAACACACCGGCGCCAGCTTCATCGAAGCGGTTCATGACCTGGCCCAGCACTACGGCCTGCAAGTGCCCGAGGACGACAGCACGCCACAACAACGCGAGCGTGCTGCAGCGCAGCGCCAGAAGCAAGCCACGCTGTCCGAGACCCTGGAAAAGGCCGGTGTGGCCTACCGTAAGCAGCTCAAAAGTGCGCCCCGCGCCATCGCCTACCTCAAGGGACGAGGCCTCTCGGGCGAAATCGCACTACGCTTCGGTCTGGGTTACGCACCCGAGGGCTGGCGTACCTTGGCCAGCGTGTTTCCCAGCTATGACGATCCGCTGCTGGTGGAAAGCGGTCTGGTCATCGCCAGCGAATCAGAGGAAGGCGATGTCCCCAAAAGCGAGGGCAAGCGGTACGACCGCTTTCGCGACCGCATCATGTTCCCCATCCGCAACGTCAAGGGCGAATGCATCGGCTTCGGCGGACGCGTGCTGGGCGACGCCAAACCCAAGTACCTGAACTCACCCGAAACGCCGGTGTTCAGCAAAGGGCTGGAACTCTACGGCCTGTACGAGGCACGCAACGCGATCCGCGACGCGGGCTACGTGCTGGTCACCGAGGGCTACATGGACGTGGTGGCGCTGGCGCAGCTGGGCTTTCCGAATGCCGTCGCGACCCTGGGCACGGCCTGCACCCCGGACCACCTGCAAAAGCTGTTTCGCTTCACCGACAGCGTGGTCTTCAGCTTCGACGGCGACGAAGCCGGTCGCCGCGCCTCGCGCCGCGCGCTCGAGGCCGCCCTGCCCTACGCCAGTGACACGCGCACGGTGAAGTTCCTGTTCTTGCCGACGCAGCCCAAGAAGCATGACCCTGACAGTTACATCCGCGAGCATGGCCGAGAAGCCTTCGCCCGCTGTGTCAGCGAATCCACGCCGCTGTCGCGCTTCCTGATCGACTCGGCGCGCGAAGGCTGCGACCTGAGCAGCGCCGAAGGCCGGGCGCGACTGGGTGTGCATGCCCAGCCCTTGTGGGAGGCCCTGCCCGATGGCGCGCTCAAACGCCAGTTGCTGAGCGAGATCGCGACCCTGGTCCAACTGGATGCGCGGGAATTGGCGAGCCTCTGGGAGGCCTCTCGCACCCGGTCTCAACGCAAGGTGTCCGGACAGATCGCGGGCAGCGCCGACGACCACGATGCGCGTGATGGCGCCTTGGCGTCACGTTCAAACTCCGGTTACGCGGGTGCGGGCCGAGGGTACCGTGCCTATCCCGGCGCGTCTGGCGCGGGAAGCACCCGCCGCAGTGGCGGCCCCCGTCAGCTACCCCAGCGCGCTGATCACGCCGTGCGCCTGCTGCTGGCGCACAGCCGGCTCTGGGAACAACTCTCAAGCGAGGACCACGCCTTGCTCTGCGGTTTGCCCGGCCAGCATGGCGCCCTGCTGAGCTGGCTGGAGACCTGCTTGCACGAACAGGGCCCCCAACCCTGGGCGGTGTTGCGCCAGGCCCTGCAGGCGCATGTCGAGGCTGGGATTGAGACAGGCGCAGAGCCCGAAACCGGGATGTCTTTGTCCGCATTGGCCCAGCGGCTGATGAACTCGGACCTGACCCCGACCGACGACATGGCCGAGGCCGGCCAGGAACTGCGCAGCCTGCTCAAGACCATGCTGATCGAACAACTCAAGGCAGAGCAGGATGCGGCCCTCGCCGCTGGCGACGGTGAGCGCTACCGCGAGCTGCAGGAGCGACGCTTGGCCTTGGTCAGCCCCGCCGCGGCCACCACTCCGGATTCTTGAGACAGCGACCAGCATCGTCCGGCGAGCGACCGCCGCAGCGGCAATGGCCGACGGCGGCAAAGCGTGACGTGGCGCGAGGTTTGCCCCGCAAATCCGCACCACGGCTGGGTTTTCCAGTCAGCGCGGGTATAATCCACGCCTCAGACTCTCCGGCAAGAGCGACAGCAGCACCTCCGGTCCAGGCCGACTGTAGCCAACACGCGCACAGTCAACACATCAAGTGGGCCATCCCCTCGACGGGGCTCACCGCAAGGACTGCACACCAAATGTTCGCCCTCCCATCTTGCCACCCGAGGAAGAGGATCGACGTCCGGCCTTGTGTTTAATGCAACGGGCCTGGCTGCCGATACCTTCCTTTGCCCCCTGCCGCGTCGGCTTGCGCGCTCCGCGCCGCCGCCCCCGGTCGTGTTTCTGCGTGTTCTTCTTCGTGTATCCGTGTTTTTGATGTCCGTGTTCCAAGGTTGCTGTCCAGAGGTTGACCTATGCCCGCTCAAAATTCCGCACAAAAGGCCAAGAAGCCTGCCGCCAAGGGCGCTGCTCAAGCCGTCGTGAAACCATCCGCCAAAGCCGCCAAGCCTGTCGTCAAGGCTGCGGCCAAGACCGCCGTCAAAGCCTCCTCGAAAGCACCCACCGTGTCCGCCGCCAAAACTCCCGCGAAAACCGTCAAAACCAAAGCCGACAAAGACTCAGAGCTGACCAAGAAGCCCGGTCGCCCGGCGAAGGCTGCGTCCGCCGAAGCCAGCACTCCGCCGAAGAAAACCGCCGGCAAGCCCGGTCGCAAGCCCAAGGCGGGCGAGGCGTCCGAGGAAGAAGACGACCTGTCTGACATCGAAGCCGAGTTTGCCGAGGAACCCGCTGTCGAGGAAAGCGGAACGACCGAGAAGGCCAAACCCCTGCGCATCAAGGTCAGCAAGGCCAAGGAACGCGCCCTGATGAAGGAATTCGGCCTGGACGAAACCGTCCTGTCCGAAGAAGACCTGGCCAAGCGCCGCGAGCGCCTCAAGCTGCTCATCAAGCTGGGCAAGACGCGTGGTTACCTGACGCACGGCGAAATTTCGGACCACCTGCCCGACAAGCTGGCCGATGCCGAGACGCTGGAAGTGGTGGTCGCGATGTTGAGCGACATGGGCGTGACGGTGTTCGAGCAGACGCCCGACGCCGAGACCCTGCTGATCAACAACACCGCCCCCACGGCTGCCTCCGAAGAAGAAGCCGAGGAAGAAGCCGAAGCTGCCGTATCCACCGTGGACAGCGAATTCGGCCGCACCACCGACCCGGTGCGCATGTACATGCGCGAGATGGGCACGGTGGAACTGCTGACACGCGAAGGCGAAATCGAAATCGCCAAGCGCATCGAAGGCGGCCTGATGGACATGATGGAGGCCATTTCGGCCTCGCCCACCACCATCGCCGCGCTGCTGGGGATGGCCGAGGAAATCCGCGAAGGCAAGGTCGTGATCTCCACCGTGGTGGACGGCTTCGTCAATGCCGAGGAGAGCGACGACTACGTGGCCGAGGAAGACTTCGACGAATACGACGAAGCCGACGATGACGATGGCAAGGGCGGCTCCAAGGCCCTGACCAAGAAGCTGGAAGAGTTGAAGAACCAGGCACTGGAACGCTTCGACCGCATCCGTTCGCTGTTCGAGAAGGTGCACAAGGCCTACGACAAGGAGGGGTACGGCACGCCCGCCTACGTGAAGGCGCAGAAGGCTTTGTCCGATGAGCTGATGACCATCCGCTTCACCGCCAAGACCATCGAGAAGCTGTGTGATCTGGTGCGCGAGCAGGTGGCCGATGTGCGCCACAAGGAACGCGAACTGCGCCGCATCATCGTGGACCGCTGCGGCTACCCGCAAGAACAGTTCGTGCTCGAATTCGGTGGCCGCGACAAGAACGGCAACCCCGCGAAATCGCACCTGCTCGACCTGAAGTGGGTGGAAAAGCAGGCCAGCGCAGGCAAACCCTGGAGCGGCATCATGAGCCGCAACGTTCCGCCCATCCAGGACATCCAGCAAAAGCTGATCGACCTGCAGGCCCGCGTGGTGGTTCCGCTGGAGCAACTGAAAGACATCAACAAGCGCATGAACCAGGGCGAGGCTGCGTCACGCGCGGCCAAGAAGGAAATGATCGAGGCCAACCTGCGGCTCGTGATCTCCATCGCCAAGAAGTACACCAACCGCGGCCTGCAGTTCCTGGATTTGATTCAGGAAGGCAACATCGGCTTGATGAAGGCCGTGGACAAGTTCGAGTACCGCCGCGGCTACAAGTTCTCGACCTACGCGACTTGGTGGATCCGCCAGGCCATCACCCGCTCCATCGCCGACCAGGCCCGCACCATCCGCATCCCGGTGCACATGATCGAGACCATCAACAAGATGAACCGCATCTCGCGCCAGCACTTGCAGGAGTTCGGCTTCGAGCCGGACGCCAGCCTGCTCGCGCAGAAGATGGAGATCCCCGAGGACAAGATCCGCAAGATCATGAAGATCGCCAAGGAACCGATCTCGATGGAAACTCCCATCGGCGACGACGACGACAGCCACTTGGGCGATTTCATCGAGGACACGGCCAACACCGCTCCGGTGGAAGCGGCCATGCAGGCCGGCCTGCGCGAAGTGGTCAAGGAAATCCTCGACGGCCTGACGCCGCGCGAAGCCAAGGTGCTGCGCATGCGCTTCGGTATCGAGATGACCAGCGACCACACGCTGGAAGAAGTCGGTAAGCAGTTCGACGTCACGCGCGAGCGCATCCGCCAAATCGAAGCCAAGGCCCTGCGCAAGCTCAAGCACCCAAGCCGCTCGGACAAGCTGCGTAGCTTCACGGACAACTTGTGATCTGGCGTGGCTCGCGCTGAGCCAGTCTAAGCGCCGAGCACCGAAGGCCCGCATCGTTGATGCGGGCTTTTTTTGTACTCAGTTTGCGGCTGCGCCAGCCGCACCCCCTGCCCACCTCGCACTCGGCCGCTCCAGCACGCTGCCAGCCCGCTTCTCGCGCTTGCACCTCAGCAAAACGGTGCTCTCGCCTTGAGGCTAGAGCGCTTCTCGCATGCGGCGTGGTGGCTGTGAATCACAGGGCCAGAACTGAACTCGGTCAGCCTCGTTCGCGACACACAGCGCATGCTTGTCGCGCAACGCGCACGATGCTGGCCGCATCCACCCCAAAGTGGCTGCGCAGAGCGGCACGCGTGTCGCTGCGGCCAAAGCCGTCGGTGCCCAGGGTGGTGTAGCTGCGGCCCGCAGGCAGATAGGCTCTAACACTCTCCGGTACGGCGCGCACGTAGTCGGTGGCGGCGATGATGGGGCCATGACTATCTCGCAGCTGCAGGGCCACGAAGGATGTGGTGCCTTGGGCCTCAGAAGCCAGACCGTCGCGGGCCAATTCACTCCAGCTCGTGACGCTGTACACGCTCACGCTGAAGCCTTGCTCCAACAATTGCTGCGCGGCCTTGATCACCTCGGTCAGGATGGCGCCCGAACCCATCAAAGTGACGTGAGGTGATGCTGTGGCCACTGGCGACGCCTTGGGCGGGACTTGCGCACGCGTTTGCACCGCGGCATCTGCAGCATCGCGGCCATCGCCCGAGTAACTCTTGAATTTGTAGCAACCACGTACGGCATCCGATTCCGCTCCCACCGGAAAGTCAGGCTGAGCATAGTTTTCGTTCATCAGGGTGACGTAATAGAAGACGTCTTTCTGCTCCACCAGCATCTCGCGCATGCCGTGGTCGATGAGCACGGCCAATTCGCCCGCGAAGGCCGGGTCGTAGGCCTTGCAATTGGGGATGGTGGCTGCCACCAGATGGCTGCTGCCGTCCTGGTGCTGCAGGCCTTCACCGCCCAGCGTGGTGCGCCCCGAGGTCGCCCCGAGCAGGAAGCCACGAGCCCGCTGGTCCGCTGCAGCCCAGATCGCGTCACCCACGCGCTGAAAGCCAAACATGCTGTAGTAAATGTAGAAGGGCAGCATGGCCAGACCGTGCACGCTGTAGCTGGTGGCAGCGGCGGTCCAGCTGGCGATGGCGCCGGCCTCGCTGATGCCTTCTTCGAGGATCTGGCCATCCTGCGCCTCGCGGTAGCTCAGCACCGAGCCGATGTCCTCGGGCGCATAGCGTTGCCCCACGCTGGAATAGATGCCGACCTGCTTGAACAGATTGGCCATGCCAAAGGTGCGTGCCTCGTCCGCCACGATGGGCACCACGCGCGGCCCCAGTTCACCGTCCTTGAGCAAGTTGCCCAGCATGCGCACGAACGCCATGGTGGTGCTCATCTCCTTGCCGTCGGCGTGCAGCGCCCAGGGCGCGTAGCTGTCCAGCGATGGCACGTTCACCGGAGCGCAATCATTGAAGCGGCGTGGCAGGTAGCCGCCCAGACGCTGGCGCTGCGCGTGCAGGTACTGCAATTCAGGGCTGTCGTCGGCGGGTTTGTAGAAACTCAGTGACCTGACCTGCTCGTCGCTCAGCGGCAGGCTGAAGCGGTTGCGAAAAGCGATGAGGTCGGTCTCGTCGAACTTCTTCTGGCTGTGCGTGGTCATCTTGCCCTGGCCCGCGCTGCCCATGCCGTAGCCCTTCTTGGTGTGCGCCAGGATGACCGTGGGCTGGCCTGTGTGGGCCAGCGCAGCGGCATACGCGGCGTGGATCTTCACGATGTCGTGCCCGCCGCGCTTGAGGCGGTCGATCTGCTCGTCCGTCATGCCTTGGGCCAGGCGGGCCAGCTCCGGGTTCTGGCCGAAGAAGGTGTCACGGTTGTAGCGACCGTCCTTGGCGGCGAAGGTCTGCATCTGGCCGTCTACCGTGTTCGCGAAGGCACGCGCCAGGGCGCCCGTGGTGTCGCGCGCGAACAGCCCGTCCCAGTCGCTGCCCCACAGCAGTTTGATGACGTTCCAGCCCGCGCCCGCGAACAGCTTTTCCAGCTCGTCGATGATGCGTCCATTGCCCCGCACCGGTCCGTCCAGCCGCTGCAGATTGCAATTCACCACCCACACCAGATTGTCCAGGCCCTCACGCGCGGCCAGGGTGAGCGCGCTCATGCTCTCGGGTTCGTCCATCTCGCCGTCACCGAACACGCCCCAGACTTTGCGGCCCGCGCAATCGAGCAGATGGCGGTGCGTGAGGTAGCGCATGAAGCGCGCGTGGTAGATGGAGCTGATGGGTCCGATGCCCATGGACCCGGTGGGGAACTGCCAGAAGTCTGGCATCAGTGTGGGATGAGGGTAACTGCACAGACCGCGCGCACCGCTGCCGGTCCGTGCCTGGGGCGAGGTGAGTTCTTGCCGGTAGTGGGCGAGGTCGTCCTGGGTCAGTCGGCCTTCCAGGTAGGCCCGCGCGTACACACCCGGCGCGCTGTGGGGCTGGAAAAACACGAGGTCACCCAGGCTCGAAGGGTCGGACGCCTGAGCCGAGCCCTCACCACGCGCCCGGAAGAAATGGTTGTAGCCGGTCTCAAACAAATCGGCCGCGCTGGCGTAGCTGGCGATGTGGCCACCCAGTTCACCATAGGCCTGGTTGGCGCGCACCACCATGGCCAGCGCGTTCCAGCGGATCAGCGAGGCCAGGCGCTCTTCGATGGCCAGATCACCCGGGAACACGGGCTGCGCGTCCACCGCAATGGTGTTCACGTAGGGCGTGGCCAGCTCGGGCTGCCAGCCAATGCGCAACGCCCGGGCCTGCGCGGCCAAGGTATTCAGGATATGGCGGGCGCGCTCGGCGCCCTGGCTGGTCATCAACGCGGCAAACGCGTCCTGCCATTCGGCGGTTTCTTGCGGGTCAGTGTCGGGCCTTTTCATGCGCCTGAATGTAGAGAGACACACACAAAATAGGCTGCCGATCCGTGCTTAACCCAGCGACATTGGAAGCATAAAATGCCGTGAAATTCATTTTTCATAGCCAAATGAACCTCGATAACACCGATCTTCGGATTCTGGGCGAGCTACAGCGCGATGGCGCCCTGTCCAATGTGGAACTGGCCCGGCGCGTGCATCTCAGTCCCTCGCCCTGTCTGGCCCGGGTCAAGGCCTTGGAAGCGTCGGGCGTGATCGAGCGTTACGTGGCGATAGCCAACGCCAACAAACTGGGGCTGGGCCTGAACGTCTTCATCTCCATCAGCCTCAAGTCGCAAAACAAGGAGGACCTGGCCGACTTCGAACGCCGCATCGCCGAACACGAGGAGGTGATGGAGTGTTATTTGATGACCGGGGATTCAGACTACCTCATCCGCGTGGCCCTGCCCGACATCGGCGCGCTGGAGAAGTTCATCCTGGAACAGCTCAGCCCCATCAGCGGCATCGACAAGATCCGGTCCAGTTTCGCGCTCAAGCAGGTTCGCTACAAGACGGCGCTGCCCTTGCCCAACGGGGCCGCGTAATTGCGGCGTCTCTGAAGGTTTTGCTCAAGGCCGACGGAACATGACCGCCGTCAAGAATCGGCAAGGCAGGCCCATGCGGAGCCTGGGGACGCCGTAAAATCGGACCCGCGCCCCATTCTGACTATTGGGGTGCATCCGCTAGGGGTGTTGCCGCGCGTCGCAAGACACGCGGTGACTGAGAAAGTCCCTTTGAACCTGATTGAGGTAATCCTCGCGCAGGGAAGCCGCTCCAGCCGTCCACTCAAGACACCGATCCGCTGGGGCCCAGCCCACCTGCCTACGTTATTCCGGAATTAACGCATGGCAATTGCATCGAACAAGAGCGTCAACGACGCCACCACCCCCATTTCAACCGACCGCCGCGCCTTCGGCTTCCATGACCATGCCTCGCTCTGGTTCAGCCTGGGCGTGGGCCTGCTGGTCATGCAGGTCGGTGCCTACCTGATGCCCGCGCTGGGCACCAAAGAGGCGTTGATCGCCATCGTTGCCGGCTCCGTCCTGGGCGCCTTCCTGCTGGGCTCGGTGGCCAAGCTGGGCACCGACAGCGGCTTGGCCAGCGCCGGCCTGATGCACGCGGTCTACGGCCGGCGTTTCGCCATGCTGCCCATCGCGCTCAACATCGTGCAGCTGATCGGCTGGGGCAGCTTCGAGCTAGTCGTGATGCGCGACGCCAGCGTGGCAATCACCGGGGCCTCAGCTTCCTACGCGCCCTGGCTCGCCACGCTGTTCTGGGGCGCCATCGTCGCCCTGCTGATCAGCGGGTCGATGGTGACCTTGGTGCGCAAACTGATCGCGCGTTTCGCGCTGCCTTTGGTGGTGCTCTCCTTGCTGTGGCTGAGCTGGCAGTTCCTCTCCCTGGCGAACGCGCAAGGCTTCACCGCCCTGTGGAACCGCCCCGGCGAGGGCGGCATGGGGGTGCTGTCGGCGCTGGACCTGGTGATCGCCATGCCCATTTCCTGGCTGCCCCTGGTGGCGGACTACGCGCGCCACGGGCGTGACGGCAAATCGGCGCTGCGCGGCACCTGGCTGGGTTACGCGCTGGCCAATATGTGGTGCTACGGCTTGGGCGTGCTGGTGGTGCTGACGCTGCCCAGCGCCAACCTCGTCAACGCGCTGCTGCTGGCACAGGGCGGCTTGATCGCGCTCTCGCTCATCCTGATCGACGAGGTGGACAACGCCTATGGCGACGCCTATTCGGGCGCGGTGTCCAGCCACAGTCTGATGCCCGGCAAGGGCATCCGCTTTTGGGGGTTCATCATCACCGCGGCCTGCACGGCCTGCGCCCTGGTGCTGCCCATGCATGCGCTGGAACCCTTCCTGCTGATGCTGAGCTCGGTCTTCGTGCCTCTGTTCGGCGTGATCCTGGGGCGCCTGGCCTTCGGCACGAACACCGTTCAGTTGCTCGCCCGTGCGCGGGGCGTGCACGTCGGGCCCCTGTTGATCTGGCTCTCTGGCATCGCGGTCTACCATGGCGCGCCGCTGCTGACTCCTGCGGTCGGTTTCCAGACCAGTTCCGCCCTGCCCGCGCTGGCCTTCAGCTTCGTGCTCGCCTACCTGAGCCGCCCCAAGGCATGACGCCCGTGAAGCACTACCCGCGCGTGCTGTCCATCGCTGGCTCGGACAGCGGCGGCGGCGCGGGCATCCAGGCCGACCTCAAGACCATCGCGGCCCTGGGCTGTTACGGCATGACGGCCATCACCGCGCTGACGGCTCAGAACACCCAGGGTGTCACGGGCATCCATGCCGTGCCACCCGAGTTCCTGAAGGCGCAGATCCAGGCCGTGGTCGAGGATATCGGCGTGGACGCCATCAAGATAGGCATGCTGCATGCGCCGGAGATCGTCGAGGTGGTGGCCTGGGCCATCCGCCACTACGGCATCGAACGCGTGGTGCTGGACCCGGTGATGGTGGCCACCAGTGGTGACCGCTTGATCGCCGAAGCGACAGTGAGCGTGCTGGTCAAGCAGCTGTTTCCCCTGGCCACCGTGGTCACCCCAAATCTGGACGAGGCGGAGCTGCTGCTGGGCCACAAGATCGACGGGGTGCCGGCGCTGGAAAGCGCCGCGCGCGAACTGCTGGCCCTGGGCGCAAAGAACGTCCTGCTCAAGGGCGGACATCTGCCGGGCGAGGAGGTGGTGGACATGCTGCTGCCACGCGATAGCTCGCCGCTGCACCTCAAGGCCGCGCGCATTGCCAGCACCAACGTGCACGGCACGGGCTGCACCCTGTCGTCGGCCATCGCGGCCTACCTTGCGCAAGGTCATGCCCTGCAAGACGCCGTGCGGCGCGCGCGAACCTGGATCCTGGGCGCCATCCAGGCCGGCAAGGACGTGCACACCGGCGGTCTGAACGGCGGCGCGGGCCATGGTCCGCTGAACCATGGGTATGCGCCCGTGGCCATGCGAGTGCTGGACTGAAACGCGACGAGAGAACATAAGCGACAACAGACCATGCAGACATCGCGCGCTTCCTCTACGGCCCTCGTGCTCGGCGCGGGCCTCATGGGCCGATTGCTGGCTTGGCAGCTCGCGCGCCGCGGCTGGCGCGTGACGGTGCACGACGCTGCGGCCGCCGATGCCACGGCCAACCTCGGGGGCGTGGCTCCGGGTGCGGCCGCGCGGGTGGCAGCGGCCATGCTGGCGCCGCTGGCGGAATCGGCCATCACCGAACGCAATGTGGTCGAGATGGGACGTTACGCCCTGACGCGCTGGCCGCAGTTGCTCGCGCAACTGGCGCAGCCCGTGTTCTTCCAGCAGGAAGGCACGCTCATCCTCTGGCATCGGCAGGACGCAGCCGAAGCCCGGCGCTTTGCCGAACTGCTGCGGGCCACGGGCGAACGGGTGCCGCAACTGCCGCGCATGCAGGCGCTCGATGCCGCGGGCGTGCACGCGCTCGAACCCGGCCTGGAACAGCGCTTCGCTCAGGGCCTGTACCTGCCAGGCGAGGGCCAACTCGACAACCGGCAGCTGCTCGCGGCCTTGTTGCACGAACTGCACGCCCTCAGCGTAACGCTGCACTGGAACAGTCCGCGTGGGCCGCAAGACCTGTCGCGCCCCGAGGACGGGCCGGTGGACTGGGTTTTCGACTGCCGGGGCCTGGGCGCGCGTGCGCAGATGCAGACATTGAGTGGCAGCGGAAGGTCAACGCACGCGGCTTTACGCGGCGACGGCAATTCAACGCACGCCGCTGTACGCGGCGTGCGGGGCGAAGTCGCCCGGGTGCATGCACCCGAAGTGAAACTCACGCGACCGACGCGCCTGATCCACCCGCGCTACCCGATTTACATCGCGCCCAAGCAGGACAACCTTTACGTGATCGGCGCGACCGAGATCGAGAGCGATGACATGTCCCCGCCCAGCGTGCGCTCCACACTGGAGTTGTTGAGTGCGGCCTATGCCGTGCACCCCGGCTTTGGCGAGGGTCGCATCATCGAGATCGCCGCGCACTGCCGCCCGGCCCTGCCGGACAATCTGCCCGAGATCCGCGTGACGCGCGGACCTGGCGCACCGGTCATGCGCATCAACGGCCTGTACCGCCATGGCTTCATGATTTCGCCAGCCCTGCTCGACGCGGTGCTGGAAATCGTCGAGCACGGCCGCCACTCGCTCGCCGAACAACTTGAACTCAGGATCGCGGCATGAAAGTGCTCATCAACCAGCAGACGCATGAATTGGACAGCGATGCGACGCTGGCCGACGCTGTCGCGGCCATCGAGGCCCGGCCGCCTTTCGCAGCCGCGGTGAATACCCAATTCGTCCCAAGGACGCAGTACGCACAACACCCCCTGCGCGACGGCGACCAGGTGGAAATCATCGCCCCGGTGACGGGGGGATAACACGCGCCACGAGTCCATCGACATGTCCATCCCCGATTCTCTTGTCCTCTACGGCGAAACGTTTCCCAGCCGACTGCTGCTGGGCACCTCGCGCTACCCCTCGCCCGCCGTGCTGGAGGCCGCGGTGCAAACCGCCCGGCCCGCCATGTTGACGGCGTCGCTGCGCCGCCAGGGCGCGGGTTCGGTCTCGCCGGAAAGCGGCCAAGCCTTCTGGCAACTGCTGCGCAAGCTGGGCGTGCCGGTGCTGCCCAACACGGCGGGCTGCCACAGCCCGCGCGAGGTCATAGCCACCGCGCAGATGGCGCGTGAGGTGTTCGAGACCGACTGGATCAAGCTGGAGCTGATCGGCGACGACTACACCCTGCAGCCCGACACGCTCAAGCTCGTCGAGACGGCGGACCAGTTGCTCAAGGACGGTTTCAAGGTGCTGCCCTACTGCACGGAAGACCTCGTGCTCTGCCAGCGCCTGGTGGACGTGGGCTGCCAGGCCGTGATGCCCTGGGCCGCGCCCATCGGTACCGGCAAGGGACCGGTGAACCCCTACGCCATGCGCCAGTTGCGCGAGCGCCTGGACGTGCCGCTGATCGTGGACGCGGGCCTGGGCCGCCCCTCGCATGCCTGCACGGTCATGGAGTGGGGCTACGACGCCGTGCTGCTCAACACCGCCGTGGCCCTGGCGCGGGACCCGGTGGCCATGGCTGGCGCCTTCGCCGCCGCCGTCCAGGCCGGGCGCGCGGCTTACCTCGGCGGCGCGATGGACGAGCAGGACGCGGCCCAGCCCTCCACGCCCGTGCTGGGCACGCCCTTTTGGCACGCGAAATGAATCAGCCCCTGAGCACCAACGCGCGCGCCATCGTCGCGGCCCACCCCGACAAGGCCCTCCCCGTCGTCGGCACACCGCAGGCGCGCTACAGCAACGAGGACCCGATCTACCGCGCCGCCCTTCAGGCGGCGCTGGCGCTGGGTTTCATCGAGATCGACGCAGAATGCCTGGCCCGGGCCTGGCACGCGCAGTCGCGCCGCACCGGACGCTTCGATCCGGACATCTGGCCGGTCGAGGCGGTCGACTTCGGCCTGCGCCCGCGCGGCGAGGGCGCGAGCGCTTTCGCCAGTTGCCCACCACGTCTGGGCGTCTATGCCGTGCTACCGGACGCGCAGTGGGTCGGCCGCTTGGCCCAAGCCGGTGTGCCCACGCTGCAGCTGCGCTTCAAGTCACCGGACCCGCGGGCCGTGCGGCGCGAAGTCCGCGCCGCCATCGAGGCCGTGAAGGCCGCCAACCAGCAGCGCAATGCACGCAGCCTGCTGTTCATCAACGACCATTGGCGCGAGACCCTGGAAGTCTTGGCGGCCGATGCCAGCCTCCTCGACTTCCTGGGCGTGCATCTGGGCCAAGAAGACATGGACGCGGCGGCCATGGTGGAAGGCTTCGACGCCATCCGCGCCGCCGGGCTGCGCCTGGGTCTGTCCACCCACGGTTACGCCGAAATGCTACGCGCCGCCACGCTGCAGCCCAGCTACATCGCCATGGGCGCGGTCTACCCGACCACACTCAAGCAAATGGCCACGGCCCCGCAAGGCCCAGGCCGGCTGGCCGTCTATGCACGGTTGCTTCAGAACGCAGGTTACCCCGGCGTGGCCATCGGCGGCATCTCGGCAGCCGAACTGCCCGTCATCAAAGCCACCGGCGTCGGCTCACTGGCCGTGGTGCGCGCGATAACGGCCGAGGCGAATCCAGATGCCGCAGCAGCCCAATTGATGGAGGCCTGGGACGCCTGAGCACGCCACGCTGAATACCAGTGCTCCCGTGGAACCGGCTTTGCCGGGCCACTGGGAGCGTCCCCCCGCCACCGAAGGATGAGCGGGGGGAAGGCGCGCAGCGCCTCAGGGGGGATCACTCCAATTCCACCCGATTGCGCCCCGCCTCCTTGGCACGGTAGAGCGCAGCGTCCGCGCGCGAGAGGGCAGCGTCCGCCGCGCCATCGTCCGGGCTGAGCACAGCAATGCCCACGCTGACCGTGGCATGGATCTGCCGCGCGCCCCAGGCCAGCGGACGGGCCGCCACGGCGTCGCACAGGCGCTGCGCCCAGTTGCGCGCCTCCTCCATGCCACTGCCGGGCAGAATGACCGCGAACTCCTCGCCGCCCAGTCGCCCCGCCGTGTCGGTGCCACGCAGTTCGTCGCGCAACAGGTCGGCGAAATGGCGCAGCAGGCTGTCGCCCGCCGCGTGGCCGTATTGGTCGTTGACGCGCTTGAAGTGGTCCAGGTCCAGCATCAGCACGCAGGCGCGCTGCGTGGCGCGCCTGCGCACGCGCTCCAGCTCGCTTTCCAGGTTGAGCATGAAATGCCGCCGGTTGGCCAGTCCGGTCAGGGCGTCGGTGCTGGCCTGCTCGCGCAGCTCGGCCTCCAGTTGCTTGCGCTGCGTGATGTCGATGCGGCTGCCCACCAGGTAGCCGCTGGAAGTGCGGTGCTCGCTGTACTGCACCCAACGCCCGTCGCGCAGCGACTGTTCGTAAGGCAGACCGCTGGCGGAACGCCGCGCCTGCATGCGCTCGGCCAGCCAGGCTTCCTCGCGCCCCCTGGCCTCGGGGAACAAACCGCTGGCCAGGGCCACGCGCATGATCTCCTCGAACCGGACCCCTGGGCGGTCCAGCACATCACGCACTTCCTGGTACAGGTCCTTCATGGCCTGGTTGCTCATGATCAGCCGGTCTTGCGCGTCGTAAATGACGATGCCCACCGAAATGCTCTCCAGCGCTTCCCGCAGCAAGGCCGAGGCCTCGTCGGCCTGGCGCCGTGCGGCGAGGCGCTGCGCCTGGATGGCGCGCATGCGCAAGAGCGCGAAGCTGAACAGTGCCGCCAGCAGCAGCACGGCGACGGTGATGAAGGCAAGTTCGCCACGCCAGTTTTTCAGCGCGTCCCGTTCGGACATGCCGACCACGGCGTAGAACGGGTGCTCCTCCAGCTTGCGAAAGGCATACAGCCGGGGCACCCCGTCGAACGCGGGCGTGTGGCGCTCGCGCCCTTGCATCTCGCCCGTGTTCACGCGGCGCTGGACGGCCTCACCCGGCGTCAGGCCGAAGCTGTAACCCGGGTCCAGGGGGTGCTGCAGCAACGGTTTGTGCGTGCGGCTGCCGTACACCCCCAGCAGGCTGTCGGGCGCGAGTTCCGTTTCCTGGAACCACCGCCGGAAATGCGCCAGGTTCAGGGTGGCGTTGACGATGCCGATCAGACGACCGGACGCGTCGCGGATCGGTGCGTAAACATCAACCGCCAACCGGTCCGCCGACACACTGCCCATGTCCAGCGCGTCCGCGTAAACGATCGAGGTTTTCGGGTCCTTGCGCAGCAGCAGCAAGGCCGCCTGCACCCCGTTTTCCGGGGACGTGCCGACACCCAGGGAGGAGGCTGTTCCGTGCAAGAGCCGCCCTGCCTGGTCCCAGACAAAAAACTGACCCAGCTCGGGAAAACGCTCCTGGTAAGAGCGCAGCAAGCTCAGAACTTCCGTATCGAGGCTGGATGTCTTGCGCTCCTGGCTGAGGGCCGCCTGCGGCAAGCGCTGGGCGATCTGGTGCAGGCTGCTCTCAACCCGACGCAAACCGCCGGAGAGTTGGGCGTCCAGCGTCTGCACCAAGTGGTTTGCATGGTCGCTGGCGCGGGCCAGCGCCAAGTCATGCCCGCGCTTGAGCTGCCAGGCAAGGATGAGCACCAGCCCGGCATACCCCAAGGCCAGCCATAGCAAGGGAACGCTGAGCTGGCGCATGGGCATGCTCGGGTTCCCGCTCGTGGCTCAGCTCAGCCGACCCAGCGGCGCGCATTGCGCCACAGGCGCGCCCAGGGGCTGGGCAGGTTCGGATCCAGCGGCGTCCAGCTGAACTGGATGTTGCGGAACACGCGCTCGGCGTGCGGCATCATGGCCGTGAAGCGGCCATCGGCCGTGGTCACCGCCGTCAGGCCGCCAGGGCTGCCGTTCGGATTGGCAGGGAAGGCCTCCGTTGCGCGGCCATGGTGGTCCACGAAACGCATGGCGGCGATGGCCTGTGCCGGGTTGCCGCGCCGCGTGAAGTTGGCGTGGCCCTCGCCATGCGCCACCGCGATCGGCAGGCGGCTGCCGGCCATGCCCGCGAAGAAGATGCTGGGCGAGTCCAGCACCTCGACCTGCGACAACCGCGCCTGGTAGCCATTCGGGTTGTGGGTAAAGCGTGGCCAAGCCTCGGCGCCCGGGATGATGTCGGCCAGCTCGGCCAGCATCTGGCAACCGTTGCACACGCCCAAGGCGAAGGTGTCGGTCCGCCCGAAGAAGGCCTGGAATTCCTGCGACAGCCGTTCATTGAACAGAATGCTGCGCGCCCAGCCGATGCCCGCGCCCAGGGTGTCGCCGTAGCTGAAACCGCCGCAGGCCACGAAGCCCTTGAAATCGGCCAGCCGCGCGCGGCCCGCCTGCAGGTCGGTCATGTGCACGTCGTAGGCCTCGAAGCCCGCCTCGGTGAAGCAATAGGCCATCTCGATGTGCGAGTTCACGCCCTGCTCGCGCAGGATGGCGATCTTGGGCCGGCTTTGCAGCAGGGTCGGCGCCAGGCCCTCGGCCGGGTCGAAGCTGAGGTGCACGTGCAGGCCCGGATCGCCTTCGGCAACACCGGCGCCCGCGATGGCGTGCTCGGAATCGGCGCCGGCCGGGTTGTCGCGCAGCTGGCTGATCTTCCAGCTCACGCTGTCCCAGACCTGCTGCAGATCGGCCAGCTTGGCCGTGAACACGGCCTTGGCGTCCCGCCAGACCTGCAGCTCGCCGACACCGGCCCGGATCTCGCCGCCGGCCGGACGGGTCTTGCCGATCACATGGCTGTGGCGGGACAGACCGTGCTCGCGCAGCTGGGCCAGCACGGCGTCGCGGTCCGCGCTGCGCACCTGCAGCACCACGCCCAGCTCTTCGTTGAACAGGGCTTGGAGCGTTAGCTCATCACGCCGGGCACCGACTTGCTGGGCCCAGTTCTTGGCGTCACCGGAATCCATGCGGCTGTCGCTGATGCCGTCGCCCTCGGTGACCAGCAGGTCCACGTTCAGCGCCACGCCCACTTGGCCGGCGAAGGCCATCTCGGCCACGGCGGCGAGCAGACCGCCGTCGCTGCGGTCATGGTAAGCCAGGATCCTGCCCTGCGTGCGCAGGGCGTTGACGGCATTCACCAGCCGGACCAGGTCCTGCGGATCGTCGAGGTCGGGCACTTCATGGCCCGTCTGCCCCAACACCTGGGACAGGATGCTGCCGCCCATGCGCTTACGGCCACGCCCCAGGTCAATCAGCAGCAGGGTCGTGTCCTGCGCGCGGTCGAGCTGCGGCGTGAGCGTGCCACGCACATCAGGCAGCGTGGCGAAGGCAGAGACGATCAGGGACACGGGCGAACTGACTTTCTTCGCCGCGCCTGCCTCGTTTTTCCCGCTACCGGAGGGGCCTGTCCACACGGTGCGCATGGACAGGCTGTCCTTGCCCACGGGAATGCTGATGCCCAGCGCTGGGCACAGTTCCATGCCCACGGCACGCACCGTGGCGTACAGCGCCGCGTCCTCGCCCGGTTCACCGCAGGCCGCCATCCAGTTCGCGGACAGCTTCACGCGCGGCAGTTCGATGGGGGCGGCCAGCAGGTTGGTGATGGCCTCGGCCACGGCCATGCGTCCCGAGGCGGGCGCGTCCAGCGCGGCCAGCGGCGTGCGCTCGCCCATGCTCATGGCCTCGCCCGCGAAGCCCGCGTAGTCGGCCAGCGTGACCGCGCAATCGGCCACCGGGATCTGCCAGGGTCCGACCATCTGGTCGCGGTGCGTGAGTCCGCCCACGGTGCGGTCGCCGATGGTGATGAGGAAACGCTTGGACGCAACGGTCGGGTGAACCAGCACGTCGATCACGGCTTGCTGCAACGTGACACCGGACAGGTCCAGCGGCTTGAAATGGCGGGTGATGGTCTTGACGTCACGGTGCATCTTGGGCGGCTTGCCCAGCAGCACGTCCATGGGCATGTTCACCGCAGCCCCCACGCTCCCCACTGCGTGTGGTTCGCTGCCCCCCGAGGGGGCCCTCGCGGCTTGGGACGGCCCGGCGCCGCTCACGCCAACTTCATCCGACAAGACCAGTTGTCGTTCCTCCGTCGCAACGCCCACCACCGCGTAAGGACAGCGCTCACGCTCGCAGAAGGCCTTGAACTGTTCCAGCGACTCGGGCGCGATGGCCAGCACGTAACGCTCCTGGCTTTCGTTGCACCAAATTTCCTTGGGTGCCAAGCCCGACTCTTCCAGCGGCACGGCGCGCAGGTCGAAACGCGCGCCGCGGCCTGCGTCGTTGGTGATTTCGGGAAAGGCGTTGGACAAGCCACCCGCGCCCACGTCGTGGATCGAGAGGATGGGGTTGTGCTCTCCCTGCGCCCAGCAATGGTTGATGACCTCCTGCGCGCGACGCTCGATCTCGGGGTTGCCGCGCTGGACGGAGTCGAAGTCCAGTTCAGCCGCGTTCGCGCCCGTGGCCATGGAACTGGCCGCGCCACCGCCCATGCCGATGCGCATGCCAGGGCCGCCGAGCTGGATCAGCAGGGTGCCCGCGGGAAACAGCACCTTCTTCGTCTGCGTCGCGTCGATCGCGCCCACGCCGCCCGCGATCATGATGGGTTTGTGGTAACCACGCTGCACCACATCAACATCACTTACGACGGTCTGCTCGTATTCGCGGAAATAGCCCGCGAGATTCGGCCGGCCGAACTCGTTGTTGAAGGCGGCGCCACCCAACGGGCCTTCGATCATGATCTGCAAGGGGCTGGCGATGTGCTCGGGCTTGCCGCCCGCCTCATCGGACCAGCCGCCCCAAAGCTTGGACACCGTGAAACCCGTCAGGCCCGCCTTGGGGCGCGAACCGCGACCGGTCGCGCCTTCGTCGCGGATTTCCCCGCCCGCGCCCGTGGAGGCGCCGGGAAACGGCGAAATCGCGGTCGGGTGGTTGTGCGTCTCCACCTTCATCAGCACATGGCTCAAGGCGACCGCCTTCTCGTAGACCGGCACGCGCAGTGTGCCTTTCCCATCTTCGCCGTTGCCCGCGTCGAAGCGCGCCACGAAACGCTCGATGGGCGTGCCTTCCATGATGGAGGCATTGTCCGAATAAGCCACCACGGTGTGCTGCGGGCTGGTCTGGTGGGTGTGACGGATCATGCCGAACAGGCTCTTGGCTTGTTTTTCACCATCGATCGTGAAATCGGCGTTGAAGATCTTGTGGCGGCAGTGCTCGCTGTTGGCCTGCGCGAACATCATCAATTCCACATCGGTGGGGTTGCGCTTCAGGCCCTTGAAGGCAGTTTCAAGGTACTCGATCTCATCTTCCGCCAGGGCCAGGCCCCAGTCGGCATTGGCCTGCTGCAGCGCGGCCTTGCCGCCGCCCAGCACGTCCACGTGGTCCATGGGCACGGCCTGCAGGGCCGTGAACAGGGCCAGGGCTTCGTCGCGGCTGGCCAGCGCGCTCTCGGTCATGCGGTCATGCAGCAGGGCCGCGATCCGGCCCAGTTTTTCGGCGCTCGGCGCGACACCCTTGCCCAGCAGGCCCGACTTGAGTTGCAGGCGGTATTCCACGACACGCTCCACGCGGTGCAGGGCGCCGCCGCTGTCACCCAGGCCGCAGTTGCGCGCGATGTCAGTGGCCTTGGACGCCCAAGGCGACACGGTGCCCAGGCGTGGGGCCACGACCACCAACGCCCCCTCGTGGGTGCCTTCGTAAGGCTCGCCGTAGTCGAGCAGCGCCGCCCAGCGCTGCTGGTCGGCCGCTGCGAGAGCGGACTCGGTCGCCACCAAATGCACGTAACGCGCCGCGACGCCGCTGATCTTGTCGTGAATGGCCTGCAGACGCGGCAACAGCTGCTGGGCACGGTAAGGGCTGAGGGCGCTGCCGCCTTCGAAGGAAGTGATGTGGAGGGTCACCGTCGTGGCCTGTGGAGAGGAGAGTGTGCGAGCCGCAGCCACCAGGTTCTGGCGGCACTCAAGCCGGGAGGAAAGCGTGCGATTTTACCCTCCCGACCCCGCCGCGCCCGCCATGCCATGTCGACGACGAAAGAGGATAATTCGCCCCATGAGCATCACCTACAAAGACGAGGCTGGCATCGCCGGGATGCGCGAGGCCTGCCGCCTGGCCTCCGAAGTGCTGGACTACATCACGCCGCACATCCAACCCGGCATCACCACCAAGGAAGTCGACCGTCTGGCGCTGGAATGCATGAAGGCCCAGGGCACGGTGTCGGCCACCATCGGTTACCAACCGCCGGGTTACCCCCCCTACCCGGCGCACCTGTGCACCTCGGTCAACCATGTGGTCTGCCACGGCATCCCGAACGACAAGCCGCTCAAGAAGGGCGACATCATGAACGTCGACGTGACCGTGATCACCCAGGACGGCTGGTACGGCGACAACAGCCGCATGTACCTGATTGGCGAGGTGTCCATCGCGGCCAAGCGCCTGTGCGCGCTGACCTATGAGGCCATGTGGATGGGCATCGAACAGGTCCGCCCTGGCGCGCGCCTGGGCGACATCGGACACGCGATCCAGAAATTCGCCGAAGGCCAGGGTTTTTCCATCGTGCGCGAGTACTGCGGCCATGGCATCGGCCAGGTCTTCCACGAGGACCCGCAGGTGCTGCACTACGGCCGCCCCGGCACGGGCGAGGAGCTCAAGCCCGGCATGACCTTCACCATCGAGCCCATGATCAACGCGGGCCGCCGCGAAGTGAAGGAGCTCAACGACGGCTGGACCATCGTGACCAAGGACCACTCGCTCTCCGCGCAGTGGGAACACACCATCCTGGTCACGCCCACCGGCTACGAAGTGCTCACGCTGTCGGCAGGCAGCCCGCCGCCGCCCGCCTTCGTGAAGAACTTCACGCAGGCACGACAGGACTCGGTGACGGCCTGAGCCGGCCCTTGCGTTTTTCCCGCGCCCGCGCCTCGCCCTCGCCGCAACCGTCGCCATGAAAGCGACCACGCCCCAAGCATTGCGCCAGCATTACCAGGCCCGCAAGGCCGAGGTGCTGGCCACCATCGGCGAAGGCGGCACCTCCACGCGCGGCGTTCATGGCGTGCTGCGCCGCCTCGCGCGGCTGGCCGATGACACCCTGCAGACACTCTGGCAGCAGGCCGGTTTCGGCCCGCGCCCCACCCTGGTCGCCGTGGGCGGTTTCGGCCGCGGCGAGCTCTACCCCGCATCCGACATCGACGTGCTGCTGCTGCTGCCCGCGGGCTGGGTGGTGGACGGTCCGGACGCGGACGAAGTGCTGCGCCAGCGCATCGAGACCTTCATCAGCGGCTGCTGGGATGCCGGGCTGGAAATCGGATCCTCGGTACGCACCATCGACGAATGCCTGGCCGAGGCCGAGAAAGACGTGACGGTGCAGACTGCCCTGCTCGAATCGCGCGCCATCTGCGGCAACGCCACGCTCTACCGCAACTTCCAGCGCCGTTTCAAGGCCGCGCTGGATCCGCAGGCCTTCTTCGTCGCCAAGACGCTGGAGTTGGAGCAGCGCCACAACAAATTCGAGGACACACCCTACGCGCTGGAGCCCAACTGCAAGGAAAGCCCGGGCGGCCTGCGCGACCTGCAGACCATCCTCTGGGTCGCGCGCGCTGCGGGTTACGGCAAGAGCTGGGACGAACTGGCACGCAAGGGTCTGGCGACACCGTTCGAAGTCCGTCAGATCAAGCGCAACGAGTCCATGCTGGCGCTGATCCGCTTGCGCCTGCACCTGACGGCGGGCCGGCGCGAGGACCGGCTGGTCTTCGACCTGCAGACGGCGGTGGCGGCACGTTTTGGCTACGGACTGCCGGCGCCCACGCTCGGCACTGGCGTATCCTCGCTGCCTCCCGAGGGGGCCGTTTCGCCCAGGAGCGGCCTAGCGGCGAAACCAGATCCCGCGGCGGCCGTGAAGGTCAAGGTCCGCGCCAGCGAGGCACTGATGCGGCACTACTACTGGGCCGCCAAGGCCGTGACGCAGCTGCGGCAGATCCTGCTGCTCAACATCGAGGCCCAGCTCAATCCCAAGACGCAGGCGCCCGTGCCGATCAATGAACGCTTCCTGGACCGCGGAGGGCTCATCGAGGTGGCTGACGACCGGCTCTACCAGAAGGAGCCACACGCCATCCTCGAGACCTTCCTGGTTTATCAGACCACCCAGGGGCTCAAGGGCCTGTCGGCGCGCACGCTGCGCGCGCTCTACAACGCGCGCAACCTGATGACCGCGAAGTTCCGCAAGGATCCGGTCAACCGCGCGACCTTTCTGCAGATCCTGCAGCAGCCGCAAGGCATCACGCATGCCATGCGGCTGATGAACCAGACCTCGGTGCTGGGTCGTTACCTCTGGCCTTTTCGTCGCACTGTAGGGCAGATGCAGCACGACCTGTTCCACGTCTACACGGTGGACCAGCACATCCTGATGGTGCTGCGCAACATGCGCCGCTTCTTCATGGCCGAGCACGCGCACGAATACCCCTTCTGCTCGCAGTTGGCCGCCGCCTGGGATCAACCCTGGATCCTCTACACCGCTGCCCTCTTCCATGACATCGCCAAGGGGCGGGGCGGCGACCATTCCGACCTGGGCGCCGAGGAAGTACGGCGCTTCGCGCGCGACCACGGCATCCCCCGCGAGGACGCGGCACTGATCGAGTTCCTGGTGCGGGAGCACCTGGCCATGAGCCGCATCGCGCAAAAGAGCGACCTGAGCGACCCCGAGGTGATCGCCAGTTTCGCCCGCCAGGTCGGCGACGAGCGCCACCTGACCGCGCTCTACCTGCTGACCGTGGCTGATATCCGCGGCACCTCACCCAAGGTCTGGAACGCCTGGAAGGGCAAGCTTCTGGAAGACTTGTACCGCTATACGCTGCGTGTGCTGCGCAGCGGTCAGGACGGCCCTGCCCCGGCGCCGCACGCGGAGATCGAGGCCCACAAGCACGCGGCGCTCGCGCAGTTCCACGCCACCGAGGCCCAGGCCCCGGCGCAGGCCCACGAGGCGCTGTGGAAGACCCTGGACGTGAGCTACTTCATGCGCCACGACGCGGACGACATCGCCTGGCACACGCAGCAGCTCTGGCGCCAGGTGGGCGCGGGCCAGACCCTGGTGCGCGCGCGCCCCTCGCCCGCGGGCGAGGGCCTGCAGGTACTGGTCTATACCCCGGACGCGCCCGACCTCTTCGCCCGCATCTGCGGGTATTTCGACCAGAGCGAATTCAGCATCGTGGACGCACGCATCCACACGGCGCGCAACGGCTACGCGCTCGACACCTTCGAGGTCGTCGCGCCCACGTCCCCGCGTGATCCTGGGGATGCCCAGCGGCACGAGGCCATTTGCGCTCAGGTGGAAAAAGAACTGGCCCGCACCATCACCGACGCCAGCCCCCTGCCTCCGCCCAGCAAGGGGCGGCTATCGCGTCGCGTCAAGCATTTCCCCGTGATGCCGCGCGTGAGCCTCAAGCCCGACGACAAGGCCCAGCGCTGGCTATTGAGCATCACAGCCAGCGACCAGACCGGCCTGCTCTACAAGATCGCCCGCGTGCTGGCCCACCACCGCATCAACCTGCAACTGGCCAAGGTCAACACCCTGGGCGAGCGGGTGGATGACACATTCCTGATTGATGGCCCCGAGTTGCAGAACAATCGCGCGCAGATCGCGATCGAAACCGAGTTGCTGGACGTGCTGGCGTCCTGATATCGGCCCTGCCCGGGCATTACTTCACGCCCTGGCACGGCGCAACTTGCGAGCAGTGCTCAGGGTCGTAGAGAATCGGCCGCATGGACACCACGCCCTCGTCCCACCCTCCCTCCGGCGACCTGCCCGCCGCACGTGCTGCGCGCGGCAACGGCCTGATCCTGACGCGCCTGCGACTGCTGTCCGGCCTCACGCTGTTCACCTTCGTCGTCACGCACCTGAGCAACCACGCGCTCGGGTTGATCTCGCTGGACGTGATGCGCGCTGGGCAAGCGCTGTTTTTCCTGGCGTGGCACAGCCTGCCCGGTGCCCTGCTGCTGACCCTGGCGGCGCTGACGCACCTGAGCCTGGTGCTCTACAAGCAGGTCGTGCGCCCCACGCTGCGCATGCCCTGGATCGAAGCACTGCGCATCCTATTGGGCATCGTCACGCTGCTGGGCCTCTCGCTGCATGCCACGCCCATGGTGCTGGAACGGCTGCAAGCGACCGGCTCTGGTCGGCCCGTGGCCTACCCCGACTTCATTCAGTTGCTGATCAGTGGCAGCCCCATGCTCTGGAATCAGCTGATCCTGGTGATCGCCGCCTGGAGCCATGGCTGCATTGGCGTGCACCTGTGGCTGCGTCTGCGCGGCTGGTACCGGCGGCGGCTGACCCTGCTTGCGATCACGGCGGTGCTGGTGCCGCTGCTGGCCTTGCTGGGCCTGCTTTCGGCGGCGCGCGCCGTGCAGGTGGACGCGGGGGCCCCCCAAGGAGGCGCTTATGGCGAAAGCAACGCCGGTTATGGTGGCTACGCAGCGGCCGATGGCGGGTACGGCGACAGCGGCGCTGATGGCAGCGCGGGTGGCTACGGTGCCAGCGACGGCGGCGGCAACAGCCTGGACTACAGCTACGGTGACAGTTACGGCGGCGGCGATGGCAGCAGTTATGGAAGCACTTATGGCAACGGTGATGGCAACGCCGGTGCCGCCTATGGCGCCGGGGCAGGCAGTGCCGACCGTCCCGCATCGTGGCTGAGCTGGATCATTCCCGCCGACTTGCATTCCGCCCAATCGGTCTATGCCGCCCTGATCGTCATCGCACTGCTGATCGTGGCGACGGTGGCACGCGGGCTGGTCCAGACCTGGGAACGCCGCCACGGCCTGGTCAGCGTGCGTTATCCGCAGGGCCGCGAGGTGAAAGCGGTGCGGGGTGCTTCCGTGCTGGACATCAGCCGCATGGGCGGCGTGCCCCATGCCTCGGTCTGCGGCGGGCGTGGCCGCTGCTCCACCTGTCGGGTCCATGTCGATGCCGGCTGGGAGAAACTGCACCCGCCACAGGAGGGCGAACAAAGGGTATTGCAGCGCATCCGCGCGCCCGCGCGCGTGCGCCTGGCCTGCCAGCTTTGTCCGCACCACGACCTGGCCGTGACGCCCCTGCTGCCCGCCGACGCACGGGCACAAGACGCCTTGCCCTACGACCCCATGAAGTTTGGCGCGGAGCAGGACATCGTGATCCTCTTCGCCGACCTGCGTGGCTTCACGCAGATGTCAGAGAGCAAACTGCCTTTCGATGTGGTGCACATCCTCAACCAGTATTTCTCGGAAATGGGCGAGGCCATCGAGTCCGCCGGGGGTTACCTGGACAAATTCATCGGCGACGGCATCATGGCCCTGTTTGGGCTGCGTCAGGGCGAGGCGGACGGCGTACGCAAAGGAGTGGAAGCCGGCGCGCGGCAGGCCGTCGCGGCAGCCCGGGCCATGGGCGAGCGCATGCAGGCACTGAACGCGCGGCTGGCGCAGGATCTGTCCTCACCGCTGCGCCTGGGGCTGGGCATCCACGCCGGCCCGGTGATCGTGGGCGAAATGGGTTACGGTCGCGCCACCTCGCTCACGGCCATCGGAGATTCGGTCAACGTCGCCAGTCGACTGGAATCAGCAACCAAGGAAGTGGGCTGCGAGCTGCTGATCTCCACCGAGGTCGCGCAGCGCGGCGGGCTGGACCTCTCTGCCTTTGAAACGCAACAGATCAGCATCCGCGGACGAGAAGGCGGCCTGGGCGTGTACGTCGTGCGCCGGGCGACGGACCTGCCGTCCTTGCAGGCCACCGCCCGATGACTTCGGCTTGTACACAGCTTGTGCAGACGGCCCCTCAAGACCCAAAGGTCGAAGCACAGCAGCTTCAGTCGTCGGCTTTCGGGTCCAGTCCCGGAAAGAGCACCTCGGTGTAACCAAAGCGCGTGAAGTCACGCACTCGCATGGGATAAAGCTTGCCGTCCAAGTGGTCGCATTCGTGCTGCACCACCCGGGCGTGGAAGCCCTCCACCGTGCGATCGATCGCATCGCCGTACTGATCGACGCCCTGGTATCGGATGCGCCGCCAGCGCGGCACCACACCACGCATGCCGGGCACGGACAGGCAGCCCTCCCAATCCTGCTCCTCTTCATCGGACAAGGGCGTGATGACGGGGTTGCACAGCACCGTGCGCGGCACCACGGGCGCGTCCGGATAACGCGGGTTGAGTTGGCCGCTGCCGAAGATCACCACCCGCAGGTCCACGCCGATCTGGGGCGCCGCCAGGCCCGCGCCGTGGGCGGCGTGCATGGTGTCCAGCAGATCCGTGACCAGCAAGTGCAGCTCGTCGGTGTCGAAGTTAACCACCGGCTGCGCGACGCGCAGCAGGCGCGCATCACCCATCTTCAGAATCTCGCGCACGGCCACGGCATGTCCCTCAATGCTTCAGCTGCGCGATGGCCGGTGCGGCGTGAGCACCCGTGGCCTGCGCACCCGCCGACGAACCGGAGCGCCCCATCAAGCGCCCCAGCCACAGGGAGATGTCGTCGATCAACGTGTACAAGGCCGGAATCACCAAGAGGCTCAGGAAGGTGGACGTGATCAGGCCGCCGATCACCGCGACCGCCATGGGCGAGCGGAAGCTGGCGTCCGCCGCGCCCCAACCGATCGCGATGGGCAGCATGCCCATGCTCATGGCGATGGTGGTCATGACGATGGGTCGCGCGCGCTTGTGGCAGGCGTCCAGGATGGCGTCCAGGCGGCTCATGCCGGCGACGGCTGGCCGGCCGTCGCTTCCATCGTGCCCGCGACGTGCTTCGATGGCGTACTCGACCAGCAGGATCGAGTTCTTGGTCGCGACCCCCATCAACATGATCAGGCCGATCAGCGAAGGCATGGAGAAGCTCTTGTTCGTGATCAGCAAGGCCACGAAGGCGCCGCCCAGCGACAACGGCAGCGCCGCCAAGATGGTGAAGGGGTGCAGGAAGGCCTTGAACAGCAGCACCAGCACGATGTAGATGCACAGCACCCCGGTCAGCATGGCCAGGCCGAAACTGGCGAACAGTTCACCCTGCATCTCGGCGTCACCGATGGGTACCACGCGCACGCCCGGGGGCAAGTTGCTCATGATGGGCAACTTGTCCACGGCGGTTTGCATGTCGCCCAAGGCAATGCCAGCCAATTCGACCTCGAAGTTGATGTTGCGCTCGCGGTCATAGCGGTCAATCACCGCGGGACCACCGCCAAAGCTCAGATCGGCCACCTGCTCCAGCAGGACCGGCCCCTTGGCGCCCGGCACCGTCAGACGTCCCAACACGGACAGGTCGTGGCGCGCGGCGCCGTCCAGCTTGACGACAATGGGCACCTGACGCTGCGCAAGATTGAGCTTTGGGAGCGCGCTGTCATAGTCGCCCACGGTGGCGATGCGCAAGGTCTCGGCGATCGCGCTGCTGGTCACGCCCAGGTCGGCCGCGCGGGCAAGGTCCGGCGTCACGAGGATTTCGGTGCGCACGAGGGCCGCGGTGGACTGGACGCTGCCCGTGCCGGGAATGGTGCGCAGATCCCGCTCGATTTGCCGCGCCGCCGTGACGAGGGCGTTTGGGTCGCTGCCGGTCAAGGTCAGCACGTATTTCTCACCCGATCCGCCCAGCCCCACCTTGCTGCGCACGCCCGGCAGATTGGACATCGCATCACGGATTTGATTCTCGATCACCTGCTTGCGCGGGCGCGTGCCGCGCCGGTCCAGCTGAATGGTCAAGGCGGCCTTGCGCGATTCGGCCGCGCCCTGGGGCGCGAAGGGGTCGGAGCCCGCCGAGCCCGAACCAATCGTGGTGTAGATGGACTTGATGTGCGGCACGGCCATCACCAGCTGGCGCGCGCGTTCCGCGGTCGCCACGGTCTGCTCCAAGGTAGCGCCCGGCGGCAGCTCCAGATAGACCTGGGTCTGAGAGTTGTCGTCAGCCGGAATGAAACCCTGCGGCAGCAGCGGGATCAACATCACGGACGCCACGAAGAAAACGCCCGCGCCCACCATGGTGATCCATCGGTGGCGGATGCACCAGGCCGCCCAACGCTGGTAGACCGTCAACCACGCCGGTTCGTCATGCTGGTTCATCCAGGCCCAGAGCCTGCCCAACACAGCGTTGCTGCGTGCCCAGCGCGGGCGATCCTGAGCCATGACCACGGGCTTGAGCAGATAGGCCGCCATCATGGGCGTGAGCACACGGGCAACCACCAGCGACGCGAAGACCGCCAGCGAGGCCGTCCAGCCGAACTGCTTGAAGAACTTGCCCGGCACGCCAGCCATGAAGGCCGTGGGCAGGAACACCGCGATCAGCGTGAAGGTGGTCGCGATCACCGCCAGCCCGATTTCATCCGCCGCCTCCATGGCGGCTTGGTAAGGCGACTTGCCCATGCGCATGTGGCGCACGATGTTCTCCACCTCCACGATGGCGTCGTCCACCAGGATACCGATCACCAGCGAAAGCGCGAGCAGGGTCACCACATTGATGGTGAACCCCAGGTAATGCATGCCGATGAAGGCCGGAATGGCGGACAGAGGCAGGGCAACGGCCGACACCACGGTGGCTCGGAAATCGCGCAGGAAAAGCCAGACCACCAGCACGGCGAGCACCGCACCTTCGTAGAGCAGCTTCATCGAGGCATCGAACTCCTCTTCCACTGGCGTCACGAAGTCGAAGGACTCGGTGATCTGCAGATCGGGCCTGGCCGCACGCAGTTCAGCCAGTCGCTCGCGCACGCCCTGGCCTACCTCCACTTCGCTCGCGCCACGGCTGCGCGCGACCTCGAAACCGACCACAGGCTTGCCGTCCAGGAAAGCCGCGGCCGTGCGGTCGGCGATGGTGTCGCGCACGGTCGCCAGCTGGTCCAGGCGCACACTGCGACCATCGGACAGGGCGATCTGCATGCCAGCGATTTCCTGAGCGCTGCCCAGCGCGGACAGTGTGCGCACGGGTTGCTGACTCCCTCCGATCTCCGCCTTGCCACCCGCGCTTTCGATCTGAACGCGTGCGAGCTGGCGTGACACGTCGGCCGCCGTCGCCCCGAGCGACTGCAGGCGCAGGGGGTCCAGCAGCACCTGTACTTCGCGGTTCACGCCGCCGACGCGGTTGACCGCCCCGACGCCACGGACAGAGAGCAGCAGCTTGGACACATCGTTGTCCACGAACCAGGACAGCGCCTCCTCGTCCATGCGGTCGGACGCCACCGTGTACGCCAGCACCGCGCCACCGGCCAGTTCGACCTTGTTGACAATGGGCTCCTGCAGATCGGAGGGCAGATCACCGCGCACCTTGCTGACGGCGGAGCGCACATCGTCCAGCGCTTCCTGCGTGCTCTTTTCGAGACGGAACTCGACAGTCATCGACACCACGCCGTCCTGCACCTTGGTGTAGATGTGCTTGAGGCCCTGCAGGGTGGCCAGGCTGTTCTCGATCTTGCGCGCGACGTCGTTTTCCAGCTGGCTGGGCGAGGCGCCCGGCAGGTTCGCGACCACGGTGATGGTCGGCAAGTCCAGGTCCGGGAAGTTCTGGACCTTCATCGAGCTGAAGGAAAACAGCCCCATCAGGGTCAGCATCACAAAGAGCATGACCGCCGGAATGGGGTTGCGGATGGACCAGGCGGAAACGTTCATTGCACCACCTTCACGACATCGCCTTCATTGAGGAAGCCCGCGCCCTGAACGGCCACAGCCTCCAGCGGCGTCAAGCCCTGCAGCAGTTCCACGCGCTCACCCACGCGCCGGCCGACCTCGACCTTGCGCTGGCTCACGCGGCTCTGGCCATCGACCACGAAGACATAACTGTGACCGTCGCGCAACACGACGGACTGCGCGGGCACGGTCAGGGCCGCGCTGGCGGGCAGCGTGAAGATGCCGCGCGCGAAGGTGTTGGCCTTGAGCGCCTCGTTGCGCGGCAGGTCCACGTAGACCAGGATGTTGCGCGTCTGCGGATCGGCCGTCGGCGCGATGGCACGCACCTGGCCCTGCACCTGCAGGCCGCTGACGGTCGTCACCTCGACCTGCTGGCCGATCTTCACGCGTCCGATCTCGGCCGGCGTGACCTCGGCCCGCCACTCCATGCGGCCCTGGCGCACCATGCGGAATAGCTCGTTGCCGGTGCTCTCCACCGCGCCCACCGTCGCGTTGCGCGCCGAGATGACGCCGTCATCGGGCGCCAGCACCCGGGTCGCGGCGAGCGTGACCTGGGCAGCCTCCCACTGGGCCTTAGCCACCTTCTCGGCCGTGTAGATCTGCGTCAGCTGCGAGCGGGAATAGATGCCTTCCTCGCCCAAGGCGCGCACGCGGTCGGCCTCGGACTTGGCATTCTCGTAATTGGCCTGGGCCTGCAGGGCGGCGGCGTAGGGAATCTCGCTCGCGAAGCGGGCCAACTCGTCGCCACGGCTCACCTTGTCACCCACGTTGACATGAACGGCGGCCAGCCGCAGGCCGTTGACTTCGGCGCCAATGATGGCCTCTTGCCAGGCCATCACATTGCCATTGGCCAGCAGGCCACCCGCCAGTTGCGCGCTCTGCGGACGGGTCACGGTGACGGTCAGCGCGGGCTTGGTTTCGGTGGGCACCGCAGCGCTCGCGGCCGCGGCGGCCTCGCCCGACGAACCGCCGCAACCCGCCAGCAAGGCCAGGGTCAAAGCGGCCGGCAGCACCAGCCCCAGTTTGGAAGCACGGGCTTGAACCAGGACAACAGAAGAGGAAACGTCTTTCATGCAGCGTTTTTTCAAAAAAGGAAATTCGTCGGAAAGTCTGGGGCGCATGGCGCTGGGCACCGAGAGCCCAAGGGTGGGTCATCCATGTCCGCCCAGCGCCTGGCGCCCCGCACGCTGGCAGACCGATCCAGCCCGGCCCAAGGGGGCATGTGCCCCTTGCGCAACGGCGCGAAGTCTGTGATTAGACCCGAAAACAATGTCATTCCGCAGGCCGGTCATTTGCGTCGCGGACAGAATCTGACCGCTGCCCACAACCGCCGCCAAAGCCGCGTCGAAACTCCCGGCGCTCGTCCTGGCTCATCTGCTTCCAATGACGCATGCCCTCGCGAAAACGCTCCCGCTCCTCGGGCGACATGCGGTGCCAGCGCCCGCCCGGGCCGCCATGGCCGCCGAAGCCGCCCAGAAGAATGCGGCTCAGCACCAACAGGCCGGCGGCCTGCCAGAAACCGATGACGGGCCCGCCGAACAGCTCGGGCACGAGTGCGTTCCACAACAGCATCACCAGCGCGCCGAAGGCCGCGACAAATGCGATGCCAAGCACAAGGAATGCCAGCTTCATCTTCACCAATTGCCGTTTCATGACTCTCACTCCTCAAAATGCTCACACTGCGGTGAGCCAATCCTCGTACACCACCTGCAGGCGCTGGCGCAAGGCCAGCACCGCGTACCGCTTGCGGGAGAGCAAGGTGTTCACCCCCACGCCCCAACGTTGCGACATCTCTTTGAAACTCAGACCCTCCAGTTCATGCGCGACGAACACCTCGCGCTGTTCGGGCGGTAGCTCCTCCAGGGCCTCCTCGATGCGCGCCAGAAGCATCTGCCGCAGCACCTCGCCCTCGGGACCGGGCGCCAGGGAGGGCAGCACATCCTCCAGCGTCGGCATGTCCTCGTCCTCACCGCCCAAGTCGCTGGCGAAAGCCGCGCCCGCAGGTGCGGTTTTCTTCTTGCGGAAGTGGTCGATGATGCGATTGCGCGCCACGCGCACCAACCAGGCCCCCACCTGCTCGATCGGGTGCATCAGACGGTAAGCGGACACCAGCTCGTACAGCACGTCCTGCAGGATGTCCTCCGCCTCCGCCGCGTCGGACACGCGGCGGCGGATGAAGCCACGCAGCCGCCCGCGCTCACGCCGGACCGTGGCCGCGATGTGGCTGTCCTGCTCGGATTCGCGGCTCAGGTCGGGCATGGGCACATCCATATGGAAGGTAAGACGATCAGGCGCTGCCGATATTGTGGAAGCTGCGAAAAAATCCGGTTCAGACGCGCAGCTACGTCGGCCGGGGCTGCGGCACAATCGCGCCGGCATGCCGCCCGACTCAACGATCACAGCCACCAAAACCCACCCGCTGCATCCTCAAGGTGCACCACCAGCGACCCGCCAACGGCAAGCCGGGCAATTGCTCGCCGTCATCACCAGCGTCTGCATCGTCGGTTTCGCGACCGGCATCACCGTGCCCTGGGTGTCGCTGGCCCTGCACGCGGCGGGCTTCAGCCCCACCCTCATCGGCCTGGCCGCCGCCGCGCCGGCCATCGGTACCTTGCTGGTCGTGCCCTTCATCACGCCCTAGTCCGAACGCTACAGCACGCGCACGCTGATGGCCGGTTCCGCCCTGGTCGCCGCCCTGAGCATGGCGCTGCTGGCCGTGGTGCCGCTGACCCTGTTTCCCGCCCTGCTCCTGCTGCGACTGATGATGGGCGCGGCCTGCAGCGTGCTCTTCATCCTGGGCGAGGCCTGGATCAACCAGATGGCGGGCGCCGGCAACCGTGGGCGCCTGGTGGCGGCTTACGCCACGGCCTTCACCGTCTGCCAGGTGTCCGGGCCCACCGTGCTGTCCTGGCTCGGCTCGGTCAGCTTCCTGCCAATCGCCCTGGCCGTGGCAAGTCACCTGCTGGCGGGCGGGGTGCTGTACGCAGGCTTTCCGGCGGGGGTGAAGTTCTCCGGCGAAAAAAACTTCGGCCTGCTCGGTTTCCTGAAACGGGCGCCCGCCGTGGCCGTCGCTGTGGGCTTGTTCGCCTTTTTCGACGTGGGTCTGCTGTCGCTGATGTCGCTCTACGGTCTGCATTACGGCTACACCGAGCGCATCGCGCTGCTGATGGTGACCGTGGTCCTGGTGGGCGACGCCTGCCTGCAGGTGCCGCTGGGCGCTTTGTCCGACCGGCTGGGCCGCACCCCCGTGCAGGTGGGCTGCGGGCTGGTGCTGCTGCTCACGGCTCTGGGCATGCCCTTCATGATGCAAACCAGCTACCTGCTCTGGCCCTGGCTGGTGCTGTTTGGCGCCTCGGCCGGCGGCATCTACACCCTGGGCATCATCCGCATCGGCGACCGTTTCCGGGGCCCGGACCTGGTGATGGCCAACGCCTCCGTCGGCCTGCTCTGAGGCATCGGTAGTCTGCTCGGCCCCAGCGTCGGTGGCCTGACCATCGACTACTTCAGTCCGGACGGACTGATGCACGCGCTGGCCCTGCTGGCGACGCTGTACCTCGGGGCGCTGGTGTGGGAAGCGCGACTGAAAACGGCCTGAAACCCCTTGCCAAGCGCGGTGTCACCCCACAAGGCCCATGGCCCATCGCGATCGATCAACCGTGCGATGCCCGCGCCGAGCCTCACAGCCCCGGCAGCCAGCGCAACCACCACGGCGAGCGGGTCGTGCGCCGCGGGTCCGCGCCATGTTGCCGCAACACGGTCTCCACCGCGACATGCCCGCCCTGGCGTGCGGCCTCCAGCGGGGTCATGGGACCGAGTTCGGCGGGCAGATTGGGGTCGGCCCCATGCGCCAGCAACAACTGCACCACGGGCACATGGCCGTTCAGACATGCGGCCACCAAGGCCGACACCATGGCCTCGGGGTGCTGGTAATCCACGTCAACGCCGCAACTCAGGTGGTAGCGCACGCAATCCAGGTCACCGCGCTCCGCAGCGTAGTACATGTCTTTCCAGTCTCCACCAGCGCCAGCCATTCGATGCTCCCAGTGAGTCCACAAATCTGCAAATCGTCGCCTATCCGTCCACGGGCAGCAGCGCCAGCAACCCCGCCTCGTCCAGCACGGTGATGCCCAGCTCCCGCGCCTTGTCCAGCTTGCTGCCGGCCTCTTCACCCGCGACCACGTAGCTGGTCTTCTTGCTGACGGAACCGGCCACCTTGGCGCCCGCGGCTTCGAGCCTTTCCTTGGCTTCCTCGCGGCTCAGCGTGGGCAGGGTGCCGGTCAGTACAAAGGTCTGCCCCGCCAGCGGCAGCAGGGCACGCGGCGCGGGTTCACCTTCGGCCCACTGCAGGCCACAGGCGCGCAGTTGCTCCACCACCTCGCGGTTGTGGGCCTGGTCGAAGAAGGTGCGGATGCTTTGCGCGACCACGGGGCCGACGTCGGGTGCTTCCATCAGTTGCTCCACGCTGGCGTCCATGATGGCGTCGAGCCGGCCGAAGTGACGCGCCAGGTCCTTGGCCGTGGATTCACCCACATGCCGGATGCCCAGACCATAGAGAAAACGCGGCAAGGTGGTCTGCTTCGATTTTTGTAGCGCGTCCACGATGTTCTGCGCCGATTTCTCAGCCATGCGGTCCAGCGCGGCAAGCGAGGACAGACCCAGACGGTACAGGTCAGGCAAGGTCTTGACCACCTCACCGTCCACCAGCTGGTCGACCAGCTTGTCGCCCAGGCCCTCGATGTCCAGGGCACGGCGCTGCGCGAAATGCAGCAGGGCCTGCTTGCGCTGGGCGCTGCAGAACAGGCCGCCCGTGCAGCGGTGGTCGGCCTCGCCCTCCTCGCGCACGGCCGCGCTGCCGCAGACCGGGCAATGCGTGAGCATCGTGAACACCTCGGCGCCCGCGGGGCGCTTCTCGGGCAGCACGCCCACCACTTCCGGGATGACGTCCCCCGCGCGGCGCACGATGACCGTGTCGCCCACGCGCACGTCCTTGCGCCGGGCTTCGAATTCGTTGTGCAGGGTGGCGTTGGTCACGGTCACGCCCCCCACGAAGACTGGCGCGAGCTTGGCCACGGGCGTCAACTTGCCGGTGCGACCCACCTGCACCTCGATGGCCAGCACGGTGGTCAGCATCTCCTGCGCTGGGTATTTGTGGGCCACGGCCCAGCGCGGCTCGCGGCTCTTGAAGCCAAGCTGCTGCTGCAGGGCCAGGCTGTTGACCTTGTAGACCACACCGTCGATGTCGAAGGGCAGGCTGTCGCGCAGCGCGCCCATGCGGGCGTGGAAGGCCACCAGGGCTTCGGCGCCCTCGCCCAATGTGCGGTGTTCGCACACCGGTAGACCCATGGCGACGAACGCATCCATCAGCGCGCCATGCGTGGGCGGCACGGCCCAGCCGCGCACCTCGCCCAGGCCATAGGCGTAAAAGCTCAGCGGGCGCTGGGCGGCCATGGCCGGGTCCAGCTGGCGCACCGCGCCCGCGGCGGTGTTGCGCGGGTTGATGAAGGTCTTCTCACCCTTGGCGCCGGCGGCGATCTTCTCGCGCTGGCGTTCATTGAGCGCCTCGAAATCGTCGCGACGCATGTAGACCTCGCCGCGCACTTCCAGAACTTCGGGAGGCCATGGGCTTGCTTCGCCGAGTGCAGCGGTGTGTGGGGGGGCCAACAAGCGCAGAGGAATCTGGTTGATGGTGCGGATGTTCTGCGTCACGTCCTCGCCGGTCTCACCATCGCCGCGCGTGGCGGCCTGGACCAGCACGCCGTGTTCGTAGCGCAGGTTGATGGCCAGGCCATCGAACTTGAGTTCCGCCGCGTACTCCACGGGCGGGGCACCATCCTCCAAAGACAGCGCCTTGCGCACGCGGGCGTCGAAGGCACGCGCGCCCTCGGGCGTGGTGTCGGTCTCGGTGTCGATGCTGAGCATGGGCACGGCGTGCCGCACGGGCAGCAGGCCATCCAGCACCTGACCAATCACGCGCTGGGTAGGCGAATCGGGCGTGCGCAGTTCAGGGTGCGCGGCTTCGATGGCCTGCAGTTCCTGGAACAGTCGGTCGTACTCGGCGTCGGGAATTTCGGGCGCGTCCAGCACGTAATAACGGTGCGCGTGGTGGTGCAGCAGCGCGCGCAACTCAGCGGCGCGTGTGGCAACTGCGGAGAGCGGCTGGTCGGCAGACTGGCTGAAAAGGTCCGGCATGGTCGGTAACTCAACGATCCATCAACTAACTGAACAAGCGGCGGGCCGCAGCCGAACCGGCGGGCAAACCATGTGCTTCCAGCGCGTCGTGCAGGGCCTCCAGCTCCGCGCCGATGCGGTCCAGGTCTTCCTCCCCCAGTTGACGGCCTGCGTCGTCGCCCAGGCGTCCGTCCATCTGCTGGGCCAGGCTGGTGGCCACGGCGCGCAGGCGCTCGTACGGGCGCTCGACACGCGGCACCTGGGGCACGTCCAGGCTGAGCGTGACCTCGCGGATCGCGGTCATGGACGGATCGGCCGAGGTGGCAGCCTGTGGGTCGTAATGCAGTGTGAGCACGCCCTGGTGGGCCAGGCCCGCCGCGAGGTGGGGCGGGTGCGCGGTGGCGACCGGTGACGAGGGGGCCACGCGCGGCAGCACCATGCGCCCCGGTAGCACGCCGTCCACGAAACCCAGTCGGCTGGCCAACTGCTGCACATAACCCGCGCTCCAGGCCGTGCGGCTGGCGCGCAGAGTCACGTTCAGCTGCGCGTCATGCGCCTGGGCAAAGGCATCCAGTTCACGCGCGCGGGCCACGGCCTCGAGCATGTCAGGCAGCTCGGCCGCGCCGCCCAGGGCATCGGCCAGGGCCTGGGTCTTGAGCACGAACTCGGAATACTCCAACTCGTTCAAGGCGCCCGCGCGATTGGCCAGTTGCACGCCGGTCTGCAGCAGGCTGTATTGCAGGCCAGGCTGGGGTATCTCCCAGACCCCGTCCTCGCCTTGGGCTTCGACTGAAAACAGCTTGCTGCCCACACGGCGCGTCGCGGGCAGGTTGTGCAACACGGCGTCGCCCGAGATGGGCAATTCCAGCTCGATGGTCGCCAGCACGTCGATCAACGGGTCCAGGTGATTCTGCTGGGGGCGCCGTTCGGAGCCCGACGCCACACCGCTGCTGCGTGCGCCGACGGGAACGGCCCCTACGATGTCGGCGTCGGACTCAGGATCGGTGTCTCCGGGAGACAGGTGCACACGCGCCGTCAACGGTTGGCCCGCGTAGGGCGTGATGGATGCTGCGGGCGTGGCCTGCGCACCTTGGGCGTAGGGCACATGGGTGCGTGCGGCAAAAGACCAGCGTTCCCCCTCCGGCTCGGCCTGGCGTGGCCGGCCGCGCCGCGCGGTCCACCAACCGTGCGCCAGCACCCCCGCCAGCACCAGCAGGCCGGCAACCAGCAGGCCCAGCTGCAATGCGCTCATACCTCGGCCATCGACACGGCCGCTTCCATGTCCACGGCCACGATGCGGGACACGCCCTGCTCCTGCATGGTCACGCCGATCAGCTGCTCGGCCATCTCCATCGCGATCTTGTTGTGACTGATGAAGAGGAACTGCGTGCTCTTGCTCATGCTGCCCACCAGGCGCGCGTAACGCTCGGTGTTGGCGTCGTCCAGCGGCGCGTCCACCTCGTCCAGCAGGCAGAAAGGCGCGGGGTTGAGCTGGAAGATGGCGAACACCAGGGCGATGGCCGTCAGCGCCTTCTCGCCACCCGAGAGCAGGTGGATGGTCTGGTTCTTCTTGCCCGGCGGCTGGGCCATGACCTGCACGCCGGAGTCGAGGATTTCCTCGCCCGTCATGATGAGCTTGGCTTGGCCACCGCCGAACAGCTCAGGGAACATCTTGCCGAAGTGCTCGTTGACGGTCTTGAAGGTGTCGCCCAGCAGGTCGCGCGTCTCGGCGTCGATCTTGCGGATGGCGGACTCCAGCGTGTTCATGGCGTCGTTCAGGTCGGCCGACTGCGCGTCCAGGAACTGCTTGCGCTCGCGCGCCGTCGCCAATTCCTCCAGCGCCGCGAGGTTGACCGCGCCCAGCGCGGCGATCTCGCGGTTCAGGCGCTCGATCTCGCCCTGCAGGCCGCCCTCGCCACCACGCAGGCGCACCTTGCCCTCCTCGATGGAGCGTGCCACGGCGTCCAGGTCGGCCTGGGCCTCGGTCAGCTGCTGGGTGTATTGCTCCAGGCCCAGGCGCGCGGCCTGTTCCTTGAGCTGCAAATCGGTGATGCGGGCGCGCAACGGCTCCAGCTCGCGTTCGAGCTTGACGCGGCGCTCGTCGCTGGCGCGCAGCTTGAGCGTGAGGTCGTCGTACTCGCTGCGCTTGGCAGCCAGCTGCTGCTCGCGCTCGGTCTTGAGCGCCAGCGCGCCTTGCAGGCCCGCCTGGGCGGCGGCGTCGGTCGCGCGGGTCAGTTCTTCATTGAGACGCTGCTCCTCGCTGGCGATGGCGGCGGACTGCTGCTCGGCGGTCTCGATGGCGCGGGCCAGCTCGGCCTTGCGCGCGTCCAGCGAACGCAGCGCGAAGGTGGCTTCCTGGGCTTGGCGCTCCAGCGCGCGCAGCTGCTCACGGCTGGCGGCCAGTTTGCGCTCGGCCTCCAGCGCGCGTTCGTCCAGCTGGGCCTGGCGTTCCTGGCTGTCGGCCAGGCGCATGTCCAGCTCTTCGAAGCGCGCCTCGGCGGCCATGCGGCGCTCCTGCAGGTCTTCCAGCAAGGCATCCACCTCGGCCATATCACCTTGCAGTTGTTCATTGCGGGCGCGGGTCTGCTCGGCCAGCTGGGTCAGACGCAGGGTCTCGACCTGCACCTCGTGGGCGCGGGCCTGGGCCTCGTCGGCCTCGCGGCGCACGGCCACCAAGCGCTGCGCGGCGTCGGCGTAGGCCGCCTCGGCGCGCACCAGCGCACTCTTGGCCTCCTCGCTGATCAGCGCCTGAGCACGCACCTGCTTTTCAAGGCTCTCGATTTCCTGGGCCCGGGCCAGCAGGCCGGCCTGTTCATTGTCCTGCGCGTAGAAGCTCACGCTGTGGCGGCCGAGGGCGTGGCCACTCTTCACATAGATGGCCTCGCCCGCCGCGAGCATTTCACGCTGGCCCTGCGCCTCTTCCCAGCTCTGCGCCACGTAGCAGCCCTGCAGCCAGTCGCCCAGCACGGCCTTGAGGCCCGCGTCGCCCACGCGCAGCAGGCTGGCCAGCCGGGGCAGGCTCACCTTGCCGCTGGCAGGCGGCTCGGCACCGGCCGCGGGTGCGCTGTAGAAGGCCAGCTTGGTCGGGGGCGCGTCCGCCGCGAAGGACTTGAGCATCTCCAGCCGGCTGATGGGCAGCGCGGCCATGCGCTCGCGCAGCGCGGCTTCGAGGGCATGCTCCCAGCCCTGCTCGATGTGCAATTGCGTCCACAGCGCCTGCAGGCCGTCCAGCCCGTGCTTGGCCAGCCAGGGCTGCAGCTTGCCGTCGGTCTTGACCTTGTCCTGCAAGGCCTTGAGCGCCTCCAGCCGGGCGGACAAATCGGCCTGCCGGGCGCTTTCGGTGTTGGCGGCGCGTTGCTTCTCCTGGCGCTCACTGTCCAGCTGGGGCGTGCGCTCCTGCAACTCGTGCAGGCGGGCCTGGGCTTCCTCGGCGGCTTCGCGGGTCTGGCTGTTCTGGGTTTGCAGCGCCTGCAACTTGGCTTCGTCGGGCGCGGCCAGGGCCTTCTTGTCGGTGTCCAGGCGCTCGCGGCGCTGTTGCAGCTGGCGCGTCTGCTCTTCGATGCCGCGCTGCTCGGCCGCCAGCACCTGGATCTGCTGCTGCACCTCGTGCACGCTGCTCTTTTGTTCGTTGGCGCGCTGCTGGGCCTGGCGCAGCGCGTCTTCCAACTCCGGCAAAGCGGCGGACTGTTCTTCCAGCTGAGCGGCCAGTTCGACGTTCTTTTCCTCGCCGGTCGAGGCCAGCTCGGCCAGGCGCTCGATTTCAGCCAAGGCATCACCCTTGCGCTCGCCCCACTGGCTGTTCTGCTCCTTCAGCGCCTTCAGCCGTTCCTGCGCGCGCTGGCGGCCCTCGACCACGAAGCGGATCTCGGCCTCCAGCCGGCCCACCTCGGCGCCCGCCTCGTAGACCTTGCCCTGAGCCTGGTTGACCTGATCGCCCGCCGCGTAATGCGCCTGGCGTATGGTCTCCAGCTCGGCCTCGATGTGGCGCAGATCGGCGACGCGCGCCTCCAAGTCGATGACGGCACGCTCGCCCTCGGCGTGGATGCGCTTCTGCTCGGCCTCAGCCTCGGCACGGCGCAGGAACCAGAGCTGGTGCTGCTTGAGACTGGCTTCGGCCTGCAGGGCCTTGTACTTCTGCGCCACCTCGGCCTGGTGCTCCAGCTTGTCGAGGTTGGCGTTCAGCTCGCGCAGGATGTCCTCCACCCGGGTCAGGTTCTCGCGCGTGTCGGACAGGCGGTTTTCCGTCTCGCGGCGGCGCTCCTTGTACTTGGAGACGCCCGCAGCCTCCTCCAGGAACAGGCGCAGTTCCTCCGGTTTGGATTCGATAATGCGGCTGATGGTGCCCTGGCCGATGATGGCGTAGGCGCGCGGCCCCAGGCCCGTGCCCAGGAACACGTCCTGCACGTCGCGGCGGCGCACGGGCTGGTTGTTGATGTAGTAGCTGCTGGTGCCGTCGCGCGTCAGCACGCGCTTGACGGCGATCTCGGCGTACTGGCTCCACTGCCCGCCCGCGCGGTGGTCGGCGTTGTCGAACACCAGCTCCACGCTGGCGCGGCTGGCCGCCTTGCGGCTCGTCGTGCCGTTGAAGATCACGTCCTGCATGGACTCGCCGCGCAGCTCCGAAGCGCGGCTCTCGCCCAGCACCCAGCGCACCGCATCCATGATGTTGGACTTGCCGCAGCCATTGGGCCCGACCACGCCCACCAGCCGCCCCGGTAACATGAAGTTGGTCGGCTCGGCGAAGGACTTGAAACCGGAAAGCTTGATGGAATTGAGGCGCACGGCGGGATCCGGGATGTCTGGGGGAAAGACGATGTCAGGGGAAAACGGGAAATCATAACTTCCCGCTCCCCGGAAACCTCCCCAGATCTGCGTCCGGGATAATTTGCGCATGAACCCCCTGCTCCAGAAGCTGCAGCCCTACCCTTTCGAGCGGCTGCGCAAGCTCTTTGAAGGCGTCACGCCCAACCCCGCCTACCGGCCCATCAGCCTCGGCATCGGTGAACCCAAGCACCCGACGCCGGACTTCATCAAGCAGACGCTGAACAGCGCCCTGTATGACCCGGTGAATGACCTGGCCGCCTACCCGCCCACGGCCGGCACGCCCAAGCTGCGCGCGGCCTTCACGGACTGGCTGAAACAACGCTACGGACTGGAACTTGACCCAGCTACCCAGGTGTTGCCGGTGAACGGATCACGCGAGGCCTTGTTCGCGTTCGCACAGACGGTGATCGATCCAAACAAGCAGGATGGTCAAGGCAACGGACCGGTCGTCGTGTGTCCCAACCCCTTCTACCAAATCTACGAAGGCGCGGCCCTGCTGGCCGGTGCCAAGCCGTACTTCGCACCCAGCGACCCAAAACGCAATTTCGCGGTGGACTGGGACAGCGTGCCGGATGCGGTGTGGCAACGCACACAACTGCTTTACGTCTGTTCGCCCGGCAACCCCACGGGCGCGGTGATGCCGCTGGACGAGTGGAAGAAGCTGTTTGACTTGAGCGACCGGCATGGCTTCGTGATCGCCTCGGACGAGTGCTACAGCGAGATCTATTTTCGTGACGAGCCGCCGCTGGGCGGGCTGGAAGCCGCCGCCAAGCTGGGCCGCGGCTTCGAACGCCTGGTGGCCTTCACCAGTCTGTCCAAGCGCAGCAATGCGCCGGGCCTGCGCAGCGGCTTCGTCATGGGGGATGCAGCGCTGCTCAAGGCCTTTCTGCTCTACCGCACCTACCACGGCAGCGCCATGGCCCCGCCCACCCAGGCGGCCAGCATTGCGGCCTGGGGCGACGAAGCGCACGTGGTCGCCAACCGCGAGCAGTACCGCGCCAAGTTCGCCCGGGTCACGCCCATCCTGGCCGAGGCGCTGGACGTGGCCTTGCCCGACGCGGGCTTTTACCTCTGGGCTGGCGTGCGCGGCGTCTGCAGCGGCGATGACGCAGCCTTCGCGCGGGAACTGCTGGCTCAATACAATGTCACGGTTTTGCCCGGCAGCTATTTGGCGCGCGAGGCCAACCAGTTCAATCCTGGCCGGGGTCGCATCCGCATGGCCCTCGTCGCCGAAACGGCGGAGTGCGAGGAAGCCGCCCGGCGCATCGTCCAGTTCGTTCAATCCCACAGCCAATAACCAGCACAACACCGACACCATGAGCCAGCAACTGCAACAGACCATTGAAGCCGCCTGGGAAGACCGCGCCAAGCTCTCGCCCAAGTCCGCCCCGCAGGACATCGCCGACGCGGTGGATTCCGTCATCGCCCAGCTCAACAACGGCACGCTGCGCGTGGCCACGCGCGAATCGGTGGGCAAGTGGACGGTGCACCAATGGGTGAAGAAGGCCGTGCTGCTGTCCTTCCGCCTCAAGGACAACGAACTCGTGCGCGCCGGTGATCTGGGCTTTTACGACAAGGTGCCCACCAAGTTCGCGGACCTCTCGGCCCAGGAGATGGCCGCCACTGGCGTGCGAGTCGTCCCCCCGGCCGTGGCTCGGCGCGGCAGCTACATCGCCAAGGGCGCGATCCTGATGCCCAGCTACGTGAATATCGGCGCCTATGTCGACGAGGGCACCATGGTCGACACCTGGGCCACCGTGGGCAGCTGCGCCCAGGTCGGCAAGAACGTGCACCTGTCCGGCGGCGTGGGCCTGGGGGGCGTGCTGGAGCCGCTGCAGGCCAACCCGACCATCATCGAGGACAACTGCTTCATCGGCGCGCGCAGCGAGATCGTCGAGGGCGTGATCGTTGAAGAGAACTCGGTCATCAGCATGGGCGTGTACATCGGCCAGAGCACAAAGATCTACGACCGTGCCACCGGCCAGATCCACCAGGGCCGCGTGCCCGCAGGGTCCGTCGTCGTGGCGGGCAACCTGCCCAGCGCCGACGGCAAGTACAGCCTGTACGCGGCCATCATCGTCAAGAAGGTGGACGCCAAGACACGTTCCACCACCAGCCTGAATGACTTGCTGCGTGACTGAAGCTCGCTTTTGCCAATGACCACGACGCTGCAGCTCGCCGAGCAACTGATCGCCCGCCCCTCCGTCACGCCGGAGGACGGCGGCTGCCAGGGCTTGATCGCCGGGCGACTGGCGCCGTTGGGCTTTCAGAACGAGACGCTGACCTTCGGGCCAGAGGAATTTCGCGTCACCAACCTCTGGTCTGTGCGCCCTTCCCCCGCCGCGCCGGACGCGCTCACGTCCCTGCCCACCCTGGTCTTCGCGGGCCACACCGACGTGGTGCCCACCGGCCCGGTGGCGCTGTGGAGCCAAGACCCGTTCACACCCACGCACCGGGACGGCAAACTCTATGGACGCGGCGCGGCCGACATGAAGACCTCGATCGCAGCCTTCGTGGTCGCGGCGGAGGAATTCGTCGCGGCCCACCCGCAGGCACCGCTGAACCTCGCCTTGCTGCTGACCAGTGATGAGGAAGGCCCGGCGGTGGACGGCACGGTCAAAGTCTGCGAGGCGCTGCAGGCGCGCGGCGTGCGGCTGGACTACTGCATCGTCGGTGAACCGACCTCCGTGAAACAGACCGGCGACATGATCAAGAATGGCCGGCGCGGCACCATGAGCGGCAAGCTCACGGTCAAGGGCGTGCAGGGCCACATCGCCTACCCGCAGCTCGCGCGTAATCCCATCCACCTGTTCGCGCCCGCGCTGGCCGAGCTGGCGGCCATGGAATGGGACCGGGGCAATGACTACTTCCAGCCCACGAGTTGGCAGGTCAGCAACATCCATGGCGGCACCGGCGCCACCAACGTCATTCCGGGCGCACTGGTGGTGGACTTCAACTTCCGCTTCAGCACCGAGTCCACGCCCGAAAGCCTGCAGCAGCGCGTGACCGGCGTGCTCAACAAATACGGGCTCGAATACGAACTGCTCTGGACGGTGGGCGGCCTGCCCTTCCTCACGCCCGTGGGCACGCTGGTGGGCGCGGTGCAGGCGGCGATCCGCGAGGAGACCGGTATCACGACCGAACTCTCCACCACGGGCGGCACCAGCGACGGGCGCTTCATTGCCAAGGTCTGCCCGCAGGTGATCGAGCTGGGCCCGACCAACGCCACCATCCACAAGATCGACGAACACATTCCCGTGGCCGACATCGAGCCGCTGAAGAACATCTACCGGCGCACGATGGAGAAGCTGGCCCAAGAGAAGCTGGCCGCGCAATGACGCTGGCCGACCTCATTGCCGAGGCCTCCGCCCGTCTCGCTGCGGCGCAGCAGGCAGGCCAGCTCGCTTTTGGCCACGGCACCACGAATGCACAGGACGAAGCCGCCTGGCTGATCCTCTGGAAGCTGGGCCTGCCGCTGGACTGTGACCTGGACACCGAGAGTGCTCGCGCGGTCACGGCAGCCGAAGCACAGGGCGCGCTGGCGCTGATCGACGAACGCATCACCTCCCGCAAACCCGCCGCCTACCTCACGCGCGAAGCCTGGTTGCAGGGTCTGCCCTTTTACGTGGATGAACGCACGATCGTGCCGCGCAGCTTCATCGCCGAACTGATCACCGACGCCGACGGGCAAGGCACGCTGGATGCCTGGCTGAACGAGAACACCAGCAACGTGCTCGACCTCTGCACCGGCAACGGCAGCCTGGCGGTGCTGGCAGCACTGGCCTGGCCCGAGGTGCGGGTGGATGGCGCGGACATCTCGGCCGATGCGCTGGCCGTGGCGCGGATCAATGTCGAGAAGCACGGCCTGGAGGATCGGGTCCGGCTGCTGCAATCCGACGGCCTCGCGGCCGTGCGCGGCCCTTACGACCTCATCCTCTGCAACCCGCCCTACGTCAACGCACGCAGCATGGCAATGCTGCCAGCCGAGTACAGGGCCGAGCCGATGCTGGCCCTGTCCGGCAACACCGAGGGCGGCAGCGACGGCATGGATTTCATCCGCCGTCTGCTCAGTCCGGACGGCGCACTCGCGCACATGAGCGCACACGCCGTGCTGGTGCTTGAGATCGGCAACGAGCGCGAACACTACGAAGCCGCCTTCCCTGCCCTGGCCGAGCACACGGTCTGGCTCGACACCAGCGCGGGCGCGGACCAGGTGCTGCTGTTGACGCGCGAGGCGCTGAGCGAGGCTCCGCTCCGATAATCCTCGCCCGACCCCCGCTCTGTCAGAGGGCTGCGTGCCTTCGACCAGCTTGGGACAGGCCAAGTTCGCCCGAACGTTTGCTTTCATGATCACCCTCAAGAACATCACCCTGCGCCGCGGCGCCAAAGTCATCCTCGACGGCGCCTCGGCCACCATCAACCCCAGCGAAAAAGTCGGACTGGTGGGCCGCAACGGCGCAGGCAAGTCCACCCTGTTCGCGCTGCTCAATGGCGGCCTGCACGAAGACAGCGGGGACTTCAACATCCCCGCCCAATGGCGCATGGCCCAGGTCGCGCAGGACATGCCCGAGACGAGTGAGAGCGCCACGGACTTCGTGCTCGCAGGCGACACGGCCCTGGCCGCGGCCCACGCGGAAGTCGCCGCCGCCGAAGCCAGCGAGGACGGTGAGCGCATGGCGCATGCCTACATGGCGCTGCAGGACGTGGGTGCGCACGACGCGCCCGCGCGCGCGCAGGCCCTCATCCTCGGCCTGGGTTTCCAGACCACCGAGCTGGACCGACCCGTCAACAGCTTCTCGGGCGGCTGGCGCATGCGTCTGCAGTTGGCGCGCGCCTTGATGGCCCCCAGCGACCTACTGCTGCTGGATGAACCGACCAACCACTTGGACCTGGACGCCCTGGTCTGGCTCGAAGCCTGGTTGCAGCGCTACGCTGGCACCCTGCTCGTGATCAGCCATGACCGCGAGTTCCTGGACGCCGTCACGACCGTGACCCTGCACATCGAGGGCGCGCAGCTCAAGCGCTACGGCGGCAACTACAGCCGCTTCGAGGACATGCGCGCCGAACAGCTCGCGCTGCAACAGGCCAGCTACGCCAAGCAGCAAGAGAAGATCGCCCACCTGCAAAAGTTCATCGACCGCTTCAAGGCCAAGGCGAGCAAGGCCAAGCAGGCGCAGAGCCGCGTCAAGGCGCTGGAACGCATGGAAAAGATCGGCCCAGTGCTGGCCGAGGCCGACTTCACCTTCGAATTCAAGGAGCCGGCCAACCTGCCCAACCCCATGCTGACGCTGCAAGGCGTGAGCTGCGGCTACCCGGGCGCGGAGTCGGACGACGCGCCCATCACCATCGTGCGCAACGTCGGCAAGTCCGTACTGGCGGGGCAGCGCATCGGCATCCTGGGCGCCAACGGCCAGGGCAAGTCCACCCTGGTCAAGACCATCGCGGGTGACCTGCAGCCGATCGCGGGCGACATCGTCCAGGGCAAGGGCCTGTCCATCGGCTATTTCGCCCAGCAGGAGCTGGACGTGCTGCAACTGGACGACACCCCGCTGGACCACATGATTCGCCTCGCCCGCGACACCACGCAGGCCGGACGCCTGAGCGGTCAGAGCACGCGCGAGCAGGATTTGCGCAGCTACCTGGGTGGCTTCAACTTCACGGGCGATCAGGTCAAACAGGCCGTGGGCAGCATGAGCGGCGGCGAGAAGGCCCGACTGGTGTTGGCCCTGCTGGTCTGGCAGCGGCCCAATCTGCTGCTGCTCGATGAGCCGACCAACCACCTGGACCTGGCCACACGCGAAGCGCTCTCCGTCGCGCTCAACGAGTTCGAAGGTGCGCTGATGCTGGTCAGCCACGACCGTGCCCTGCTGCGCGCCGTGTGCGACGAATTCTGGCTGGTCACGCGCGGCGGTGTGTTGCCTTTCGATGGTGACCTGGACGACTACCAGCGCTACCTGCTGGAGGAAGCCAAGCGCCAGCGCGAGGCAATCAAGGCCGGCGCATTGAATCCGCCCGCCGCCGCGACACCGTCCACCAAGGCTGCCGCCGTCCCGCAAGCCCAGGCCGCGACGAGTGCGAGCACAGCCGCCAAGCCCGCCGCCCGCGAGAACAACCGCACCCGCCAGATGCGCAAGGAGCTGGAGCAATGCGAAGCGCGCATGGCCGCGCTGGCTGAGGAAAGACAGGGCATCGAAACGCGCCTTGGCGCGAACCCGCCGCTGGAGGAAATCCAAAGGCTGAGCGCGCGCATGGCCGCGCTGCAAGCCGAACTGGACGACGTGGAGGCGCGCTGGCTGGAGTTGGGCAACGCGCTCGAAACAATTTCTTGATCCAGGCGAGCACGCCAAAAATTCCGTGGCATAATCTGAGGCTTCGGGCTCTTAGCTCAGTTGGTAGAGCAGCGGACTCTTAATCCGTAGGTCGAGTGTTCGAGTCACTCAGGGCCCACCAAAAACGAAAAGCCGGGCAGATTCACCATCTGCCCGGCTTTTTCCTTTGTCCCGAGCCAGTCGATGTCATCCGCAGCGTCGATGGGGCCTCGATGGAGTCACGATGACGAATCAGGCGACGCACTCAACGCCCATGTCCAACATCCTGAACATCTCCACCTACAAGTTCGTGCCCCTGCCGGACGCCGCCGAGCTGCGCGAGCGCCTGAAGGCCCGCGCCGAGGCGCTGGGCCTCAAGGGCACGGTGCTGCTGGCCGAGGAAGGCATCAACCTCTTCGTGGCGGGCACCGAGGCCGCGGTGCGCGACTTCATCGCGACCCTGCACGCAGACGCACGACTGGCCGATCTGGCGCCCAAGGAAAGCTGGTCGGACCACCAGCCCTTTCGCAAGCTGGTGGTCAAGCACAAGCGCGAGATCATCCGCATGAACCACCCCACCATCCGTCCCGCCGAGGGCCGCGCCCCCGCCGTGACGCCGCTGACGGTGAAACGTTGGCTGGACCAGGGCCATGACGACGAGGGACGGCCTGTGGTGACGCTGGACACGCGCAACGCGTTCGAGGTTCAGCACGGCGCCTTCGAGGGCGCCATCGATTGGCGCATTCGCAAGTTCTCGGAGTTCCCCGCCGCCGTGCAAGCGCACAAGGCCGAGCTGGAGGGCAAGACGGTCATCAGCTACTGCACCGGTGGCATCCGCTGCGAGAAAGCCGCCATCTACATGCAGGAGGCCGGGCTGAGCCACGTCTACCAGATCGAGGGCGGCATCCTCAAGTACTTCGAGGAAGCGGGCGGCGCGCACTACCAGGGCAACTGCTTTGTCTTCGACGAGCGAATTTCCCTGAGTCCGGACCTGACTCCCCTGCCGCCCGGCACCCCACACCCGTCCATCGACCGCGACACCAGCGGGGACTGACAGTGCCCGCTTGGCCCTGTGTCACGGACGGCGCAGGGCCGAGCGCGTACCGCTAACAACCGCGCCGCCAGCCCCGATCAAGCCGGATTGAACTTGCGCAGGGGCAGTGGTATGTGTTCCGTCTCGCCCGGCACTTGGCCCATGCGCTGCGCTTCCCAGTCCTCACAGGCCTGGACGATGCGTTCCTTGCGCGTGGACACGAAGTTCCAGTACATGAAGCGGCGGCCGTCCAGCGGCGCGCCGCCGATGACGACAAAACGCGAGGGCCGCTCGCCGGCCTTGATGCGCACCGAGCCTCCACCCGCACCCACCTCCTGATTGGGCAGCACGGCCATCTGGCGCTGGCCAACCTCAACCTGGGCACCGTCTGGGCAGTCCAGCAGCAAGGGCTGGTCCACGGCATAGATGGCGCGTTCCTCATAGAGGGGCGGCAACTCGAAAATGCCACCCTCGGGCAGCTTCACGTCCAGATAAAGCGTGGGCATGAACACCTGCACGGGCGACTTCACGCCAAAGGCCTCGCCGATCAGCACGCGCACGGAATGCCCGTCCGCCTGGATCTCGGGAATCGCGCTCGCGGGCGTGTGCGCGAAGCTGGGCGCCGCCTCCTCGTGCGCGCGCGGCAGGGCCGCCCAGAGCTGCAGGCCATGCACGCCATAGGTGGCGTCCACCAGGTCGTCGGGTTTGCGTTCGGAATGCACGATGCCGCGTCCGGCGGTCATCCAGTTGATGGCCCCAGGCTCGATGCGCTGCATCGAACCCACGCTGTCGCGGTGCATCTGCGCACCCTCGAAGAGGTAGGTCACCGTCGCCAGGCCTATGTGCGGATGGGGGCGCACGTCGTGCTCACGCCCCGGCGTTTCAGTGACCGGCCCCATGTGGTCAAAGAAGAGGAAGGGGCCGACGGATTGGCGCTGCGCCGAGGGCAGCACACGCGACACGGTGAAACCGCCGCCGAGGTCTTTTTCATGGCCCGAGAGAACCAGCACGGATGAAGTCATGGTCTTTACTCCTGAATGGCGCGGCGATGCGCGGGGAACCGGGCCCGACACGCATCCACCGCCACGAGAAAAAACGGCCGGATCACCCGGCCGTTTTCCGCGAGCACGATGCCGGGGTTCAGCCTCGGCTGCCGTCGAAGCTCAGGCGGCCAGGGCCGAATGCGGCGAAGGCCAGCAGACCGCCCGCGATGGCCATGTTCTTGAAGAACTGAATTTGCTGCATATTGCCCGGATCCACCAGCATGTTCCAGAAGTTGTGGAAGAAGAAGCCAGCCACCACGGTGAAGATCGCGAGGATGAATGCACTCCAGCGCGTCTTGAAGCCCACCAGCAGCGCCAGACCGAGCACCACTTCGACGAAGATGGCCACGGCGGCGCCCGCGTAACCCATGAACTGGGGCAGGTGCATGGTGGACGACACATACCCGGCCACGCCCGAGAAGCTGCTGATCTTGTTGATGCCGGCCGGCACGAACAGCAGCGCGAGCAGGATGCGGCCGATCAGGGTGAGCGGCGCCTGGAGTTGATTGAACATGATGTGGTCCTCGATGGTTTGTTGGGGTTCAGGCCAGCGCTTCTGACGTTCGTGCCTGGTGTCCGCTGGTCTGCCCAGACACCGGAACGCATGGTAGCGGGATTTTGCGCGCGACCCGCACCGGCAGATCGCGCGCCGTGTCCTTCAATGGACCAGGTCGGTGAAGACCAGTACCTCGGCGTGCTTGCCCTTGGTGAAGGTCAGTACAGACTCAGCCTCAATCATTGCCGCGTCGCCGCCTGTGAGCTTCTGGCCGTTGACTTCCAGTTCGCCCTTGACGAGGTGCACGTAAGCCTTGCGTTGGGCGTCGAGCTGGAGCGTCGCCTCTTCGTCGCCATCGAAAAGGCCGGCGTACAAGCGCGCGTCGGCGTGCACGGTCACCGAGCCGTCTTCACCCGTGGGCGAGGCCACCAGGCGCAGCCTGCCGCGCTTGTCGTCGGACACGAAAGTCTTCTGCTCATAACTCGGCGTGATGCCGCGCACGTTCGGTTCGATCCAGATTTGCAGGAAATGCGTCTGCTGGCCCGCTGCGTGATTGAACTCGCTGTGCAGCACGCCGCTGCCCGCGCTCATGCGCTGCACGTCACCGGGTGGGATGCCCTTGACGTTGCCCATGCTGTCCTTGTGCGCGAGGTTGCCCTCCAGTACGTAGCTGATGATTTCCATGTCGCGGTGGCCATGGGTGCCAAAGCCGGTGCCGGGTGCGATGCGGTCTTCGTTGATGACGCGCAGATTGCCCCAACCCATGAACTCGGGGTCATAGTAGCCCGCGAAGGAAAAGCTGTGGAAGGACTTGAGCCAGCCATGGTCGGCATAACCACGGTCCTGGGATTTACGAACGGTCAGCATGAGATGCTCCTTTCTGTAGGGCCTGCCAAGATGGGATGTGGGGCCGGCCGATGGAGTCACTGTAAAAAAAGACCGAGGTCTTGAGGCCGAGTTGCTTTGAGGATTAAGTTCAAAATAAATGAAATAAGATTGGCGCTTCGTGCAAATCAACCGCCGAATCCCTGCCCATGCAAGCGCCGTCACCTGCTCCCCATTCCGCCCGCGACGTCCTGACCCCGGACGCACTGGCCATGCTCCAGGCCATCGAAGCGGCGGGCAGCTTCGCGGCGGCGGCACGCGCGCTAGGCCTGGTGCCCAGCGCCCTGACCTACCGCGTGCGCCAAATCGAGGATGCCCTGGACGTGCTGCTCTACGACCGCAGTTCCCGCCAGGCCCGGCTGACCGCGGCCGGCGCGGAGCTGCTGCGCGAGGGTCAGCGCCTGCTGGGCGAAATCGACGCCGTGGCGCGCCGGGTGCAGCGCGTGGCCACGGGCTGGGAGTCGCAGTTCACCGTCGCGGTCGACGGCATCATCCACCGGCCCACCCTCATGGAGCTGTGCGAGAGTTTTTTCACCCTGGGCGCGCCCACGCGCCTGAAGCTGCGCGATGAAACGCTGATGGGCACGCTGGAGGCGCTGACCAGCGGCCAGGCCGACCTGGCCATCGGCGTGGTGCTGGAGGCCGGCGACATCAGCACCGGCAATGTCGGCCTGCAGAGCAAGCCCCTGGGGCAGGTGGAGTTCATCTACGCCGTCGCGCCCCACCACCCGCTGGCGAGCGCACCCGAGCCCTTGACCGACGCCATGCTGCTGCAGCACCGCGCAGTGGCCGTGGCGGACTCGTCCAGTCAAGGCCAGGGCCTGACCGTGGGCCTGCTGGCCGGGCAGGACGTGCTGACCGTCAGCACCATGCAGGCCAAACTGGACGCGCAACTGCGCGGCCTGGGCGGCGGTTTCCTGCCCGAATGCAATGCCCGCCCCTACATCGAGGCCGGCCGATTGATCGTCAAGCAGACCGAGCGTTCACAACGCGTGGTGCGGACCAGTTACGTCTGGCGCGGCAACAGCGCACCGGGCCAAGCGATGGGCCAGGGCTCGGGCCGTGCCCTGCAGTGGTGGTTGCAGCAGTTGGACAGCCCGACCACCCGCGCCGCCTTGCTGGGGCCACTGCAACGCTGAAGGCCTTGCGCTGGCACGCTGCCCAGACACAGCCATGACGACTTCCTACATCGGTCGTTTCGCGCCCTCACCCACCGGCCCCCTGCACGCCGGTTCGCTGGTGGCCGCCCTGGCCAGCTGGCTGGACGCGCGGGCACATGGCGGCCGCTGGCTGGTGCGCATCGAGGACGTGGATCAGGCGCGTTGCCTGCCCGGCGCCGACGAACTGATCTTGCGACAACTGGCCACCTGCGGCCTGCACCCGGACGAAACACCGCTCTACCAATCCAGGCGTGGCGCCACGTACCAGCGTGTGCTGGATGCATTGGTGCAGCGTGGCCGCGCCTACCCCTGCACCTGCTCGCGCCGCAAGGTCGAACTGGCCCTGGAGCAACTCGGTCGTCCGCGTGGCCGCCACGGGGAATTGGTCTACCCCGGCACATGCCGGCCCGGGCCGGGCCCAGCCCCCGTCGCTCCGGTCATCCCACCTCCTGCAGCGCGTGCCCAGGCCTGGCGCATGCGGGTACCGACGGGTGTGCTGCTCTGGCAGGACCGGCGTCTGGGCGCGCAAGCACAGGACGTGACCGCCGAGGTCGGGGACTTCGTGCTCAAGCGCGCCGACGGCTACTGGGCCTACCAGCTCGCCGTGGTCGTCGACGACCTGGCCCAGGGCGTCACCCACATCGTGCGCGGCGAAGACCTGACCGACAACACGCCGCGCCAGATCCTGCTGCTGCAGTCCCTGGGCTATCCGACGCCCAGCTACCTGCACACCCCGCTGGTGCTCGGCCCGAACGGGGAAAAACTGAGCAAGCAAAACGGCGCGCAGGCCCTGGAGTTGGACCATCCCGAGGCCGTTCGAGCCGCACTTGATTCGGCGGCGACGATGCTGGGTCTGTCTGCCGGCCTAGGCACCCAGGCCAACGACACTGCCAGCGCACTGGCGGCCTGGGTGGCCGAATGGCGAGCACGATGGGTGGATGGGAACCAGATGAGGCCTTCTTACAATCCGGGTCCGTGAACGATACGCCCGCCATGCCCCAGTCCAGCCCCACCACCGCGCCACCCGAGGGCGTGGCCTATCCGAAGACCATCAAGAGCTACGTCACGCGCGCGGGCCGCACGACCACGGGCCAGGCCAAAGCCCTGCAGGAATGGGGGCCGCTCTACGTGCTGCCCTTCCGGCCCGAGCCGCTGGACCTGGACGCCACCTTCCAGCGCGACCCTGGTCATCCCGCGCCCACCATCCTGGAGATCGGTTTTGGCATGGGTGATGCCACGGCCCACATCGCCGCGCTGATGCCCGAGAAAAACTTCATCGGCTGCGAGGTGCACGAACCCGGCGTGGGTGCCCTGCTCAAGCACATCGGTGAACGCGGCCTGACGAACCTGCGCATCGTGCAGCACGACGCGGTGGAAGTGCTGGACCAGATGCTGCAGCCAGGCTCGCTGGCCGGCGTGCATATCTTCTTCCCCGACCCCTGGCACAAGAAGCGTCACCACAAACGCCGCCTGATCCAGCCAGACTTCGTGCGCAAGCTGACCGGTTTCCTGCGCCCGCTGGGCGCGGATGGCAAGCCGGGCGGCTACCTCCACTGCGCGACCGACTGGCAACCCTATGCCGAGCAGATGCTGGCTGTGTTGTCCGCCGAGCCCGCGCTGCGCAACACGGCGACGGACTACGCGCCCCGCCCCGCCTACCGCCCCGAAACCAAGTTCGAGCGGCGCGGCCTGCGCCTGGGCCATGGCGTCTGGGATTTGGTGTTCGAGCGGGTCTGAGACCGGGCGCTGGTCCACCGGAGTTCATGACACGCCCCGCGCACCGTCATCGCCCGCCCATGATCGCGGGCGTGAGCGCGAGCTGCGTGGCCCTGCCTGGCGGCGGCGCATGGCCACTGCTGGTGGATTTCCTGGCCGAGCGCCTGCCTGCGGTGAGCGCCGACCAATGGCGGCAGCGCATGGCGCTGGGGCGCGTGCTGGACGAACAAGGCCACGCCCTGTCGCCTGAGGTACCCATGAGCGCTTGTGCCCCTGGCGCACGGGTCTACTACTACCGCGAGCTGGATGCCGAGCCCGACCTGCCTTTCGAGGCCCGCATCGTCTTCCAGGACGAACACCTGCTCGTGGCCGACAAACCCCACTTCATGCCTGTCACGCCCAGCGGCCGGCATGTGCGCAACAGTCTGCTGGTGCGGCTGAAGTTGCAGACCGGCATCGATACGCTCAGCCCCATCCACCGCATCGACCGTGAGACCGCCGGCTTGGTGCTCTTCAGCGTGCGCGCGGCAGAACGCGGCGCCTACCAGGCGCTGTTTCGCACCCAGGCGGTGGAGAAGGTGTACGAAGCCATCGCCCCGCTCGCAGCCCGGGACGTGGATCGTCCCCTGCCTGCGGTCTACCGCAGCCGCATCGAGGTCGATCCCACGCACTTCTTCCGCCAACACGAGGCCGAGGGCGAGCCCAACAGCGAAACAGCGCTCGAGCTGGTCGAGGTACGCACACCGCACGCCCTGTATCGCCTGCGCCCACGCAGCGGCAAGACGCACCAGCTGCGCGTGCACATGAATGCCTTGGGTCGGCCGATCGTGGGCGATCTGTTTTATCCCGAGATCGTTCATGGCCCCGAGGTCGCGCGCGAAGACTGGAGCCAACCGCTGCGCCTGCTGGCGCGTCGCCTGGCCTTCACCGACCCCTGCACCGGTGAAGCACGCCTGTTCGAGAGCCGCCTGGTACTGGACTGGCCGGACTCGACTGCATCCACGGTCTGACACGGCGCACTGCAAAACCCGAGGAGCGCGGTGATACATCAGCTAACAGACGCGCTGGGGGCGGCTTTACCGTGCGGCGCTATCATCGCCGCGTCACCTTCAAGACACCACGAACCACTCCGAAATCCGGACACAGGACACGCCATGACCTCACACCAACTCACCCTCACCCGCTCTCGTCGCCTGATCGCTGCCTTGGCGATCTGGCTGATGGCCATGACGGGCATGGTCGGCGCAGCGCACGCCGATGACCTCGCCGACCTGGGCGCGGCCCTGAGCTACAAACCTCTGCAACCCGTGGAGGCCCAGGGCGTGACGGGTTTTGACATCGGTGTGGCCACCACCTTCAGCCAGATGAACGACAGCGAAGATGTCAGCGTGACCCGGGTGAACCTGCACAAGGGCCTGCCCTACGGCTTCGACATCGGTGCCTTCTTCGGCAACGCCCACCAGGACGGCGAGAGCAACTCGCTCAACGGCTACGAGCTGCGTTATGCCTTGCTGCGCGGCGACACGGCGCTGCCCGCGATCGGCGTGCGCGGGGCCTATACCAAGCTGGACAACAACGCACTCGACCTGGACACCAAGAGCGTCGACATCGCGATCTCCAAGGGTTTCCTCTTCCTGACGCCCTATGCCGGCATCGGCCAGGTCTGGGTGGACAGCAAGCAAGGCGATGCCAGCATGACCAAGACCTATGCAGGGCTCAACATCGGCTTGGGACTGTTCGCCGTGGACATCGAGGTGGACCAGACCGGCGAAGTCACAACCTATGGACTCAAGGCAGCCCTGCGCTGGTGAGATGCAAACCGTTGTAAGCAGCGCGAATTCCGGGATGAGGCCACTCGGCGATAATCCTCGCGGCCGTACGCCCCCATCAAGATGACCATGAAAAAAAACCTTTCTTTCCTGGCCTGCGCCACGCTCGGCCTGACCCTGAGCATGATCACCACGACAGCCTCGGCAGACAGGCTTGGCGACCTGGACCAGCTGACTGACAGGGAATTCAAGCACGCGTCCGAGGCCATCGGTGCGGTGGTCAGCTACCGCCCCATCGCGCCGCCGCAACCGCAGGGTCTGACGGGTTTCGACATTGGCCTGTCCATGACCAGCAGTTCCCTCTCTTACAAGGGTGCGGCTGCGCTGGAGAAGGCCAATGGCAATCTGTACCTGGATGACGCGGTGCAGACCTATCGCCTGGACATCCACAAAGGTCTGCCCTTCGACGTGGACGTCGGCGCGTATTTCGCGAACGTGCCCGGACTGGGCATCGACGTTCGGGGCCTGGAGGCACGCTACGCCCTGCTGGCCGGTGACTTCGCCACGCCCACCATCAGCCTGCGCGGCGGCTACACCTACGCCACCAACTCGGACGACATTTCCATCGATGCCCGTAGCCTGGATGTGTCGATTTCCAAGGGCTTTGCCATGCTGACGCCCTACGCAGGCATCGGTTATGTCTGGGTGGACAGCGATGGCCGCAAGACCGCCAACCATCTCCACAGCTCGCCGGAGCTCAGCAAGTACTACGCGGGCATCAACATGGGCCTGGGCCTGGCCAATCTGGCCTTCGAGACCGACATCACCGGCTCCACCATCAGCTGGGGCATGAAGTTTGGCGTGCGCTGGTGAACGCTGGCCCCAGCGGGTTCTCCGTCATGTGAAAAAGGGCGCTCTGAATGAGCGCCCTTTTTGCTGGGTCCGCCCTGCACCAGAGCGGATGACCAGGCCAGTCTTCAGATTTCCCGCGCCGTGATGTGGTACTTGAAAGCGTCCGGCGTGTAGGAATCCAGGCGTTCGATCTGCCCCGGCTTGCCGGTCTCGCAGACCGGGTACATCAGAAAGCCCAGCGGCCCGCGCTGCGCGCCGGGCAGTTGCAGGTCGTGCGCCATGTTCCAGCCCACCCAGTTGCCTTCCCACTGACCAAAGAGGGCCTTGTTGACAGGCGCGACCAGGGGGTTATGCGTGGTCTTGATCCATTCGGGTGTTTCCTGGCGCATGACCTTGGCCACGTCGGCCGGGTCCATGGCCACCCAACCGTGATCTTTCAAATAGACCTCGGCACGGCAATGCTGGGCGCCTGAGAGATTGCCCATGTTGTTGCCGCCCAATTCCTTGTAGCCAAAAGCCGAAGGCGCGAGGCGCAGGCCGTAGACATCGCGCGCGGGCAGGCCCACGGCACGGCACAGGCCAACGAAGAGCGCGTTGATGTCGGCGCACTTGCCGCCCAGGTTGCCCGTCTCCAGCATGGTCTTGATGTCGCCTTCGCCGCAGCCGCGCACCTTGGGCTCGCGGTAGGCATTGGTGACGACCCAGTCGTAAACGGCACGGACCTTCTCGTAGTCGGTCTTGGCCCCTTGCGTGGCCTTGAGCGCCGTCTCGCGCACGATGCCGTCGGTGGGCAGAAGCGCGGTCGGGCGGGTCCAGAAAGCGAGGTCCTTGTCCTGCGTCTGGCTGGACTTGGCCGACCAGTCCACCGCGCGGCTGCGCGTCTGCACGCGGCTGGTTAGCTCGACCCAGGGCGTTTTTTCACCGGGCGCGAATTCAACGGTCAACCATTGCGTGGCCGGCACGCCGCCCTGGGCCACGTCCTTGCTCAGGGTGACGCGGCCGTTGCTGTCCCAGCGGTTGTCCAGCGAGCGCTGCCAGTCGCTGTCGATGGACGGCACGGGCAGCCAAACGCGGGTCTGGCCTTCGGCCAATTGCACGTCAACCCGGGTCTTGACTTCAAAGCTGCGCCAAGCGCCGGGCTGGGGATTGAACTGGCGCTCGGGCGTGGCGCTTTGCGCGCCCGCGCGGATCGGCCAGGTTCCGAGCACGGAAGCGGTGGTGGCGCAGGACGCGGCCGCCGCCACGTTTTTCAGGAAGGCACGGCGCTGCGATGCGCGCCCTTCGGACGCACGTTGAACGGTAGTCATGAAGCGATCTCCGGTAGGTGAGGAACACACCGTCGGCGCAGGTGAAGATGCACCGAAACGGTAGGGCCGGATTATCACCAGCCCAGGGAATTCAGGGCAGCAGGGCCTCCACCAGCGCCTGCGCCTGCTCACCGCTCCAGTCCAGCTCGCCCCGAACGCGGTGGCGGGGTTGGCCCTGGGCGTCGATCAGCACCGTCGTTGGTAGCACGCTGGCCGCATCCCAGGCACGCGCGGCTTCTTTTTCGGTGTCCAGCAGCACGGTCAATGCGTCGGTGTCCAGCGCGCTGCTCTGCAGGAAACGCGTGATGGCACGTGGCCCTTCCCCCACGTTGATGACCAGCACCCGCACAGCGTCGCCATAAAACGCGGCCAGGGTCTGCAGGGTGGGCATCTCGACCCGGCAAGGCGCGCACCAGGAGGCCCAGAAATTCAGCAGGACAACACGCCCGCGCAAGGCCTCCAAGGTCCAAGCTCGGCCCTGGAGGTCGAGCGCGCGCAGCGGCGGCGCCTTTTGACCGGGGGGCCAGGGTGTGAGGGCCTGCCCTGCCGTGATTGCGGCAGTGGCGTTCACGCTGGACACGCGCAGCACCGGAGCCAACGCGAGCGGAGCCAGACCTGCACCCAGGGCAGCCCGCAGACAGAGTCGTCGTTGCATCATGGTGACAGTGTAGGGGGAGGTAACTCAGACGCTGGCCAGGCGATTCCCCCCGGCGGCCTGCGCCTGTCGGACGCCCTCGCTGGCGCGCGCTTGCAGATGGTGCGCCAACTCGCCCGTTCGGTACTGCGCCACGCCCACACTGGCGCTCAAACGCGCGAGCTGGTCCGCTGCATCGGCGCTGGCGCGCCAGCGCCTGCTCCCCAAGGCGGCGACCGCGATGCGCAGTTGCTCGGCCATGCGCATGGCTACGCTGAGCTCGGTCTCGGGCAGCACGATCAGGAACTGGCCGCCTTCCTCACGCGCCAGCCAATCGACCTCGTTGCGCAGCGCGGCCCGGCAGGTGCTTGCCATCTCGCGCAACAGCTCGTCGATGTCGGTCGGCCCCAGTTCCTGCTGGCGCTCGCGGTACTCGTCCATGCTGACCAGCAGCAGCGACAAGGGCCTGCCATAACGCTGCACACGCTCCACCTCGCCGGGCAGGCGCTCCTCGATGGCGCGGCGATTCCAGCAACCGGTGAGCGCGTCGGTGCGCGACAGTCGGTACACCTCGTCCACCAGGCGCTGCAACTCGTCGGTGCGTTGCGCCACTTTTTCATCCAGCCCGTCGATGTGGGCACGCAGGCCTGTCTGCAGCTTGGCGAAGCCGTCGGCCAGCAGGTCGATTTCATCGGCCTCCCGTTGTGCAGTGGCACGCTGGCGCGGCGGCGGCGTCATGAGGCGATCGGGCGTCAGCTCGGCGGCGAAACGCGCCATGGCCTCCAAGGGTTGCTGCAGGCGCCGGCGCAGCAACCAGGTCACGAGCAGGCACACCAGGACGGTATACGCCCCATAACCCAGCAGCACCTGCAAGGCCGAGGCACGCACCTCGCCCATCACGTAGTGCGGATTGCCGATGATTTCCACCTGCCCCAGCGGCAAGCTCGCCCCGCCCTGGCCCGGCAGGGGCAAGATGTCCATGCGGCGCACCACGGCGGCGGGGGCTTCGCGCGCGGACGGGTCGCCTGCCATGAACACCGGGCCGGTCGCGGAACGCAGGCGCACATACCCGACCTCGGGCAGGGCCGCGATGGCCTGCACCTGCCGCTGGACAGCCTCGAATTCAATGTCCCACAGGGCCGTTGCCAGCTGCGGCAAATGGGCGCGGGCGATGTTCTCCACCTGGGTCACGAAACGCTGCTCGTGCTGGCGCAGCAGGTACCAGGTCTGTCCCGCCAGCACCAGGGCCATGCACAGCAGCGCGAGCAGCACGATGCGTCGGATCAGCGCGCCTGCCAGGGGACGGAAATTGCGCGGGACTTCCCAGGCCATGCTTGGGGTAATCGCGTCCGGCGCGACGGAAGCCGGGGGCCGGGACACGCCCCGGCGCGACCCCATGTCATCACGGAAGCGCGCGTTCATCGGCATGCCTTTCGGTGGACCTCGGCGCGTCCTTCAGCAGGCGCTCCATGCTGAAGTCGTAGCCGCGCAGCCCAGGGTTGTGGGTTTTGCTGAAACGCTTGAAGTCAACGTGGTCACAGCCCGGCCCAAGGCGCGCGCGCAGGGCCTGCGCCAGCTTGGCGTCGAACAGGGCGAACATGGGACGTTCCTGCATCAGACCCTCTCTCACGAAATCGTGACCCAGATAATGGTCGTAAATCATCACCAGGCTCCAAGCGCCAGTGATGAAGTGACCGCCCGCGAGCGCGGCCAGACGCCCGCTCTCCTTCGCTTGCAGCGCCTCGGCGGAGGTGTTGATGCCGCTGAAGAAAACCGTCCGCCCTGGCACGCCGCCCCGCCGTTCCAAGGCGCTCATCGCGCCGAAGGCCATGAGGTCATTGCCCGCCCAGACCAGACGGGCATGCGGGTGGCGCTGGTAGAGCACTTCGGCCTGCTCGGCGGCCTTCTCGCGCGACCAGGCGGCGTAGACCTCCTGGTCGATCACCACGTCGCCCGCCTCGCGCACGGCCTGGCGCATGCCCTCATTGCGCGCGATGGAGGACGGCGTGCTGCGGTCGCCCGCGATCACCAGCAGGTGCAGCTTGCCGTCCGGTCCCTGGGCCTGCGCCGCGCGGGCCTGGGCGATCAAGGCACGGGCCGTCAGGTAACCGGCGTCCTGCGCGCGAGGCTCGAGCGAGCCGATCCAGAGCCTGTGCTTGCGCCTGGGCGTGCCGGTGCGCGCCAGTTCCTCCACCGTGGGCTTGCTGTAGGCCATGAAGACCCGGATGTCGCTGCCCTCGAAGATATTGAGCAGCTCCGGGCCGGTGCCATAGTCGTTGGTGATCACGACGTACTCGGGCCGAAGGCCTGGCGGGCGCGCCACGATGGCGCGCGCGATCTGGAAGACCCGCAGGTGTTCGCGTTCGGCGTAGTGGACCTCCAGGGTCTGCCCCAGGCTTTGCGCGGCGGACTGCATGCATCGCGATACGCCGGACCAGTAGAACTCGTCCACCTTGCCCGGGTTGATGAAGGCCACCCTCTGTGCCCTGGCCTCGGCCGCAACCAGGGCCGCGCCGACCAGCGCACCCATCAGCGCACCCCACCGCAACGCATGCGCGGCGGCGCAAAGCCTCCTCCATGACAAGCACTTGCCTGGCTTCATACCCCAACGACCTTGCCGTTTGAACGTCCGCCCTGATCCTCATCTCTGGACGCTTGCCGCGTCTCTTTGCTCAGCGAGTGAGGGCGCCCGCACATCCCGGCGGCAGCGCCCACGCCCCATCGAGCGCTTGGGTGCCTGTGCTCTGCAGGGCTTACAGGCGCTCGGCCACCCAGCCTTGCACGGCCTGCAACGCCTTCGGCAAGCCGCTGGCATCGGTGCCGCCAGCCATGGCCATGTCGGGCTTGCCGCCGCCCTTGCCACCCACCTGCTGGGCGACAAAGTTGACCAACTCACCCGCCTTGACCTTGCCCACGCTGTCGGCGGTCACACCGGCCGCGATCTGCACCTTGCCGCCCTCGACCGTGGCCAGCACGATGGCCGCAGTCTTGAGCTTGTCCTTGAGCTTGTCCAGGGTCTCACGCAGCACCTTGGCATCCGCGCCCTGCAGCGTGGCGGCCAGCACCTTGATGCCCTTCACGTCCACGGCCTGGACCATCAGTTCGTCGCCCTGGCTGGAGGCCAGCTTGCCCTTGAGGGCCGCGATTTCCTTTTCCAGCGTCTTGACCTGGTCCAGCACCTGGGTGATGCGGCCCTGCAGCTCCGCCGCCGGCGCCTTGAGCGCGCTCGCAGCCTGATGCACGGTGTTCTCCAGCCCTTGCAAGTAGGTGAGCGCGTTCGCGCCCGTCACAGCCTCGACGCGGCGGATGCCAGCAGCGACACCCGACTCGCTGACGATCTTGAACAGGCCAATGTCACCCGTGCGCGCGACGTGGGTGCCGCCGCAGAATTCGCGGCTCCTGCCGATGTCCAGGACGCGCACGGTGTCGCCGTATTTCTCGCCGAAGAGCATAACGGCGCCCGTGGCCTTGGCGGCCTCGATGTCCAGCAGGCGGGCCTGGGTGGCACTGTTGGCCAGGATTTCCTCGTTCACGCGGCGCTCGATCTCGGCGATCTGGGCGGCGGTCACCGGCGCATTGTGCGTGAAGTCGAAGCGCGTCTTGTCGGCGTCCACCAGCGAGCCTTTTTGCTGCACGTGCGCGCCCAGCACTTCGTGCAAGGCCTTGTGCATCAGGTGGGTGACACTGTGGTTGCGCATGGTCGCGGCACGGCGGCTCAGGTTGACCTGGGCTGTCACCGTGTCGCCCACATTGAGCGTGCCAGTGGCCAGGGTGCCGTGATGCCCATGCACGTCGGCCTTGATCTTTTGCGTGTCGGCGACCTCGAAGCGGGACGAACCCGCAAGGATGACGCCTTCGTCACCCACTTGGCCGCCGCTCTCCGCGTAGAAGGGCGTGGTATCCAGCACCACGACGCCGTCCTGACCTGCCTTGAGCTGGGCCGTGGGCGTGCCATCCACGTAGAGTGCGACGACCTTGGCCTGGGCTTCCAGCTTCTCGTAGCCCACGAACTGGTTGCCCGCGCCCGTGTAGTCCAGCGCCTTGTCCATCTTGAACTTGCCGGCGGCGCGGGCCTGGTTTTTCTGCTTGTCCATGGCGGACTTGAAGCCGGCTTCGTCCACCTTCACGCCGCGCTCGCGGCAGACGTCGTTGGTCAGATCCAGCGGGAAACCGTAGGTATCGTGCAGCTTGAAGGCCACGTCGCCCGGCAGCACCTTGGCACCACCACCCAAAGCCGCGTCCAGGATCTCCATGCCATTGGCCAGGGTCTCGAAGAAGCGCTCCTCCTCGGCCTGGAGCACCTCGGTGATGCGCTGCTGCTGGTCCTTCAGGCGCGGGTAGGCGTCGCCCATCAAGCGCACCAACTCACCCACCAGCTTGTGGAAGAACGGCGTCTTGCGGCCCAGCTTGTAGCCGTGGCGGATGGCGCGGCGCACGATGCGACGCTGCACGTAGCCGCGACCTTCATTGGAAGGAATCACGCCATCGCTGACCAGGAAGGCCGTGGCGCGGATGTGGTCGGCGATCACGCGCAGCGAGGGGTTGCTCAGATCATTCGTGCCGACCTCGCGCGCGGCCGCCTTGATCAGCGCGTCGAAGATGTCGATCTCGTAGTTGCTGTGCACGTGCTGCAGGATGGCGGCCAGGCGCTCCAGGCCCATGCCCGTGTCCACGCAGGGCGCGGGCAACGGCGTGACCGAACCGTCCTCGTGCATCTCGAACTGCATGAACACGTTGTTCCAGATCTCGATGAAGCGGTCGCCGTCTTCCTCGGGGCTGCCCGGGGGGCCGCCGGCGATGTGAGGGCCGTGGTCGTAGAAGATCTCCGAGCAGGGGCCGCAAGGACCCGTGTCGGCCATCATCCAGAAATTGTCTGACTTGTAGCGGCCGCCCTTGTTGTCACCAATGCGGATGATGCGGTTCTCTAGGCGGATGCGCTCTGGCGTCCAACCGGCCTTGACGAAAATGTCTTCCCAGATGGCGTAGGCTTCGTCATCTTCCAGGTACACAGTCGCATACAGCTTCTCCGCGGGCAACTGGTACACCGTGGTCAGCAGCTCCCAAGCCCAGTTCAGGCTTTCCTTCTTGAAGTAGTCGCCGAAGGACCAGTTGCCCAGCATCTCGAAGAAAGTATGGTGGCGCGCGGTGTAGCCCACGTTCTCCAGGTCGTTGTGCTTGCCGCCGGCGCGCAGGCAGGCCTGCACCGAGGCCGCGCGCACATAGCTGCGCTTGTCGGTGCCCAGGAACACGTCCTTGAACTGCACCATGCCCGAGTTGGTGAACATCAGCGTCGGGTCATTGCCCGGCACCAGCGGACTGGAGGCCACGACCGTGTGGCCCTTGGAGGCGAAGAAATCGAGAAAGGTCTTGCGGATGTCCGCGACGGAGATGGGTTTGCTCATGGTGGGCAGGACTGAATGGGGAAACCCGGCGCGGCCCAAAGACTGGATTGTTCTGGCTTGATTCTTCTACTGAACGCCGAGGGTCCGCGATTATAGGTTTCGCCCTGTCGGAGTTCGGCTCAGCGCCCCCGATGCCCCCGCGACTGGTCGCGCGCCACCTCGATGAATTCCTGCACTTCGCCACGCAAAGGCGAACCGCGCCGCCAGACCAGGCCCACGTCCACCGTGGGCACGGGGTCACGCAGCTTGCGCACGGCCACATGCTCGGCGTCCAGGGTCCAGGGGCGGTAGAGAAAATCCGGCAACACGGCCACACCCGCGCCCACGCCGACCAGGGAACGCACGGCCTCGAGGGACGTGGTGCGCAGCACCACCCGGGGTTTGATGCCGTGCTGCGCCTGCACCTGCGCCCAGGAACCCCGCATCAGCAGCTCCACCCGGTCGGCCAGCAGCACCACCTGGTCGTAGTCCGCGCACTCGGCCAGCGACACCTCCTCCTGGCTGGCCAGGGCATGGTCGGCCGCCATCCAGACCCGGTTGGGCGAGCGTGTCAGCGTCTCGGCCACCAGAGCCTGCGGCTCGCCCAGTGCATTGCTGACCATGATGGCGATGTCCAGCTCGCCGTTGATCAGCAGGTGCTCCAGGAAGGGCGGGGCCTCCTCGACGATGCGCAGTTCCACCCCAGGACTGGTGCGCACGAAACGCGCGAAGACCTCGGAAAGGTAGTACCCCGCCACCAGGCTGGTCACGCCCACGGTCAGGCTGCCGCCCTGCGGCACCGCAGCGGGCTGCACGCCGCGCGTCGCGTCGGCCACCGCGCCGATCACACGGCGTGCCTTGACCAGGAAGCGGTGCCCCTCGGGCGTCAGACGCATGCCCTTGGGGCTGCGTTCGAACAGCACCAGGCCCAGTTCGTCTTCCAGTTCCAGGATGCTCTTGGTGATGGCCGACTGCGCGATGTTCAACATGCGCGACGCAGCGGCCACCGAATCCGACTCCGCGACGGTCAGGAAGTAGCGGAACTGTTTGAGCGTGAGGTGGCGATTCATCCTGGTGCAAGGCCCCTCGGGTTTTCACTGTTGGGGTGCAGAAAAATGCAGGGGTTAACCCCAGATATCTATTTTTCAGATAGCTTACCGCAGGAATATTGAACTTTGAAAGCAAAGATCGGCTGCCTAGGATGCCCGGTGTTCCCTCCCCTTCATCCGTTTTCCAGGAAAGGTGATTCCGATGACCTCCGCACGCAGCATCCTGGTCCGCGCCTTGGCAGGCGCGGCCGCCACCACCTTCACGCTGGGCGCGCTCGCCCAGACCGCGCTCAGCAAGATCGGCAAACCCGAAGGCCAGGTCGACATCGTGGCCTGGGCCGGCTACATCGAACGCGGCGAAACCGACAAGGCTTTTGACTGGGTGACCGGCTTTGAAAAAGCCACGGGCTGCAAGGTCAACGTCAAGACCGCAGGGACCTCGGACGAGATGGTGGCGCTCATGAACGAAGGCGGCTTTGACCTGGTCACCGCTTCGGGCGACGCCTCCATGCGGCTGATCGCAGGCAAGCGCGTGCAGCCCATCAACGTCAGCCTGATCCCGAGCTACAAGAACATCGACCCGCGCCTGCAGAAAGCGCCCTGGCACCACGTCAACAACACGCACTACGGCGTGCCCTACCAGTGGGGCTGGAACGTGCTGATGTACAACACCAAGGTCTTCGGTGACAAGAAGCCCACGAGCTGGAGCGTGGTGTTCGAGGAACAGACCCTGCCCGACGGCAAGAGCAACAAGGGCCGCGTGCAGGCCTTCGACGGCCCGATCTACATCGCCGACGCCGCGCTCTACCTCATGAAGAAAAAGCCCGAGCTCGGCATCAAGGACCCCTACGAACTCAACGAGACCCAGTACAAGGCCGCGCTCGATCTGCTGCGCGGCCAGCGCAAGCTGGTGGGCAAGTACTGGCACGACGCCTTCGTGCAGATCGACGACTTCACCAACGAGGGCGTGGCCGCCTCGTCCAGCTGGCAGTTCATGGCCAACATCCTGGCCTCCAAGAAGGCGCCGATCGCCACCGTGGTGCCGGTCGAGGGCGCGACCGGCTGGGCCGATTCCACCATGCTGCACGCCGAGGCCGCGCACCCCAACTGCGCCTACCTCTGGCTCGAACATTCCATCAACCCCAAGCTGCAGGGCGACCTTGCGGCCTGGTTCGGCTCCGTGCCTGCCGTGCCCGCCGCCTGCAAGGGCAATGCGCTGCTGGGCGACAAGGGCTGTGCCAACAACGGCTACAACGACTTCGCGCGCATCTCCTTCTGGAAGACGCCCACCACCAAGTGCGCGACGCAAAACAACCAGTGCGTGCCTTACCACAAGTGGGCTTCGGACTACATCGCTGTATTAGGCGGCCGATGAATCGGCCGCCCCCCTGAGGCGCTGCGCGCCTTCCCCCCCTGAACGCCAACCTGCGGTGGCAGGGGGGACGCACTCAGCGGACTGGCAAAGCCAGCTCCGCGAGTGCCCTTGGTTTCAACCCCATTCCTACCAACATCCCGGCTTTCATGAGCGTCGCTGTTTCTCTCGAATCCGTTTCCTGTGTCTTCGGCCATGGCGCGCAGGCCGTGCGCGCCGTGGACCGGGTGGACCTGAGCATCGAGGGGGGCGAGTTCTTCACCCTGCTCGGGCCATCGGGTTCGGGCAAGACCACCTGCCTGCGCATGATCGGCGGCTTCACGCTGCCGAGCGCGGGACGCATCCTGATCGGCGGGCAGGACGTGAGCCATCTGCCACCCTATGCGCGGCCCGTGAACACCGTGTTCCAGGACTACGCGCTGTTTCCGCACATGAGCATCCGCGACAACGTGGCCTACGGCCTCATGGTCCAAGGCGTGGACAAGGCAACGCGCCATCGTCGCGCCGACGAGATGCTGGAACTCGTGCGCCTGAGCCAGGTCGGCGTACGCCGCCCCGCGCAGCTCTCGGGCGGGCAGCGCCAGCGCGTTGCCCTGGCGCGTGCGCTGATCAAGCAGCCCCAGGTGCTGCTGCTCGACGAACCCCTGGGCGCGCTGGACCTGAAACTGCGCGAGCAGATGCAGACCGAGCTCAAGGCCCTGCAGCGCCAGCTCGGCATCACCTTCCTCTTCATCACCCACGACCAGCACGAAGCCCTGTCCATGAGTGACCGCATCGGCGTGTTCAACCAGGGCCGGCTGGAACAGGTGGGTACGCCGCGCGCCATCTATGACCAGCCCAGCACGCGCTTCGTGGCCGACTTTGTCGGCGCGGCCAATGTCTTTGACGGCGCACGCGCGCGGGAACTGGCGCAGGCCGACAGCGTGATGCTGCGACCCGAACGCATCCGGCTCGGCGTGGCCGATGGTTCGCGCCTCGGTGGCATGGTGCTGGATCAGCAGTACTTCGGCGCCTTCTCGCGCCTGCGCGTCGATTGGCGCGGCGAGACCGTGACGGTGGACCTGAGCCCGCAGGCCGTGCCACCCGCTCCCGGCGACATGGTGCACCTGCACTGGGACGCCGATGCGGTGCATGTGCTGGAAGCGACGGCATGAGCACCGCCTCGGCCACGGCCACGCCTCTGTCCGACGGCGCAACAATCCCGTCCGGTGGCTTCGTGCGCTGGCTTTCCGACCTGCTCTACACCCGGCGCGGCCTGCTGCTGCTCGCGCTGCTGGCACCGCCCCTGCTGTGGTTCGGCGTGGTCTATCTGGGCGCACTGTTCGCCCTGCTGGCCAACAGCTTCTTCACGCTCGACGAGTTTTCCGGGCTGGTGGATCACTCGTCGCTCACGCTGGCCAATTTCCGCGAACTGCTCAACCCCACCAACGTCGACGTTGCCTTGCGCACCGTCGGCATGGCCCTCGCGGTCACGCTGGCCTGCATCACCCTCGCTTTCCCCCTGGCTTTCTACATGGCCCGTCACGCGCGCGGCCCGCAAAAAGCCCTGCTCTACATCGCGGTCATGCTGCCGCTGTGGTCCAGCTACCTGGTGCGCCTCTACGCCTGGAAGCTTTTGCTCGCCAAGGAAGGCGCCATCTCCTGGACCCTGGCCGAGCTGCACCTGAGCTGGTTGCTCGATCTGCTGCTGGCCACACCCGGGATCGGCGGCCCCTCGCTCTCCTTTTCGCGCCTGGGCACCTTCATCGTCTTTGTCTACATGTGGCTGCCCTTCATGGTCCTGCCCATCCAGGCCGCCATCGAACGCATCCCTGGCTCCCTGCTCGAAGCCTCGGACGACCTGGGTGCGCGGCCGCGCACCACGTTCTGGAAGGTGATCTTTCCCCTGGCCATGCCCGGCATCGCGGCGGGCTCGATCTTCACCTTCTCGCTCACCCTGGGTGACTACATCATTCCGCAGGTGATCGGCGACTCCACGCTCTTCATCGGCCAGGTGGTCTACCGCCAGCAGGGCGTGGCCGGCAACATCCCTTTCGCGGCCGCCTTCTCGCTGGTGCCGATCGCGGTGATCGGCGTCTACCTCTGGTTCGCCAAACGTCTGGGGGCTTTCGATGCGGTCTGACACTTCCAGGGCGGGATGGGGCTTGCGCGCCGCGACCTGGGGGGCCGTGCTCTTTTTGCACATCCCGCTGGCGCTGATCATCCTCTACGCCTTCAGCGCCGAGGACAAAAGCTACGTCTTCCCGCCGCCCGCGCTGACCACGCGCTGGTTCTCCGTGGCCTGGGAACGGGAGGACGTGTGGCGCGCCATCGGTCTCTCGTTCAAGGTGGCCAGCCTGTCCACCGCCATCGCGCTGGTGCTCGGCACCCTGGCTGCCGCAGCATTGGCGCGCAGCCGCTTCTTCGGGCGTGACGCGATCTCGCTGCTGCTGATCCTGCCCTTGGCCCTGCCAGGCATCATCACCGGCATCGCGCTGCGCTCGGCCTACAGCACGCTGGAAATTCCGTTCAGCTTCTGGACCATCGTGATCGGCCACGCGACCTTCTGCGTGGTCGTGGTCTACAACAACGCCGTCGCGCGGCTGCGCCGCACCAGCCCGTCCCTGATCGAGGCCTCGATGGACCTGGGCGCGAACGGCTTCCAGACCGTGCGCTACGTCATCCTGCCCCAGCTCGGTTCGGCCCTGCTGGCCGGCGGCCTGCTGGCCTTCGCGCTCAGCTTCGACGAGGTGATCGTCACCACCTTCACCGCAGGGCAGCAAGCCACGTTGCCGATCTGGATGCTGCAAGAGCTGATCCGCCCGCGCCAGCGCCCGGTGACCAATGTGGTGGCGGTCGTGATCATCGCGCTGACCTTCATCCCCATCCTGGCCGCGTACTGGCTCACGCGGTCCGACGAAAAGTAATGGCTCCCGCCGACTCTCGCTCACTGCGTGTAGCTCGCATCTGTGCCACGGCCAGAGTCCGGGGCTCTTCAAGCCGTCCCAGCCTGCGCAGGCAGGCTTGGAGCCGCGGCTTTTCAGCCCGCAAGGGGCAACGCCGGTGGACCGGCAAAGCCGGGTCCACGGCGTTTCGCGCCAATTCAAAACCATCTCTTTAGGAGAAGTTTCATGAAAGAAATCCAGCAACTGATCCACACCGAACTGCTGATCGACGGTCAGTTCGTCGGCGGCGAAGGCGAGGCCGAACAGGTGCTGAACCCAGCCACGGGCGAGCTCATTGTCGCGGTGCCCGAAGCCTCGCACGAGCAAGTCAACCGCGCGGTACTGGGCGCGCACCGCGCTTTCGAAAGCTGGGCCGACAGCACGCCGCAGGAACGTTCGCGCCTGCTGCTCAAGCTGGCCGACGCCATCGAGACGCGCGGCGAACAATTCGCGCGGCTCGAATCACTCAACACTGGCAAGCCCTACGCGCGCGCACTGGAAGACGAGATTCCGGCGATCGCCGACTGCTTCCGCTATTTCGCGGGCGCCGCACGCAATCTGCACGGCCCGCTGGCGGGTGAATACCTGGCCGGCCACACCAGCATGATCCGGCGTGACCCGATCGGCGTGGTCGGTTCCATCGCGCCCTGGAATTACCCGCTGATGATGGCGGCCTGGAAAACGGCCCCGGCGCTGGCCGCGGGCAACACGGTGGTCATCAAACCCAGCGAACAGACGCCGCTGACCACCCTGCTGCTGGCGCGCGTGGCCGCCGAGATCTTTCCGCCTGGCGTGTTCAACGTGGTCTGCGGACGCGGCGCCAGCGTGGGCCAGCCCCTGGTGGAGCACCCGCTGGTGCGCATGGTCTCGCTGACCGGGGACGTGGCCACCGGCCGCAAGATCCTTCAGGCCGCCACCGGCACGCTGAAACGCACGCACCTCGAACTGGGCGGCAAGGCGCCGGTCATCGTCTTCGACGACGCGGACATCGACGCCGTGGTCGAGGGCATCCGCACCTTCGGTTATTACAACGCCGGGCAGGACTGCACGGCCGCCTGCCGTCTCTATGCGGGCGCCAAGGTTTACGACCGCCTGGTGGCCGACCTCAGCGCGGCCGTCAAGACGCTCAAGATGGGCACGCAGGACGAGGACGGCGTGGAACTGGGCCCAGTGATTTCCGAACGTCAGCGCGAGCGCGTGGCCAGCTTCGTCGAGCGGGCACAGATGGTCGGCCACATGGAGATCACCACCGGCGGCAAATCGCGTGCGGGCGGCGGCTTCTTCTATGAACCCACGGTGATCGCCGGCGCGCGGCAGGACGACGAAATCGTGCGCCGTGAGGTCTTCGGCCCAGTGGTGTCGGTCACGCGCTTCAGCGATCCGGACGAGGCCATCGTCTGGGCCAACGATTCGGACTACGGCCTGGCCTCCTCGGTCTGGACGCAGGACATTGGTCGGGCCATGAAGGTGGCGCGCAAACTCCAGTACGGTTGCACCTGGATCAACACCCACTTCATGCTGGTCAACGAGATGCCGCACGGCGGTCTCAAGTCCAGCGGCTACGGCAAGGACCTGTCCATGTACGCGCTGGAAGACTACACGGTGCCGCGGCACGTGATGGTCAAGCTGTGAACGCTCAGGCCAGCCAGCCGTCCCAGACCAGCTTGCAGCCCGTGAGGGCCATGCCCCAGTACAAGAGGCGGTAGAACAGCTTCTGGTCAATGCGTTTGGCGATGTTCACCCCGATCCACACCCCCAAGGGTGCCAGCGGCAGCAGCGCGATGGACGTGGCCAGATTGCCCAGGTCCAGCAAGCCCAGCCAGGCATAAGGCGCCCATTTGCTGAGGTTCACCACGAAAAAGAGGTAGGCCATGGTGCCGGTGAACACCAGGGGCGCCAGGCGCAGTGGAATCACATAGGCGTTGACTGGCGGCCCGCCTGCGTGCGACACGAAACTCGTGAAACCACCCGTGGCCACCAGCACGGCCCCCAGCCAGCGCGGCGGCGGCGCGCTGTCGGGCCGAGGTGGGAACAGCAGGCGCTGCGCCAGGAACAGCAGCGTGAACAGTCCCACCAGTCCGGCCACCAGGCGCGCGTCCAGCAGGCGAAACAGCAGCGTGCCGACCACGACGCCCACCAACGCGCAGGGCAGCATGAAGCGCAGCAAGGCCCAGTTGACGTGGCGACGAAAGGCCCAGAGGCCGAGCAGGTCCATCACCAGCAGGATGGGCATGAAGATGGCTGCCGCTTGCGGCACGGGCACGGCCAGCGCCATCAAGGGCACGGCCAGGGCACCGAAACCGGCCCCGAAACCGCTCTTGCTGACGCCCATCAGCAGGACGGCGGGAATGGCGACGGCGTAGAAGCCGGGCTGGGTGATCAGGGGGAAAGTGGACAGCAGGGAAGACCAGGTCATGCAGGGAAGCGGAAAGGGGGAAGTGAGAGAATGCAAAGCATTCGTTTGACGGAGATCATCCCATGGACATGAAAGCCTCGCCTCTCACCCAGCTCAAGGACCCGTCCCTGCTCAAGACCGACGCGCTCATCAACGGCCAGTGGGTCAAGGGCAGCGCGGCGGCGCGCTTCGACGTGCACGACCCCGCCACCGGCCAGAAGCTGGCCGACGTGGCCAATCTGGGGCCCCAGGATGCCGAGGTCGCCATCACCGCCGCCGACAAGGCCTGGCCAGCCTGGCGCGCCAAGACAGGCAAGGAGCGCAGCCTGATCCTGCGCAAGTGGTTCGACCTGCTGATGGCCAACCAGGATGACCTGGGCCGCCTGATGACCGCCGAGCAAGGCAAGCCCTATGCCGAGGCCAAGGGCGAAGTAGCTTATGGCGCCAGCTTCGTCGAGTGGTACGCCGAGGAAGCCAAGCGCGTCAACGGCGAAACCCTGCCCCAGTTCGACAACAACCGCCGCCTGCTGGTGCTGCGCCAACCGATCGGCGTGTGCGCGGCCATCACGCCCTGGAACTTCCCGCTGGCCATGATCACGCGCAAGGTGGCACCCGCGCTGGCCGCAGGCTGCCCGGTGGTCATCAAGCCGGCCGAGCTGACGCCGCTGACGGCGCTCGCCGCCGCCGAACTCGCCGTGCGCGCGGGCATTCCGGCCGGCGTGCTCAACGTGGTGACAGCCGACAGCGCCAACAGCATCGCCGTGGGCAAGGTGTTCTGCGCCAGCGAAACCGTGCGCCACATCAGCTTCACCGGCTCCACCGAGGTGGGTCGTATCCTGATGCAGCAGAGCGCGCCCTCGGTCAAGAAGCTCGCGCTGGAGCTCGGCGGCAACGCCCCCTTCATTGTCTTCGACGACGCCGACATCGACAGCGCCGTCGAAGGCGCCATCGCCAGCAAGTACCGCAACGCGGGCCAGACCTGCGTCTGCGCCAACCGCATCTACGTGCAGGACGGCGTGTACGACGAGTTCGTGCAAAAGTTCGCTGCCAAGGTCCAGACGCTCAAGGTCGGCAACGGTTTCGAGGACGGTGTGGTGCAAGGCCCACTGATCGAGGCAGCGGCGGTCGAGAAGGTGCAGCGCCACCTGGCCGATGCCGTCGCCAAGGGCGGCAAGCTGCTCGCGGGCGGCAAGAAGCTGGACGGTCAATTCTTCCAACCCACCGTGGTGGCCGAAGCGAAGGCCGACATGCTCTGCGCCACCGAGGAAACCTTCGGTCCCTTCGCTCCCGTGTTCCGTTTCAAGACCGAGCAGGAAGCCATCGCCGCCGCCAACGCGACCATCTTCGGGCTCGCCAGCTACTTCTACAGCCGGGACATCGGCCGCATCTTCCGCGTCAGCGAGGCGCTGGAATACGGCATGGTGGGCATCAACGCGGGCGTCATCGCCACGGAACATGTGCCCTTCGGCGGCGTCAAGCAGTCCGGCTTGGGCCGCGAAGGCTCCAGCCACGGCATCGACGAGTACGTGGAGATGAAATACCTCTGCCTGGGCGACATTCTCAAGTAAGAGGCGTCGAAAACAACGGGCCGCGCACGTTAGAATGCGCGCCTGCTTCGGCAAGGCGGGTGTAGTTCAATGGTAGAACCAAACTCCCTCTGAGGTTAGTCGGTTTTCCTAAGAACCTACGCCAAAACCTACGCCAGACTGTGCGCTCCACCGCGTTCTACTTCTTTGAGTATCTGCCTCCTGGCGCCAAGCGTCCGAAGCGGACCACGTACCGCATGACGATCGAGACGGCAGCCGAGCGATTTCCCGGCGCGGTGCCCCTGGAATGGACAAAAGAAATTCGGGATCTACCAGATCCCGATGAGCGCCTGGGCCCAAGCCAGCACAGCCGCTACATGACTGCCCCGCCGGCCGGCGTTACCCCTGGGGAGCGAACCGTCCCGCAGCCGGTGCAGCCAGCAGCGCCCGAGCCTGATCAACCGTCCCCTGAAGCCAGAGATCGACATCCCCCACCTCAATCGAAATAACGCTGCGCTTGTCCTGATGGTCTGGCGGAAGCTTGGGGTCTGGCTTGTGCATGCGCGACATGATGGGATGCGCGTCGGCGTTGATGGTCAGCATGGTGTAGCTCTCGACCTCCTCGCCCGTGGTCTCGTCCACCCACACGTTCCACAGGCCGGCCAAGCCCCAGGGCTCGCCGTCCGCGCGCCGGAAGGTCCACCAGACGTTTTTTCCAGTCTCCCAGCACGGCTCGTCGAAGGACTCGGCTGGGATGATGCAGCGCTGGCCACGCGCCCATGAGGCTTTGAAGCTGGCCTTGCTGGCCAGCTCCTCGCTGCGGGCGTTGTTGGTGCTGTAGGGCAGCTTCGGCGTCTTGGCAAACCATGGGATCAGGCCCCACTGCCCCGCCGCCAGCTCGCGGGTGTAGCCGGCGTCATGCCTGGCGCGCCGGATGAATGCACCCTGGCCGCGCGGGAAGACCCCTCCGCCACGCCAAGGGTTGTTGTTGTGGCCGCCAATGTGCCACATGCGCTCGATGGCGGCTTCCTGGGGGGAGACGTAGCGGTTGCACATAGCTGCCTTGAAGACCTTCATGACGGCGGATATCGCTTGGCACGTGGTCAAGTATCAAGCCTCACACAAGGCGAGCAAGCTTCCAGCTCTCACAATCATGCTCAGATGCCTTGTCCAGACCAAATTGAATCCGTACACTAAAGAAGGAAGTTGCCGATCACCGTGCGCCCAGCATATGGCGTCAACGTTGAATTAATCGGGCAAGGTACTGCAATTTAAATTATCCACAGGGAGGAATATGCCATCGGAAACTTCAGTGCGACCGGAATCATTCATCAAACGATATCAACGCGAGGTCATTGGTGCAGTCGTAGGCGCGTCTGTAGCTGGAGCCATTTCGTTTGCAACTGGGCTATACAGCCTTACAAAGTCATTTGAGTACTCACAGAACGTTGAATTGCTTAAGAGCCTCCAACAGGACGTCGCCTATTTAAACAGCATCCGCGCAGAGGTGGACAAGAACACGGAGCTGTTGCTGAAGCAAGACTACCGTGTTGAGATCAAATTGGGTGAGCCTCTTGATCTGGTTGACGTCATGAAAAAGGCTGAAAAGAAAGTAGGCGGCGTCTTCCCCATTGGCCCCGCATTGGCAATGCAAGCACTAAGAAACGAGAAGACAGTCCCAGTGCTTCAACTTAAGATGCCACGCGAGATGCTGGTCGATACTTCGTTTGATACACAAGCACCACAGCTTGGCGACATCTCATTCGATCTTACAAACGACATCAACGACTACCAAAGGCGCGTGCGGCGGATCAACCTCACAATCCATCGTCTTTTGTACTCAGATTTTCAGAACGGCATAGCTCTAAAGTTTCAAGAAGACCTTTTGACGGACATCAAGTATCACAACTCCCAAGTTGACGATCTCTCCAAGCTAGACATGGTCAAATTGAAGAATCGAATCAACACTGAGATTCAGAGACTAGCGGAGCGGCGAAAAGCCCTTACGTCCAGCATTGCTGGCTATTGATGTCGACGCGCATTACCCACCACTGCGATTGCCTCGCCTATAAATCATTCGAGGACGTGATCGGGTCACGCAAGCCAGCGAACCCCGCTGCTTCTACCACGGGAGAAAACAAAAATCCCCGCCCCAAGCGCCCCATTGCGGGGTACCTGGGGCGGGGAGAAGGCGCGGTGCAGATTTGCCAATGACACCGCGCAGCGCACAAGCATTGCCTGCTGCGATAGGCTCTATTCATCGCCTCAAAACAGACCTGCAGGCTCAGCGATTACGTCCCAACTGAAGATCAGCAACTCGGTGCGCTCGACTGCCCGCCCGCCCCCACCAACCGTGTAGCTGATCGGGACGGTTTCCATGTGCAGGCCTTTGAAGCACTCTCGGATCTCCGGGTGGTCGTTGAGGCTCAAAACCGCCTTGCCGCGGATCTCGTGCAGCAGCTTGGCCATGGCCACGTATTGCGTCCATTCGAAGGGCACGCCGTATCCCTCGGTCTGCCAGTACGGCGGGTCGAGATAGAACAGCGTGTGGGGCCTGTCGTACCGCCGCATGCACTCTTGCCAGTCTAGGCGCTCGATATAGGCGCCATGGAGCCGTAGATGGGCAGCGCTGAGGTCTTCCTCCAGACGCAGCAGGTTCACAGTGGGTGCAGGCGCCGTCGTAGCCGTGCCCCAGGTCTGCCCCTGCACCTTGCCACCAAAGGCCTGGTGCTGCAGGTAGTAGAAGCGCGCGGCACGTTGGATGTCCGTCAGCGTTTCCGGTGGCGTGTCCTGCGTCCACTTGAAGATCTCGCGGCTCGACAGCGCCCACTTGAACTGGCGCACAAACTCTTCGAGGTGGCGCTGCACGACTCGGTACAGGTTGACCAAGTCGCCGTTGACATCGTTGATAACCTCCACGGCCGCTGGCGGCCGCAGGAAGTACAACGCTGCGCCGCCGGCGAAGACTTCGACATAGCACTCATGTGCGGGGAAACGGGGAATGATGGTTTCGGCCAGGCGGCGCTTGCCACCCAGCCAGGGGATGATGGGGAATGCCATGGGTGAGTTTCGTCAAGGGGATACACTGCCCTGCCTCCCGGGAGGTGGCAAGGCCTTGGCTGGCTCACAGGCTTGCTCTGTGAATTGGCGGCCGGTCAGGGAGTTACCGCTCTCTGGCCGGTCGCCTTGTCTTTTTTCTAGGGCGGTCCAGACGTCTGCACTGCGTCAGGGGGGCCGCAAATCGACGATGCCGGCCGCAGCACGGCAAGCGTGGTACAGGCCGGCCACCTCCACCAGTTTCTCGCTGGTCGACGCGAAGGTGTCATCGGCCAGGGTTGTCAGCGGCGGGCAGCTGGCCACCACCAACGGACTCGGGCCTGGCGCCGACGAGTGCTGCGTTAACGGCGCGCAGCCCGTCAGGGCTGTGACGGCAGTCAAAATAGACAGGCTTTTCACGGATTTCACGCTGCAGCTCCTGGTGGATGGTGGTGTTGGTGACGCGGATGGCACTGATCGCTTGCGCGCTGGCCGTTGCGGCGGAATTGGTGGCTTGTTGCACAAGTCGCTCTTCCCGCGCGTTGCGCGCGGTTTCGGCATCCTGGCCAAGGTTGAAGCCCACTGCGCCACTGCCCACGGCCGCGAGGACCGCGATGAGGATCAGCCAGGGATTCATGCTTTGGCCTCGACAATGCCCGGCAGGTAGCCGCCGGCTTTCGCGAGCGTCAAGATTCGGTTGAACGCCTTGACCTGCGGCCGGCGACTGACATGGACCCACGTGTGCTCGTAGATGAGCTGGCCGATGCCCAGCCGGTCCACCACAGGAGCCAGGGCGCGGCAGATCTCCAAGGGAGAGCCAAATGTGGGCGCGATGAAGTCAATGGCCTGCATGCGGCGGTGATCGCTGCCGTCGTCGCTCTTCAGCGCACGGTTGAGCGCCAGGCAGCGATAGCCGCTCAACGCATCGATGGGCACGTCATCCTCTTTGACCCCGCTCAGATGGGCGCGGATCTGCTCCATGAACGCAGCCGTCTGCCTGGCTTCTGCCATCAGCTCAGCCGGCAATGTGTTGTCGATGCCAAGGCGCTCGGCCGTGTCGGAGTCCGTGAACTCGGAAAGCCAGAAATTGGGGGATAGCTTCATCACTTCCCCCTCACGGTCTTGATGATCTCGCCGGCGTCCTTGCCCTTCTGACGCTTGAGCCAGAGGTAGACGGCCGCAAAGAGCCAAGGCCCCGGCAAGCTGCAGAGCGGCAAGATCCAGGCGCACACGATGACGATGCCGGCGACCGCGCCAAGGTTCGTCGGCACGCCCATAGCCAAGGCAAGCTGGCTGGCCAGCGCGAAGGCCTCGGGGTAGTAGTGCATGAGCGCCAGCACCGCTGGCACACCGCAGACGAAGCTGCTGACGACACAAGCTGCAAGCCGGTCCACCAGGTCTTTCCACTGCGCTTCCTTGCGTAGGGGCGCATAGCGCAACCCGAGCCAGAAGGTCAGCACGAAGCCGATGACCGGCAACGAATAGAGAAAAGCTTTGTGCGCTGCAAACGCACCAGCGGTAGTGCCAGGTTCGGTCATGTTGATCCTCATGGTTGATATCTCCGTCATGGAAGGCGGAAAGTAAAAAGCCCGCACCAGGGCCTGGTACGGGCGAGAAAGAAGAGATACAGCTTTAAATCCTGGCCACATCTCTGGCCGACTCTTGGGGGAACCGCGTTCACAACCTGAACTACTGGTTGCGCGCAAAAGAAAAGGCCACCGCGTGGTGGCCCTTCCAGATTCAGCTCTGCGGTGGCTCAGATTGCGTACTCGTACCCCGCCTTAACCAGGCGCTCTGCATGCGCCGGGGTTGTGACCCAGAAGCGCTCGTCATCCCCCATGACGATCATCATCAGCTTCTCAGCGCGGTTGGCGAAACTGCGGGCGTTGGCGAGCTTGGTGAACTTAAACATCATGGTCTCCGGCGGGGTGTTGCGATGGCCTCAGTAACGCTCTGCGCGGCAATCGAGTCAACTCACGCCCCGTGCCAGACTTTTCAACTCAGGCTTGTGATTCATGATCAACTGCTCACCCCACCAGGGGTGCCTACTTGTAGAGGCCCGATCAGCACGCGAGCTGGTGGCTAACTGGCTGTGACACTGCAAATGCGCGGGGCATGGGCACCAGGCAGCTTGACGCCTACCAAGAGCACACCCACCCAAACGGAAGCGGCGCCTCCCGCGTGTTTGGAGCGGGAGGCGCGGTGGCTGACTACGCGAGTGGGTCCAACGTAAATCGCGCCGACCCGATGGGGACAGGTAGTGGCCGCAAGGCTCAGGAAACGCGCGGGATCAACACGGCCTTTCATCCACGCATCCACGTCTGACCTGGCCGTTGCGCTGCAAATGCAATTGCCCTCGGAACGCGCAAGTTGGACACGATCAAAGCCCACACCCACGAGGCAATTACATCGTTCGTTGCTGGCGGAGCAGGAAACCGTGCGCGATCAAACGACGGCACTGCTGACGGCACCCAAACCGGTAGCGCAGGCACAGCCGAAACTACGCCGCGTTTCGTCGCATTCCATCCCCGCATCCACGTCTAGACGTGAATGCGGGGATAGAAGGCAATGAAGCGACCAGAGGTCTCCATGCCGACACGAGGTATGCCGTGCTGCGTGTCTGCGACCGGGCCTCCTGTCGTGCTTGCCCCCTGTGGAACGTTGCGATTTGTGCCAGATTGACCGATTAAATCGACGGATATGCCAATGCTTGATGGCCCGTGAAAATGCCCTTGCATCGTGTCCAGCTTGCGCGTGCCGAGGGCAATTGCATTTGCAGTGTCTGCGTCTACACCACCCGCTGCCCAGCGCGGAAACATACCCCAGCTATTCGGCCCAAGCATGTTGGGCACACGAAACTGCGTTGCGGACACATTAACAAACCAATACGCGCCCAGCTCCGCGTCGTACTGGGCCTGAGACACGACCAAACCAGACTCCTGGACCTGACCCCAGAGCTGCGGATATGCAGCCTTGTCGAAAAGACCCCCAAGGCCAGGAAGTTCAAACGGGCGAGGCGCGGCTGTGACGCCGAAGATAGGTTCGCCACACCTTGGATGCCGGTAGCCCGTGTAATAGGCCGAGGCGGACCACTCCCAAACGCCATCGCCGCCGACGACGATGATGGGGCCTTCGTCTACAACGGGTAGCGCATTCTTGGCGTACTTCTTTGGGCGCTGGCCCAACTGGGTTGCCAGCGTCACCGCGAAGTTGGGATCGTTGCCGATGGCCGCTGCCAGCTCCGCGATCTGGTTCAGCAGTTCAGGCGCGGCGCCGCCGAGGATGTCTGCACGCACCGCCTGAAGCGCCGCCATCGTGGCGATCCGGTTGTTGTTGAGCCCGAATGCTGGCGTGGGCGCGGTGGGCGAACCCGTGAGCGCAGCGCTGTCCAGGGGTGCCGCGCCCAGCTCGAACACGGTGGCCAGGGCCATCGTGTCGGCCCCCGTGAAGTACGGCAGCTTGTTGGCAGTACCCGCGAGGCCTGCCAACGCGGTCAAGATCGCATGCTTGGCCTGGAACTTCGCGATGAGTGCTTGCCGCAACTGAGTGCTGTCCGCCTCGTTGAGCACAATGCCTGCCCATTCCACCAACGACGCGATCTCTTCCTGCGTGATGTTGAAATACTTGGCATTCAGACCCGTGGGCAGAATGCCCTCGCCCGGATTGCCGTCCTTGAACCCGTGCTTGCCGGGACCGAACAGGTCCTCGGCCTTCGTCAATGTATCGATGCGCTGCATAGACCTTTTCCTTATTCATCCAGATAGGCGAACAGAACCTCTGTCTGCGCCTGGCGCCGCTTGTAGATCTCTTCCTCGACAAAGCTGCGCGAAAACATGCCGAGCACCATGTTGCAATCGTCATTGCAGCTGGCCAGCCGCAACACGCCACTGATCGGGATGGGCAAGTTCACGCGCCAGAGATAACCGGGCATGGGATCTCCGTCCACGGTGCCGGTCTCGTCAACCGTGACGCCTGGCATGCCCAGCAACTCCGCGATGCGCGTGTAGTAGGAACTGGACGCGCCCCCCGCGTCCGTCAGAATGAAGCGCGCGCGCATTACGCGATCGGCCATGGAATAGGCCTCGCCATCCCCATCGACAGGCGAAAGGCCAAGCGAGGCCTCCCACTCCTCGAAAACTTCCAGGTGCGCTGCACCACCACCGACCCCGCCCAGACTGACATCGAACAGATCCGGGATTTGCGTCATGACGCCGGCAGTCATTCCCACGTTGGCCAGCGTCTGTGCCAGAGCACTCAACAGGCGGGTGAGATTGCTGTCGTCGTCGCGCGGCCAGGCGGCGCCGGTGGGCAAAAGCGCCTGTAGCTGGCGAAGATAGGCCACGCCATCCAGCGCGTCCAGGCTTACGTTGTCTGCCATGCTCAACTCCAGGCGATAGTGCCCATCACCGCCAACTCGCCTTCGCCTCGCACATCGTTGGCCACAGGGCTGGTGAGTACGTGGTCCTCCTCGCCGTTGGCGGCGCTGATGGCTGCGCGCATGTGGCTCAAAGGAATCGTCCCGCCGAGTACGGTTTGCGTGCTGGTGAGGACCGAACCACCAGGCGCGGCCTCGCGCAGGATGAGGTCGCTCAACTCAGCATCGATGGCATTCCGCACCGCCAGCGTGGCCGGCTGCAGGCTGCTGATGTTGAAATTGATCGGGACGAGGGTGGGAGCGGCCGCCGTGCAGAACCCCTTGACCGGGCGCTTCGCATCCAGGTACGCCTGCATGGCCTCTACCTCTGCTGCGTCTGGCACGATGGACTCGTCGCCGTCCCGCACGAAATACAGCGTGAGATTGATGCTGTCGCCGTCGATCTCTCGGCGCAGCCAGGCTCGCGTGGTCCCTGGCACCTCCAGCGCCCAGGCAATGTAGTCCTCCACTCGACCGCCGAAGGCCAGGGCACGCAGGCGCTGCTTGATGCGGGCACGCAAGGAATCATCTTGCTCGGCCTCTGCGCCGCCGGTCATTCCGACCGATGCAACGCTTGCCTGTGCGGCAACACCTTCGACCGGACTGATCCAGCTCAGGGTCATGCCTGCCACTGAGTTGCCAGCCTGGCCAGGCTCAACGGCCACTGCGTCAATTTCGACAGAGCCGGATTCACCAATACCGCCCTCCTCCGCCGTCTGGTACTGCACGCCGTCTGCACGCTGTAGCAGCGCGCCTTGCGGTATGACGCTGCCTTCTGCACCCGAGGCCACGACAGCCCCTTCAGCTGGGACGGCACTCAGGCGCCCTGTGGGCAGGAGAAGATCCGCCCAATCCTCCAGGTACTGCTCTTCGGCCGTCATCGGGTTGGCTTGCTTCAGTGCCCACTCGACGTAGCCATACAGGCCGTGTACGGCCGCTCCGAATGCATAGGCCTGCGCGTTCAGGTTGCTGCCCGGTAGACGGGCATCAACACCCTGAAGCCGGGCATTGATGTTGGTGACAATACCGTCGATGATCGTGCGCAGGTTCGGTTTGTTGTATGCCATCGCTCAGGCCCCCGGTACGTTCACGTTGAAGATCTGGACTTCTGCGCCGCGCACAATGCGTACCGCCAGTGCCAGTGCTTCCTTGTTGCCCGCGCCAGCAAGGCGAACGGCAGAAGCTGTAACGTTGAGACTGTCCACCCGCCCCCTCGTTACCAGCCAGTCAAGCGCCTCTTGCGCGTAGTCAGCAGCGGTGGTCAGCACATCGGCGGTGAGCTTTTCGCGGCGCAACAACCACAACCGCGAGCCGACAGGGCGCGCATTCAGCGCGTCACCCCACCATCCCCGCCGCGAGGCATTCGCGCCCAGGGCTTCTGCCTCGCTGTTATCTGCGCGGCGGTCCGTGAGCAGACTCAGCGTGATGTCCGTCTGCAAGCTGGCGTCCATGGCCAGCGCGCCGTTGTCCACGGCAATGTCGTACCCCGCGCCATCGGCGCGCGGCAAAGTGGCAATGTCCATACGTGTGAACTACTCCATGAGTGGTGTCGGAGCCCCCGCCGTGCCGCCGCTAACCGGTTGCGTATGCAGGTTGAAGATGGTCCGCATCTGAGCCATGGTCACGGTGTTGGTTTCGCAGTTGTCCACCACGTCCCCCGTGAACTCCGCTGTCGGCGCATCGATCCGGACCTTGTCGCTGGCCACGAGGGTGACCATCGGGGCGGAGACAGTGGCGTGCCCGTCCTTGTCCAGCAGGATGAACGCGCCCTTGTTGTTGTAGAGACAGACCTCACCGGCTTTCAGCTCCCGGGGGCGGTGCCGCCTGTCGTCTGCGGCCACCACGACCGCGTGGCCCCGATCACCGCCGACGGCCAGGAAGACGGCCTCGGCGCCCTGCAGCGGCACACTGGAAAATCCATACTGCTGCACCCGCTCTGCCTCAATCAGCTCGCCGGCCAGTGCAGACATCTGCACTCGCTGAATGGCGCCAGCGTCATCCACGACCTTCAGAATGGCGCGCCCGACCATCAGCTGGACACGGCTGCGCAGCGGCTCAAGCGCGGCCGCGACAAATCTCTCGATGCTCATATCAGCCTATCAGGTCGAATTTCTTGCCTTTGCCCGGCGCCGGGATCTCGGGCAAGGGCACGTAAGCCTGGGTGTCAATAACGATCAGCTCGGTGCGAGTGCCCTGGTCATCGAGGACGTAGTTCACGCCGACAATGAGCAGGTCGCCATCCACCCGAAGCCAAGGACACCAGACCGAGACGATCTGGTTGAGTCGCCATAGCTCGCCATTTCGCCGCCGCCAGCCTTGCACCGTGATGACGTAACGTTGCGCCTGTGCCTGACGGCGGGCGGCCTCCCACTCCGCACGAATCTGGCAGCGCGCACCGTCCGCCTGCGTCTCTGCCAGGATGAGCAAGGGCCGATGACGAAGCACGGCGCTGCTGCCCGCCAGTCCCGAGTTGCGTCGAACCGTGCCCTTCGGCGCGGACTTGCTGACGTTGAACTCCTCTGCCCCGCCCGCGCCCTGCTGGGCCTGTACCGAGATCTCGCTGAACAGGTCCAAGTGACTGTGCTCACCGGTCGCAGCCTTGATGTTTTGGCCGAAGCGCAAGGCTGTGCCAGCAAAGCCACCCTTGCCCGCGCGCGTGGCGATGAGGCCACCGGTAGTCTGCGCGTCGCTGATGAGCAGGATGGCCTCCTGCTTGGCCAGACGATCCAGCGCCCGGTACACACTTTCGCCGGGCTGGACCGTGAACACCGGAATCTTCTTGCCCTGCGCCACCTGCCACGTGAGCTGCATGTTGTAGGGAGCCAGCAGCTTATCCGCGATCTGGCCGAAGGTGAGGTCCTTGTAGGTGATGATGGGCGCACTGCAGTCCACCAGATCTCCAGCCTTGTCGCGACCGGCCACATCGATCGAGTGAGACTGCCCGTCATACCCAACATTCACCGTATCGACATAGCCGCTGATGACGGGCGTACCGCCCCCCTCGCCTCGCCCGATCAGCACCTCGCAGAACTCACCGGGAGGTATAGCCCAGCTCGTAGGCTGACCAGGCCAGCGCTCCGTCAGGCTCAGTGAAAAGCTACCCGCGAGCTGTTCCAGCGAGAGAGGGATGCGAATGCCCGTCCAACCGGCGTAGTTTTGCCCGCCCACTCTCAAGGTGAGCATGTCATCAGCGTTTGCCATGTTCAGTTGACGATGTACGTGATGACCTGGCCAGCAGGCACGAAGCCGGGGTGAATGATGCGGTTGCGTGCAGCCAGCTCTTCCGCGCGGCCAGACTGAAACCAATCGTCACCGTAGAGGGCATGTGCCAGCACTACAGCGGGGACCGTCTGCAGGGGCGTACTACTTCGAACCACGCCACCTCCCCGCGCCAGCTCCGCCAGTCGGTCGATGACGCTTGTACGCAGATCCATCAACGATTGCGCAATCTCCGTTTCGGGCGCGTTGATGACCAGGCCACCCACCTCGGCACTGGCCGTTCCATCACCAAAGAGCAGCGCGTCAGTTTGAGCGAGGACAGCCGCGCGCGCCACGGCTGCGCTCTGCTCGTCCATGCTGTTGATCGTCCAGGCGCTGCTACTGGTCGGTATGTTGCCCTGCGCATCTTCGCGTGGCGCGCCCACCGCCAACGCCATCACATTGATGGCTGCGCTCTGAGCCACGAAGGTTTCCAGCGCCGAGGAATTGCTTTGGGCGATGCCCGCCTGTGAAAGGGAGGGTGCAGATCTGGTGCTGCCACCACCCCAATCAGCCGCCGTTCCCTTCAACAGGTCACCCACCCGCTCACTGCGGCGCATCAACGTCTGCAGGCCGCGCGCCAGGGCAAAGGGATTGCCCATGCTCTGCTGAAGCCGCTCTGGCAACAACGCCCCCAAGGCGGAAACTGGATTGCTTCGCACCCAGGCCCAGTTCTCAACGCTCATGGCGGGTAGGGCCATCAGCTTGTTGACCTTGTCCAGAGCAGCGCCCACGACGCTACCTGTTTGGCCGAGAACCCTCCATTTGTCCGCGAAACCTTGCGCCGCAGCTGATTCGGCGGCGGCCTGCTTTTCTTGAACCTGTGCCAACAGATCCGTGGTGGCGCTGGGCTCAAGCTGCTCGCCGGCCTCGGTAAAGGTTATCGAGATCTGGACGTACCCACCGCGCTCAGTGCGCTCCTCCATCTCGAAGGTTTCGACTACAACACGCTGCTCACCGTGGTACGGGTGCACCAGCTTGCCGGGGCCTGGTGCCTCCAGTGCGGCCATGAGCGCATCACGCTGGGTCATGTAGCCAGCGCCGAGCAGGAAAGCATCCACCTTATAAACACGGGTCCGGCGCCCCATGTCTTCCTGCCAGCCTGCATCGCGCTGCGGGTACTCATGCGCCGCTTGTCTGCGGCCACCGGTGACAGAGCCGCCTTCGACATGGAAGGGCTTCCCGCGAAAGCTCGCGGGCTTCAGTTCGTCTCGCCAAGCCATTTTTACAAAGCACCCAAAAGTTGATGGCCAGTTCCAACGCTGATCTTCGTGTTGGCCGAGCCAGAGCTGATTTCCTTCACCTTTGGCCTCCCGTCTCCGTCGATCTGCAGGCGGATCGTGTTTTGGATCGCCTGGCGCTGGACTCCCGCCTGAGCCTGTGCGGCCTGGGCTGCAGTGAAGATGCCGCCGGTAGTGGGTGCCGCTGGCCCCCGAGAAAGAGTCAGGGGGAACTGTTGCTTCGGCTGCTCCGCTTGCATTTGCGCGAGGCTCTTTTCCTCGCCGTTCTGCAGACGATTGGCGCGATCAGTGGCGAAAGTGAACTGGAAATTCTTGAACGACTCAGGCAGCAAGAAATCCGGCGTGATGGCCTTGATGATGCCGATGATCGCGTTACCGAACGCCTGCCACCCTTCCAGCCAGAGTTGAAAGAGGCCATCAAAGAAGCCGATCTCAAACACGGACTTGATACGCTTCCAGGCACCGGAAATGTAGTCGACGATCTTGCCGAAGTTGTTGTAGACCACCATGGCCAAGGTGGCCACCACCATGATGATCGCTGCGATGGGGTTGGCCGCCAGCACGCCCCAAACAAACCTCAGCAGCACGGCGAGCACGGGCAGGATTCGGGTGAATGACACCACTGCCCATGTCAGCTTACCCACCGTGACGATCAAGCTCACGAAGGCCACCACGGTAGGCGCGGAGACAACGGTGAGGATGGAAAACACCGCGCCCACTGGCCCCAACACATCCACCAATCGAGCGAAGACGCTCGCCGCCGCATCTGCCACCGTGGCCAATTGAACGAAGAACCGCCGGGCAGACTCCAGCAGTCCGGGCAAACGCTCCAGGAAGGTGTCGAACTTCTGTTGGATCAACCCTCGATTGGCCGAGACCCACTTCTGAACCTGATCGACAAAAGGCCCCAGCGCATTGGCGAGCTGCAGGCCCAGCGCGTTCTTGACCCCCGTGATGGTGCGCATGAGACGCGACCAGCTTTTGTCGAACGCATCGGCTTGGTCGAGCTGCTCGCGGCTGAGGAGAGATCCATCGGCGCGCATCTCGGCCAAGCGGCGGCGGTATGCCGCGCCACCCTGGTTCATCACGTCCATGAAGACGGTGCCCTCTTCGCCCATGACCTTGAGCAGGACCGCGTTTTTCTGTCCCTCCCGGTCGCTGGCCTTGAAGGCATCGGCCATGCGCAGCATGACCTCATCGGGCGCAAGGCGCCGCAATTCCTCGACCCCCAGGCCCACGCCAGCAAAGGCTGCCCGCTGCTCTTCGTCCCCGGCAACAGCCTCATTCATGGCCTTGCGCAGGCGCCCCATGGCCTTTGCGGCAGTGTCTACGCTTCCCCCCGCCTCCTCCACCAAACTGCCGTAGACCTGTACTGAGCGAGCGCTCAGCTGGTATCGAGCTGCCAGATCGCCCACCTTGTCCGCCGAGTTCACGGCCTGGTTTGCAAATGCCGTGACCGCCCCCACACCGGCCCAGATCGCCACCGTCGTACCAATCCACGTGCGGATATGGGTGGCGAGATCCGAGGCAATAGGTTTGAGCGCCTTCTGCATAGCCTTCACCGGCTTGCTCACGCGGTTCAATCGTGCATCCAGCCGGTCAAACATCTCGGTAAAGCGGTCGACGGCCGAGAGGACGATTGCGGCGCGCTCTGGTCTTGTTGCCATTTCAACCCCACAAAAAGAAAACCCGCCAGAAGGCGGGTTTCACACGAAACGGTGTAGCGCTCTATCAGCTGCTCAACAGTGGCCAGATCGCCCAGACAATCGCTGCAAGCACGCCGAGGCTGAGTGCGGCCCTCACGGCCAGCGCAAGGGTGCTGACGATCTCGACAAGGTTCTTGCGGCGGGGATGGTTGTCCATGGTCGGCATCCTACTCGCCCCTTGCGCTCTCTGCAATCTGTTGCGCCTGTGCGTACCAGAAGTGCAGCTCGTCCACGTCCAGCTCCCATATCTCTGAGGGAGGGAAATGGAAGATGTAAGCCACCATCGGCCGGATGACCTGCAGGGCGACGTGCCAGGCGGGATACCCTGGCACGCCCTGCAGAATCAGCTGGCGGTCGCCGTTGCGCCTGTCGTCTCCCCAGTCCCACTCGGGGGCGAGGGCTCGGATTTCTCCCCAGACGCTTCGCCAATCCGGGTAACCGGGAGCAAAAAATCGCTCACGATCTCCATGGCGCGGGTGACATCGCCACCATCCATCTGGTCCACCGAGCTAGGCGGTATGCCGGCGCTGATCGCCACCATGGCCAACAGGGCGTCAGCACTGCGACTCGCCGGCATCTGTCGGATGTCCTTGCCCTTCAGCGGCTTGAAGGTCAAGGAATTCACCGTCTGGCCGTGCGCCTGAATCGGTTCGCCCAATGGCATTTCAACTGGTTTTCTCATGTCAGACCTGCTGCGCGGCATCGCCGAAGAATTTGATGGTGGCCTTGCCCTCACCGCTGCTGACTTCGTTGTCTTCAGCGCCGGAGGCCGTGGCATTGCGGATGACCCAGACCTGGCCTGTGTCCGCTTCGAAGGTGACCACGGCGTCCTTCACATCGTTGAGCGCGATGGGATCGGTGAGTTCATCGACCGCGTACTCCAGCGAGATCTCGGAGTTCACGAATTTCTCCGTGTAACCGAGGTAGCCGCTGTCGCCATTGATCGGCGTGCGCGCCATGCCGCCAATGCGCAGCTTTGCAGTGCCAGGCAGGCTGGCCAGCGTGTTGCCGTTGACGCGCACAAAGGCGCGCCCGAGAAGCTTCTTGCTCATGGTGGGTATGCGCCTTTCTTAGAGCTGGTACTGGATCTGCGCGGCGACGACACGCAGTTGGTTGATGAGATCCGGCGGGAGCAGGACGTTGAGGCGATCCGCGTCCCCGCTGGCACGTTCGATGGCAAGGCCTGCCTTGAAGGCTTCCAGGTTCTCGACCAGGCCAAGGTCAATCCACTCACCGCAGAGGGCAACCATCTCGGCTTTGGCGATCTTCGGCGTGATGACAGGCTGACCAGGCTGGACCGGCGTCCCGTCATTGGCCAGCTTGTGACGCGGGTACTTTTGCGCGAACCGGGCGCGCACCTGGTAGCGCAGCAGACTCAGCGTGTACAGGACTTCGATGTCCCGGTAGCTGGGATCGGCCAGGCCCGAGGAGTTCTGCGTGTAGGTCGTCACCCCGCGCTCGATGCACACTTCGCCGCCGGCATTCACCTCGGTCGTTGCGCCGCCGTAGCTCAGGATGTTGTTGCGCTCTTCCCGGATGAACCGCTTCTCCTGCGGCGCGGGCAGCAAGCCAGGCAGGGCCAGGGTTTGCAAAGGACGCGCCGGGTCGATAGCCAGGTAGTAGGCCGCCACCGCGCCAGCCGTGGCTGCCTTGACCCACAACGGCTGGGGTTCACCCCCCTGCTCCATCGTCCAGACCGTCAGGTGCGGGTTGTTGCGAGTCGCGAGAAACGTGTTGATGGTGCCGACCGTGCCGCGCAGGCCCACGTGGCAGTGACCATCGTTCATGTGCATCGGCCCCCAGCGCGTGTCCAGCTCGGCTTCCACCAGCGCAAGGTTCGCCGCATCGTTGAAGGCGCAGATGACAGTGTTGTACTGGGAACTGCCGATGTTCGACAGACCGACCGCAACGCTCGGATTCGTGGCCCCATCCGCCATTGCTTCGACACTGGCCGTCAGACCCGCAGGGATGCGCTCGGTCAACGGGTAGTAGTTGAAGCGCAGATCGATGTCATTGCCCAGGGCGCCAGCATGTCGCGACGTGAGCGTGACAACGACCCCGGCCGCAGCCGCTGTGACAGGCAGATCCGTGTTCGCGTTCACCGCTGCAGCCACTGCGGTCGCAACGCTCGCAGCGGTTGCTGCGGCGGCGACCGCGACGGAGACAAGCGTGCCCGCCACATAGAGCGACACCACGCCGGCCGCCGTGGGGGAGCCGCCGAAAGTGATTTCACCCGTCGCTTCGACACCGTCTTCGTCATCGGCCACCGGCAGCAGCCACACGTCCCCCGCCTGGGGCACACGAAAAAGGGCATCGCACATGGCAGCGCCAAAGCTGCCCCGGCCGCAAGCGGCCACGCCCTGGGCGCTGCTGGTGATCTGCAGGGGCACGTCAGCTGCAGCAGATCCTGCAGCCAACTTCGGGGCGATGAGGAGGATTCGCTGCGGCATCTGCGCCGCACCCTGGACGGCACGGGAGTTGTCGAACTCGACGTACTGGCCAGGGGTCAGCAGGTTGACGGGGATCTGGTTGAAATTCATTGCGAGCCGCCTTTCTTGTCAGCGGAGCTGGGGGAACCGGCGGCGGGTGCAGGCGTCTGCACACGGCCTTTCGGCGCAGCTGCCGCAGCATCGGCGCGCGTGACATCGCCGGCAGTAAGGCGGCGAAGCCAGAAGGGCGAGCCATCGGGAACGGTCATGCGCTCCGTCAGCTCACGGCCGGTAGCCGGGTCTCGCACAAGGCGACCCGGCACGGGTTGGACATCCATGGTGAATCCTTTCAGTCTTGAGGCAATTCGATGTGATCCTCGGCACGCGCCACCCCGGACGCCGAAGCGGCCTGGGTGGTGACGTGCGCGTGGGCAAAGGGCGCCAGATCCGCCGTGGTGTCGGGCGGGGACCAGCGGTAAGTACATTCGTAGTTGAGGGTCAGCGTGCCAGCCTCATGCCGCGCCGCCACGCTGTCGCCCTCGCCGTCTTCGAGATCGCTGCCGGTGTGTCGCCATTCGCCGGCTAGGTCCCCGAGGAAGCCACCGTGCCAGAACAGGCCTTCGATTTTTTCGGCAATGGCATCGAGCGCGGCGCCGAGGTCTTCCTCGGCTCTTTCGTATACACGTATGGACACGGAAAGGGCCCGTTTCTCGTCGCCCGAGTCGGTCAACAGCTCGCTGCTTTCGTCGCCCAGTAAGACGCGTGCGAAGGGCATTCGGTCTTCACGCGTGGGCTGCACGCGGCCAGCGTAGCAGTCGGTCAGGCCCACCACGGCCAAATGGGCCTGCAGGCGCGCGGCGACAGCGGCGCGGATGGCGGTGCGACGGTGCATGGTCAAATCTCCTTCAGCACGGCGCGGCTGAAGTAGCCATCGCCCTGGCGACGCGGGTCCCTCACCAGGCGATAGTCCTGGCCGTTGATGGTCAGCGTCTGGCCGCGGACCAGGCCCGGCGCGGCGGCAGTCTCGAATTCGATTTCCGGACCGGCCGCATGCACGTCGTCGCCCAAAATGAGCTCATCCGGGCGTACGAAGCCGCATAGGAACCCGGTGTCGCCTGGAACACTTGCGCGCGTGGCACGATGGACCAAGCCATGTGCCTCGAAGGCTTGCATGAAGATGCTGGGGTCGAACACGAAAACCGCCTCCCTGGCTATCAGGTAGCCACCGGTACGCTGGGTACCAGTTTCATGAGCACGGTGGCGCTGGGGTTGACCGCAGCGGCAACAGCGATACCAACGCACTGCTGGGCAGCCGTGGTCTTGTTGACCACCTTGTTGGCCGCGTCCCAGAAGAGGCGGTCGCCGACGCTGATGGCCAAGGCACTGGTCTTGCCGATCTCGACCACGCCTTCGGTCTTGAACTCGCCTTCCGTGTTCGCGGCCACGTCGCTGACGGCAACGCCGAACAGCGCTGCGCCGAAGAGATAGCCGACACCACTGGCGACGGCCGCAGTCGGGGTGAGCGGAAGCGTGTCGCCACGCTGGACAAAGTTTTTCATGGTGAATTCCTTGAAAGTGATGAAGGGGACGAGCGGTGCAGTCCAGCGCAACAAGGCTGGACCGCACCTGCGTGGACAAGCGGCTTACGCGCCCGCGTTTTTGTAGAGACCGCGCCAGTCGATGGCCTTGGCCGCAACGACATGGCGGGCCTTGATCAGCAAGCCGTCCACCTCGAAGCCATCCTTGCGCTCGGTGAAGAGGCCTTCTTCGCCCTCCAGGTAGGAGTACTCGACCGTGTCAATGAGCGCGGGAGTAGCAGCCATGTACCACTGGTTGCCAGTGAGGCGTGCCTCCACCACCACTTCCAGGCTGGTGTTGTAAGCCGGGTTCACGTCGGCGCTCTTGGCAGCGACGAACTGGGCGCTGGTGTACTTGTTGGCCTCGCCTTCCTTGTCCGGACCGACGATGAGGAAGTCGGGGGTCAGGTTGAGCACGCGGCCCTTGGCGCCCGTCTGCTTGCGCATGGCCGCACGCGCGGCCCCCAGCGTCACGTCCGTGATGGCTGCACCCGCACCGGCCAAGTTGCCATGGTCCACATGGAACAGGGCCTTGGTGTCCGACATGGTGGCATTGCCCGTCAAGATGCCGTAGACGATGTCGCTTTCGAGGGCAGCGGCCTCGGCGGCAATCATGAGAGGCAGGCGATCGAAGGCGGCCAGATCATCGTTGATGAGCGACTCCCAGGTGATGGCGATGATGCCGCCGTACTTGGAAAGGCTGTATTTCTCAGCGCTGTCACCGAAGGAAAGGAATTTGTATTCCCCGCCTTCGTTTACCTTCTGCATCCGCGACAGTTCGGAAAGCTGGGCCACCGCCTTCTCGCGAAAGTCCTTGTTGCTGCTGCGACGCGCCCAGCCGGTGAAGGTGCGCGGCGCGAGCTGATAGGCCGCGCGCAAGCTTCGGTTGACCGTGTTGGCAAGCACGTTGGGAAAATCGCTGCTTCCGTGCATGCCGGCCGCACGGCGTGCATCGCTGTCCAAGTTGAGTGCTGCTTGCGCAATCTCGCGACGGGAGAGGCCATCCGGGTTGCCGCCCGCCGCGCGGATGGCATGGCGGGCCATGTCCATCAGGTCCATGCCTCGGAAGTTGCGCGCGCCTTCGGCGTCAATGGCGCGACCACCGACGTCAGCCCCGGCGGCGCGGTCGGGCCGGGCACGCAGCAACAGCGCGTCCGCCATGCGGTGGCGAGCGGTTTCGACCTCATCGCGCTCGGTGCGGATGTCGGCAGGACTGCGCGTGGCCGTGGCGGCGCTGCGCTGAGCCAGCTGCTCCAGCACTTCGCGGCGAGCTGCGTCCACGCTCACACCTGCGTCGATGAGGCGCACGGACAACGCCTCGGCATCCGAGGCGCCGAGCGTGGAGCGTGCCGCTTGCACGGCAGCACGGATGTCGGCCTGACGCTGGCGCTCGGCCTGCATGCCGGCCTGGCGCGCGGCCTCGGTGGCATCGGACGCGGGCGCAGCGGTGGCCGTTTGCACCGGGGTGGCGCGAGTTTGATCGGCTGGGGCATGATTGCCGCTGCCGGACTGCGGGGTTGCAGTTTGGGGCATATTGCTTCCTTCAAAGTTGCGGTGTTCGGCTGACCCCGCCGTGGGGATTCGGGTTTGAATTTCGGTCACTGCGCAGGGGTAGGTGCGCAGTTCATGGCCTTCACGGTCGAGCAGTCGTTGACGGCCTTCCACAGACTCGCTGCGAACTTGGCTGTCCATGTCCGCTGGTATGGGCACCAGGGACACTTCCATGGGTGTCCAGCGCGTAACGCGATAGACCCACATGCCGTTTTCTTCCCCCGGGGCCACCATTTCGATGGCGTCCCGGCTGTAGCCCACGCTGACATTCCGGATGACGCGGTCTTCCAGGTCTTGCACGATGCCGCGCACGCTGTCACGGCGGCTGAGCTGCGCCTGCACGGTGCCCGCGCCACCTTCGATGGCGGGTTGGTCGCAAACGCCAATCTGGTCTTCCAGGCTCCAAGCCCAGTGCGTGTTGAGCAGCGGCGCCCCGCGCTCCAGGCGGGCGAGGTTGATGGCCTCGGGCGAAACGACCAGTTCTTCCAGGTAGTAGCGGTCGTTTAGCCAGTCGTAGCGACGCACGGGCGCGCCGGTGGTGAAGACCAGCTCGAAACGGGCGGCGGCGTCCGTCACCGCGCCTTCGGCCGCTTCCGCTGCTGCCGCTTCGGCGCGTGCAACGACATTGCGTACGGCCATGCTGATGCTGGCCAGCGGCATTTCAGCGCGGCGCTGTTCAAGGATTTGAGGCATTGGATAGCTCCAAGGAAAAAGCCCGCCGGGTTACCCGCGGCGGGCTGGTTAAGGGGGTGTGAGGCTGTCAGGCTTCTTGCGGTGTTTTCAGCAGATCTACTCCAGTCAGTCCGAGCTCGGTAGTCGCTGCATCGGTATCAAGCACGATGCCCGCCGACCGCAGTGCGGCCTGCTCTTTCTTGCGCTCTTCGATGTAGGCCTCGAGCGTGGTGCCTTCCTCGCGCAGCCATTCGCTGAGCGTCTTGCCGCCGCCGCGGATAGCCTCCTTGGCAGTCGTGGTGTCCTTGAGCGGATCGACTTGTGCTTTGCGCGGCATCGAGTACTTGTCCTTGGCCCGGGGGCCGACAGGTACACCAGCCAGCACCGCCGCTTCCTGCCACCAGGCGCGGATGCGCTGCAGAACTTGCGGCACCAGGACCAGCCACTGCTCTTGCTCCACCATTTGGCGGAACTCGATCAGACCCATGCGGTTGCTGGCGAAGTTGGCCTGTGACATATCGCCTGTCAGTTGGGCGTAGGTGATACCTGAGCCGACGGCCAGGGCGTGCAACTGGTGACGGGTGAATTCGCCGCCGCCCGCGCTGGGCACTGGGTTGTTGAACGTCACGCTTTCGGTCGCGCCGATGCGCGAGATCATGCCGGGGCGCATCTTTTCCACGCCCTTGTCGCTACCAGCCAAACCCAGAGCCTTGTCGGGTTTGTCACTGCTGACGATGGCGACGACGCAGGCCTCCATCTTCTTGCGGATCAACTCAGCGTCCAGGTAGTCGGCCAGGTCGCGGTAGCGCATGAGGCTGACGGCCAACTCGCTGACGCCGCGCACGGCGCTGGGTCGGTCTCGATAGCGGTAGTGAATGATCTCGCCGGCAGGCACACGGCGACTTTCGAAGCCCCGCAGACTGCGGCCCGCGATCTCGCCCGGATGCTCGGGGAAAAGCCAGTAGGCCACGCATTCGCCGATGGCGTTGAATTCCTTGCCAAGGATGCAGAAATTACCCGCGTTGCCGATAGGACCCGTCCGGCTTTCATCAAGATGGTCCGCCTCCAGCACCTGGATCTGCATGGGGATGGAGTAACCATCGGACAGGCGGCGCCAGCGACGGCGAATGAGCACCTCGCCTGCGCCGAATCGCTCGTTGGCAGCCAAGCTGAGCAGCGCGGCCAAGTTGCCGCTGCCGTCGGCGTCGCATTCCAGGCTATCGGCCCAGGCGAGATAGGCTTCTTGCTCGCGCTTGTTCTCCGGCGTGATCGTGATGCCGTAGCCAACAACGTTGCTGGCAAACACGCGCACGGCGCGTTTCGCGTATTCGTTGTTGCGGATGACATCGCGCGCGCGGTTACGAATTCTGGACAGACCTTCGGCCAGTTCCGCATTCGCACTGCCGCTGGTCGCGTTCCAGCCTGCGGTGCGTCGGCCCGACTTGGCCGCGTCGTAACCGCGCGCCATGTCCAGACCCATGCGGGCTATGGAGCGGCGCAGCGCCCAGCTAGGCGCAACGTACTCGATCGCGCGCTCCAGGCGAGTGCTTGGCGCGATGTGTGCTGAGTGCTGCATGGCGGGTTAGTCTCGGCTGAATTCGGTCAAGGTAGCGCGGCCACGCGTGGCGACGTCGGCCAGCAGGCCAGTAGCCAGCAGCTCTTCACGGATGACTACGCGTGCGCTCATCAAGTCCGTCATGCTGTGGTACTGCACTTCTTTGCCGTCGTAACGCACCTTGAGGGTGCCGCTGGCGATGGCGCGCTCGATGGCTTCGAGCTGGGTGACGGTAAAGCCTGGCATTTCACTTGCCATCCGGCTTGACAGCTTCGGAGAGGTTCTCGCCCGCGGCCCTGAGCATGGCACCAGTACGCGAGAACATATCCTTGCCATCGTAGGCATCGGCAGGAATTGCCAACACATCCACGGCCGCTGCCACCGGCGTGACTGCCACAGCCACGGCTGCCTTGGTCAAGTTTTCAAGCAAACCAAACATAGTCGCTCCTTTTCAGATCCAGTTATCGGGCACGTCAGGTACCCAGCCATCATCTCGCGCGCCGCGTTGCGAGCTCGAGGCCTCTTCCCTGCCGGCCTCGGATTGCGGTGGTACAGGCGTCTGCACTTCGATACTGCCGTCCACATTCGTGGACGGTGCGGCAGTGAACATGTCATGCACACGCGGCTCCAGCAGGCGTTCCAGTTCATCCCAGTCCGCCGAGCGGGCTTTGTGGATTTCGATTCGCGGATGGTGCGCGGCTGCGTATGCGTAGTTCCAGGTGTCCAGCGGTTCATTGCGCTTGCCGTTACGCTTGACCCATCGCCCCAGATCGTTGTCGTAGTACTCGCTGACGATGCCCTCGAAGAAGCTCGGCGGCAGCTCGCTGCTGAAGCGCACCAGCCACTCCGCTTTATCTTCGCGTAGCGCATCGCCGTCCAGGCGCGCGAAGAGCGCGCTTTTCGCCGTGTCGCTGCCCACCAGCCACAGATCCACGCCGTTGCGGTCCATCGCGCCGCGCTCGTTTTTCACGTCCTGTTTCGTCGGGCGGCCAAGTATCGGGCGGTTCTGCGTGCTGGCACCCTTGATGATGATGACGTCGTCATGGCGGTACTTGCGACCATACTTGTAGGCCTCATGAACGGTCACGCCGTCGCCGCTGTCAACGGCCGTCATGCTCACGCGCAGATCCACACCGAAGGCGTTACGCACTGGCTTGCGCCGGTATTCCGTGATGCGCTCCCATTCCTCTTCGCGCGTGGTATCAGCAGGAATCTCGGTGTAATCCACGGTGTGACAGCGTTCGCCACGGCCCCAGGCGACCAAGTGGAAAGCGAAACGATCACGCTGCACGTCCACGCCGAGCGTAAGCACCAGATAGCCCGGCAGAAGCGTGCGCAGCGGGTAGGCTTCCGCGCGCTGCTGCAAAGCGCTGGCTTGCACGGCGTCCGAGTGGTCCTCGAACGGTTCGCCCAGATGCAGGTTGACAAAGGTCTGCAGCTTGGCCGGGTCGGCCTTGGCCTCAACAAATTTTTGTGCCCGCTCTGCCCAGGTGAACCCCAGACCCACTGGGCTGTACAGTCCGTTGATGTGATAGCCACGCTTAGCGCGATCAGGGTGCCGGTGGCGCCATTCACCTCTGGCCAGCATCTGTGGTTTGAACCGTTCTTCGATTTCCGCGCCGCAGTGCTGGCAGACGTACGCCGCCGTATCGGTCCAATGGATGTTTTTTCCTGTGCCCGGGTCTTTGGTTTTCTTCCAGCGCAGATTCGGGAACTCCAGCACCTGCATGCCTTCGCAGTGCGGGCAGGGAACCCAGTACTGCGCCTGGCTGCTGGCCTCGTACTCATCGGCGATAACGGACTCGCCCTTGCGCTTCGGCGTGCTGGTCTTGAGGATCTTGCGACGTGGAAAGTTCGCGGTGCGCTGCTCGGCCAACTTGACCGGACTGCCTTCGTCTTTCACGCTGATGGGATAGCGGTCCACCTCATCGAGCGCGAGCTTCTTAATCGGCTTGCTCGCCATTTCACTGGCGCTGTTGCTCCAGCCTAGATACAGCACGCCGCCAGGGAAGTTTTTCTCGGTCATCGTGTTGCCGCTGTCGCGCCTGCGCGCACTGGGCACTTTTTCTGCGATGCGCGGCATGACGGTGATGGCAGCATCCAGGCGCTGCGTCACGAAGTCCTTGACTGCCTTTTCCGTCGGCTGCACCACCAGCATCGGTGCGGGGTCCTGATCAATGGTCTCAAAAACCCAGTTGAGCAGCACCTCGGTCTTCATGACCTGGGAGGCAGCCATGATGACCACTTCCTGCGTCCGCGAAAGCGACGAAAGCTCATTCATTGGCTCGGCCGCATAGGGTGTAAGGCTGGTACGCCACGGCCCACGCACCGACGTCGACTTGCTGGGCACTACACGGTACTTGTCCGCCCAGTCGGAGACCCACAGCTTTTCAGGCCGCGCCCAGGCGCTTGCAGCAGCTTCCATGATCGCCGTGTAACCATCACTGAGGTTCATACCGTCACCGTCGCCCGCAAGACCGCCATCTGCTTCAGCTTGCTTTGCAGCGCATCACATATGCGATTCGCTTCCGCCTCGATCATCGAATAGACCTTCGCCGCATCCGTCTCCGGCGTGACCAGCATGGTCAGCCGCTCGGGCAGGGCCAGCACTTCAGAGCGGGCTTCCACCATCGCGTCGTGAACCGCCTGGGTCATGGGCGCCAGCTCAGCCACCAAGCCCTTGAGCTTCGCCAGTTCGATCTGCTCGCGCTCAGCCCTCGCCTGCTCGCTCAAAGTTCGGGCCGTCAACAGCGCCCCCTGAGCAGACACGGTCGGAGCCGATTGGTGTGATGCGCCAGCTGCTCCTTCGGCTTGAGTTGCTCCTACAGTCGGCCCTAACTGCACCTGCCCGGCCACACCCGCCTGGCGCTGGCCGCCGCGAAACGGATCTGCGGTCTGGTTCATGGCCTGGCGCACAGCTTCAACTTCCACGGTGCCGTCCGCAGCCTTGGCCACGCGCCCCGCCGCGACGGCCTTGTTGATCGCCGTATGGCTGATCCCAAGTTCTCGCGCACATGCCCGAACTGAAACGCCCATGTCTGGAAACCCTGGAAACTGTGAATGGAAACCCTGGAAACCAATTCCCAAAGTCTGCGAGGCGGCGAAGATCGCGCTCGTTTCGACCCGCAGTGGTCGGGGGCCCGGGGAGGACCCGTGAAGCAACCGTCAGAGCTTGGAGAGGCGGTAGGCCACCAGGCGATTCAGCTCGCGCGGGAAGTCCTGCAGGATCTTCCTCACGACAGCCTCATTGATTCGCTTGGTGTTGAACATCTGAGGGACATCGATGGTCTGCACACCCTTGATGGGCAAACGGCCATCGCCCTCGCGCATGAAGACTGTCCGCCCCTTGTTGCCGATGAAGGCGCCCTTGATGACTTTGCGTGACTCACCCTTGCGGATCTTGACCGAGACACCCCCACCGACAGACACCACTCGCATGACCCAGCGACCGTCTGGCAGCTTGACCTTGACGCGCCGCTTCTCCGATCCCGGCGCAGGGCGCGCCCCAAACAGCATGACATTTCGTGAGCGCTTCCCCTTCTTAGACGGGAAGGCCTTGATCGTGATCATGGACACCTTGCCCATCCGAGGCCGATCAATGTAGATACTGGGGCGCACGTCCTTCGCCTTTATGGCGAACTCCCGTGTGATCTGGCGCGTCATTTCTGCTCGCGCTTTCTCCGCCGTCTTCCCCAGCGCCTGCGCAATCACCTTGTCCTGCAGGTCCGCCTTCAAGCGACCCACCTGGTCCTGGACCTGCTTGACGTTGAATTGAACACCGATCTTGATGGACATGGTTGCAAACAAAAACCCCTGCGAGGTCGAGACCTGGCAGGGGCTTGAGATGGTGAATTCGCTTTGGGAACACGCTCGCTGCAGCGTAGCCGAAATGTAGCAAAAAGGTATATGTTGGAAAACCCCCGTCATGACCGCACCGGGGCCGACCGCTGCTTCTCGGCCTTCGCGACCAGCCACGTCTGGATGGCGAGGTCGGCATCTTCCAGGTTGCGCTTGATGGTGCTTTCAGCCCGATGCATTTCCCTCGCCACCCTGTGAATCGGCAGGCCTTTTGCATAGTGCAAGGTCAGCACCAGGTAGAGGTGCGAACGGGTGAGCTGCAACGACTTCACGGCCGCGTCCGTCTCAGCGGCATCAACGTCGTTCGTCGGAATCACAGCTTCGTAGTTGCTGCTGCGCCCGGCCAATCGGGCGAGGCTGTTGGTGGTTGGAAAACCCAGCGCTCCACCCTCCACCTTGGCGCACCACCGGGCCCAGTTCTCCAGCCTGTAGCGGATGCCCTCAATGCGCGCCATTGACCACCCCATCAACTGGCACCAGGACTACAACACCATCCACCACTTCTTCAACGTGACCAGGTCGAGGTGCGATCTGCAGCATGGCCGGCCCAAGATCACTGAATTGCTCGAACAGGCTATTGCCATTCGGTCCAGGCAGTGGTGTGCCGACTGTCAATGCACCTTCACGGGCGAAGAACCAGCCGGCCTCCCCCTGAATCACGCCCCGCCGCCAGCACTCGTTCACATGCGCGTCGCCGTAGAGCTTGCGCTTTTCCCTCATCAGGCCCGCGACCTGCGGCATGGCTGCGGGAAGCCAGGCCCAATCTACCTTTGCCCTCTTGTCCATATGTCCATGTCCTTTGAATGAAAAAACAAAAATCGCAACCCCCACGCGCGCCCGCACCCGCCCATGCCACGCATGCCTGCAAAGCAGTGCAGACATCTGGACGCCAAACCACGCTGCGCGAAGGCATAGCTCCGCCCTGGATCGCATAAGCAGCCATTGAGCTGCTTTGAGAAATCACAGGAATCACGTGGACACGTGGACATCCGGGCGCGCCCGGTCTCGGTCGGCTACGGGCTACATGGGCGCACCCGAACTGAGCGCCCTGACCTTTTCGGCGCTGCGCACGGCTTTGGCGCGCCCTCGCTGGTCAAAATGGGGGCTCATCGTCGGGCCTCTTTGGTGATTCACCCTGCGTACCGGGCGATGACGATGTGGCCTGTGCCGAGCCTGGTGCTGGTGCGGGCTTGGGCCGGTGATAGTGGTAGGGCCGGGCCTTGTCTTCGCCGCCCCCCATTCCTTTGCTGGCGCGTTTCAGCTCCCATCCCAACGCATGCATGACCGCGGCCACCTGTTTGGCAACAGCAGGTGTTTGCTTGTCCACCGTGTAGCCAATCGCCGTCAGCAGGTCGCTGAGCGTGATTCGTTGGAGCAGTGCGCCGTTCTCGCCAAACTGAGGCACCTTTTGGTCCTCGTCGTACAGGTACCGGCGAATGGCGCTTTCAAGCGGGTTCTGCAGCACGCGCACCTGCTGCTGAGGATCGAATAGCTCGCGCTGCTCCTCGCGCGTGGGCCAGAAGCGCGCACCGTTACCCAGATCGTGCAATGCTTCGGCCAGCAGTTGCTCGACGTTCTCGCGCAACCAGGCGATGTCCAGATCACGGGTGCAGGCAACCGGCCAAAAGCGACGATTGCCTGTCGGATCACTGAGGTAGTGCCGCTCATTGGTCGTGCCAACGAACACCACTTGGCGCGGGTAGTCCTTGGGGCGCCGGTCAAAGCTGGCGCGAAACCGGTCCTTGGCGCTGGAAATGAAGCTCTTCACGCGCGTGAGGTCCGCGCGCGCCAGGCCATCCAACTCGGCCCACTCATAGATCCAGACGCCCTGGATGTTCTGGTAGCTGTCCTTGTCACCCAGCGTCAGGCCGGTGTTGGCGAAGTGGTCGCCGCCCAAGGTCTCGGCAAACGTGGTCTTGCCGGCACCCTGAATGCCCTCCAAGACCAGCATGTAATCGAATTTCGTGCCTGGGCCGCGCAATATGTGGCTGCCGCTTTTTTCCAGAGGCAATACTCGGGCCACCATGGCCCGAATGAACCATGTGCCTGCGCGGGCCAAGTACTGGCGCAAATCTTCGTCGTCGGGGCCAAGCGCCCCCTCGGCCATGCAAACACGCTGCAACCACATAGGCAATCGACGACGCCCATCCCACCGACCTTGGAGGGCCAGCATGCGCTCGCGGACTGGGTGATAGGCATTGCGGCGCGACACCATGACCACCGCCTCCTCTAGCGCCGTGCGGGGCATGGAAGGCAGGAACTGAGTTCGCACCAGCCACTCCCCCATCAACAGTTCGTCATGCTCTTCCCACACGCCGGCCGACGTGCCCCAAGGTGTGTCACGGGTCTTTTCGACGTTGTTGGTGAACTCATTGAAACGGATCAAGCCGGCCATATCGCCGCATCCGTCAATGCCATCTGCCGGAATTCCGTCCAACGCGATGACGACGTTCTCACGCACGGCCTTGACCAGGCCCTTCTCGGTCAGCAGGAGGCAGTCCTGCCAGCGTCGGGCCTCCGCCTTCATCGCACCGCGCCCTCCCCCATCCCCCGCGGCAGCAATGGTTGGGGTAGATCCGGCTTCGGCCGCGTCGAGAAGCGGCTGCGCGCTGCCAAGAAAGTTCAGCAGTCGCTCGCCTGGCCATTCAAGAACGGCATTGGCCGCACCCCATCCGTGCTTGACAGATCCGGGCTCCGGGATCTGCAGCATTGCCACCTTGCACTCCAGTTGCGCCTGCAGGTGCTCGCCCACGGCCCGCATGACCAGGTAGCTCGGCTGACGACGCAAGGGAAGCATGGGCTTTTCCTGCTGCAGGACGGCGCGGCCCAGGTCACTCGTCATGGCAGCGCGCTCAGTGCGGTTCAGCGGTGCATGCTCAGCATCGCTGGCGGGCCAGAGAAGCACCCTACAGCCCTTGAGCCAGGACCAATCAGCTTTGCGCCACGTCTTTCCGCCACCTGGCCAAGTTACGACGCTGTAGAACCCTTCCAGGGCTTCATCCAGGGCCTGCTGCAGCAGGCCTGCCGTAGGCTCATCACCCACCAGAACCACGGTGCGCTGGCCCGGCATTTCACCGCCAGCCAGAAAAAGGGGCCGAGGTTCATCCCACTGCTTCTGGCACCACTTGAAATTGCCATCCTGCTCACTTTGACACCAGGTATAGGGCAGGGCCTTGGCCTCCCCAGAGCTTGAGCGAAAGCGCACAACATAGCCCAGCAGCTCGCCGTCGAGCACGTAAACCGACTTGTCAACGATGTCGGAAGGCTGATAGTGAGAATGCCGGAATGTGGGCAGCGCGACGTCGGCCGGCACTGGACAGACCGTGCGCCACCCCTCCGAGCCGCCAGAGTTTTTCTTGTTCGTCATGTATGACGCGTGATCGCTTTAACGCCAGCAGGCGGCAAGTTCAAGTGCGGCGGCCGAGCAGTCGCCAGCCATCTCCTCCAGCTCAACGGCCGGCTCATAGACGGCCACCGGCCGCAACGCATGGGCCGCACGTTGCAGGGTGTATGTCAGGTCTCCGGCGCGCACGCTGTCTGCCAGCAACTGGCGAGCCTTTCCGTACTCCAAGCCCGTACGCTCAACCACGTCCACCAGCCGCGCATGGCCATGGCTGCGAATGTCCGCCAGGAGGGCCTGGCGTGCGTCACTCCGCGGCCGCATGGGCACGCTCCTGCTCCAACGCCAACCGGTCGGCACGCCGCGCCTGCCACTGGTCTGCGTGCCACGCCACGCGCAGGCGAGCTGCTGCGGCATGTGACAAAGCCAGTTCCCCGCCAGACAGCAACACCACGCGATGCACGTCAACCACCCCCAGCGTGCAGGCGTCTGCATTGATGGCCATGAGCATGGCGAATCGCCCGCTTGGCAGCCGGTAGATGGCGCCAGGTTCCATATCTGTCATGCCGCGGCCCTCCGCGCTGCCTGGTCGCAGCTGGCGACCACCTCCAAGACCGTCAGCCTTGACTGCTGGGCGATCCACTGGCTGATGACCGTGTTGCCAATCGCTGACTCAACCACCGCGATGTAGCGCGCAGGCAGCTCGCGGCGGTCACCGTGCAGGCTGAAGTATTCGGAGACGTGCGAGGCATAGAGCCCGCACAGCTCGGCCAGCGTGCGCTGCGTGATGCGCGTGCGCCGGAGCTTCCATGCCATGCGGCAGGCCTGCCGGTAGCTGACCAGCTTGGTCAAAACTTCGGGCGGGACGTGCAAGGTCTGCGCTTGAACCACCCCCCCGAGCAGGGGGAGCGGCAGGGTTTGTGTTTCGAGAGGACTCACCTGATTTCCCCCTTGAATTCCCAGTTGAACGAGGTGCAAAAGAAACGCGGTTTCATGCACCCACCTTCCATTCAGCTGGCTTGCCCCTCAAGTTGATCTGTGCCACCGCAGCACGCACGCCGTGCAGGCTGGCGATCAACTCCCCCGCCTCTCGGTCGATGCGGGCCAGTTCGTTGTCCGACACCTGGCCGTCTGCCAAGCTGACGGCGACTTCGCGGCAGTAGTCACCGAACTCGCGCGCGGCCACGGCCAAGCGGCTGATGCTTTCGTCGACCACCGGGTCGGCCGGCAGGTCCGGCAACGGAACCAGCATCTGCCGGCAGTTGAGCGCGAAAGCCTCAAGGATGCGCAAATCACCCGTGGCCTGCACGATGCGCTCCGCATCCATCAACCCCAGCTTGGCCACGCCCGTGCCATTCAGCTCATGCGCCAGCGTCGTCGGGTTCTTGCCGACTCGCGGCGCGAGTGACACCGCACCGCCCGGGTAGTCATGCACCACGTTCGCGGCAACGTCTCGCAAGTCCATCACAACATCTCCTGCTTTTTGTGAGCGACAAAACCCATGCAAACACTCAAACTGCCTGCATGAAAACGAAGAGGAAAAACACCCGCCGCCCCGGCGCGCCCAAGGCCGTGAACCTGCCCGCTCACGGCCAGGCGCCAGGGAGGAGACAACGCCATCGCATGGGAGGCACGCCGGACTTGACGGCGGCGGGTGTGAAAAGGGCGAGCGCCCCACGGCCTGACCACACTGGGGAGTCCTACGTCAACCAGCAAAGCCAAGAAGGGGGCGCTCATGGAAAAGGAACAGATCGAAGCCATCACAGGCTGGACGGCTGGAATACAGGCCTGCATCACTCATCTCGCCCATGTGGTCGCGCACAAAAGCGGCGCAACCATCGAAGAAATGGCAGCCTCCTTCGAGGCGACAGCTGCAACCTTGGAACCGCAAGCAAGGAATGCTGTGGTGATAAAGGCCGTGCTGCATCAGACTGCAGCGGGCATTCGCGGCAACGGGGCAGGCCCGGAGTGGACGGCTCTGATGGAACGGCTGCGCCAGAAATAAGCCTCGCCAGCTCAGCCTGGGTATGGTTGAACCAGGCTGCCTCCAGGAATGTCGGGCGCAGCTTTGAGTCACGCATGGCCGCCCTCCCCTTCCGCAGCCTCAGCAGGGACAGGCGGCGCCCCCTCCTGGTCAAGCAGCTCAGGCCAGAAGATGTGGAACTTGTCCGGCCATCGGCGCTTGCGACTGAACTGCCCGCCGCTCTTGAGCTCGATCTGGGCTGCCAAGGCGATCAGACGAGGCTCGGGGATGCCCTCGGTGATCCAGGCATGCACACTAGGCGGCTTGATGTCGAGCAGCCGTGCCACCGCCGTGGGGCCATCCAGCAACTCGATGATTTGGGCATGGGTCAGTTCCATGCCCAGATTATTAGCTGAAGCTAACAATAAAAGCAAGCCACAGCTAACAATACTTTAGTTAGCCTCGCCTAATAATGACATCCACACTTGCTGAACGAGTTAAAGAGCGGATGAACGCTCTTGGCTTGAACAACGCGGAATTGGCAAGAGCCTGCAAAGTGAAGCCGCCCACTTCCTACAACTGGGCAAACGGCAAAACGAAGAGCATCAAGGGCGAACAACTGCTTCGCGCAGCCCACGTGCTGCAAGTCTTGCCCCAATGGCTCGCAACAGGGCGGCCACCGATGTTTCCGAGCGACTTGCAGGCACAGGAAGCCGCCGCACCCTATAAATTAGAGCCCAAGGAAGATCCGCTCCGAACTGAACTACTTGCCGTGTTCAGCCAACTGGACGAGAAGGGCAAGAAAGATGCCTTGGGATATCTCCGCGTCTTTGTCGCAGGCTACCGCCCACATTCAGACGGCGAAGCTTCTGCAGTGGCCGGGAAATAAACGGGAGCAGCGGGGGCCAAACAAAATCAACCCCGCTCAACAGACGTTGGGATTCGATTGACGCTAACAGGCGGGGGCAACCCACGCCTGTCGCGTCAACCCTTTGCCGTGCCCGTCTCTTGCCCCGACAGATAGGTGACCAGTGTCGCCTTCAAGCGGTCAACAAAGTTGTAGATGTCATCGACTTTCTCGAGCGGTTCCAGCACCTCTTCCCGCTTCTCGTCGAAAAGACCTATTCTGAGATTCTTCAGATTATTGAACCGGAGACGGCAAAGGGGCCTGCGGTTGTTGTCGTCGAGCAAGACCGCGCAGTAGCTCTGGGCGTCCCGGATGGTAATGCGGCCCGGGCTCACCATGTCCCGAAGGATCGCCCTGATGGTGTGGAACGCCTCAAGCTCCTCCAGCGAGGTGTGAACCTGATCCTCTGCCCGCGCATCGGCAGAGGATTCGGGCGGAACTGGTGCCACCAACGAGGCCGGCTCGGGCGTCATGGCGCCCTTGAGCCGGGCATTGATCCTTTCCCCGATCAACTGCTCGAATGCCCGCCTGGTGATGGGTGTGAATTGCTCCCTGAGCGCCGGCGTGAAACGGCGGCTCCCGATCAGATCGGCTGCGACAAGGCGAACGAAGTCCTCGGGCGGGCTGACCATCCATTCCGCAAGTCGGTTCTGGATAGAGCGGGTGTACTTCAACTCGTTCGCGGTGGTGAGGATCGTGTCCAGGTCGAATACGGCCTTGGCGAACTTCTTCAGTTCATCCACGTCCCTGTCCTTGAAGTCGAGGATATTGAATTCGAAGAACGGCTTCTCGTCCATCTTGTTCGGCTGTTCCAAGTCGCTGAAGAACTTGTAAACCAACCCATTGGTCAGGACACCGAAGCGCGCGGTTGTCACATGGAAGTAGCGAAACAGTTGCCCCGCGTGACTGATGTTCAGTTCGGCCCCCGCCTTCTTGCACTCGAAAAGGATGATGGGGTTGCCATCCTTCAAGATGGCGTAGTCAACCTTCTCCCCCTTCTTCAAGCCAACATCCGCGACCAACTCCGGCGTGACCTCCAAGGGGTCGAAGACGTTGTACCCGAGAATCTGGATGAAGGGCATGATCATCGAGTTCTTCGTCGCCTCCTCGGTCTGGATCATGTCCTTGGTTGCCGTGATGCGCGAAGCCAAGACGCGAAGCTGATCAATGAAATCCACCGTGTTCTCCCTGCAAAGTTGTTGATAGGTTCAATATAAGTGTAATCAACTCCGCATCGCAGCCACACTACCTCCCCTTGGCCGACGCCATCACAGCCGCCCCTGCCCCACCGCTTCCTTGAGCAAAGCATTTACCCGGGTCTGCCACCCCTTGCCGCTGGCGCGCAAGTGCTCCAACACGTCCGGGTCCACGCGCATGTTCAGCCGGGGACGCTCTACCTCGGCTCGCGGACGACCCACGGGGCGCAGTTGCCTGAACTCGGCAGCGTTCACTTCATACGTGTCTGGATCTGCTGCGATGCCCGCTGCAATGGCAGCATCTTCTTTGGGCGTGGGCAGCTCCAGCACCAGGCCGGAACGGGTCTTAATGGTCTTGGGCATAGCTTTTTACCTCGCGTGAATTGGCCTTGCGCAGGCTGATGATGCGGCGCACCTCGCCGCGGTCCACGTACACCACGCAATACAGGCGCGCACCCCGCACCGCGTAGCCGATTTGCCGTGTCTCGCCATAGTCTCGGCGCGTGTCCGGCTTGGCGACCAGGGTCTCCCAATCCAGTTCCCCCGCTTCGGCCAAGGTCAAACCGTGCCGAGCTTGATTGATTGCGTCCTTGGCGGGATCGAACTCGATTTGCATGTGAATTATTGTGCAGCCTTAAATTATTTTCGTCAATACAAAATTAGCGGCGAATAATCTCATTAGTTACGGCTATTGACTGAAGATTAGTTTCAGCTAACAATTCATTCCGCCAGCCATCCACAGGCTGAAAGGAGCGGAAATGGAAATCAGCGAACTGCCCGGCAAGGCCGACTGGCCGGGACTCTTCCAGCACTTCAAGGTGTCGGCATGAGCGCGCCCGCTCACGTCCGATACCCCCTGCACGCCAGCACGGTGGGGGTGCAATTCGGGGTAGACATCAAAGACGCCAACGGCATGTTGGTCGGCTGCGTTCTTGGCCTGACGGACGTCATGCTGCCCACGGCGCGGGCCATGGCCGCAGGCCCCGCTCTGCTCAAGCTGGCAGAGCGCGTGGCACGATTGAACCGCGATGCCGACGAGATCGGCGCCGGCATGCTGGCAGGCCTGGTCGACGACGCGCGTGAACTCGTAGCCCAGGCCAGCAGCGCCCCGGCGGCGGCTGACCTCAGCCAGGTCATCACGGCCGCACGGAGCATGGCATGAGCGCGCTTCCCAACGACGCCCTTCTCTTTGCTGTCAGTTTGCCCGCGCAAGACAAGGCAGGCAACGCGGGTAGCGGTTCCAAAGTTGGCTTTTCAGAAGCCCGCCGTTCGCCGCACATGGAAGGTGGTGAAGCGTGAGTGCCGCCTACACCGTCCGCATGCAGTGCGGTGGTATTACCCGCGCCCAGGACGTGATTGCCGACAGTCGCATGGATGCCGTGATCCTCGGCCTCGACATCCTGATTCAGCTCCACATCGAAGACGCGATGACCGATGGTCCCATCGTGGTGACCGCCGTACCCAAGCACATGCGGACCAGGCTCGGTTGCGACAGTGCAGGCGTCTGCACTGTGAACGCAGCATGCCCGCGGCACCACACCTGCCTGGAGGAAGCCGTGTTCAGCCGCACGACACGCGCGCGCGAAGGGGTGTTGCAGTGACGCGCCGCCGCAATCGCTGGCTGGATGTGCTGGAAGAAGCCGTCTTTCTGGCTTTCATCTTCGGCGTGATGCTGCTTTCTTTCTACCTGGACGCGGCTGCAGCATGACGTCCGACCCCATCACCCTGGAGTACAGCGGCACCCTGCTGCATGCCGCGGAGGCACGCACAAAACAGCTCGACGCGGAGGGCCACATCGCGCCCGTGCTGTGCATGGAGGTCGAACTGGACAACGGCATGCACACACACATGCATGTGGAGCAGTTCTTTCCACTCGGCCAGGAAGAGCAATGCCGCGCGGCCGCGCGCCGGCACAAGAAGGGCGAGCGCGTGACCGTGCAGGCACCACTCGTCAGCACCCGACTGGTCGTGACGGCCAGCCACATCCAACCCATCAAGGAGGAACATTCGTGAGTTCACCCCTCATCATCGCTCTGACCGGCGCCCCTGGCGCAGGCAAAGACAGCGCGGCAACCGTGCTGGTCAACCGCATGGCGTTCATGACCATCGCTTTCGCCGACGCGCTACGGCGCGAGATCTGCGCGACCTGGCGCATCGATGAACGCATGCTGACCAACCGCGCCACCAAAGAGCTGGCCGTGCCTGCACTGGCCATCGGCAACTGTGGCGACCCTGCCTTCACGCGCTGGGCCTATGACGGCGCCATGAGCCTGCATACGCCTCGCAGCGCGCGCTGGGTCATGCAGCACTGGGGTGACTTTCAGCGCCGCTACAAACCCAGTTACTACGCCGACATCGTGACGCATTGGATGGAGCGTTACGCCGCTCAGGGCTTCACGCGCTTCGCGGTGACGGATCTGCGCTACCCCATCGAGTTGGAGGCGCTGCGCCGCGTGTCGCCTAGCGACCGTCTGCACGTGGTGCGGATTCACCGTCAACAGACCGCGCGCCTGCCGGATGAGACCGCCGGCCACAACAGCGAGCGTGCCGCTACGGCGCTGCCCGCCAACTTCCACGTCAGCAATGACGACACGCTTGCCAGCCTGGCCGCCGACATGCTGGCGCTGCCGCCGCTGCAAGGACTGCAACCCCTTGGTACAGGAGAAACAGCATGAGCGCCACCAGCATTCAACTGATCGCCCCGAGCAACCTGCGCGAAAGCGCGTTCAACTATCGCCGCCGGTTCAGCGAGGCCGGCCTGGCCGAGCTGACGGCTGACATCCGCGAAGTCGGCATCCAGCAGCCCCTGCTGGTGCGGCCCCTGCATTTGTCCGTGGACGGCGTCCTGGCCTTCAACCGCGACCTCCCGGACCGGGCCGGACAGTTCGATGGCGTCTACGAAATCATCTTCGGCGCCCGGCGCTTCCGCGCCGCCCAACGCGCGGACCTGATCGACGTGCCCTGCATGGTGCGCGAGATCGGGGATGCCGAAGCCAAGCGCCTGCAGATCAGCGAGAACCTGCAGCGCGAGGACGTGCATCCGATCGAGGAGGCCGAGGGCTTCCACGCCCTGATGAACGACCCTGAGCAGCCCATCGACGCGGACACGCTGGCTGCGCAGATCGGCAAGAGCCGTAGCCACGTCTACGGCCGCCTCAAGCTCCTGCAGGCCGTTCAGGTCGTGCGCGATGCGTGCCTGGCTGGCGAGATCGGCAGCGAGGTTGCGCTGCTGATCGCCCGGCTGCGCCTGCCCAAATGGCAGGAACAGGCACTGGCAGCCATCAAGAGCCGCTACTACGACATGAAGGACGGGGGCAAGAAGAGCTTCCGGCAGATCCAGGAGCTGCTGCGTGAGAAATTCACGCTCGACCTTGAGGGGGCCATTTTCGACACGCAGGACGCTCTGCTGGTTGAAGAAGCCGGACCGTGCGGTTCATGCCCTAAGCTGCTGGCCAACGCGCCAGAGTACGCCGACCTGATCGACGACAACGGCGAAGAGGCGGAGCGCCTTCGAGGCTACCGGCGCAGCATCAACCCTCACACGTGCACCGACCCCAGCTGCTTTGAAGCGAAGAAAAAGCAGCACCTCAATAACCGGGCCGCGGAGCTGGAGCAGCAGGGCAAGACGGTCATTGCCGGCAACAAGGCGCGCGCGGCGATTGACCAATATGGCAATGTCAAGGGCAGCTACATCGACCTCAAGGATGTGAAGGCTGAACTCAAGGTGGCAGGCAATGCCAAGAAAGCCAAGGAAGCCCTCAAGGACCTGCCCATCGTTGTCCTTCAAGACCCACGCACCGGCAAGACCGTCGAGGCCTTGGCCGTGGCAGACGCCCAGGCGGCGGGCATCAAGACAGAGCCAGCAACCTCGAAGAATGGGGGCAGCTACGAGCAACGCCAGCGCCATGACGCTAAGGCTCGCAAGCAGCGGGAGCAGCGCGCGAAAAAAGAGAACTTCTTCCGCATCGAACTACTCAAGCAGGTGCGCGCCGCCGTCAAGGCGAGTCCGCGAAGCATCTTTGATCTGCAGATGATCGCCCGCGCCTCGCTGAACAGCGATTTCTACCACGAAGAAAGCGAATTGCTTGCCGACCTATGGGGCCTGGGCGATGCCGATGAATTCGAAGGCCGAATCTCCGACATGAGTGCCGATGACCTCACACTCCTGTGCATCGACTGCGCACTTGTGGCGAACATCGAGGTCAGCGAGTGGGAAGAAAACCTCGACCAAGGCGCTGAAAACCTGTTCACCGCGGCCAAGCACTACGGCATTGATGTCGAAGCGATGCGCGAGGAAGTGGGCAACACCAACGCGGCCGACGCAAGCACCGAGGCCGAAGAGGAAGCCGAAGCATGAGCCGCAAGCGCAGTGCCTACCGTCCGCGCCCCGTCGCCGTCAACACGCTGGAGCTGGCCCTGCACGGCGCGGCCAAGCCCAGCCGGCAGGACCTGGCGGAACTGTTCAAACCCGTCCAGGCCGCAGTCCGCGCCATGCGCGAGGGGGTGGCAACGGAGCTGCAATGGTCCATCCTGTCCGGCTCGGTCGAAGTCGCCCAGGCCATTGAGCGCCAAGGCGTCGTGCGCGGCCTGCAGGGGCACCTGGACGCGACCGACCAGGCGCTGCAAGGCATCTACCGCCGCGCCATGGACTGCGGCGCTTGGAAGCCGCCAACTCTGTACTACCAGGAGCTGGACGCACTCAACCTCTTCGTCGAGCTGCACACCTTCCAGGCCAAGCAGCTCGGCCGTGCCGAGTTCATCCGCGCCGTGGACCTGGCCCAAAACAAGACACGGGCCCAGGGCCACACCGTCACCGTCGTGCGTGACATCTCCGTCCTCGCTCGCAATCATGATCGCAATCAAACCAGCATTGCTTGACAAAGAGCAGGCAGCGACCTACTGCTGCATCTCAGAGACGACGCTTGAGAAAGGCGTTCGCGAGGGTAACTTCCCGCCGCCTCGCCAGTTGGTGGGACGGCGAGTGGGGTGGCTAGTCGAAGAGCTGGACGTGTGGGCCAGGACTCGCCCCGTGTCAACGCTCTTGCCACCGCCCAATACCGGCGCGAAGAAGCCGCGCGCTACTTCGTCAAATGCTCCAGGTGCTTTGCAAGGCGCGTGAGCCAAGCCCGCTTCTCACCGTCGTAACGGTGGGTGTTATAGACGCCAACAATGCCCGCCTGCAGGTGCCCGAGGATGGCCTCGCCGATCTCGTCAATACACCCAAGCGCGGACAACATGGTGCGCCCAGTTCTGCGCAAATCGTGCGGCGTCCAGCCAGCAACCGGCAACACCACGCCGGCAGCCTTGCGCACCGTCGCCTTATCTGAGTACGGCTGCAGGTGGTAGATGTAGGTCGAGAAATCGTGCTGGGTGTACTGCTCGCCGCGCGAGTCTTCGAACAGGAAGCCCGACTCACCGACATTGGCCATGCGGCGCCTCACGATCTTGAGCGCTCGACCAACCAGCGGAACGCGGTGATCGACGGCATGTTCGAATCTAGCGTTTTTGGTCTGATCCTTCGGGACGGTCCACCACATTCCGTCCGCCTCTTCTGAGATGTTTTCCGGCCGCATGGCCAGGATCTCCCCACCTCGCGCACAGGTCCATAGGTACATCACGGTCGCATCCGCGCCCAGTTCATGCATATTGGGCAGCCAGCGAAGCAGCTCGCCAACTTCCATGTCACTCAACACTCGGCGCGCGCGGCCAACGTGCTCACCACCAATGATCTTGCCCCTGCTCTTGAGCTTGCCGCGCATCACCTGGCGCCACCAGTTGGGAGTGGAGTCGGGGACGCGCCCAGCATCGAGGGCGTGATCCCAAGCCGCGCCAAGTAGCGAGCGCAACTTCGCCGTCGACGTCGGCGTGGCCTTGCGGGCCTCGAGCAAGTTGAACGCAACAGCACGTGTCACCTGCTGCGGCACTGAAGCAGCAAATGCGGGCTCTTCAGAGAGGACTCGCTCCAGGGCACGCTGGGATGCGACCGCCCCTGCCTCGGCCCTGGTGTCATGGAGGTGGACGCAGAAGTCGCGAACAACCTCCGCCACGGTGTAGCCCGCGCCGGCTACAGGCTCAGGCATAGCCTGCAGGCGTGCGGCCTTCTTCTGCGCAGCTGGATCACCGCCTGCCGCACGCAACTCGCTCAGCTCCTTCCAGGCCACGACTGCTGCCTGGACGGACATGGCGGGCCACTGCCCGAGCGACGTCTGCTTCATTCGGTCGCCGAGCTTGTAGCGGTAGGTCCATGTTCGCCTACTGGCCGTGGCTTCCAGGCGCAGGCCCTTGCAACCGTCTACTACCAGGTGCTCACCAGGCTGAAGCAGCTTTGCCGATCTTGCGTCGAAATACAAGGTATAGTGCCCCCCGCTGTGACTTCCAGGCGCGCAGGAGCGGTGAGGAGCAAAAACCTACGCCGAACCTACGCCAAGGGCGCAAGTGTAGACGGGTTTGGACGGGCTTTAGCGAGGACAACTGAGCTGTAGGGTTCGCCGAATTCCGTTGTAAAATCAGGCACTTAGCGCGGATTTCCGTTAGGAATCAATGAGTTGCGCAACGCGGGTGTAGTTCAATGGTAGAACGGCAGCTTCCCAAGCTTCATACGAGGGTTCGATTCCCTTCACCCGCTCCAGAATGAACAACGGCCCAGGACCCTCCTCCTGGGCCGTTCTTGTTTGCCAGCGAGCAAATCCGCTAGCCGCCTTGGCGCCCAGCCTCAGGGATCCGGCACCACCCGCTGGGCAGCAGGCGCCTGTGCCCCCTCCTCCCCCATGAAAAACGCGACCGCCTGGGCCACCACTGCGGGCTCGATGCGGTGCTCGCCGTCGAAGGGCAGCAGGGTGAGGTCCACACCCTCCTCCAGCAGCTTCAGCGCGTGCGTGCGGGCGCTCGTGTCGTAAGGCAGTTGCGTGTCGGAGCGGCCGTGCGCGAGGAAGACCTTGGGCGTGCCATGGCGCGTGAAAGCGTTCATGAAACCCGCTGACAGTGCGATGACGTGGCTGAAGAGGTCGCCATTGCTCAGCCCAACCGACAGCGCGTAGCTGCCGCCATCGGAGAAACCGGCCAGGGCGATGCGTGCCGGGTCGAGGCGGAAACAGGCGGCCACCTGGCGCAGCGCGGTGTCCAGGCGCTCCAGATCCGGCCCATGACCGCCGATCACGATGTCCCAGGTTGGGAACAGGGACTGGGGCGTCAGCAGCAGGAAACGCCGGGCCCGCGCCCAGCGCACGAAATACGGCAAGACCTTGTCGGCCTCGCCCCCCGCGCCGTGGCACAGCACCAGCAAGGGCACGGGAGTCGTGATATCCAGGCCCTCGGGCACCACCAGTACGGCTTCGCGACCTTCGGGAAACTGCAGGTTGTGGCGGCCCGCAGGCAGCGGCGGCTGGGTGGGCGACCCCGGCAATGTGAAATTCAGGCGGCCCAGCAGCATGCCATGGGATGGCCCCAGCAGATCGGGATCGAGCATGCGGTCATTCTAGGAGAGCAAGAAGGCCAAGGCAGCGGCTGTGCCCACCTCTGCAACGCGCATGGAAGTGGCCAGGCAAGCCCAGCAGCCTGGCCACGATGGCCACACAAACCATCCGGCAGCGCTAGTAGGCAGCAGGCCGAGACGAACGGCCACCCGGCTGGTGCTGCTTGAAGAGTGCGGTAAGGGCCACCAAGCAGTCGCGGGCCGCCACTTCACCCTGCCGCACCGCGATCACGTTCATCAGGCCTGGGCGCAGGTACCAAAGCGTGTCCAGGTCGCGTGCGGACCGCAGTTGACGCTGCAGCATGTCCACCTGAGCGCTGACCTGGCCGTCCACCCGCTCCTGGCCCGGCAGCAGGTGCCCGGCAAGCTGCGCTTCGTCCCCAAGGCTGGCCTTGTCATTGTCCAGGCAAGCCTGCATGGCGCCGGACATGGCCATGCGCACCCGCTCAACCGCCGCTTGCGCCTGTGCACCTGTCGTGGCCTGCGCCGGATCGGAAGCACGCAGACCCCGGGATTTTTTCTCCGCACGGGAAGTGCCAGACAGTCTCAGGAGTTTTTTCGAGCGGGAGAACATGGGGCAATCGAGCAGCGCAAGCAGATCTGAAATCCGGAGCACCCTGGATGGGATGTCCGAAGCGGGCCAACGCGGCTGCAAGGTTTGCAAACTCCGCGCCCACTTGACAATACCTTTGTTTACGGTTGCTCAAAGCAAAAATAAAGGCCCCGATGCCGGACATCGGGGCCTCTTCCAACGTCATCCCGTCCGACCGCGCGGCCTAGGGCGCGGCATGCGGAGTGTCAGAGCAGGGACACGCCTGTCTTGCCCTGGATGAATTCACGCGTCACACCCGGGGCCAGCTCAACCAGCTTCAAGCCCTGCGGCGTCACGTCCATGACACCGAGGTCGGTGATGATGCGGTCGATCACGCCCTTGCCAGTCAGGGGCAGGGTGCACTCGGGCAGGATCTTGAGTTCCTCGCTGCCGTCCTTCTTCTTGGCCACATGCTCCATCAGGACGATGCAGCGCGGGACGCCAGCCACCAGGTCCATGGCGCCGCCCATGCCCTTGACCATCTTGCCCGGGATCATCCAGTTGGCCAGGTCCCCCTTGCCGCTGACCTGCATGGCCCCCAGGATGCTGAGGTTGATCTTGCCACCGCGGATCATGGCGAAGCTCTCGTGACTGCCGAAGATGCTGGTGCCCTTGATGGTGGTGACGGTCTGTTTGCCGGCGTTGATCAGGTCCGGGTCGACTTCGTCTTCCGTCGGGAAAGGCCCGATGCCCAGCATGCCGTTCTCGCTCTGCAGCCACACCTCCATGCCCTCGGGCACGAAATTGGCCACCAGGGTCGGCATGCCGATGCCGAGGTTCACGTAAAAGCCGTCCTGCAGCTCCTGGGCCGCGCGCGCGGCCATCTGGTCTTGGGTCCAGGGCATCTTGTACTCCTTGCCTGTCGTTGTCTGGGGGTTCGTCTCGCGAATGTCGCCTGGCCAGTGGCTCAGGCGGCGGTCCTGACCGTGCGTTTTTCGATGCGCTTTTCGGGCGTGGCGTTGAGCACGATGCGGTGCACATAGATGCCGGGTAGGTGCACGTCGTCCGGGTGCAGTTCGCCGGTCTCAACGATCTTTTCCACCTCGACGATGCAGACCTTGCCCGCCATGGCCGCGGCTGGGTTGAAGTTGCGCGCGGTCAGGTTGAAGCGCAGATTGCCGGACTTGTCGGCCACGTCGGCCTTGACCAGGGCCACGTCCGGCACCAGGGCGCGTTCCATCACATAGGTTTCGCCATCGAATTCGCGCAGTTCCTTGCCGTCAGCCACCACGGTGCCGACGCCGGTCTTGGTGAAAAAGGCCGGGATGCCCGCGCCGCCCGCGCGCAGCTTCTCGGCCAGCGTGCCCTGGGGCGTGAATTCCAGCTCCAGTTCACCGGCCAGGTACTGGCGCTCGAACTCCTTGTTCTCGCCCACGTAGCTGGAAATCATCTTCTTGATCTGCCGCGTCTGCAGCAGCTTGCCCAGGCCGAAGTCGTCCACCCCCGCATTGTTGGAGATGGCGGTCAGGTTCTTGATGCCAGCCTCGCGCACGGCATCAATGAGCGCCTCGGGGATGCCGCACAGGCCAAAACCACCGACGGCGATGAGCTGGCCGTCGCGCAGCACACCCTCGATGGCCGCCTTGGCGCTCGGGTAAATCTTGTTCACGGGGTTCTCCTTGCTGTGTCTGATCGAATGCCGGATGCAAGCCCGAGACTGTAAACGCGCCACCTACCTAGACCGATACGTAGTACTGCCTAAAATCCAGCCCGCATGGACAAGGAGACAAAATCATCACGCCCGGCGGGCAAGCCCATGGACAGCAGTCTCACGAACGCGCCCATCGATTACCGCCTGGCTTTCGACTACGCCCCCATCGGCATGGTGCTGTCGCGCCAGCGCGTCATCCTGGACTGCAACCGCCGCGTCTGCGAGATCTTCGGTACCGAGAGAGAAAGGCTGATCGGCCAGTCCTTCGCCCTGCTGTACCCGAGCACGGACGAATTCGAGCGCATCGGCGCACGCATCAACGCCCGCATGGACGCCCACAGTACTTACGCGGACGACCGGATCATGCGGCGTGTAGACGGGCACCGCCAAGGCGAGCTGTTCTGGTGCCATGTCACGGGCCGCGCGCTCGACCCCAGCCAACCACTGGGCCCGGGCATCTGGACTTTCGAAGACCTCAGCGCGCATCGCCAGGTGAAGGCCGGGCTCACGGCTCGTGAACGCGAGGTCGCCGCCCGCTTGCTGGAGGGCCTGACTTCCAAGGAAATCGGCAAGGCGCTGGCCATCAGCCACCGCACGGTGGAAATCTACCGCGCGCGGCTGATGCGCAAGTACCAAGCCGGTACCACGGCCGAACTCGTGCTCAAGCTCACGCTGGGCTGAGCGCAGACACGGCTCAAAAAGTCTCCCACTCGCCTTCCGCTTCCTTGCTTTCCTTGGGCGGCGACACGGCCTTGGGTTTGGCCGGGGCTGCCGTTGCGGCTGCTGCAGCTTTCGGCGCACCTGCACCCGCTGCCTTCGCACCCATCTGAGGGGCTGGGGCGCCTTGCGCCTTGCCAGGCGCGAGCCGAGGTGGCGCGGCCGGTGCTGGCTGGTTCGGCTGGCCAGCTGCCACCGACGGGGTGGACAGGGGCACCGAAACTCGCGCCGCAGAGGTTGAGGAAGCCGTGGCAGTGGACGACCCCGTGGACGAAGCCGACCGAGCGCGCGGCGCCGAGGCGGCGGCCCGTGCCGAGGGCGGCAAGCGCCCCGACTCGCCCTCACCCTCGCCGCTGCCCAGGCGGAACACCGCCATCATCCGTGCCAGGCTCTGTGCCTGTTCGCGCATGCTGCCGGCCGCGGCGGCACTTTCCTCGACCAAGGCGGAATTCTGCTGGGTCATCTGGTCCAGCTGGGCGACGGACTGGTTCACGCCCGCGATGCCCTGGCTCTGCTCGTGGGTGGCGGCGTGGATCTCGGCAATGATGTCCGTGACGCGCTTGACCGAGGTGACGATCTCGTCCATGGTCTGCCCGGCATTGGCCACCAGGCGGCTGCCGCTCTCCACCTTCTGGACCGAGGCGCCGATCAGGGCCTTGATCTCCTTGGCCGCCTCAGCGCTGCGCCCCGCCAGGGCCCGCACCTCGCTGGCCACCACCGCGAAGCCCCGCCCTTGCTCGCCCGCGCGCGCGGCCTCCACCGCCGCGTTCAGCGCCAGGATGTTGGTCTGGAAGGCGATGCCATCGATCACGTTGATGATGTCGGCGATGCGCTTGCTGCTGTCGTTGATATCGCCCATGGTGCTGACCACCTCGGACACCACCACGCCGCCGCGTCCGGCCACCTCGGCCGCCGTCGTGGCCAACTGGTTCGCCATGCTCGCGCTGTTCGAGGTCTGCTGCACCGTGCTGGTCAGCTGCTCCATCGCGGAGGCGGTGGCCTGCAGGCTACCCGCCGTCTGCTCCGTGCGCTGGGACAGGTCGGCGTTGCCCTGGGCAATCTCGCTGGACGCCGTGGTGATGCTGTCGGTCGCCGAGCGCACCTCGCTGACGAGATGACGCAAGGACCCAACCATCTGTGCCAGACCGCCCATCACACTGCCTGGGCTGGCGGGCGGGATCTGCACGCCCAAGTCGCCCTGAGCGATGCGCACCATCACCGCGTAGGCCTCGCTAGGTTCACCGCCCACCTGGCGGATCACCGACCGCCCCACCGACCAACCGATCCCGCCCACGATCAGCAGCACCACCAGCAACTGGAGCCCTCCGGTGAGGTAGAGGCGGGCCTTCATGGCGTCGATGTCGTCGGTATACAGGCCGGACCCCAACATCCATTCCCAGCCGGGCACCCGCACCACGTACTGCAGTTTGGGCGAAGGCACGGTCGCACCGGGACGGGCGAATTCACCCATCTCCATGGCGGTGTTGTCCTTGCTGGCCCGCAAGGCACCGGTCAGGGTGGCGATCACGTCCTTGCCCTGGCCATCCTTGAGCTTGCCCATCATGTTCTGGCCCTCAAAATCCTTGCGGATGGGGTGCACGACCCCGGTGCCGTCCATGGTGTAAATGTAGAAGTACTCGACGTTGCCGGCCCCGTAGCGCGACACCCGCACCGCTTCGGCCGCGGCCTTCTGCGCGTCCTCCACGGTCATCTCGCCCTTCTCGGCCTTGCTTTTGTAGGCATTGACGATGCTGTGCATGGATTGCACGGCCGTGGCCAGTTGCTCGGTGCGCGCCTCCATGACGCGCCGCCCCGCGGCCAGCGTGGAAGTGACGATCAGCACCGCCACGGCCAGCAGCGCCGCCCCCACGATGACACCAATCTTCTGCTTGAAACTCAAGTTCATGGGAACACCTCGCCCCGCATTGCCAAAAGAAAACAAACCCAAGAAACCCGACGAGTACGGGACGTGCCCCGCCCGTAGGCGACGCACGCATACCCTCCCCCGGTCCTCTGTCTATATCGGCAGGCCGTGACACAAACTGACGCTGGAAATCGCAGCAAGCGGGCTGGTCGGGTGGCGGAGTTAAGAATCGAACGATCGTGCTATTTTTTGAAGAATTGGCTCGAAGCGCCTTAGAATCCTGCAGCGCGCTTGACCGACAAGCCCCCGCCCCGAGACGAGATACAGAACGAGATACCGCTTATGACGAACCAAGACATCCTCACCCAATACGGCCCGCGCGAAGCCATGGAATACGACGTGGTCGTCGTCGGCGGCGGCCCGGCCGGCCTGTCCACCGCCATCCGCTTGAAACAGCTCGCGGCCGAAAAAGGCCAGGATGTCTCGGTCGTCGTGCTGGAAAAAGGTGGCGAGCCCGGCGCGCACATCCTCTCTGGCGCGGTCATGGACCCGCGCGCCATCGAGGAACTCTTCCCCGACTGGAAGGAACGCGGCGCGCCGCTGAACCAGCCAGTGACGGGCGACGACGTGCTCTTCCTGTCCGAAAAGGGTGCCAAGCGCACGCCGGACTTCCTGGTGCCGGACAACTTCCATAACCAGGGCAATTACGTCGTTGCGCTCGGCTTGGTCACCAAATGGCTCAGCGAGCAGGCCGAAGCCCTGGGCGTGGAAATCTTCCCCGGCTTCGCCGTCGCTGAAGTGCTCTACAACGAGAACGGCTCCGTGAAAGGAGTGGCCACCGGCAACCTCGGCGTCGGCAAGAACGGCGAGCCCACCGGCAGCTTCCAGCTCGGCATGGAGCTCCACGCCAAGTACACCGTATTCGCGGAAGGTTCGCGCGGCAACCTGGGCAAGCAACTCATCGCCAGGTACAAGCTCGACGAAGGCAAGGACCCGCAGAGTTACGCGCTCGGCGTCAAGGAACTCTGGGAAATCCCCGCCGACAAGGCCCAGCCCGGCCGTGTTGTCCATACCGCCGGCTGGCCTATGGGCAACAGCACCTACGGCGGTGGCTTCCTCTACCACCTGGAGGGCAACAAAGTGACGCTGGGCTTCGTCACCGGCCTGGACTACCAGAACCCCTACCTGAGCCCTTTCGAGGAAATGCAGCGCTGGAAAACCCACCCGGCCATCCGCGCGCACATCGAAGGCGGCAAACGCATCGGCTACGGCGCGCGCGCCATCACGGCCGGCGGCCTTCTGTCCCTGCCCAAGACCATCTTCCCGGGCGGCGTGCTCGTGGGCTGCGATGCGGGTTACCTGAACGCCAGCCGCATCAAGGGCAGCCACGCCGCCATCAAGAGCGGCATGCTGGCAGCCGAAGCGCTCTTCGAGGCCGTCACCGCGGGCCGCGCGCACGATGAACTCACGGCCTACCCCGCAGCCTTCGAGCAGAGCTGGCTGCACCAGGAACTGAACCGCGCGCGCAACTTCAAGCAATGGTTCAAGAAAGGCAGCGTCGTGGGCGCGCTGATGACCGGCATCGAGCACTGGCTGCTGCCCAAGCTGGGCATCAAGACCCCGCCGTGGACCGTGCACCGCAAGGAAGCCGACCACCAGCGCCTGAAACCCGCTGCCGAGTGCCAGCCCATCACCTACCCGAAGCCGGACGGCAAACTGACCTTCGACCGTTTGAGCAGCGTGTTCATCAGCAACACCAACCACGCCGAAGACCAGCCCGCGCACCTGACGCTCAAGGACGCGAGCGTGCCGGTCAGCATCAACCTGGCCAGATACGCCGGTCCCGAGAGCCGTTACTGCCCGGCGGGCGTGTACGAGTTCGTCAAGAACGCCGACAACAGCGACCGCCTGCAGATCAACGCCCAGAACTGCGTGCACTGCAAGACCTGCGACATCAAGGACCCGACGCAGAACATCGTCTGGGTCACGCCGGAAGGCGGCGGCGGGCCTAACTACAGCGGAATGTAAGCATTTCGGGCGCTCCGAGCGCCCGGCCTTCCCAGCCCATGCGCCGGGGTCAAGCCGCCTGCAAGCGCCGCTGCAGGAAATCCCCTAAAGCCCGCATGCGCGCGCTCAGGTGCGTGCCGCGCGCGAGCGCAAGAACCAGCGGATAAGGCTGGGAGCGCACCTGGGGCAGGACGTGGACCAGATGCCCGGCCGCCAGATCGGCGGCCACGTCCAGGCGCGACTTCAGCGCGATACCCCAGCCCTCCACCGCCCATTGCCGAGCGACCAGGCCGCTGTCGACACTGCGGCGCACCCGCGCGCGGAAGGTGACCGGCTTGCCGGCGTCGAGCAGCGTCCATCGGTGCGCGGGCCGGCTGGCGATGCGCAGGCCGATCATCTCGTGCGCGGCCAGGTCGTCCAAGCGTTTGGGCATGCCCGCGCGACGCAAATAGGCGGGCGCGGCCACCAGAATGGCATGGTTGTCCGGCACCAGGGGCCGCACGATCTGGCCGGGGGCGGCCTCGCCATAGCGGATGGCGGCGTCCACGGGCTCGCGCGTCAGATCGGCCACACGGTCGCCGACGGCCAGATCGAGTTGCAACTGCGGGTGCAGCCCCATGAATTCATCCAGCAGCGAACGCAAGACCTGCGTGCCCAGGTCGGTCGGTACGCCCAGGCGCAACAAACCCCGCACCTGCGTGAGCGGCGCGCGCAATTCGGCCGCCGCCTCGTCCACGGCGCTCAGCGCCGAGAGGCAGCGCTGCAAGAAGGCCTCGCCCTCCGGCGTGGGTCTCAGGGCGCGACTGGAGCGCATGAACAAGCGCGCACCGAGTTGCTGCTCCAGCCGGCGGATCGCCGCCGTGGCGGTCGCGTTGAGCAATCCTTGTTCACGCGCGGCGGCGGCCACGCCACCGAGCTCGGCCACGCGCAGGGCCAAACGCAAGGCGCCGAGGTCCAGGCGCTCGGAAAGGGCCAAAGCAGGAGCAATCGATGCCTTCATTGACAAATTCCATTTGTCATTGCCGCAGTATCGCATGGCTGGTTCGGAACACTTGGCCGCAAGACACTGGCGGCCATCGCAACCTTTCCAGGAGTTCCCATGAAAACCATCGGCCACCTTCAACCCCTGCCACTCAGCGACGCGCAGGCCCTGATCGAGCTCACCCTGCCGGACCCGGAACCGGGGCCGCACGACCTGCTGGTGCGCGTGCGTGCGGTGTCCGTCAACCCGGTGGATGTGAAAGTGCGCGCCGGCATGGCGCCGCCACCCGGCCAGCCGCGTGTGCTGGGTTGGGACGCCGCAGGCGAAGTGCTGGCAATGGGCTCGCAAGTGCAAGGCTTCACCATCGGTGACCGCGTCTGGTACGCCGGTGCGCTGCAGCGTACCGGCAGCAACGCGCCGCTGCAGACCGTGGACGCGCGCATCGTGAGCCGCATGCCGCGCAGTCTGGACTACCCAGCCGCAGCCGCCCTGCCCCTGACCGGGATCACGGCCTGGGAGTTGCTGTTTGATCGCCTGGGCGTGCCGCAAGGCGGCGGCGCCGGCCAGCGCCTGCTGGTGGTCGGCGCCGCTGGCGGCGTGGGGTCCATCCTCGTGCAACTGGCACGCCAGTTTACGCAACTGGAGGTGGTGGCCACCGCCTCGCGCCCGGAGACCGTGGCCTGGGTCCGTGAGCTGGGCGCGCACCATGTGATCGACCACCGTCAGCCGCTCGATGAGGCGCTGAGCGCGGCCGGACTTTCAGGCGGCGTGCACTTGGTGGCCAGCCTCACGCACACCGAGACCCACTACCCCGCGCTGGTACGCGCTTTGCGCCCGCAGGGCCGCATCGCGCTCATCGACGACCCGGCGAGCCTGGACGCACGCCCCTTGAAGATGAAAAGCGCCTCGCTGCACTGGGAGTTCATGTTCACACGTCCCATGTTCGAGACAGATGACATGGCGGCGCAAGGTCACTTGCTGGCCCGGCTCGCCGAGGCCGTGGACGCAGGCCGCCTGCGCAGCACGGTCACGCGTGACTTCGGGGAACTGTCCGTGGCGACCCTGTGCGAGGCGCACGCCTGGGTCGAAAGCGGCCAGGCAATGGGTAAAGGCGTGCTGCGGGTGGGTTGAGCTGCGAGGGTGGCACGGGCGCGGCACAAGCGCCCGCCGCCAACCGACGATGCGCTCCAGCTCCGGCTTCAGGCATTGCCCAGATAGTCCTTCTTGCCAATATCCACGCCGTTGTGCCGCAGGATGGCGTAGGCCGTGGTGACGTGGAAGAAGAAGTTGGGCAGCGCCGTGTTCAGCAGGTAAGGCAGACCCAGCAGGCGCTCCTCGCCGGTGCGGCGCTTGAGCACGATTTCGCGCGCCTCGCTGCCATCGATTTGCTCGTGTTTGAAGGACTGGAGATAGACCAAGGTCTTGGCGATGCGTTCGTTCAACTCAGCGAAGGTCTTTTCATTGTCCTCATAGACCGGGGGCGCGACACCGGCCAGGCGGGCCGCGCAGCCCTTGGCGGTGTCGGTGGCGATCATGATCTGGTTGCTCAGCGGCAGCATGTCGGGATAGAGGCGTGCGCTGGTGAACACCAGTTCATCGATCCCCTTGGCTTGGGCATGTGCCTGGGCCTTGGACAGGACGGCATGCAAATTGCCCAGCATGCGGATGAAAACAGGCACGCTGGCCTGGTACATGGACAGAGAGGACATGGATGATTTCCCGTTGAAAAAAGAAAACGGAATCATCGGGCATCCGAGATTTTTTTGCAGGACCAGCCCCTTGGGCCTGCCCCATGTGGCAGGCAGGCCAGACGTGCCGAACATGGCGAATTGGCAATTGGGCAGGGCCATCGACTTGGTGTACGCTAGCCCCCGAGCCGTAATTCCATGTTCATCCAGTTCCTGACCGCATTCCTGATCGTGGGCCAGCACCTCGCGCGCAGCACGCGCGGTCGGCCCTGCGCGCCTCCGGTCACACCGCTGTCCCCGCCGTCGGCCCTCCACGGTTGACGGTGCCAGCCGCGCACCCTGCCTGGGCGCGCGCCCGTCATTTCACTGGAGATTTCTCATGGCCGATCTGTTTGACAACCCCATGGGCCTGTGCGGCTTCGAGTTCGTCGAATTCGCCTCCCCCACCCCCAACACGCTCGAACCGCTGTTCGAGAAAATGGGCTTCTCCCTCGTCGCCAAGCACCGCAGCAAGGATGTGCTGCTCTACCGCCAGGGCGACATCAACTTCATCGTCAACCGCGAACCCAAGAGCCTGGCCGGTTATTTCGCCGCCGAGCACGGCCCCAGCGCCTGTGCCATGGCCTTCCGCGTCAAAGACTCGCACAAGGCGTACCACCGTGCCCTGGAACTAGGCGCGCAGCCCGTGGAAGTGCCGACCGGTCCGATGGAACTGCGCCTGCCCGCCATCAAGGGCATCGGCGGCGCGCCGCTTTACCTGATCGACCGCTACGAAGACGGCAAGAGCATCTACGACATCGACTTTGAGTTCCTGCCGGGCGTGGACCGGCACCCGGTGGGCCATGGCCTGAAGATCGTTGATCACCTGACGCACAACGTCTACCGCGGGCGTATGAGCTTCTGGAGCGAGTTCTACGAGAAGTTCTTCAACTTCCGCGAAATTCGCTACTTCGACATCAAGGGCGAGTACACGGGTCTGACCAGCAAGGCCATGACCGCACCCGACGGCCTGATCCGCATCCCACTCAACGAAGAAGCCGGCAAGGGCGGCAATGGGCAGATCGAGGAATTCCTGATGCAGTTCAACGGCGAGGGCATCCAGCACATCGCCCTGCTTTCGGACGACCTGATCGCCACCGTCGATGCGCTGCAGATGGCGGGCGTGCCACTGGCGACAGCACCCAACGAGATCTACTACGAGATGCTGCAAGAACGTCTGCCCGGCCATGGCGAACCCGTGGGCGAGCTTCAAGCCCGTGGGATCCTGCTGGATGGCAACACCAAAGACGGGGCGCCGCGCCTGCTGCTGCAGATTTTCAGCCAGCCCTTGCTGGGACCGGTGTTCTTCGAGTTCATCCAACGCAAGGCGGACGAGGGCTTTGGCGAGGGCAACTTCCGTGCCCTGTTCCTGAGTCTGGAACGCGACCAGATCCGGCGCGGAACCTTGAAGGTGGACACACCCGCCTCGGCCTGATCGCAAGCCTGAAGCCCACGCGCAAACCAGCCCGGGGGATGGGCTGGTTAACCCCCATGCGCGAAACCAGGCAATTGCGCGTATAATCCCTGTCGTTGTCGCGCCATGCTTACCTGCGCGGCAACTGCAGTCTGACAGGGCCCACGGTTTTCTCACACCGTCCGCACGGCCTCCAGCCTCGCCACCTCGCTTGACTGGCCCTGTCTCCCGGCCCTGCGTGGTTCGGCCGGCAGTCACACTTCGTCCTCAGCGGCAAGCTCAATCCCCCCGGCCCGCACCCTCAACCCCGGACTGGAACACGGCGGTCAGCGCCGATACGCGGCGCATCGCGCCACACCCTATTTCTGTTTTTACGAAGCGCGGCCACAGAACCGCGCGCACACGATGAATATCCATTTGGAACATGCTTTCCCGGTAGGCAAATACCTTGTCTCCCCTCTGACCCGTCAAACCGAGTCCGGCCGCTACACGGCCCATGTCTCGATCCGCAGCGGCCGCGGCCAGGCCACGCACGACCGCGTGCTGGGCTTCGTCCCGGAATTCGGCACCCGCGAAAGCGCGCTGCAATATGCCGCCGCCGAAGGACAGCGCTGGTTGCATCAGCGGCATTGCAACGCCTGAGTCCGGCCCTCCCTCCAATCCAATCAAGCAAAGGATCTCCATGGCCAAAGAAGAACTGATCGAAATGCAAGGCAAGGTCGAGGAAGTGCTGCCCGATTCGCGTTTCCGCGTCACCCTGGAGAACGGCCATAGCCTGATCGCCTACACCGGCGGCAAGATGCGCAAGAACCATATTCGCATCCTGGCCGGCGACAAGGTGTCGCTGGAGCTCTCGCCCTACGATCTGGGCAAGGGTCGCATCACCTTCCGTCACCTGGAAGCTCGCACGGGCGGCGCACCGGCTCGACCCCGGCGCACTTTCCGCTGAATTCCTCACCCCATCCTGGATGGTTTTAAAACCAAGACCATCTTTTCCCCGCGTCGACATTCCCAGTGAATCCAAGACGCTTTTTCTGAAAGGCTCACCATGAGCAGCAAACTTTACGTCGGCAACCTCTCCTATTCCGTGCGCGACGACGACCTCCAGCAACAATTCGGAGCCTTCGGCGACGTGCAATCGGCCAAGGTCATGATGGACCGCGACAGCGGCCGCTCCAAGGGCTTCGGCTTCGTGGAAATGGGCAGTGCCGACCAGGCTGAAGCCGCGATCCGCGGTCTGCATGGCCAGAACGTCGGCGGCCGTGACATGGTGGTCAACATCGCCCGTCCGATGGAGCCCCGCACCGGTGGTGGCGGCTTCGGCGGCGGTCGTCGCGAAGGTGGCGGCGGTGGTTTCGGCGGCGCCCGCAACAATCGCTACTGAAGCACACTGCGCGCACCCCGCGCCCTGCGACAAAAAAACCGGCTTCGGCCGGTTTTTTCATGGGTGCGTCGAAGACGGGCATTAAGATGCGGCTCGTTCAACCATCAAGGGGCCGTCATGATCCGATTCAGCGAAGAACATGTGTGGGTGCGCGTCGAGGGCGACATCGGCGTGGTCGGCATCACCGCTCACGCGCAGGACACGCTGGGCGACATCGTGTTCGTGGAATTGCCTGCGGTGGGCCGCACGCTGGCGGCTGGCGCCGTGGCGGGCGTGGTCGAATCCGTCAAGGCTGCCGCCGATGTCTACAACCCAGTCAGCGGCAGCGTCACCGAGGTGAACGAGGCTCTGCGCGAAGACCCTGCGCTCGCCAACAGCGCGCCTCTGGACGCGGGCTGGTTTTACAAGCTGCGGCTTTCGAACCCGGCCGAACTCGAGGCCTTGATGGACGAAGACAGCTACGCCAGCAGCCTGATGACCTGAGTTCGGGCGCAAGTGCTGCCGCCTACGTACCTCAAGGCCAATAGGCCGGGTCGGGCAACTCGCTGAAAACCTTGCGCAGCTGCTCACCCCAACGCTCACGCAGGGAGGCGAAATACGGGTCCTTGCCGTCGATCATGGCTTGCCGCGTCACACGCAGGCTATCGGTCTCGTAACACAGCAGATCCAAAGGCAGACCGACCGAAAGGTTGGACTTCATGGTCGAGTCCATCGAAATCAAGCAGCACTTGGCCGCCTCGTCCAGCGACAGATCGCCATCGACCACGCGGTCCATGATCGGCTTGCCATACTTGGACTCCCCGATCTGGAAGTAAGGCGTCTCGGACGTGGCCTCGATGAAATTGCCCGCCGCATAGACATTGAACAGCCGCGGGGCCTCGCCCCGGATCTGGCCGCCGAAGATCAGGTTGATGTTGAAATCGATGCCGAAATCCTTGAGGGCGGCGGCTTCACGCGCGTGGACCCGGCGCACTGTCTCACCCACGATGCGCGCGGCGGAGAACATATTGGGTGCCGTCCCCAGGTTGCGTCCGTCGTCGGCCTGCGGCGTCTCATCGGCGGTGGCCGTGGACCGGCTGTGTGGCCCGTCCTGCGCCATCTCACCTGACTCACCTGCCGGCTTCATCTGCACGCGCAAGCTGCTGGCCACGGCCTGGCTGAGCGAAAGGTTGCCCGAGGACAGCAAGACCATCACGCGCTCGCCCGGCACCTCGTAGACATGCATCTTGCGGAAAGTGCTGATCTGGTCGACACCCGCATTGGTGCGCGAGTCTGAGAGGAAAACCAGGCCCGCGTCGATGCGGACCGCCGTGCAATAGGTCATGGTGAAAAAATGAAGGCAACCTGCCAGAGTGCTGCCTGGTTCCGCCGTAGTCCAGGGGACACCATCTTAGCGGCCCGTGCGCATGGGCCGACGGACGCACCTGGAGTCAGGCGGACGCGGTGGCGCCGATCGGCTTGGCCGCACCCTGCGCGGGGCTTGTCGACTCAGCTTCCTGCAGGGCGCGCCACATCACCTTGCCGCTGCCGCTCTTGGGTAATGCGTCGACGAACTGCACCATGCGCGGCGCCTTGTAGACCGCCATGTTCTCGCGGCACCAAGCCAGGATATCGTCCTCGCTCACCTGGCCAGCCTGGCCGGGGCGCAGGACCACCACCGCCTTGACCGTCTCACCACGGTAGCTGTCCTTGGCAGCGATGACACAGGCTTCCTGGATGGCGGGGTGCTTGAACATCAGAGCTTCTACCTCGGCTGGCCAGACCTTGAACCCACTGGCGTTGATCATGCGCTTGAGGCGATCGGTGATGAAGAAGTACCCTTCCTCGTCCACCCGTCCCAGGTCACCGGTGCGGAAGTAGCGCTTGCCGTCCAGCTCGAAAAAAACGTCGCGCGTCGCATCGGGCCGTTTCCAGTAGCCCTGGAACACCATGGGACCGTGCACGACGATTTCCCCCTGCTCGCCTGGCGGCAGTTCCTGCAAGGTCCCAGGGTCCACCACACGCGCGTCGCAGCCCATGAAAGGAATGCCCAGGCATTGCTGCTTCGGATGATCCGGTGGGTTGCTGTGCGAGGGAGCAGCGGTTTCGGTGAGGCCGTAACCCTCTGCGTAACGCAAGCCAAATTGCTCGAACAGGCGCTGCGCCACGGCTTGCGGCATGGCCGCGCCGCCGCCACCGATGTAGACCAGGCTGGACAAATCAAAACGCGCGAAATTCGGACTGGCCATCAGGTCGATCACCATGGTCGGTATGTTGGTCCAGCTCGTGACGCGCCACCTTGAAATCAGTCGCCCAGCCAGTTCCCGGTCCCAGCGGGGCATGATGACCAGGGTCGCCCCGCTGTAGATGGCGGCGTGCATCACGCTGACCATGCCGGTGATGTGGAACATGGGCACCACGGCCAACACGACCGTCTCCATCGATGCGCTGCCCCAGAGGCTGGCGGCGACTGCGTTGTGCATCAGACTGGCATGGGTGTGCATGCAGCCCTTGGGCAAGCCAGTTGTGCCACTGGTGTAGGGCAAGGCCGCTAAATCCTGCGGCCCGGCGACCAAGGGTGGCGGCGCATGCGGGGTGCGCAGCACCTGGCTCCAGTCATGAACCTGTCCCCCTTCCAGCGCGGGCAGGGGGTGACGCGTGCAGAGCCACGAGGACCAGGCCTGCGGCGGCCCGTCCTCGCTGGCATCGCCGGGATCAAAGGCATCGGTGAACTGCGTGACGACCAGGTGCAGCAGACGTTTTGGCGCATGCAAGTCGTTGCTGGCGTGGGCCAGTTCGGACGCCAAATCTCCCGTCGTGATGGCCACCTTGACATCCGGATCAGTGATGTAGTGTTTCAGTTCTTCGGCCCGGTTCATCGGGTTGACTGGCACCACCACCGCGTTGGCACGGAGGATGGCGAAATGCGCTATCACCAGCTGCGGCGAGTTCTGCATGTCCAGGATGACACGGTCCCCCTGCTCCACCCCCAAGCTGTGCAGAAAGCCCGCCAGGCGTTCGGCCTGCCGAGCCAACTCCGCGTATGACATCACGCGCCCGAGGAAGACCAGGGCCGCCTTCTCGGGGTAGCGTAGCGCGCTGATGGCCAGATTGGCCCACAACGAAGTTTGCGGCGGTGTGATGGAGTACGGCAAGCGCTTGGGCCACCTGGCATGGTGGGGCCGCGTTTCCAGTGCAAGCGAGGGCGAGGAAGGCTGTTGCAGGGGCATGAAAGCGAACTCCTGGTGCGGCAAACTGCCAAACACTCAGACTAGCCTCCCATGCGTGCAAAGCGCATCCGGGAAAGCGCCAAAGCCTGCAGGTGCATCCAGACTATCCCCAGGTTGTTCGCGTCACCTTGGAGACTGCAGTCCGGCGATGAGGGATACGATGCAGAAAACGCGCGGGGAGTACCCGCGCGTCATGCCCCCGATGGGCTAAGTGATCTCGGGCACCAGGAAGTCGCGGCTGATGCGCGCACCGATGTCGTTGACCCGCTCCAGGAACTTGGTCAGGAAGGCATGCAGGCCCGTGGCCAGGATGTCGTCAATGCGCTCGTACTGCAGTTCGGCCAGCAGCTTGCCAGCCAGGTGGCGCGTCTCGGCGATGCCTTCGGTCGGACTTTCGCCAGCGACGAGGTTGAGGTTCTTCACGACCTCGGCCATGCTGGCGTGCAGGGAACGCGGCATGTCGGCGCGCAGTATGAGCAACTCGGCCACGCGCTCGGGGCGGATCACGTCGCGATATACCTTGCGGTAGATCTCGAAGGCCGAGACACTGCGCAGGATGGCGCTCCAGTGGTAGAAGTCGTAGGCACGGTCCTTTTGGTCGGCGTTGCCGAAGAACTCGCTCTGCACGGCGTGGAACTTCACGTCCACCAGCCGCGCCGTGTTGTCGGCCCGTTCCAGGAAAGTGCCTAGGCGCATGAAGTGCAGGGCCTCGTCCACCAGCATGGTGCCCAGGGTCACGCCGCGAGACAGGTGGGAGCGGTGCTTGACCCACTCGAGCAAGCGTGCCGGGTCGCGCTCCAAGTCGCCCAGGCGTAACATGCGCTTGAACTCCAGCCAAGTCTGGTTCTGCGTCTCCCAGACCTCGGTCGTCAAGCTGCCGCGCACGGCCCGGGCGTTCTCACGCGCCGCACGCAGGCAGGACACGATGGAAGAGGGATTGTTCTCGTCGCTGACCATGAAGGCCATCACGTCCTTCGGCACCACCTCGCCATGGCGGGCGGTATATGACGGCAGCAACTCGCTGATGGACAGCAGGCTCTGCCATCCCAACCGGGCCACGGCAGCGGACTGGGGCAGCATGGCGGTTTCGTGGTTGACGCTGAGCATGCGTGCGGTGTTTTCGGCCCGCTCCGTGTAGCGATTCATCCAGAACAGGTGATCGGCAGTACGCGATAGCATTCAAATATCTCCTCTGGCCGACAACACCGCAGGCGCTGCGCGCCCTCTGTGTTTTGATGAAAGTTGGCCTGCGGCCAACTTTTCGGCCCGCTCCGTGTAGTGGTTCATCCAGAACAGGTGATCGGCGGTTCTCGACAACATATTCGTTTTTTTGATTTTGTGCGCGGCCGCTCAGACTTCCAGCACCCAGGAATCCTTGGTGCCACCGCCCTGGGAGGAATTGACGACCAGGGACCCTTCCTTGAGCGCAACGCGGGTGAGGCCGCCCGCGACCATCTGCACAGTCTTGCCCGTCAGCACAAAGGGCCGCAGGTCTATGTGCCGTGGCGCGATACCGCTGTCCACGAAGGTCGGGCAGGTGGAGAGGGACAAGGTGGGCTGCGCGATGTAGTTGCCCGGCTTTTCCTTGAGCACGCGAGCGAAGTCCTCGATCTGCTGCTGGGTCGAGGCTGGCCCGACCAGCATGCCGTAACCGCCCGCGCCATGCACTTCCTTGACCACCAAGTCCTTGAGGTTGGCCAACACGTATTTCAGATCCTCGGGTTTGCGGCACATGTAGGTAGGCACGTTGTTGAGGATGGGTTTCTCGCCAAGGTAGAACTCGATCATCGCCGGCACATAGGGGTAGATGGACTTGTCGTCAGCCACGCCCGTGCCCACGGCGTTGCACAAGGTCACGTGGCCCGCGCAATAGGCTTCCATCAAGCCCGCGCAGCCTAGGGTGGAATCGGCGCGGAACACATGCGGATCTAGGAAATCGTCGTCCAGTCGGCGGTAGATGACGTCCACGCGCTTGGGACCACGCGTGGTGCGCATGTAGACGAAACCATCGCGCACGAACAGATCCTGCCCCTGCACCAGTTCGACGCCCATCTGCTGCGCCAGGAAGGCATGCTCGAAGTAGGCGCTGTTGTACATGCCGGGCGTGAGCACGACCACGGTCGGCTCGCCCGTGGTGTCGGGCGCGGAGGCGCGCAGCGTCTCCAGCAGCAGATCGGGGTAGTGCTCGACCGGCGCGACGCGGTGCGCGTTGAACAGCTCGGGGAAGAGCCGCATCATCATCTTGCGATCCTCGATCATGTAGCTCACGCCGCTGGGCACGCGCAGGTTGTCCTCCAGCACGTAGTACTGGCCCACGCCATCGGCGTCCGGCGCCCGCACGATGTCAACGCCGCTGATGTGTGAGTAGATGTCGTTGGGCACATGCACGCCCATCATCTGCGGGCGGTACTGCGCGTTGTGCAGGATCTGCTCGGCCGGGATCACCCCCGCGCGCAGGATTTCCTGGTCATGGTAGACGTCGTGGATAAAGCGGTTGAGCGCCGTCACGCGCTGCACCAGCCCACGCTCCATGCTGCTCCATTCGGCCGCGGGGATGATGCGCGGGATCAGATCGAAGGGAATCAGGCGCTCCGTGCCGGAGCCGTCTTCATCCTTGTCGCCATAGACCGCGAAGGTGATGCCCACGCGGCGGAAGATCATCTCGGCCTCTTCTCGCCGAGCCTGCATCGTCTCCGGGCTTTGCGCGGCCAGCCAACGCGCGTAGGCGCGATAGTGGGCGCGAATGTCGGCGGCTGCGCCGCCTGCCACTCCTTGAGCGCCAGCTGCGCCGACCTGCACCATGCCGGCGGCCAGGGCGCCCGGCCCCAGGTACATCTCGTCAAACTTCAACATGCGGCCTAGCCTTGTTCTGGTCTTTCCGGTCATCCGGTTCCGCCTGATCAACCTGACGCCGGACCCGCACCGTATGACGCCTTTCGAATGCATCCGGCACGCTAGCGCACGCAGCAGGAATAGCCCTGCGGAACTTGACTGCAAGGGTACCAGCAAATTTCGGGCCTGCCCCCAAGGGGGCGGGCATGAGGCGATCGAACCCATGCGCGTGGCGCTTGGCTCAGCTCTTGCTATAAGCTCTTGACGTCGAAACCCCCTGTGGTTCCCGCAACGCCGTGTCGCCAGTGGGCGCGACCCGCATGGTTTCACGCCGCGCCCACCTCCTGTACGCACCGCACGCGCCATGTCCATCCACGCCGCACTTCAGCACATCACCCACTACAAGTACGACCGTCCGGTGCAGCTGGGCCCGCAAACTGTGCGGCTGAGGCCCGCGCCGCATTGCCGCAGCAAAATCGTCTCCTACTCGCTGCGGGTCGAACCCACCCAGCACTTCATCAACTGGCAGCAGGACCCCTTCGCCAACTACCAGGCCAGGCTGGTGTTCCCGGAGAAGACCACGGAGTTCACGGTCGCCATCGACTTGGTCGTCGAGATGGCGGTGTACAACCCCTTCGACTTCTTCCTTGAGCCCGAGGCTGAGCATTTCCCCTTCAGCTACAGCCCGGCCCTGCGGGAAGAACTGGCCCCCTACCTCGTGGCGGCACCGCTGACGCCGCTGCTGCGGCAATACCTGGACGGTATCGACCGCGAACGGCGACGCACGGTCGATTTCCTGGTCGCGCTGAACCAGAAACTGCAGACCGACATCCAGTACCTGATCCGCCTTGAGCCTGGCGTGCAGACGCCGGAGGAAACGCTGCGCAAGGCCAGCGGCTCCTGCCGCGACTCAGGTTGGCTGCTGGTCAATCTGCTGCGGCATTGCGGTCTGGCTGCGCGTTTCGTCTCGGGCTACTTGATCCAGCTCACGCCAGACGTGAAAGCGATAGACGGCCCCAGCGGCACCACGGTCGATTTCACCGACCTGCATGCCTGGTGCGAGGTCTACCTGCCGGGCGCGGGCTGGATCGGACTCGATCCCACCAGCGGTCTGATGGCGGGCGAAGGCCACATTCCCCTGGCTTGCACTCCGCAACCGTCCAGCGCCGCACCCATCGAGGGCCTGTTCTCGGTCGCCGCGCCGCAGGGCGCTGGAGACGAAGCCGAGGTTGAGTTTTCACACCATATGCAGGTCACGCGCATCCATGAGTCTGCGCGCGTCACCAAGCCGTACACGGACGCGCAGTGGGACGCCATCATGGCCCTGGGCGAGCAGGTGGAGGTCCAACTCCAGGCCAGTGATGTTCGCCTGACCATGGGCGGTGAACCGACCTTTGTGGCCACCAGCGATCGCGATGCACCCGAATGGAACACCGATGCACTCGGACCGACCAAACGCGGCTACGCAACCGAACTGGTGCACAAATTGCGCACCGAATACGGGCAAGGCGGTTTTCTGCATTTTGGCCAGGGCAAGTGGTACCCGGGCGAGCAACTGCCACGCTGGGCGCTTTCCATCTTTTGGCGAGCCGATGGCGAGCCCATCTGGCAGGACCCGAGCCTGTTCGCCGATGAGCGCGTCCCGGCCCATTACGGCAGCGAGGACGCTCGCGTGTTCACGCACACGCTGGCGGGCAAACTGGGGCTGAACACACGTTACATCCAACCCGGCTACGAAGACACCTGGTACTACCTCTGGCGCGAACGGCGCCTGCCGGTCAATGTCGACCCCTTTGATGCCCGCCTGGAGGACGAACTGGAACGCCAGCGACTGCGCCGGGTCTTCAGCCAGAAACTGGACGCCGTGGTCGGTTACGCCCTGCCCTTGCAGACCGGCGCCGGCCCCACTCTGGCCGGCTCGCGCTGGAGCACCGGACCCTGGTTCTTCCGTGACGAACGCATGTACCTGGTGCCGGGCGACTCGGCCATGGGCTACCGTCTGCCGCTGGATTCCCTGCCGTGGGTGGGCGAAGGGGACTATCCCTGGGTCATCCAGCAGGACCCCTACGACCCGCGCCCGCCCCTGCCCCACTCGGCCGACATCCGCGCGCAGTACACGGCGCGCCGGCTCGGTGGCAATGGCGGCGGCCCCGGCGCCATGAACGGCGACACCCTGCCTGCGGGCGCTGGCGGCATGGGCGCGGGGCCAGCCAATCCGACGGCCACGGCAGCGGCAGCCCTCCGTCAGCCCCAGCGTTTCGAATCCGCGCACTGGATCACGCGCACCGCGCTGTGCGTGGAAGCGCGCGACCCCATGCGCGCCAACGGGCCCAAAACGGAACGCGAACAAGGAGGCAAGAGCGGCCTGCTCTACGTCTTCATGCCGCCACTGGCGCGGCTGGAAGACTACCTGGACCTGCTGTCCGCTGTCGAAGCCACCGCCGCCGAGCTCGGCGTCAAGATCGTGCTCGAAGGCTACCCGCCGCCGCGCGACGCGCGGCTGAAGATGCTGCAGGTCACGCCAGACCCGGGCGTGATCGAGGTCAACATCCACCCCTCGCACAACTGGGCGGAGCTGGTGCAGCGCACCGAATTCCTCTACCAGGCGGCTTTTGAGACGCACCTGTGCGCCGAAAAGTTCATGACCGACGGTCGCCACACCGGTACCGGCGGCGGCAACCATTTCGTGCTGGGCGGCGCCACACCGGCGGACAGCCCCTTCCTGCGCCGACCAGAACTACTGGCCAGCCTGCTGCTCTACTGGCACAACCACCCCTCGCTCAGCTACCTGTTCAGCGGTCTCTTCATCGGCCCGACCAGCCAGGCGCCCCGCGTGGACGAGGCGCGCAACGACCAGCTGTACGAACTTGAAATCGCACTGCGCGAAATCCAGAGCAACCGGCAGAAGTACGGACAGGACATGCCACCCTGGCTGCTGGACCGCACGCTGCGCAACATCCTGATCGACGTGACGGGCAACACCCACCGCAGCGAGTTCTGCATCGACAAGATGTACTCACCGGATGGTCCCACTGGTCGCCTGGGCCTGTTGGAACTGCGCGCTTTCGAAATGCCACCGCACGCCCGCATGAGCATCGCGCAGCAATTGCTGCTGCGCGCCCTGGTCGCGCGTTTCTGGAACCAGCCTTACCAGGCTCTCGCCACGCGCTGGGGCACGGAGCTGCACGACCGCTTCCTGCTGCCCACTTTCGTCAGGATGGACTTCGCCGACGTGCTGCAGGAGATGCGACAGGCCGGCTACGCCTTCGACGACAGCTGGTTCACCCCGCATTTCGAATTCCGCTTCCCGCTGGCGGGGGAACTACAGATGCTGGGCATGACACTGACCCTGCGCAACGCGCTCGAGCCCTGGCATGTGATGGGCGAGGAAGGCGCGGCCGGCGGCACGGTGCGTTATGTGGATTCCTCGCTGGAGCGCATCGAGGTGCGGGTGACGGGCCTGAACCCCAGCCGGCACACGGTCACCGTCAACGGTAGACCCCTGCCCCTGCAGCCCACTGGCACGGTCGGGGAATATGTCGCGGGCGTGCGCTACAAGGCCTGGAACCCGCCGTCCAGCCTGCACCCCACGATCGGCGTGCATGCACCGCTGGTCTTCGATTTGGTGGACACCTGGATGCAGCGCAGCCTGGGCGGCTGCCAATACCATGTGGCGCATCCGGGCGGGCGCAACTACATCACCTTCCCGATCAACGCCTACGAGGCCGAAAGCCGCCGCCTGGCACGTTTTTCACTCACGCGCCACACGCACGAGCCGCTGCCTGTGCTGCCCGCCACCCAGGCCTTGCCAGGCAGCCGGGAATTCCCCTGCACCCTCGATTTGCGAAATTGACCGGCGTGGCGCCAGCCGCGGCCTGCCACCCCGCCCTCCCGGACCGGCCAGGACCCTGGGACAGCGCGGCATCCGCGCAGCGGTCGGGCTATAATCGCAGGCTCTGCTGACATCATCCACAGACACAAAGGAAACTTCACATGGCCTCTGGAAAGCCGAAGAAAAAGAACCCGCGCCTGGCGTCGGGCCGCAAACGCGCACGTCAGGACGTCAAGCTCAACGCCGCCAACACGTCCCTGCGCTCCAAATACCGTACCGCCGTGAAGAACGTCGAAAAAGCCGTTCTGACCGGTGACAAGGCCAAGGCCACCGAGCTGTTTGCCAAGATGCAAGCCGTGGTGGACTCCGTGGCCGACAAGCAGATCTTCCACAAGAACAAGGCCGCTCGCGACAAGAGCCGCCTGTCCGCCAAGGTCAAGGCACTCGGCGCTGCCGCTGCCTGAACCCCGCCGCCTGGTGCTGCGTCATCAGGCAAGCCCGGAGCGGTAACCACTGCTCCGCCGTTTGAAACGGGTGCGCTGTCAACAGAGCAAAACGCCGCTGGGAAACCAGCGGCGTTTTTGTTTGGCGACTCGGAAACGGCTTTGTTCTAGCCGGTAGGACTGCACGGGCCTTTCGCCCCGATCAGCTCTCGACAGGGCGGCCCTGGGCATCGAGTTCGATCACCTGCAGATCGTTGTCCTTGGCGAAATTGAGGCAGAAGTCCCAGGCCTTGGGTTCGACCTCGCGCAACTCGCGATTGACGATCACGCACTTCACCCCGGTGGCCGTGGTGCTGGGCACACACCAGGGTGAATAGCCCCAACCACCCCCACGGGTGGCGGTGCCGGGACAGAACTGGCTCATCACCCCCGCCAAGCGCTCGGCCCAGTCACTGGGACGAAAAGTCTTGCCTGAGCGGGTCAGCCCGAGGATGTGGACTTCTTTGACGGTGGTGGAAACCATGACGCAACTATTCTATCTTATATAAGACTTAGGGCAATGTGACGTCTCATCATGACACCACCCAGGCCCTAAAATGCCCACACGGTTTTCCAGTCGGCCCAAGCCGCCGCAAGCGCTTGGGCCGTTTTGTTTCCCCTCAGAATCGCGCCCCATGAACACCCCTGCCGCCCAACCCGCCGCACCCACATCGCCCCATGTGATCAACACCTACGGCCGCGTGCCGATCGCGCTGTCGCACGGCCAGGGCTGCCGCGTCTGGGATGTCAATGGCAAGGAGTACCTGGACGCCCTGGCGGGCATCGCGGTCAATACCCTGGGCCACAACCACCCGAGCCTCGTGCCGGCCCTGCAGGATCAGATCGCCAAGCTCATCCACACCTCGAACTACTACCATGTCCCGGGGCAGGAGCAACTCGCTGCGCGGCTGACCGAGCTCTCCGGCATGAACAAAGCCTTTTTCTGCAACAGCGGTCTGGAAGCGAACGAAGCGGTGCTCAAGCTGGCGCGCAAGTACGGGCACGACAAGGGCATTCATAACCCGCAGATCGTGGTCTACGAACGCGCCTTCCACGGCCGCTCCATCGCCACGCTCAGTGCCACCGGCAACACCAAGCTGCAAAAAGGCTTCGAGCCCATGGTGCCGGGTTTCATCCGCGTGCCGCTGAACGACGTCGAGGCACTGAAGCGGGCCACAGAAGGCAATCCCGACGTGGTGGCCGTCTTCTTCGAGACCATCCAGGGCGAAGGCGGCATCAACGCCATGCGCAACGAATACCTGCGCGCCGTGCGCGCGCTGTGCACCGAGCGGGACTGGTTGCTCTGCATCGACGAAGTGCAAAGCGGCATGGGTCGCACCGGCAAGTGGTTCGCCCATCAATGGGCAGGCATCGTGCCGGACGTGATGGCGCTGGCCAAGGGCTTGGCCTCGGGCGTGCCCATCGGCGCCATCGTGACGGGTCCCAAAGCCTCGGAGGTGCTGCAACCCGGCAACCACGGCAGCACCTTCGGCGGCAACCCCCTGGCCATGCGCGCAGGCATCGAGACCCTGCGCATCATGGAAGAAGACGGGCTGCTGGAGAACGCCGCCAAGATGGGCGACTACCTGATGGGCCGCCTGCGCGCCGAACTGGGCACACACCCGGACGTGAAGGAGGTGCGCGGCCAGGGGCTGATGATCGGCATGGAACTCACCAAGCCTTGTGGCGTGCTGATCGCCCGCGCCGCCGAGGCCGGCCTGCTGATCAGCGTCACGGCCGACAGTGTGATCCGCCTGCTGCCGCCGCTCATCATCACACAGGTCGAAATCGATGAATTGCTGGCGCGCCTGCTGCCCCTGGTGCTCGCCTTTCTCGCGGAACAAGCATGAAACCCGCCATGGCCCAACCCCTCAAGCACTACCTGCAATTCAGTGACTTCACGGCGCAGGAGTACACCTACCTCTTCGAGCGCTCGCGTTTCATCAAGGCCAAGTTCAAGGCCTTCGAGAAATACCACCCCTTCGCCGACCCCGACCGCACGCTGGCGATGATTTTCGAGAAAGCCTCCACGCGCACCCGCGTGAGCTTCGAGGCCGGCATGTACCAACTCGGCGGCAGCGTGGTCCACCTGACCACGGGTGACAGCCAGCTGGGCCGCGCCGAGCCCATCGAGGACAGCGCGCGCGTCATCAGCCGCATGGTGGACATCGTGATGATCCGGACCTTCGGCCAGGACAAGATCGAGCGCTTCGCCGCCCATTCGCGGGTACCCGTGATCAACGGCCTGACCAACGAATACCACCCCTGCCAGATCCTCGCCGACCTCTTCACTTACCTGGAATACCGTGGGGTCGATGCGGGCGGACGGCTGGATCCGGACCGTCTGAAAGGCAAGGTCGTGGCCTGGGTGGGTGACGGCAACAACATGGCCAACACCTGGCTGCAAGCCGCCGACCTGCTGGGCTTCACCGTGCATGTCAGCACGCCCAGCGGCTACGAAATCGACCCAGTCATCGCCCACGTGCGGAGTGACTGCTACAAGGTCTTCAAGGACCCGCTGCAAGCCTGCGTGGGCGCCGACTTGGTCACCACCGACGTCTGGACCAGCATGGGCTACGAAGCCGAGAACGAGGCGCGCCGCAAGGCCTTCGCGGACTGGTGCGTGGACAGCCGCATGATGCAGGCAGCCAAGCCCGACGCCCTCTTCATGCACTGTCTGCCCGCCCACCGTGGCGAGGAAGTCACGGCCGAGGTCATCGATGGGCCGCAATCCGTGGTCTGGGACGAGGCCGAAAACCGGATGCACGTACAGAAGGCGCTCATGGAATACCTGCTGCTCGGTCGCCTCGCCTGAGCAACAACGACGAACGCCACGACACCATGACCGCCTGCACAAGCTGCGGTGCCTGCTGTGCCTGTTTCCGCGTGGATTTCGCGGTCTATGAGCTGGAAAGCGAAGGCGGCTCAGTGCCCGATGGGCTGACCGTCGAAGTCAACGGCAACACAGCGCGCATGCGCGGCACCGATCACGTGCCCATCCGCTGCGCCGCCTTGACCGGCAGACTGGGTGTACAGGTCGCCTGCGGCATCTACGAATGGCGTCCCTCGCCTTGCCGCGAGTTCGAGGAAGGCAGCGAAGCCTGCCATCGTGCGCGGGCCCGGAACGGCTTGCCACCTTTGGAGGCGGACCTGGGCTGAAAAACGGGTGGCCTGCCCGGAGGGAATCGAACCCCCGACCCACAGCTTAGAAGGCTGTTGCTCTATCCAACTGAGCTACGGGCAGTAAAGAAGGCGCGATCATACCGGGCGATGCGCCGCACGGTATGCAGCCTGCAGTGGCTCAGAGATAACTCTGAACTTCCTGCTGAGATGTCCAGTCGATGGCCTTGGCATCGAGCACCTGCTGGCTGTCGAGATGCAAAGCCGAAGCCACGCCTTGCGGAAAACTCGACAGCAGTTCGCTGAAGCTCAGGTTGGCCTCTTGCGCACGCGCGCGCCAGGCGGCCAAGTGCACCATGGCCGTGACGCAGGCGGACTGGGACGCAGCAAAATCCGCGGTCTTTGCCGGACCGTCCACGCCATTCAAAGGTTCAACATGACGCTCCAACACCTCGATGAGGACGCTGGGCAGTTTCCAGGAACGCGCGAACGCCCCGCCGACTTCCGCGTAGGAATAACCGAGGAGCCTCTTCTCCTCAGCCGCACGTCGCAGGTCAAAGACGGGCAGCACGGCATCCAGCTCGGCCATTTGCCGAGGCAAGGCGCGGTGCATGATCAATTCACCCGCCGCATGCACCAGCCCAGCCGTGAACGCCGTGGACGCGTAGGGGCTGACCATGGCTAGCTTGCGCGCAAGCTTGGCTGTGTTGAGGCTGTAGCGCCAGAACTGGGTCATGTTGACGCCGCCGACCTGGCGCAGGGCGCTGGCCACGGCGGCCGCGTGCACCATTTCTCGCAATTCGCCCAGACCCAGCAGCGGCAAGGCTTCACCTACACTGCTCACGCCGCGGCTCAGGTTGAAGCGCGAGGAATTGGCGATGGCTAGCAGGCGCGCCGTCATCACCGGGTCTTCCTTCAGGTGGGCGCTGATCCTGCGCAGATCAGGGTCGGGGCGACCCAACTCGTTCATCACCAGCGCGATCACGCGCGGGATGCTCGGAAACGCCCCGGGGTCATGAACAAGTTGCTTCAGATCCATGAACGAATGGGATGGGGAAATCTCGACGAGGATGGAACCGGACCATGGCGAACATGCCATCGTAGCGCCATGCCCGTGACCCGAGAACAGCATTACACGCTGAAACACTCGGTGCTCAGGCAGGGGGCGCGCAACTGGCGTCGAAAGGCGAGGTGCACCAGACAACCAAGCGACCAAAGAAAACGCCACTGATGCCTGGGCATCAGTGGCGTTCAGGATGAACTGTGGTCGGTGTGAAAGGATTCGAACCTTCGACCCCTTGCACCCCATGCAAGTGCGCTACCAGGCTGCGCCACACACCGAAGAGGCCGCATTATAGCCTGAGATCAGCCCCCTTCGGGCCCACGCTGGCAATCCGTTCCTACACAGGATGGACGAGCGCCATTCTCACGCAGCCTCGGCCTCCTTGGCGTGCGCGGCGCGCGCCTTGCGATTGCGTTCCAGCCACCCGTTGACCAGACGAACCGTCTCACACACGGACTCGGATTGCAGATTCTGCTGCTCCGCCACAAGCTTGACCAAGAGGTCGATGCGCTCAATGTCGGTCGCGCCCGCCGCCAAGGCGCGCGCGGCCGAGGATGGTTTGAGCAGCCCCGTGCCTGCAGCGGCGTACTTGTCGAAGGGCACGAGATCTTCGGGCTGCGCGCCCAGTCGGCGGCAGAGCTGGCACACCCATTCGTAGACCTCGCGCGACTGCGCGATGTCACCGTGCACGGCCTCCCTGATTGAACGCATGCCTTGTGCACCGATGCAGCGGTAGTTGCCGGTGAGCAGCATGGCCCATTTGGCGAGCGGGACAAAGATCGAGTCGTGCACCTTGAGCTTGACCGGCAAATCGAGGGATTCGCCACCCACCGCGAGACGCGCGTCAGCGATGTCCTGCTCCATCTGTGTCAGCATCGCGGTGTGAGCGGGGTCCTCGAAGCGCGCGACCTTGAAGTTGGTCGGCAGGCCGACCTGAAGCACGTTGGGACGCTCTTCCGGCGGACGGAAGGCCTGCGGGTCGGGGCTGCACAGGGTCATCAATCCGGGCTCGAACTGCTCCCACACCGCCGGGTCGTGATAGCAGGCACGCAAGGCCTTGGCGTCGAGGCCGGGAATGCGCGCCAGGTAGGGCAAGGGCGGCATGTTCATGATCGACATGCAAGGAAGCTTGGCACGGGCGATGGCCTGCATCAGCTCGCGTACGCCAGGCGCGCTGTACTGCGGCTCCTGCATGGCCAGGCAGACGAGGTCGTAGTTCACCACCGACACGGCCTGAGGCGGCATGGCGTCTAACCGCCCGGCAGCGGCAGGCAGTTGGCGGGAGTCGACCTCCACCAGGCCGTCCCGCCCCTTGACCGGCATGCGCACGCGGGTGCCCTCATGGTTGATCAAGTCCGCTGTCTCCTGGCGGCAGACCAGAGTGACGCTATGCCCTGCCATCAAGAGCTTGCTGCCGAGCAAGGAGCCGTAGGAGGCCCCCAGTATCAGCACCTTGTATTGCTTTTTCATACCGAACACTGCCTTTCTGTTTACTTGGGAACCGGTCGCGACGCTGACAGCATTTTTCGATTTTTTGTGCACTGCAGCGTAAGCATTGGCCTCATCGTAAAACCAAGCTCTTTAAATCCATAAACAGCATGCCAATCGCCAAAAAGTACTTTCCTATTTAAAATCAATAAGATATGGATAATATTCCTTAATATGAAAAGGAATATCTCATATTCAAATGGCTTGCTTCAGCGCAGCTTTCAAACTTTTCACATAAAGAAAAGGGCAATGGGTCCCATGAAATGCCTCAGCGCATGAGGCTGACACGCGACCGTCCGTGCAAGGCTCATTACGCCGAAGGTCCTGCGTGGGCTGCGCCGCGCCAACCACTGCAATCGTGCACTCATGAGGCGTTGAGAACACGCCTGCGGGAGCAGGGATTCACGGCGACCCCCGTCTTGGTATGCCAGCACCCAAGCATGGACAGTCACTGCGCCTGTCGTCTGACGCGACAGACCAAGGGATAAATGACGAGGTGGCGCATGTGGGATTGCTTGATACCAGCCCAAGCTCCGATGCATGTTGGTTTGCCTGCGAAAACAGCCATGGAAAAACAACATCTGCGAGGGAAAAAACACGGCTTTCGCTTGGAGACGGGTTTTTTCTCCGATAGCATCCACGTTGCCAACGCCAAAGACACATTTGAGCTCTGGCACTCACCCAACTTCTAGAAGAGGAATCTCAATCATGGCAACTGCAAAGAAAGCGCCGGCTAAAAAAGCCGCTGCGAAGAAGGCTCCCGCAAAGAAGGCCGCACCGGCCAAGAAAGCCCCCGCGAAGAAAGCGCCGGCCAAAAAAGCTGCACCGGCGAAGAAAGCCGCCCCAGCCAAGAAGGCCCCCGCGAAGAAGGCGGCTCCGGCCAAAAAGGCGGCGGCGAAGAAGGCCCCCGCCAAGAAGCGCACGCCGAACGCGGCCTTCATGAAGGCCCTGACACCCAGCCCCGCGCTGGCCGCCGTGGTGGGCAGCACGCCGCTGGCGCGCACCGAAGTCGTGAGCAAGCTGTGGGCCTACATCAAGAAGAACGGCCTGCAAGACAAGGTGAACAAGCGCAACATCAACGCTGACGACAAGCTCAAGGTCGTGTTCGGCAAAGCCCAGATCACGATGTTCGAGCTGGCTTCGCTGATCGGCAAGCACCTGAGCTGAGTTCTTTGGGTACCCTGGCCCGTTTCCGGCAAGGAAACGGGCATGAAAAAGCCGCTGCGATGCAGCGGCTTTTTCATGCCCCCAAGCCGGAGCGAGACCAGCGCACAGCGTCAATGCGCCATCAAGGCACGGACATGGGCCGCCGTTCCGCTGGCCAAGCCTTCCAGGCTGTAGCCACCTTCCAGCACTGAGAGCACGCGTCCGCGCGCCGTCTCGTCCGCCACGCGCATCAGCTCGCGCGTGATCCAGAGGTAGTCCTCATCCGTGAACTGCAATCCGCCCAGCGGGTCCAGTTCATGCGCGTCAAAGCCGGCGGAAATGATCAGCAGCTCGGGCGCGAATTCGCGCAGGGCCGGCAGCAATTGGTCCCTCATGGCCGCGCGGAACGCTGCGGAACCCGTGCCACGCGGGAAAGGAACGTTGACAATGTTCCCGGCCACGCCAGTCTCATGCCGCAATCCCGTGCCGGGGTAAAACTGAGATTGATGGCAGGAACCATAAAACAGCTCTGGGTCGTCATAGAAACTGTTTTGAGTTCCATTGCCGTGGTGTACGTCGAAATCCACCACCGCCACGCGCTGGATGCCATGCACGGCGCGGGCATGCAAGGCGGCGATGGCCGCCTGATTGAAGACGCAAAAGCCCATGGCATGGCCAGCCTCGGCATGGTGACCACAGGGACGGGTGGCGCAAAAAACACTGTTCGCCTGGCCACTGACCAAGTCATCGACGCCCGCGCAAGCAGCACCTACGCAGCGCATCACAGCTTCCAGAGTACCCGGCGACATGATGGTGTCGCCGCCATCCAGCATCTGGTAGCCCTGCGCCGGCGCAAGGTCTTGCACTTCCTGAACGTACTCCGGCGTATGCACGCGCAGGACCTGATCGTAGGTACCGATAGGGGCATCACGCCAGACGGCGCGGGAAAACTCCGGCGTCTTGAGGGCCTTCAACACAGCCTCCAGACGTTCGGGAGATTCCGGGTGATGCGGTCCGGGCCGGTGTTCCAGGCAGGCAGCATGGGTGTAGATCAGCGTGGGCATGGTGGGGCAGTCTCCTTGTTGAGTCGGTCATTCAGCCGCTGTTTTACACGGATTCAACATCCGGCCCGACCTTGAGGATTCCAGAACCAGCTCCTAGAATGACCGCCTGTTACATAATCGTTACGACGTCTCCATCAACGCAGACCTTTCGAGGGCGCCATGGCTCAAATCATCTGGAAAGAATCCCCCCTGACCTGGACCGCCCACGTCAACGATACCCCCGTCTGCACTCTTAAGGGCAAGGACATCGGCGGCTGGTCAGCCAGTTGGCTGGACGGGCGGGTCTGGCCCGCGCCCGCCCATCTACCCAAGGCCATGCCTCAATCGGTCCGGTTTTTCTCGAGCCTCAATGAAGCCAAGGCCGCCGTCGAACAAACCATCCAGTCCTGAGGCGGGCGGCGCTGCCCCGCAGCCGCCAGGCACGCACCGCACTCAGGCCACTCAGGCTGGTTGACCCGACTCCAGAACCTTCTCAAAAGCAAACTGCCCTGGCGCCAGGATCGGGTCCACGTCCACGGCGATGGCATCCTTGGGGCCGAAACGGCCCTCCAGCAGCAGCTTGGACAGGGGGTTCTCGATGCGCTGCTGTATCGCGCGCTTCAAGGGACGCGCGCCGAACACGGGATCGAAGCCGACCTTCGCGAGCTCGGCCAGAGCCTTGTCCGACACCTGCAGCGACAGTTCCATCTTGACCAGACGATCCTGCAAGCCCTGCAGCTGGATCTTCGCGATGCTGGCGATGTTGGCCGCGTCCAGACCATGGAATACCACGGTCTCATCCACGCGGTTGAGGAACTCCGGGCGGAAATGGTTCTTCAACTCGCCCCAGACGGCGTCCTTCACGTCCTCGTAAGGCCGGCCCGTCATGTTCTGGATCAGCTGTGAACCGATGTTGCTGGTCATCACGATCACTGTGTTCTTGAAATCCACGGTACGCCCCTGGCCATCCGTCAGGCGGCCGTCGTCCAGCACCTGCAGCAGCACGTTGAAGACATCCGGGTGAGCCTTCTCCACCTCGTCCAGCAGCACCACGCTGTAAGGCTTGCGGCGCACGGCCTCGGTCAAGTACCCACCTTCCTCGTAGCCAACATACCCGGGCGGGGCGCCGATCAGGCGGGCCACGGAATGCTTCTCCATGAACTCGCTCATGTCGATGCGCACCAGGTGGTCCACGCTGTCGAACAGGAATCCCGCCAGCGCCTTGCAGAGCTCGGTCTTGCCCACACCCGTCGGGCCGAGGAAGAGGAAGGAACCCGTGGGACGGTTCGGATCGGACAGACCCGAACGAGAACGGCGGATCGCGTTGGCGACGGCCGAAATGGCCTCGTCCTGGCCCACCACGCGCTCGTGCAACTTGTCCTCCATGCGCAGCAGCTTGTCCTTCTCGCCCTGCATCATCTTGGCGACCGGTATGCCGGTGGCCCGGCTGACCACCTCGGCGATTTCCTCCGCGCCGACCAGTGTGCGCAACAGACGCGGCGCCTTCGAACCACTGCCGGTCTTCGCCGCTTCGCTCGCCTGAACCTCGTTGAGACGTTTCTCCAACTCAGGCAGCTTGCCGTATTGCAGTTCTGCAACCCTGTTGAAGTCGCCCTTGCGCGTGAGTTCCTCGATCTGACCCTTGAGCTTCTCGATTTCCTCGCGCAGATGCTGGCCGCCCTGAGCCTGGGCTTTTTCCAGCTTCCAGATTTCCTCCAGATCGGCGGCTTCCTTCTGCAGCTTCTCGATCTCTTCCTCGATGAGCTGCAGACGCTTGGCACTCGCCTCGTCGGTCTCCTTCTTCATGGCCTCACGCTCGATCTTGAGCTGGATCATGCGGCGGTCCAGCTTGTCCATCACCTCAGGCTTGGAGTCAATCTCGATCTTGATCTTGGCGGCGGCCTCGTCGATCAGATCAATCGCCTTGTCGGGTAGGAAACGGTCAGTGATGTAGCGGTGGCTGAGCTCCGCCGCAGCCACGATGGCCGGGTCGGTGATGTCCACGCCATGGTGGACTTCGTACTTCTCCTGCAGGCCCCGCAGGATGGCGATGGTCTGCTCGACGGTGGGTTCCTCGACCAGCACTTTCTGGAAACGGCGTTCCAGCGCGGCGTCTTTCTCGATGTACTTGCGGTATTCGTCCAGCGTGGTCGCGCCGATGCAGTGCAGCTCACCGCGGGCCAGCGCAGGCTTGAGCATGTTGCCGGCGTCGATCGCGCCCTCGGCCTTGCCCGCGCCGACCATGGTGTGGATTTCGTCGATGAAGAGGATGATGCGGCCCTCATCCTGCGCCACCTCCTTGAGCACGGCCTTGAGCCGCTCCTCGAATTCACCGCGGAACTTCGCACCAGCCAGCAAGCCCGCCATGTCCAGCACCAGCACGCGCTTGTCGCGCAGGCTCTCGGGCACTTCGCCATTGACGATGCGCTGCGCCAGGCCTTCGACGATGGCCGTCTTGCCCACGCCGGGCTCGCCGATCAGCACGGGGTTGTTCTTGCTGCGGCGCTGCAGCACCTGGATGGCGCGGCGAATCTCGTCGTCGCGGCCGATCACCGGATCCAGCTTGCCCTGGCGGGCACGCGCGGTCAGGTCCAGCGTGTATTTCTTGAGGGCTTCGCGCTGGCCTTCGGCGTCGGGATTGTCCACCTTCTCACCGCCCCGCACGGCTTCGATCGCCGACTCCAGGGCTTTGCGCGTCAGGCCATTGGCCTTGGCCATGCCACCCACGTCCCCCTTGTCGCCGGGCTTCACGTCGGCCAGGGCCAACAGGAAGAGTTCGCTGGCCAGGTACTGATCACCACGCTTGAGCGCCTCTTTCTCGGCCGCCTGCAAGAGGCCATGCAGGTCACGCCCGACCTGCACCTGCTGCTGGCCCTGCACCTCGGGCAGCTTGCCGATGCCGGCCTCGGCAGCAGCCAGCAAGCCGGCGGTGTTGACGCCGGCACGCTGGAGCAAAGCCTTTGGCCCATCCTGCTGGCGCAGCATAGCGGCCAGCACATGCACCGGCTCGATGTACGCATGGTCCTTGCCCAGCGCCAGGCTTTGCGCCTCGCCCAGGGCTTCCTGGAATTTGGTGGTGAATTGCATGGTTGGAACAGTGAGTAAGTTTGCTTCCCAGCATGAGGGTGAACCCCGTCATTTTCAAGGGTGATGCGCCTGCGGTACCTCGGTGCGACGCATACTTGCCCGCATGAGCTCCTTTTTCTGCGCCCTGCCCTGGCCAACCCTGGCCTCCTTGCTGACCGCCTGGGGTTTTTGCCTGTCCGCGCCCGCGACGGCGCAGGCCATCTCTGCGCCCATCATGGTGCAAGAAGTCGCCATCGGCCTGGCCCATCCTTGGGCACTGGCTTTTCTCCCGGAAGGCGACACCTCCGGCGCTCGATATGTGGTCACGGAACGCAGCGGTACTTTGCGTCTCATCGACGCGCATGGACGTGTACGCTCAGCGGTGGAGGGGGTTCCGGCGGTTCGGGCCGTGGGACAAGGCGGCCTGCTGGATGTGCTGCTGGACAGTGATTTCGCCCGCAACCGCACACTCTACGTCTGCTACGCCGAACCCGATGGACAGGACGAAGCATTCTCCGGCACGGCGTTGGCGAGCGCGCGCCTGAGCGCGGATGGCACGCGCCTGAGCGATGTGCGCGTGCTGCTGCGGCAACAGCCCAAGGTGAGCAGCGGTAACCACTATGGCTGCAGAATCGCCGAGGGTCGGCGCAGCGGCACCTCATCGGGCAACGCGCCAGAAGGAACCCTATTCGTGGCCCTGGGTGAACGCTTCAACCACCGTGACCAGGCACAGACGCTGGACAACCACCTGGGCAAAGTCTTGCGGATCCGCAAGGACGGCAGCGTGCCCGCGGACAACCCCTTTGTGAATCGGGCGGGGGCCAAACCGGAAATCTGGAGCTATGGGCATCGCAACCCTCAGGGCCTGGTGGTGACTCCGGACGGCGTGCTCTGGGAACAGGAACATGGCCCCATGGGGGGCGACGAGATCAACCTGCCGCGCCCTGGTGCCAACTATGGCTGGCCCCTGGTCAGCCATGGGCGCAACTACGACATGAGCGCCGTTGGCACGGGCAAGCAAGCCCACCCAGGCACCGAACAGCCGCTGCATGTCTGGACACCTTCCATCGCGACCTCGGGCATGGCCTTCGTGACCAGCACCCGCTACGGTCAGGACTGGGTGGGCAATCTGCTGGTCGGTTCGCTCAAGTTCGGTTACGTAGCCCGGTTGGAGCTGGAACGCCCGTCAGCCCAGCATCCCCAGGGTCGGGTGATCCGCGAAAGCCGCATGGTCGAGCCCAAGGCCATCGGCCAGCGCGTGCGCGACGTACGACAGGGACCGGACGGCTACATCTATGTGCTGACCGACCATCCACAAGGCCGGCTGCTGCGGCTGGTGCCACGGCGCTGACACATCAAGGCACCGTGTCCCGGCACGCCGCCCGTCTTACCCCGCTGCTTTCGCCTCGCGCGTCGATTTCAGGCATTGCTGGCTGAAATGCCCCAACGCGCCAAGGCCTCGTCGTCGCTCACGCGTGCGTCTACCCAGCGGGCACCCTGCGGCGTGGTCTCTTTCTTCCAAAACGGCGCCTGGGTCTTGAGGTAGTCCATCAAGAACTCGCAGGCCTGGAAACTCTGCCCCCGGTGCGCCGAAGTAACGGCCACCAGCACGATCTGGTCCAGGGGCTGCAGCAGGCCCACGCGGTGGATCACGCGGGCTGCGTAAATGTCAAAGCGTCGCTGCGCTTCGTCGATCATGCCTTCGATGGCCTGCTCGGTCATGCCGGGGTAATGCTCGAGTTCCATCGCGCTGACCAGGTCTGTGCCGAGCGCGGCTCCGCCATTCCTGTCGCGCACGGTCCCGATGAAGCTGCAGACCGCGCCCACGCGGGCGTCGCGCGCGCGCAAGGCCGCGATCTCGGTCGCCACGTTGAAGTCGCAGGTCTGGATGGAAACACGTGCTGCACTCATGCCCGGATTGTGGCACCGCTATACTGGCGCGCATGTCCATGCACTGCATCCCGCTTGCACAAGCCGCTTTCCCGGGCTGGCGATTGCGTGCCGCCTGCGTGGACAAAAAAACCAAACCCCTGCTCATCTGACCGGAGCTGTGGTTCCGTCGTCGGATGCGCGACGGAACCGCCCTCCTGTTTGCTCCCCGGCATTTCGCGCGATTTCGACGACGGTTGTTGTGACCGGTCGCTTGAAAGGACTTCGCGTGCCCACTGCCATTTCCAACACTATCGTCGGCGCCCAAGCCGACACCTGCTCCGGCCCGAGGGTCGGCAACTCGCCCGACACCACGCCCGCTAGCCGACGCCGCTACGCTGGCCTCTGGATTCCCCTGGTAACGCCATTTCGCGATGGCGGGCTCGACCTGCCCGCACTGAGCCAGCTGGTCGGCCACTTGCGCGAACAAGGGGTGCGCGGCTTCGTGGCCTGTGGCTCCACCGGCGAAGCCGCGGCGCTCGACGCAGACGAACAACTTGCGGTGCTGGACACGGCACTGGATGCAGCCCAGGGCCTGCCCGTGATCATGGGCGTGAGCGGCTACCACCTGCCCAAGCTGCGCGACTGGATTCGCCTGTTGGCCTCACGCCCGCTGGCGGGCCTGCTCACGCCCGCGCCGATGTACGTGCGGCCCGCGCAAGCCGGACTGCTGGACTGGTTCCAGGCCCTGGCCGACAGCAGCGCGGCACCGCTGATCGTCTACGACATTCCCTACCGCACCGGCGCCCTGATCAGCGCGGACACCCTGCTGACTCTGGCCGCGCACCCCAATATCCAGGCGATCAAGGACTGCGGGGGCGATGTCGGCAAGACCCTGGCCCTGATCGACGATGGCCGTCTCGAGGTGTTGGTGGGTGAGGACCTGCAGTTCTACGCCACCCTGGCCCAGGGTGGCGCGGGCGCCATCACAGCCAGCGCCCACCTGCACACGGCGCGTTTCGTCACGCTGATGCATCAGATCGCGCAGGGCCGGCTGGACGTGGCCCGCACTGACTGGCTGCGCCTGGTGCCGCTCATTCAAGCCTTGTTCGCGGAACCCAACCCTGGCCCGCTGAAGGCGGCACTGGCCGGGCAAGGCCGCATGCGCGAGGAACTGCGCGCGCCCATGACGCCCGTCACCCCCGCGCTGCGGGAGCGACTGCGGATCTGGATGGACCAGACTTGAACCGAGGGCAAACGCGCCGGCGAAGCAGTGCACCGAGTCGCACTGCACCTCAAGGGTCTGCGTGTCCAGGTGCTTGGTTTTGGGTGATCAACCGCCCGTCACGGGCGGGAAGAAGGCCACCTCGCAACCCTCGCGCAGGGCGGCTTCCTCGCCGCTCATGCGCTGGTCCAGCGCGGCGCGCACGGCGCGGTTCTTACCATCCTGGGTTCGGGCCAGGGCCTGGGCATGGACGCCTCCGCGCGCGATCAGTTCGTCGCGCAGGCCGCCCACGGTGCTGGCAGCCGTTTCCAGGCTCTCTTCGCCCACACCCAGGGCCTCGCGGATGGAGGCGAAATACTTGATCTTGACTTTCATGATGTCCCCTTGCCCATGCGGCGTCCGACTCAGGCCAAGAACTCGGAGAAAGAGATGAAGCGCACCGGATCACCTCGGGCAATGCACCGCTCGGGCGGGTTGTCCACCAGGCCATCGCCCCATGCCACCGAGGTCAGCACACCCGAACCCTGTTGGGGGTGCAAGTCCACGCCCCCTGCCGCGTTGCGGCGCGCCCGCAGGAATTCACGGCGCTTCTCGGCCCGTGCCCATTCGAAATGGGCGGGCAAAGTTACGGCGGTCGGGGCCAGGGCCGGCTCAGGCACGCCCTGCAAGCGCAGCAGGAAGGGCCGCACCAGCAGCAGAAAGGTCACATAGCTCGACACGGGGTTGCCCGGCAGGCCGATGAAGTGGGCCTGGCCTTGCCCCGTGCGCAGCCTACCGTAGGCGAAAGGTTTGCCGGGCTTGATGGCGATTTGCCAGAGGTCCAGCGTGCCCAGGGCCAACACGGCCGGTTTCACATGGTCTTCCTCACCCACGGACACGCCGCCACTGCTGAGGATGAGGTCATGGCCTTCGGCGGCTTGACGCAAGGCGTTGATGGTGGCTTCACGCTGGTCGGGCACGATGCCGCAGTCCGTCACCACGCAGCCCAGTCGCTGCAGCAGCGCGCGCAGGAAGAAGCGGTTGGAGTTGTAGATCGCCCCAGGCGGCAACTGCGCGGGCGCCACCGTGCCAGGCATCACGAGTTCGTCCCCCGTGGAAAAAAGCGCCACGCGTGGGCGTCGCGCCACGGGCAGGCGGCTCAAGCCGATGCTGGCCGCCAGGCCCAGCGCGGCGGGATTCAAGCGCGTGCCCTGCGGCAGCACGGTAGCCCCCAGGCGCACGTCCTCGCCCGCGCGGCGCACGTTTTGGCCGAGCCTGGGCATGATGTTCACGCGCACCAGCCCGTCCTCCAGCGCCTGGCAATCCTCTTGCATCACGACCGTGTCCGCACCCGGCGGCAATTGTGCGCCGGTGAAGATGCGGGCGGCCTCGCCCGAGGCCAGCGGCAGGTCGGCCACCGTACCTGCGGGAATGCGTTGGCCCACGCGCAAGGTGATGCCAGCAGACGACAGATCGGCACAGCGCATGGCATAACCGTCCATGGCGCTGTTGTCGTGGGGCGGGACCTGCAGGTCCGACACGAGGTCGCGCGCCAGCACGCGGCCATCGGCCTCGAAGGTGTCGACGGCGTCGTGGCCCTGCAGCGGCTGCGCCAGCACGAGCAGTTCCGCCAGGACCTTGTCCAGGGTCTTGAGGGGTGGGCGGGCGGTGTTCATCCGGCTATTGTCTTTCAGCCGAGGTGGTTGTCGGGCTGGTATGCGAATCGGCTGGCGTGCGCAAGCAGCCAGTCGGCCACGGCCTTAGGTAAATTCAAATCCAGCAAGTCCAGGCCAGTGGGCGTGGGCAAGCGGTTGGCGTCGTCGGTGGCAATGGCCACGACGTAGGGATCGTGGGGATAGCAGACGGGATGCGCCGTGTCTGCGCGCCACACCTCGACCTTGGGCAGGTCGCTGTGGCGAAAACCCTCCACCAGAACCCAATCCACGACCGGGCTCAGTTCGGCCAGCAAATGGTGTACCTGGGGCTCGTGCTCGCGCTCGTACTCGCGCATCAGGGCGAAACGCCGGTCCGAGGCCACCAGCACCTCGAAGGCACCGGCCTGACGATGCCGCCAGCTGTCCTTGCCCGGATGATCAACGTCGAAGCGGTGGTGGGCATGTTTGAGGACCGACACCCGCAGGCCGTGTGCCTTGAGCGCGGGGATCAGTTGCTCCACCAGCGTGGTCTTGCCCGCGCCGGAGTAACCCGCGAAACCGACCACGTTCATGCCATCAAGTCCTTCGCATCCCAAATGCCCAACGCACTTCGGACACGGCGGCAGCGCTGTCGCTCCCACCCGGCCCTGCGAGGTCTTCAGGCCACATGCCGCACGATGTAGTCCTTGACGGCCTGCACGTCCTTGTCCAGCACCGTCACGCGCTTGGGCAGTTGCTCAATGCCCTCGAACTTGGCAGGACGTTCCGGTTCACGTCCCAGGGCTTCGACGATGGTGTCGGCGAACTTGATGGGCAAGGCCGTCTCCAGCACGATCATGGGCTGGCCTGCTACGCGATATTGGCGAGCAACTTTGACACCATCGGCCGTGTGCGGATCGATCATCAGCCCATGCTGCTCCCAGCTATCGTGGATGGTGCGCAGGCGGTCGGCATGGGTGCTTTTGCCGCTCTCGAAGCCGTACTTCGTTTTCGCCGCAGGGAAAGCGGGGTCCTCGCTCAAATCGAAGGCCCCCGTCTTGTTCAGCTGCTCACCGAACAATGCTTTGATTTTCGCGCCATCGCGACCCAGCAGGTCGAAGATGAAGCGCTCGAAGTTGGAGGCTTTGGAAATATCCATCGAGGGGCTGGACGTCTCGTGCGTGTCGGCGCTGCCGCGCACGCGGTAGACGCCGGTGCGGAAGAACTCGTCGAGCACATCGTTTTCGTTGGTGGCCACCACCAGCTTCGCGATGGGCAAACCCATCATGCGCGCCACATGGCCCGCGCAGACATTGCCGAAATTGCCGCTGGGCACGGTGAAGCTCACCTTTTCCGACTCATTCTTCGTTGCCTGGAAGTAGCCGGCAAAGTAATACACCACCTGGGCCAGCAAACGCGCCCAATTGATCGAGTTCACCGTGCCGATCTTGTACTTGCGCTTGAATTCCAGGTCGTTACTGACCGCCTTGACGATGTCCTGGCAATCGTCGAACACGCCCTGGACGGCCAAGTTGTGAATGTTCGCGTCCTGCAGACTGAACATCTGAGCCTGCTGGAAGGGGCTCATGCGCCCGTGCGGGCTGGTCATGAACACGTTCACGCCCTTCTTGCCGCGCATGGCGTACTCGGCGGCGCTGCCGGTGTCGCCGCTGGTCGCGCCCAGGATGTTCAGTTGCTCGCCCCGCCCCCCGTTCCTGCGCGCGAGTTCGTACTCGAACAGATTGCCCAGGAGTTGCATGGCCATGTCCTTGAAGGCCAGCGTGGGCCCATTGGACAAGGCCTCGAGCCACAAACCGTCCTCGACGTGGCGCAGCGGCACGATCTCGCCCGTGCCGAAGACCTCGGCGGTGTAGGTCTTGCGGCAAATGGCGCGCAGGTCCTCGGCGGGAATGTCGTCGATGTAGAGCGTGAGAATCTCAAACGCGAGATCGGCGTAACCCTGGGGGCTGCGGTGGTAGAGGTCGCGCCAATGCGCCAGCGTGACCGCGTCCACCCGTGGATAGGTCTCGGGCAGGTAGAGTCCGCCATCGGGCGCCAGGCCTTCGAGCAGGATCTCGCAAAAGCGCTTGTCCGCCAGTTCCCCGCGCGTGCTGAGGTACTTCATCAGGTCAGTTCCTCCTTGCGGATGCGCACGATGGGCGCCAGCACGGTTGGCAAGGCCTGGAGCTTGGCAAGCACCTCGTTCATGGTGCCTTCGCGGGCCTCGTGCGTGAGGATGATCAGGTCGGTCTGCGGCACAGCCGGCGCGTCCTCCGCACCGGACACAGCACCGCCGACCTCGTCGGCCTCACGCTGCAGCAGCGCGTCGATGCTGATGTCCGCATCAGCCAGGATGCGCGTGACCTGGGCCAGCACGCCAGCCCGATCGGCCACGCGCAAGCGCAGGTAGTAGCTGGTCACGACCTCGCTCATGGGCAGCACCGGCAGATTGCTCAGGGCGTCCGGCTGGAAGGCCAGGTAAGGCACATGGTGCTGCGGGTCGGCGGCGTGCAGGCGCACGATATCGACCAAGTCAGCCACCACCGCGCTGGCCGTGGGCTCCGCGCCCGCGCCCTTGCCGTAATACAAGGTAGTGCCCACTGCGTCGCCATTGACCACGACGGCATTCATCGCGCCCTCGACATTGGCGATCAGGCGCTTGGCGGGGATCAGGGTGGGGTGCACGCGCAACTCAACGCCACCGACAGGCTTGCCAGACGCGTCCTGGTGCGCGGTGCGTTTGCTGATGCCCAGCAGCTTGATGCGATAACCGAGTTGTTCCGCGTAGCGGATGTCCTGCGCCGCGAGCTGGGTGATGCCTTCGGTGTAGGCCTTGTCGAACTGCACGGGAATACCGTAGGCGATGGCCGCCATGATGGTGGCCTTGTGCGCGGCATCGATGCCCTCGATGTCGAAAGTCGGGTCAGCCTCGGCGTAACCCAGGCGCTGCGCTTCCTTCAGCACCACGTCGAAATCCAGCCCCTTGTCGCGCATCTCGGAGAGGATGAAGTTGGTCGTGCCGTTGATGATGCCAGCGATCCATTGGATGCGGTTGGCCGACAGCCCTTCGCGCAAGGCCTTGATGATGGGAATGCCACCAGCGACCGCGGCCTCGAAGGCCACGATCACGCCCTGGGCGCGGGCCGCCGCGAAAATCTCCGCGCCGTGCACGGCCAGCAGGGCCTTGTTGGCAGTGACTACATGCTTGCCGGCCGCGATGGCTTCCAGCACCAGGGTCCGGGCCGTATCGTAGCCACCGATGAGCTCGACCACGATGTCGATCTCGGGGTCGCGGATGATCTCGCGCGCATCGGCCGTGACCTTGATATTCGCGCCAGCCGGCGTGGCCATGACGATGGATTTCGCCCTTTCCAGATTGCGCGCCGCCACGGCGCGGATCTCGATGACCGTGCCCGAGCGGCGGCGGATTTCCTCCTGGTTGCGCTGCAGCACCTGGAAAACGCCGGCACCGACCGTGCCGATGCCCAGCAGACCTACTTGGATAGCTTTCATGTGAACCCGTGGAATCGAAAAAAGTGCGACGCGAAGCGCTTCAGGCCGTGCCGTGACGGCGGCGCCAGTCCTCGAGGAACTTCGCCAGGCGGCCAATGGCTTCGCGCAGGTCGTCCTCGTGCGGCAAGAAAACGATGCGGAAATGCTGGTTGTCGGGGTAGTTGAAGCCCGAGCCCTGGACCAGCATCACGCGCGTGGCGCGGAGCACTTCCATGAAGAACTGCCGGTCGTCCTCGATCGGGTACAGCACCGGATCAAGCCGGGGGAACATGTACAGCGCGGCTTTGGGCTTGACACAGCTGACACCGGGAATCGCTGTGATCAGCTCGTAGGCCAGATCACGCTGACGACGCAGGCGCCCGCCCTCCTTCACCAGATCCTGGATGCTTTGGTAACCGCCCAGCGCGGTCTGGATCGCGTACTGGCCGGGGACGTTGGAACCCAACTTGATGTTGGCCAACATGTTCAGGCCTTCGATGTAGTCCTTGGCCGCCGCCTTGTCGCCCGAGACCACCATCCAGCCTGCGCGGTAACCGCAGGCGCGGTAGGCCTTGGACAGCGAGTTGAAAGTCAGAGTCAGCACATCCGTGGACAGGCTGGCCAGCGCCGTGTGTTGCACACCGTCATACAGCACCTTGTCATACACCTCGTCGGCCATCAGCACCAGGCCGTGCTCTCGCGCGATTTGCACCAAGCCCTGCAGCAACTCCAGGCTATAGAGCGCGCCCGTGGGGTTGTTCGGGTTGATCACCACCAACCCCTTGGTACGGGGCGTGATCTTGCGACGGATGTCGTCCAGGTTGGGCATCCAGCCGTTGGCCTCATCGCAGAGGTAATGCACGGGCTTGCCACCCGACAGGCTGGCCACTGCCGTCCACAAAGGGTAGTCTGGCGCCGGCACCAGCAGCTCGTCGCCGTCGTCCAACAATGCATTGGTCGCCATCGTGATCAGGTCGCTCGCGCCGTTACCCAGGTAGATATCGTCCAGCGTGACGCCAGCGATGCCCTGCTGCTGCGTGTAGTGCATGACCGCCTTGCGCGCGGCGAAGATGCCTTTGCTGTCCGAATATCCCGCCGAATTGGGCAGGTTGCGAATCATGTCCTGCTGGATTTCCTCCGGCGCGTCGAAGCCAAACGGCGCGAGGTTGCCGATGTTCAGCTTGATGATCTTCTGGCCCTCGTCCTCCATCTGCTTGGCCGCGTCCACGATGGGGCCGCGCACGTCATAAAGCACATTGGCCAGCTTGGCCGACTTCCGGTGGAGACGTTGACTCATGGCTGCGAGAATGACCTTGTAGAGGGAAATGGCGAGACGAAACCTATAATTTGACCACAGTTCCCCCCGGCTTTCGGCAGCGAAAGTCGCCGCGCCCCATGAAACTCCACGCCGACTCGTCCACCACGCAAACCATCCGCGGTCACGGCCCGGGCTGGATCACCGTGGAGTCCGCTGGCCAGATGAGCCGCCATACCCATAGCCTGGTGATCGGTTCGCGTGGTCTGTGCCGGCCGTGGAACGATCCCACGGACATCGGCCGTTTCGAGGATCTGCAGGCGGCGCATTTCGCTTGGCTGGCAGAGGCCGAAGCCAGCCATCCCGAGCTGGTCCTTTTTGGCAGCGGCTTGCGATTGCGCTTTCCACGCCCCCCGTGGCTGCGCGTCCTGGCGGATCTGGGCATCGGCGTGGAAACCATGGACACGGCGGCGGCTTGCCGCACCTATAACATCCTCGCGGGTGAAGGACGGCATGTCGTGGCCGCCCTGCTGCTGGAATCCGGGCAGCCCCCCGCCGGCACCACGAAATGAGCTGACCAACCAGCTGGTCATCCTGCGCACATTCGCACGCTCATGACCGCGCTCCGAACGAGCAATACCCGTTGGCAGTCTGGCGGTCGGTGTTTCGGAGTAAAATAGCGCCTTCGAGCCGGGCTATCCCACGCTATTCATGCCGCACTCGTCGCACGCGGCGAGCCGCCGCTTGATGGCCCCTTCCGGCCTCCGCCAACGACATTTGCTGTCACACACGACAAGAGTAAGAGACCCATGGCGATTGTTGTCAACAAACCCCTTCCGGAATTCGAAGCCAACGCCACCGGCGGCACCAAGGTCACCAACACCTCGCACATCGGTCAGACGCTGGTGCTGTATTTCTACCCCAAGGACAACACCCCGGGCTGCACCACCGAGGCCATGCAGTTCCGCGACAAGTACAAGGATTTCGTCAAGGCTGGCGCCGTGGTGTTCGGCGTCTCGCGCGACAACATGAAATCGCACGACGATTTCAAGACCAAGCTCGAGTTGCCTTTTGAGCTGATCGCCGACACCGAAGAGAAAATGTGCCACATGTTCGGCGTGGTCAAGAACAAGATCATGTACGGCAAGAAGGTCAAGGGCATCGAGCGCAGCACTTTCCTGATCGGGCCGGATGGCCTGCTCAAGCAGGAGTGGCGTGGCCTGAAGGTGCCCGGCCATGTGGACGAGGTGCTCAAGGTCGCCAAGGCCCTGAAAAAGAAGCCTGCCACCGAGAAAGCCAGCCCCGAGGCGACCGCCTGACCTCCCGGCCCACCCGTCTGTTGTACGTGATTTGATGCTTCGAAGCAACGCCCCAGGGTTTACATCCGCGCCAATCCTGCATAGCATGAGCCCATGCTGACGCAGATCGCATCCGACTCGTCCTCTCCACCAAGCCGCCCGGGCTTTCAAGTCGGGCGGCTTTTTTGTTGCTGATCCATGCCCCTGCCTCCTGCACCGACCAAACGCGCCACCCTGCTCTCCCCAGAAGCTTTTGACGCCCCCGCGCGGGGTAAACCGCGAGGCAATCGGAAAACGACCTCGACACTGGATGACGTGGAACGCTCGGACAAACTGGCCCGTGATCTGATCGAAGACGGTGGTGGTGACACCAAGTCCGCCGCCACTACTGCAACAACTGCGCTGCGGTCGCCCGCGACGAATACAAGTGTTCCCGCGCATCCGCTGCTTTCAGTGGTCCGCAACGATTCCAAGCCCCGCGCCCGCAAGAACGGCAGAACCGCCACCGGACCGCGCAAGCTCTTCGTGCTCGACACCAATGTCCTGTTGCACGACCCCATGTGCCTGTTCCGTTTTGAGGAACACGACATCTTCCTGCCCATGATCGTGCTAGAGGAACTCGATGGTCACAAAAAGGGCATGACCGAGGTGGCGCGCAATGCCCGGCAGACCAGCCGCACACTCGACGCGCTGGCAGGCGCGCAGGACGCCGACATCGCCTCCGGCCTCAAGCTGGACAGCACCGGCCACCTGGAAGCCGGCGGCAAGCTCTTCTTCCAGACTCAGCCGCTCAACTACGAGTTGCCAACCAGCTTGCCGCAGGGCAAGGCGGACAACCAGATCCTTGGCGTCGTGGAGGCGCTGCGTCAGCTCCATGCACCGCGTGAAGTCGTGCTGGTGTCCAAGGACATCAACATGCGGGTCAAGGCCCGCGCCCTGAGCCTGGCGACCGACGATTACCAGAACGACAAGACGCTGGAAGACGGTGACCTGCTCTATGCTGGCACGCTGGCCCTGCCGCCCGACTTCTGGACCACCGAAGGCCAGAGCGTGGAAAGCTGGCAGCAGGGCCAGCATACCTTCTACCGCATCGCCGGTCCGCTGGTGCCCAGCCTGCTGATCAACCAGTTCGTCTACTTCGAGGCGCCCGGCGAACCCAGCCTCTACGCCCGCGTGACCGAAATCCGCGGCAAGACGGCGGTGCTCAAGACCTTGAAGGATTACACCCATCTCAAGAACGCGGTCTGGGGCATCACCACGCGCAACCGCGAACAGAATTTCGCGATGAACCTGCTGATGGACCCGGAGGTGGATTTCGTCACCCTCACCGGCACGGCGGGCACCGGCAAAACCCTGATGGCCCTGGCCGCTGGCCTGACCCAGGTGCTCGACGACCGACGCTACAGCGAAATCATCGTCACCCGCGCCACCGTCAGCGTGGGCGAGGACATCGGCTTCCTGCCCGGCACCGAGGAGGAAAAAATGGGACCGTGGATGGGCGCGCTGGACGATAACCTCGAAGTGCTGTCCAAGACCGACACGGGCGCGGGCGAATGGGGCCGCGCCGCCACCGCTGACCTGATCCGCAGCCGCATCAAGATCAAGAGCATGAACTTCATGCGCGGGCGCACCTTCATGAACAAGTACCTGATCATCGACGAGGCGCAGAACCTGACCCCGAAGCAGATGAAGACGTTGATCACCCGCGCGGGCCCAGGCACCAAGATCATCTGCATGGGCAATCTGGCGCAGATCGACACGCCCTACCTGACCGAAGGCTCCTCGGGCCTGACCTTCGTGGTCGACAAGTTCAAGGACTGGCCCCACAGCGGGCACATCACCCTGGCGCGCGGGGAACGCTCACGCCTGGCCGATTTCGCGAGCGAAGTGCTCTGAAAACCTGACACCGTGCGCCGACCCGCACGCACGCGGGGCCGGCTGTGGGATCAGAAATCCCCGTTGCCGTAATTGCTGGCCAGGCTTTCGAAGCGCGTCAGATTCTTCAGGAAGGCCAGCTTCACCGTGCCGGTGGGGCCGTTACGTTGTTTGCCGATGATGACCTCGGCCACACCCGGCTCCTTGCTGTCCTTGTTGTAGTAGTCATCGCGGTAGATGAACATGATCACGTCCGCATCCTGCTCGATGGCGCCGGACTCGCGCAGGTCACTCATCATCGGGCGCTTGTCGGTGCGGCTCTCGACCGCACGCGACAGCTGCGACAGGGCAATCACGGGGCACTGCAACTCCTTGGCCAGCATCTTCAGGCCACGCGACATCTCGCCCAGCTCGGTGGCGCGGTTGTCCTCGCTACCGCCCGAACCGCTCATGATCTGCAGGTAGTCGACCACGATCAGGCCCAGCTTGCCGCATTGGCGCGCTAGGCGCCGCGCGCTGGCGCGCAGTTCGCTGATGGTCAGACCCGCCGTCTCGTCGATGTGCAGCGAGATGTTGCGCAGCTTCTCGATCGCCTCGGTCAGGCGCGGCCATTCCTCGTCGGTGAGTTTGCCCGTGCGCAGGTGCCCCTGGTCAATGCGGCCGATCGAACCGACCACGCGCACCGCCAGTTGAGCGGCGCCCATTTCCATCGAGAACACGGCCACCGGCAGGCCTTCATGGAGCGCGATGTGCTCGGCCATGTTGATGGCCAAGCTGGTCTTGCCCATGCTGGGACGGGCCGCCAGCACGATCAGGTCCCCGGCCTGCAAGCCGCTGGTCATGCGGTCCAAGTCGTAGAAACCGGAAGGCACGCCGGTGATGTCGCTGGGGTTGTCGGCCATCTCCTGCACGCGATCCAGCAGGTCCACCACCAGACTGTCCATGCCGATGAAGCCGCGCTTCATGCGCGAGCCTTCCTCGCCGATATTCAGGATTTTCTGCTCGGATTCGTCCAGAATCTCGGCCACCGGCCGACCTTGAGGATTGAAGGCGGAGGTCGCGATCTCGTCGCTCACGGCGACCAGCTTGCGCAGGATGGCGCGCTCGCGCACGATCTCCGCGTAACGGCGGATGTTGCCGGCGCTCGGCACATACTGGGCCAGGGCATTCAGATAGGCGAGCCCGCCGGTCTCCTCCGCCTTGCCCTGGCTTTGCAGGTGGTCGAACACCGTGATCACGTCGGCCGGACGGCTGGCATTGATCAGCCCCGCCATGGCGGCGTAGATCAGTCGGTGTTCGTAGCGGTAAAAGTCCCCTTCGGTGAGCAGGTCCCCCACGCGGTCCCAGGCCGCGTTGTCCAGCAGCAGGCCGCCCAGCACACTGGACTCGGCCTCGATGCTGTGCGGTGGCACGCGCAGCACGGCGACTTGCCGGTCGGGAGAGGGCAAATCGTCGTTCACGGAGGTCAGGACAGCGGACATAGGCGGTGATTCCAGAGCGGGTACATGCTACGCAGTGCGCGCGCGCAGGTCAAAACAAGCGGTGCATAGCCCTGTTGACACCCCTGTGGATAAGAGGTGCCTATCCCGGGGAAACCACGGGAAGGGAATAAAAAAACCGCCCGACCCTCGCGGGTCGAACGGTCGGACGGCTTGCCCTGCGAGGCCAGCCGAGTGTTCAGTGATCAGGCCGTCTCGCCGTAGACGGAGACGTTGATTTCCACCACCACGTCCGTGTGCAGCGCCACGCTCACCGTGCTGTCGCCCACAGTCTTGATCGGACCGGCGGGCATGCGCACCTGGGCCTTGCTGACTGCGTAGCCTTGCTTGCCCAGCTCTTCGGCGATGTCGTAATTGGTGACGGAACCGAACAATCGGCCGTCCACGCCAGCCTTTTGCGTCAGCTTGACCGTCGTGCCAGCCAGCTTTTCGCCCAGGGCCTGGGACTCAGCGAGCTTGGCGGCGGCGGCTTTTTCAAGCTCGGCGCGGCGGGCCTCGAAATCACGCTTGGCGGCCTCGGTGGCGCGACGGGCGCGGCCAGCGGGGATCAGGAAATTGCGTGCGTAGCCGTCCTTGACCTTGACGATCTCACCGAGATTGCCGAGGTTGACGACCTTGTCGAGCAGAATGATTTGCATGTTCTTACTCCTCAGATCTTGTGCTGGTCGGTGTAGGGCAGCAGCGCCAGGAAGCGCGCGCGCTTGATGGCCGTGTTCAGCTGGCGCTGGTAGATCGCGCGGGTGCCGGTCAGGCGCGCCGGGATGATCTTGCCGTTCTCGGCGATGAAGTCACGCAGCACGTCGATGTCCTTGTAGTCGATTTCCTCGACACCAGCGACGGTGAAACGGCAGAAACGCTTGCGCTTGAACAGCAGCGACTGGGTGTTGCGCTTCGGACGCTTGTCCTTGTTGAATTTCTTGAACGTGGCCATGGTGGGCACTTCCTGTTGAATCGGTTGATGGTTCTGGATGGAATGGATGCTCGAGGCATGCTCAGGCGCCAAACTCCTGGATATGAAACACCAGACTCCTGCCCTGCCTCGGGGACGCCAGGAAGCCTTGAAACTTCCACCGGCTGCCGATGGCCTGCTGGGCCAGACGCTCAGCCAAGACGCCAAAGGCCACGGCCTTGACGCTGGCGCCCACCTGTCTGTCTTGTCCCGCTTCCTGCACGCGGCTTTCGTGTTCGAGCCGCAGGTCCAGGGCAGGCAAACCAGCCGGGGTGTAGCGCAGAGCGGCAAGCTCCGCGATCACGGCGACCAGTGACAAGTGATTGGCGTTGTCGGAATTCACTCCTGAAAAATCGCGCCCAGGGGCGGGAATCAGGCCTGCGCTTCAGCGGCTTGCTGAACCTTGCGGGCTTCCTCGCGCTCGACCGCCTTCATCATGGCGGACGGCCCGGTCTCTGCCTTCTTCTTGACCACCGTCAGGTGGCGCAGCACTGCATCGCTGAACTTGAAGGCGTGCTCCAGCTCTTCCATCACGGCACGATCGGCCTCGATGTTCAGGCACAGGTAGTGGGCCTTGGCAAGCTTGTTGATCAGGTAGGTCATCTGGCGACGACCCCAGTCTTCCACGCGGTGGACCTTGCCGCCGCCGGTGGTGACCATGCCCTTGTAACGCTCGAGCATGGCGGGAACCTGCTCGCTCTGATCCGGATGGATCATGAGGATGATTTCATAGTGACGCATGTAGACTCCTTGTGGATACGGCACCGCAGGTCTTCATACCTGACCCTTGCGTCCGGGCAAGAAACCAGGACAGGGACTAAGCACGCGACGCGCAAGTGGCGCTGGGTTGCAGCCGCCCCCGGCGTCAAGACGAGGTGCGGCAAGGGGAAAGCCCGCGATTATAGCCCAGATGGGCTAGCTCAGGCCCTGGCAATCCAACGCTGCTGCTCGGCCAGGCGTTCCACGTCGGCCCAGCAGCCACATTGGGTGGCCAATCGAGGCCAGATACGCAGCAAGAGCTCGCATTCGGCCAAGGTGTCGGCCGCAGCCTGATGGCGCACGGCGCAGCCAATGTTGAAATGTGCCAGCCATTCGTCCAGCGAACGCGCGCGCACCTGCTCATGCGTCACGGCGCACAGGGGTTCGAGGTCCACCCAGCGATTGGGCAAACCCTGGGGAAAGGTAGACCTCAGATGCAATTTCATGTGTCGGGTGATCAGGGCGCGGTCGAAGGCAGCGTGGAAGGCCAGCAAAGGCGAATGCCCCACGAAGTCCGCCAGCGCCGCCAGGGCCTGCTCCGGCGCCATGCCCTCGCGCTGACGCTGTACGCCGATACCATGCAGCAGGATGTTGTCCTTGGCCTCGGTCAATTGATCCTGCCTGAGCACCACCTCGAAGCTGTCACCCAGGGCAATGGCAATGCGCCGCGAGGACCAATCCACCTGCAAGGCGATGGCCGCGACTGCGAGCAGGCGGTCACGCCGCGGATCGAGGCCACTGGTCTCCACATCCAGCATGACCCAGCGGGTTTCGTCCAAGCTGGTAACCGAGTTGCCCGCCAGACGACGCAGCCACGCGCACCAGCCCTCTCTCCAGACACGCTGCCCCGTCATCGCACTCACCTCGCGTAATCCAGCGCCATGCGCTGCTGCAGGCCGCGCGCGACACGGAAGGCTTCCTTGAGGATGCGACGATCGATGTCGTTCAGGCTGTTCAGCGCGATCCGGTTGGGATGCGTTTGATCGGCCCCGCCCTGCAGCTGGATTTGCAGGCGCAGCATCTGCAAAAACTCAAAACCCCGCACCCAGGCCTCGTACTCACCCGCCGCCACGCCCAGCAACGGCCCCACGCCGAGCAGGCGCTCGCGCGTGGAGGTGACCTCCAGACCTTGCGCCAAGGTGTACAGGCGGGCGGCGTCCACGAAGATGGCCGCGCCCTGGAGTTTGAGGTCGATGAAACCACCATCGTCCGCCGCGATGCCACCCATCCAATTCAAGGGCGGCTGACGCTCCAGGGCGTTCAAGGCCAGCTGTTTCAGGAAGCGCGGCGAAGCCCGCGCCGCCTTGCCCACCTCCGCGCGCAAGGCACGGGCCAGGGCCATATCGCCCGTCAGGGCGCGAAAGTCAAAATAGATGCTGGCATTGAGCAGGTCCTCGGGCGCGCCCTGCCCGATCCAGCGCGCGAAACGCGCACGCCATTCACCGAGACGGAGGCAGCAGACCGGGTTGCCGGCCATGATGCCGCCTTTGCACAAGGGGTACCCACAGGCGTCGAGTGCCAGATTGACCTCGCGCGCGAAGGCCAGCACGGCCTCGCGTTCAGAACTGCTGATATCGTCATGCAGGATCAAGGCGTTGTCTTGGTCCGTCGCGATGGTCTGCTCGCTGCGCCCCTCGGACCCCAAGGCCAACCAGCAGACGCGGTCGAGGGACACGCCATGCGCGCGGGCAACCAGCTCCAGCAAGCGTTGGGTCAGCACATCGTTGAGGTGGCTGATCAAGGCGGTCAACTGGCGTGCCTGCACCCCTTGGCTCACCAGATTGCGCGCGAAGCGGCGAATGTCCTGGGCCACCAGCTTGAGCGTGGCCAGGTCCACCGCGTTGCGGATGGACGCACTGACCTGCTGCAGGCTGAGCCGCTGCAGGGCGAACAGGTCCCTCTCGGACACGATCCCGACCAACACACCGTCACGCGTCACGGGCACATGGCGGATGCCATGGCGACTCATCAGCAGCGCTGCGTCCTCGGCCGTGTGCTCATGGGTCAAGGCGTGCACGGGCGTCACCATCACGTCACCGATCGGTGTGTCCAGCGCTACCCCGGGCAGGGTCACGCGGTCCAGTACGTCCATGCGCGAGAGAATGCCCCGGGGCTCGCCCTGGTCCCCGCGCACCAGCATGGAGCCTACGCGGCGACGCTGCATCTCGCCCAAGGCCTCGCGCAACGGCGTCTCAGGGCTGCAACTGAGGGGCGGGCTGTGCATCAACTCGCACAACGGGGTCTCCAGGGATTGCTCGGCCAAGGCCTGAGAGGCATAAGCCACTTGCAGCGCCTGGCGCGAAAGGTCGAGGAACTTGAGCACGCGCCGGTTAAGGAAGTCCGCGAAGGGCGGACTGCGTTGGGCCAGCACACGCATCTGCGCCACCGGCAAAGCCAGCACGAACACATCGCTGCTCGCGGTGTAGGTGGCGGTCACGGCGCGGCCGGCCAAGGCCGCACTGGTCGGAAACAGATCACCCGCCTCGTACTCGAAGGCGCCACCCTCGATCTCAGCCAGCCCGCGCTTGCCACTCACCGCGCCCTGGCGGATGTAAAACAAGGACGAGACCACGCCATGATCAGGCGCCACGAGCACCTCGCCGGGCGCGTAGTACTGCTGGCGCGCGTTCGCGAGGAATACATCCAGGTCGGCGGCCGCCATTTCCGAGAACGGCGTGAAACGCGCCAGTTCCTGGCGCAGATTGCCCAACAGACTGCCCGACGGCACCTGCACCTGCGCGCCGGCCGGCACTTCCGATGGGTCCGTGGACGGGAACGATGCAGCGCTCGGACACATCATCAAACTCCTTCATGGCGAAAAAAAAGCCCGGCCCTAACGGGACCGGGCTTGCTGCAGGTCAGCGCCGGCAAGCCGGCGCCCAACCATGCATCCCTGACTCAAGCGTTCTTGAGATCGGGGTAGCGCACATGCTCCACGAGCTCTTGCGTCTCCTGCGAGGGCTTGCCCGTCAGCAGGCTGACGATGATGATCACCGCGAAGCCCACCGGCACGCCGAACAGACCGGCCGAGATCGGCTGGATGCCCCACCAGAGTTCAATCGGGCTGGTGACGCCGAAGACGCCGCGCAGCCAGGGCTGGGTGGTCACCATGTAGTAGAAGGTGATGCCCAGGCCCGCGATCATGCCCAGCGAAGCTCCCCACTTGTTGGCGCGCTTCCAGAAGATGCCGAGCACCAGGGCCGGGAAGAAGGCCGCCGCCGCGAAGGAGAAGGCCGCCGACACCAGGAACAGGATGTCCGCCGGCTTCTGCGCCGCGACAAAAGCCGCGCACAAGGCCACGACCAGCAGCAGCACCTTGGAGATGGTGACGCGGCGGGTGGTCGAGGCGTTCGGATCGATCATCTTGTAGTAGAGGTCGTGGCTCAGCGCGTTGGCGATGGTCAGCAGCAAGCCGTCAGCCGTGGACAGCGCCGCAGCCAGACCACCCGCGGCCACCATGCCCGAGATCACGTAGGGCAGACCACCGATGGCGGGCGTGGCCAGCACGATGATGTCGCCGCCGATGCGCATTTCACCCAGTTGGAAGATGCCGTCCTTGTTGACGTCGGCCACCGACAGCAGGCTCGGGTCCACCGCAGTCCAGGCCGCGATCCAGTCAGGCAGCTGATTGAACGGGGTTCCCACCAGCACGTTGAAGACCTCGAATTTCACCAGCACGGCCAGGGCCGGCGCCGTGAAGTACAGCAGGAAGATGAAGAACAGGGACCAGCCTACCGACTTGCGCGCATCCCGCACCGAGGGCACGGTGTAGTAGCGCATCAAGATGTGAGGCAACGCGGCCGTACCCACCATCAAGCAGAAGATGAGGGCCAGGAAGTTGCGCCGTGAGGTGTCGAAGGCGGTCTGCTCGGCGGGCGTGCCATCCGGGTTGCCGCTGTAGATCTGTGCGTGAGGGGGCATGCCGGCCAGGGGTTTGGCGCGCGCAAGGTTGGCGTTGCGCGCCGCAGTCCAGGCCTTGATGGCGTCGGCCTCGGTCTGAGGCACTGCCGCCAGGGCCTTCTCTGCCGCAGCGATGTCCGCAGCCGGCGCATTGGCCGCCTTCAGTTCAGCGATCTTGGCCTGGGCCGCAGCACGGTCAGCCGCCAGCGCGGCGGGCACGTCCTTGAGCTTGGCGTCCAGCGCGTCGGCGTTGGCCTTGAAGATCGCGATGACTTCCTGCTCCTTCGGATCGGCGATCAGGCGCTTCTCGGCTTCGGTGACCTTCTCCAGCTGGTAACCATAGACCAGTTGGGGAATCGGCACGCCGGTCTGCTTGACGCTCAGCCAGATCACGGGAATCAAGTAGGCGATGATCAGGATGATGTACTGCGCCACCTGCGTCCAGGTCACGGCACGCATGCCACCCAGGAAGGAGCAGACCAGGATGCCACCCAGACCCACGAAAATCCCGATCTCGAAGGCCAGGCCGGACAAACGCGCGGTGATCAGGCCGACGCCATAGATCTGCGCCACCACGTAGGTGAAGGAACAGAGAATGGCGGCCACGATGCCGATGAAACGCGGCAGATTGCCTTCGTAGCGGGCTCCCAGAAAGTCAGGGATGGTGAACTGGCCGAACTTGCGCAGATAAGGCGCCAGGAACAGCGCGACCAGGCAGTAGCCGCCGGTCCAGCCCATGATGAAGGCCAACCCGCCGTAGCCAGTCAGGTAGAGCGTACCCGCCATGCCGATGAAGGAAGCCGCGCTCATCCAGTCGGCACCGG
>NZ_JEMG01000001.1:2618351-2731231 GCF_000600295.1 Hylemonella gracilis str. Niagara R
AATAGATCACCAGCGCGCCCTGCGCACCCATCCACCAGCTGAAAGGCCAGCCAAAAAACGTGAAGTTCAGGTCACGGGCGAAGTACCCGACCACAAAGGTCACGACGAACCATATCGCCAGCAGGATTGCCGTGATATTGAGGTTCTTACGCCAGTACTGGCGATGCGCATCGGTCAATTGCATGCTGATCTACCTCCAAAACGCCCTCGCGGGCAAGTTGCTAACGATGTTGCAACCGCCACACATGTCTCCTCGTGGCCTGCAAACCTGGTTGCGACTCTCACTACTGCGGCGCCCCCGCGCAACGCGGGCAGCGCCACCGGGGCAGGACACTGCCCAACGCACACGACGAATCAGGCGGACGGCGACACGCGCAGTCCGGTTTCGCGTTCGAGTTGGGCAGCGACCTTGGGTTCGAATCCGTGGAGGTGGCGAATGATCTTCGCCGCCTCCTCGGGCTCGTGCCGATCCACATGAACCCGCGCCAGCTGGTACCAGCCGAACGGACTCATGGGTTGCAGTTCCGTGTTTTTCTTCAAGGCCGCCACCGCTTCGTCGTAACGACGGGCCTGGATCAGCACCAGCGCCAAGCCATACCAGGCACGGTCCATCTTGGGGTCGAGTTCCAACGCACGACGCAATGCCTGTTCGGCGCGCTCGGGCTGGCCGGACTCTTCCAGCAGATACCCAAGGTTGAACCAGTCGGCGGCCAGGGGCGCGTGTCCTTCGCGGACCAATTGCTCCTGGGCGGCCAGGGCTTCCTTCATGCGCCCTTGTTGGGCGAACACATGGGCCCGGCTGGCCAAGGCGTACCGATCATCCGGTCGCAGCGCGAGCATGGCCGCAAAGCAGCGCAAGGCGGCCTCTCGGCGGTTGAACAGCAGCAAAGCAATGGCCTGCCACTTCAGGAACAGGTAAGACAAGTGCTGGCTCATTTGCACAGCTCCACGCCAATCTGCACGCAGGTCTGGATGCGGTACAAGGTCGCAACCACCCAAATGAACAGCAGCATCAGAAAGGCCACCAGCGGCACATGCTGGTCCAACACCACGCGGGGCGACAAATGGCGCGCCAGCCACACGAAAGGACGGCCAATGGCTGCCAGGGCCTGATAAAAAAAGTTCTGTTGCTTGCGCGCACCCGCGAGCAAGCCCAACACCCACTGCCCCAGCAGGGCCATGAGTGCGATTTCAGCGATCAATTTGATGTACAGCGTGGCTGTCAGCATGTGAAACAGTTCCCGGATGATCCGATCCCAGGCGCAAATTTCGCAAACAGCCCCTCATTTACGACAAATTACAGGCTATTCACTTGCGCGACACCGGCTATGGTCGCGGGAATCGCCCCGGGATGCCAGACGGGGTTTTCCTATGGGCGGGTTTTCCCGAAAAATCCCCGGGGCCGGGCAGCTCCGCCCACGGGCAAAAAAAAGCCACGCAGAGCGTGGCTTGGATCGGATTCGGATCGATCTCAGCTGGCCAGTTTCTGCCAGGTTTCCACCACCGAGTCGGGGTTGAGCGAAATGGACGTGATGCCCTTTTCCATCAGCCACTTCGCGAAATCGGGATGGTCGCTGGGCCCCTGGCCGCAGATGCCGACGTACTTGTTCTGCTTGCGGCAAGCGACGATGGCGCGCTCCACCATGAACTTCACGGCGGCATCGCGCTCGTCGAAATCGACAGCCAACAACTCCATGCCGGAGTCGCGATCCAGGCCCAGGGTGAGCTGGGTCATGTCGTTCGAACCGATGGAGAAACCGTCGAAGTGCTCGAGGAACTCGTCGGCCAGGATGGCGTTGGAAGGCACCTCGCACATCATCACGACCTTGAGGCCGTTCTCGCCGCGCTTGAGGCCGTTCTTGCCCATCAGGTCGATCACCTTCTTGGCCTGGCCGATGGTGCGCACGAAGGGCACCATCAGTTCGACGTTGGTGAGGCCCATTTCATCGCGCACACGCTTCATGGCCGCGCACTCCATCGCGAAGGCCTCGGCAAAGTCCTCGCTGATGTAGCGAGAGGCACCGCGGAAGCCCAGCATCGGGTTCTCTTCCTCGGGTTCATAGCGGCTGCCGCCAATCAGCTTACGGTACTCGTTGCTCTTGAAATCAGACAGGCGCACGATGACCTGCTTGGGGTAGAAGGCCGCCGCGATCGTCGCCACGCCCTCGGCCAGCTTGTCCACGTAGAAGGCGCGCGGAGAAGCATGGCCGCGAGCCACCGACTCCACGGCCTTCTTGAGGTCGGCGTCGACGTTGGGATAGTCGAGGATGGCCTGCGGGTGCACGCCAATGTTGGTATTGATGATGAATTCCAGGCGAGCCAGACCCACGCCCGCGTTCGGAATCTGCGAGAACTCGAAGGCCAGCGAAGGCGTGCCGACAATCATCGTCATCTTCACGGGGATGCCCGGCATCTCGCCGCGCTTGACCTCGGTGATTTCGGTGTCCAGCAGGCCGTCGTAGATGTAGCCCGTGTCGCCCTCGGAGCAGGCCACGGTCACCAGGGTGCCGTCACTGACCTTCTCGGTCGCATCACCGGTGCCCACGACCGCCGGAATGCCCAGCTCGCGCGCGATGATGGCCGCGTGGCAGGTGCGCCCGCCGCGGTTGGTCACGATGGCACTGGCGCGCTTCATCACCGGCTCCCAGTTCGGGTCGGTCATGTCGGTGACGAGAACGTCACCGGGCTGCACCTTGTCCATTTCGGCGGACGACTGGACGATGCGCACCGGGCCCGTGCCGATCTTCTGACCGATGGCGCGACCTTCGGCCAGCACCCGGCTTTTCTTGGCCTGGTCGCCCTTGAGCTTGTAGCGCATCTCCGACTTGCCTTCGGACTGGCTTTTCACCGTCTCGGGGCGAGCCTGCAGGATGTAGAGCTGGCCGTCGGTGCCGTCCTTGCCCCATTCGATGTCCATGGGACGGCCATAGTGCTCCTCGATGATCAGGGCGTACTTGGCCAGTTGCTCCACTTCGGCATCGGTGAGCGAGTAGCGATTGCGCTGCTCGGTCGGCACGTCAATGGTCTGGACCAACTTGCCCGTGGCCTTCTTTTCCTCGGGGGTAGAAAACACCATCTGGATCAGCTTGGAGCCCAGGTTGCGGCGCACCACGGACTTCTTGCCGGCCTTCAGCGTGGGCTTGAAAACGTAGTACTCATCGGGATTCACGGCGCCCTGCACCACCGTCTCGCCCAGGCCGTAGCTGGAGGTGATGAAGACCACGTCCTTGAAACCGGACTCGGTGTCGATGGTGAACATCACGCCGGCCGCGCCCTGGTCGGAACGCACCATGCGCTGCACGCCGGCTGACAGGGCCACGACGTCATGGGCGAAACCCTTGTGCACGCGGTAGCTGATGGCGCGGTCGTTGTAGAGGGAGGCGAACACCTCCTTCATCTTGTGCAGCACCTCGTCGATGCCCGTCACGTTCAGGAAGGTTTCCTGCTGGCCAGCGAAGGAGGCGTCCGGGAGGTCTTCGGCCGTGGCGGAGGAACGCACGGCGAAGGAAGCCTTGGGATTACCCGCAGACAGCTTGGCGAATTCGTCGCGGATGGCCTGCTCGAGGTCGGCCGGGAAGGGCTGGGCTTCGACCATGGCGCGGATCTCGGCGCCCGTGGCGGCGAGTGCTCGCACATCTTCCACATCCAGCGCCTTGAGCTTGGCACTGATCTTGTCGGCCAGGCCGGCATGGGCCAGGAATTGGCGGAAGGCGTGGGCGGTGGTCGCGAAGCCGGTGGGCACGCGCACGCCCTGCGGCAGTTGGGAAATCATTTCGCCGAGTGAGGCGTTCTTGCCGCCCACGACCTCGACGTCGCTCATCCTTAGGTTTTCGAACGGTACGACCAGGGCGGTCGGGCTGAAACGTTCAGACATGGTGGAATACTCCAGAGTTTAAAAACCGGGGCATGTCCGAAGACTGACGACGTTCCGATGACCTTTGTATTTCTTCTTGTCGGGCGGGAACTTGCAGCGAGGGACATGTGGAAGAATTCAGGGCAGCCGTTCAAGACCGCCCACCATTCTAAGGGAGTCGGCCAGCCGCCCCATCCCTTTCCCCTTACGCCCGCCCCCACCTCACCATGCCCAACCGCACCGTCTTCTTCATATCCGATGGCACCGGCATCACCGCTGAAACCTTCGGCAACGCCGTGCTGGCCCAGTTCGAAGCGCAGTTCCGCCATGTGCGCCTGCCCTTCGTGGACAACGCCGAGAAGGCCCACCAGGCGGTGCGCCAAATCCGGCACACGGCCGAAGTCGAGGGGAAAAAACCTATCGTCTTCACCACACTTGTGAATGAGGAAGTGCGCACCATCATTGCCGGCGCCTGTTCGGACACCCATCAAAGCATGATGTTGGACATGTTCGGCGCCTTCGTCCATCCGCTGGAGGAAGAGCTGGGCCTGACCTCCAACCACCGCATCGGGCGTTTCTCGGACATCAGCAAGAGCCAGGCCTACAACGACCGCATCGAGGCCATCAACTACAGCCTGGAACACGACGACGGGCAATCCAACAACAACCTGTCCAGCGCGGACGTCATCCTCGTAGGCGTCTCGCGCAGTGGCAAGACGCCGACCTCGCTCTACCTCGCCATGCAGTACGGGCTCAAAGTCGGCAACTACCCGCTGATCCCCGAAGACTTTGACCGCCAGCAACTGCCCCCCGCGCTGACGCCCCTGAAGAAAAAACTCTTCGGCTTGACCATCGACCCCACACGCCTGGCCCAGATCCGCAACGAACGCCGCCCCAACTCCAAGTACGCCAGCCTGGACAATTGCCGCTACGAAGTCGCGGCCGCCGAATCCATGATGCGCCGCACCGGCATCCGCTGGCTCTCGACCACCACCAAGAGCATCGAGGAAATCGCAACCACCATCCTGCAGGAGATCAAGCCGGAGCGGCTGGCTTACTGACCTCGAGAGGGAACACTCAGGTCGGCGCTCCGACGCCGCACCATTCAAACGCCCCAGCGTTCGCGCCAACCAGAGGGCGGCAGACCCGTCCAGCGCTTGAAGGAACGGCGAAAGTTGTTGGCGTCGTGAAATCCCAGCCAAGCCGCGATCTGCTCATTGTCGCAACCGCGTCGGATCAAGGGCCAGATCGCATGTGCCCGGGCTTGGTCCAGCTCTGCTTGAAAATGCGTGCCGTGCGCGGCCAATTGGCGCTTCAGGGTGGCCGGACTGACGCCAAAGGCACTGCTCGCCTGTTCCAGCGTAGGCGCCAGGCGAGCGCGTTCATGCAACCAATCGTACAGAGCCGACAGCAGGCCACGTGGGCGATCGGCATGCTGGACCCCGGCCAGAGCGGCCGACACTGCCATCGCGCTGCCGCGCGGCCAAGGCCGCTCCAACCAGTCCCGCGGCAGGTACATGGCATCCAGGTAGTCGTTGAACCGCACGTCCGGCCCCAGTTGCACCCGGTATTGCTCCAGGTGAGCGGGTTGCGTGCGGTTGAAACGAAAGCGCCAGGGCAGGCGCTCCCCACTCAGCCACCGGCTCATGCCGCTGACGGCGGCCATCATCATGTCGATCAAAAACGGCCGCAAGACCACGGGCAGGCCGGCGTCCGTCCAATGCAGCACGACCCAGCCCCCCTCATCGCCCGAGGCCGCCGCCTTGCCTTGCTCCTCGTCGAGCAACAGCAGGTGCGGAACCAGCAAAGGACTGAGTAAACCCTGATGCGTGATCAGAATCTCCAGTGCCTGGCGCAGGTGAACGGCCCGCGACAGCGCGTGACTGAGCTCGCCGTGATGCCCAGGCAGCAACTCGCTACCCAGCACGAAAGCCGTGTCGGCCGCGGGCAAGGCACTCTCCAGATTGGACAGCATCCGCGCGATGTCGTCCGGGCTCAACAAGGTTTCGGCCCGCAACAAATCCCCCGCGCGCAGGCCCGTGCCGCGCAGCAGAACTTCAGCCTCCAGATCACGCGCCCGCGCATGCTCCAGCAATGGAACAGCCTGATGCCTGGCCTGGATGAAGCGGGTCTGCCGCTGGTACACCACGCATGGCGTGGCCTTGGCATGCATGACGACGGTCCCCGACACCAGGCGGTCAGACCGCGTTTCCCGAAGCAATCGCGGCGCTTGTGACTCCCAGGCCCACCGCCGCAGCAGACGACACCTTGGCCGTGGACTCCGGACGCTCGAGCGCGGCGTCCAGGCGCGCCAGCAATTGCCGTGGCTCCCCGGCCAACTGCGCGCACACCACCCGCGCTGACACCGCGACGCGCAAGCCGGTTCGCGTATGGTGGGCGAGCAGACCCAAGCATTGCCGCAGCTGCGCGGCCCCTTGAGCCGCCTGGGCCTGGTCCGTGGCGGGCAGCAGGATCGCGTAGCGGTCACCCGCGTAACGGCACAGCAAATCCTGCGGCCGCAGGTTGAGCAGCAGCAGATGGCCAACCGCCTGCAGCAATCGATCACCCTCGCGCGCGCCATGCAGGTGGTTGATGCGGTGGAACTCGTCCAGGTCCAGCAGCACCAGACTGGCGGGTTGCCCTGGGTGCCGCGCCTGTTCGAGTGCGATCTGGCGCCGCAGGTAGTCCGCGCCGGCCAGTTGCGTGAGTCGGTCGAAGGCGCGATGGTCACGGAACAGACGCTCGCGCTTTTGCATGTGTTCGTTGAGCGTGAACTGCTCCTGCCGCCAGCCATACAGGCCCAAGGTCAGGATCAACATGCCGATGGGCACCAGGGCCTCGATGGCGTTGTCCAGGTACTGCGTCGTCGGCAAGCGGAAAAACTCGTCCAGGCAATCGGCCCAGGCCCCCAGCATGATGAGTGCCAGCCCGCCGGCGAGCTGAGCCGTCACCCGTCCGCCTGGTCGGCTGCTCAGGATCAACAGCGCCCACAGCGCCGACATCAGCGCAGTGCCACCTTCCGCCGCGATGTCCATCCATTTCCAAGACTCGGCGGATCGCCACTCACCCCATCCACCATAAAGGGCTGCGCAACAAAGCGCCACGCCCAGCAGGGCCCAGACGGCGGGCAGGTAACGCGAGGACATGGACCAGAACTCCAAAGACGAGGGACAAGACGGGCAAGCAGACGGGCATCCTGCGTGCCATGCGTGACAGTTTGATGGCGAGGTCAGACATCCACGCACCAGCCACGCATCCACGCGTCTCGCCGATGCAGACCCGCCCGCCGCCGCGGCGGGCTCACCATCACCCGGGACAGTGCCAGGGCCTGGACCACATCCACATGTGCGCCCGTTTGGGGGTGGGGGTTCAAACAGCTCACGGCGGACTGGGGGACATGACTGAGAGTTGTATTTGAGCGAGCGACCAGAACGCCATGGCACCACACGGATCCGCACGGGCCAATCAGCTCAGCAAGGCAGTCGCGTGCGTGCCTGACCGTCCGGCGGACGTCCCACGGGGCCTTGCTGTCACGGATCTGCCATGCGCCCCACCTAGTCTCCCGCCGGCTTGCGTACCTCCCCAACCCAACACCTCTTCCAGGAAACCATGTCCATGCACCGCCGCCTGCTGTCACCCCTTGCATCCTTTCCCGGCTGCCCCACGCGCGTAGCCACCGCCGTCCTGCTCGCGCTTGGCGCGCTTGCAGCCCATGCCCAACAGGCCACCGCAACCCAGGCCAGCGACCCCACCGTGATGAAGACCCTCGAATCCGTGGTGGTGCGCGGTGACATCGCCTACCGCGACCGCACCGAGGACATCGCCCCCACGCTCACTTACGGTCAGGAATATTTCCAGCGCTTTGAACCCTCCACCGCGGGCGACATGGTCAAGCGCGTTTCCAGCGCCACCTTCGTGAGTGACGTGCTGGAGTACGACGCGGTGCAATTGCGTGGCCTGGCGCCGGCTTACACGCAGGTGCTGGTCAACGGCAAGAAAGTTCCTGGCGCAGGCGATGACCGCTCCTTCTGGCTGGACCGCATCCCGGCGGAGATGGTCGAGCGCGTGGAAGTGCGGCGCAGCGCCAGCGCCAACCGCAGCGGCGACGCCATGGCCGGCGCCATCAACATCGTGCTGCGCGACGCTTATGCATTCGACGGCAGCTACATCCGCGTGGGCGCCACACATTACGACGACGGTGAAAACAAACCCACGGTCGGTCTGGTGTCCGCGGGCGAGGCACTGGGGGGCCGCATCCTGGTGAGCCTGAATGTGCAGGACCGCTACAACCCCAAGAAGAAGCGCAGCGACCGCTGGGCCGAACCCGGTGGCGCCTTCAAGGACGCGGAAGACCAGACCGACACGCGCGACGGTCAGGACTATTCAGCCACGGCGTCCTACACCGCCGATGTCGGCGACAGCGGACGCTTCAAGGTCGATGGTTTCTACGTCAAGACCGACCGCGAACAGAAAGAAGTCTCCACCGAGTACAACGCCCCCACGTTCGCCGACGCAGATGAATACGCCAGGGTTCCCGGCCTGACGGATTGGGACCAGACCAACTGGGGCCTGGGCGCGGAATACAAATTCGACATGGCGGGTGGTGCCACGGAGATCGGCCTCACTTACGCGCGTTTCAAGGACAAGAACATCGAAAGCGAGGAAGAGCACAAGTACGAGAACGGCCCGGCATGGGATTGGGTGGAAAGCTCAGCGGAAAAAACCGTCTTCGACTCGCAAGACGCCGAGACTGGCCTGCACCTCGCGCACAAGCGCCCCATGGGTTTCGCCGACATGGAATTCGGCCTGGACTACGCCTACAAGAACCGCATCACCAAGTACACCCCATACGAATGGGAAGACGAGGCGGACGTTGGACACACGGCGCCTGATCCGGTGGAATACGAAGTAGACGACGCCATCAAGAACACCATCACCGAGCGGCGCACCGACCCCTACCTGATGCTCTCGGGCAAAAGGGGGGCGCTGGGCTGGGAAACAGGCCTGCGCTATGAAACGACCAAGGTGACGGTTGAATCCGTTGACGACGGCAAGGTCGACAACGATCACAACACGGTGCTGCCCTCGCTGCACCTTCAATACGCGCTGGACGAGACCAACCGCGTCAACCTCTCGCTGGCCCGAACCGTGCGCCGTCCGGACTTCAATGACCTGCTCAACGGCACGCTGGAAGAGGAATACGAGGACGACAGCGACTTCCGCGGCAACCCCAGGCTCGACCCCGAAACCGCCAACGGCCTTGATCTGGGCTTCGAGCGCCGCCTGGGCAAGCGCGGCGTGGTCGGCATCAATGTTTTCTACCGCCAAGTGCAAGACCTGATCGAATTGGTCAACACGGGCGAAGAAGGCTCGGCAGGCCCTGGCACATTCGTCTACACCGTGAAGAATTCGGGCGACGGCAAGGTCTGGGGCGTGGAGCTGGACCTCTCCACCCCGTTGAGCGCGCTGGGCCTGCCCGACACCGGCGTGTTCTTCAACTACTCGGCGCTGGACAGCGAAACCGAGGACTTCATGGGCAAGCGCCGCTTCAACAACCAGGCGAAAAGCCTCTACAACATCGGCTTCATCCAGAACCTGCCCAGCCTGGAAAGCAGCTTCGGCGCCAGCTACCGCAAACAGGGCGAAGCCAAGAGCCGCATGCTGAACGAAGAGGGCACTACCACGTACGACGCCGATCTGGAAGTCTTCGTGGAAAAGCGCGTGGGCAAGAGTTTCTCCTTGCGCCTGTCGGGTGCCAATTTGCTGGACGCGGAGAAGAAGGAAGTCTTCCACAAATTCGCCAGCGAACAAGACCAGAAAGACCGTGTCTACGACGAATACGAGATTGAGACCGAAAAAGCCGGTCCGCGCATTCAGCTCGTGGCACGCTACGCATTCTGATCCGAAGGCTGCGAACCTTCACCTTCAATGGCTCTGATTCCACCGACCCAACAGACGAACCATGGCACCTCACCGTCAGCACGACGAGCGCACACCCCGTTCCCGCTCCACGAGCGCCCGCATCCTGGGGGCACTCACTACCGCCCTGAGCTGCTTCTCGGCCAACGCAAGCACGCCCTTGGCCACGGCCACACCGGCCGTCGCCCAGGTGTTGGCCGCCGCCGAGGAATCGATGGCCTTGCCTGGCAGCGCAGAGGGGGGCTGGTTGGTGGTCGAACCACAGACGGTTCGCCTGCTGGATGCCACGGGTCGCGAGCGCGACCGCCTGCCCGTGAGAGCCGAGCACCTCGACCTTCGGCCGAGCGGCAACACCAGGGCCGCGAGGGCCGTCGTCTTTGACAGCGATCACCAGCAGCCGCTGCTCTTGACGATCAAGGACTTCCGCCTGCAATTGGCCCACCGCTTCGAGCCGGTGGACTATGCGCTGGAGGCCATGTGCCTGTACCGCGATGGCCAGGGGCTGGACCACCTGTTCATGATCGCCAAGGACGGTCTGGCCGAGCAATGGTTGTTGCCCCTGCCGGACGCCCAGGGCGCGCCGCGCCTGCTGCGCCACCTGGCACTGCCCCCCAACGCCGAAAGCTGCCGGGGCGACGACCAACGCGGGTTGATCCTGATCGAGGAAGGAACCGAAACCGGTCGCGGTTTCTGGGCCTACGCCGCCGACGGTGAAGGTGTGCCGCGACGCCGTTGGTTGGGCGCCAAGCTACCACCCGCGGATCGTCTGCCGACCTGGTCCTCGGCCACGGCCCGCCTGCCCTACGTCCTGCCCAGTGCGCAGACCGATCCGGTGGCCCGCAGCGGCGATGCCGCCGATGACCCCGCCATCTGGATCCACCCCGGCGATCCGACACGCTCGCGCATTCTCGGCACCAACAAGAAACAAGGCCTGCTGAGTTATGACCTGCAAGGCCGACAAATGCAGTTGATCGAGTCGGGTAGGCTCAACAACGTGGACGTGCGGCAAAACCTCCACATCGGTCCATCCACGAACGAGACCGCCGTGGACCTGGCGGTGGCCACGCAGCGCGACGACAACACGCTGGTGGTCTTCGAGATCGACGCACAGGGCCAGGCACGTGAAGCCGCGCGCATCGCGACCGGACTGAAGGACATCTACGGCATGTGCCTGCACCGCACGCCGCGAGGCGGACTGGAGGCCTTCGTCAACGACAAGAGTGGGCGTTTCGAACATATCCGCATCACGCGACAGCAGCAAGGCAGCGAGATCAGCTACGCAGGTGAGCGTCTGCGCGTCTTTAGCACCCGCAGCCAGCCAGAAGGCTGTGTGGCAGACGACGCCCAAGGGCGCTTGTTCTTCGGCGAGGAAAAACGCGGTATCTGGACCCTGCCCACCGCCACAGATCGCCGGGAGTCGGCGCAGCTCATCCTCGGCGTGGGGCCGTGGCTGGTGGCTGACGTGGAAGGTTTGGCGATCTACCGCAGCGCGAACAGCCAGGCGTCCTACCTCATTGCCTCCAGCCAGGGCAACAACAGCTACGTGGTGCTCGACGCGCTGCCGCCCCACAAGGTGCGCGGCGCCTTCCGCATCGGCATCAACGCACAGGCAGGCATCGACGGCGCCTCCGAAACCGATGGCCTGGAAGTCAGCCCGGTTCGTCTGAGCGGCGCCTACGATCAAGGAATGCTGGTCGTGCAGGACGGCTACAAGCGCCTGCCCGACGGCGCCCAAAACTTCAAATACATCGCTTGGCGCACCATCGCGCAAGCACTGGGCCTCAATTAATTTGTTAGGAATAATTCTTATTCATATAATGTGCGCTGGCGGTGCCGCTTTGTGGCCTGGGCCTCCTGGGTTGGTCTGGCCTCGGAAGGCATGCCGTACTTGTTTTTTTCTTTTCCCTCGCCTGACCGTCACGCTTCTTTCGTCTCCTGCCCACCCTGTTTTTGCCCGTACCCGTGAATCCCGGACTTCAACGCCCCGCCATGCTGGCTGACACACCCCAAGCCCGTCGCGCTGGGGCAGTTGACGCGCGCGGGCCTGGGCACCGGACACCGTCGCGAACAACGCATCATTTTTCGCGCATCGCGTCGCGGTGGCCCGCAATGCGCCACAGCCTGTTGACTTTCCTGAATGACCGGCGTTTTCACGTCGCCATGCTCGTCGCCTTTGCCCATGCTGGCGCAATCTGGCTACTCCAGCAAAGCGGCTCCCCACCAGGTTCGACAGAAACCCTGGTGAATGGCGAACTGGTGAGCGAGATCGTGGCGCCACCCACACCCACGGTAGCGCCCCAGCCGCAATCTGCGGCCAAACCCCAGCCGCGTCCCACCCCGCCGCAGCCGCCGCAACAGGTGCAGCCCACGCCACCCGTGCAGGACACACCGTCCCAACTGGTGCAGGAAACGCCCCAGCCACAAACACCACAAACCGAAGCAGCGCCAATCGAGACCCCCGTGGTGGCGCAGGAGTCGGCAGCGCCGCCTCCACCGCAACGTACCGAACAGCCTTCGGTCGACGCCAGCTACCTCTATAACAAGCACCCTGCCTATCCAGAGGTCAGCCGCCGATTCAACGAACAAGGCCAGGTCATCGTGCGCGTGCTCATCGGCACCAAAGGCGAGGTGCTGCGGGCGGAGTTGGGCAAATCCAGTGGCTTCGTGCGATTGGACCGCACGGCGGTCTCCGCCGTGCGCGGCTGGCGTTTCCTGCCTGGCAAGCGGGACGGTCAGGCCGAGGCCATGTGGTTCAACGTACCGATCAACTTCGTGCTTGAGCAATAAGGCGCGACCTGTTCCATTTTTCTTCTGGAGTTTTGTCTATGGATTCGCAATTCGGTCTGTCCCACGTCTGGGCCCAGGGGGACTGGATCACGCGCAGCGTGGCCCTGCTGCTGCTGGGCATGTCCATCGCCTCCTGGGTGGTCATCGTGCTCAAGGCCCTGGACCTGATGCGCTGCCGCAAGCAGGCCGCGCTGACCGAGGACTTCTGGCACAGCGCCGACTTGGCCGAGGGCCTGAACCGTCTCAACCTACCGAAGGACAAGCGCCCGCAAGACAACTTCTTCCGCGCCTTGGCCGAGGAAGGTCGCGAGGCCGCGCTGCACCACCGCAACGCCAAGGCAACGTTGCACGACAGCCTGGACGTGAGCGACTGGGTCACGCGCAGCCTGCGCAACAGCATCGACCACGCGAGCGCCAAGCTGCAGGGCGGCCTGGCGGTGCTGGCCACCGTGGGTTCCACCTCGCCCTTCATCGGCCTGTTCGGCACCGTCTGGGGCATCTACCACGCCCTGCTGTCCATCGGCGCATCCGGCCAGGCCAGCATCGACCAGGTGGCCGGCCCCATCGGCGAGGCGCTGATCATGACGGCCTTCGGCCTGGCCGTGGCCATCCCCGCCGTGCTGGGCAACAACGCCTTGGTGCGCGGCAACAAGGCCGTGCTGGGCCAGCTCAACAGCTTCGCCCACGACCTGCACGCCTATTTCGTGACCGGCGCGCGCGTGCACAGTCACGCGAAGCAGAAGGTCGTCTCCATGAAGAAGGCCTGAACGTGGCCTTCGCACCCCGCATCTGAAATATCAGCGCCATGTCCTTTTCAAGCTCCAACGACGGCGACGAGGTGATGGGCGAGATCAACATGACGCCCCTGGTGGACGTCATGCTGGTACTGCTCATCGTCTTCATCATCACCGTGCCGGTGATGAACCACTCCATCCAGGTCAGCCTGCCGCAGGCCAGCAGCCAGCGCGAGGAGATCAAGCCCGAAACCCTGCGCCTGGCCGTGGACGCGGCGGGTGAATACAACCTCAACGGCAGCCCCATCACGGCCGCCGAACTGCCCGGCGTGCTGCAGGCCGAGGCCCAGCGCGAACCCGTGCCCGACCTGCACATCAGTGGCGACAAGGCGGTGCGCTACGAGCATGTGGCCAAGGCCATGGCCATCGCCCAACAGGCGGGACTGAAAAAAATCGGCTTCGTGACGGAGCCGGTCAAATAAGCGACGGGTTTTGCCGTCGCGCGTGATCAGCCCCCACCGTACAACCAGGGCTGGTCCATCAGCTTGGCGCCCAGCAGGCGCAAGCCCGCGTCCCGCACCCAGGCGACGGGGCCGCGCAGGTGGTAAATGCGCCCGTTGCGCGCGGCGCGCGCCTGCACCTGCGCATTGCGCTGCCAACGGTTGAGCGCGTAGCGCTGTAGCAGCACAGGGGTGTCGATCAGGGCACCGAGCTCACGCGCCTGACCCAGCAGGCGGCCCAGCTCGGCCGCGTCCTCGATCGCCATGCCTGCGCCCTGAGCCAGGTAGGGCCGCATGGGGTGAGCCGCGTCGCCCAACAGGGCCACGCGACTTTGCGCCATCTGGGCAGCGCCCTGCACCGGCGGGCGGTCGTTCAAGGCCCACAGACGCCAGGACGGCACGGCCGCCACCAGCTCACGCAAGAGTGCGCAAGCGTCCACCAAACGCGCCTGCAGCTCGGCGGTGCTGGCCGCGTGGTCCCAGTGTGCCGGGTCCGCAGGCGCAGCCCCTTCGACGATGGCGACGACATTGAGCCAGTCGCCACCGCGCACCGGGTACTGAACCACATGCAGGCCCGGCCCCAGCCAGACCGTGACGCAGGTGCTGCGCAAGGCCGCAGGCAGTTCGGCCTGCCGGACCAGGGCGCGGTAGGCCAGATGACCGGTACCGCGCGGTGGCCCGTCGCCCAGCAGTTGGGCACGCACCCGGCTCCAGAGGCCGTCTGCGCCGATCAGCAGATCACCCTCCACCTCCAGCCCATCTTCGAAGCGCACGCGCACGGAATCCGCGGAAGCCTCGTAAGTCTCGAGCGCGCGGCCAGCGTGCAGCCAGAGGCTGTCCGCCTGCTCACGCTGCAGAACGTTGAGCAACAGTTCGTGCAGATCGGCGCGGTGGATGCAGAGGTAAGGTGCGCCGTAACGCTGCGGAAAATCCGCCAGCGGCAGGCTGGCCAACGTCGCGCCATCCGCCGCGCGCCGCGCCCACACGCGGTCCGGACGGGCCACCACCTGGGCCAGGGCGGCTTCCAGCCCCCAGCCCTGCAGCACACGCACCACGTTGGGACCGAGCTGGATGCCAGCACCGACCTCACTGAATTCCGCCGCACGCTCGTACAGGCGCACCCGGCAGCCGGCGCGGCGACAGGCCAGCGCGGCGGCCAGTCCACCAATGCCACCGCCCGCGATCAAGACATCAGGCAACACCCGTCATCCCCTCCACCGGACACGCTTTGCACCGCTGGCGCGGCGCCTCATTCGACCCGAGTGACACCGGTTGGCTTGAAGCCCAGGTCCGCCGCCTTGCCCTTGCGGCCACGCGTCGCCTTGGCGTTGTTGAGGCTGCGAATTTCCAGCGTCTCGTCGCGTTCCTTGCCACCGCGTCCCAGGCCTTCGATGCGCACGCTGCGGGTGTAGGCCGCTGCGCCAGCGAGCGTGTCCTTGGGCTCCAGGTCGATCAGCATCAGGCCGCGCCCGCCACTGGGCATGGGCTTGAGCTCGCCGATCTGGAAGCTCAGGATGCGCCCGCCGGTGGACACGCACGCCACGTGGCTGGCCGGGCTGTACAGGCCGCCCTCGGTCGCGCTCGCGACCACACCCGTGGAAGGGTTGGGCGCGTGCGCCATCGAGGGACGGCAGATCGTGTCGGGCGTGCCGTCGCTGCCGCAATTGATGAAGGCCTTGCCGCCCTTCTGCCGCGACACCATGTTCTCCACCTGGGCCAGGAAACCGTAGCCACCCGAGGTGGACAGCAGCAGCCAGGCCGAGGCCGGACCCGCGTAGTAGTGAACCAGCTGCGTGCCAGCTTCCAGCTCGATCATCGTGGTCAGCGGCTGACCGTCGCCGCGCGCGCCGGGCAAGGCCGAGACCGGCACGGAATAGACACGGCCGTTGCTGCCGAAAGCCAGCATCACGTCCACCGTGCGGCATTCGAAAGTGCCGTAGAGGCCATCACCGGCCTTGAAGGCGAAGCTGGCCGGGTCATGCCCATGGCCCTGGCGCGCGCGCACCCAACCTTTTTGCGACACCACGACGGTGACCGGCTCATCAACGACCTTCACTTCGGCCACGGCCTTCTTCTCGGCCTGGATCAAGGTGCGGCGCGTGTCCCCGAAGGCCTTGGCGTCGGCCTCGATCTCCTTGACCATGAGCTTGCGCAAGGCAGCCGGACTGCCCAGGATGTCCTTGAGTTCTTTTTCCTTGCCGCGCAGTTCGTCCAGTTCCTGCTCGATCTTGATGGCTTCCAGCCTGGCCAATTGGCGCAGGCGGATTTCGAGGATGTCCTCGGCCTGCCGGTCACTCAAGCGGAAACGCTTGATCAGCGCGGGCTTGGGTTCGTCCGAGTTGCGGATGATCCTGATGACCTCGTCCACGTTGAGCAGCACGGTCTGCCGCCCTTCGAGGATGTGGATGCGGTCCTGCACCTTGCCCAGGCGGTGTTGCGAGCGCCGCGCGATGGTCTGCTGGCGGAAGGTGATCCATTCCTCCAGCATCTGGCGCATGGACTTCTGCACCGGCTTGCCGTCCAGCCCCACCATGGTGAGATTGATCGGCGCGGAAGTTTCCAGGCTGGTGTGGGCCAGCAGCGTGGTGATGAGTTCGCTCTGCTCGATCTTGCTGGTCTTGGGTTCGCAGACCAGGCGCACGGGTGCGTCCTTGCTCGACTCGTCGCGCACGCCATCCAGCACGGACAGCAGCGCGGCCTTGAGCTGAGCCTGCTCCGCCGTCACGGACTTCTTGCCCGTCTTGACCTTGGGGTTGGACAGCTCCTCGATTTCCTCCAACACCTTCTGCGTGCTGACGCCGGGCGGCAATTCGGTCACGACCAGTTGCCATTGGCCACGCGCCAGCTCCTCGATCTTCCAGCGCGCGCGCACCTTGAGCGAGCCGCGCCCGGTGCGGTAGGCCTCGGCGATGTCGGCTTCGGCACTGATGATCTGCCCGCCGCCGGGATAGTCCGGGCCAGGCAACAGTTCGAACAGTTCCTCGTCCTTGAGCTTGGGCGACTTGATCAGGGCCACGCAGGCCGCGGCCACCTCGCCCAGGTTGTGGCTCGGAATTTCGGTCGCGAGACCCACGGCGATGCCGCTGGCGCCGTTGAGCAGCGTGAAGGGCAAGCGTGCGGGCAACTGCTTGGGTTCCTCGGTGGAACCGTCGTAGTTGGGCATGAAGTCCACCGTGCCCTCGTCGATCTCGTCAAGCAGCAGCGTGGATATCTTGGCCAGGCGCGCCTCGGTGTAGCGCATGGCCGCCGCGCCGTCGCCGTCGCGGCTGCCGAAGTTGCCTTGGCCGTCGATCAGCGGGTAGCGCTGCGCGAAGTCCTGCGCCATGCGCACCAACGCGTCGTAAGCCGCCTGGTCACCGTGCGGATGGAAACGACCCAGCACGTCACCGACCACGCGCGCGCTCTTGACAGGCTTGGCGGCCGTGTTACCGCTGTAGCCCAGGCCCATGCGCTCCATGGCGTAGAGGATGCGGCGCTGCACCGGTTTCTGCCCGTCGCTCACATCGGGCAGGGCCCGGCCCTTGACGACGGACAGCGCGTATTCCAGGTAGGCGCGCTGGGCGTAGTTGGCGAGCCAGAGGCTGTCGCCGGTTTCGCCCTGGTTCAGATCGATGGTTTCAGTGCTCATGATGCTTCTACTCACACGTCGATTTCAACGGCATCGCCGTGCAACTCCATCAGCTCACGGCGCGCGGCGGCCTCGCCCTTGCCCATGAGCTTGGTGATCTCGTCCTCGGTCTGGCGCGTGTCATAGCCGCCCAACTGCACCTGCAGCAAGCGACGGGTATCGGGGTTGAGCGTGGTCTCCCAGAGCTGCTCGGCATTCATTTCGCCCAGGCCCTTGAAGCGGCTGATCTGGCAGCGTTCCTTGGCCACGCCTTCCTTGGCGGCCTTATCCAGGATGGCGGTCAGCTCACCCTCATCCAGCGCGTAGGCCTTGGCCGCCGGCTTCTTGCCGCGCGCGGGCATGTCCACGCGGAACAGCGGTGGGCGCGCCACATAGACATGGCCGGTCTCGATCAACTTGGGGAAGTGGCGGAAAAAGAGCGTGAGCAGCAGCACCTGGATGTGCGAGCCGTCCACATCGGCGTCGGAGAGGATGCAAATCTTGCCGTAGCGCAGGCCGCTCAAATCGGGCTCGTCGTTCGGGCCATGCGGGTCCACACCGATGGCGACCGAGATGTCGTGGATTTCGGTGTTGGCGAACAGACGGTCGCGCTCGACCTCCCAGGTGTTGAGCACCTTGCCACGCAGGGGCAGGATGGCCTGGCTTTCCTTGTCGCGGCCCATCTTGGCGCTGCCGCCCGCGCTGTCACCCTCGACCAGGAACAACTCGTTGTGCGCGAGGTCCTTGCTTTCGCAGTCGGTCAGCTTGCCTGGCAACACGGCCACGCCGCTGCCCTTTTTCTTCTCGACCTTCTGGCCCGCGCGCTGGCGCGTCTGCGCGGCGCGGATGGCCAGCTCGGCCAGCTTCTTGCCATATTCGACATGCTGGTTGAGCCACAGCTCCAGTGCGGGCCGCACGAAGCTGCTGACCAAGCGCACCGCGTCGCGTGAATTCAAGCGCTCCTTGATCTGGCCCTGAAACTGCGGATCCAGCACTTTGGCCGACAGCACGTAGCTGGCGCGTGCGAACACATCCTCGGGCAGCAGCTTCACACCCTTGGGCAGCAGGGAATGCAGGTCGATGAAGCTCTTGACGGCGTTGAACAGGCCATCACGCAGGCCGCTGTCGTGTGTGCCGCCCGCGCTGGTGGGGATCAGGTTGACGTAGCTCTCGCGCACAGGCGCGCCGTCCTCGGTGAAGGCCACGGCCCAGGCCGCGCCCTCGCCCTCGGCGAAGCTGTCGTTGTCCTCGGCGTAACCCTCGCCCTCGAAGAGCGGGATCACCGGGTCGGAGGTCAGCGTCTGCATCAGGTAGTCGCGCAGGCCGCCCTTGTAGAGCCAGGTCTGGGTGTCGGAGGCCTTGGCGTCCTTGCCCTTCTCCACGGTCAGCGTGACGGTGACACCCGGCATCAGCACGGCCTTGCTGCGCAGCAGATGCGTGAGTTCGCCCATGGGCAAGGCGGCAGACTCGAAGTACTTGGCGTCGGGCCAGACGCGCACCGTGGTGCCTTGCTTGCGCTCGCCGGCCTGCAGCGCGCGCGTCGAGAGTTTTTCCACCACATCGCCGCCCGCGAAACCGATACTCGCAGCCTTGCCCTCGCGAAAGCTGGTGACGACGAGCTTCTTCGCCAGGGCGTTGGTCACGGACACGCCCACGCCGTGCAGGCCGCCCGAGAAGCTGTAGGCCCCGCCCGAGCTCTTGTCGAACTTGCCGCCCGCGTGCAGGCGGGTGTAGACGATCTCGATGACCGGCACCTTCTCCTCTGGATGCAGGCCGTGCGGGATGCCGCGGCCATCGTCCTCCACGCTGACCGAGCCGTCCGCGTGCAAGATGACGGCGATGCGCTTGCCGTGCCCGGCAAGGGCCTCGTCGGCCGCGTTGTCCAGCACCTCCTGGATGATGTGCAGCGGGTTATCGGTGCGGGTGTACATGCCCGGCCGCTGCTTGACCGGCTCCAGCCCCTTGAGGACGCGGATGGAGCCTTCGGAATATTCAGGGTTAGGTTTGGTCGCCATGGGCTTGCTCGCTTTTTGCGCGCGATTGTAGTGGCAGGACGCATGCCAACTGGATGCGCATCCAGCCACCGCCCCCGCCGATTCCCTGTGCTTGGCCTCAAGCCCTGTTTTGTTTCACGTCCCGTACGTCCTGCACGCGACGACACGGATCCGCCAAAAAGGCTACAGTTCCGGGCGAAACACCCGGCTCAAGCCCACAGCGTCAGCAAGCCAAGCGCACCCAAGAACAAACACACAACAGACTCCGGCCATGAACTCCGCCTCATCCGCCCTTCCCAAACCACTTACCCTCGCCCAGGTGCTGATCTGCGGTGGCGCCATCGTCACGCTGTCCATGGGCATCCGCCACGGCTTCGGGCTCTGGCTGCAACCCGTCACCCAAGCCCAAAACTGGACGCGCGAGACCTTCGCCTTCGCCATCGCGATCCAAAACCTGGCCTGGGGCATCGCGGGCATCTTCTCCGGCATGCTGGCCGACCGTTTCGGCGCGCTCAAGGTCATCCTCGTCGGCGGCCTGCTCTACGCCCTCGGCCTGGCGGGCATGGCCTACGCGGACACGCCCTTGCTGTTCGCCCTGTCCTCCGGCGTGCTGATTGGCATGGCGCAGGCCGGCACCACCTATGCCGTGATCTATGGCGTGATCGGCCGCAACATCCCCGCCGAGAAGCGTTCCTGGGCCATGGGCATCACGGCAGCGGCAGGCTCCTTCGGGCAGTTCTTCATGGTGCCGGTCGAAGGCATTTTCATCGCCAGCTTTGGCTGGCAGCAGGCGCTGGTGCTGCTGGCGCTGATCGCGTTGCTCATCGTGCCGCTGGGCCTGCTGCTGCGCGAGCCGGGTTTCGCCAAGGGCGCCCCCCCCAAACGCGATCAGACCATCGTGCAGGCCCTGCGCGAAGCCTTCGGCTACCCCAGCTTCGTGATGCTGATGGCCGGTTATTTCGTCTGCGGTTTCCAGGTCGTCTTCATCGGCGTGCACCTGCCCAGCTACCTGAAGGACAACGGCCTGCAGCCGCAGGTCGCGAGCTACGCGCTCGCGCTGGTGGGCCTGTTCAACATCTTCGGTACCTACACGGCAGGGCAACTCGGCCAGAAACTGGCCAAGAAAAACATCCTGGCCTTCATCTACTTCGGCCGCTCCATCGCCATCATCGTCTTCCTGCTGGCGCCACTGACGCCCACGAGTGTCTACCTGTTCGCAGCGGTCATGGGCCTGCTGTGGCTCTCGACCGTGCCGCCGACCAACGCGGCCATCGCGCAGATCTTCGGCGTGGCGCACCTCTCGATGCTCAGCGGTTTTGTCTTCTTCAGCCACCAGATCGGCAGCTTCCTCGGTGTCTGGCTGGGTGGCTACCTCTACGACAAGACGGGCAGTTACGACGTGGTCTGGTACATCAGCATCGCGCTGGGTGTGTTCGCAGCGCTGATCAACCTGCCGGTGCGCGAGGCCGCCATCCAGCGCCGTGCCCCGGCCACACAAGGCGCTTGACATGACCCGCCTGCACCGTCTGCTGATCTGGGCCGCCGCGCTCGCGGCGGTGGCGGCGGCGTTCGCGCTCTACCTGCGACCCGACTTCATGGTGACGCTGGCCGACCAGGTCTGGGCCTGCTTCTAAGCCTCCATTCCAAGCCCGCGCATCCAATCCGTAACCCCGAGCCCGACACCACGGTCCATCCGAACGGCCCGGCCGGTACATGACACAACAACACCCAGGAGACCGTCCGCCATGCAGACCCTCGTGATCACCGGTGCCTCCGACGGCATTGGCGCCGAACTGGCGCGCCAACTGGCCACGACCCACGGCGCCGATGCCACCCTGGTGCTGGCCGCGCGCCAGCGTGACGCCCTGGAAGCCGTGGCCGTTCAATGCCGCCAGGCGGGTGCGCGGGCCCTGGTCGTGCCCACGGATGTGTCGGACGAAGCCCAGTGCCGCGCGCTGACCACCGAAGCCGTGCGGCAGACCGGACGCATCGACGTGCTGATCAACAACGCCGGCGTCTCGGCCCAGGCCCTGTTCGCCGAGGTACGGGCCGAAGACCTGGGCTGGTACGAGCGCCTGATGCGCGTCAACCTCTGGGGCAGTGTCTGGTGCACACACGCGGCGCTGCCGCAGTTGCTGGCTACGCGCGGCCGCATCGTGGCCGTGTCCTCGCTCGCGGGCTTGGTCGGCGTGCCGGGCCGCACCGCCTACAGCGCGAGCAAGTTCGCGATGAGCGGCTTCTTCGAGGCGCTGCGCGCCGAACTGAAACCCACCGGCGTGAGCGTGACCACGGCCTACCCTGGGGTGGTGGCCACGCGCATCCGCCACCATGGCTACAACGCCCGGGGCGAGGCTGCAGGCAGCAGCGGCCTGAAGGAAGAAGGGGCCATGAGCGTGGAAGAATGCGCGCGCCTGATCCTGCGTGGCATGGAACGCCGCCAGCGCGAGGTGGTGATGACGACGAAGGGCAAACTCGGGCGCTTCCTCAAGCTGCTCGCGCCCGGCCTGGTGGAAAAAATGGCGCTGGCCGCGCTCAAGGATGAGGTCAAACCGCGTTGAAGACCACGCCCTCGGCCACGCTGGTCATGGCGCCTGCCACGGCGTGCGCCCCGTTGGCGCCCTCCCCACTGCAGCCCCCTTCCGAATGGGTGCGACGCTGGGCGCACCTGGTGCCTATGGGCCATACCGCCGGCACGCAGGACGGCCAGGTCCTGGACTTGGCGTGCGGCCGCGGACGCCACCTGCGCTTCTTCCATGAACGCGGCCATCCGGTCGTGGGCGTGGATCGCGACTCCATGGCCTTGGCCAACGCACGCGCGGCCGTGCCACCCGCCCAACTGATCGACGCCGATTTGGAGAACGGGCCCTGGCCCCTGTCCGGCCAATTCTTCGCTGGCGTGGTGGTCACCAACTACCTCTGGCGCGCACTGCTGCCGACGATCGTGAGCAGCGTGGCCCCGGGCGGTGCGCTGATCTACGAAACCTTCGCACGGGGCAACGAACGGCACGGCAAACCCTCGAACCCTGATTTCCTGCTGCACCCCGGCGAACTGCTGGCGGCGTGCGCGGCCGGCACCCCGCCGCTGCGCGTGGTCGCCTACGAAGATGTGACGCTGAACGACCCGATGCGCTGCGTGCAGCGCGTCGCGGCCGTGCGGGATTAGTCGGGACCCTGGTCCGGGGACCGTAAAATAGCCCTTTGCCTTCAACAGGCTAGACCTGCTCCAGGCGTCTTCCCCAAACGACCAACCTCTCCTTCCAGTCCGACATGACCCCCATCACTGGCAGCATCGTGGCACTCGTCACCCCGATGCACGACGACGGCAGCGTCGACTACCCCGCGCTGCGTTCCCTGATCGACTGGCACATCACGCAAGGCACGGACTGCATCGGCGTGGTCGGCACCACCGGTGAATCGCCCACGGTCAGCGTCGAGGAACACTGCGAAATCATCCGCGTCTCGGTCGAACAGGCACGCACGCATGCCAAGCATGTGCCCATCATGGCGGGCTGCGGCGCCAACTCCACGGCCGAAGCCGTGGAACTGGCCAAGTTCGCCAAGAACGTCGGCGCCGACTGCCAACTGCAGGTTGTGCCCTACTACAACAAACCCACGCAAGAAGGCCAGTACCAGCACTTCAAGAAGATCGCCGAGGCGGTGGACCTGCCCCTCGTGCTCTACAACGTGCCCGGCCGCACCGTGGCCGACATGGCGCATGACACGGTGCTGCGCCTGGCCCAGGTGCCCGGCATCGTCGGCATCAAGGAGGCTACGGGCAACATCGAACGCGCGCAGTGGCTGATCCGCGAAGTGCCCAAGGTCACGAAGGAACTCAACAAGCACTTCGCCATTTACTCCGGTGACGATCCTACCGCCGTGGCGCTGATGCTGTGCGGCGGCCATGGCAATGTGAGCGTGACGGCCAACGTCGCGCCGCGCCTGATGCACGAGCTTTGCGCGGCCGCGATCGCTGGCGACGTGAAGCGGGCGATGGAAATTCAGTTCCGCCTGATGCCCCTGCACCGCCAGTTGTTCGTCGAACCCAACCCCATCCCCGTCAAATGGGCGCTGGCGCGCATGGACCGCTGCGGCGGCGCCCTGCGCCTGCCCCTGACCCCCTTGTCGGCCAGCGGCCAAACCGCCGTGGAAGGCGCCTTGCGTGCCGCCGGCCTGCTCTGAACAACACCACGGCTGTGTGACGTGGGTCCGGCGCCGCCGGCCTGCTCCCAAGAAGGAAAATCCTTTGAACCCCCTTGCTCCTCTTCGTTCCCGCGCACTGCAGCGGGGCCTGCTTCTGCTGTCGACCCTGCTGCTTGCCGCCTGTGCCGCGCTCGAGGGCGACAAGGTGGACTACGGCGCCGCTGTCCAGAACACACCGCTGTCGGTGCCGCCCGACCTGACGCAGTTGCCGCAGGACACGCGCTATACCTTGCCCGGCGCCACCGTCAGCGCCAGCACCTATGGTGGGGGATTGAGCGGCACCTCGTCGCGGGCGCCCCTGGGACAAACCGTGGCCCCCAACCCGCCCGGCCTGCGCCTGGACGGCCAGGGCGGCACGCGCTGGCTGGTCGCCACGGGCATGACGCCCGAAGAGATTTGGCCCAAGCTGCGCGCCTTTTGGGAAGAAACCGGGCTCAAGCTCTCCCTGGACGATCCCAAGCTCGGTCTCATGGAAACCGAGTGGGCCGAGAACCGCGCCAAGCTGCCGCAGAACTTCTTGAGCAAGCTGCTGGGTCCCGTGATGTCCACCAGCACGCTGGACACCTACCGCACCCGCGTCGAGCGGGTCGCAGGTCCCAATGGCAGCACCAGCACCGAGATCTACATCAGCCATCGCGGTCTGGAAGAGGTCTACCGGGACGACAACAGCAGCAACCCGGACGGTTCACGCAAGACCACCTGGCAGCCCCGCGCCTCGGATCCGGAACTGGAAATCGAGATGCTGCGCCGCCTGATGCTCAAGCTCGGCGCGCCCGCTGAACAGGCCGCAACGCAGGCGGACCGTCAGCTCGCCGCCTCGAATGATCCGGCCCAGGCTGCCCCCAAGACCGCGCAGCTTGAGCAACGCAACGGCCAGCCCGTGGCCACCGTGCGTGAGCCCTTCGACCGCGCCTGGCGTCGTGTCGGCCTCACGCTGGACCGCAGCGGGTTCACGGTGGAGGACCGCGACCGCAGCCAGGGCATCTACTACGTGCGTTATGTGCAGCCGCCCAAGCCCGGCGAGGAAGAACCCGGATGGTGGGCGCGGACCTTCGGCGGCGCCAAGCCACTGGACAAGACCCCGCGCCGCTACCGTATCACCGTGCGTGCCGAGGGGAACCTCAGCACGGTCGCCGTGCTCAACGCCGAGGGTGTACCCGAAACGTCGGAACAGGCGCGCAACATCCTGCAGGTGATCGTGGACGACCTGCATTGAACATCGAGCGAAGGCAGGGCATGGACACACGCGGAGCCCGTGGACGCCAGTCCGCGATGCCCCTGCGCCTCTTCAGTCGGCGAGGCATGGCACCCCTGCTGGCCGCGCTGGCCTTGTTGACCGCGCCCCTGGTTCGTGCCCAATTCGGGGACACAGGGGGTGACGGCCAAGCCGGCGTGGACAGCGGGCAGATCGGCTTGGCCGTGCTCAGCACCCCGCGTTACATGGGCGCGGAAAACAACCGCCTGCGCGTCCTGCCCTACCTCAGTTACCGCTGGGCCAATGGCTGGTTCATCGATGGGCTCAACGGCCTTGGGCATGCCTGGACGCTGGAACCCGGTCGTCGCGTGGGCCTGCACCTGGGCGTCTCGCCCGATCGCGAGGAAAGCGACGATTCAGCGCTGCGTGGCATGGGCGACGTGGACCGTGAGGCCGAGCTGGGCGCCTTCGCGCATCAGCGCCTGGGCACTTGGCTGGGCGGAGGCTTGAGCGCCCGAACTCACCTACGCTACGGGGCTGGCGAGGATCACAGGGGCGGGCAGGCCGAGCTGGGTCTGGGCTGGGGCAGGCGCCTGGCGCAGCGCAGCTTGATGAATCTGGGCCTGTCCGTGGCCTGGGCCAACCAGAACTACATGCAGACCTACTTCGGGGTCACGCCTGCACAATCGGTGTCGAGCCACTACGCCGAGTACCAGGCCGATGGCGGGCTGCGGGACCTGCGCCTCTCGCTGGGTTTCATCCAGCTTTTCTCGCCCACGACCACCGGCCTGCTCATGGTTGGGCAGACCTGGTGGCAAGGCGAGGCGACGGACAGCCCCCTGGTGCAGGAACGCCGCAACACCATGCTCATCGCGGCACTCACATACCGCTTCTAGACGCTGGACGGCCATCCCTTGCGCCGCCGCGCGCACAGCCCAAATAAAAAGCCACCGCATCTCTGCGGTGGCTTTTGCTTTCTGGCGCCATGGGCGCCTGCGCTTGACGCGGCTGAAGCTTACTTCTTGGCCGGCTCGGCGGCAGCGGGAGCGGCAGCCGGGGCAGCGGCGGGAGCAGCAGCGGCGTCAGCGGGAGCAGCGGCCGGAGCAGCAGCGGGCGCTTCAGCAGCCGGGGCGGCAGCAGGAGCAGCGGCTTCTTCCTTCTTGCCGCAAGCAGCCAGGGCCACGGCGGAAATCACGGCGATCAGAGCAAGAGACTTTTTCATGATGGATGGAATCAACAAAGTAGATAAAACAAAGAGCGGCAACAAAAAAATTTCACCCAATGCAGCACCCTTGACATGGCAGGTCGGATGAACCCCCATCAATGCACCACGCTGGTAATCCGGCCCGCTCACACGACCCGGATTGGGGCGAATTCTAGGCAGACTTGCACGATTTTTTTACCAGCAAGCAAAATAAATTCGTGATTACCCTTGGGTGACTGGCAATTTTGGGGGCGACTCCATGCACTCAGATCGGAGATTTTGACGAAAAAACCGCTCGAATTAAATGGAATTGCACCAACATGCGCAATGGATCAGATCCCCCGGGGATGTTTCTTGGCATTTCGCCCCTTCAACCACGGTGCAACCAGCCTGCGTCCTGCCATTCGGCGAGCAGGTCGCGGGCCCCACGACTGATCTTGCGCAGGTCGAGTGCACTCAAGCGGCGCTCGTCGGCCAGGCGACGCAACAAGTGCGCGTCTTGCCCCCCGTCCTCATCGGAGACGAAGTAACTCTCGCCATTGATGTAGACATGGGCTTCGTCGTAGAGCATGCGCGTGCGCCGATCAAGCTGCATGCCCAAGGCCGCAACCGACCTGCCCTCAGCAGCATCGAGTGACGATGCCTCGAACCACACCTGCGGTTTGGGCTCAGTCAGAATTTCCCCCAGCGCACGCGCCAGCGCCTGCGGATCGCGCAAAGCCTGCTGCACCGCCTGCCTCGCATAACGCAACAAGGGCCCGGGCACGCTGGCAGGCGCATCTACGGCCGGCTGCGTCGGGTCGCGGTAGAGCGCATCGGCCATTGATGCATCCATGCCCTCGGCCGCATCCTCGGCCAGGCGCTGCAGCAGCTCCTGCGCCAAGCCGCCCGCCTTCGGCGAACGGAAACCGATGGAGTAAGTCATGCAATCTCCCTCCACCGCGACGCCGTCGTGCGCGTACTGCGGCGGCAGGTAGAGCATGTCGCCGGGCTCCAGCACGAAGTCCTGCTCGGGCCGGAAGTCAGCCAGGATCTTCAGCGGCACGCCGGCCTTGAGTTTCAGGTCCTGCTGGCTGCCGATCTTCCAGTGCCGCTTGCCGTGGGCCTGCAGCAGGAACACGTCATAGCTGTCGAAATGCGGCCCCACGCCACCGCCCTCCACCGCGTAGCTGATCATCAGATCGTCCAGGCGCGCGTCGGGCACGAAGCGGAACTGCTGCAGCAACTGGTGCGCGGCCTGGTCGTGCAGGTCCACGCCTTGCACCAGCAGGGTCCAAGCCTCGCCTTGGCCCGGCTTGAGCGCGGGCAATGCACGCCGCTCGAAAGGACCTTGCCGCAGCCCCCAGCTTTGCTTGCGGCCGCGCCTCTCCAGCGTGACCAGACGGGACTCCACGTCCTCCTGCCCCGCCAACGCGAACAGCTCCGCGCGCGAAAGCAAGGCACGCATGCCGGGCACGGCCTGACGCACGAGCAGGGGCTTCTTCTGCCAATAACGGCGCATGAAGACGGCGGGGCTAATGCCGCCCAGCAAGGTCAGCGGCAAGTTCACATCCATGAGTAGGCTTTCACAGGCACGGGACAAAAAAGCTTGGGCGACAATTGTCCCCCATGAACACAGACCATCCGAACGACAAGCGCCTGGACGCCGTCACGCCGCAATGCGTGGTCGCGCTCACCTGGACTTTGACCGACACCCTGGGCGAGGAACTCGACGTACTCGATGACCCTGTCGAATTCCTGATCGGCGGCCAGGACCTGTTCGAGAAGATCGAGCAGGCCCTACAAGGCCATGGCAGGGGCGCCAGCGTCGCGGTGCACCTAGAACCCGAGGAGGCCTTCGGTGATTTCAATGACCAGCTGATCTTCCTGGAAAAACGCGCGCTCTTTCCCGCCGAGCTGGAAGAAGGCATGACCCTGGAAGGCCATGCCCTGCCCGCGGGCAGCAACCCGGACGCGCCCCGCGACGCGCTCTACACCGTGACCGAAATTTACCCTGACCACGTGGTGCTGGATGGCAACCATCCGCTCGCGGGCATCGCCCTGCGTCTCAAGCTCAAGGTGGAAGGCGTGCGCGAGGCGACCGAGGAAGAAATCGGACGCGGCACGGCGGGCACGGGTTTTTTCCGGATCGCGCCATTGCACGAGCAGGGCGACGGTGGCAACTCTCTGCATTAAGCGGGTACAGGCAGACCGACACAGGACATGAGCAAGGACACAGACCCGACCCTGAACCGCCGGCAATTGCTGGTGGGCGCAGGCGCCCTGGGCGCCTGGAGTGCGCTATCCCATCCAGCCTGGGCGACAACTCCGCCACAACTGCAGTATGGACCAGCGCAGGACTTTTCCTTTGAGGGCTTGGTCAAGCGTGCTCGCGCGCTCGCGGACAAGGCCTACACCCCGCCGCCCGCGCTGTCGCGCCATGTGCTGGAACGCATCGACTACGACGCGCACGGCAAGCTACGCTACAAGCCCGAGTTCGCCTTGTTCACGAGCCCATCCAGTGGCGGGGAAGGCTCCTTCCCACTCACTTTCTTCCACCTGGGCCGTTACTTCCAGACCCCGGTGCACATGCACTTGCTGGATTCCACTGGGGGCCAGGCACGTGAGCTGCTCTACAACCCGGCCTACTTCAACATGCCAGCCGACAGCCCAGCGCGCGAGCTTCCGGCCGGCGCGGGCTTCGCGGGCTTTCGCTTTCAGGAAAGCCGCCTGGGTGGCGCCGAGGCGCAAAAGCAATTGCCCTGGCAGAACAACGACTGGGTGGCCTTTCTGGGGGCCTCCTACTTCCGCGCCATCGGTGACCTCTACCAATACGGCCTGTCGGCGCGCGGCGTGGCCCTGGACGTGGCGCAGGCCGGCAAGCCGGAGGAATTCCCGGCCTTCACCCACTTCTGGTTCCTGCCGCCCTCGGGCAAGCCGGGGGACAACACCGTCACAGTGTTCGCCCTGTTGGACGGACCCAGCATCAGCGGCGCCTACCGCTTCGACCTGCGGCGCGACACGGGCAAGAACGGTGCGGTACTGATGGAGATCGACTGCGCGCTTTTCCTGCGCCGCGATGTGGCTCGCTTGGGTTTGGCCCCGCTGACTTCGATGTACTGGTTCTCCGAGACGGACAAGGCCAGCGCCGTGGACTGGCGGCCCGAGGTGCATGATTCCGACGGACTGGCCCTGTGGACAGGCAGCGGCGAACGCATCTGGCGCCCGCTGAACAACCCGAAGCGCACCATGGCCTCGGCCTTTGCCGACCGCACGCCGCGCGGCTTCGGCCTGCTGCAACGGGACCGCAACTTCGACCACTACCTCGACGGCGTGGCCTACGACCGCCGCCCCAGCCTCTGGGTCGAACCGCTGGGCGACTGGGGTGCGGGCAGCGTGCAGCTCATCGAGATCCCGACCGACGACGAGATCCACGACAACATCGTCGCCATGTGGGTGCCGCATGCCACAGCCAAAGCCGGCAGCAGCCACCGCCTGAAGTACCGTCTGCACTGGCGCGCGGACGAACCTGCGGCGCCGCGCAAGGAATTGGCGCACTGCGTCGCCACGCGCCTGGGCCATGGAGGTGAACCGGGCAAGCCACGCCCGCGCGGTGTGCGCAAGTTCGTGGTCGAGTTCCTGGGCGGACCACTGGGTCAACTGCCTTTTGGCGTCAAGCCCGAGGCCGTGCTCAGCGCCTCGCGCGGAACGTTCAGCAACGTCTTTTGCGAAGCCGTGCCCAACGGCGTCTCAGGCCACTGGCGCGCCGTCTTCGACCTCACGGTGAACGGACAGGAGCCGGTGGACATGCGCCTCTACCTGCGTCAGGCCGGCCAGACCCTGTCGGAAACCTGGCTGTACCAGTACCACCCGGTGTAGACCTCCTCCCGCAGACCCGCTGGTCGCGGACCTCACAGCGGGTAGTCGTAGCGGACAAAACCGCCGTGGTGGGCCAACTGATCGTACAGGGCACGCGCGGTGGTGTTGTTCGCCTGCGTGAGCCAGTAATAACGCGCGGCGCCCTGTTCCCGGGCCCGCGCCGCCACGGCCTCGATGAGTGCGCGACCGACGCCTTGTCCCCGCACCGAGGGATCGGTGTACAGGTCCTGCAGATAGCAGACCGAGGGCGCCCAGGTGTTGGCGTGGAAGAGGTAGTGGGCCACCCCCCTCAACTCGCCGTCCACGTAAGCGCCCAAACCGTGGATGCCATCCTCATTCAAAAGGCGGGTCCAGGCACGGGCGTACTCATCATCCGTAGTGGGCGTGTTGTAAAAAGCCTTGTAGCCGCGCGCGAGGTGCTCCCAGGCGGACCGGTCTCCAGGCTGGACGGGAGCGATGCGCAGTGTCATGGCCTGTCCATTGGATGCTCTGCGTACGGCTCAGCGCTTGCCTGTCGAGCCGTAGCCACCCGCGCCGCGTTCGGTTTCAGCGGCGAATTCGTCCACGAGATTGAAACGCGCCTGCACCACGGGCACGATGACCAGTTGGGCAATGCGCTCCATGGGCTCGATGGTGAAGGCCGTGGCGCTGCGGTTCCAGGCGCTGACCATCAACTGGCCCTGGTAATCGCTGTCGATCAGGCCCACGAGGTTGCCCAGCACGATGCCGTGCTTGTGGCCCAGTCCCGAACGCGGAAGGATGAGCGCGGCATACCCGGGGTCGGCCAGGTGGATGGCCATGCCGGTGGGCACCAGTTGCCAGGCATTGGGCGCGAGGGTCAGCGGTGCGTCCAGGCAGGCGCGCAGGTCCAGGCCGGCGCTGCCGGGCGTGGCGTAGGCGGGAAGTTGATCGCGCAGGCGCGCGTCGATGATCTTGACGTCGATGTGCATGAGGGTCAGGGAAAAGTTCTACGTCTTCAGGCGCCGAGCAATCTCGGCCACCAGTTGACGCGCCAAGGTGAGCTTGTCGGCCCGGGGCAGTTCCTTCGTGCCGGCCTCATCGACCAGTAGCAAGGCGTTGTCGTCCTGGCCAAAGGTGGCCGGGCCGATATTGCCCACCAGCAAGGGCACCTGCTTGCGCGCGCGCTTGGCCTGGGCGTGGGCCAGCAGGTCGTGGCTTTCCGCGGCGAAGCCGACGCAGTACAAGGCCCCGCTCTTCGCCCGCGGATCCTGTGCGACGCCGGCCAGGATGTCCGCGTTCTCGATGAACTCCAAGGCCGGCGGTTTGCCGCTGCCGTCTTTCTTGATCTTCTGGGTCGAGGCGCTGGCGGGTCGCCAGTCGGCCACGGCGGCGGTCGCTACAAAAACAGAAGCAATCGCAATTTCTGGCTGCACAGCCTGCAGCATCTCCTGCGCAGACCGCACGTCCACGCGCCGCACGCCGCGCGGGGTGGGCAGGCTGACCGGGCCAGCCACCAGGGTCACATCGGCGCCGGTCTCGCGCGCAGCGCGGGCGATGGCAAACCCCATCTTGCCGCTCGATCGATTGGTGATGCCGCGCACGGGGTCGATGGCCTCGTAGGTCGGCCCGGCTGTGACCAGCACGCGTCGACCCTGCAGCAGCTTGGGCTGGAAGAAAGCGATCAGGTCTTCCAGGATGTCCACAGGTTCCAGCATGCGGCCGTCACCCGTCTCGCCACAAGCCTGCAGGCCGCTCCCCACACCCAGCAGCGTGGCACCATCGGCGGCCACCTGGGCGAGGTTGCGCTGCGTCGCGGGGTGGGCCCACATTTCGCGGTTCATGGCCGGGGCCAGCAGCAGCGGCACCTTGTCGATCGGGCGCGCCAGGCACATCAGGCCCAGCAGTTCGCTGGCGCGGCCCTGCGCCAGCTGAGCGATGAAATCGGCGCTGGCTGGCGCGACGAGGATGGCGTCCGCGTGTGTCTCACCCCACCGCGTCGCGTTGATGTGGGGCATGTTGTTCGGCTCGCGTGCATCCCACTGAGAAAGGTACACCGGGCGGTTGGACAGCGCCTGCATGGTCACCGGCGTGATGAACTGCGCGGCGGCCTCGGTCATGATGACCTGCACGGTCGCTCCCGCCTTGATCAGCAATCGACACAGTTCCGCCGACTTGTAGCAGGCCACGCCCCCGGAGAGGCCCAGGACGATGTGTTTTCCAGCAAGCTCGTTCATGGCCCGGGAATGTAGCAGTTCCCGTCTGTGCCCCGCATCCGATTGACTGGGGGATGGATACCGCGTTGGGGTTGGGGCGGGCGCGCTCATGAGGTGATGGTCGGCTACGCCGACTTCGCGCTTGGGGTGGGTATGAGGCCACAGCGATAACAACTCGCTTCGCGCTTGCAGCGCGACGCTCAAACACGTTATCGCAAATCAGATGCACGATGCGTGACGACACTGGTCGTCACGCTGTGGCCTCATACCCGCCCCAAGCGCCATCACCGAAATCGCGCGCCCGCCCCAACCCCAACGCGGCATCCGCCTTTCTACAAAAAGGTGCCCATCCACCACGCCTATAATCTCGCTTTACCTGCTCATCGAACCCTGCACGGTTCGACTCGACATGACCAAATTCGTCTTCGTCACCGGCGGCGTGGTGTCTTCCCTGGGCAAGGGCATCGCCTCCGCGTCTCTCGCCGCGATCCTTGAATCGCGCGGCCTCAAAGTCACCCTCATCAAGCTCGATCCCTACCTCAACGTGGACCCGGGCACCATGTCGCCCTTCCAGCACGGCGAGGTCTTCGTCACCGACGACGGCGCAGAAACCGACCTGGACCTCGGCCACTACGAACGCTTCATCGAAACACGGATGAAGCGCAGCAACAACTTCACCACCGGCCAGATCTACAAGAGCGTGCTCGAAAAAGAGCGCCGCGGCGACTACCTGGGCAAGACCGTGCAGGTCATTCCGCACGTCACCAACGAGATCCAGGAGTATGTCAAGCGCGGCGCGGGCGTGGGCACGCCCGACGCGGTGGACGTGGCCATCGTCGAAGTCGGTGGCACGGTGGGCGACATCGAGTCCCTGCCCTTCCTCGAAGCCGTGCGCCAGCTCAGCCTGCGCCTGGGGCCCAACAACGCGGCCTTCGTGCACCTGACCTACGTGCCCTGGATCGCCGCCGCCGGCGAGCTCAAGACCAAACCCACCCAGCACACGGTGCAGAAGCTGCGCGAGATCGGCATCCAGCCCGACGCGCTGCTATGCCGCGCCGACCGCGCCATCCCCGACGACGAACGCGAGAAGATCAGCCTCTTCACCAATGTGCCGCACTGGGGCGTGATCTCCATGCCCGACGTGGACACCATCTACAAGGTGCCGCGCGTGCTGCACGAGCAGGGTTTGGACGGCCTGATCTGTGACAAGCTGCGCATCAACACCCCGCCCGCCAACCTGAAGCGCTGGGATGCGCTGGTCCGCGAGGTCGAGCATCCGCAAGGCGAAGTCACGATCGCCATGGTCGGCAAGTACGTGGACTTGTCCGACAGCTACAAGTCCGTCAACGAGGCCCTGCGCCACGCGGGCATGAAGAACCATGTGCGGGTGAAGATCGAACACGTCGATTCCGAAACCATCAGCGACGACACGGTGGGCCAGTTGGCGAAGTACGACGCCATCCTGGTGCCCGGCGGTTTCGGCAAGCGGGGTATCGAGGGCAAGATCAGCACGGCCCGCTACGCCCGCGAGCACAAAGTGCCTTACCTCGGCATCTGCCTGGGCATGCAGGTCGCCACCATCGAGTTCGCGCGCCATGTCGCCGGTCTGAAGGACGCCAACAGCACCGAGTTCGAACCCGGCTGCGCGCACCCCGTCATCGCCCTGATCACCGAGTGGAAGGACGCGGATGGCACCATCAAGAAGCGTGACGCCAACTCCGACTTGGGCGGCACCATGCGCCTGGGCGCGCAGAGTTCGGACGTGGTCAAGGGCACCCTGGCGCACAGCATCTATGGCGATGTGGTGACCGAACGCCATCGCCACCGTTACGAGGCCAACGTCAATTACCTGGACACGCTGCGTGAAAAGGGCTTGGTGATCTCCGCGCTGACGCAACGCGAGCAGCTCACGGAAATCGTGGAACTGCCGCAGACCCAGCACCCCTGGTTCGTGGGCGTGCAATTCCACCCCGAGTTCAAATCCACCCCGTGGAACGGGCACCCGTTGTTCAACTCCTTCGTCAAAGCCGCCCTGCTGCGTCAGAGCGCCGACGGGAACGGTGCCCCGAGCACGGCGCTGAAAGCCGTGGCCTGAACGGAGAACCCGCTATCCGGTTCACGCGCCGCCCACTTCAGCCATTCCACCGTTTTTCAACTTCGAGTAAAGAGAAGACACCATGAGCGCCATCGTTGACATCGTCGGTCGTGAAATCCTGGACAGCCGTGGCAACCCCACGGTGGAATGCGACGTGCTGCTGGAAAGCGGCACCATGGGCCGCGCGGCCGTGCCCTCGGGTGCTTCCACCGGTTCGCGTGAAGCCATCGAATTGCGTGACGGCGACAAGGGCCGTTACCTGGGCAAGGGCGTGCTCAAGGCCGTGGAGCACATCAATACCGAAATCAGCGAATCCGTGCTGGGCCTGGACGCGGCCGAGCAGTCCTTCCTCGACAAGACGCTGATTGACCTGGACGGCACCGACAACAAGAGCCGACTGGGCGCCAACGCCATGCTGGCCGTCAGCATGGCCGTGGCCCGCGCGGCGGCGGAAGAAGCCGGCCTGCCGCTCTACCGTTACTTCGGCGGCATGGGCGCGGTGCAGATGCCCGTGCCCATGATGAACGTGATCAACGGCGGCGCGCACGCCAATAACAGCCTGGACCTGCAGGAGTTCATGATCCTGCCCGTGGGCGCGACCAGCTTCCGCGAATCGCTGCGCTGGGGAGCCGAGGTGTTCCACGCCCTCAAGAAAATCATCGATGCCAAGGGCATGCCTACGTCGGTGGGCGATGAAGGTGGCTTCGCGCCCAACGTGGCCAACCATGAAGCGGCCATCCAGCTCATCCTCGAAGCCATCGCCAAGGCCGGCTACGAAGCTGGTTCGCAGATCGCCTTGGGTCTGGACTGCGCGTCCAGCGAGTTCTACAAGGACGGCAAGTACGTGCTGGAAGGCGAAGGCGGGCTGAAGCTCTCCGCCCCAGAATGGACGGACATGTTGGCCACCTGGTGCGACAAGTACCCCATCATCAGCATCGAGGACGGCATGGCCGAGGGCGACTGGGATGGCTGGAAGACGCTGACCGAGCGCCTGGGCAAGAAGGTGCAGTTGGTGGGTGACGACCTCTTCGTGACCAACACCAAGATCCTGAAGGAAGGCATCGACAAGTCCATTGCCAACTCCATTTTGATCAAGATCAACCAGATCGGCACCCTGTCTGAAACCTTCGCCGCCATCGAGATGGCCAAGCGCGCGGGCTACACCGCCGTGATCAGCCACCGCTCGGGCGAAACCGAGGACAGCACCATCGCCGACATCGCGGTCGGCACCAACGCGGGCCAGATCAAGACCGGCTCCCTGTCACGCAGCGACCGCATGGCCAAGTACAACCAGTTGCTGCGCATCGAGGAAGATCTGGGCGAAGTGGCGGTGTACCCAGGCCGCGCGGCCTTCTACAACCTGAAGTAAGCCGGCTTGCTTCAGAGCCGGCATGCGGACACGCTAACACCCAGACCTGACGGCGAGGCACGATTCCCCATGGCACGACCGCCTCGCCCCTCCCGTCTGCTGCCGCTGCTGTTGGTGGCCCTGCTGCTGATCGTGCACGCGCAGCTGTGGTTCGGCCGGGGCAGCGTGCCCCAGGTCGCGACCCTGGCTGGCAAGCTGGAAGCGCAGACCCAGCGCAACGCCGAGGCGCGCGCGCAGAACGAACGCTTGGCGGCCGAAGTGCAAGACCTGCAGGACGGCCTGGACATGGTCGAGGAAAAGGCTCGGCAAGATCTGGGCATGGTCAAGCCCAACGAGATCTACGTGCAAATCGAGAAGTAGCTTCACGGATCACGGAGGTTGACGCGCGCATGAAAGTCGCCCTGCTCGGCGCGGCCGGCACCGGCAAGAGCTGGCTGGCGCGAGCGCTCGCGTGGCATGAACCTGGACATGTTTTCCTGGATGCACCCGAACTGGACGCCGCCACAGATTGGGACCAGGTGCTGTTGATGGGTCTGGACTGGCCGACTGCCACCGACGCACCGGCCTCGCCGGACTCAGCACAAGATGCGACCGCCCAGTCGAGCCGCCGCACCGAGGACGTCCGCCTGCGCACCTGGCTGAGCCACGCCGGTCGGAGCTATGGCGTGGTCTATGGGCTGGGAACACAGCGTCTGCGCGCGGCCATGCAGTTGCTGTTCCCGCAGGACGTGCCCTTGCATCAGAGCCAGGGTCGATGGCGCGGCACCTGCGAGCGCTGCGCGGACCCGGATTGCGAGTTCCGCTTGTTCACCGGACTCGCCGCGCCGCGCCTTGACGCTACTGCACCGTCGAACTCGAAGGCGGACGGTCTTCCGCCTGGGTGAACAACTGGGCCGCGTCGATTTCATCGAAACGGTAGCTGGCCCCACAGAAATCGCAGTCCACCTGCACCGCGCCCTGCTCGGCCACGATCTCGCGCACTTCCTCGTGGCCCAGCCCGCGAATCATGCCGGCCACGCGCTCGCGGCTGCAGGTGCAGGCGAAGCGGGGCCCCTGATCGCCCCGCTGCGGTTCGAAGCGTTGCAGGCGCTCCTCCCAGAACAAGCGGTGCAGGATGGTGTCCACATCCAGCGTCAGCAGTTCCTCGCGTTTCAGGCTGGCCGCCAGCGTGGCGATGCGGTTGTAATGCTCCTGCATTTCAGCAGCCTGCTCCACGCCCTGTTCGCCCTCCAGGTTGCCAGCCCCTTGCACGGGCAGGCGCTGGATCAGCAGGCCGGCAGCCACCTTGTCATCGGCGGCCAGCACCAGCGTGGTTTCGAGCTGCTCGCTCTGGCGCATGTAGTGCTCCAGCGCTTCGGACAGCGTGCGCATGCCACGACCATCGGCGTCGGTGAGCGGCACCACGCCCTGGTAAGGCTGCTGGCCCGGTTGGCGGCCCTTGGGGTCCAGGGTCACGGCGCATCGTCCCTGCCCCTGCACATTCAGCAAGTCCGGCAGTCGCGCCTCGGCGCTCACCTCGCCCTGCACCGTGGCCGTGGCGCGCAGGTGCAGGTCAGACTGCACTTCGGCCACGGCCAGCTTGACCGGACCGTCACCGAACACCTGCAGGATCAGGGCACCATCAAACTTGATGCTGGACTGCATCAGCACCGCTGCCGCGGCCATCTCGCCCAGGAGGTTCTGCACCGGCGCAGGATAGGCGCCGGAGGTTGCACCGTCCAGCGCGCCCGAAGGGTGTTGCGCTCGGCGGCGCAGGATCTCGCCCCAGGCATCGGCGTCCAGGCGGACGAGGGAGCCGCGCACCGGCAGGCCTTCAAACAGGAATTTGTGGAGTTCGGACACGCTGGCGTTCAATCAGAGGTCTAGGGATACAGGGGTAATCCGCACAGATGCGGTTCAAGCGATTTTCTTCAAGCCCCGACGGTACAGGGCCGCGTTGTCGACATAGTGCTGGGCAATGCGCCGCAGCCCCGCGATCTGTTCCGGGCTGAGCTGCTTCACGGCCTTGGCCGGACTGCCCAGGATCATGCTGCCATCGGGGAACTCCTTGCCTTCTGTCACCAATGCACCCGCGCCCACCAGGCAGTTCTTGCCGATGCGGGCGTGGTTGAGCACGATGGCCCCGATGCCGATCAGCGATCCATCCCCGATCGTGCAGCCGTGCAGCATGACCTTGTGGCCCACGGTCACGTCATCACCGATGTGCAAGGGCACGCCCGCGTCCGCGTGCAGCACGGAGCCATCCTGCACATTGCTGCCTTTGCCTATGTACAGGTGTTCGGTGTCCCCACGCACCACGGTGCCGAACCAGACACTGGCGTTCTCCCCCAGCGTCACCTTGCCAATCACCTGAGCGCTGTCGGCCACCCAGGCTTGGGGTCCCAGTGTCGGGGCATGCCCGTCCAATTCATAAACTGCCATGACTGCCCTTCCACTTCCAATAAAGCAGGTCGCGCGGCATGCGCAAGCGACCCGCAACCAAGAACGATGGTCCAAACAACGCCGACGGGATTGTATGAAGCCCAAAAGCGCGACAAAAACCAGACACCCGTTGCAAAAGCAGCAGGAAAAGCAGGCCTAAGCCCTGCTTTTACAAGCTACCGCATTTTCTCGTGGTGTATCCTAGACCTCCGCCGCAACGCATCAGGCCCAACATAACTCGAAATCATCCCTCACGCAGCGTGCACCCACCGCCTCGCGCAAGCCGGTGCAGCGCATCCGAATCAGAGCACACCTCCCTTCACTTTTCTGCCCACACCCCATGGCCCAACTCGCTTCCCTGTTGAAAGCCGAAATCGTCCGTCTCGCGCGCAAGGAAGTCCGCGCCGAACTGCAGGCACTCCAGAAAGCCTCCTCCCGCTACCGCACCGAGCTCGCCGCGCTCAAACGGCAACTCAAGGACCAGCAGCGCCAACTGGCCAAGCAGGCCAGGGGTGGACGCGCTCCGGCCCCCGCGAGAGATGCGGGGGAGGACGACGGCAATCCCAAGCTGCGTTTTCGCGCCTCGGGTTTCGCCACCCTGCGCAAGAAGCTGGACCTGTCGGCAGCCGACATGGGCAAGCTGATCGGTGTGACGCAGCAGACCATCTACCATTGGGAAAAGGGCCAAGCCCGCCCCCGCGCCAGCCAATTGCAGAACATCGCGACCATCCGCAAGCTGGGCAAACGCGGCGCGGCAGCCAAGTTGGCCGAAATGGCCGAGGTGTGAAGAAATTTGATTCACGTGGTGCATCCGCCAGAAAGCCCCCTACCATGTCTCGCGTCCTATCCACCCACCCTGCTGTCTCGCGTCCCACCTCCCGCCTGCTGCTGCTCGCCGCTGTCGCGCTGAGTGGCGTCCTGGGTGGCTGTGCCTGGATGCAAAACAAGACCATGCGCGCAATGGCCACGCCTTCGCTCGCACTGGCCGTCATTGGCGACCGGTTGCTGATAGGCAAGGTCGTGCTCTACACCGATCGCCGCGCCACGATCGAACTCAGCAACGACACTGACCCTGCCCTGGATTGTCTGGGCACCATGAATTACACCAACAGCACGGGCGGCGTGCTGGATCTGCGTTGCAATGAAGGCTCGCAAATCCGTCTGCCATACACCGCGATTTCCGAAACCCAGGGGCATGCTGCAGGTGGCGGCGTCACCATCACCTATGGCCTGCCCCCTGAAAACGCGCGCGCCTGGCTGGTGCCGCCCGCAGGCCGCCGCTTGGTCCTGGCCAAGGACGACGGCTTCATGTGCAACTGGTTCGACTGGGCCTTGTCTTGCAACTACCTGCGACTCGAATAAAACGCCAGCAAGACGCTTGGTGACAGATAGCAAAAAGGGGCGCATGAAGCGCCCCTTTTCTTCTTACCGGCTCCACGATGCCGGAACAGCCACTTCAGCGCGGCGCACGCGCCACGAACGGGCGCTTGCCACTGCCGCCGCCGCGCGGCGCATCGCCCATCGGCCGGCCAAAAGCCGGGCGCCCGCCCTCAGGCCGACCACCACGATCCTTGTCAGCAAAACCGCGCTCACGACGATCACCGAAACCATGGGCCTTGCCGCCGAACTCCGGCCGACCAGCGCCCGCGCCGCGCGCGCCTTCCGGACGACCCGCGCCGGGGCCCTTGCCGAAGCTGCCTCGGCCAAAACCGCCACCACGGTCGGAACGACCCGGGCGATCGCCCCGGTCACCCCTGCCGTCACCCCGCTCAGGGCGGAACGAGGGCATGCGCTGCTGTGGCTCCAGGCCTGGAATGGCTTCGGCCTTGAAAGGCTGCTTGGTGTAGAACTCGATGTCACCGATCTTGCGGCGATCGCGGAATTCAGCGATGGTCACCGCGATGCCGTCACGACCCGCGCGCCCCGTGCGGCCAATGCGGTGCGTGTAGTCCTCGGCCTTCATGGGCAGGCCGAAGTTGAAGACGTGGGTGATGGTCGGCACGTCGATGCCGCGCGCGGCGACGTCGGTGGCGACGAGGAACTTCACTTGGCCGCTGCGCAGCGCCATCAGGCGACGGTTGCGCAGACCTTGACTCAGCGCCCCGTGCAAGGCCACGGCCGCGAAGCCGGCCTGCTGCAGATCGGCGGCGAGGCCGTCACATTCCACCTGCGTGCTGGCGAAGACGATGGCTTGGTCGATGTTGGCGTCCCGCAGCCAATGGTCCAGCAGGGCGCGCTTGTGCGCGAAGTTGTCCGCCCAATGCAGCACCTGCTTGATGTTGGCGTGCTTCTCGTGCGGCGCGTCGATCTGCACCTTCTTGACCTGCGAACCGTTGTCGTGCATCACGCGCATGGCGAGCTGCTGGATGCGCGGCGCGAAGGTGGCGGAGAACATCATGGTCTGGCGGCGGTTGGCCGTCAGGGCGTTGATCTCGGCCAGGTCGTCGGTGAAACCCAGGTCCAACATGCGGTCGGCCTCGTCGACGACCAGGAACTGCACCTGGTCCAGCTTGATCTGCATGGAACGCTGCAGGTCCAGCAGGCGACCCGGCGTGGCAACGACCAGGCCGGCGTTCTGCAGCTTGGCGATCTGCAACTGGTAGGGCATGCCGCCCACCACGTTAGCGATGCGCAAGCCGCGGCAATGCTTGACCAGTTCGATGGCATCGTGGGCGACCTGCTGCGCCAGCTCTCGCGTGGGGCAAAGCACCAGGGCGCCCGGCGTGGCGGCCTTGAAGTTGCGCGGGTTGGTCGGGTCCTTGCGCTTGTTGCGCTTCGGCGCCGGTTCGCCCTTGGCGGCGGCGTCAGCGCAGGCGCGCTCGTAGTCCTCGCGCTCCTTGGCGGCGGCCTCGGTCTGCTGCTGGATCAAGGTGTGCAGCACAGGCAGCAAGAAAGCCGCCGTCTTGCCGCTGCCGGTCTGGCTGGAAACCATGAGGTCGTTGTAGCCGTGGTGCGCGGCATCGTCCGTCGGCAGGGCCAGCGGAATGACGCGTTGCTGCACGGCCGTGGGCTGGGTGTAGCCCAAGTCGGCCACGGCCTGGATCAGCTCGGGCGCGAGACCGAGTTCCACGAAGCCGTTGGACACGGTAGTTTCGGAAAGGGTGGATTCGACGGGTGCGTTCTCGGAAACGAGTTCGCCCGTCACATTCAGGGTGTCGGTCATGTCATGCTCACACGGAAAGCCGCAAAACAAGGCGGCATGGCGCACCGCCTGAGTTGCGGTGCACCCCGTTCAATGGTTAAGAGACATCAACCATCAAACGGGCATCCATGCCGGTCGGCATGGCTGGACATTTCTCAAGGAGGTCTTCCGAAGAAGCACTCACGTCCAGTGTGTGATGAGGAGATGTGCGTCAGCGCCCTCGAAAAGACGGCGCAAGGCGGATTATCGCACGTCTTGCGGGTTGGTGCTGGCGCGGCCCTTCAGACCAGCTTCAGGAAATGGGTGCGGTAGTGCGTGAGTTCGTCGATGGACTCGTGCACGTCGGCCAAGGCCGTGTGCTTCTGGGCCTTCTTGAAGGCACTGTAGACCTCGGGCCGCCAGCGCTTGGCCAGCTCCTTCAAGGTGCTCACGTCCAGGTTGCGGTAGTGGAACCAAGCTTCCAGCTTGGGCATGTACTTCACCAGGAAACGGCGGTCCTGGCTGATGGTGTTACCGCACATGGGTGTGCCGCTCCTGGGCACGTATTGCTTGATGAAGGCGAGCAGTTGCTCCTCGGCCTCCTGCTCGGTCAGCGTGGACGCCTTCACCTTGTCGATCAGCCCGCTACGGCCGTGGGTGCCCTTGTTCCATGCGTCCATCTTGTCCAGGATCTCGTCGCTCTGGTGGATCACCAGCACCGGCCCCTCAATGCGCGGTTCCAGGTTCGGCCCGGTGACGATGACGGCGATTTCGATCAGCCGTTCCTTCTCGGGGTCCAGCCCCGTCATCTCGCAGTCGATCCAGACCAGGTTCTGGTCTGATTTCTTCAAAGTCTCAGGGGAATTCGGGGCATGCACGGCGTCACTCATGCCCGTATTGTCCCCGATCCCCTAAACTTCGCGGCCATGGATGCCTCCACCTTCTCTCCGTCCTTTGCCCTGACCCTGCTGTTCGCCACGGCACTGCTGCTGGGCCTGTTGACCAAATTCTGGCTTGCCGCGCGGCAGATCCGGCACATCGCCCACCACCGGGGCACCGTTCCCGCCGCTTATGCCGGCGCCATCAGCCTTGCCGCGCACCAGAAGGCCGCCGACTACAACGTGACCAAGTTGCGCTTCGGTCTGCTGGAAAGCGCTTTCTCCAGCGCGGTGCTGCTGGGCTGGACTTTGCTGGGCGGGTTGGACGCACTGAACCAGGCGCTGCTCGGATGGATGGGGGCGGGCATGGGACAGCAGCTCGCGCTGATCACCGCCTTTGTCGTGGTGGGCGGGCTGATCGAACTGCCCTTCTCGCTGTACCAGACCTTCGTGATCGAACAGCGCTTCGGCTTCAACAAGATGAGCTTCAAGCTCTGGCTGAGCGACCTCGTCAAGGGCAGCGTGCTGGGCGCGGCCATCGGCCTGCCCATCGCCGCGCTGGTGCTCTGGTTCATGGGCACCACCGGCGCGCTGTGGTGGCTCTGGGCCTGGTGCGCCTGGATGGGCTTCAACCTGCTGCTGCTGTGGATCTACCCGACCTTCATCGCACCGCTGTTCAACAAATTTCAGCCCCTGGAAGACGCGTCGCTGAAGGAGCGCGTGACGGCGCTGATGCAGCGCTGCGGTTTCCAGGCCCAAGGGCTTTACGTGATGGACGGTAGCCGCCGCAGCGCGCACGCCAACGCCTACTTCACCGGCTTCGGCAGGGCCAAGCGCGTGGTGTTCTTCGACACCTTGCTCAACAAGCTCAGCCCCGGCGAGGTGGACGCCGTGCTGGCCCATGAACTGGGCCATTTCAAGCACAAGCACATCCTCAAGCGCATCGTGATGATGTTCACCATGAGTCTGGCTGGTTTTGCCCTGCTGGGCTGGTTGGCCCAGCAGGCCTGGTTCTACACCGGCCTGGGCGTCACGCCCAGCCTGACAATGCTGGCGCCGGCCCTGGGGGCGGCCCTGTCCTCGCTGCCTGCGGAGGTCGCTCAGGGTTTCGCGTCCGCGCTGGGTGCGTCGAACGACGCCCTGGCCCTGCTGCTCTTCCTCCTGGTCGCGCCGGTGTTCAGCTTTTTCATCACGCCCCTGATGGCGCGCGGTTCGCGCCAGCATGAGTTCGAGGCCGACGCCTATGCCGCACGGCAGGCAGAGCGCGCCGACCTGGCCAGCGCTCTGCTCAAACTCTATGAAGACAACGCCGCCACGCTGACGCCCGACCCGCTCTACGTGGCCTTTTATTACTCCCACCCGCCCGCCAGCCAACGGCTGGCGCGGCTGGGCTTGGACATGCACGCACAAGGCGCGGCTTGAGCGGCGGCGACAAGGCCATTCGAGGGCCGGGCCGCGCTGCCACGGCTGCGCAGGCGCTGGCATCAGGTCTGGTGGTGGCCAGCCATGGCCGGCATCTGCTGGTCGAAAGCCCGGAAGGCCCCGATGGCCGACGCCTGATCTGCCACCCGCGCGGCAAGAAGAACGATGCCGTGGTGGGCGACCGCGTGCGCTGGCTTCCGACCGGCGACGAAGGCAGCATCGAGGCCATCGAACCTCGCCGCAATCTGTTCCACCGTCAGGACGAGTTGCGCAGCAAGAGTTTCGCGGCCAACATCGACCAAGTGCTGATCCTGATCGCAGCCGAGCCGGAGTTTTCCGAAAGCCAGCTGGCACGGGCCCTGATCGCCGCAGAAGCAGCAGGCATCCCGCCACTGATCGCGCTGAACAAGAGCGACCTGAGCACCGCGCATGCCCGCGCCTGGGCACGGCTGGCCGCCTATAGGCGCATGGGCTACACCGTGCTGCCCCTGAACCTGAAGAGCGGGGCCACGCAGGACAGCGTGCTGGCCCTGCGTCAGCATTTGCGAGGCCGAGCCACGCTGGTGCTCGGCCCCTCGGGCGCGGGCAAGAGCACCTTGATCAATCTGTTCGCACCCGGGGCGCAGGCCCAGACAGGCGAGATTTCGAGCGCGCTCAACAGCGGCAAGCACACCACGACCCACACACGCTGGTACTGGGTGCAAGACCCACAGGCGAACGACGTCATGGCGCGCACGGCGCTGATCGATTCACCAGGATTTCAGGAATTCGGCCTGCACCACATCGAAGCCGCGCAACTGGCCAGACTGATGCCCGACCTGCGGGTGTACGCCGACAGCTGCCGCTTCTACAACTGCACCCACCTGCATGAACCGGGCTGCGCCGTCATCGCGGCCGTCGAACCGACTGGCGAGCCCGCCACTGGTCCCCGCCCCGAGCCCGAAGCCCCCATGGACCTGACTGGGGCTGATCCGCCTGTCACATCCAGCCGCTATCGTATCTACCGTGAACTGCATGCCGAACTGTCCATGCCGCCCCGGTACTGAGCGCCGCCCCACTGGCTGCGGCGCCCATCGCCGCTCAGTGCAGGCTCGCGCTGCGCGCGGGCATGTGCTGCAAGGCGCCTGCCTGGCGCGATCGGATCAGGGTCTCGCGAAAGACATCGGCCTCGTCCAGATCGGCCACACGGTCACTCAGCCAGCTCTCAGCCGCCGTGTATTGCCCGGTGGCGCACCAGATTTCCCACTGCAGCAGATCCAGGCTGGCCTTTTGCTGCAAGGCAACCGTCTCATCGAGCTGGGACTGCGCTTCCAGAAACGCAGCCTGGGCATGCTCCAGCACCTCCTGCGCCTCACCCGCCAGGCGCATGTCCAACAGCAGGCGCACCAGGCTGGACCACACCATCACCAGGCCCGGCATCTGAGCAAAAGCCTGTCGATAGCCTTCCAGCGCCTCTTCGGCGCGGCCTTTTTGCTCCGCCAGCCAAGCCAGGTTCGCCTGCGCATAAGCCTGTTGCGGTACCTGCTGAGGCATCTGGCGTGCCGCCGCGCGCAACAGCAGGTCGGCCTGCGCGGTTTCGCCCAGTTGCAGCAGCGCCGCGCCCAGATCGGCCTGGGCCTCGAAACTCAGTTCGTGACGCCGCGCCAGCACCGGGTCCAGCAGCTTGCGGGCCTCCGCGTGCTGGCCGAGGTGGGCCTGGGCCAGACCTTGCAGGAGCAGCGCCTCGAGCTCGCCACCCTCGAGGTGGTAGCACTTGGCGGCCAGCGCCAGGTCGTCAAATTGTTGCTGGTAGGACAGGGTACGCAGGTTCTGCAGCATGATGCTCATCTCTCCAAGGGACAAACCGATGGACGAAGGATCGCCTGCCAAGGCGAAAGGCATCTTTGGCGCAGCGGACTTTGCTTTTGCCGCAAAGGAAATCCGGCAGTTGTTACATTTACATCCGGCTACATCCGATGATTTGCCCCTGAATTGCTGGCGAATCACTCTCATTTGAACCATGTCCGTCGCCGCACCCGCCTCGCCCCCGGATCAGCCCCATATCCTGCTGATCGACGATGAACCCGAAGCCTTGCGCGCTCTGGTGAGCCTGATCCGGCAGCAGGGCTGGCAGGTGTCTCTGGCGGCGGAACCCCACCGCGGCCATCTGCGCGCCCTCGCGCTGCAACCCGATCTGATCGTGCTGGACATCTCCATGCCGGGCATGGACGGCATGGCCTTGCTGCGACGGCTGCGCGCCGCGCCAGAGACTCAGGACATCCCGGTCATCTTCCTGTCTGCCCAGCACCAGGCCGACCAACGCCTGGCCGGACTGACGCAAGGCGGCGTGGACTATGTGACCAAGCCCTTTGAGCCGCAGGAGATGCTGGCGCGCATCCGTATCCATCTGCAGCTGGCACGGCGCGGCAAACCACCGGCATCCGCACCACAAGCCCAGACGTCGGCCCCGCCAGAACCCGAGGTGAGCTCACCCACCGATGCGGACGAGGCCCTGCTGCGCGCGGCCATGCGCTTCATCGAAACGCACCTGGCCGACCTGCCCGGCCTGACCGAGATCGCCGCTGCCGTCGGCACCCATGACAAACGCCTGTCCCAGGTGTTTCGCCAGCGCGCGGGCAGCACGGTTTTCGCCTTCGCGCGCCAGCTGCGGTTGCAGAAGGCCAAAGACCTGCTGGTGAACAGCGACCTGGAAATCCAGGACATTGCCGAGCTGACCGGTTACCAAAGCGCGGCCAATTTCTCGACCGCCTTCCGCGAGCAACAATCCATGACGCCCAGCGACTACCGGCTGCAGGCACGCAACAAGGACAAGCCGGCATGACCAGGCGCCAGCGGCTGGCTGCAACCTGCCTGCGACTGGGATTGCGGCTGGGCCTGCCCCTGGTCTTGCTGAGCACCTGCTTCGCGGCCGCCGCGCAGCAGTCCCCAGCCCCGGTGCCGGCCTGCGCCCAGGAGCAGCAGATGCTGGGCGGCTTGGTGCAGGTTTTCGTGGACCGCACAGGCCAGCTCACCGCCGAGGACATTGCGCGCCTGCCGGTGACCGCCTTCACTGCGCTGAACCCGCAGGCACTGCCCCGTTACACCCAGGCCGCTGTCTGGCTGACGCTGGATCTGGGCAACCCGGGCCAGCAGCCCTGCCGGCGCTGGTTGAACTTGGCCAAGCCCAGCGTCGAGGACCAGCAAGTGCATGTGCTGCGCGCGGACGGGCAATGGCACAGCCAACGCTCTGGCGGTGCGTATCCGCTGCGGACCTGGACCGTGGCGCAGCGCCAACCGGTGTTCCTGCTCGACCTGCAAGCCGGTGAAACGGTGCGCGTGCTGGCCCGTGTCTCCAGCACCCACAGCGTGCTGCTGCTCAACCCTCAGCTCTATTCCGACGCGGCCTGGCTGCAAACGCAGCAAACGACGCACATCATCGACGGCCTGTCGCAGGGCATCGTGCTGCTGGTGGTGGCCGTGGGCCTGACCGTCGGCTGGATCTTGCGCTCCAGCATGCTGCTGGCCTTGTCGGTCGGCGCCTTCTTCAACGCGCTCTTCGTCTGCATTGCCAACGGCTACCTGTTCTATTTCCCTGCCCTGCTGCCCTACACCGAGGCTTGCGCGGCGATCACGGGGGTGATTGGCATCACGGGTTTCATGATTTATGTGCGGCAGCTGTATGGGCTGGGCCGCCTGCCACGCATCTGGACTCTGATGATCGGGGCGCTGGTGGCGTTCTACATCGTCACGCGCATCTTTGGCTGGTACGCGGCGCCCTCACTGACCAGCATCGGCTTGTGGGTGATCGTGGCATTCGTGGCCGTGCTCGTTCATGGCCACCGCCACCAGTTCATGGCCTGGTTGGGCATGCACATCATGGCCGTGCAGCTGCTATCGCAATACGTCTTTCATCTCGACAAGAGCGTGCCCTGGGCGCCACAGTTCCCTCCCGCGCTGGAACTGCTGGGCAGCCTCGTCTGGCAATCCTCCTACACCCAGAACCTCTCGGGCACCCTGAATGGCGCGGTCTGGCTGGCCGCTACCATGGTGCTGGAAGTGCTGGGCAGTCGCCGTCGCGAGCAACGCGCCCAGGCCGCGCTGGACAGCCAGCGCCGCGGCGAAGTGGAACGACTCGAAACCGCCGTGGCGCAGCGCACCGGCCAGTTGCGGGAAGCTTTGGACGCCCGACGCAACCTGCTGGCGCGCATCAGCCACGACCTGCGCTCGCCGCTGGCGGGCATCATCAACATCACACAATCGGCCACCACGCTCGAAGCCCAGACCACGCGGCACATCGAGCGCAGCGCGCGTCGTCAGATGGAGTTGATCGACGAGCTGCTGGAGTTCGCGCGCCAGGATCTGAAAGGCCCGGAGATCCACACCGAACCCGGTTACCTCTACGCCTTGCTGCATGAGCTGGAACAGGAAGGCCGCCTGCTCGCCCAGCGCCAGCACAACCACTTCGAGACCACCATCCCGGTCGACCTGCCGCTGGCCGTGCGGGCCGACTTCCGGCATCTGCGCCAGGTACTGCTGAACCTGCTGGGCAACGCAGCCAAGTTCACGACCCAGGGCACCATCCGCCTGCGGGTCGAAGCCTTGGCGGGCAGCGCGCAAGAACCGCGCGGCGGTCGCACGCGCCTGCGCTTCTCGGTCAGCGACACGGGTCAGGGCATCGCCGAAAGCGAGCGCGACAAGGTGATGCAGCCCTTCGGACGCGGCGCCAACGCGCAAGGCGTGGACGGGGTGGGCCTGGGCCTGACCATCGTGCGTCAGTTGCTCGACGGCATGGGCACGGGCTTGGAGCTGGAATCCACGCCTGGCCAAGGCAGCCGCTTCAGCTTCGTGCTGGACCTGGCCCTGGCCGACGAGAGCGACATCCAGAAGGTCTTCGTCGAAAGCCATGCTGCGTCGGTGGAGGGCCAGGGGCGCCGTATCCTCGTCGCGGACGACCTGCGCACCAACCGCGACGAGCTCGCCGACCTGCTAGGCGGTTATGGCTTTGAAGTCACCACGGCATCGGACGGCCTGGAGGCCCTGCAGCTGCTGCAGGCACAAGACTACGGCCTGCTGCTGACAGACCAGATGATGCCGCGCATGGACGGCTGGCAACTGCTGGCACAGGTACGCGCCCTGCGCCCCCAACTGCCCGTGGTGCTGTATTCGGCCGCGCCCCCCCTGCCCCCACTGGATAGCCCGGCCGATCTGCGCTTTGATGCGATGCTGGTCAAGCCCGCGACCAGCGGCGACCTGCTGCGCCAGATCGACAGCTTGGCGCAAAACACCCCTGCCCCTGGCCCGTGACGTACCGACCTGAGCAGACGGGGCTCAGGCCAGCCAACGCCCCACGGTCATCATTGCAAGCAACAGCATCCAGAACACCACTGCGCGCCAGATCAGGCCGACGCTGCTGCGCAGGTGGGCCAGCTGCGGTTCCTGCCAATCGACCCCCTCGCCCAAACGGGCGCGGGATGCCTCGGACAGCCCCAGGCGCACGTTGAGCGCACCCGCCAGGGTGGCGATGATCAGATGGTCATTGTCTTGCGCGCGGGCGTTGACGCCCAATTGCTCGCCAGGCCGCACGCCGGCCAGCAGCTCCAGCCTGGCCTTCGCGCCGGGGGCTTGCCCCACGTCCTGAGCCTCGCGCTGCTGCATGCGCTTGAATTCCTCGTGGCGACGCCAGGCATCCACCGCGTCCTCAAAGCGCCCGACCACCGCGAAGCCGAAGGCGGTGATGCGCGCGGGCAGCCAGTCCACCCAGCTCCAGACGCGAGCGGCGGTGGACAGCACGGCCTCACTGACCCAGGGCGCCTGCTTGCGCGAGACATGCGGCCAGTAGCGGGTGATCAACTCGCTGAGCCGGTAGACCACGGCACCCGCCGGACCCAGTCCCAGCAAGGACAGAAAGAGGAACCAGCTGAGCACGCCCAGCACATGGCGATGTGCGGCCACCACGGAGAACTCCAGCACATGCCGGATGATCTCGCGCGGGGGCAACTCGCTGGCGTCGATCTGCTGCCACTCGGCCAGCAAGCGACGGGCACGCTGCTCGTCACCGGTCTCCAGCGCGTCCCGGATCGCGCTGAAATGGAAGCTGAACTGCCGAAAGCCGAGGGTGATGTAGAGAATCCAGACGTTCCAGGCCAGGGCCAGCAGCCCCCCAAACCAGCCCAGGGTACTGTCCAACCAAAGGTAGACGCCCCCCACCGCGATGGCAGGCACCAGCACGGCGATGCCCCAGGCCAGCCAGGGCGAACGGCCGATGTCGAACTTGCGCACCACCCAGCGCAGCCAGGCGCGCACACGCGCATGCACGATGTTGCCGCGTCCCAATGGACGCGCCTGCTCAATCAGCAACGCCAGCAAGAGGGAAAAAAAGCTCATGCCCATGATGATAACGAGGCCATCGCGCGGCGTCGCATACCCCTGACCGAATCGGGCGCGGAAAAGGCCCCTCAGGCCACCATGAAACGGTAAAAGTTGCGCAACATGCCCGCCGTCGCGCCCCAGATGAAGCGCTCCGTGAGGCCCTGGGCCACCGCCTCCTCGGCATCGGGCCAGGGCATGGAAAACCACTCGCGCGCCACGCCCTCGAACTCAAGCGCATGCCGTCGATGGTGGGCCGGATTCAGCAGAAAGGCCAGCGGGACTTCAAAGGCATCGGCCACCTCGACCGGGTTGGTCTTGAGTGTGTAGCCCGGCCGCACCAGGGCCACGACCGGCGTGATCACGAAGGCCGTGCCCGTGGTGTACGTCGGCAGCGTGCCCAGCACCTCGATCTGGTCACGCGCCAGCCCCACTTCCTCCTGCGCCTCGCGCAAGGCGGCATCCGCCGCGTCTGCATCCATCGCGTCCACCCGCCCGCCGGGAAAGGCAATCTGCGCCGAATGGTTGCGCATCTGCGCCGTGCGCTGGGTCAGCAGCAGCGTGGGTTCGGGCCGCATCACCAGGGGCACCAGCACTGCGGCCGACGCGGGCTGGCGCTCGACAAAACGCGGTTCGGCGCGCACCTCGGGTTGCCAGGCCGGCGGCGCGAGGAAGCGCCGCCGCAGCGCCTCGGGGGTCAGGCGCTCGGCCGGCACAGGCGGCAAATGGCGGTCCACGCCGCGCACGGGCACCGCGCGTGGATCAAAATTCGGAATCCTGGACAGCGGAGTGGGATCGGACGCGCTCATCGGGACGCAACCTCAAACTGGGCCTGCCGAGTAGATCAGATGCGGGCTGACCTGGCGTGAGCCGGAATAGATCGCCCCAAAGAAAAACCGCCCTGCGGGCAAGCACGAGGGCGGTTTTTTTTGGAATCGGCCGGTTTAACGCGGCCGGGCAGTCTTTACTCCGCCGCAGCTTCCGTGGTCTTGAAAGCCAGCTTTTCCTTGATGCGTGCCGACTTGCCGCTGCGCTGACGCAGGTAGTACAGCTTGGCGCGACGCACGTCGCCACGGCGCTTGACTTCGATGCTGGCGATCAGCGGGCTGTAGGTCTGGAAGGTACGTTCCACGCCTTCGCCGCTGGAGATCTTGCGCACGGTGAAGGCGCTGTTCAGGCCGCGGTTGCGCTTGGCGATCACCACGCCTTCATAGGCCTGGGCGCGCTTGCGGGTACCTTCCACCACGTTGACGCTGACGATCACGGTGTCGCCAGGCGCGAAAGCGGGGATGGTCTTGCCCGACTTTTCGGTCAGACGGGCGATTTCCTCTTGCTCGAGGGTCTGGATCAGGTTCATGGGTTTCCTCACTGCGATCGTGTCCGCGCTGCACTAAAGGCCGTTTTCACGCGTTGTCGCCAACTGGGGCGACAAACCCCGCAAAAACAGCGGCCGGACAGAGGATCAGGACAGCCCGCGATTATAGCAGGCTGGACAGAAAGGCCTCGTCCTGGCGCGACAGCCGCCCCGCCTGGCGAGCCTGCGCCAACAGATCGGGGCGCAGGCGGGCCGTCAGTGCCAGGCGTTGCTCACGCCGCCAACGCGCGATGCGGGCGTGGTCACCCGACAGCAGCACCTCGGGCACACCCCGTTCCTGGCCCGAAGGGCCCCATTTTTCGGGTCGGGTGTAGTGTGGGCAGTCCAGCAGACCATCGAGCGCCGGGTTGAAGCTGTCTTGCGCATGGCTCTCGGCGTCGCCCAGCACACCCGGTTGCAGGCGCGCCACCGCGTCCAGCAAGGCCATGGCCGCGATCTCGCCCCCTGACAGCACGAAATCCCCCAGGCTGATTTGCTCGTCCACATGGGTGTCGATGAAGCGCTGGTCCAGCCCTTCGTAACGACCGCAGACCAGCACCGCGCCCTCACTGGCCGCCCAACGTTCCACCTGAGCGTGATTCAAGGTCCGCCCCAGGGGCGAGAACAGCAGCACCGGCCCAGGCGCACGGGCCGCGGCCACGCGGGCCGCCTGCGCGGCGGCCAGGCAACGGGCCAGCGGCTCCGCCATCATGACCATGCCCGGGCCGCCACCAAAGGGGCGGTCGTCAACACGACGGTAGTTGCCCTGGGCCTGGTCGCGGGGGTTGTGCAGTTGCACGTCGATGGCACCGCCCTCGCCGTTCGCGCTGTAGGCACGACGGGTGATGCCGCTGGTCAGCAGCGGCGCGAACAGCTCGGGAAACAGGGTCAGGACATCGAAACGCATGGAACTCCCTCGTCACGGCTCGGCGGTGCCAGGACCTCCAGGCCCTGGCCACTCAATAGTCAGGCTGCCAGTCGACCGCGATGCGGCGCGCGGCCAGATCGACGCCGTCCACATAGGCGGACACAAAGGGAATCATGCGCTCGGCCGCCTTGCCATCAGGCCCGGTCCAGGCGATGATCAGCACGGTCTGCGGCCCGGTGGATTGAAGGTCACGCACTTGGCCCAGATGCACGCCTTCGCGGTTGTAAACCTCCAGGCCGAGTAGGTCGACCCAGTAGTACTCGTCCTTGTCAGGCGTGGGAAAGCTGGAACGAGCCACGAAAATGCGCGCGCCGCGTAAGGCCTCGGCGGTCGAACGGTCGTCCACCTCATGCGCGGTGGCGACCACCGCGTCGGAATGTTCCTTGGCTTCCTTGATGGCCAGTCGTACCACGCCTTCGAAGGTCTTGGCACCCTTCTCGGACGGCAGCAGATACCAGCGCTTGGAAGTAAAAAGCGCCTCGGGCGAGGCGCTGTACGGCAGGACCTTGAACCAGCCCTTGATGCCCCAAGCATCCAGGATGCGACCGACCTCGATGGCGTCCGCCGGCAGTTCGGCGGGCTCCAGCGCGAGCAAGGGCTTGGCAGTGGTCATGGGCTGCACTGACCGCCGGACCGACCCGATGTCCATGCCCCCACTGAAGCGGGCACCCGACGCCGGAATCTGGCCTGGCGGACTGAAGCGGTCCAGAGGCTCAGGCGGCCTTCTTGGCGGCCTGCTTGATCAGGCGCTCCACGGTGGGCGAGGCCTGCGCGCCCACACCTTGCCAATAGCTCAGGCGGTCTTGCGCAAGACGGATGCTTTCTTCCTTCTCGGTCGCGATCGGGTTGTAGAAACCGATGCGCTCGATGAACTTGCCGTCGCGACGGTTGCGTTTGTCGGCCACGACGATGTTGAAGAAGGGGCGCGACTTGGCGCCACCGCGGGAGAGTCGAATCACGACCATGGTTTGTCCTTGTCCCTCGAAAGGGGAATCGATTTGGCCTGCACGCTAGATACGACGCACAGACCCGGTTTCTCCCGACGTTTGAGACACGCAACTGACCACCCGGCCAGCGACACATCGGAAAGCCTTCAATTATAGCCCTATCGCCACCCACGCCTAGTCACCGCCCGCGCGCCCTGCGGCACAATCCGGCCCCATGAGAAAAAACAAGACGCTGGCGGCCTGGCTGGCCTTCCTCGGCGGCCCCCTGGGCCTGCACCGGTTCTACCTGCACGGCTGGTCAGACACCCTGGGCTGGTTCATGCCCATCCCGACGGCTTTGGGTCTGTACGGCATCCAGCGAGCGCTGAACTTTGGCGTGGACGATGGTTGGAGCTGGGTGCTCACGCCCCTGTTCGGCTTCAGCATCGCGGCCTGCGCGCTGACGGCCATCGTCTATGGCCTGACCACACCCGAAAAATGGAACGCCCGGCACAACCCGCAGGTGGCGCCGGACGACAGCGCGGGCCAGACCCGCTGGTTGACCGTCGGCGCGGTGGTGTGCTCACTGCTGGTCGGCGCAACGGCGCTGATGTCGTCCATCGCCTACAGCTTCCAGCGTTATTTCGAGTACCAGATCGAAGAGGCCCAGAAGATCTCGCAGTGAAGATGGGGCGGCGCCGTTGATGGCAGCCTCATGCAAACCCCGCCTCGCCGCCACGCAGCCATGAACAGGCGGCGGCCGTGCACTCAGGAATGCCGGCCACTCTTGCGCTCGCGCGCGAAGGACAGGTCGGTCGTGGTCACGCGCAGGCGCCGGCACAGGAAATGGGCCAGCGACTGGTAGGCCTTGACCGCGATGGCCGGCTGCTTGTCGAACAGGGCTTTCAGCTCCGAAAAGCCAATGCGCACCAGCTCGCTTTTTTCCAGCACCTCGACTGTGGCCGAACGGGGTTCACCGTCCACGAAGGACATCTCGCCGAAATGCGAGCCCGAGCCCAGCTGCGCGATGTCCACCTCGTTGTCGCGCGCGCTGTGACTGATGCGCACCGAACCGAACTTGATCACGTACAGGGCGTCCGCCGGGTCGCCCTCCGCGAAAACCTGGTCGCCTGCGGCGTAGGTCTGAACCTGCGCGATGCCGTTGATGGTCTGCAGCTCGGCGGCCGACAGGTCCTTGAAGAGCGAGACGTTCTGAAGCAGGTCAACGGGCGTTGCCATGGTTCGTCCTTCCTTGCGGCGGGTGGTGGGTGGCCGCAAATGTATAGGACGAACAGAATCAGAACAAGCCTAGGCTGATCCAGTAGGCCACGATGGCCACAAAGGCACTGGCCGGGATGGTGAAGATCCAGGCCCAGACGATGTTGCCCGCCACGCCCCAGCGCACCGCGCTGGCCCGCTGGGCGGAACCCACGCCCACGATGGCGCCCGTGATGGTGTGCGTGGTCGACACCGGTACCCCCAGGGCCGTGGCGAAGAACAGGGTGAAGGCCCCGCCGGTCTCGGCGCAGAAACCGCCCACGGGCTTGAGCTTGGTGATCTTCTGGCCCATGGTCTTGACGATGCGCCAGCCGCCGAACATGGTGCCCAGGCCAATGGCCAGGTAGCAGGACACCACCACCCAGCCCGGCGGCGCGGCCTCGCTGGCGGCGGTGTAGCCGGTGGCGATCAGCAGCATCCAGATGATGCCGATGGTCTTCTGCGCGTCATTGCCGCCATGCCCCAGGCTGTAGGCCCCGGCCGAAACCAGCTGCAGGCGACGGAACCAGCCATCCACCCGCGCGGGCGAGGTGCGCCGGAACAACCAGGCCACAAGCAACATCATCAGCGAACCCAGCAGGAAACCCAGCATGGGCGAGACAAAGATGAACAGCACGGTCTTGAGGATGCCGCTGGCCAGCAGGGCATCGGTGCCGGACTTGCCGATCACCGCGCCCACGATGCCACCGATCAGCGCGTGCGAGGAACTGCTGGGGATGCCGTAATACCAGGTGATGAGGTTCCAGGTGATCGCGCCCGCGAGCGCCCCGAAGATCACATTCGTGTCCACCACACCCGGCTGCACGATGCCCTTGCCCACGGTGGCCGCCACGCTGAGGTGGAAGACGAAGATCGCCGCGACATTGAAGAAGGCCGCGAACAGCACCGCCTGACCGGGCCGCAGCACGCCGGTGGACACGACGGTGGCGATGGAATTGGCCGCGTCGTGAAAGCCGTTCATGAAGTCGAACACCAGGGCCAAGGCCACCAGCATGACAATCAGCCACAGGGCCGCCTGCGTCACATGCGTGAGGTTCTCCATGTCGGGAACCTCAGGCGTTCTCGAGGACGATGCCCTCGATCACGTTGGCCACGTCCTCGCAGCGGTCGGTCACGGTTTCCAGCAGTTCGTAGATGGCCTTGAGCTTGATGATCTCGCGCACATCGGGCTGCTCACGGAAGAGTTTGCTCATGGCGTTGCGCATCACGCGGTCGGCGTCGGATTCGAGCTTGTCGATCTCCTCGCAGGTCTTGAGCGCGGCTTCCGCCGTCTTGGCTTCACCGATGCTGCCCAGCAGCGACACCGCATCCTTCACCCGCTCGCAGCACTTCACGCACAGCTCGGTCAGGCGCACGATCTCGTCGGTCATCTCACGTACGTCGTACAGCGCCATGGTCTCGGCCGCGTCCTGCAGCAGATCGGCCACGTCGTCCATGGTGTTGATCAGCGTGTGGATCTGCTCGCGGTCGATGGGCGTGATGAAGGTCTGGTGCAGGGCGCGGTTCACGTCCTGCGTGATGCGGTCGGCCGCGTGCTCGGCCTCGTCCACCTCACGGTTGTACTGCTCGCGCAGTTGCGCGTCGCCATAGTTCGCCACCAGCTGCGCGAAGGCCTGGGCCGCCTCCACGATGCGCTCCGCATGCTGATTGAACTTCACGAAGAAATTGCCGTCGCGCGGCATCAGTTTTCCAAACAGCATGGTGACTTTTTTGTGACGAATTGATGAAAACGTCGAGTTTAACCGGCGCTGCGCCGCAGGCACCGCACCGCACCACGCAAGGCCGGCCCGGGCCGGGCTCAGGCGCTGCGGAATATGAAATACACCGCCCCCACCATGCACAGGGCCGCCCAGAGGTAGTCCAGCTTGAAGGGCTCGCGCATGTAGAACATGGCGAAAGGCACGAACACGGCGAGCGTGATCACCTCCTGCATGATCTTGAGCTGCCCAAGGGTGAAACCGGCCTGCTGGAAACCGATGCGGTTGGCCGGCACCTGCAGCAGGTACTCCGCCAGGGCGATACCCCAGCTCACGAACGCCGCCGTGTACCAGGGCGCTGTGGCCAGGTTTTTGAGGTGGCCGTACCAGGCGAAGGTCATGAAGACATTGCTGGCGATCAGCAGCAGCACGGTCTGGAGGGACAGGGGGATGGATTGGAGGAGTGGCATGCGAGGTTCTTACAAGCTGAAACAATTTGCATCTGCATGGAATGTTCATTCAGCATTCATTAATGAGAGCGGTTCATAGAATACCCCGGACATCAGACATTGATGTCCTCCATGCGCCGCCGGCCGAATGCCAAGCCCATGGAGATCGCCCTACCCTCCATCGCTCACAGACCTGCACATGCCCCGCACGCCTGCCCGACAAGGCCGTTTTTTCGGACTTCGCATCTCCTCCTCCCTTTTTCATACCGCTCCTGCCTTGCACGTCTCACGCAATTAAGGCGCGCGCTGGTCTTGCCCCTGCTCGCATCGAGTGCTGCCCTGGTGGTGGCCTGCGGTGGTGGTGGAGGCGGCGGCGGCGGTGGAGGCGGTGGGGGTGGGGGTGGGGGTGGTGAAGCCACCGCACGAACGCCGACGGACCTCGTGATCTCTGAGGTAGGCAGCTGCTACTACTACAACATTGATTGCTGGTTCGAGGTCTACAACCCCACGGCCTCAGCCATCAGCCTCTCCGGCTACCAGTTGCGGTCCACCAGCATCAACTCTTCTTCTGGCGGGTCCATCACGGCTTACACCTTCACGCTGCCCAGCTATTTCGTGCCGGCCGGTGAATATGTGCTGATTTCAGGCAACGTCAACAATTCGGTGCAACGCGGTACCCAGATGGCCCGTGTCCGTTTCGGCACCCGTGTGCCCTTCTGGACTTCCAGTGGTTTCATCGAACTCCTGAAGAACAGCAGCACCGTGGACTTTGTTCGTTTTGGCTCTTCCAGCCAAACCCCGACGACCAGCAGCCAATGGATAGGCTCTTCGGCCTCGTCTTTGCCCAACACGGCGAGCGACTACGGCAAATCCTTGGTGCGCCGCCACCCGATCAGCACGGACAGTGATAGCGCCAGCGACTGGACCAGTGTCAGCTGGGCCACCCCGGCGGGCCGCAACGACATGGGCGACAGCGCCGACGCCGATGGCGATGGCATTCCGGACACAGCCGAAGTGTCCGGCGGCACCTTCGGGGGCCTGGACCTCTACACCATGGGCGCACGCACGAGCCAAAAGGACATCTTCATTGAAGTGGACCACATGACCGGCGCCAATCCAGGGGGAATTCCGCGCCAAGAAGCGCTGCAAAAAGTGGTTGATGCCTTCGCAGCCAAGAACATCAAAGTGCACTTTGACGTGGGAACGTTCTTCAACGCCAACTTCTCGACCACGGATTTCAACCTCGGCCAGGGCAGCAGCGTCGTGGCCTACGAGAAGTGCGTGACCTTCGACCAAGATACATGTGACGGGAATACAAGTAACCGTCGCAGTCTCTACGACTACAAAGCCCAGTACATGGACCTGCGCCGTCGCGCGGTTTTCCACTACCTACTGCTTGCCAACTCGCAAAAGAACGACGGCACTGCTGGCTCCTCGGGCTTGGCAGAGCTGGTCGGCAATGACCTCATCGTGTCAATGGGGGCGTGGGATCTCGATACAACACCAACTGCGAAGCTCAACTATCTGATCAATACGCAGGCTTCGACCATCATGCATGAGCTGGGGCATAACCTGGGCCTCAAACACGGCGGCAATGAGGACACCAACTACAAGCCCAACTACTGGAGCGTGATGAACTACCTCTACCAGCTCAATGGCCTGGACAACAACCCTATGGGCCCGGACGCGTACCTACGTTGGCGCTTGGAAGAGGGCGATGGCACCATTGATGGCACTGACGACTCGCCGTGCTCGCTACCCAATTCACCCTGCGACGCCCCCACGCAGTTCATCATGGACTTCTCGGATGGCAGTGGCACCGCCTTGAATGAAGCCAGTCTGCAAGAGTCAGCTAACGTCGGTCGTGGTAGCACCGGGGGTACCGCCTTCGCCGACTGGAATCTCAACGGCAGTTCGAACTCCAACGTAATATGGAATCTGAACCCGACTTGGGATAGTGTCAACACAACGTTGACCGACCACAATGACTGGGGCAATCTCCAACTCCCCTTCGCGCGGAGCTACAACAGCAACTCAGGCGTGAGCATCATCAAATCGACCAAATCCATGGTTGCTAACCCGATCACGGCCGACAAGCAGCCCATTGCCCATGAAACTCCGCCGTCCATACTCTTCTTCGAACGGCTACGCAATGGCAAATAAGCAAACTCACGAGGCCCAACGGCCCCTGCTGCTGCTTGCACTGCTGCTCAGCCTAACCGCAGGCTGCGTCGCGAACCCGCCCGCAGTCCCTGTCCAGGGCAAGCCCAGGAGTTTGCCCGCCGTGCCCACTGGACCCAGTGGAACCCTGCAGACGAGCCCAAGCGCCGAAACCAGCAGCACCTCACTGCCCCCGCCGGACAGCGTGACGCACGACCAGCACCCTTCAGGCCCCACTGTAGTTCGCACCTGGGGTGGCAGCGCTGACGCCCCGCCCGACCGCATCGAGCTGACACACGCACGCTCGGGACGGCGGCTGATCGGCCAGGCGCGCCTGCTGCGTCAGAGCATGGGCCAGTGGGTAATCCAGAACACGGCCGGAGAACAACTGCCTGTGTCCGGCACCGTGACGCCTTCCACCGCGATCTTCGAAGAATCTGGTCAACGCTGGCGCGTGCGTGTTCTGAAGCAGAACGAGCCCGTCACCCGACCCGGCATCGCGACCGAAGACGTGCCCAACCTCGATCTGATGCTGGAACGACTGCCCTAAACGGCACAAGAGCGCATCGGCAAGCAAAGCCACAACCAGAACCACAAAAACCTAAAAACAAAGGCCCCAGGGCAACACCCTGGGGCCTTTGTTCATTCTGCACGGCCCTGAAGACGGGCCTGCGCCCGCCTCAGAGAGAGGGCGCAGCACAGGATCAGCAGGCGGCAGCCTTCTCGGCCACTTCCTTGTACTCCTCGATCTGGTCGAAGTTCATGTAGCGGTAGACGCTGGCCTTGTCGGCGTCGATGATGCCCATTTCCTTCAGGTATTCCTCCTTGGTAGGCAGGCGGCCCAGGCGCGAGGCGATGGCGGACAGCTCGGCCGAGCCCAGGAACACATTGGTGTTCTTGCCCAGGCGGTTCGGGAAGTTGCGGGTGGAGGTGGAAATGACGGTCGCACCTTCACGCACCTGGGCCTGGTTACCCATGCACAGCGAGCAGCCGGGCATTTCCGTGCGTGCACCGGCCGTGCCGAAGGCGGCGTAGTGGCCTTCCTTGATCAGCTCGTTCTGGTCCATCTTGGTCGGCGGCGCGACCCAGAGCTTGACTGGAATGTCGCGCTGGCCGCCCAGCAGCTTGGCCGCGGCGCGGAAATGGCCGATGTTGGTCATGCACGAACCGATGAAGGCTTCGTCGATCTTGGTGCCGGCCACGTCGGACAGGAACTTGGCATCGTCCGGGTCGTTCGGGCAGCAGACGATGGGTTCTGTGATCTCGTTCATGTCGATCTCGATCACGGCCGCGTACTCGGCGTCCTTGTCGGCTTCGAGCAGCTCAGGCTTGGTCAGCCAGGCTTCGACCTTCTCGATGCGGCGCTGCAAGGTCTTGGCGTCGGCATAACCCTCGGCGATCATGTTCTTCATCAGCACGACATTGCTGGTGAGGTATTCCTTGATCGGCTCGGGGTTCAGCTTGATCGTGCAGCCAGCGGCCGAGCGTTCGGCGGAGGCGTCAGACAGCTCAAACGCCTGTTCCACCTTCAGGTCCGGCAGGCCTTCGATTTCGAGGATGCGGCCCGAGAAGATGTTCTTCTTGCCGGCCTTGGCCACGGTCAGCAGACCGGCCTTGATGGCGTAGAGCGGAATCGCGTGCACGAGGTCACGCAGGGTCACGCCCGGCTGCATCTGGCCCTTGAAGCGCACCAGCACCGATTCAGGCATGTCCAGCGGCATCACACCCGTGGCGGCCGCGAAGGCCACCAGGCCCGAGCCCGCGGGGAAGGAAATACCGATCGGGAAACGCGTGTGGCTGTCGCCGCCCGTGCCCACGGTGTCGGGCAGCAGCAGGCGGTTGAGCCAGGAGTGGATCACGCCGTCGCCCGGACGCAGAGCCACACCGCCGCGGTTGCTGATGAAGGCCGGCAGTTCCCGGTGGGTCTTCACGTCCACCGGCTTGGGGTAGGCCGCCGTGTGGCAGAAGGACTGCATCACCATGTCGGCGCTGAAACCCAGGCAGGCAAGGTCCTTCAGCTCGTCGCGGGTCATGGGGCCGGTCGTGTCTTGCGAGCCGACGGTGGTCATCTTGGGCTCGCAGTAGGTGCCCGGGCGCACGCCCTGACCTTCCGGCAGGCCGACCGCGCGGCCGACCATCTTCTGCGCCAGCGTGAAGCCGGCCTTGGAAGCCACGGGGGCCTGGGGCAGACGGAACAGGGTCGAGGCGGGCAAGCCCAGGAATTCACGCGCCTTGGACGTGAGCGCACGGCCAATGATCAGGTTGATGCGGCCACCGGCACGCACTTCGTCCAGCAGCACGTCGCTCTTGAGCTTGAACTCGGCCACGGTCTGGCCGTTCTTCAGGATCTTGCCGTCGTACGGCAGCACGTCCACGACGTCGCCCATTTCCAGCTTGGACACATCGACTTCGATCGGCAGCGAGCCGGAATCTTCCTGCGTGTTGAAGAAGATCGGGGCAATCTTGCCGCCCAGCGTGACACCGCCAAAACGCTTGTTGGGCACGAAGGGGATGTCCTGGCCCGTGGCCCAGATCACCGAGTTGGTGGCCGACTTGCGGCTGGAACCCGTGCCCACCACATCGCCCACGTAGGCGACCAGGTGCCCCTTTTTCTTCAGGTCGTCGATGAACTTCATCGGACCGCGCTTGCCGTCTTCCTCGGGCTTGAAGGCCGCGTCCGGGCGCGTGTTCTTCAGCATGGCCAGGTAGTGCAGCGGAATGTCCGGGCGGCTCCAGGCATCGGGCGCGGGCGACAGGTCATCGGTGTTGGTCTCGCCCGGCACCTTGAAGACGGTGATGGTGATCTTCTTGGGCACTTCGGGGCGCGAGGTGAACCACTCGGCATCGGCCCAGCTTTGCATCACTTCCTTGGCCTTGGCGTTGCCCGCCTTGGCCTTGGCCGCGACGTCGTTGAAGTAGTCGAACATCAGCAGGGTCTTCTTCAGGCCCTCGGCGGCAACGCCAGCGACTTCGGCATCGTCCAGCAGTTCGATCAGGGGGTGCACGTTGTAGCCACCCACCATGGTGCCCAGCAACTCAGTGGCCTTGGCCTTGGAGATCAGGCCGACCTTGATGTCGCCATGGGCCACGGCGGCCAGGAAGCTGGCCTTGACCTTGGCCGCGTCGTCCACGCCGGGAGGCACGCGGTGCGTCAGCAGGTCCAGCAAAAAGGCGTCCTCGCCGGCCGGGGGGTTCTTGATCAGTTCGATCAGTTCGGCCACCTGCTTGGCGGTCAGCGGCAGCGGCGGGATGCCGAGCGCGGCGCGTTCAGCGACATGGGCGCGGTAGGCTTGCAACATGGTGTGCTCCTGTCAGATGAGTTCAGGGTCTGGTTGATTGGGAGAAATGGCTTAACACGCTCGCGGGCAGGGGTTTGCCAGTGCGAAACGCGCGCTCCAGCACCTGCCAGTAGTAGCGGTAGCTGGCGCGGTCGTGCAAAACGCCTTGGTGGCTGATGGGCGCCCACTGCGCTTTTTCAGCCGCCTCGATGAGGGTGGCGGCGCGTTCGATGTCCTGCTGCTCCGGCGCGAAGGCCAAGAGGATAGGACGGATCTGGTCCGGGTGGATGCTCCACATGCGCGTGTAGCCCAGTTCCCGCGCGGCCTTGCGGGCGGCTACGCCCAGGGCCTCGGCGTTCTTGAATTCGGTGACGACGCAGTGCGCGGGTGTCTTGCCATGGGCATGGCAGGCGGCGGCGATTTCCAGCTTGGCGCGGACCACCAAGGGGTGCTCGAACTGGCCCTGTACCGTCATGGCAGCGTCGGGAATCGCGCCGCCATGGGCAGACACGAAGTCCATCAGGCCAAAGCTGAGGGACTGCACGCGCGGGTGCGCGGCGATCTTGTAGGCGTGGTGGACGGCGGCGGGTGATTCGATCAACACATGCAGCGGCAGATGCTTGCCGCCGGCCTTGTCGATCGCCTTGACGGCTTTTTCCACATCCGCGACGGATTCCACCTTGGGAACCATCACATGGCGCAGCTGCTGGGCCGCCTTGCCCACGATGGTCTTCACATCGGACTTGAAGGCCGGGTGGTCCACGGCGTGTACACGCACGGCGACGCGGGCTTGCGCACTGGCCTGCAAGGCCAGTTCGGCCACCAGGGCCGCGTGCTCGGCTTCGCCGCCCACGGGCGCACCGTCCTCGCAATCCAGCGTCACGTCGAAAACGACGGCACCGAATTCCTCGGTCAGTTCGGCCTGCAGGGCCAGGCTCTTGCGCATCCGCGCCTCGACGCCGCAATAGTGGTCACACACCGGCAGGAAACCGGTGGCGGCCTGAGCGCCGAGGAGGATGGTTCGCGGATGCGTCATGGAGGCCCGTGATGGACAGGGAGCGCGTCAGAGCAGGTGCTTGACGCCGTCCTGCTCACCTTGCAGCTCGGCCAGGGTCTTGTCGATGCACTTCTGGCTGAAGGCGTCGATTTCCAGGCCCTTGACGATTTCGTACTTGCCGTCCTTGGTCGTGACTGGGAAGCCGAAGATCACGTCCTTCGGGATGCCGTATTCGCCGTTGGAGGGCACGCCCATGGTGACCCACTTGCCGTTGGAGCCCAGGGCCCAGTCGCGCATGTGGTCGATGGCGGCATTGGCGGCCGAAGCGGCGGACGACAGACCACGCGCCTCGATGATGGCCGCGCCACGCTTGCCGACGGTGGGCAGGAAGACGGTTTCGTTCCAGACCTGGTCGTTGATCGCGTCCTTGACGCTCTTGCCGCCGATGGTGGCGAAGCGGTAGTCGGCGTACATGGTGGGCGAATGGTTGCCCCAGACACACAGCTTCTCGATCTCGCCGACCTTGCCACCGGTCTTGGCGGCGATCTGGCTGGCGGCACGGTTGTGGTCCAGGCGCAGCATGGCGGTGAAGTTCTCGCGCGGCAGGCTCGGCGCGCTCTTCATGGCGATGTAGGCGTTGGTGTTGGCGGGGTTGCCCACGACCAGCACCTTGACGTTGCGCGACGCCACCTGGTCCAGGGCCTTGCCCTGGGCCGTGAAGATCTGGGCGTTGGCGGCCAGCAGGTCGGCACGCTCCATGCCCGGGCCACGCGGACGGGCGCCCACGAGCAGGGCGTAGTCAGCGTCCTTGAAGGCCACCAGCGGGTCACCGGTGGGGATCACGCCGGCCAGCAGCGGGAAGGCGCAGTCTTCCAGTTCCATGATCACACCCTTGAGGGCCTTCTGGGCCTTCTCGTCGGGGATTTCGAGCAGTTGCAGGATGACGGGTTGGTCCTTGCCCAGCATTTCGCCCGAGGCGATGCGGAACAGCAGGGCGTAACCGATTTGACCGGCAGCGCCGGTGACGGCGACGCGAACAGGCTTTTTGCTCATGGCAGGAACTCCAGGATTTTGTTGAAGAAGTTGAACGCGGAAACAGCCGTGGCGTCGCGAGACTCTGCCTCGAATACGCAGGCTTGGCACCGCTGGGAAGCATTTGGAAGTGTAGCCCGAAAACAGCGCTGTTTCAATTTGTCTTATGTCTTATATAAGATATGATAGGCACCGTTCAAGTCCGCCCCGCAAGCCTGTTTACGGGGCGACCACCCACCCCCCCTGCCCGCCACCCGCCCTGCCACTGCCATGAGCTCCCAAACGCCCCCCAGCGCCGGTGACGCCGCGGACGGCATGACCACGACGCCGGCAGCCTCCGCGCCGGCGCCCGCGTTCAGCCCGCTGTACCAGCAGATCAAGGGCTTGATCCTGCAAAGCCTGCAGTCGGGGGAATGGAAACCGGGTGAAGCCATCCCCAGCGAACTGGACCTTGCCGCGCGCTACCGCGTCAGCCAGGGCACGGTGCGCAAGGCCATCGATGAATTGGCCGCCGACAACCTGTTGCTGCGCCGCCAGGGCAAGGGCACCTTCGTCGCCACGCATGCCGAGCAGCAGGTGCAATACCGCTTTCTGCGCCTGATGCCCGACGACTTCGACGCGGGCGAGCCGCGCCAGGCCACGCCCGCCGAGCGCCACGTCATCGACTGCAAGCGGGTGCGCGCCAGCGCCGAGGTGGCGCGCGCGCTCGGGCTGCGTGCGGGTGACGGCGTGCTGCAGGTACGCCGGGTGCTGTCGTTCTCGGGCCGCCCCACCATCCTGGAAGACCTGTGGCTGCCCGGCGCGCCCTTCAAGGGCCTGACGGCCGAGCGCCTGCGCGACAACCTGGGGCCCATGTACGCCCTGTTCGAGACCGAATTCGGCGTGCGCATGGTGCGCGCCGAGGAAAAAATCCGCGCGGTGCTGCCGGACGCGGCGCAGAGCGCGCTGCTCAAGATCAGCCGTTCGACGCCACTGCTGAGCGTGGAGCGCATCGCCTATACCTACAACGATGTCCCGATGGAACTGCGCCGCGGCCTGTACCTGACCGACATGCACCACTACCGCAATGTGCTCAATTGAATCGGGCACGTCGCAAGAAAGCCCCCAACGAGATACCCCCATGCACAAAACGGATCACGTACTCACCCGCACGAAATGAATCAGTCGGGAATGCAGAGTAGAGCTGCCTTGACCTAGAATCCGTCGACCTCGCTCCCCTTGCCGCCACCCGTGCATCGCGGAGCGAATTTTTCTTTTCATCAAGAGAGACACACCATGTCCGAGCTTGCCACTCCCTCCCGGGCCCAGCGGCCCGAGTTCCGCAACATCAATGCACTCAAGGACCTGCCCACCTACCGCCTGCCGGCGGCGGGCTGGGTGTCCATCCTGCACCGCGTCAGCGGCGCGCTGATGTTCCTGCTGTTGCCCTTCGTCATCTGGCTGTTCGACACCGCCACCACGTCCGAGTTGTCCTACGAACAGTTCGCGGCCGCCTTCACCGCGGGCATCGGCTTCGTGCCGGGCTGGTTCGTGAAGCTGGCCACGCTGGGCCTGATCTGGGCCTACCTGCACCACATCATCGCCGGCCTGCGCCATCTCTGGATGGACGCCACGCACGCAGTCACCAAGGAATTCGGCCGTCGGTCCGCCGTCGTCACACTGGTCCTGTCCATCGGGCTGACCATCGTGCTGGGCGCCAAGCTGTTCGGCCTGTACTGAGTCAAGAAGGAGCACACACCATGTCCGTCAACTACGGCTCCAAGCGCCTCGTCGTGGGCGCGCATTACGGCGTGCGTGACTGGATCGTCCAGCGCGCCACCGCCGTCATCATGGCCCTGTTCACCCTGCTGCTGCTGGCGCGCGTACTGTTCACCAGCGGCCCGCTGGGCTACGAAAGCTGGGCGGCCATCTTCGCGCCGCAATGGATGAAGGTCGTCACCTTCGCCGTCGTCATCGCGCTGATCTGGCATGTCTGGGTCGGCATGCGCGACATTTGGATGGACTACATCAAGCCCGTCTGGCTGCGGCTGTCGCTGCAGGTGTTCACCATCGTCTGGCTGGCTGGCTGCGCCGGCTGGGCCCTCCAAGTCCTCTGGAGCCTCTGAGTCATGTCCTATACCTCTTCGTCCATCACCAAACGCAAGTTCGACGTCGTCATCGTCGGCGCGGGCGGCTCTGGCATGCGCGCCTCGCTGCAACTGGCGCGCGCCGGCCTGAACGTCGCCGTGCTGTCCAAGGTCTTCCCCACCCGCAGCCACACCGTGGCCGCACAAGGCGGCATCGGCGCCTCGCTGGGCAACATGTCCGAGGACAACTGGCACTACCACTTCTACGACACCGTCAAGGGTTCCGACTGGCTCGGCGACCAGGACGCGATCGAATTCATGTGCCGTGAAGCGCCCAAGGTCGTGTACGAGCTGGAGCACTTCGGCATGCCCTTCGACCGCAACCCGGACGGCACCATCTACCAGCGCCCCTTTGGTGGCCACACCGCCAACTACGGCGAGAAGCCCGTGCAACGCGCCTGCGCCGCGGCCGACCGCACCGGCCACGCCATGCTGCACACCCTGTACCAGCAGAACGTCTCGGCCAAGACCCAGTTCTTCGTCGAATGGATGGCGCTGGACCTGATCCGCGACGCCGAGGGCGACGTGGTGGGCGTGACCGCGCTGGAGATGGAAACCGGCGACCTGCACATCCTGCAGGCCAAGACCGTGCTGCTGGCCACTGGCGGCGCGGGCCGCATCTTCGCCGCCTCCACCAACGCCTTCATCAACACCGGCGACGGCCTGGGCATGGCGGCGCGCTCGGGCATTCCGCTGCAGGACATGGAGTTCTGGCAGTTCCACCCCACCGGCGTGGCTGGCGCGGGCGTGCTGCTGACCGAAGGCTGCCGTGGCGAAGGCGCCATCCTGCTGAACAACAAGGGCGAGCGCTTCATGGAGCGCTACGCCCCCACGCTGAAGGACCTGGCCCCGCGCGACTTCGTGTCCCGCTCCATGGACCAGGAAATCAAGGAGGGCCGTGGCTGCGGCCCGAATGGTGACTACGTGCTGCTCAAGCTCGACCACCTGGGCGCCGAGACCATCCACAAGCGCCTGCCCTCGGTGTACGAGATTGGCGTGAACTTCGCCAACGTGGACATCACCAAGGAGCCGATTCCCGTCGTGCCCACCATCCACTACCAGATGGGCGGCATTCCGACCAACATCAACGGCCAGGTCGTGGTGCAGCAAAACGGCAACGACCGCGAAGTGGTCAACGGCCTCTACGCCGTGGGCGAATGCTCCTGCGTGTCGGTGCACGGCGCCAACCGCCTGGGCACCAACTCCCTGCTGGATCTGCTGGTCTTCGGCAAGTCCGCGGGCAACCACATCGTCGAGTTCGCCTCGCGCACCAAGTCCCACAAGGAACTGCCCAAGGACGCGGCCGACAAATCGCTGGCACGCCTGAACCGCCTGGATTCCGACCCCAAGGGCGAGTACAGCCAGACCGTGGCCAACGACATCCGCGCCGCGATGCAGCAGCACGCGGGCGTGTTCCGCACCCAGGCCAGCATGGACGAAGGCGTGCGCAAGATCAACGCCATCCGCGAGCGCGTGGGCGGCATCGGCTTGAAGGACACCTCCAAAGTCTTCAACATGGCGCGCATCGAGGCGCTGGAAGTCGAGAACCTGATCGAGTGCGCCCAGGCCACCATGATCTCCGCCGCTGCCCGCAAGGAATGCCGCGGCGCGCACACGGTCAAGGACTACGAGCACCCGGCCGACCACCCCACGGCCCCGCTGGGCCGCGACGACGCCAACTGGATGAAGCACACCCTGTGGCACAGCGCGAGCAACAGCCTGACCTACAAGGCCGTCAACCTGAAGCCGCTGACGGTGGAATCCGTGCCGCCCAAGGTGCGCACGTTCTGAACGGCACGCAAGGGCACCCAAGGACTCACATCATGCAAAAACGTACTTTCAGCATCTACCGCTACGACCCCGACAAGGACGCCAAGCCCTACATGCAGACCATCGAGATCGAACTCGACGGCAATGAACGCATGCTCCTCGACGCCCTGGTCAAGCTCAAGGCCGTCGATCCCTCGCTGTCCTTCCGCCGCTCCTGCCGCGAAGGCGTCTGCGGTTCGGACGCGATGAACATCAACGGCAAGAACGGTCTGGCCTGCCTGACCAACCTGAAAACGCTCAAGGGCACCATCGTGCTCAAGCCCCTGCCCGGACTGCCCGTGGTGCGCGACCTGATCGTCGACATGACGCAGTTCTTCACGCAGTACCACAGCATCAAGCCTTACCTCGTCAACGACGAAGTGCCGCCCGAAAAGGAGCGCCTGCAGTCGCCCGAGGAGCGCGAGGAACTGAACGGCCTGTACGAGTGCATTCTGTGCGCAAGCTGCTCGACCAGCTGCCCCAGCTTCTGGTGGAACCCGGACAAGTTCGTCGGCCCGGCCGGCCTGCTGCAGGCCTACCGCTTCATCGCGGACAGCCGCGACCAGGCCACCGCCGAGCGTCTGGACAACCTGGAAGACCCGTACCGTCTGTTCCGCTGCCACACCATCATGAACTGCGTCGATGTCTGCCCCAAGGGACTGAACCCCACCAAGGCCATCGGCAAGATCAAGGAAATGATGGTGGCGCGCGCGGTCTGACGGTCCCGGACCCGAGAGAGACCCACGCAAAAAAGTCAGGATGACCGTGACGCCGGAAGATCCACGCATCGATGAACGCAGTCTGAGCAAGCTCAAGTGGCGCTGCCGCCGGGGCCTGCTGGAAAACGATCTGTTCATCGAGCGCTTCTTCCAGCACCATGAAGCATCCCTGACGGTGCGCCAGGCTGCGGGCCTGGCCGCCTTGATGGAGCTGAGCGACAACGACCTGCTCGACCTGAACCTGGGCCGCAAGCCGCTGGCGGACGTGGCCCCCGAGATGGATCGTGAAGAAGTGCGCGAAGTGCTGAAGATGTTGAGAACCCCAGCTTGATGAGAGAAAGGTCAAGAAATGAAACTTGCAGACAACAAAGCCACCCTGTCGTTCAGCAACGGCAAGCCCAGCATCGAACTGCCGGTCTATTCGGGCAATATCGGCCCGGATGTGATCGACATCCGCAAGTTGTACAGCCAGACCGGCATGTTCACCTATGACCCGGGTTTCCTGTCGACTGCGGCCACGCAATCCGCCATCACCTACATCGACGGCGATCAGGGCGAACTGCTCTACCGCGGCTACCCCATCGAGCAGCTCGCGGTGAACTGCGACTTCCTCGAGACCTGCTACCTGCTGCTCAAGGGCGACCTGCCCAACGCCACGGAAAAGAAGGACTTCACCGAGCTCGTGACCCGCCACACCATGGTGAACGAGCAAATGCAGTTCTTCATGCGCGGCTTCCGTCGCGACGCCCACCCCATGGCCATCCTGACCGGCCTGGTGGGTGGCATGTCGGCCTTCTACCATGACAGCACCGACATCAACAACCCCGAGCACCGCGAGATCTCGGCCATCCGCCTGATCGCCAAGCTGCCCACGCTGGTCGCCATGGCCTACAAGTACGGCATCGGCCAGCCTTACATGTACCCGCAGAACGACCTGAGCTACGCGGGCAACTTCCTGCGCATGATGTTTGCCACGCCGTGCGAGGAGTACAAGGTCAACCCGGTGATCGAGAAGGCGCTGGACCGGATCTTCATCCTGCACGCCGACCACGAGCAGAACGCTTCCACCTCCACGGTGCGCCTGTGCGGCTCCTCCGGCACCAACCCCTTCGCGGCCATCGCTGCCGGCGTGGCCTGCCTTTGGGGCCCGGCCCACGGTGGCGCCAACGAAGCGGCGCTGAACATGCTCTACGACATCCAGAAGCAGGGTGGCGTGGCCAAGATCGGCGAGTTCATCAAGCAGGTCAAGGACAAGAACTCCAACGTCAAGCTCATGGGCTTCGGTCACCGTGTCTACAAGAACTACGACCCGCGCGCCAAGCTCATGCAGCAGACCTGCAACGAAGTGCTGACCGAACTGGGCCTGGAAAAGGACCCGCTGTTCGCCCTGGCCAAGGAACTGGAAAAGATCGCCCTGGAAGACGAGTACTTCGTCTCGCGCAAGCTCTACCCGAACGTGGACTTCTACTCCGGCATCGTGCAGCGCGCCATCGGCATCCCGGTCAACCTCTTCACCGGCATCTTCGCCCTGGCCCGCACGGTCGGCTGGATCGCCCAACTGAACGAAATGATCGGTGACCCCGAGTACAAGATCGGTCGCCCGCGTCAGCTCTTCACCGGTGCGCCGCGCCGCGACGTGCCGCACATCAGCAAGCGCTGATCATCGGTCGTCACGCCAGATCACAAGCAGCCCAGGCTGCTTGCGTGGCCCAGGAAAGCCTGCCCAGTTCCGGCGGGCTTTTTCATTTCTGCTTGTTTGGCCAAAAGGCTGTGCGCGAGCCAGCCTGGGAATCACGCGGCGAAGAAATAACGCACGATCGCCAAGGCCAGCGCGAAAAGATAGCCGTAGGCGAAGCGATCGATGCGCAGTACAGGCAAGCTACGACGCGCGCGCCAAGCCCCCATCGTCGCGATCATGGCGCCCACCACCAGCGGGGTGACGATGAGGTTGGCGACACGCCATGGCTCCGGCACCAGATTGCCTGGAAACAGCCAGAGGCTGCCGCCCCCGAGCATCGCACCGAACAAGAAATATCCCAAGGCGGCGAGCCAAGGATTGGGCGGCCGGTTCAGTGGTTCTGCCAGGGAATGGAGCCCGAGTTGCACAAAGGCTTCCCCGATCAATTGAATCAGTAACTCACCGATGATTTCCAGCATGCTGCACTTTCGCCTGGAGTATTGTTCTGCATGCGATGGTGGCGCGGCGTCAAGGCCGCTGAACCGGTGCCGTGCCACATGACTCACAGGGTACTCATGCAACTCGGATCAGCTGCAAGCCGCGCAGCTGGCTCTCCAGTTCCGCCATGCCACTCCACGGCAGGATGGCTGAATTCTTGCGCTCGTCCGGCGGATTGGATGGCAGCGTATCGGACCACCCGCCGCAGCCCACCAAAGGCAGCAGTGGACGCTTGTGCAACCAGGCGAGGCAGACTTCGGAGATGGTGCCGGCGCGTCCACCGATGACCAGGCAGGCATCGCCAGACAGCGCCATCAACAGGTTGCGCGCATCGCCCATGCCACAAGGCACCACCACCGTCGCGGGCCAATCGGCCGGGGGCATCTCATCGGGCGGCACGATGCTGAGCACCAACCCACCCCCAGCGACTGCGCGCTCCGCGGCCACGCGGGTCGCGGGGCTGCCGCAGCCGCTGACCAGCGTGATGCCGTGCCGGGCCAGCAGCGCACCGGCCTGGCCCGCCAGCTCGTAAGCGGTGGAGCCCGGTTCGGCGCTACCGAGCACACAGACCTGGGGCTTGCGTATGGGAGAGTTGGACATGGTGAAGACTCCTGTGTGGTTCAGCGGACTGTCAGTCCGCGCCGTCCGCCGACTGCAGAGGCAGCCACATGTGAACCTTGGACTTGAACCCGCTTGGTGTGTGGATGGCCATGGGTTCGACGCCGAAGGGCTGGAAGCCGCAGGATTCGTACAGCCGAATGGCTGGCACATTCCCTTCTGTGACCGTCAGCGTGACCACCTTGACCCCGGGCTGCGCTCGGGCGGCGGCCAAGGCTGCATCGAGGAGTTGCTTGCCGACGCCCGCACCTCTTGCCTGGGCCAGGACGAACATCCCGATGATGTGCGCCTTGTGCCTGAGCTTGGTCTTGGACGCGAACTCCACGGTGACGGCACCCACCAGTTCATCGCCCTCGAAGGCGCCGCACACGGTGCTCAAGGAATCGGGACCGGCGATGCGCCTGAGCCACCAGGACTCCGGTTCCGCGGCCCGCTCTGCGGCAGTTGAAGTGAACGCGTCGGCAGCGGCTTCATACGCATGAAGCATGAGTGCTCGATAGCGCGACGCATCCGTGGTGGTGAGCGTTTGAATGTGCATGCGTGATGCTCTTCCTTCAGCAGCAGGCTTGGCGGACCACGCTGCTAAGCGACACTGCTCGACTCCCCCGGGATGACGGGCTCCGCCACCGCGAAGCTCGCCTTGACGATGAGCCCCTCTTGCACCTCGTAGATGCAGAGCATGTCCACCTGACCGCGTCCTTCCGGAAAGTTGCGAGTGACACGTTCATGGTCCATCACGAAGTTGCCAACCACGGCGCGATGGCGCAGACTGGCATGCAGATCGGGCTCGGTGAATCGGCTAAGGAAACGGGGGCGCATTTCGGAGTGCCCACGCGCCAGCAGAGCGCCATGCAGGGTGTACTGCTCCGCTTGCGGATGGTAGGTGCGTAGCAAGGCCTCGATGTCTTTGGCGTTGTACGCCTCGAGTTGGGCCTGGACCACTTGTTCGGGAGTTGGCATGTTGCTTGGTCTGGGCTGGCTCAGGGACTAAACGGCCACGATGGCGAGAACCGCTGCGACAGCCGAGGCCACGCAACGCACATGGTTCCAGAGCAGCCACTCCCGCAGGTAGACCAACCAATACTCGGCTGCTTGAGGACTGTCAGCCTCCAGCTTGGCGAGCCGGTTGTTGCGCGGCACGTTGAAGGCCAAGGTCACGAACACAGAACCGAGCAGGTAAACGAGGAAGGCAGAGAGCAGCCAGGCGTAAGACAGCGGAGAGTTCCATGCCCGATAGGCAGCAACGGTCAACAGCGGCGCAGCCCCAAGAAACACGCCCAGAAACAGCGGATGGATCACCGTGATGTTGATGCGCTGCATCGCCAATATGCCTTGAGCAGGTGGCATGGACGCCAGGGCGCGCATCACGAAGACGGAGAAGGCGAAGAAAACCCCGGCAGTGAGCGCGGACGCAAGAGCGCCCGCCACGGCGATGATCATCATGGGATACGGCATCGGCATGGGGGCCAAGACCTCAGACGAGGGAGTCCGAAAACCAGCTCTGTGCAATAGCCGCGAGATTGAACGCCTAGAAAGCCCACAGGCACACCGGATTCACCGGGCACCGTCCACCCACTTGCCCTCAAAACCCGTGCACAGCTGCTTGAGGGTCGGCTCACTGGACTTGAAGTCTGCGCCGCCGTAGTAGTAGGTGTTGGCCTGCCCGCCCGCCAGCGGCGGCTTCACGCCCAGGCATTGGGCCACAACGGGGCGGCTGACAATTTCCGTGCCTTCCTTGGTCTTCACAGTCGCCGGGCACTTGGGCCCCGACCGCAGCACATCGCTCTTCACGCGTGACTTGCAGAACCCCCGCTCGAAATCTGGAATCGAGACGTTTTCACTGCAACTCCCTGCCCTGATGATCATCTGATCTTTGTATTCCCATTCCTGCCAGCACGCCTGCGACAGCGCCGCAGTGGACACGATGACTGAAGCAACAGCGACGACGATTTTCTTCATGGGTGGGTTTCCTCTGCCTAGGTTAGGTAGGTCAAGTTGGGGTTTCATTGTCTCGACCGGCATTGGCGCTGGCAAGGATCGGGAACATTTGTTACGCAGTGCCAAGAGGTTCGTCCGAAGGTGCGCTATGCGGAACCGACCGCCCCAAAGGTATCCGTGGTGCCATTTTGCAGTGCTTCAAGTGCCAGCAAGAGGCTGGTGCGGTGTTCTTTGGCTACGACTTGCCAGGGAAGACCGGCAACAGCGCCTTCAAGTGCCCACAGAAGATTGAGCGTGACACGCGGATCACATTGTTTGACCTTGGCGTAGGTGGCCACCGATCCCAGGCATTGCAATTGTGCGAACGAGGTTACACCCGCCGCCACAAGCACCTGAGCGGATTTGGGTCCAAGGTTGGCCAAAGCCGCCAGTGCTACAACGGGATCCATCACTGTGGCTTGGGATTGAGACGAAGACACGCGCCGTGCATTTGGCGCTATGCGCGCCGCACCGATTAAACGATTGTTTGATTTGGCCATTTCCCGTTCAACCTGCGTCGATGCGACGAGTCGGTGAAGTTTGCATCGGCTCGTCGTATTCGAAGAAAAGCTTTCCGTCCACCTTCAGCCAGCGCTGTGCCAATTCACACGCGAGTTCGGGCTGATCGTGAAACAAGCGCACCCGCATCGCGAAGATTTTGTCGAAACGTTTTTCCCCAAGATCCAGTCGCTCCAAGGTCGATTCAAGGAAGCTGGCGACACCCGCTTCCACGTAGGCCTTGTTTCTCTGCGCGGCCGCGGCGACCATCTTGCGTGACCGGTCAATGGCCACGAAGCGCCCGGACCTCAAGCGCTGGCACACCAACGTGGCCGCAAGGCCATGCCCGCAACCGATCTCCAGCACCCGGTCACCGGGCTGAATGTTCATGGACTCGACAAAGCGTTCGATGCGCTCAGACATGGTTGTGAACTCGATACCTGTACCGCCCCAGATCATGCACAAGGATCAGCAAGGCAAAAAGGTCAGGGGCCTCGCCTTGCAGCGCCTCCTGATCAAGGAAAACCCTAGGGACCATCCCCTTGTGTCGAAACTGCCAGGTGCCACACGTCGTGCTCCTGGGCGGAGCCCAGGAAAACGACAAACTTTCCTTCTATGCACGACTGCTCTGGGCCTGGGCGGCCATGGGCTTTCGTGTACCCAAGATCGATTTCGTCCATGGAGGTCTGGATGCGCAGTGACGACGACAAGATAACGATAGAGAACATCAACACCCCGGGCCGGGTGGAGCGCGTGGATCAGGCAAAGTACTTGGCCGTGAAAGAGGCGCTGATCTCCGTGCTGCCCCGCACGTCGCCAGGGATGACCGGGGCCGAGGTCAAGACCGCAATCCTGCCCTTGTTGCCGCAGGCCTTGTTTCCCGAAGGCGCCAAGGCCGGATGGTGGCTCAAGGCGACGCAACTGGATCTGGAAGCCAAGGGACTCATCCAACGGGAGAACACCAAGCCGCTGCGCTTGAGGCGATCGACCTGAGCCAGTGGCCTTCGAGCTGACACAGGCAGGCGCGCGCAGCCTGCGCCGCCGCGCCCTCCTCCCGATGCCAGGTGGAGTCAGGCTGCGCCCTGCCGATGCTGGACCACATCGACCCCAATGCCGTTCGGATCGACCACCACAAAATGGCGGTCACCCCAGGGTTCGTCGCGCGGTGGCATCTCAATGGGGACGCCCAAGGACTGGATGCGTGCGTACGCTGCGTCCACATCGTCCACGTCCACGGCGACCCACAGGCCCTGCCCCTGAAAAGCCGGTCGAAAAATGCTCGGCTGTGACGGCATATTGGGTTTCATGAAACCGATCTCGCCTTCGCCCAATTGCAGCAGGACAAACCAGTCACCCTCGCCCTCGAACAACACCTCGCAGCCAAACAGCCGGACGTAAAAATCCTTGGACTCACGCACCTTCTCGGTGACCACACCGGACCAGAATTTCATTCAACACTCCTCACGGGCTGATTCAGAAGCCTCCATTCTGGTCAGCGAGGCCCGCAGCGTCTTGTAAGAAAGCGACATCCTGCGCGCGTGCCCGAGATGGCGGCGAACCGTGGAAGCGCGCAAAGGCGTGGCTGAAGTGGCTTTGGTCGGTGTAACCCAGACTGGCCGCGATGTGCGCGAGCGGGAGGTCAGCTCGGGCCAGCAGCGCACAGGCGCGCCGGTATCGGACGATCTCCGAATACAGCTTGGGCGGTAGGCCCGCAAGCTCCAGGAAGTTGCGCTCGAACTGCCGGGGGCTCTTGCAGCAAAGCTCAGCCAACTCGGTCACACGCACGGGGCCGGACGCCTGCTCGATGTGCTGGATGGCATCGTCGATGCGACTGTGCCGGGGTGACCGCCTTTGCAGCTGCGCCAACAGCATCGCGTCCACGCGATTGAACACGGCCTCACTCGCCATCGACTCGGCCAGCTCAGCCACACGCTGGGCTAAAGGCCCCACGGCAGGCAACACCGCATCGGTCAGATCGCTGGCCGGCATGTCCAGAAAGTGGCGGCTCTGGCCCGGCCTGAAGCGGATGCCGAGGTAATGACAAGCGGGCTCGATGGCCAGCTCGGTTCTGCGGGTGGTCGTCCCATACACGTCGACCCGGTAGTTCGACGCGCCCAGCACCAGCACCATGTCCACGGAGCCATCTGGCGCGATGGCAAAGCTCGGGTCCCGGTTGTCCAGGCTCAACCAGTAGTGGCTGACATGCGTCCGCAGTGGCGGGGCGGGCAAGGCGACATGGATGGGTTGACGGCTTGGGCTCATCGTTCTCGTTCCATCGTCGATGGGCGTACGACTGTGCGCAGTTTTACCCTTGTGGGACGTCAATCAGGACCACCACGTCCACCATTCAGCCGCCCCGAGGCCGACTGCCTGCCGCCCGTGGCGGGCTGCAGCAAGCCCGCCTTGCCCAGGCCGAATGGGGGCATGTTGACGTAGACGTTCTCGTAGTTGCCTGCCGAAGCCCTGTAGGTCTCGTGCCAGATGCCGACCGATCCATCGGTGCCGATCGCCTTGTTGAAGGCACGCCAGGCAGGCAAATGCACGGCGTCCTTGTTCTTGGCGTAGGCCAGGAGTTGCTCCATGGAGCGCCAGTACTGCACCAGGATGATGGTGCGCGAGAACCACATCTCCGCGTGCAGCAGCCCGAGGTCGGGCTGCTGGCCCAGTTCCTTGAGCATGCGCGGCATGGCCTGGGCGACCGGGAACCATTTGTGGATCAACCAGGGTTTGTTGATCCGCATGCCGATCAGGAACACGACGAAGTCACCTTCCAGCGTCGCGGTCAAGCGCTCCTTGTGGATCATGGTCAATCACGCATCAGGGCTTGGACGGTGCCGCCGCCGCAACGGGAGGGCCGTCGAATCGCTCCAGCGCCTGGTCCACGCAAGCCCAATTGGGCGCGCTCCCAACCCAGATGTTGGTGGTCGGCTGGACCGCCGACGGGTCATCCAGGGTGCCGACACGGACCACCGTGAGGCCTGGACGACCGCTGGAATCGGAAAAGAGATGGCTGCCGCATGTGGGGCAAAAGCGCCGGGTGACCGTGTTGCCGCTGTCGGCCTTCTTGTCGTGGCGTCCCGGCGTGCCCGAAATCGTGATGGCATCGCTGGGGAAAATGACGTTCACAGTCCCGTTCGACGAAATGCGCTGACAGTCCCTGCACCAGCAGACCCTGGACGGGCCCGGGTCGGCAGAGATCTGATAACGCACTGCGCCACAGAGGCAAGCACCGGTGAACAACTTCATGGGGACTCCTGGTAATTCTTGAATTGTGCGCGGCAGTGCCTTTTGTAACCCGCACGCAGCCCGTGTTCAAGCGCCCGCCAACGTGGAACTGAGCGAGGAAGACGCCAAGGTCTTGCCGCGTTGGCTGCATGCGCTAAGGCACATAAGGGCCCTTGACTTCGCCCCAGCCCCACTTGGGCATGGGCGCATCGGGATTGACCTCCGCACCGTCTTGTGAGTTCAGCACCGCGAGACGGGAACCCCACTCCAGATAGCCCACCAGCGCGGATCTGAACTCGGGATCATCGGGCATGCCCAGTTCGTCGGCGGTGTCCAGCAGCAACGCCAGCCAGGCGCGGCGTTGCTCCTGGGTGAGGTGCCGATTCAGGTGCTGGCGGATCATGTGCGGATGCCCCCCATGGTCGGACGAGTAAGCCTCTGGCCCGCCCAGAACCTCCGCCAGGAAGGCAGCGACATGCTTCGCGTGCTCAGGGTTCATGTGAGCAAACACCGGAGCCAGTGTCGGATTCGCGGGGACCCGTTCGTAAAAACGCGTGGTCAGGCACAACAGCGCTTCCATGCCGCCGAGCCATGCATAGAGTGAGGGAGGGTTTTGCATCAGCACACCTTCAATCAGAAGACCTTCTGCCAGTAGCCGACATCGAGCCATTGCCCGAACTTGTACCCGACTTGCTCAAAGCGGGCAACTTGTTTCATGCCCATCTTTTCGTGCAGGCGGACGCTGGCATCGTTCGGCAACACAATGCCACCCATGGCGGCATGAATGCCGCGTTCCGCCAGGGCTGAAAACAAGGCCTCGTAAAGGTGGCTGCCCAGGCCGCGAGACTGGCTGCCATGCTTGAGATAGACCGACGTTTCAACGGAGTAGCGGTAAGCCGAGCGTTCTTTCCATTTGCTGGCATAGGCATAACCCAGCAGCTGCCCCGACTCTTCCAGCACCAACCAGGGCAGCCCCGCCGCCTGGATGACGTCGACGCGACGCCGCATCTCCTCGGCAGAGACCGGTAGCTCCTCGAAGGTGATGGTCGTGTTGGCGACGTAGTGGTTGTAGATGCCGACGATGGCCTCGGCGTCGGAGGGGTGTGCAGATCGGATCACAACAGTAGGACGTTTCGAATCAGGTTACAAAGAGATGCCGTGAAGTCCATATGGCAAGGGATAGGCGTTGCCCTCACAGGGCCAAGAATGCGGCATAGACAAAGCCGCAAGACCCAGCAAGGGCTGTGAGAGCGCCAAGAACATTGCCTGCATACACGACCTTGGCGGAAAACGGCCCCTCGGAAGCAAGCCCACGATGCCCCACGACCGCGGACAGTGGCAATGAAACGCAGAAGGCATAAGACGAGACGATGAGCGAAGCCGCCACGAACCACTTGATTGCATCCGGAGCTGGCGTGGACGAAAGGAGAGCACCGATGACCAGCATGAGCAATGCACCGACCGGAAGACTGGCATGGGCGACCCGCCATGCGTGAATGACATGCTCCGCCGCTTTCCGATTGATGGCTCTTCCATAAGGACCGCCCAGGAGCAGGCCAAAGAGCAAGACCATGGCGCCGTGGAAGACAAGATAACGTGCGGATGCATCCATGGTGTGCGGGGTTCTTTGGTGCAAGCGCTTGGTTGCGCTTAGGGTGAGATGGGCCGAAAAGTGCGGAACAGCATGGCCGGGTGTTGCTCTTCGTGCCCCCTTGTTGCTGTAAGGGTCAGGCCGAGTTCTTGACCAAGCGGATGTCAACTTCTCGCGAGACATACCGCCACTCGGGCGAAGAACGGAGTTCGAGCAGCATGTGATCGAACTGCGCTTCGTGCTCGGGAGCGTACTCGAACCAAGTCAAGAAATCGAAGGGCTCCTCTTCCGAGATGTCCCGGCAATGATGCAGCCTGCGAGCAATGGCAGGCAGATAACGCATGCCTATGGCAATGTGCTGCGATTGCGCTTCGAAGATCTGGCGGCGCTCGTCCTGGGTGAGATCCCACCAGGCAGCAGATTTTCGGATCGGAATCAGTGCCGCGAAAGTGGCAGCGGGCCGTCCCAGGCCTTCCTGCTTGGCCAGCAGCGCGGTCTTCTCACCCTGTTCCACATACCGGACGTTGCTGGTAATGCCTCTGAGCGTCCACATCGAACTCGATGGCACATCGAACCCGGCAAGCACGCTGATGGCAGCCGGCTGATCCAGGGCGGGCCCGCAGATCGTTGTTTGTGAGCGGACGCTCCACTCGCCGGTGCTGGCGGCAACAAATGTGAATGATCGAGTTGACATGGAGGGCAAAGTGGTTTGTCCTGGTTAGACATCAGCGAGCGACCAACAGACGAAGCTCGTTCTCGGCGTACTCGTACTGGGTACACCATTCAAAGCGCTCTATGGGCAGTCCCCAGCTCGCGCTGGGATTGTGCAGCAGGTGAAAGTCATCGCCGAGTTTGAGCGGCTGATTGGCGCAGTCTACGGCCGAGTGAAGGACGCCGACGAAGGGACCTGACTCGGGATCGAGGAAACCCGCGGTTCCGACGCTGCTCTGATTCTTCTTCATGATCACCGGTCGGTGCTTGTGATAGCGATCGACTACTCGCCTTGTTCGTCTGTCAATTTCTAGGGTGAGGTTGCCAAAGGGCAGGAATGCTTTCAGGAAGAAGGGCATGTCCCCACCGAATGGACCGTGCGGCACCCCTCGAGAGTTGATGGCGAGCAAGATCAGGTCATCTTCATTAACCCGTCCCTTCTTCACATCATCATGGAACTTGAGCGACTTCGTTCGGTACGCGTTGGTGAATCTAAGGACGACCTTCTCGGATGGCACCATGAAGGCTTCACCAGGCACGATGTCAGGAACTTGGTCGGCACCTTCGCCAGCAGTTGGTGCCACCGCCTCAACCCAGACGCGTCGCCCTTGCTCCAGGAAGTAGAACTCTGGTCCCGCGTCCCCAACCCTGTGGACTTCGATTCCACGCTCTATGAGCGTGCACGCGAGGTACATCTCCCAGAAGCGCTGCAGGAAGTGGTTCCGGGCGTCGGAAAGGTGGTTTGTATCGGCTATTGCCTGATACCGTAGCCAGAGGGACTCTACAAATGCCTTGGCTTCTACGAGATTCGGTGAATCACGGACGTTAATGTAGGCGGGATCTGTTGCATCCCCCGAAAGGAAGTACGACGACACGGCATGCCTTGGAATCTGCGCCTAACAAATAAGATGGATTTCCCAGTCCCGAACGAGCCGCGATTTGCGGAAAACGGCAATAGAGTGCCACGATGGGAAGTAGGAACTTTTCATTAACTCAACCGGAAGGGGAAGTCGATAGCTATTGTCACTCTCGGCATCGATCTCTCCAACTCTGTGTTCGTTTTTTTCAGAATGAACAACGGCGGCAAACTCGAGCAGGCGCACCCCAACGTAACACGCGGCAAGCTACTCGACCTCGTTGCAGCCCAGCCACCGCGCAACATCGACCGGGTTCTATCCTGAACCTCAAACCTGCCGCAACAACCCCTGCCCCGCCCTCACCTCACTCCCCGTCGCCAGCCCCTCCACCAGCGCCAGCCCCGGCGGAGCCAGCACCACGATGGTGGAACCATGCTCGAACCAGCCCATCTCCTGCCCGCGCTGCAGGACCGCGTCACACGACAGCACCTGCGGCCCTGCGTAGTCGTGGTGCAGGTTCAGGTCCAGGAAGTGCAGTCGCACGCTGGCCACGAGGATGGCGCCCACGGGCACCAGGGTGAGCTGCAGGCCCGTCGGCAGTTCGGCCTCGATCACGGCGCGGTCGTTGCGGCAGTAAAGGGACTTCACGCGCTTGAGCGCAATGGGGTTGACGTTCCACGCATCTCCCTGGATGTGGGTGACGCGCCGCACCCGGCAATCCGCGGGCGCGTGAAAGCGGTGGTACATGCCGGCGCGCAGGCGCAGGGTGACGTAGCTGCCGCCCTGGTGTTGCTGCGCCAGCTGAGCCGCCGCCGCGTCGTTGCCCAGCAGCTCGGTCAGGCTGTAGGGCATGCCTTTGATCTGCAGCAGCTCATCTCCCTGGATGCGGCCATGGCCGCCGATGATGCCGTCGCTGGGGGCACACACCACGTGAGGGTCCGCGTCGAAGGGCCGCGCGCCGTCCTTCAGTTCGCGCACGAAGCAATCACGCAGGCTGCCGAACTTCTGCTGCTTCGCCTCGCCCAGGTCCGGACGGGCGAAGAACTTGAAGGCGGCAATCGAAGGCACGCGCACCAAAGGGTTGCGGATTTGGGCGAAGCGCCCCATGAAACGCGTGAGCGCCACGCGCGGCAGACGGTTGGTCAATACGAAGTTCAGGCTTTCCTGCTGCAGCAGGCGGTGGATGACGTTCATGCGTCGACTCTAGGGCGGATTTGTTGCAGAACGACGAAACACCGGTGACAGGCGGCACGTCACAAGGTTTTCACGCGCCTGTCAAATTACCCGCCTACAAAGGGCGTTTCAGTCACGGAAACAACACAACCATGGTGGAAGAATTTGCCTGGACGGCCGGCCTGCTCGGAGCAGCGGCCCTCACCCTGCCCAAACTCAAACGCAGGCTGGAACTCTCACGCGCCAAGCACCCTTCGCTGACCGGCCATTCGCGCATGGCCAAGCGCCTGGCGCGCCTGCTGCCGGGTTACGCCTACGACGAAGCGCAGTTCTTCAACAGCGACGGCGCGCCCGACGCCATCGTTCAACTTCGCCGGGCCGGCTTTTACGCGCTGGCGGGCCGTCTGCAGGCCAAGGCGCCCAAATCCATCGCATTGACCAAGGAAATGCGCGATGGCATTCCTGATCTGCGTTTCACCGGCGCCTACCGCGTGCCGTTCCAGTACAGCCCTTTCCTGCGCCAGCACATCTCCACGGGCGCCTTCGTGCAGTCCGCCAGCGGCGTGACCGTGACCGACCTGGACGGTAACCACTATTACGACCTCACAGGCTCCTACGGCGTCAACGTGCTGGGCGTGGATTTCTACAAGCAGAACATGGCCGAGGGCGCGGCGCTCACGCAGGACCTGGGCCTGGTGCTGGGCATGCTGCACCCCTGCGTGGCCGACAACGTCAAGCGCTTGAAGGCCATCAGCGGCAAGGACGACGTGTCCTTCCACATGAGCGGCACCGAGGCCGTGATGCAGGCCGTGCGCCTCGCGCGTTACCACACGCGCAAGAAACATCTGGTGCGCTTCTCGGGTGCCTACCACGGCTGGTGGGAAGACGTGCAACCTGGCCCCGGCAACCCCCTGCCCCCACGCGAAACCTACACCCTGCGAGAGATGCACGAAGCCTCGCTGAAGGTGCTGCGCACCCGCAAGGACATCGCCTGCGTGCTGGTCAACCCGCTGCAAGCCCTGCACCCGAACAAGAACGCGCCGGGTGACTCCACCCTGCTCGACAGCAGCCGCAGCGCCAGCTACGGCCCGGCGCAGAAAGAAGCCTACGCCGCCTGGCTGAAGCAGCTGCGCGAAGTCTGCACCCAGCGCGGCATCGTCTTGATCTTTGACGAAGTGTTCCTGGGCTTTCGCCTCGCGCCCGGTGGCGCGCAGGAATACTTTGGCGTGCAGGCTGACCTCGTCACCTACGGCAAGACCCTGGGTGGTGGTTTCCCGGTCGGCGTGGTCTGCGGCAGCCGATCGCTGATGCAGCGCTTCCGCGAGGACAAACCCGCCGACATCTGCTTCGCCCGCGGCACCTTCAAGGAACACCCCTATGTGATGGGGGCGATGAACGCTTTCCTGCGTCAGCTGGAGACGCCCGCAGTCCAGGCGCTCTACCAGAATCTCGACACGACGTGGGACACGCGGCGCGAGCGCTTCAATGCCCGCATGGCCGCCGAAGGCCTGCCCGTGCAGGCCGCCAACATGCAAAGCATCTGGACGATCAGCTACACCACCCCTTCGCGCTACAACTGGATGTACCAGTACTACCTGCGCGACGCGGGCCTGGGCCTGAGCTGGGTCGGCACCGGCCGTTTCATCTTCAGCCTGAACTACAGCGAGGCCGACTTCGACGCCGTGCTGGACCGCTGCGTGCAAGCAGCACGGCTGATGCGGCAGGACGGCTGGTGGCACACGCTCAACAGCCAGGACATGCATGAACTGAGCAACAAGGCCATCAAGCGCACGGTGCTGCGCGAGACCTTGCGGCAGTTCTCCTCGCGCTGGTTCGGACGGGCCTGAACACGGTGCTTGATCGGGCGAAGGAGCATAGACCACCCCCCGATCAGGCAGAAGAAAAAAGGGCGGCAACCGAAGTTGCCGCCCTTTTTTGACGCCCCGGATTCACCGGAACAGGATGCATGCGCCCATCATCCCCGCGCGTACTCCGGCTTGTGCTCATCCTCATGTGCCAGGTGATGGCCGGGGTCGATCAGCTCGCGCTTGACAAAGAGGTAATAAGGCGACTTCCAGTACATCATGATGTCGTGGAAGGGATCGGTCAGGATCTTGGTGGCCCAGACGATGCCGGTGTAGAGGTTCTGCTTGCGCCACAGCTGCAGCACGCGCACCAGCAAGCCAGCCACGCCCAACCAGAGCCAGAGCCAGCCTACGTTGAGCACGAAGCCCGACAGGTCTTCGTGACGCTCCATCAGGCCAAGAAAGTCCGGGTCCAGCCACAGCACCAGGGGCAGACCAGCCCACACCGCCATCAGCACCACCTTGCGCTGGATGTTGAAGCCGACCTTGATCTCTTCCTTGTACTCGTCGGTGACCTGGTTGATATGGTCGTAACCACGCGGCTCGAAGAAGAAGTGGCCCGACTGGCGCGTGACCATGGAAATCAACCAGCCGATCAGACCCGACACCGCCGGGTTCACGAACATGAAGCCGTAGGCCACGAGGAAAGAGATGGCGCTGATGAAGTGCAGCGACTGGTTGATGCGGCTGTGGTGATAGTAGCGGTGGTCATCCCAGCGCTGTACCTTGAGATCGTGCAGAAAAGAGGACACGGAAAACTCCTAAGGAAGATTTGCGGAAAACCGGCTGATGCAGACGGTGCTGCCGCTCAATGCCCGCCTAGGGCGAGGCGGCAGGGTGTAACAGCCCTGCCATATTCAACCTTGCGCGTGAAAAAACGATGACAAGCCCTGTGCTTGCGCGATGCTCTCGCCGGGACGTGCCCCAATGTTGTTTTGCCGCCCCGCCGCGCCCGCCGCATTCACACAGATGCCATGCCATCGCCATCAATTTGCAATATCGCGCACTCAAGATGGCCCGCATGAAGCCCACCTTCGATGACTCCGACATGGCCGATGCGACGTACCAGGAACTCTGCATCGAGAACCTGCCCGCCACGCAAATGCAGCTGCGCCTGGCGGTCGTGACGGAGACCTATCCGCCGGAAGTGAATGGCGTCGCGCTGACCCTGCAACGCGTGGTGCAGGGCCTGCGCGAGCGCGGCCATCAGGTGCAGCTGGTGCGCCCGCGTCAGACACATGAGAAGACTGCGGTCGCATCGGGCGCGCTCGAGACACCTTCATCGGGCGGTGACACGGACGCGCAATCGCCCGACGTGCTACTGCGCGGCATGGCCATCCCGCGCTACCCGCATCTGCAGATCGGTTTTCCGGCGCGCCGCCAGTTGCGGGCCTTGTGGTCGGTGCAGCGGCCCGACCTCGTGCACATCGCCACCGAAGGGCCACTGGGTTGGTCGGCACTGCGCGTGGCGCGCAAGCTGCGCATTCCCGTCACCTCGGACTTCCGCACCAACTTCCATGCCTACAGCGGGCACTACCGGATGGGCTGGCTGGCCAAGCCCATCATGGCCTACCTCAAGCGCTTCCACAACCAGGCACAAGCCACCATGGTGCCCACCCGCGAGCTGGCAAACGAACTCGAAGCCCGCGGCTTCGAGCGCCTGCACGTCGTCGCGCGCGGGGTGGATACCCAATTGCTGCATCCGGCCCGGCGCGACCCCAAGTTGCGCGCGCAATGGTGCGAGCAGGCCGGCGTGCGTGCCGACGCCCCCGTGCTTCTGTGCGTGGGGCGCATCGCGCACGAAAAGAACCTGAACCTGCTGATCGCCGCCTGGAAGCAGGCCAGGCTGCAGCAACCCGAGCTGCTGCTGGTGCTCACCGGTGACGGTCCGGCGCGCGCTGAACTGCAGGCCGAGCTGGAACCTTACGGCCCCGCGGTCATCTTCACGGGCGTGCTGAAGGGCGAGGCCCTGGCGCGCTGTTACGCCAGCGCGGACATCTTCGCCTTCCCCAGCCGCACCGAAACCTTCGGCAACGTGGTGCTGGAAGCCATGGCCAGCGGCCTGGCCGTGCTGGCCTTCGACTACGCCGCCGCCGCGCAGCACATCACGCACGGCCACAACGGCCTGCTCGCGCCCCTGGACGAGGAAGCACTCTTCATGCGGCACCTGGTCAACCTGGCGCGGGACGCCGACCTGCGCGCGCGACTGCGCGTGCGCGCCCACGAGACCGCACGCCGCTGCGGCTGGAGTGGCATCGTGGCCCAAGTGGAGACGGTGATGAAGAACGCCATTGCGCCGCTGCGCGTCGCCAGCGCGTCCAGCACGGTCGAAGGCAAGACGGAAGTTGAAGTCGAACCTGCTTGAGATGCGCTTGAGTTGCGCCTGAGCCGCTCACCTGCCAGTGCGGCTGGTACCCGAGGGCGATATGCCGGATGACTACGACGCTGCAACGGCACCACGCCGGCGCCGTGACATCATCAGGCCGACAAACCCAGCCAGGCTCAAACCCGTCAACACCATCACCGCCTGCACCGGTACCTGCAAGGCGATCAAGCCCGCGTACAGGGCCAGGGCGATCAGGACACCCAGGTTTTCATTGAAGCCCTGGACCGCGATGGACTGGCCCGCGCTCAGCAGACGGTGGCCGCGATGCTGCAGCAATGCGTTCATGGGCACCACCATGACGCCCCCGAGCGCGCCCAGGGCCAGCAACACGGGCAAGGCCCAGCGCCAGTCGGCGATCATCAGGGGGCCCAGCACGAGCAAGGCGCCCATGGGCAGGCCCAACGCCAGCACGCGCAAGGCATGGCGCAGGCGCAGGCGGGTCGCGACCCAGACCGCACCGACAACCACCCCCCCGGCGACCGTGCCCTGCAGGTAGGCGGCCTGGTCCAGCCCCAGCGCCAGCACGCCGGTGGCCCACAGCAACACCGCGAACTGCATCAGCGCGGACAAGCCCCAGAACACCGAGGTGACGGCCAGCGAGAGGCCACCGCTGCGATCCTGCCAGAGCTGCCGGTTGGCGGCGCGGAAATCGATCCACAGCCGCCGGGGCGAGGCCCCGCCCCGGCGCGCGTAGGTCGCGCCGCTGGGCCGGATTCCCCAATGGCAGAACGCCGCCAGCACATACACCGCAACAACGCAGCCCAGAGACACTTGCAGCGTGCGCAGGGTGGACAGGCTGTCGGTGGGCATGGCCGACAAGGACACCGAAGGCAAGCAAGTCCCCAGCCCAGCCAGCCATTCACCCGCCACCACGGCTTGCACCCAGCTCGATTGCAGCCAGGCCGGCGCCACCAGGGCGCCACCCAGCACCACGCCCAGCAGCACCGACAGCACCACGGCCGACTCGACCCAGCCATTGGCCGCCACCAGCGCGGCCGGCGCAGTGCTTTCGGTCAAGAGGCCGTACTTGGCAGGCGCATAAGCCGAGGCCCCCAGCCCCACCAGCGCGAAGGCGGCCAGCGGGTGCAGGCCGGCCAGCAGGGCCAGGGCGCCGAGCAGCTTCAAGGCGTTCATCGCCACCATCAGTCGGCGCTTGCAGACCCGGTCAGCCAGGGCTCCGACAAAAGGCGCGAGCAGCACATAGGACAGGGTGAAGCTGAACTTGAGCAGTGGCGCCCACCAGGCTGGCGCGCCCAGGGCCAGCAGCCAGGCCATGGTGACGATGAGCAAGGCGTTGTCGGCCAGCGCGGACAGGAACTGCGCGGCGATCAGCCAGACAAAACCCCGTGGCAAGCCGGACGCGCGCACGGGTCTGGCGGGGGGATGCGGTCCATCGGTGAGTGCGCGCTGCTCGGCCATGGTCATGCGAGCCCGTTCACGCGCGCCGCGATTCAGGCATCGGCCCGTGCGCCCAGACTGGTGTGGACGGTGGGCCGTTCAGCTGCAGCGGTGGCGGCCAGGTCATCGGCCATCACATGCAAGCCTCCCGCCAACTTGGCCTCGTGCTTGGACAGGGAGGCCTTGGTGGCCAGCTCCTCCGCGTCGTGGTAGTCACCTCCAGCCACGCGCACCGCGCCGATGGACACCGTGGTACAGGGAAAGAAACGCCGCACGCCTTGCCGGTCCTCGGCCTCGACGCCGCCGCGCGCGCGCCCCTCTTCGTCGTACAGGTCACGTGCCTGACGGGCGAAGGTCGCGATGATGCGCTCGCAGCGCGCGCGCCAGTCCTCGCTCTGGAACAGGATCATGAAATCGTCTCCGCCGACATGGCCGACAAAGTCACGCTGCGGGTCGCTGTGCGCCGCGGCCAGGCGAGCCAGCAGACGGATCATCTCGTCGCCGCGCCAGTAACCGTAGTGGTCGTTGTAGGGCTTGAAGTTGTCCAGGTCCAGGTAGCAGACCGTGAAGGCGCCGCCGCTGTCGAGCAGGCGCTGCATGTGCAGGCTGATCGGGATGTTGCCGGGCAGCGAGGTCAGCGGGTTGGCGTGGCGCGCGGCCTCCAGCCGCAGCTCGGTCACGGAACGCACCAGTTGGTCGCCGGTGCCCAATCCCACGTATCGTCCGTTCTCGGTCACGATGAATCCATCGTTCAGGTAGCGCTGGTCCTGCGAGGTCAGGATGCCGACCAGCTCCTCGATGTCGAAGTTGCGCTCGATCAAGCGAGGCTCGCGGTTGGCGTGCTTGATGCAGGACTTGCGGCCGTGGATCTCGCGAAAATAGAGCGTGGCGTAGTGGTCCATGAACTGCTGGCGGTTCAGGATGGCGACGGGGCGTTCCCCGCCGCCGCCATCCGGCTCCACAACGGCCATGGCGTGCAGACCCGGATGCGCATGGAACATCGCTGCCGCCTCATCGTTGCTGGTCCCGGGCGTGAGCGTGGGCGCGTGAATGATGGACAGGTGCCGCAACTGGCCGCGCTGCGCCACGTAACGCTGCTCGGGCAGAACCGCCACGCGGTTGTCGAGCAACACGCTGGTTGCCTCGCGCGGCGGCTCGGCGCGGACTTCGGTGCCGGGCCGGCCCAGCAACCAGCCCTGCCCGTAGGCGATGCCCAGGTCGCGGATCACGCGCAGCTCAGCCTCGTGCTCGATGCCCTCGGCCACCAACGAGGTACCAAACACATCGGCGATCTGCAGCAAAGCCTGCAAGGTTTTGAGCCGATCGGCGCTGCGATGGATGTCGTGGCTGAAGTACTTGTCGATCTTGACGATGTCGGGCTTGAGCTGCGACCACAGGCGCAGGCTGGAACGGCCGTCGCCGAAGTCGTCCAGGGCCAGGGCCAAGCCCTCGGACTGCAACGTGCGCGACACTTCCCCCAGCGCATCCATGTCGTCCACCCGCTCGTGCTCGGTGATCTCCAGCACCACCTTGCGTGGCGAAACCTGGAGATTGCGGATGCCTTGTGCGAGCAGCGCGGTGCCGCCCACATCCACCAGCCGCGACAGCGCGTTGGCGCTGATGTTCAGGAAGAGCCGCCCCGGCTGACGCAGCTTGCCCCAGCGTCGCAGGGAGAGCTGGAGGCAGAACAATTCAAATTCGTAAAGCAGGCCCTCCTCCTGCGCCAGGCGCAGCAGGGCTTCGGGCCGGTGCAACGGGCTGTGCTCCGGGCCGCGGATCAGGGCCTCATGGGCATGCACGGTGGCCGACTTGAGGTCCACGATGGGCTGGAACACCGCGTGCAGACCGCCCTGCCGCATCAAGGCGGCGAGCGAACCCGCGCTGTCCCGCGTCAGCGCATCGGGAACATAGAGGTGAACTTGGTCAATCACCCATTCATACTGCCCCGCGCGCATGACGAAATCAGGTCAACATGATGAATAAAAGATGACACACCCATGACCAATACATGAAGGCACTCAAACACGGTAGCAGTTTCACGACCGAGTCGGTATAACCGCGTGCTTTTGCCACCCACTTCCGAGCCACCGCGCCATGAACCCATCCTCCAAGCCGAACAAGACCTCCACCGACCCGGTCGAAGCCACCGCCCAGACCCGCAAGAAAACCAAGGCCCTGAAATCCGCTTCGGCGCCCAAGGCCAGTCAAACCGCCAAGAAACCGGCACAGTCGACGCCCCAGGTCAAAGCCAAACCCAAGGCACTCGACAAGAAGCCCAAGCTCGTGCACGACAGCTACAGCCTGCCCAAGGACGAAGCCGCCGCGCTGGGTGTGCTCAAGCGGCGCGTCGCGGCGCTGGGTCTGCCGGTCAAGAAGAACCATCTGCTGCGCGCTGGGCTGCTGACGCTGAGTCAGTTGGGCGACGCCACGCTGCTGGACGCCCTGCGCGCACTGCCGGAGCCAAGCCGCGCTGACGCATCAAGCGCCACGCCCAAACCCGCCAAGACTAAGGCCGTGAAGACCAAGACGATCAAGCCTGGCCAATCCACGGAGCAGGCAAAGGCAGGCAAGGCAAAGAAAGCGGCCAAGGCAAGCAAGGCCTCCAAGCCCGCCCAGGCCCAGCAAACCGCCCAACCCACGCCCGAGGCGCAGGCCTAGGCCACTCAACACTCAAGCCCCGTAACGTCCCATCAGGGCGCGCTGCACGCTGAGGGCCGGCGCACCGCTGGCCGGCTGCAGGCGCTCATAACGGCCGTCGGGCATCAGCTCCCAGGCGCCGTCGTTGTCCTTGAGCGCGGCGGTCAGCGTTTCGTCGATGACCCGCTGGCGCAGGGCCGGGTCCAGCACGGGCCAGGCCAACTCCACGCGGCGCAGCATGTTGCGGTTCATCCAGTCCGCACTGGCCAGGTAGAGGGACTCCTCGGCCTGCGCGCCATCACCATGGCGGAAGTAAAACACCCGCGCATGTTCCAGGAAGCGTCCGATGATGGAACGCACGCGGATGTTGTCGGTCTGACCGGGCACGCGGGCCGGCAGCATGCAGGCACCGCGCACGATCAGGTCGATCTTCACCCCTTGCCGTCCGGCCTCGATGAGCGCGCGGATCAGAGGCTCATCGGTCAGCGCGTTCATCTTGGCCACCAGGCGCGCGGGCTGGCCTGCGGCTGCGGCGGCCTTCAGGGTTTCGATTTTCTCCAGCAGCTTCTTGTGCAGATGGAAGGGCGCCATCCAGAGCTGATGCAGCTTGGGCAGGCGATTCTGACCCGCCAGGTGGATGAAGACCTGCTCCACATCCGCCGTGATCTGCGGGTCGGCGGTCAGGTGGCTCCAGTCCGTGTAGAAGCGTGCCGTGGCCGGGTTGTAATTGCCGGTGGACAGGTGGGCGTAGCGCTTGAGCGTCGGTGTGCCATGGGCCCCGGGCACGCGCCGCGTGACCAGCATGGCCTTGGCGTGGGTCTTGAGCCCCACCACGCCGTAGAGCACCTGCACGCCGATGAACTCCAAGCGCTCGGCCCAGTCGATGTTCACTTCCTCGTCGAAGCGCGCCTTGAGCTCCAGCACCACCGTGACTTCCTTGCCACGCCGCACGGCCTCGCGCAGCAAGTCCATCAGGGCCGAATTCGCACCCGTGCGGTAGACGGTCTGACGGATGGCCAGCACTTGTGGGTCGTTCACGGCCTCGCGCAGGAAATCGAGCACACCGTCGAAACGCTCGTAGGGTTGGTGGATCAGCACATCGCCGCGCTCCAAGCGCTCAAAGATGGACATGGCGCCCACCGCGCCCGAGGCGGCCACGGCGCCCTGGGCCGTGCCCGCCAGTTGCGACGGATAACTCGCCCGGTAGGACGGGAAGCGCAGGCGTTTTTCCAATCGGGGGTCGTTGATCAGATCGACCAGTTGCCCCAGGCGCACCAGATTCACCGGCCCATGCACGCGGTAGAGCGCGCCCTCGGGCAGGTCGAACTGGCCGAGCAGGAAGTCGGCCAAGTCCTGCGGGCAGCCGGCCGAGACCTCCAGGCGCACGGCCTGGCCATAGTGGCGATGTTCCAGCCCCTGGCGCAAGGCGGTGCGCAGGTTCTTCACGTCCTCCTCGTCCACCGCGAGATCGGAATGGCGCGTGACGCGGAACTGCGAGAAATGCCGCACCTCGCGCCCCGGAAACAGATCCTCCAGGTGCGCGCGGATCACGCTGGACAGCGAGACGAAGAGCCGCCGTTTGCGGCTGCCCTGGCCGCAGAGTTTGTCCGGCATGGGGATCAGACGCGGCAGGGCGCGCGGCACCTTGACGATGGCGATGTCGTTCTCGCGTCCAAAGGCGTCCTTGCCGCCCAGGCGCACGATGAAGTTCAGCGACTTGTTCGCCACCTGCGGAAAGGGGTGCGAGGGGTCCAGCCCCACCGGGATCAGCAGAGGCTGCACATCCTGCTCGAAGTACTGCTTGACCCAGCGCCGCTGGGCCGGGTTGCGGTCACCGTGGGAAACGATCTCGATGCCCTCCTTGCGGAAGGCAGGCATCAGCTCGTCGTTGTAGAGCGCGTACTGGCGGTCCACCAGTTCGTGGATCGCGGTCGACAAGCGCGTGAAGGAGGCCACGGTGTAGAGGCCTTGCGTGTCCTTGCGCTGGCAGGCCATCAGGTGCGGTTCCGAGCGCACCTCGAAAAATTCGTCGAGATTGGACGAGACGATGCACAGGTAACGAAGGCGCTCCAGCAAGGGCACCTCGGCGCGGCAGGCCCAGTCAAAGACGCGCCAATTGAAGGCCAGGATGCTGTGGTCGCGGTCCAGCAGAGGCAGGGCCACCTCGGCGGCGGCGGCCAGGTTGGCGGCACTCATGACCGCGACACCATCACGGGCAGTTTGTCCTCGCCGGACTCTTCCACGACTGGCGCCTCGGCTCGCGGACCAGCGGCTGCGCCGCGCTTCTTGCCTTCGCGCGCATCGGCGATCTGTCCAGCCAGCACCGGACCCCAGTGGACGATTTCAAGCCGGCCGTCGTGGTGCTCCACCAGCGCGGTCATGCTCTCCACCCAGTCGCCATCGTTGCAATAGAGCACGCCATCGATCTCGCGCATCTCGGCGTGATGGATGTGGCCGCAGACCACGCCGTGGTGGCCGCGCTTCTTGGCTTCACGCGCGACCGCGACCTCGAAATCGCTGATGAAGTTCACGGCCTTCTTGACCTTGAGCTTCAGGTAGGCCGACAGCGACCAATAGGGCAAACCCAGCTTGGCGCGCCAGTGGTTCAGGTGGCGGTTGAGCTTGAGCGTCCATTCGTAGAGCGTGTCGCCCACATAGGCCAGCCACTTGGCATACTGGATCACGCCGTCGAAGTAATCCCCATGCGTGACCCACAGACTCTTTCCGGTCGCCGTGACGTGCACGGCATCTTCCATCACCTCGATGCCGCCGAACTGGTGGTCCAGGAACTGCCGCGCGAACTCGTCGTGGTTGCCAGGCACGAAGATGACGCGGCTGCCCTTGCGCGCGCGACGCAGCAGTTTCTGAACCACGTCATTGTGCTGCTGAGGCCAGTACCAGCGTCGACGCAACTGCCAGCCGTCGATGATGTCGCCCACCAGGTAGAGGCGCTCGCTGCTGCTCGCGCGCAGGAAATCCAGCAGGGCCTCGGCTTGACAGCCGGGCGTGCCCAGATGCAGGTCGGAAATGAAGACGGCGCGGTAACGCGGGCGCTTGCCCTCGGACTCCTCGCGCTCGTCCGAGTTCATCCGCAGGTGTTCGCTGGCGGCGCTCTTCATGCCTGCCCCAGGAAGCGCTTGCGGTAACGCGCGGGCATGTCGGCCAGGCGCAGCATGACGGGCAGATCAGCGCAGTTGAAATCCGGGTCCCAGGCGGGCGCGCCCAGAACCTTGCTACCCAGGCGCAGATACCCCTTGATCAGCGCAGGTGGCTCCACGATCAGGCTCTCGTCGAGCTGTTCCACGGGCAGGGGCAGGCGGGGCCAGACCTGGTGCTCAATCGGCGCCAGATGGGTCTGGCTGAGTTGCCGCCAAATGCTGGCTGCGGCATTTCCGTTGATGCCACCACTGACCGGGTCCAGCATTGGGATGCTGGCGCAGCCGATCATGGCGTCGATCTCGTTGCGGTCCATGAACCTGATCAGCTCGCCCCACAAACCCATGATCGCGCCGCCCTCTCGATGGTCCGGGTGCACGCAGCTGCGGCCCACCTCCACCATGCGTTCACGCAGGTGGCGCAGGCGGGTCAGGTCGAACTCGCTTTCACTGTAGAAGCCCCCAAGCCGCCTGGCCTGTGCCGGTGTGAGCATGCGGTAGGTGCCTATCACCTCCCCCGTGGCCGTGTCACGCGCCAGCAGGTGCTCGCAGTAGTCGTCGTAGAGGTCCACATCGTGGCCAGGTAGCGGTGTGTTCAGACGCGCGCCCATCTCGCCCGCGAACACCGCATAGCGCAGGCGTTGGGCCGCGCGCACCTCGTCCAGATGACGTGCCCAAACGACCTGGATGGCTGGGCTGGTGGCTGCGGGGACATTCGCGGGCTTGCGGTACCAGCGCTGGCCGCGAGCCAGCATGGAGGGCAGGGCCAGGCTGAAGGCTGATGTGATGCGCTCGGGAATCCGAGGGATCTTCGAGGCCAAGGGAAGCAGTGACAGCGGGAAGCTCGTACGCGGGTGTTCTTTCATGGTGTCTGCGTTGTGTACATCCTGTGTGACACCAGTGTGGGCACCTGCCATGACGAAGCCATGTCCAAAACATGACAATTCAATGACAACCGAAGGCAAGAACAACTGGCCCGCCGCAGGGCCCGATGCGCAGCCAGCAGCCCGTTCCGGCGCAGACGACCTGGCCTGGTGCGCGGGGGCACGCCAGGCTGACGGTCAGGAGCTCAGTGACCTGCCAGGCTGCGCGCCGAAGACAGGGCCAGCAGCAGGAAGGCCAGCGCGCAGGCGCGGTGGGTCCAGCGCGCCCAGCGGTCATTGGCGCCCGCGAAGACGCGCGCCACCAGCGCCGCGCAAACAAAACACCAGACCACGGACGACACCATGAAACCGGTGAAGAAGATGGCGTAATCCGTCCACCGGGGATCGCTCACGCCCGCCGCCCCCATGGCACTGCCCAGCGCGGCCCAGTAAGCCACGTTGTGCGGATTGGTCAGGGACAGCAGCGCGCCAGCGCGCAGGGCTTCGCGTTCTGCATCACGTTCAGCGTCGCAGCTGAGTTCGCCCAGCGCAGGCGCGGGGTCGGGCACATCGACCGCCGCTGGCGCAGCGTCCCGTTCTTGCGTAACCGCGCGCGAAGCCCGCCATGCGTCGTAGGCCAGCCAAAGCAGATAGGCGATGCCCGCCAGCGCCACGGGGGTGCGCAGCACTTCGGTACGCGCCAGCAGCCCCACACCCACCAGACCCAGCACCGCCCAGAGCGCGTCCCCGGTCAAGGAACCGACCTGGACCAGCAAGGCCCCGCGGTAACCGCCACGCAGGCCACGCCGTATGGTTTCGGCGAAAACCGCGCCCGGCGCGGCGTTGAACACAAAACCCAGCAGCAGGGCCGTCAGGAACAGGGCAAACACAAAGGAGTCGGCAGGAACGCCAGTGAACAGTACGGGAGCGCAAACGCAAGCGCGGACTATACCTGCCATCGCGTGGGCTTCAGGGGCTCGCGCTTGGGGGAAACAAACCCAGTGGGGACTGAACGGCTGGCGAGGCCCATGGCCTTTGTTATGCTCCGCCGCCGTGCGGCCGCCCAGGCGCCGCGTGATCTCTTTTTCGCTGCTGTCCCCCCCGTGCGCCTCTTGCCCCGCGTTCCTTGTCCACCCAGACTCTTGTGTCGACCCACGCCACGGGTACGGCTGTCGCTGCTGTCATGTCTGGCGCTTTGGGCTGGGCTGTGCGGCCCGACGGCTCATGCGCAAGCGGTGCCACCACCGCGCCTGTCCGAGATGGCCCTGGCTGCGGCCCCACAGGCCGGTACCGAGGAAACCCGCGCGCCACGCGAGGAACCGCCAGCGCCGTCGAACCTGCCCACGCCTGCCTCGCGGCTGGCCTTGCACTATGAACTTGACGCCTACTACAGCAATGTGGGCGTGGACATCGCCCTGGGCGACCTGGCGGAACCCAACGGGGGTTACCTGGAAGAAACCGAGGTCTACCGCCGCCTCTTCAACGACTCCTTCCGTCCGCGCCTGCTGCTGCTGGAAGCCAGCGTCAACCCGCTGCCCGTGCTGGGCACCTGGTACAAGCGCGAGCACCCGAACGGTTACGAAGACTATGACCTGGGCTCCAGCGGCGGCAATCGCTTCAACTTCATCGATGGCGTGACCGCGGGCTTCCAGGAGCCTTGGGCGATTTCGGCCTTCATCGGCAGCTCCATGAAATTCAGCCGCGAGGGCGAAGATGAGAAACAAGGCAACCGCGGCTACATGGGTTACCTGCTGTCCTGCGGCAACCAGCACATCCACAACAATGTGCTGATCGACGACGACTGGTGCGAGCTGGAGTGGAAGCTCAAGGGGGAACGCACCTTCCGCGAGGAGGAACTGAGCTGGAGCTTTCGCGTCGGCCTCAAGGAGCATGGCAACCCGGACATCCGAGATCTTTTTTACCTCGGCCTGCGGCGCACCAACCTGAGCTATACCTCGGCCCTGCTGAGCTTCCTGAACAACGCCAATGTCGAGTTCATGGCCGAGTTCGCCCGCGACGACGGGCATCTGATGCGCCAGCAAGTGATCGTGGGGCGCAACTTCCCCCTGCCCCGCTACCGCATCGCGCTGGCCCTGGACCTGGGCGTGATCTACGAGAACAGCCGCAAATACACCGGTCGCCTGGCCGACCCGGACGCGGATGAATGGACTTTCGTGTTCAGGCCCAACATCAAGTTTTGATTGAATCACCCGCCTGGCTGTCAGCGCAGGCGGGCGAGTTCGGGTGGCGGCGCGATGCGTCAAATTCTGATCACCCTCCCCAAAGCCGCGCCCGCTCCCTAGCATGAGGCCACGATGGTCCGACGTGGGCAGGCATGGGCCGCAAGGCTCATCACCAGCCCCCCTCGCATTGCCCCGCCCGCCCCTGCTTGAGTCGTCCCACGCCATGTCTCAGCCTGCGCTCCCCACCCATGACCCACCCCCGTGGCTGGCAAACGCACATGCCCGCCTGCCGCCGAAAGAGCGCGCCATCCTCGACTTGCTCCTGCACCACGCGGCCCAGCCGGTGAGCAAGGAGGAGATCATCCGACAGGCTTGGCCGCGCCAGAAATGGGTGTCGGACGAAAGCCTGGTGCGCTGCATCAGCCAACTACGGCGGCGCGTGCCGCAGGCCCGGATCGAAGCCCTTTACGGTTTTGGCTACAGGCTGCTGCCGCCCAGCACCGGCCCGCGTGTTCATGAACCGCTGCTGCAGGCGGCGCAGGCACCGGCGGAATTGGTTGAGCAGTACCTGCATGCCTGCACCCTGGTGCAGCGACAGACCGCCACGCCGCTGGCGCGAGCCATCGATCTGCTGCGCAAGCTGACGGAGCGGCAGCCGGACTACATTCCCGCGCGCGTGCTGCGCGCCCACGCCATCCTGCTGGCCCACCGGCTCGACCTGAACGCGCAGGCGCAGGCCAGCCTCGAAGAGGCCTGGGTGCAGGTCGGACTGGCGCGGGCACTGGCGCCCGACTCGCCCTTGTTGGCCGCCACCGAGGCCGGCCTGCATGACCTGGACTGGCGCTTCGCGGAAGCCAGCCGGCTGCACCAGTCGGCGCTGCAGGAATTGCCCTACTCAGCCCACGCACTGCAACCCTACATCTGGCACCTGCTGGCCACCGGACAGGCGGCGCAAGCTCCTCCCTGCCAGCACCGCATCCTCGCGCAACGGCCCCATGCCGCCGTCGAGCGCGTGGTGTGGGCGCGCCTGCTGGCGCAGGCCGGCGAACGTGACGGTGCCTTGGCGGCGATCGACGCAGCCCGCGCCGCTCACCCGGGCAGCACGCTGGTGGCCAGCGCCTGGTGTGACTTGCAGGCCAGGTTCGCGCCCCGGCGCGCCCTGATTCCCATGGCGCGCGACCTGCACGAGCTGGCGGAACTGCCCCGCTACGCGCGGGTCCATCTACCGTATGTGCTGGCCCGCTGTGGCAGACGCAGCGAAGCCCGGCACGTGCTCGATGCAACGCCTGCCGGCCGCTACCCCAGCACCCTGCACCAACGCATGGCGCGGGTCCCCACCCTGATCGAACTGGGCGAACTGGACCACGCAGCCGAGGAAATCACGCTCGCCTACCGACAACGTTACAGCGGGCTACCGGGCCTGTTGCACTCGCCGGCTTGCGCGGCCTTGCGGGAGCATCCGAGCACGCGCGAGATTCTCCGGAGTTTGGGCCGGATGGTTCAGGACAACGGCGCCTCGCCCTGAACCAAACCGGCTGCGATCACTGGACCGGTCCGACGGCCGAATGCCCCGCATCGTCTACTACCGCCGCTGTCTTGGCGCCGGGCACGGCACCGCGCGCGAACAGGGCGTACATGGTGGGCACGACAAAGATGGTGAGCAAGGTGCCCAGGGACATGCCGCCCACGATGACCCAGCCGATCTGCTGCCGGCTTTCAGCGCCCGCGCCGGTGGCCAGCGCGAGCGGCAAGGCGCCCAGCACCATGGCGCCCGTGGTCATCAGGATGGGACGCAGCCGCTGGCTAGAGGCCTGCACCAGCGCGTCGATCATCGACATGCCCTGCTCGCGCAGCTGGTTGGTGAACTCCACGATCAGGATGCCGTGCTTGGTGATGAGCCCCACCAGCGTGATCAAACCAATCTGTGAATACACGTTGAGCGAGCCGCCGCTCCACTTCAAGGCCAACAGGGCGCCCACCATGGACAAGGGCACGGAGAGCATGATGATGAAGGGGTCCACGAAACTCTCGAACTGCGCGGCCAGCACCAGGAAGATGAAGAGCAACGCCAGTGCGAAGACCAGGCCCAGCGCGCCCTGCGAATTGCGGAACTCGCGCGAGGTGCCGTTGAGCTCGGAGCTGTAGCCGGTCTTGAGGATCTGGGCCGCCGTGGCATCCATGAAGGCCAGCGCCTCGCCCAGCGAGTAGTCCGGCGCCAGGTTGGCCGTGATGGACGCGCTGCGGCGCTGACCGAAGTGGTTGAGCTCGCGCGGGCTCACGCTCTCGCGCGAGACGACCAGGGACGACAGGGGAATCATCGCGCCGTTCTTGCCCCGGACGTACATGGTGTCGATGTCCTCGGGCGTGGTGCGACCGGTGGGTCGGGTTTGCACGATCACGTCGTACTGCTCGGCGTCGCGTTTATAGCGCGTGACGCTGCGCCCGCCCAACATGGTCTCCATGGTGCGGGCCACGGTGTCCACGCCCACACCCAGGTCGGCGGCCTTCTCGCGGTCCACCTCGATGCGCAGCTCGGGCTTGTTCAGACGCAGATCGGCGTCGGGCGAAATGATGCCGGGGTTGCGCGCCATCGCATCCAGGAACTGCTGCACCACCACACTGAGGTTCTCGTAGCTGTCGGAGGTCTGGATCACATAGTTCAGAGGCCGATCGCGAAAACCCTGACCCAGCGACGGAGGGGTGATGGCAAAGGCATTGACACCCGCCAAGGTGTTGAACTGAGGACCGAGCTGGCGTGCCAGCTCCAGGGTGCTGCGCTCGCGCTCCTCCCAGTCCACCGTGCGGTAGATCACGCTGCCCTGGGAAACCGAGGGATTGCCGATGTTGGCGAAAATGCGATCGAATTCGGGGTGCTTCTGCCCCATCTCCTCCATCATGCGCGCGTAGCGATTGGTGAACTCCAGCGTGGAGCCGTCGGGCGCGTTGATGCTGGCGATGATGGTGCCGCGGTCCTCCATGGGCGCCAGTTCCTGCTTCATGGCCGGGTAGATGGTCCAGATGGCCAGCGCGCACAGCAGCATCGCGCCGACCACCAGCCAGCGCGCCTGCAAGAGCCATGACGGCAGCCAAGCCGCGCGCGCGCGCGGCGCGAGGCCCAGCTGGCCCAGAGCCCTCCCGGTGGCGGGCGGCGCCATGGGAGTCGCGCGGGCCGTGATCACCCAGCGCAGCAGGCGTCCATAACCATCGGACAGCGCGGTCAACCAGCGTTCCATGCCGCGATCGAAGCGGTTGGGCTTGGGGTTGTGCTTGAGCAGCAGCGAACACATCATGGGCGAGAGCGTCAGCGCCACGAAGCCCGAGACCAGCACGGCGCCCGCAAGGGCCAGCGCGAACTCCACGAACAGACGCCCGGTGCGCCCCGGCGTGAAGGCCAGCGGCGCGTACACCGCGACCAGGGTCAGGGTCATCGCGATGATGGCGAAACCGATCTCGCGCGCGCCCTTGATGGCGGCCGAGAACGGGTCCATGCCGTCCTCGATGTGGCGGTAGATGTTCTCCAGCATCACGATGGCGTCGTCCACCACCAGGCCTATCGCCAGCACCAGGGCCAGCAAGGTGAGCGTGTTGATGGAGAAACCCGCCAAGGCCATCAGCGCGAAGGCCCCGACCAGGCTGACCGGGATGGTGACGATGGGGATGATGGACGCGCGCAGGGTGCGCAGGAACACGAAGACCACCAGGGCCACCAGGGCGACGGCCTCGAGGATGGTCTGGTAGACGTTCTGGACCGAGCGGTCGATGAAGACCGAGTTGTCATTCGCGATGTCGATGCGGATGTCGGGCGGCAGATCGGCCTGCACGCGTGGCAAGGCGGCACGCACCTCGCGCGAGAGGTCCAGCGGGTTGGCCGTGGCCTGTCGGATCACGCCCGCGGAGATGGCGTCTCGGCCGTTGAGTCGCACGGTGCTGCGCTCGTCGGCCGACCCCTCGACCACCTGGGCCACGTCGCCCAGCTTGACGGGAAAGCCATTGACGCTCTTGATCACGATGGCGGCGAACTGCTCGGCGCTGGCGAGGTCAGTGAGCGAGGTGACGCTGAACTCACGCTGCTGTGATTCGATGCGGCCGGCGGGTAACTCCAGGTTGCTGCGGCGGATCGCCTCCTCCACGTCCTGCGTGGTCAGACCATGGCCCGCCATGCGGTCCGGGTCCAGCCAGACGCGCATGGCGTAACGGCGCTCGCCATAGATGGCCACATCGGCGACGCCGGTGACGGTCTGCAGGCGAGGCTTGACGATGCGGTTGACCAGGTCGTTGATTTCCAGTCGGCTGCGGGTTTCGCTGGTGAAAGCAAGCCAGATCACGGGCGAGGCATCGGCCTCGACCTTGGCGATCACCGGCTCGTCGATCTCGGCGGGCAGCCGGCGGCGCACGCGGGAGGCACGGTCGCGCACCTCGGCGGCGGCGGCGTCCGCGTCCTTCTCCAATTTGAAGCGCACGGTGATCTGGCTGCGCTCGGGCCGGCTGATGGAGGTCAGCACGTCCACGCCATCGATGCCGGCGATGGAGTCCTCCAGCGGCTTGGTGACCTGGGATTCGATCACCTCAGCCGAGGCGCCCGCGTAGGAGGTCGACACGGTGACCACGGGTTCGTCGATCTTCGGGTACTCGCGCACCGACAAACGCGAGAAGCTGACCGCGCCGATGAGCACGATGAGCAGCGAGAGCACGGTCGCGAAGACCGGTCGGCGGATGGAGAGTTCGGCGAGTTGCATGGCGTCAGACCGGCGGGGCGCGCCGGGTGGCGGGAAAACGGTGGCAAGCGGCCGAACTTAACACCGAATCGTGAAGCGAGCGTAAATCCCGCGCGCCAACTCAGAGTGGCTAAACGGGCTTTCAGTGCTCCGAACGCTCAGGTTCAGTGTCGGCTGGCTCGGTGCGCTGGGGTTGGGTCTGATCGTGGTTGTGCAAGGCGTCGATCAGTTCGGCACGGGCACGGCGGTAGTCAGCCCGGCTGATCATGCCACTGGCGTACTGGCGCGACAGCGTTTTGAGATTGGTGTGCGTCATGGTCGAATCTCCGTTGTACATGCCGATCAGGGCGCGGTCGCTGCGGGCACCGAGGCCGTGGGCGAGTTGGGTGCCACGGCCTGCAGCATCGGCGTCTGCACATTCTCGAGCAGCACGCGAAAACCAGTGACTTCGTCGGCCCGGCCCGTGTGGTCACGCACGAAGTTCAGGCCGCATTCGGCGTGCGGGTCCTGATAGGAGGCGCCGACGGCCTGCAGACGGCCACCGCTGAACACCAGCTCCTGGGCATTGCCGATGAAGTTCTGCAGCCCCCAGCCGTTCTGGTGACCGCTGGACACCGCCGTGAGCTGATCCCCTTTGAGCACCTGGCCGCCCAGGCGCACCATGCAGTTGTAGTCCTTGGGTGGCTGCTGTCCGCCTGCACCGGCGGCATGCAGCCACTCGGCGCGGGTGGGCAGGCGGTAGGTTTTGCCGGTGCGCTCGGACAACCAGGTGGTGTAGGCCAGCACCTCCTTGTCGCTCAGGCCCACCTTGGGCAGGGTCTTGGGCTTGCGGTCGTCGACAGGGCATAGACCGCTGAAGAAGCAGTACTTGTTGTAGTCCTCGTTGGACACCTCGTACTTGCTGACGGCGAAGTACTTGCCCGCGGCGGCCTGGGAAGCCCGCTCGCCCAGGGGCGGCACCACCACCATCAAGGGACCCCGCACCCGGTCGTGCAGCATGTCGAAGCAGATGGCGCGCGCCCGGCGCCCCAGGCCGGCGAGGCTGTCGGTGCAGGGCGTGGTGCTCTCGATCGGGGTCCAGGCCTGGCCCGCCACGTCGGCACCCGTGACTCCCTGGCTGCTGGTGAGGCTGCGGATGTCGACATCGCGCTGCAGGATGCGGCCCTGCCAGCGTTGCGCCGCCATCTTCTGGCTCAAGGTGGAGATGGCCGCCCGGTAGGTCGGGTTGTCGGACCAGAGCTGGCGCGCCGCACCAAGCTGCTCGCGCGCCTTCTCGTACTGACCCGCGTCCATGCTGGCCTGGAACTGTGCGTAGGTGGCCGCAGCCTCGTCCTTGCGGCTCTTGAGGTCCTTGGCGAAATCGGCCACCTCCGGGTGATCGGGCAGGCGCTTGCGCGCGGTCTCCAACATGCCCTGGGCCTCGTTGAGGCGGCCGGTGCTCAGCGCTGCGCGCGCGGTGCGGCCATCGATCCAGGGCGGCGGGGCTAGCTGGGCGCGCAACTGCGCCAGCCGCGTGTTGTCCGGAAAGAGGATGCTGGCACGCGTGGCCAGGCTCTCGGCCTGGGAGCGGCTGTTGGACTGCCCTGCCTGGGCCAAGGACGCCACGCGCTCGATCAGCGCACCGGTGTACTGGCGTTCCAGATCAGGGTAACGGTCGGGCACGAAGTTGCGCACCTCGTCCAGCATGCGCTGGGCTGCGGGCGTGTCGAAATGCTGGGCGTCGCCGAAGATGCGGTTGAGCGCGATGATGTTGTACTCGGCCACGTTGCGCTCGCGCATCTGCTGCAGGCGGATTTCGTTGGGCGACACCACGAGGCCGCGTTCGGCCAGCTTCACTGCCTGCTGGTACTCGCCCGCGTTGCTCTGGTTGCGAGCCAGCTCCAGATAGGCTTCGGTCATGGCCTCGGCCGCTGTGACGGTGAAGAAGGGGTCGCGCTCGTTCAGGTACTGCTTCAGCTCGGCCAGCGTGGACTCGGCCGCGTCCATCTCGCGGGCCCGCGTCTCCAGCAGCAGGCTGTTCTGCAAGCCGGTGATGCGGGCCTGCTGGGCCTGTTGCGCGCGCTCGCTCAGGAACTTCTTGTAGGCCACATCCACGCGCTCACGCGCTTGGCCCACTCGGGCCGGGTCCAGCCGCAGGGGTCGAATGTCCTCGACGGTGGCCTGGGCCAAGCTGTAGCGCCGCGCCGCTTCCAGCGCCTGGATGCGTGTCAGATAGACGTCGGCGAGCTTGTTGCGGGCAGCGTTCCAGCGCCGGTTCAGCTCGGTGCCCAGGTCAGGCTGCTGCGCCAGATAGAGGCTGAGTTGCAAGACCTCGGCCTGCCAGTCCTGCGTGTCCTGAGGCGATGCCAGGCGCTGCTCGAGTTGGCCCAGCGCCTCGTCGGCGCCAAACCCCTGCTGGGCCAGCGGCTGGTGCAGGCCCAGCGCGAGCAGGGTGCGCCGGTCCGCCTGCCCGGCGCCCGCGCGCTGCAAGGCCGCGATCTGCTGCGTGCGCTGCTGCTCGTCCCGGGCACGTTGCCAGCGGTCTTGCGTGTTGATCAGGTCGATGTCGTCGGGCAGGCGGGCCAGGCTCTCGTCCAGGTAGGCGCGCGCCTTGTCCAGGTCCCCGATGTTGATGGCTTCCTGGGCGTTGGTGGCATAGGCGTCGGGGATGCGCGGGTCGCGCAGCAGTTCATGCTTGGGCGCGACCGACTGCACCGTGGCCATGATCTCGGTGATCGCGCGGCCCGGATTGTTCGGGTCTGGCACCAGCCATTCGCTCTTGAGCGCGGCGTTCAGGTGCTGGCCCAGCAGGTGCAGGTAGCGGTTGCGCTGCAGCTCGACGTAGGCGGTCTGGTCGGCCAGCGCGGCCGAATCCGGAAACAGCAGGGCCATGCGCCGCAGTTCACGCTCGGCACTGGTGAAGTCGTACTTGCGCTCTTCCAGGTTGATCGCGGCGTTGATGCGTTGGCGAAAGTAAGTTTGGAAGACCTCGCGTCCGCCCTCGGCGATGCGCGCGCGCGCGGTCACGTTGAACTGGGGCAGGCGCGCGATGGCCTGCTCCAGCACCTCGGGCTGGCCGGTCTGCACGTCGGCGATCAGGTTCTGGATGCGCCTGTCGTCCAGGTAGTTGATCACGGGGTTGTAGAGCGCGATCGCCAGCACGATGGAAAAGGCACTGCCCAGCACCCAGGGGTTCTTGTGCCAATTGGCCTTGCCTTCCAGCTCGACCAGGAACTGTTCCACCGTGGCGGTGCGTTTTTCCTTCTCGAAAGCCAGGCCGTGCCACAAACCCTTCATCTGGCGTTTCTTCAGATTCTTGATCGGCGCCGGGATCAGCTTGGCCTCCTGCGCCTGCAGGGCCGATTTCTTGTTGAAGGGGTGGTAACCCGTCAGCAGCTCGTAGGCCACGCAGGCCAGGGCGTACAAGTCGTCCTGGGTGGAGGGGTCCTTGCCCTGCAGCATTTCCAGCGAGGCATAGGCAGGGGTCAGCGCACCCAGCGAGCCGGCGTCGAATTCACCGTCCTTCTCCCCTTCCTTCTTGTCGGCGGCCTTGTCGCCCCCGCTGGCCGCGCGGGCGATGCCGAAGTCCAGGGTCTTGACCACGCCGTCGTCGCACAGGAAGGCATTACCCGGCTTGAAGTCGGAGTGCACCAGGCCCTGCTTGTGCGCGTAGATCAGCGCCGAGCCCAGTTGCTGGATGATGGGAAAGGCTTCCTCGAAGGGCAGGCCGCCCTTGGGCCGCACCACCTTGCGGATGTAGGTGTCCAGGGGCTTGCCGACCAGCAACTCCATGGTGATGAACACCTGGGTGCCGGTCATGCCGATGCGGTCAAAGTCGTAGACCGTGGCGATGTTGGGGTGGGCCAGCTTCTGCTGGCGGCTGGCCTCGCGCTGCAGGGCGATGAAGGCCTGAGGGTGCGCCTTGAAGTCTTCGGTCAGCACCTTCATCGCCACGTAGGGATTGCTGTCCTTGGCCTCGACTTTCAAGAGGTCGCGCGCCTGGAACACCTTGCCCATGCCGCCCGCGCCCAGCACCTTGTCGAGGATGAAGCGCTCCTTGATGATGGAGCCAGGGCCGAGTTTCTGGAGCTGCGGGCTGGTGGCGCCATGCACGTCCCAGGAAATCTGGGACGCGTGCGAGCTTTGGTTGCTGGTGCTCGCGGTGCTCTGCTGCGTCTGCTGCCGGTAGCCCGTGGGACTGGTCGGCGTGTAGGTGTGGCTGCCGGTGGTTGAGGGCGCCTGCGTGTTGCTGATGAGGGTGGGGGCCTCATCGTCCTCGCCTTCGACCGGGCCGGCGCCGGAAACCACGGAACGCGTGCCTCCCGGATAGGCGATGATGGTCGCCCCCCCTTCTTCCTCATCGCCCGGGCGTTGTTCGTCGGCAGGGTCAGGCCTCGCGTCACCTGCGGGGGTATAGGCCACCACCGTCGCCGCACCGTCCTCGTCCTCGGGGGGCAGTTGGGGTGCATCGGGGGTCGAGCCCGGGGAAGGAGCATAGGCCACGACGGTGGCGGCGCCATCCTCGTCCTCGTCGTCCTCATCGACGGAGCCCAGCTCTGCCTCATCGCCCGGCTGCGTCTCCGGCAGGTACTGGCGGACGCGCTCCACCATGTCCTCGCTCAGTTTCTGAGCGGCCAGGTACTCGTCCAGCGCCTCGTGCATCTGCTGCAGGGTGAAGGCCCGACGCTGCACCAGGCCGGGCATCACCCCCAGCAGTTCAGGCAATGCCAGCTCCCCGCGGGCAAGGTCCTCGAGCAAACGCCTGGGATCGACCATGGTGTGCTGCCTCGTGCTATCTCAGTCCGCCCTCAGGCGATCTCCACCACCAGGGTGGTGACGTTGTCCTTGGCGCCACGGCTCAAGGTCAGGTCGATCAGCTTCTGACAAGCCTCTTGCGGCGTGCCTTCGCCCAGCAATTGCCCGATCTCGGCGTCGCTCAGATGGCGGGTCAAGCCGTCGCTGCAGAGCAGGAAGCGCTCACCGGAGGCCAGTTCACACAAATCGGCCTCGAGGAACAGGTCCTCCTGGCTACCCACCGCGCGGGTGATGATGTGGCGCTCTGGATGGGTCTTGGCTTCCTCGGGCGTGATCAGGCCCTGCTTCAGGTAGGTGGCGATCTGCGAATGGTCGCTGGACACCTGCTCCAGCAAGCCGCCACGGCGCAGACGGTAAACCCGGCTGTCGCCCGCCCACATGACCACACCGACCTGCTTGTCTTCGAGCGCCAGCAGCGCGATGGTGCTGCCAATGACGGACTGCCGGCCGGCGGCGGCCGATGGGTCACCCTGCGCCTGTGCCCGACCGCGCTCGAGCAGGCTGCGATTCACCCGATCCAGCACGTCCTCGATTTCGTTCAGGCGGTCGGACAGACTGCCATTGAGGGGCGCCTGGCGCAAGCTCTCCACGATCAGCTGGCTCGCGACATCTCCGGCTTCGTGGCCTCCCATGCCATCGGCCACGACCCACAAGCCTTTCTGCGGAAGATCCAGGTAGGAATCCTCGTTCACTTGGCGCACATGCCCCTTGTGGCTCATGCCAAAGGACCGGGCAAGCTCGGAACCCTGGGCACCGGGCTTGTGACTGGCTCCACTCGGGGGAGCTTCTTTTTTCAGCAAGGGCATGGTGTTTTTCCTCCTGATCAACCTTGCAGGCTGTAGCGTACCAATTCCTGGGGGTTGTCATCCATCGCGCGCCCGAGACTGATCAAACCTTCGCCGGTCAACTGTATTTCCTCGCGGCGCACCACCACCTGGACACCGCTGCTCTGCACCCAGGTGCCGTTGGTGCTCTGATCGATCAGGAAGAACTTGTCGCGTCGCAACTCGATCTTGATGTGCTGGCGCGAGGCCTGGGTTTCGGCCACAGCGATGTCGCAGGTGGGGCTGCGCCCGAGCACCGCCATTTCACGCGCGCTGTTGAGTACCAGGGCGACATCACGGTACTCCAGGCGCAGTTGCACGGCATGGCCGGCGCCGACGGCAACCTTGGACAGATCGACCGACATGGTGGTGACGTCGTCTTCCTGCCAGATGAATTCCACGATTTCCATCTCGCCCTTGCCCTTGATGAAGGCATGGTCCACGAAGCGGGTGCTGCTTTGCAACATCGACGGCAGGAGTTTCGCCGTCTCGGCCGTGGTGATGATCTGGCGCGCCTTGGCCTGCGCCGCCATGCGAGCGGCCACGTTGACCGCGTCACCGTGCACGTCGCCGTTTTCCTGGATGCAGGGACCGAAGTGGTAACCGATGCGTATGTTCACTGGAACCTCGGTCGCGCCACCCTCGTTGGCCTCGTCCAGGCTTTCCTGCATGTCGCAGGCGGCCTTGGTGGCGATTTCGGCGTCGTCGAAGGTGCACATGATTTCGTCACCGATGGTCTTGATCACCGTGCCCTTGTAGCGGGCGACCACGTCCCCCAGCAGCGTCAGCGTGGTCGCCACCACCTTGCGGGCACGCTCATCACCCAATGCGTCGTAGAGCTTGGTGCTACCCGAAATGTCGGCGAACAGGATGGATAACTTGCTGGCTTTACTGGACATGGTGGGTCGCCTTGTAATTGCTGGACTGCGTTTTTTCTTTCTTCACTTTAGCGCTTGCTTCTCTGCTGATCCATGGGTACTCCCCGGGGATTTCTTGTGATCGTAAGGTCTACTCCAGGGGCAGGGGCTGTTCCGCGTCCTCGAATCGCACCAGGGGCACCTTCTCATTCGGAAAAGGAACAGCCGGCGCGGCGTTGAAGTCGTCAAAGACGAACTGATCGGACCAATCACCCTCGAGCTTGGTCTCATCGATCTCTGTCTCCACCTTGACCACCGAAACCTGCAGATTGTCGGCTTCTTTTTGCAGCGTTTGCAGGGCCTCGCGCAATGTTTCCTGCGTCTGCGACGTTTCCCGGCCCAGTTGCTCCGTCACCTTGCGCAAACGCTCCTGCATGCGGGCGATCTCCTGGTGATTGACACCTGAAACACAGTGCGGCTCGTCCCCGCAGGCTGCCAATGTCAGCACGAGACCGATCTGCACGTCTCGCAATTCCTTGAGCTCGGTCGCGAGGTCTTCCACCGTCTCCTTCGGTTTGTCCGGGCTCACGGGCGTCTGCCCGTTCGCGACGGGCGCGGGGGCATTTCGCGGGGTCGAGGTCGCGGCTTGAGCCCTGGTCTGCCCTGGGGTCAACGCGCCCACCGCCGTCTTGCTTTGGGCCGCGGCCATGGTGACGGCACAGCAGAGAACTAACACCAGGCCCGGCGGCAATGCCGCCATCGACTGAGTCCAGGATCGATGACCCCTGCGCATCATTCGCCCTCGTTTTTCCCAAGCAGCATGCCCTCGATGCGGGCCTCGGCCCGGGTGGCTGATTTGAGCGTGCTGTCGATGATCTCGGTCAGTCGCTGGTCACTCAGGTCCAGCCCGGTGCGCTCGGCGAAGAGCTTGCGCCGCTCCTGGTTGAACCGCAAGTTCTCAAGGAAACGCACGCGGGTGTAGATGGTCTCAACCACCTTGACCTCGCGCTCCATCGCTTCCATGTCAATCTCGGCCGCACCCGCCTTGCCAAATTCATCCTCGAACTGGGCCTCGAACCCGGTGAAATCGGCCAGGTCGGTGCGGTAGGCGGTGTACTCCTTTTGACGGCCACGGTACTCGCCAAGCAGGGCTTCGATCTGCTTGCGGCGCTCTGGGTCCTTGGCCTGCTCCAGCTCCGCTTCCAATTGCTGGATGTTCAACTGGATCTGGCCCAGCACGGTATCCAGCTCCTCCATCGTGACGTTGGGGGTGCAACCCTCGACCTCCTCGCACTGCGCGAAGGCCAGAGCCACGCCTTCACCGACGCGACCAAACAGCGTCAAGTCCTCCTCGAACACGGCGAGGTCGATCACCTCGATCGCGCGCACGCCCAGGATAGCGGCGGCCGGGTTGGCAAAACTGACCGAGACGCTGACCAGTTGGAGGTTGAGGCGGTCGATGAAGGCTTGCGTGTTGGCGTTCAAGGACACACTGCGCGCGGTGGACAGGCTGCTGGGCTGAGAGGTTTCCTCCTGACCGGAAGCTACCGCCAATTCGAAGTCACCCCCATTGAACCTGAGGGTCAATGCGCTGGCGTTCTGTATGCCGCGCGCCGCGATGACCTGGCCGCTGCTGGCATTCATGGTGGTGGCCCCCGAGACAATCACATCTCCGGTGCCGCTCAGACCGGCGCACCCATTGCAGAGGCTGCCACCCGCGATGAGGCTGCTGCTGCCGCTGCTCGTCAAGGCCGCCCCCGTGAGTTCGATGTCCGAACCCAGCAGCACCAGATTGCCGCCCGTGACAATCGCATCCGCCACGGTGAGCCGGTTGGCGTTGATCACCACCGTGCTGCCGCCGCCCAGGGGTAGGCTGGGCGGCGTGAGGGTGCCGCCGATGATCAGGTCGCCCGTGAAGTTGGCGAGGTTCGGCAGGTACAAGTCACTGCTGCTGATGGCGAAATTGCTCTTGCTCGTCTGCCCATCGCGTTGGGCGATCGTCAGACTCCCATTGCCGGTGACGTTGCCCTGAGTCAAACGAGCACCAGACGTGAAGTTCCAGCGGTTGGCACCCGCCAAGCGCACGGTGCCGCCGTACTGGCCGTTGGAGGTGAACAGGTTTTCGCCGCCCGTGCCGCTGTTGATCTGCGTGAAACCAGAGAAACTGGCCGCCGTGCCCACGGTGATCGTTCCGCTGCTGGCCCCGGTAAGGCTCCAGGTCGTGCCAGCGGAGGAGCTGCCTTGCAGCACATCGCCATTGCCGACCAAGGTTTCCACGTTGCTGAAGTCCTGACCCCACACCACGGTGCGGGGATGGCTGGCACCTGCGATGTCAAAGGTGTCCGTGCCACTGCCGCCATCGAAGCTGCCCAGCGTTCCGGAGCCCAACAGGCGCAGAATGTCGTTGCCCGCCAGCCCTTGGATGGTTCCTGCGTGGTTCCCCGAGACATTGAAGGTGTCCGCGTCGTCGCTACCGACCAGCGTGGCAAAGCCGCTGAAGCCGGCGCTGTTGGAGCCGGTGCCCAAATTCGCATGCGTCAGACTGCCGCTGCCATTGCCCGTCACCGACCAAGCCCCGGAACCCGTGGTATACCCCTGCAGCGTGTCACGACCACTGCCCGCGAGCACGATGCTGGTGCCAGACAGGTCCAACCCGTTCAAGTCCAGCGTGACACCCGCGCTACTGTTGTCTTGATTGACCCGCAAGGTCAACACACCCGATCCCGCCGTGCCCGCCTGGAAGGACACGCCATCGGCATCGTGCGTCAGGTTGTTCTGCAAGGTCAGCGTCAAGTCCTGCGCAGCGGCCACCGTGTCCTCGGCATGCAGGTTCGTTGCGCTCAGCGTGAGGCCTGCGTTCGAGGTCACCGTGTCATTCAAGGTCAAGGTCGCGCCTGCCTGAAGGGTGTGCGTTCCCTGCACGGTGACTGCACCGGAATAGGTCTGATTGCCGGTCGTGGTGACATCCCCCGCCAGCGTGCTTGAGTTAGCCACGAGCAAGCTACCCAAACCTGTTGCGTTGCCGGTCAACTTCCAATTGCCCGTCGCGATCTCCAAACCCAGTCCAGCGCCCGTGAGTCCCGCCCGCATGTCGACCAATTGCCCCGTGCCCGCCTGCAGCACGCGTGTGCCCGTGCCAGCCAAGGTCACCGCACCCAGATAAGTCTGAGCGCCCGTGGTGGTGACATCGCCCGCCAATGTACTCGTGCCGGTCACGCTCAAGCTCGTCAGCCCAGTGGCATTGCCAGCAAGCCTCCAGTTGCCCGTGGCAATGTTCAAGCCGCCCAGCCCGCCGCCTGACACACCGCCTTGCATGTCGATCAATTGACCGTTGCCCGCCGTCAGCGTGCGTGTGCCAGTCGCCAGTGACACCGCGCCCGTGTAGGTCTGCGCGCCCGTGGTCGTCACGTCGGCTGCCAGCGTGCTGGTGGCGGTCACGCTCAGGCTGCTCAAGCCGGTCGCCGCGGTCTGCAAGTTCCAGTTGCCGTTGATCACAAGTCCCTGACCCAGTCCGTTCAACGAGCCAGTGGAGTTGAAGTCGACGGCTTGCAGCACGTTGCCGGCGTTGCGCGCCGTCAAGGTCGTCGCGCTTCCCAGAGTCACGGTGCCGTTGTAAGTCTGGCTGCCCGTGCTATGGACATGGCCTTGCAAATTGATGGCATTGAAGTTGACATTGCCCGCCAGCAGGCTGCCATTGGCGGCATTCATCCCGCCCGTGAAGGTCATGCCACCGCTGCTGGTCAAGGTTGAGGTGCTGGAGAGGTTGATGGTGCCGGCGTTGATACTCAGTGCCGTGGCGCCGTTGTTGATCTGGCCATTCACGTTGAAGTTGGCCAGTCGTTTGACTCCGCCCACCGCTTGATCGAACACCGCGTAACCCGTGCCCGTGGTCGCGATGCTCAGACTTTCCGTATTCGCCGTGGCGGCATTCAGTGCGGAGTTGAAGTTGACGACGCCGCCGTTGTTGATGGTGAAGGAACGGAGCGCGCCGCCGCCCACCTCGATGCCTTGACCCGCCGTCAAATCCAGGGTACCGATGGTAGTGACATTGCCCATCAAGGTGATCAGGCCGCTGGTGTTGAGTGCCAAATCGTAGGCCAACGAAATGGAGTACAGATTGATGTCTCCACTGTGGCTGGTTTGCCCCAGCTGGAGCGTGGCGGCCGAATTGAAGGTGAAGGTGTTGCCCAAGTCATACACGGCGTCACCGGGATTGAAGGGGCCACCGCAGGAACTGGCATCACTGCTGCACACATTCATATCCGTGCTGGCGTTCTGCGGCGCCAAGGTGATGGTTCCATTGCCCGCCTGGATATCGAGGTTGGTGATGGTCAGGTTGTCGGTGATCAACGCCACGTCACCACCGGTTCCGCCATTGCCGTCCGACGTATCCAACGTGATCTGTGAGCTGCCCGCCCCACGGTCGATTTCATTGGCGTTCAAGTGAATCGAACCGGCTTTCAGTTGCAGGCCATCACTGAGGGTCAAGGTACCACTGGCTTGGGTGACCTCGAAATCGCCGGTCAGGGTAACGCTGCCACCGAGCGTCACGTGCTCAGCTTGCGCGATGGTCAGACTGGAAGTCGTCGACTCGGTCAAGGTGCCGTTGAAACTGACGTCGCCGCCATTCGTGGCCGTCAAAACAAAATCACCGTTCAACCGCACATTGGAATTGAATGTCTGATTCCCCTGGGTTGTGATGGAGCCGCCCTGCAAGCGAGTAATGCCGGCGCCCGGATTTAGCGTCAACGAACTGCCCGTCGTTCCCGTAAGGTCACCGGTCACGATAATGTCAGCGTTGTTGCGTACCTGCAGGCCGTAGTTGAAGGTAATACCTTCGAGGGTAATGTCGTTGGCATGATCGGCCGCGCCGAAACCGATGGTCCCTGCTGTGATGGCCAAGCTGCCCAGGTCATAGGTGGTGTCATACGTGCCGCCACACGAGCCCGCCACATTGCTATTGCATATGTGCACCGTGCGGTTCTTGGTGAAGGGTGCCAGAGTGACCGTGCCCGTGCCCGCGTTAAAACTCGTGCTGCCACTCACCGTCAAAATCTCGTCCACCTGGAGGGTGATGTCACCATTTCCGGTGGTGTTCAACGCGACGTTATCCAGTGTCAAGCGACTGACCTTGAGGTCTATGCTGCCCACCGTCAAGGCGCCTTCCAGCGCCGTGGTGCCGGAGCCGGCCGTTTGCGTGAAATCTCCGGACAGTTTGATCTGCGACGAGAAAGTGGCGTCGTGGGCCTGAGTGACTCTCAGGTACTCAAGCTGGGTTCCGTTGCCAATGTCACCCGCCACGGCGATATCGCCGGACCCGGCATTGAGCGTCAACCCCTGCTGCCCCGCCACGGTGCCATCCACCGTGGAATTGAAGGTGATGTTGCCGTTGCCTGTACTGGTGTTCAGCGTGACATCCGTCGTCAACCTCACCGCCTGTGCGAACGTGAGATTGGTCAGATTGCTGTGGGCCGAGAAGTTTCCACCCAGGGAAATCAAGCCCGTTTGACCAGAACGCCCGATCTGCAGGGTATTCGCGTGGATCTGACTGAATGCCGGCAAATTGCCCAGCAAGATCCCAGCACCGGCCGTGGATGCCGACAACATGACCGTACCATTCACGGCGCTGATGTTGCCGGCGGCGGTGATTTGCGTATCGGCACGGAGATCCACGTTGCCGGTGCTGGCCGTGATACCGCCACTGCCGACATTCAGACTGCCGGTGCCGCCGTCGATCGTCACGCTGGTCCCGGTGGCCGACACGGCACCACCGAAACTGTTGCCAGCGCTGTCGAGCGTGATCGCGTTCGCGCCTGCGGTCAGCGACGTCGTTCCCGTCACACTGATCGCCCCCGCCCCGGTCTGCGCGATGCTCCCGTTCGCATTGAGCGTCAGGTTGCCCGTGTGTGTGATCGCCCCAACACTGATGCCCTCATCCTCGGTGATGA
>NZ_JEMG01000001.1:2735277-3069456 GCF_000600295.1 Hylemonella gracilis str. Niagara R
GCGTGATGCTGCCGTTTGTTGAGATGCTGAGTGCGGAGGCTGTCACCGCAGGCAAGGCCACCCCGGAAGCGGAGGTATTGCTGATTGTCAATGTGCCTAAAGCACCGTTCGTCCCTCCGCCAACAGCATCCCCAAAGCTGACCGTCTGCGATCCGGTATTGACTGTCAGATCATTCGTTGCACTGCTCTGACTGTTCACCGTGCTGCTGAAGGTCACAGCACTGTGGGTCGTATTGAGCGCCACGTCGCTCGTCAACGTCACCGCTCCCGTGTAGGTCTGCGTTCCCGTCGTCGTGACGTTGCCGCCCAGGCTGCTCGTGCTCGTCACCTCCAACGAACCCAACGCAGTTCCTGTTCCTACCGCTCCGGAAAAGCTCGCCGCGCCCACTACCCTCAGTCTCTCCTGCCCTGCCGTCGACGCATTGACGCTGTCGCCAAAGTCAATGATCGTCCCCGTCAGCGTGCGCAGAACCATGCCACCGGTCAGGGTCACGACGCCCGAGTAGTTCTGCGCACCCGATGTCATCACGTTGCCGCCCAGGCTGCTCGCACCATCCACGCTCAGGCTGCCCAGACCCGTCGCATTGCCGGTCAGCTTCCAGTTGCCCGTCGCAATGTGTAGATCGAAACCGTTCCCGGTCAGACCACCCTGCATGTCGATGAGCAGACCGCTGCCAGCCGTCAGCGTGCGAGTGCTCGTGACCAGAGTCACCGCACCCTCGTAGGTCTGCGCGCCGGTTGTCGTCACATCACCACCCAGGCTGCTCGCGCCCGCCACGCCCAAAGATGCAACTGACAGGTCGCCTTGCAGGTTCAGCGTGCCCAGGATGTCCAGCGCACCCAGTTCACCGTTGGTCGCACTGCCCACCACCCCTTCGAACACGCCATTACCGTCCAGCGTCAAGTCGTGGGCATTCGACGCCTCTGAGTCAACCGTACTCTCGAAGGTAATCAGTTGCCGGACATTGCTGCCATTCTTCGCCGTCAGCGTCACGTCCGCCGCCAGCGTCACCGCGCCCGTGTAGGTCTGGCTACCGGTGCTATTCACGTCGGCGGCCAGCGTGATGGCATTCGCCGACAGTGACACATTGCCGTTGTCCGCGCCGATCGTCTCGTTGACCCGCAGGTCACCACCACCTGTGACCGAGACGCTGATCGAACCCGCACTCATGCCATCGACAGGAGCACCGTCGGCATCCGTTGTGGATTCGATGGTGAGGTTACTGCCACCGTGGGTAACGTCGAACACACCAACCGCAGACCCAGCCAGGGTGGCCGCACTGGAGCCCGTGTTGGCGACCCAGGCGGAGCCGCCAGCGACGATGCCCAGATCATTGGTGTTGGTCGTGACGCGATCGGATGTTCCCGTGCCGATGTCGCCATCTGCCTGCAACAGCACGCTGTCACCGTTCACGGTGCCGGTGACGGTGATGTCACCCGCCGCGTTGAGCCTGACGGCGCCGCCCGTGATGTCGCCCGAACCCGTGATGTCGCCGGCAGCGCTGTTGGTCGTTTCCAGGGTCAGGTCGCTGTTACCGACATCAATCGCATTGCCGCCCAAGTCGATGCCATCGGTGGCGCTGAGCTGGTAACCATTCGCGCCGGTGATCGTCAGGTCACCAGCCAGGGTGATGCTGTTGGCCCTCAGGTCGACGCCCCCGCCTGCACCATTGGCACCCGCAGTCGTCGCAGCCCCCACCCGCACCAAGCCCGTGGTCGCGAACTGGTCGATTTCTGCAATGGACAGGCTGCTGCTGACATCGAGGGTGATGGCGGCATTCGTGCTGAAGGCGATGTCAATGTTGCCCGATCCGGCATTCACCGCCTGGGTGATGTCGAAGTCCGCGCCGATCAGGGTGATCTGGCCGCCACCGCTGGTCAGACCCGTGCCACCGATGGTGAGCGTCCCCGTGCCATCGGCGGGTCCGTCGCTGGAATGCTGCGAGTCGGCTTCCAAATGGATGTGGCCACCGTTGGTGGTGACGCCCGCCTGCAGGTCGATATGTCGACCTGCCTGCAGGGTGATGCCGACGCCACTGGCGGCGATGTTGATGTCCGCGCCCGCAGCCTGCGTGATGTCCTGGGTCGCTTGCAGGATGACATTCGCGGTCTGGCTGTTGATGGTGTCGGCACCGATCACGAAATCGCCACTCGCGCCATCAGCGAACAAGGCCTGCTGGTCCCCCAACGCGGCATCGTCCGCCCCGGTGCCAGCGACAATGTTGATGTCCTCCGGGTCCAGCAGCAATGTACCCGTCTGCCCCTGGGACGCGCTCAAATCGGCCGTGCCCGAATAGGCCAGCTGGTTCTTGCCGGACACTTCCGCAAAACCACCATCGCCGCCGTTTTGGCCACCACGCGCGCTCACGCTTCCGTAAAAACGCGTCCAGTCATCCGCCCAAAAGATGACCTTGCCCCCATCCCCTTGCTCGGTCGCATCCGCCTTGATCTGCACACCAGACGTGACAACCACCTTGTCCGCATTGGGAATCTCCGGGTTCTTGCCCTGGTAGTCACCACCGATCAGGATTTCGCCGCCGCCCTTGGCACCGCTGGCGTCCACCAGGGCGTTGCCTGTCAGGGCGATGCGTTCGCCCAGCACATGCACCTGGCCGCCGGTACTAGTCGCGTCGCGGCCCGCCGCGTCCAGCGTGCCGCTGTTGAGGACCGAGCTTGCACTACCGCCAAAACCAACCAGGCGAATCACGCCCCCCGTGTTGTCGATGCGCCCAGCCTTGATGACGCCTTCGTTGTTGACCACATGGGCGAACACGTCGCGCGCCACGCGACCTTCCAGCACGACTTGGCCGCCTTCGGCCCGCAGCTCACCACTATTGAGGATGGCCGTGTCCAGGCCATCGATCTGCTCTTGAAGGGCTTCGTCGACGGCAAAACGCATCAGCCCATCGCCGTCGAAATCGAGGGTGATACGTTCGCCCACGCCCAGGTGGATGCGCCCGGCCTTGGCGATGATGGTGCCGGAGTTCTCGACGCTGGCACCCAGCAGGCTCACGCTGCCACCGGTGGCGGCCTGGATCACGCCACGGTTCACGACGCGGCCACTGGTGCCAGTGTGCCGCTCGAACTTGAGCTGCCCCGCCATGAAGCCTTCTGTGGACAAGCCGAGCCCCGAGGCCACGAGCGAGCCCACGCTCAGCTGCGCGGTCGACCCGAAATACACCCCGTTGCCGTTGACCAGGATGACGTTGCCATTGGCATTGATCTGGCCACGGATGACGCTGGCGTTGCCGTCCAGAATCTGGTTGAGCACCCAGGCGCTGGACGAGGGCTGGTAGAAATTGACTCGCTCATCCGCCCCGACGTTGAAGCTGTCCCACTCCAAGGCCAGCCGTTGGCTGTTTTGCTGTACGTTGGTGGTGGTGCCATCCGGGCGGCTGACGCTGCCGCTGCCGCCCACCACCGTGCCACCCTTGGGCCCGGCGTAGAGCGGCAGGGGCAGGGCTACGCCGCCCAGGGCCAAGGCGGCGGCCAGGGCGATGGGCGTGATCCGGGTCAGGGAGACCCGATCAGAAAAGCCAGGCGAGGTCGAACCAGAGTCGAGGCTCCGATTTCGCCGCTGCATCTTGCTCATTGCCGCTTTCATCGGTCAGTGGATAGGCAAGCTGAATTCGCGAGTTCAGCTTGTTCGGAATATTGAAACGCGCGCCGACGCCGACGTCGGAGAGTTGGTAAGTGCCTCGCGGTTCATTGGGCAGAGGTTGGTTCTTGCGACCCAGCGCATGATCGTAGAACAAGGAAACCTGCAGCAGATCGCGCCAACGCCACCCACCGCCAAAACCGCCGAAAGGTGCCTGGGCATCACCCAGCCCCGGGGCCTGCAGGATGTACTCCAGCGAGAGCAGGCCGCCTGTGTCATAGAGCGTATAGGAGCCGTCATATCCGCGCAAGTGATCCGCGCCACCGACGGCGTACTGTTCCATCGGCACCAGCAGATCCTCGGAAAACTGCACCTCGGTTCTCAGCAGCAGGGACGAACTGCTGGTGATGTTCTGCAAGCGCGAATAGAAGGCCAGCACCTTGCTGAACGCACCTTCAGCGTAGATATTTTGATTGGAGGCGGTTCGCTCGCCGCTGAGGCGACTCGGGCGTCGCCCGCTGGGCAAGGCACGGGCGCTGTCGCTGTCGCCCATGGCGCCCAACAGGTCGTTGAAACCCTGGCTGAACTCCAACCCGGCGTAGTTCAGGCCGCTGAGCCGTGTGTCCACCGAGTCATAGTTGAAACTCAGCTTGAGCACGGTGAGCTTGTCTTCGTTGGCCGGCTCACCAAACCGGTCAGTGGCAGACGTCTTGGACGCCAGTTCCTGCTGGGTGGAAAAATTGCCTTCGCGACTGCGCCACCAGACCTGCTTCAGGAACAGGCCGTATTGATCCGATGTACCACTGATGTCCTGGTCCGCGAACTCCCCGCCCACGGTGAACTGGTTGCTACGGGCAAAACCGCCGCCCTGCCAGAAGCCATCATGGATCAGCTGATACTCCAGTGCGCCGTACAAGTTGTTGGCAGGTTGTACGCTCTGCTGCACGGTGAGCGACAGGCGATCGGCATGGTCGGTCGGGTTGTTCCAATGCAGCTGGGCACGGGCACGGTAAAGACCCGTGGTTTCACTGCCCTGGTTGTCGAGGCGCAGACTGCCGTTGAACTGCTCCTCGTTGGGCACACGCAGCAGCAAGTCCGCCTCGCCTACCCGCTTGCCCGGCTGGAAGGTTCCGAACACCGCTAGGCCGGGGTAATCGGTAAGCGTCAGCAGTGCCGATTCCGCCTGCTGCTGACTGACCGGCTCACCGATCAAGTCATGAAACGGCCGTGCGAGCGCGCGCGGGGAATACAAGGCATTGCCTTCGGCCAGAACCTGACCCAGTCGGCCTTCGATGACCTGCAAGGTCACGAGCCCTTCACTGACCGTCTGCACCGGCAGAACGGTCTTGGCCAAGATGAGGCCGCGTTGACGGTAGTAGTTGGTCACGCGGTTGGCCACGGCCTCCATTTCACCGATGGTGAAGCCCTCAGCCTGTTGTTCGCGCACGGCCTGGTCGAGCAACTGACGCACCTCGTCGAGCTGGATGGCGAAAAGCGGGATGTCGCGTGCGTCTTGCAACTCAAAACGGACGACCAGGATGCGCGGCCCCTCGCCCGGCGCCAGTGAACGCTCCACCAGGGGGGGGATCTCCAACAAGCCCCCTGACTCGGGCGTGGGCGGCATGCGAGTCGACGTGTCCGGTCGGGCCCCACCCGGTTGCAGAGCGTCGGGCAGCGGGGTCTGCTGCGCGAAGGCTTCAGCAGCCACGATCAACCCCATGCTCGACACCAGCAAAGCCTTCCGCAAAACACGCAAGCCGAGGCGATGCATCCTGCGCATGCCGCAGGTGCTGGCGTGAGGCGCGATGACACTTTCCCGATGACTCAAGCGGGGATATTCTGTGATGAGCGCCGACACGACAAGAGAAGCGATGCAAGTGTTTATTTACTCAGGCAAATACCCTCGAAGTGTAAAAGAGTTAGCTTTCGTTCTATAGAGGTAACACGATACAAATCGTTGTATCTCGATCTTGCGGCGCGAGCTTGCAACATATTTCACACGCCCGGGAGGAGATGGACGGGTTTTCCCGCGCGAGAACCGGGCTCTGTTACAAAATTCCAGTTACAAACTGGATGCCTCGGGTGCGACATAAACCCTGCATCCCTCAGGAACACGAAGTCCCCGATGCGCGCCAACCCGCCGCGACGGCGGGGCTCAGGTCAGGCGCAGGGATTGCCCGGTTGGGCGCCCGCAGCGCCGGTGGCGCGAGGCCTGGGCTGCATACCGCCTACCGTTTGCGGTTCACCGCCCGCTGAGGAGACGCCAGGTGCCATCAGCGAGACCCGCACCTGTGCACCATCGTTACGAATGCGTTGGTGACCAGCGGTCACGACCACGTCGCCCGCCGCCAACCCCTGCACCACCTCGACCCGACCGGGCTGTCGCAAACCGGTGGTCACCTCGAGTCGACGTGCCACGCGCAGGGCAGGGTCACCGTCCTGGCCTCCCGATGCCGCGCCCGGCCCGGCGGCCTCCAGCCGGTACACATACTGCTTGCTGCCCTGGGGCACGATGGCCTCTTCGGGCACGACCAGCGCATTGTCGCGCGCGCCAAACACCGTGGTGACCCGCGCGAACATGCCGGGCCGCAGAAGCTGCCTGCGGTTGTCGATGCAGGCCCGCACCGCCAGCGAACGACCGTCGGCATCGACCAGCGGGTCGATGGCCTGAACCTTGGCCTCGATCGCCTGCCCCGGTAGCGCGTCCACGTAGACCTGTGCGCTTTGTCCGGGCCTCACCTTGGATTGCAGCCGCTCGGGCAGGCGGAAGTCGACATAGAGGGCTTCAATGTCCTCCAGGTTGACGATGTCGGCGCCATCACGCACGTACTCCCCCAGGTCCACCTTGGTCATGCCCACGATGCCGTCGAAAGGCGCCATGATGCGCATGCGCGCCAGCCGCGCGCGGGCCAGGGCAGCCTGGGCCTCGGCCACCTGCAGATTGGCGCGGCTTTCATCGAGCACACTGCGCGCAACGAAGCTCTGGGCCACCAACTCCTCGTTGCGTCGCAGATTGGCGCGCGCGATGGACAACTGCGCCTCGGCCTGACTCAGTTCGGCGCGTGGCAACTCATCGTCCAGGCGAGCCAGCAACTGGCCACGCTTGACGCGTGCACCGTCGCGAAACGCAATTTCGGCGATCCGCCCGGCCACCTCGGGGCGCAGCACCACGCTTTGACGCGAACGCAAGGTGCCTACCGCCTGGGCGTCATCCTGCACCCGCGCCAGCACGACCGCCGCAGCCTCCACGCTGGGCATGCCGCCACCGGGAGTCGCGGCGCGGGGTACCGCCGACGAGGCACCACTCGGGCCAGTCGACGAGGCCGGCACCACGTTCATGCTGGTCGCCGGCGGGCGATGCTGAAACCACCAGGCCGCGACGGACGCCGCGCCGATGCCCAGGGCCGCGATCACGGGATAAAGAAGTCTGGAAGCCATGCAAATCAATCAGAAATTGTCTGGGGTGTCTGCGCTCTCAGCGCAGGGACGAGGGAGCGTAGTGCCCGTCGCGGCACCGACTGTTGCAGCGGCAGGAAGCATGCCAGAACCGTGTAAACCGTTGGTCAAGCCTCCGGATGACGGCATGCGGCATGAGGAGATCGGCCCTCAACGACGGCCCGACACCTGTTCCACACCCCGGTTCGCAAGCGCATCCGCGCGCTCGTTGCCCGGGTCGCCGTCATGCCCCTTGACCCAGCACCATTCGATGCGGTGCGTCGCACCCTGCCCCGCAGCACCGTGGACCAGCGCGTCCAGGCGCTGCCAGAGATCGACATTCTTGACCGGCTGTTTGCTCGCGGTCTTCCAACCCTTGGCCTTCCAGCCGGCCAGCCATTCGGTGATGCCCTTGAGCACGTACTGGCTGTCAGCGTGCAGGACGACGTGGCAGGGCCGCTTGAGCGCCTCCAACGCCTGGATCACCGCCATCAACTCCATGCGGTTGTTCGTGGTCGCCGGCTCACCACCAAACAGCTCCTTCTCCACACCGCCGGCGCGCAGCAGTACGCCCCAACCACCGGGACCGGGATTGCCCTTGCAGGCCCCATCGGTGTAGATCTCGACCGGATTCGCATCGACTTTCACGTCCTTGCTTGTTTGTGATTGAACTAGGCTCAAACTGCCGTCCTTTCTTGTGCTGACTTATGTTTTCCATCATCGCCGTGACGGGCGGGTGACGACCTCGTCCAAGCCTTCAGGCCTCGCGATGGCGGTATCCGAAGCCGCCGATTCTCGCTGGTGCCGCACCAAGGAAGCCGGTGCGGCCTGTGGAGCCGCACTCGCGGCACGGCGCCAGCGCGGCTCGAGCAGGCGCACGCCGTGCACCCGCTTGACGGCCACGACGAAATACACCGCGCCCAGCACCGGCCACCAGCGCGCTCCGGCCTGGTCCAGCCAACGCCATCGGTGCAGCCAGGGCGCGCTGCGCAGCAAGGGCCGCCACAGGCCATATCCGGTGCCAGGTTCTGCGTCCTCCACTTCCAGATTGAGCAACTGCAGCCAGTCCCGCAGGCGCCAGGGGCTGATGAGTCCCAGCCCCGCGGGCAGCACGGGCTTGCCGTGTTCGGCCCACCAGTGCCAGCCGGCCTCGTGCGCGGTGCGCGCCCACCAGGCCTCGCGCCGCTGCCGCCAACCCCACAGGCTCATGGGGTTGAAGCCACTGATGAGTACCCGCCCACTGGGCGCGAGCGCGCGCGCCACCTCACGCAACACGGCATGGGGATCGGGATGGCAATCCAGCGTGTGAGGCAATGTCACCAGATCCAGGCTGCCTTCGGGAAAAGGCAGGGCGGCGTAGTCGGTGTGCAGCGAGATCGTCCGGAGCGTGGCACTGCTTTCGTCCGGCACCGCTGGCCCGTAGCCCGCGAGCCAGCGGTGCGGCATGCGATTGGCGACCAGAGTGTCCAGCGCGGGCAGACCCAGCTGTAGGGCGTGGTAGCCAAAGATGTCGGCCACGGCGCGCTCATACTGTGCCCGTTCCCAAGCCAAGAGATAGCCGCCCGCAGGGGTCTCGCACCAGGACCGCAAATCTATAATTTCGCTGCTCATGACCCGCCGCCATGCCTCCTCTGAATAACCTTGCACTGTGACGCTGCTTCCTCTGCCCGCGCTGACCGACAACTACATCTGGCTGCTGCATGACCAGCAGCAGGCCATCGTCGTCGATCCGGCCGAGGCCCAACCCGTGCTGGACGCACTGCAAACCAGGCACCTGACGCTGCGGGCCATTCTAGTCACGCATCACCATACGGATCATGTGGGTGGCGTGCCTGAGCTGTGCTCGGCAACTGGTGCAGCGGTCTACGGCCCGGCGGGCGAGGCCATGCCCGACCCCATCACCCGCGTGAGCGAAGGAGATCATGTGGAGTTGCTAGGGCTGCGTTTCGAGGTGCTGGACGTGCCCGGCCACACCGCGGGCCACATCGCCTGGTATTGCGCCGATGGCGCCGCGCTGGAACCGCCGTCGCCCCTGCTATTCTGCGGCGACACGCTGTTTTCCGGAGGCTGCGGCCGCATCTTCGAGGGGACGCCCGCGCAAATGCTGGCCTCGCTGGACAAGCTCGGCCGCCTGCCCGACGCCACTCGCGTATGCTGCGCGCACGAATACACCCTGAGCAATCTGCGTTTCGCACGCGCCGTGGAGCCCGACAACGAGGCCCTGCGCGAACACAACCAACGTTGCGAGGCCCTGCGCGCCCAGGGCCAACCTACGCTGCCTTCGACCCTCGCGCAAGAGCGCGCCATCAACCCCTTTCTGCGCAGCCGCCATCCCGATGTCGTTCAAGCTGTCGCGCGCACGGCCGCGCATGCCTTGACCGGTCTGGGGCCTGCCGAAGTCGACACCTTCGCCGCCCTGCGCCAGTGGAAAAACGAGTTCCGATGAAATCCTTGTCTCCCGCCACCCCCTCTTTCTGCGCGCCGCGTCATCTGAACTTGGCACTGACCACGCTTTCCAGACCTCGCACCCTGGCATTGGCTTGGGGACTTGCACTGGGCCTGGGGCTGAGTGGTTGCGCCTTGACCGACGAGCTGGCACGGCGTGATGCGGTGCCAGAACCAGCACCGACCACACAGGGCGAGGCAAGCTACTCGACGGCGCAAAACACGCCACCGGCCTCGGCTGAGACGCCTCAGGCAGTGACCGCCACAGAAGCCGTGCTGCCGTCACTGCCTGTGCCTGCGGAGGACCTGCAGCCCCTGCCAGCGCCGTACTCCCCGGCGACGCACGCGGTGATCACACTGGCCCCGCCCACCGACCTCTGGCATCGCATCCGCCAGGGTTTCACCATGAAGGACCTCGAGAGCCCCCTGGTGCTTGGGCGCGAGCAGTGGTATGCGGCGCGGCCCGAGGAATTCGTTGCGATGATCGAGCGCTCGCGCATGTACCTCTTCCACATCATTGAGGAGATTGAGCGCCGCGGCCTGCCCACCGAACTAGCCCTGCTGCCCTTCGTGGAGAGCGCCTACAACCCCCAGGCTTACTCGCATGCGCGCGCCGCAGGCATGTGGCAGTTCATTCCCAGCACCGGACGGGTGTATCAACTGCGGCAGAACGCCTTCCGCGATGACCGTCGCGACGTGCTGGCCTCGACCCGCGCTGCGCTGGATTACCTGGAAAAACTGCACGGCATGTTTGGCGACTGGCACCTCGCGCTGGCGGCCTACAACTGGGGCGAAGGGGCTGTGGGCCGCGCCATCGCGAAGAACAAGCGTCTGAAGAAGCCGACCGACTACGTATCGCTCTACCCCCTGATGCCCAGGGAAACGCGCTATTACGTGCCCAAGCTGCAAGCGATGAAGAATCTGATCGCCGACCCGGCACGCTTCGCCATCACACTGCCCAATTTCGAGAACCACCCCTTTTTCGACAGCGTCGCGATCACGCGCGACATTGACGTGGAACTCGCCGCTGAACTCGCCGAGGTTCGACTGGAAGACTTCAAGGCGCTGAATCCTTCCCTGCACCGTCCGGTGATCCTGGCGGCGGGCACGCCGCAAATTCTGCTGCCCTGGGACAACGCCATCACCTTCGAACGCAACCTTGCAAGCTATGTCGCCGAGGACAAAGGCCAGCTGGCCAGCTGGACGGTCTGGACCGCGCCCCGCACCATGAAGACCACGGACGTGGCCAAGCGGCTCAAGATTGACGAGAAGGAATTGCGACTGGCCAATGCCATTCCCAGCCACATGATCATTCGCGCCGGTTCCACCCTGCTGGTGCCGCGCGCCAGCGATCACGAACACGATGTGGCGGAGCGCATCGCCGATCACGGCCAACTCAATTTCTTCCCCGAGACCGAACTGCGCCGCGTGGTCTACAAAGCCGGCAAGCGCGACACGGTGAGCCTCATCGCGCGCCGCTACGGCATTGCCCCGGCCAAGGTGGCCGAGTGGAACCAATTGAAGGTGGGCGACAGCTTCCAACCGGGGCAGAACATCGTGCTGTACCGCTGGATGCCCGTCACATCCACCCTGGGCACGCCAGTGCGCAAGGACAGCTGAGGCGCTACTTGCCCCGTTGGTGCTCCGGCACTTCCAGCCGCTTGGCTGCCAGGGACAGCAAGAGCGTCATCACCAAGTACAACGCGGAAATCGCGAGGTAGGGTTCCCAGTAACGCGAATACGCACCCGCCACGGTACGCGCCGCCAAGGCCAGGTCCGCCAGGCCGATGGCCGAGACCAGGGACGAGTCCTTCAGCAACATGATGGCTTCATTCACCAGGGGCGGCACCATGCGGCGCGCCGCCTGGGGCACGACCACGTAGCGCATCGATTGCGCGTGCGTGAACCCCAGACTGTAGGCCGCCTGCGTCTGTCCTTGATGGATCGATTGAATGCCAGCGCGGAAGATCTCGGAGATGTAGGCCCCGGCGTTCAGCGAGAGCGCCACGGCGCCTGAGAAGAAGGCACCGTAGTTCTGGCGGAATTCACTGGCCAGCGGGCCGGCCAGCAGCAGGCCGTGTTCGGGATGCACCAGCGTGGGCATGAGCGCGAAATGCACCAGCAGGATCTGCACGAACAACGGCGTTCCGCGGAAAAAGGTGACATAGGCCACAGCCAGCCATTGCACGGGCTTGATCGCCCAGCGCGCCAGTGCGGAACGCGGCGGGGGAGCCTTGCGGGAACTGGTGATAAGTCCGGTCAAGAGCCCCAATACCAGGCCCACCACGATGGCGACCAATGTCACCAGGATGGTCGTCTTCAGACCGGAGATGAATAGGGGCGCGTACCCGACAAGGATGTTCCAGCGCAAATCCATGGTCGTCTGCTGCTTTCTTGTTGAATCAATCGCTGCGGACCCATCGGCGCCAGCGACCTGCCTGAAACGCGGGCGGCCTGCGTGACACCGATTCGGTCACGCAGGCCGCCACGTCCGGATGCAGATCAGATCAGGTCAGGCCGATGGATCTGATGCTCAGATGCGGCTTACTTCTTGCCGCCGAACCATTGGGCGTGGATCTTGTCGTAGGTGCCGTCGGCCTTGATGGCGGCCAGGCCCTTGTTGATCTTTTCCAGCAGCTCGGTGTTGCCCTTGCGCACGGCGATACCGTACTGCTCGGGGGTGAAGCTGTCGTCGCTCACAGTCTTGAACTTGAAGTTGGCATTGTTGCTGACGTAGTTCTCGACCACGCCGTTGTCGGCCACCACGGCTTGCACGCCGCCGGCTTCCAGTTCCTTCAGGGCCAGGGGCGTGGACTCGAAGCGCTTGATGTTGGCGCTGTCCTTGCCCAGCAGGCCTTGCACGACGTCGTCACCCGTGGTGCCGGTCTGCACACCCACCTTCAAGGTCTTGAGGTCGGCGAACTTGGCGACATTGGACTTTTCGGCCACGGCGATCAGTTGCTTGGCGTCGAAATAGGGGTTGGAGAAATCCATCGTCTGCTTGCGCTCGTCGGTGATGGTGATGGCCGACACCAGCAGGTCGCGGTCACCCTGGGCCAGGGTGTTGAAGATGCCTTCCCAAGGCGTATTCACGAACTTGACTTCCAGACCCTGGTTGGCGGCGATGGCCTTCACCACGTCGATGTCGAAACCAACGATGTTGCCCTGGGCATCTTGCGATTCGAAAGGCGCATAGGCGGCATCGGTGCCCACCACCAAAGCCTTGGTAGCAGCGACTTCTTCCTTCTTGCCGCAGGCGGCGAGGCCGGCGACGGCCAAGCCCGCCAGCACCAGGGCTGCCAATTTGAGAGAGGAACGCTTGGATTGTGCGGTTTGCATAAAAGTCCTTGTAGGGGTGAGAAACAAAAAAGAAACCGGAACCGTGATTGTCGCTTGGTTTGCGAGCACCTTGACCGGTTCGACGCAGCTTGTGCCGCGCGTGGAGGCAACCGGCTCACCTGAGCCGTAGACTCCATCCGGGCCGCGCCGGCAACGCAGCCGAAACCAGCAATATTCGTACCCGTCCTGAAACACCGTGCGCGCGTATCCACCCCGCCAGCCCCGACCGCGCCTTCAGCGCCGATCCGCCAGGGCATGGGCGATGGTGCCCAAATCGACATATTCCAATTCGCTGCCGATGGGCACACCCCGCGCCAACCGGGTGACGGCGACGCCCCGGCTCTTCAGCGCCTCGGAAATCACATGTGCCGTGGCCTCCCCTTCCCCGGTGAAGTTGGTGGCAATGATGACTTCGCGCACGCTGCCATCGCCCGCGCGCATCAGCAGGGCCGGCAGGCCGATGTCCTTCGGGCCGATGCCGTCCAGCGGACTGATGCGGCCCATCAGCACATGGTAGAGGCCCTTGTAGGCGCCGGTGCGTTCCAGCGCCATCTGATCTGCGGGTGTCTCGACCACGCAGAGACGACTGGTATCGCGCGTCGGATCACTGCACAGAGCACAGATCTCGGTTTCGCTGAAGGTGTGGCAACGCGCGCAGTGCCGCACCTGCACCACCGCCTGCTGCAAGGCACCCGCCAGCAGCTGCGCGCCCTCGCGGTCATGCTGCAGCAGATGGAAGGCCATGCGCTGGGCCGAGCGCTGTCCCACGCCGGGCAGGCGCCGCAAGGCCTGAATCAGCGCCTCCAGGGAATGGGGGTCGGACACGCCAGCGGGCAAGAATGTCAGAACGGGAACTTCATGCCGCCGGGCAACCCGGGCATGCCGGCAGTCAGCTTGCCCATCTTTTCCTGCGAGGTTTCCTCAACCTTGCGCACGGCCGCATTGAAGGCGGCGGCGACCAGGTCCTCCAGCATGTCCTTGTCCTCGGTCAGCAGGCTGGGGTCGATGACCACGCGCTTGACATCGTGCTTGCCCGTCATCGTGACCTTGACCAGGCCCGCACCGGACTCGCCCGTGACTTCCATCAGGGCGATTTCTTCCTGCGCCTTCTTGAGGTTGTCCTGCATGGCCTGGGCCTGCTTCATGAGACCAGCGAGTTGTCCTTTGTTGAACATGCTTTTCCTTTATTTGATGAATGGGTCGTGGCGAGGATCGCACCCGCGTCGCAGCCGTGGCGCGGGCTCAGGCATCCACCGCCTTGATGCTGCCGGGCACGATTTTCGCGCCAAAGTCGCGCATCATCGCCTGCACGAAGGGGTTTTCGTGGATCAATTGCTCGGCCGCCTGCTGCCGCTCAGCGGCTGCGGCTGCGTTGCGTTTGGCAGGGCTGTCGCTGACGCGTCCGATTTCCACGGTCAACGTCACCGCATGACCAGCGGCTTGCAAGGCGGTCTGCAGACGTTCACGGCTGCTGCCCGAATTGAGCGATTCACGCTCCACGCGCAGCAACCAATGCTGGCTGCTTGCGCTGGTGTCGCGCGCAACCAACTGGGACTGCAAAGCAAGCTCGCGCACCAGCGCGGTCACGGCCTCGGCGGCGACCAACTCTCGCACCAGGCCATGCCAGAAATCCCCCTCCTCGGTCAGCACCAGCGGCGTGCCTGCAGCGCCGGGGGCGGGGGTGTCCACACGGGCCTCGGGTGCGGTACGCACAGGCAGGGGGACGGGTTCGGGCGGGGGGGTGGCCACCAACGGGCGAACCGCCAACGGGGCGGCGGGGGGGCGCACCGCATCCACCACGGGCAGGCGCTGGCCGGGACGCGGCACGGCCGAGAGGGTTGCAGCGGACGCCACCACTGGCGTGTTCGCAACCGTTACAGGCGCTGAATTCGGCGCTGGTGCGGCATCGGAGGTCATCGACCGGCCCAGCCTGCTCGCCTCAGGCGCGGATGCACGCGCCGCAGGCAGCGGCATCGGGCTGGACGGAGCGGAGGTCGACGCAGGTCGGGATAGCGGCATGGAAGCCGGTGTGGGCACAGCCCCGACTGGCGCAGGCGTTGCGGCTTCAGCCGACGCTAGAGTTTTTTTTTCCTGCGTCGCGCCTGGGATGGCGCCAGGCTTGAAGGCCAAGAGGCGCAGCAAGACCATGGTCAGGCCGGCGTATTCATCCGGCGCCAGGCCCAGCTCGGCACGGCCATGCAGGCAGATGCTGTAGAGCAATTGCGTCTCGTCGGGCGGCAAGGCCGCAGCCAGGCGGGCGATGTCCGCAGCGTCTGGGTCGACGAGGTCTGCGGCATCCGCCGCATGCGCGCCACCCGTGGCCTGGTTGACAGCCATGCGCTGCAGCACGGCGCTCATTTCCTCCAGGGTCGCGGCTGCGGAGAGGCCATGCATGCGCAAGGCATCGGAAATCTCGACCACAGCCTGCCCATCGCCTCGGGCCAATGCATCGATCAAGCGCAGCACATGACCGCGGTCGGCGCTGCCCAGCATCTGGCGGACCGCAGCCTCTTCCAACTGCCCCGCACCGAAGGCGATGGCCTGGTCGGTCAGGCTCAGGGCGTCGCGCATGGAACCGCGCGCGGCACGCGCCAGCAGGCGCAGGGCGCCCACCTCGGCGTGAACGTTCTCGGCGGCCAGCACGCGGGTCAGGTGCTCCAGCACCGTTTCCGGCGCCATGGGACGCAGGTTGAACTGCAGGCAGCGCGACAGCACCGTGACCGGCACCTTCTGCGGGTCGGTGGTCGCCAGCACGAACTTCAGATACTCGGGCGGCTCTTCCAGGGTCTTCAACATGGCATTGAAGGCCGTGTTGGTCAGCATGTGCACTTCATCGATCATGAAGACCTTGAAACGCCCCTGCACGGGCTTGTAGACCGCCTGCTCCAGCAGGGCCTGCACCTCGTCCACCCCCCGATTGGAGGCTGCATCCAACTCGGTGTAATCGACGAAGCGGCCGGCATCGATGTCCAGGCAGGCCGGGCAGACACCGCAAGGCTGGGCGGTGATGCCGCCCTGCCCGTCCGGGCCGATGCAGTTCAGCGACTTGGCCAACACCCGCGAAACCGTGGTCTTGCCCACGCCGCGCGTGCCGGTGAAAAGGTAGGCGTGGTGCAAACGCTGCTGCGTCAGCGCGTTGGCAAGCGCCTGCACCACATGCTCCTGGCCCACCATTTCGGAAAAACTCCGGGGACGGTATTTGCGGGCGAGCACGAGGTAAGACATGGGCACGGATTCTATGTGGTGCCCGTCGATGCGTTTGGCGTCATCATTTCGCCCATCAGTTTCAAAACAATTAGAATCCGTCAATCCGATAAAACCCTTGAATCAAACCTGAACCACAGGTTTGATCAGTTTTTGCGGCCTTGCAGCACCCCGCCTGGCCCATCGCTCCTGAAACCACCGCACGAGCCGTCACCTTCCATGAACAACCTCCGCATCGGCACACGTCTGGCCGCGGGCTTCGGCCTGCTCATCGTTTTCTCCCTGATCATGCTGGTCAGCGGGATTTACCAACTCCGACACAGCGCCGACGCCACGCGCCAGATGATGCAGGAGCCACTGCAAAAGGAACGCCTGGTTTCCGACTGGTACACCGGCATCAGCGCCAGCGTGCAACGCGCCACGGCCGTGGCTCGCAGCAGCGACAACGCCCTGACCGAGCTGTTCGCGGCGGCCAACGCGGCCTCCAGCAAGGAAATCAGTGAGCGCCAAGCCCAGTTCGCCAAGCTGATTTCCACGCCACAAGAACAGGCGATGTTCGACAAGCTGACTGAGCATCGTCAGGCCTACATCAAGGCGCGCGACGCCATCATCGCCGCCAAGGCAGGCGGCCAGCTGGAGGAAGCCAAGCGCCTGTTCGAGCAAACCTTCCTGCCGGCCTCGCGCGACTATCTGGGCAGCCTGCAGGGTCTGCGCGACCACCAACGCGCCAGCATCGACCGCATGGGCATGGACATCGACCGCAGCGCGGCGCGAGGGTACATGCTCCTGGGCGCCATCGGTCTGACGATCGCGGCGGCCGGCGCATTGATCGCCTGGACGCTGACGCGCAGCATCGTGCAACCGCTGACCAAGTCGGTGGAGGCAGCGCAAGCGGTGGCCAGCGGCGATCTCACGCGCGAGCCCCGTGCCGAGGGACGGGACGAAGCCGCGCAACTGCTGCGCGCGCTACAGGACATGACCCAACGCCTGCGCGGCATCGTCGGCGACGTGCTGCAAGGCTCGCAGGCCATCGCCAGTTCGGCCACGCAGATCGCGGCCGGCAACCTGGACCTGTCCAGCCGCACCGAGGAACAAGCCAACTCACTGCAGGAAACGGCCGCTTCCATGGAGGAAATCACCTCCACCGTGCGCCACAACGCGGACAACGCGCGCCAAGCAAACCAGTTGGCCCAAGAAACAGCCAATCAAGCCACGCGCAGTGGCCAGGTGGCCGATCAGGTGGTCGCAACCATGGGCGGCATCCATGAAGCCTCGCGCCGCATCGTGGACATCATCGGCGTGATCGATGGCATCGCCTTCCAGACCAACATCCTGGCCTTGAACGCCGCCGTCGAAGCCGCGCGCGCGGGGGAACAGGGCCGCGGCTTCGCCGTGGTCGCCAGCGAGGTGCGCAGCCTGGCCCAGCGCTCGGCCGAAGCCGCCAAGGAAATCAAGGGCCTGATCGGCGACACGGTGAACAAGGTGGACGCGGGCACGCAGCTCGTGGAGCAGGCCGGCGCCTCCATCCGCGACGTCGTCACCAGCGTGCAGCGCGTGCGCGACATCGTGGCCGAGATCAGCGCAGCCACACAGGAGCAAACCGCAGGCTTGGAGCTGGTCAACCAGGCCATGACTCAGATGGACCTGGTGACGCAGCAGAACGCCGCGCTGGTGGAAGAATCCACCGCCGCGACCCAATCGCTGGAAACCCAGGCCAGCCAGCTGGCACGCACCATCGGTGTGTTTCGGGTCAATGCAGCAGCGCCCTTCTCCACACCCTCCCCTTACGCCCGCAAGGAAACAGCGATTGCGCCCCCGACGCAGCCCCGCGCCAAGGTCCCAACCACCGCCGCAGCAAAGTCCGCGCAGATCACCCCGCCTAGGGGGCGGGCTCAAGCCAGCCGTGCGGCCGCGCCTCGGCTCACCCAGCGCCTGCACACGCCCGCAGCCACGCCAGCCGCATTGACCGGGCAACAGGGGAGCACGCCCACCTCGGGCGACGATTGGGAAACCTTCTGATACCGGCCCGGCGGAATGACAAATCGGCCCGACGACTCAGGCAGGCGCTACAATGAACCTCGACGGGCCTTCCCGCATGGTGAAGCGGCCAACCGGGTCAGGTGGGGAACCAAGCAGCCCTAACCACGGAGCCAGTGCCGGGGTCGAGGTCCGTCACCCATTCCATCATTGAAGATTGCCTGCCTCGAACGCAAACCTTCACTGAGCTTCAGGACTTGGCAAACGCCAGCAGTACCCAGCACCCTCAAGGGGGCTGCCCGTCCACGGTCGCTCTTCAGCGCCCCGCTTGCTGAAGGATCTCCCTGGGGATCGCCTGCAGCGGAATGATCTTCTCGACCCCTCCGCGCTTCACGGCTTCCTTGGGCATGCCGTAAACCACGCAGCTGGCCTCGTCCTGCGCCACCGTGCGCGCGCCGGCATTGCGCATCTCCAGCAGGCCGGCCGCGCCGTCGTCTCCCATGCCGGTCATGATCACGCCCAGGGCATTGGCGCCTGCACATTTGGCGACCGAGCGAAACAGCACGTCGACTGAGGGACGGTGCCGGTTCACCAGGGGGCCATCCACCACCTCGACAAAATACTGGGCGCCGGCGCGGCGCAGCAGCATGTGCTTGCCACCCGGAGCGATCAGGGCGCGCCCCGGCACCACGCGGTCGTTGTTCACCGCCTCACGCACTTCGATCTGGCACAGGCCATCGAGACGCGCGGCAAAAGCGGCGGTGAACTTCTCCGGCATGTGCTGGACGATGACGATGCCCGGACTCACGCGCGGCAACTCAACCAACACCTCCTCGAGCGCCTGCGTGCCTCCTGTGGACGTGCCGATCGCGATGACCTGCTCGGTGGTCTGGCTCAAGGCGCGGGTTTCGGCGGCAGGCGGCAGGATGACATCGGCCGTGTGCTTGTCACGCGGCGCGTCGGGCGCCTTGGACCCTTGCCGCCCCAAACGAGCTACGTTCGCCCCCGCAGCGTCCTTGACCACGGCGATCAACTCTCGCGCGCTGGCATTGAGGAAATTCTTGAGGTCGAGCTTGGGCTTGGCGATAGTCGCGACCGCGCCCGCAGACAGCGCCTCGATCGTGGTCTTGGCGCCCTTTTCCGTCAGGGTGGAACAGATCACCACCGGCGTGGGCCGCTCGGCCATGATCTTGCGCAGGAAGGTCAGGCCATCCATGCGCGGCATCTCGACGTCGAGGACGATGACGTCGGGCCAGTTGTTCTTCATGCGCTCCATGGCCAGGATGGGGTCAGAGGCGGCGTTCATCACCTCCAGCGCTGGATCGCTGCGCAGCACGGCCGCGAGCACCTGTCGCACCACTGCCGAGTCGTCGACGATCAGAACCGAGATGCTCATGAAGGTGTTTTCGCCAAGCGCCGGTCCGGCTCGGGTGACTTCGCCTCCTCCTGCGCGCCACGGGGTGCCAGCATGATCGAATCGCTCAGACCCACATGGCGCATCCAGACATCCCCAGTCTTGATATCGAACATGATCTTGCGGTAGCCCGTTCCAAACAGACTCTCGCTGACCACCGGTATGTGCCTGGCCTGCAACATGGCGCGGGCAGCGAGGCCATTGCAGCGGCCAATGTCCTTGAGCTTGATGGACCCATCGGTGGTGAACATGGCGCCACCGCCAAAGACCTTGGCCTCGCATTCCTGAGCATGCACCCCCTTCAGTTCCAGCCCGGCCATCAGGAGCTCCAAGGAATCTTCTCCATAACGACCATTCAGGCGCTTCTCGCCCGATCTGCCGCTCAGCATGAAATGCGACATTGCGCCAATCCGCGTGCGCGGGTGCCAGAGCGTGATCGAGACACAGGAGCCGAGCAGGGTCCGGATATGGAAGTGCTCATCGCCGACATGGAAATCCCCTGGCAGCAGAAACACCTTGTGCGTGGACGAACTCATGACGAATTCAGGGCTTCAGGTAGATCGATGGCGCGACCGCTCGAACTGCGGAGGTGATGTCGTTCAGGGACTCGGAATGGCCGATCAGCAGATGGCCGCCGGAACGCAGGTGTCCCAGCAGGCGCTGCACGACCTGCCGCTTGGTGTCATTGCTGAAATAAATCAGCACATTGCGAAGGAAGATGATGTCAAATTGCCCGAGCGCAGGCAATGGTTTGTTGAGATTGACTTGTGAAAATTGCACGCGTTCCCGCAACTCCCGTTGCAGCAGGATGGTTCCTGCTTCCACACCAATCCCGCGCAAGCAGTATTTCTTGAGGAAATCGGCGGGAATATTGCTCGCCCTCTCCATCTGGTAGTGCCCGATGCGGGCGTGACGCAATACCCTGCTGCTCACATCCGTGCCGAGCACCGTCCAAGGCAGGCCAGCCTGGGCATCGGCCAGCACCATCGCGATGCTGTAGGGCTCCTCCCCGGTCGAGCTGGCCGCGCTCCAGACACGCAGGCCACGGTTCTCCTGGGTGGCTTGGCGGGCAATCTTGAGCAGCAGCTCAAAATGTTTGGGCTCCCGGAAGAAGTAGGTTTCGTTCGTGGTGAGCAAATCGATGGCAATCTGCACCTCTCCCGGCTCTGAGCCGCCCTGAAGCAGCTTCAGATAGTCTGAGTAACTGCTCAGCCTGTAGTGCGCCAGCCTCTTGGCCAGGCGCCCGCTGACCAGAGACTTCTTGGCATCGGAGAGCGTGATGCCCGCCTGGTCAAAGATGAAGCCCTGGAACTTCGCGAACTCGTGCTCCTGAATCTCCGTCATCGATATCTTGAATCTGCGATGTGCGACTCAAGTCAAGCGTGAGGGGTATCAGGCGCGGAGAGCTGCGCGATGCCTTGCAGCTGCTCCAGCTCGTCCACCTGCAGCACACGATGGATGTTCAGCAGGATCACGAACTTGCCATTGACCTTGCCCATGCCCGCAATGAAGTCCGAAGCGATCTTCATGCCAAAGGTGGGCGGGGGTTCGATCTCCGCGGGCGCGATCTCCTGGACCGCGTTGACGGCGTCGACGATCACGCCGATCACAAGATGCTCGCCCTGGACCTCGGTCTCGACGATCACTATGCAGGTGCGCTTGGTGACCTCGCTAGAGGCGCGGCCAAAACGCGCCGACAGGTCCATGACGGGAACCACGGCCCCCCGCAGGTTGATGACGCCCCGAATCGCGACCGGCATCATGGGGACGGTGGTCAGGCCGCCGTATTCGATGATCTCCTTGATGGACAGGATGCCGATGGCGTAGACCTCGCCACCGAGCATGAAGGTCAGGTACTGGGTGGGCTCCTGGTCATGCGCGGCGGCCACCATCGCATTCGAATTCGGATTCGAAGATCCGCTGGGAACGAGTGCTGTCATGGGTGAACTCCATCCGCGCGGTCAAAACTTGACGAAGTTGGCTTCATCAGGCTCCCGCTCGTGAAAAGAGACAGGCGCGGAAGGCTTGGCCTTGGATTCACCGCGGACCGCCAGCGCGCGACCGCCTCGACCCGGGACCGCCGGCTTGCGCGGTGCGGCGGATGTCGCCGCAGCGCCGGACGCCGATGCCGCACGACCTTCCACCACCTTGAAGAAGGCCATGGTGCGCTGGAGCTGCTCGGCCTGGCTGCTCATCTCCTCGCTGGTCGCGGCCAGTTCCTCCGAGCTGGAAGCGTTTTGCTGCGTGGTCTGGCTCAGTTGGCCTACAGCAGCGTTGATCTGCGAAACACCCGAGGACTGTTCCTCGGACGCGGCCGTGATCTCCTGCACCAGATCCGAGGTCTTCTTGATGCTCGGCACCATCTGATCGAGCAGGTGTCCAGCCTTCTCGGCCAGCTCCACGCTGCTGGATGCGACGGTGGAGATTTCCTGGGCGGCGACCTGGCTGCGCTCGGCCAGCTTGCGTACCTCGGCCGCCACGACTGCGAAGCCCTTGCCATGCTCGCCGGCTCGCGCCGCCTCGATGGCTGCGTTCAGCGCCAGCAGATTGGTCTGGTACGCGATGTCGTCGATGATGCCGATTTTCTGCGCAATCTGCTTCATCGCGGAAACGGTCGCTTTGACGGCCTCACCGCCCTCGGCGGCCTGCGTGGCGGCCTGGGTCGCCATGCCATCGGTCACGCGCGCGTTCTCGGTGTTCTGGGAAATGGAAGCCGTCATCTGCTCGATCGAGGCACTCGTTTCCTCGACACCGGCAGCCTGTTCGCTGGCGGCCTGGCTCAGGGCCTGCGCCGTGGCGCTCACCTCCTCAGAGGCGCTCGCCAAGGATTCGGCGCCGTTGTTGACGTCGGTCACCACCTGCGACAACTTACCCACCATGTTTTTCATCGCCGTCAGCAACTGAGCCGTTTCATCGCGCCCTTTCACCTGAATTTCCATGCTCAGGTCACCCTCGGACAAGGCGTCAGCGATCGTTACCGCCCTTGCGAGCGGGCGGGTCACGCTGCGGCTGATGGCAAAACCCAGCACGACGCCGAGCAACACCCCCAAACCGATCAGCGCAATCATCATGTTGCGGCTGCCTTGGTACAGCTCCTCGATCTCGTCGTTGGCGTGTTTGGCCCGCTCCTCCTTTTGGTGATTCAGTTCGGAGAAAATGTTGTCCAGGTTGTCGGCCGATTCACGCACCTTCGCCAGGGCGTTGGTAAGCTCAGCATCACGATCGGCCAGTGGCTTGCGACGTGCGATATCAAGGGAGTCCTGCAGATCACGTTGGTAGGTCACCCAGATCTGCTCGACTTGCGCGAACAAGATCTTGGCTCTGTCCGAGACGAACAGCGGGCGCGCCAAGTCGATGCGCTCCTTCACGGCGGCAGAGTTCTTCTTCACCGATTCCAGGTGCCGCGCGCGCTCCTCTTCGCTGGTGGCGAGCAGGTAGTTCGAACGAGCCCGTCCGACCGCGATCAAGGACACGTTGGCTTCCTTGATATGCGACAAGCCCATCAGTTCCTTCTGGTACATCGCCTCGGCCAGGTCATTCATGGACGCCGAGCTATTCAGCGCGACAACACCCACCACGGCGGCGATCAAAGCCGTGAGAATGAAACCTGCGATCAGCCGGGCACCGATCGTGAAATGTGAAAACATGGGACTGCTCTTTCCTTGCTTGTTGAACGGAATGGGGCGGTCATGCGCGGCCCCGCGGAAGACTGCTCGGTTGGGCGACAAGCGTCGTCACTCACGGATCCGGAATGCTGGGCACCTTTTCTTGTGACGCCTCCTGCAGCAGCGCCGGCACGTCCAGGATCAGCGCCACTTCGCCGCTACCCAGAATGGTGGAGCCACTGATGGCTCGTACCCTTTGAAACATCTTGCCCAGCGGCTTGATGACCGTCTGCAATTCGCCATTCAGGGCATCCACGACGATGCCCGCCTTCTGTCGACCATGACGCACGACCACGATGTTCTGACGGTTGGGCAGCGGCTCCTGCAGATCGAAGATGTCGCGCAGCCGGACAAAAGGCAATACCTCGCCACGCAGGTTCGTGTAGTGCGATTCACCGTCGTCGCTATAAGCCACGCATTCCTCGACCATTTCGAGAGGAATGACAAAAACCGACCCTCCTGCCGACACCTGAAAACCATTGATGATGGCCAGGGTCAGCGGCAGCCGTACGGTCACGGTGGTGCCTACGTTCTCCACGCTCTGGATGTCCACGCTGCCGCGCAAGGCAGTGATGTTGCGCTTCACGACGTCCATGCCCACGCCCCGACCGGAAAGATTGGTCACCGTCTCGGCGGTGGAAAACCCGGGTTCGAAAATCAGGGCGTAGACCTCGTTGTCCGTCAGAACACGAGTCGGGTCGATGAGGCCACGCTCCACCGCCTTGGCGAATATCTTGTCGCGGCGCAGGCCGCCGCCATCGTCCCCCACCTCGATGACGATGCTGCCCGAATCATGGAAGGCGTTCAGACTGACGGTACCTCGCGCTGGCTTGCCAAGTGCCAGACGCCGTTCGACCGGCTCGATCCCGTGGTCCATCGCATTTCGCACCAGATGCGTGAGGGGGTCTCCGATGCGCTCGACCACGGTCTTGTCCAGCTCAGTGTCCTCGCCAGACAAGCGCAACACGATGTCCTTGCCCAACTCGCGAGCGACGTCATGCACCACGCGATTGAAGCGAGTGAACGTTGCACCGATCTTGACCATGCGCAACTGCAGCGCGCTGTCGCGGACCTCCTGAACCAGGCCCACGAGCCTGGATGTGCTCTCTTCAAGCTGCGGACTGCCGGATTGCCGTGCGAGCAAACTAGAAGTGGCGCCTTCGATGATCAGCTCGCCCACCAGGTTGATCAGCTGGTCCAGCTTCTCGGCATCGACGCGGATGGTCTTGCTCTCCTGCGACTTGGCTTCGCTGGATTTTTTGTCGATCATGCGCTTTTGTTTCTCCAGCGCAGCATCGACCAGTTGAGGCTCCACCACCTGCTGCTCGATCAGGATCTTGCCCAGCATGGGGACCTCGGCCTCGATCTGCCCAGACATCTGCGCATCGGCCAGGGCGCTCTGCTGGATGGACAAAGCCTCCTGCAACTCATGCGGCGTGATGCTGCCGCAACGCACCAGAATCTCGCCCAGTCGGATGTCCTGCTCGGGCAACTCGTGAATCAGGTCCGCGTATTCCTGCAGTCGTGCCTCGGGTGGAATGATGCGTATGCGGGCGTCGTCACGCACGAATTCGAAAACACCTTCGATGGTCGACTTGCTGGCGCTGCTGGAGAAGGCGATTTCAAAGCCGAGGTAGCAGGACTCCGGGTCCATCTGGGTCGCTGACGGCAAGGCATCGGGCAAGGTTGCGATGCCGATGATCTTGCCGATGCGGCCGAGATAGCGAATGAAAGACAACGGGTCCATCCCATTGCGCAGCACGTTCGGGCCAAAACGCAGCGAGATGTGCCAAAGACTGCGCGGATCGCTGCCGTCGCGCGCGATGCGCTCGACCTGCGCCTCGCTTTCCTTGGCCGTCACGACAGCGGTACCTGGCACGGCACCCGTGCCCACCGGTGCCTGCCCTCCACCCGCGCGCGCCAAGTGGCCGCGCAACTGGGCCAGCAAGGGCGCCGCCACCTCGTCCAGTTCCTCGCTGGGCCCCATGTTGCCAGCGTCGATCGTGGTGATCAGAGTCCCAAGATGATCGCAGCAGGACAACAGCAGCACGACCAGATCGTCGTCAATCGCCAGATGACCGTCACGTACATGGTCCAGCACGCTCTCGACCACATGGGTGAAGGCCACGACATGGTCCAGTCCGAACAGGCCTGCAGAACCCTTGATGGTGTGCGCGGCGCGGAAGATCGCATTCACGGCTTCTTCGCGCTCGGGATTCTGCTCGATGGACAGCAGGGCGTTTTCCATGTCGACGAGCATTTCACGGCTCTCGACAATGAAAGTTTTCAGCGCGGCATCCAGATTCATGGCTTTTTACTTCCGGGTCCGGGGATCAGGCCAGGCTTTCGCCGATGACCAGGGGATCACCGAAAAAAGCCGCGACATTGAGAATTTCAAACACATCCACCACCGCGGGGCTGTGGTTCATCAGGTGCAAATCACCTTGCCGTGCTTGCGCCTCTCGCTTGACCGCCATCAGCACCTGCAGACCCGCCACGTCCAGCTCCGTCACGCCCGATAGGTCGATGTCCAGTTGGCCGGACGACTGCGGTAAAGCCTGGAGCAGCAGTTCCCGGAGTTCCGCAGCCCGGTAGATCGTCATTTCACCCGTGATGTGCAGCATGGTCATGGTGGCCAGGTTCTAGGATCCGCCCGAATCAAGGCAGGATCAGTTTCTGAACTGCGTTGAGCATCACCTCGGGGCTGAAGGGCTTGACGACCCAAGCCTTGGCGCCGGCGGCCTGTCCCTCGGCCTTCTTGGCCTCCTGCGACTCCGTGGTCAGCATGATCACTGGGGTGAACTTGTAGGCAGGCAACTGCTTCAGCGCCTTGACGAAACTGATGCCATCCATGTTGGGCATGTTCACGTCGCTGATGATCAGGTGAACCTTCTGTCCGGTGAGCTTGGACAGCGCGTCCTTGCCATCGGAGCCTTCAATCACCTCGTACCCCGCCCCACGCAGCGCGATGCCGACGACTTGGCGCAAGGAGGCGGAGTCATCCACCACCATGATGGTTTTGCTCATGCTCAATACCCTTCCAACGATCAAAAGAAAGTAATGTCGGTGCTCGCCTGCGGCTTGGGAATGCCACCGCCAGCCTCGTTAGGCAGGCGCGCCTGGCTCGTCCCCGCGTGGATGGCACGTTCCTCCGCCATGGCATACGTGCTTTCGAGCTCGGCCAGCAAGCCTGCGGCATCGATGGGCGTCAGGTTCTGGTCGCGCTCGAAGATTTCGCGCTGCGTGCTCAAAAGCACGGGCATGCGGTCGATGTTGCCGCGCACATGGCTCATGATCTGGCTGATGCGGTCCTGAAACTGCAGATGTACCAGGGCCTCTCCGATCTCACCCTGCAGGTAGCTGCGATGCTCTCGGTTCACGTTCGAAGCTTCCAGCAAGGCATCCGTGGCCTCGCGGAACTTGTCCAGCACGGCGGTGATGGTGGCCTCGCAATCCTGGGTGGACTGCGTCTCACCAGCCAGTGACTGCTCGACCGAAGTGCACACGCTGCGAATGGTTTCGCCGATCACCCCCACCTTCACCGCCATGCTCTTGCCGGTATCGCCCGACAGCTTGGAGAGCGTGCGCACCTCCTGCGCCACCACCGAGAAGCTGCGCCCATGCTCTCCTGCGCGGGCGGCTTCGATCGCCGCGTTCAAGGCCAGCAGATTGGTCTGCTGCGCGATGCGCGCCACATCCGCCGCCATGGCATCCAGCTCGTCAGTGAACTGCTCCAATTGCTTGATGCGCGCCAGCATCGCGGACTTGCTGTCCATGGCAGACTTGAGCGTCACCACCACCCTGTCCAACTCCTGCTGGCTGCTGGCGAAGACACCCATCAGGCCGGCGTTGGCATCCCCAGACATCTCCGACATCTCGGTCGCCCGGTTCAGACGATCGACAATACCCGCGAACCGCATCGAAAGACCTGCGATGGCCGTCTCCATCTGGCCACGCGAGGTTTCGATTTGACCGCTCCAGACAGGCATGACCTGCGCCCCCAATTGGCTCAGGCTCTCCAAATGTTCATGGATGGAACGCTCAAGCGCCCTGGCATGCCGACGCTGCCGACCGAGACTCCATGCCGCTAGTCCGAGCAAGAGCAGGGAGCAAACCCATCCCGCCACGCTCAGTGCGGAAAAATACAGAACCATGGCGGCCGCAACGGCGATCAATGCTGGCGAGGCATACATGTGCCGATTGCGTGAAAGCCAACTGCCCAATTTCTCTCTCCCTCAGCTCGGTACACATGCTTGTCGCGTCACCAAGTTCATGACGCCGCCGCACCATTTGTTGTAACGAGCTGGGGAAGACCGGGCTTCGTCCAAGGCAGCTCATCTCGGCAATTCGCACACCTCCAGCAGCAGCGAGTCTCACCACGGCCATGGGCGGGCTTGAGTCGTTAAGCATGCCTTGCTAAGCCATCCTTGACTTTGGTTGGATGGTTTTGAAAATTTGCACACCTAGATAGTAGTTGCACTACTTAGTAAGGTCAATAGCAAATAGCATTGATAGTTTGTTTAAGCCGCAGCGACACTAATAATCAGCGGCGATGAACGATCCGAAACGTGCCAGCATGCCCCCAGAACTGAAGGCCGAGGCCGAGCGCCTCAAAGCCATCTGGAACAGCCGACCGCACAGGACCCAGGCCGAGTTCGGGGACGCATACGGACTGGGAAACCAATCGAACGTCGGTCACTACCTCAACGGCCGCAGCCGCCTCAATTTCACGGCAGCTGCCGCGTTCGCGAAGGAACTGGGATGCCAGATCGCCGACTTCAGCCCCAGGCTCGCGGCGCAATTGGCAAAGATTTCACCCATTGAAATCGCAGGACCGCAACGTCCGTCCTTTGCGGAGTACAAGGCGGACGGTGAATTTGGACACTTGACCGTCGCGCGAGACGGTGGCGCGGCGGCTCGCGACACCTCGGACGAACTGTCCATCCCTCAGTACGAAACCGGCAGCCGGATCAGCGAAGGCAACTTGGTACTCGAAGGCAAGCAACCCGGCATGATCAAAAGTTGGCGCGTCGATCTGGCGTGGCTGCGCATGAACGTGCGGCATTACACGAGTGTGCAGAACCTGTGCATCGTCACGGGTTTCGGGCCCTCCATGCGCCCCCGCTTCAACCCGGGTGACCCCCTGCTCATGGACAAAGGCATCACCTCCATGGACGTCGATGGTGTCTATTTCTTTCGCATCGGCGACAGCGGCTACATCAAGCAACTGCAGCGCATCCCCAGCGAGCGCGGCACGATTTACCGCGCCAAGTCCTACAACCCGGATTACGAACCCTTCGACATCACTGCCAAGATGGACTTCCAAGTGTTCGGCAAGATCCTGACGATCTGGAAGAGCGAGCAGGTCTGAGCAAGCGGCGTGGCGCTGAAAATAAAAAGGGCCCGAATGTTTTCACATCCGAGCCCTTGGGGTGATTGGTGGAGCTGGGGGGATTTGAACCCCCGTCCGCAAGCCTTCTTCGTACAGTTCTACATGTGTAGCCATCTGATTTAAGTCTCGCTTCCTGCACCGCGCAGTGGCACGCTATGCAAGACGCCAGCAACCTATTTTCTCGACCTGCCCTAAGTTACCCAAGGCAGGCCCAGCCGAATGAAGTTACCCCACAGCCTGGACAGCTTGCGCCACCCTTGCCCAGCCTATCGGCTTGCTGTTGTGAGGCTCACGTGCAATTAAGCAGCGAGTGCGAAACGTTCGTCGTTTGCAGTTAGTTTGTTTGAATCTGTTTTACGAGCACATTCAGCTCGACATGCCCTGCCACGCGTCCGAACCCACGTCGAAACCAGTGCAGCCCCTGAGGCTCGCATTTTAGGCCGGTTCGGGCGATTTCAAGCGAGCAGGGCCAGAAGTTCTTGCGGATGTTCGATGGCGGCGTCTGCGCCCCAGGCAGCAGCGTCCGTTTTCGACCCGAGGTAGCCGTAAGTGGCCGCCACTGTGCGCATGCCGGCGGCCTTGCCGGCGACGATGTCGCGTTCGTCGTCCCCGACGTAGACACAGCACTCCGGCGCCAGGCCCAGGCGGCGCGCCGCTTCCAGCAAGGGCGCGGGGTGCGGCTTGGAGTGCGGCGTGGTGTCGCCGCTGACGATGGCTTGCGCGCCGATGAACAGCGGCATGCCGGCCGTCAGGGGCAGCGTGAAGCGCTCGATCTTGTTGGTGACCACGCCCCAGGCCAAACTCAGCCCCTGCAGCGACGCCACGAGATCGGGTACGCCGTCGAAGATCACGGTGCGCTCGCGCATGCAACGCTCGTAGTTGTCGAGGAATTCCGCGCGCAAAGCAGGAAATTCAGGGTGCTCGGGCGTGTAACCACGGTCCGCGAAGGCTACGCCGATCATGCCGCGCGCGCCTGCGCCGGCCATGGGCCGGTATAGCGCCAGCGGCAGCTCGGGCAGGCCCCGTGCCGCGCGCATCAGGTTCGCGGCATGGCCCAGGTCGGGTGCACTGTCGATCAAGGTGCCGTCCAGGTCGAACAGCACCGCCTGGACAGCCCCACCGCCCGCGCCAAAACCCCTCATGCCGACATCACCTTGCGGGTGGCGAGCAGATAGTTGACGCTGGTGTCGTCGTTGAGCGCGTAACGCCGCGTCAGCGGGTTGTAGCCCATGCCGCGCGAGGCCCGCAGTTCCAAGCCGGCTTGGCGCACGTCCCGCGCCAGCTCGCTGGGACGGATGAACTTGGCGTATTCATGGGTGCCGCGCGGCAGCAGATTGAGCACGTACTCGGCGCCGACGATGGCAAACAGAAAAGACTTGGGATTGCGATTGATGGTGGAGAAAAACACCCAGCCTCCCGGCTTGACCAGGGTGGCGCAGGCGCGCACGACCGAGGCAGGGTCGGGCACATGCTCCAGCATCTCCATGCAGGTGACCACGTCGAAGCTGGCGGGCGCCTCCGCAGCCAGAGCCTCGGCGCTGATCTCGCGGTAATTCAGGCTGCCGCTGCCCTGGACCGGATGCTCCAGCGCATGCAACTGCGCGACTTTGAGCGCCTTGGTCGAGAGGTCGATGCCCGTGACCTGCGCGCCGGCCCGCGCCATGCTATCGGAAAGGATGCCGCCACCGCACCCCACGTCCAGCACGACCTTGCCGCTGAGGGCTCGGGCCGAACCCTCGCCTACCAGACCGGACAACCAATTCAGGCGCAAGGGATTGATTTCATGCAGGGGGCGGAACTCGCTTAGCGGGTCCCACCAGCGGTGGGCCAGATCGGAAAACTTCGCCAGCTCGGCGGGATCGGCATTGACTTGTGTCGTGCTCATGGGCCGAGATTATCGTGCCAGGTGGACACCCCTGCCCCCACCCAGGCATAAAAAAGGGCTGTCCTGGACAGCCCTGTCAGCGTCATCGAGGCCTGCAAGGAGCAGGCCGAATTCACTGGATGATGACCAGTTCGATGTCCGCGCGGCGGTTCATGGCTCGTCCCTCGGCCGTGTCGTTCGGGCGCGCGGGCGCGCTCAAACCCTTGCCCTCGGTGAAGATGCTGGCCGGATTGATGCCCTTGGACGTCAGGTGCGCCTTGACCGCTTCGGCACGGCGCACGGAGAGCTTCTGGTTGTACTCAGGCGTGCCGATGGAATCCGTGTGGCCCACCACGATGGTCGCCTCCACGGTCTTGCCCTGGGCCTTGGCGGCCAGTGCATCCAGCGTGGCGATGCTGGCGGGCTTGAGTTCCGACTTGTCGAAGTCAAAGAACACGGTCACCGTCTGCACTTGCTTGGCACCCACGGGGGACGTCAGCAGGACCTCTGGCTGGGGCGCGGGTGCGGGCGGCTCGACAGCAGCCGGCGCGGGCGCAACCGGTGCGGCGGGCGCGGGCGCAGGTGTCGGCTCTGGTTCAGGCTGGGGCGCCGGCATCTGGACCGAAGCCGCGCAACCCGCGAGCACGGCGCCCGCGGCGATCAGCGCGAACAGATGGGAGACACGGGAAAAACGACCGGGCACGCGGGCCTCATTGATTGAGTTCATGGAATCCTCGCTTAGGGCTGCCCCGACGGATGAACAAGATGAGCAACTGATGCCGGGGGATGGAACCGGGCGATTTTGCCAGAGCACCGACGCGACAACCCCACCGGCTCGCACCAAACTGTTGCGCGGTGTAAACCCAGCACCTGACCGAGCCAACCCGCCGGGGCAAAACGAAGACGGGCAAGGCCACGTTGCTCGGGCGCGGGGGCCCCACCGGGGCCGAACTAAAATGGCGGATTGCCTGCGCGAGGCCCGTGCTTTTCAGTACCCGCGCAGTCCCCACGCATCTCCAGAGCACCTTTGTCCAGCCCATGACCGAATTCGCCAAGGAAACCCTGCCCATCAGCCTGGAAGAGGAGATGCGCCGCAGCTACCTCGACTACGCCATGAGTGTCATCATCGGCCGGGCCCTGCCGGATGCGCGCGATGGCTTCAAGCCCGTGCACCGCCGCGTGCTGTTCGCCATGCACGAGCTGAACAACGACTGGAACCGCCCCTACAAGAAATCGGCGCGCATCGTCGGCGACGTGATCGGCAAGTACCACCCGCACGGTGACCAGTCGGTGTACGACACCATCGTGCGCATGGCGCAAGACTTCTCGATGCGCCACATGCTGGTGGACGGCCAAGGCAACTTCGGCTCGGTGGACGGAGACCCGGCCGCCGCCATGCGCTACACCGAAATCCGCCTGGCGAAAATCGCCCATGAAGCCCTGGCCGACATCGACAAGGAAACGGTGGACTTCGGGCCCAACTACGACGGCTCGGAAAAAGAACCCCTGGTGCTGCCCACGCGCGTGCCCAACCTGCTGGTCAACGGCTCGGGTGGCATTGCCGTCGGCATGGCGACCAACATCCCGCCGCACAACCTCAACGAGGTGGTGGACGCCTGCCTGCACGTGCTGAAGAACCCGGGCGCGTCCATCGACGAATTGATGGAGATCATTCCCGCGCCGGATTTCCCCACCGCCGGCATCATCTACGGCATGCAAGGCGTGAAGGACGGCTATCGCACGGGCCGGGGCCGGGTCGTGATGCGCGCCAAGTGCCATTTCGAGGACATTGACAAAGGCCAGCGCCAGGCCATCATCGTTGATGAGCTGCCCTACCAGGTCAACAAGAAGACCCTGCTGGAGCGCATCGCCGAGCTGGTGCACGAGAAGAAGATCGAGGGCATCAGCCACATCCAGGACGAGAGCGACAAGTCCGGTATGCGCGTGGTGATCGAGCTCAAGCGCGGCGAGCTGCCCGAGGTGGTGCTGAACAACCTCTACAAGCAGACGCAGCTGCAAGACACCTTCGGCATGAACATGGTGGCCCTGGTGGGCGGCCAGCCCAAGCTGTGCAACCTGAAGGACCTGATCGAGGTCTTCCTGGACCACCGCCGCGAAGTGGTGACGCGCCGCACCGTGTTCGAGCTGCGCAAGGCACGCGAGCGCGGCCACGTGCTCGAAGGCCTGGCCGTGGCCCTGGCCAACATCGACGAATTCATCCGCATCATCCGCGAATCGCCGACGCCTCCCGTGGCCAAGGCCGAGCTGATGACCCGCGCCTGGGACAGCAAGCTGGTGCGCGAGATGCTGACCCGCAGCCGTTCCGATGGCGGCGTGGTCAACGCCGACGACTACCGTCCCGAAGGCTTGGAACGCGAATTCGGCATGCAGGGTGACGGCCTGTACAAGCTGTCCGAGACCCAGGCCCAGGAAATCCTGCAGATGCGCCTGCAGCGACTGACGGGCCTGGAGCAGGATAAGATCGTCGCCGAGTACAAGGACGTCATGGCCGAGATCGAGAACCTGCTCGACATCCTGGCCCGGCCCCAGCGCGTCGCGGTCATCGTGAGCGAAGAACTCACCGCCATCAAGCAGGAATTCGGCCAAACCAAGCTGGGCGCGCGCCGCAGCGTGGTCGAGCACAACGCCCAGGACCTGGCCACCGAGGACCTGATCGCGCCCGAAGACCGGGTGGTCACGCTCTCGCACGCGGGCTATATCAAGAGCCAGCCCTTGAGCGAATACCGCGCTCAAAAGCGCGGCGGGCGCGGCAAGCAGGCGACTCAGACCAAGGAAGACGACTGGATCGACCAGCTCTTCATCGCCAACACGCACGACTACATCCTGTGCTTCTCCAACCGCGGCCGCCTCTACTGGCTCAAGGTCTGGGAAGTGCCGGAAGGCTCGCGCACCTCGCGCGGCCGACCCATCGTCAATATGTTCCCGCTGGCTGAAGGCGAAAAGATCACCGTCGTGCTGCCGCTGACCGGTGAATTCAGCCGCTTTCCGTCCGACCACTACGTCTTCATGGCCACCAGCATGGGCACGGTGAAAAAGACCACGCTGGACGAATTCAACAACCCGCGCAAGGCCGGCATCATCGCCGTGGACCTGGACCCGGGCGACTACCTGATCGGGGCAGCGCTCACCGACGGCCAGCATGACGTGATGCTGTTCTCCGACGGCGGCAAGGCCGTGCGCTTCGACGAGAACGACGTGCGCCCGATGGGCCGCAACGCGCGCGGCGTGCGCGGCATGCTGCTGGACGACGGCCAGAGCGTCATTGCCATGCTGGTGGCGCAGAGCGAAACGCAGGCAGGCGAGACTGGCGAAGCAGCGCGCACCAGCGTGCTGACCGCCACGGAGAACGGCTATGGCAAGCGCACGCCCATCAGCGAATACACCCGCCACGGACGCGGCACCAAGGGCATGATCGCCATCCAGCAGAGCGAACGCAATGGCAAGGTCGTGGCGGCCACGCTGGTGCATGCGGATGACGAGATCATGTTGATCACCGACAAGGGTGTGCTGGTGCGCACCCGCGTGAGCGAAATCCGCGAAATGGGTCGCGCCACGCAAGGCGTGACCCTGATCGCGCTGGACGACGGCACCCAGCTCAGCGGCCTGCAGCGCATCGTCGAGAACGACGCCAATGGTGAGATCAGCGGGGACGCGAACGGCAGCGGGAACGAGGAAGGCGGCGAGGCATGAACGCACGCGCCCAGTCCGTCCGCCCCCACAACTTTTCCGCCGGACCGGCGGCCATCCCCGAGGAGGTACTGACCCAGGCCGCCGCCGAGATGCTGGACTGGAACGGCAGCGGCATGAGCGTGATGGAGATGAGCCACCGCGGCAAGGAGTTCGACAGCATCCACAACCAGGCGCTGGCCGATCTGCGCGAGCTGCTGGCCGTGCCCTCGAATTTCCGCATCCTCTTCATGCAAGGCGGCGGGCTGGCGGAGAATGCCATCGTGCCGCTGAACCTCGCGGGGCGCAAACCCGGCGCGGGGCACAGCGGCGGTGTCATGGACTACGTGGTCACCGGCAGTTGGAGTCAAAAATCCGCCAAGGAGGCCCGACGCTACGGCGACGCCCGCGTCGCGGGAAGCGGGGAAGCCGAAGGCTTTACCCGCATTCCCGACCCGGCCAGCTGGCAGCTCAGCGCGAACGCGAGTTACGTCCACATCTGCTCGAACGAGACCATCCACGGCGTGGAATACCACCAGCTGCCGGACCTCCAGGCCCTGGGCTCGGATGCACCCCTGGTGATCGATTTTTCCTCGCACGCGGCCTCGCGCCCGGTGGACTGGTCGCGCGTGGGCCTGGCCTTTGGCGGCGCGCAGAAGAACCTGGGCCCCGCTGGTCTGACCCTGGTCATCGTGCGCGAGGATCTGTTGGGCCACGCCCTGCCTGTCTGCCCGAGCGCTTTCAACTACCAAACGGTGGCAGACAACAACTCCATGTTCAACACGCCGCCGACCTACGCCATCTACATCGCGGGCCTGGTGTTCCAGTGGCTCAAGAAGCAAGGCGGCATTGCAGCGATCGAGGCGCGCAACATCGCCAAGGCCCAGCTGCTGTACGACTACATCGACCACTCGCAGCTCTACGTCAACAAGGTCGCCAAGGACAACCGCTCACGCATGAACGTGCCCTTCTTCCTGCGCGATGAAACGCGCAACGCCGCCTTCCTGGAAGGCGCCAAGGCCGCTGGGTTGCTGCAGCTCAAGGGCCACAAGTCGGTGGGCGGCATGCGCGCATCCATCTACAACGCGATGCCGATGGCGGGCGTGCAGGCGCTGGTCGATTACATGCGCGATTTCGAGAAAACCCAAGCCTGACGGCAGCTGGACAAGGACATGGCTCGCTCCCTCGCCGAACTCCGCACCGCGATCGACGCGGTGGACCAGGAACTGCTGGCCCTGCTGAACCGCCGCGCCGAGCTCGCGCATGAGGTCGGCGAAGTCAAGAAGATCGACGGTTCGCCGGTCTTCCGTCCCGAGCGCGAAGCCCAGGTGATCGCTGGCCTGCAACAAGCCAATCCCGGCCCGCTCAAACCCGAAGGCATCGCCCATGTCTGGCGCGAGATCATGTCGGCCTGCCGCGCGCTGGAAGCGCGCCTGCGCGTGGCCTACCTGGGCCCGGCCGGCACCTTCAGCGAGCAGGCCGCGCTGCAGTTCTTCGGCGCGAGCATCGAACGCGTGCCTTGCGCCAGCATCGACGAGGTGTTCCAGGCCACCGCTGCGGGACGCGCCGACTACGGCGTCGCGCCCATGGAGAACTCCACCGAAGGCGTGGTGTCGCGCTCGCTGGACCTGCTGCTGACGTCGCCCCTGCATGTGGTCGGCGAGACCAGCCTGCTGGTGCGCCACAACCTGCTGCGCAGCACGCCCTCGCTGGAGGGCATCACCGCCGTCTACGCCCATCCCCAGGCCCTGGCCCAATGCCAGCAGTGGCTCAACACCCATCTGCCGAATGCCGAGCGCCACGCGGCCAGCAGCAATGCCGAAGGCGCGCGCTTGGCGACGACGAATCCGGCCTGGGCCGGCATTGCCAGCGAGCGCGCGGCCAGTGAGTTCGGCCTGCACGTCGTCGCGCCCGCGATCCAGGACGAAGCGGGCAACCGCACCCGTTTCGCCGTCCTCTGCCTGCCCTCCACCTTGGCCATGCCCGCGCCCAGCGCCCCCCAAGGAGGACGTGACTGCGTGAGCCTGGTGCTGTCGGTGCCCAACCGCCCGGGAGCCGTGCATGATCTTCTGACGCCGCTGAAGAAACATGGTGTGTCGATGACGCGCTTTGAGTCGCGCCCGGCGCGCTCCGGCAGCCCTGTGTCGGCCTGGGAGTATCACTTCTACATCGACCTGCAAGGCCATCCGTCCGAGCCCCATGTGGCCGCGGCCCTGAGGGAGCTGCAGAGTCTCTGCGCCTTCTACAAGGTGCTCGGCGCTTACCCGGTTTCGGAGTGAGGGACGGCATGGACCCTCACGCCTGGCCGGACCACAGCCGCACCATGCCGCAACCCGCGCCCTATTTCGACCAGCTCGGTCTGATCGGCTGCGGCCTGATTGGTGGTTGTTTCGCGCTGGCGCTCAAGCAGGCGGGCCTGGTGCGCCATGTGGTGGGTTACGACGCCAACCCGGCATCGCTGCAGGAAGCGCTGGCGCGCGGGGTCATCGACCGCGCCGCACCCACGGCCGCCCACACGGTGGGAACCTGGCGTGACGACACCACCGGCCAGGACGTGGCCGGGGCCGACCTGGTGTTCCTGGCCGTGCCCGTGTCCGCCACGGAAGAAGTGCTGCGCAGCGTCGCGCCCTACATCCAGCCCCGCGCCCTGCTGATGGACGCGGGCTCCACCAAGAGTGATGTGATCGCGGCGGCACGGCCTGCCTTGGGCGAGCGCATCGGCAACTTCGTGCCGGCCCATCCCATCGCGGGCAAGGAAAAGGCTGGCGTTGCGCATTCGGACGCCACGCTGTTCCAGGGACGGCAAGTCATCCTGACCCCCATACAGGAAACCCAGACCGGCCAGTTGGCCCAGGCAGCCCGACTGTGGCGGGCCCTGGGGTGCGAGGTGCGGCACATGAGCGCGGACGCCCATGACGCGGCCTTCGCCGCCGTCAGCCACCTGCCACATCTGCTGGCTTTTGCCCTGATGGACAGTGTGTCCGGGCAGACCCTGGGCCCCGAATGGCTGGAACTGGCGGGCAGCGGCTTTCGCGACAGCACGCGCATCGCGGCCAGCGACCCCAAGGTCTGGCGCGACATCCTGCTGGCCAATCGCACGCAGGTCCTGGCCCAATCACGGCAGTTGCAACAGGCCCTGCGCGCCTTCGACACGTTGATCGAGCAACAACAGGCCGCCGCCCTGGAAGCGCGCATTGCCCGCGCCAGCGCCGAGCGCGCGCGCATGGACAGCCCGCAGAATTCCCACTGAGATGTACACCACCCCCTTCCTCGACCTTCCCCCCCTGAGCCAAGCCCAGGGCACGGTGCGCCTGCCCGGCTCCAAAAGCATCTCCAACCGGGTGCTGCTGCTGTCGGCCCTGTGCGAGGGACGGACCACGCTGCACGATGTGCTGGACTCCGACGACACGCGCGTGATGCTGACCGCCCTGCGACAGCTTGGCTGCGGAGTGACGCAAAACGGCAGCACCGTGATCGTCGATGGCATCGCGGGCCAGTTGCCCCAGGAACCGCTGAAGTTCTTCATGGGCAACGCGGGCACGGCCATGCGGCCCCTGACCGCGGTGCTGGCCATCGCGGGTGGTGAGTTCGAACTCTCGGGCGTGGCCCGCATGCACGAGCGCCCCATCGGCGACCTGGTGGACGCGCTGCGCCCGCTGGGCTGCGCGATCGACTACCTGGGCAAGGAGGGTTACCCCCCGCTGCGCGTGGGCCGGCCAACATTGAAGCTCGCTGCCCCGATCCAAGTACGCGGCGACGTATCGAGCCAGTTCCTCACCGCCCTGCTGATGGCCCTGCCTCTCGTGACCATGAATCGGGCCCCCACGCTCGGCACTGACGTGTCCTCGCTGCCCCCCGAGGGGGCTGTCCCGTCTTGGGGCGGCCCGGCGACGGGACGCGACGTGTCGATTGAGGTGACGGGCGAACTGATATCCAAGCCCTACATCGAGATCACGCTCAAGCTGCTGGCCCGCTACGGCATCGAGGTCGAACGCGATGGTTGGCAACGTTTCACCATCCCGGCCGGCAGCCGCTACCAGTCCCCTGGAACGCTGCACGTGGAAGCCGACGCCTCCTCGGCCAGCTATTTCATCGCCCTGGGCGCCCTGGCGGCCGACACGGCCACGCCCATGCGCATCGAGGGCGTGGGCGAGAACTCGATCCAGGGTGACATCCGTTTCGTCGAGGCCGCGCGCCGCATGGGTGCGCAGATCTGGAGCGGCCCCAACTGGCTCGAAGTGTCGCGGGGCCACGGTCCCCTGAAGGCCATCGACCTGGACTGCAACCACATCCCCGACGCCGCCATGACGCTGGCGGTGATGGCCCTGTTCACCGACCCGGCCGATGGCCCGACCACCCTGCGCAACATCGCCAGCTGGCGCGTCAAGGAAACCGATCGCATCGCCGCCATGGCGACCGAACTGCGCAAGCTGGGGGCCATGGTGGAGGAAGGCCCGGACTACATCCGCGTCACACCGCCGCGCGCGCAGGGTTGGAAGGCGGCCACGATCCACACCTACGACGACCATCGCGTGGCCATGTGCTTCTCGCTGGCGGCCTTCAACCCTTCCCACCTGCCGGTACGCATCCTCGACCCGAAATGCGTGGCCAAGACCTTCCCGGACTATTTCGAGGCCCTGTTCTCGGTGACCTCGCCGGTGGCCGGGAACGTGCCCGTGCTCTGCGTGGACGGCCCCACGGCCTCGGGCAAGGGCACGCTGGCCGCGCAACTGGCGGAGCGCCTGGGCTACCACCTGCTCGACTCCGGGGCGCTTTACCGTGTGACCGCCCTGGCCGCCTTGCAGGCCGGACTGAGCCTGGAGCCGGCCAACGAAGCGGCGATCGCCCAACTGGCGCGGCACCTGCCCGTGCGCTTCGAGGGCGACCGCGTACTCCTGGACGGCCAGGACGTGAGTGACGCCATCCGCAGCGAGGAAGGTGGCATGAACGCCTCCAAGGTCTCCGCCCTGCCCGCCGTGCGCACCGCCCTGATTGCCTTGCAGCACAGCTTTGCCCGCCTGCCCGGCCTGGTGGCCGACGGACGCGACATGGGCACCGTCATCTTCCCGGCCGCGCCGCTCAAGGTCTTCCTCACGGCCAGCGCAGCGCAGCGCGCCGAGCGCCGGTATAAGCAATTGATTTCCAAGGGAATTCCGGCTAGAATCGACGTCCTTCGCGCTGACCTTGAGGCGCGTGACGCACGGGACATGAACCGCAGCGTCGCGCCTTTGAAGCCCGCCGAAGATGCCTTGCTGCTGGACAACTCCAGCCTTTCCATCGAAGCCTCGGTGGATCAGGTGTTGGCCTGGTGGCAAGGCAAACAGCCGTTCAAGGCTGACTGACACGCATACAAGTGTCGAACACCTTGAACGATTGACCGGTCCCGTCGGTCCTTCTCGCGCAGCAGCGCACCGATCGATGGGTTCATTCACTCTTGCCGCGGGATATCCGCACACAACCACCGTCGAAAGCTAGCCCCCATCGGCACTGGTGCCGATGTAACGCCACGGGTCATGACGCAAGCATGCCGTGGACGCCCAGACGGACAAGGAACTTCAATGTCTGAATCTTTTGCCGCCCTGTTCGAAGAATCCCTCAAGCGCTCCGAAATGAAGGCGGGCGAGGTCATCACGGCCGAGGTCGTGCGCATCGACCACAACCATGTCGTGGTGAATGCCGGCCTCAAGTCCGAGGCCTTCGTGCCCGTCGAGGAATTCAAGAACGACCAGGGTGAGCTCGAAGTCCAAGTGGGTGACTTCGTGTCCGTCGCCGTCGACGCCATCGAAAACGGCTACGGCGACACCATCCTGTCGCGCGACAAGGCCAAGCGCCTCGCCTCGTGGATGAGCCTGGAAAAGGCCCTGGAGTCCGGCGAATTCGTCACCGGCACCACCAGCGGCAAGGTCAAGGGTGGCCTGACCGTGCTGGTCAACGGCATCCGCGCCTTCCTGCCCGGCTCCCTGGTGGACACCCGTCCGACCAAGGACCTGACGCCCTACGAGAACAAGACCCTGGAATTCAAGGTCATCAAGCTGGATCGCAAGCGCAACAACGTGGTGCTGAGCCGCCGCGCCGTGGTGGAAGCCTCCATGGGCGAAGAGCGCGCCAAGCTGATGCAGAACCTCAAGGAAGGCGCCATCGTGCAGGGCGTGGTCAAGAACATCACCGAGTACGGTGCCTTCGTGGACCTCGGTGGCATCGACGGCCTGCTGCACATCACCGACATGGCCTGGCGCCGCGTGCGCCACCCCAGCGAGGTGGTGCAGGCTGGCCAGGAAATCACGGCCAAGATCCTCAAGTTCGACACCGAGAAAAACCGCGTCTCCCTGGGTCTGAAGCAGATGGGCGACGATCCCTGGCTGGGCGTCTCGCGCCGTTACCCGCAAAGCACGCGCCTGTTCGGCAAGGTCACGAACATCGCCGACTACGGCGCGTTCGTGGAACTGGAGCCGGGCATCGAAGGCCTGGTGCACGTGTCCGAAATGGATTGGACCAACAAGAACGTGGCCCCGTCCAAGCTCGTCTCCCTGGGTGACGAAGTGGAAGTCATGGTGCTGGAGATCGACGAAGACAAGCGCCGCATCTCCCTGGGTATGAAGCAGTGCAAGGCGAATCCCTGGCAAGAGTTCGCGCAAAACACCAAGCGCGGCGACCGCGTCAAGGGCCCCGTCAAGTCCATCACCGACTTCGGCGTGTTCGTTGGCCTGGCCGCTGGCATCGACGGCCTGGTGCACCTGTCCGATCTGTCCTGGAACGAGCCCGGCGAAGCCGCCGTGCGCAACTACAAGAAGGGTCAGGACGTGGAAGCCATCGTGCTGGCCATCGACGTGGACCGCGAGCGCATCAGCCTGGGCATCAAGCAGCTGGACGGTGACCCGTTCGCCACCTTCACCTCGATCAACGACAAGGGCGCAACCGTGACCGGCAAGGTCAAGACGGTGGATGCTCGCGGCGCCGAGATCGACCTGGGCGAAGACGTGATCGGTTACCTGCGTGCCTCCGAAATCAGCCGCGACCGCGTGGAAGACGCGCGCAACGTGCTGAAGGAAGGCGACGAAGTCACGGCCGTGGTCACCAACGTGGACCGCAAGACCCGCAACATCCAGCTGTCGATCCGCGCCAAGGACCTGGCCGACGAACAAGGCGCCATGGCCAACCTGAACCAGAACTCGGGCACCGCTGGCACGACCAATCTGGGCGCGCTGCTGAAGGCCAAGCTCGACGGCAACAACGGCTGATGATGGCGCATTGACCTTGCCGCCCACGCGGCCCCGCTGACGCCGGACCCACGCGGTCCGCCACGTCGGCGAGGTCGTGGTGGCAGGGTTACGCGGCGCCTGCCACGCGCACCTCACGTCATGACCCGCTCCGATCTGGTTGAAGCCTTGGCTGCCCGTTTTGGGCAGCTCACGCACCGCGACGCCGAGTTCGCCGTCAAGGCCATCCTGGACGCGATGAATGACGCGCTGGTGCGCGGGCGCCGCATCGAGATCCGCGGTTTCGGCAGTTTCTCCATCAACCGCCGGCCGCCCCGCATGGGTCGCAACCCGCGCAGTGGCGAAAGCGTCGCCATCCCCGAAAAGCGGGTACCGCACTTCAAGCCGGGCAAGGCCCTGCGCGAGGCGGTGGACGCCAGCGCGGCGCGCGAAAACGAGGGACACAGCGAGGACGATCGTCCGGACTGAACACCACGCGCTTAAAATCGGGGCCTCCCACCAGCACAAACGAGGGTGGACAACAGAGGTCGCACGATGAACAAACTGGTCTGGCTGCTCAAGTGGATGCTTAGGGCAGCCATTTTTTTCGCCCTGCTGGTGTTCGCGCTCAACAACCAGACGCGGGTCACGCTGAATTTCTTCCTGGACCATCAATGGAACGCCCCCCTGGTGTTCGTGGTACTGGCCGCCTTCGCCTTGGGCTTGGCGCTGGGCATCCTGGTCATGCTGCCGCGCTGGCTGGGCCAACGTCATGCGGCTCGCAAGGCGCGCCGCCAGCTCGAAGCCGACAACGACACCAAGCTCGGCATGAGCACGCAATTCACGCCATCCAGGTCGTTCCCGCACGATCATTCCGTCGGATGACGCACGTCCACACTTCGTCGCAAACCCCTGCCCCATGAATCCTGAACTGAGCTGGCTGCCCGGCTGGTTGCCCTTTGTCCTGCTGGCCCTGCCGGTAGCCTTCGCCCTGGGCTGGCTGGCCTCCCGACTGGATTGGCGCCAGTTGCGCCTGGAAGACCGCCGCAACCCACGTGCCTATTTCCGAGGACTGAACTTCCTGCTCAACGAACAGCAGGACCAGGCGATCGACGCTTTCATCGAGGCCGTGCAGAACGATCCCGACACCTCCGAGTTGCATTTCGCGCTCGGCAACCTGTTCCGGCGTCGGGGCGACTATGAACGCGCGGTGCGCGTGCACCAGCACCTGCTGTCGCGCGGCGACCTGAGCCAGGCGGAACACCAGCGTGCCCAGCACGCACTGGCGCTCGACTACCTCAAGGCCGGCCTGCTCGACCATGCCGAGGCCGCGCTGCTCAAGCTCGAGGGCACGCCTTTCCAGACCCAAGCCCGTCTCGCGCGGCTCGCCAACCACGAACGCGCGCGCGACTGGTCGCAGGCCGCCGCCATCGCGCGCACCCTGGATGGTGCCCAGGACTTGGGCGTGGGTGCCGGCTCGGGCGCACAGCTCGCGGGCAGCTTCGCACCCCGGTTGGCGCATTACCTGTGTGAGCAGGCTGCGGAGCGCCTGGCCTCCAGGGATGCGGACGGCGCGCAGGAACTCCTGCGCCGTGCCATCGAAACCGCCCCTCAGGCACCGCGACCGCGCATCGAACTGGCCCGGCTGCAGATGCAGCGGGGTCAGGCCGCGGAGCAGGACAGCGCGCGCGCCGAGGCCGCGCGCTTGGCCTGCGACACCTTGATCGCCGCGCTGGACGCCAGCCCCGCCGCCGCCCCCTTGATCGCCGCGCCCCTGGTCAAGGCCGCCCAAGCCTGCGGACAGGAAGCACCCGTCAGGACGCGTCTGCAAGCGCTGTACGCACAAGCTCCCTCGCTCGACCTGCTGGAAGCCCTCATCGCGCTGCGCGCGCCCCTGCCGCCCCCGGCGGGTGAGTCCTCCGCCGAGGACCTGCGTGGCTGGTACCTGCACCACCTGGGACACGAGTCCTCGCTGGCCGCCGCGAGCAAATGGCTGGCCGGCGAGAAGCTGGAACACGAGGAACACCATCCCCTGGTCCAGCGCGCGCTGGATCGCGCCACCCAGCCCCTGCTGCGCTACCGTTGTGCCGCCTGCGGCTTCGAAGCCAAGCAGCATTTCTGGCAATGCCCGGGCTGCCAGTCTTGGGACAGCTACCCGGCGCGGCGCGTCGAAGAGTTGTGAAACACCCGCCAGTTGCGCAGTGGCCCACGCCCTGACCCTGGTCAGCCACGAGACCACGGAACAGCCCCATGCTCGTCACGCAGGAACAGCTCGCTCGCGCCCGCATCCTCGTGGTCGGCGATGCGATGGTGGACCGTTACTGGCATGGCGCGGTGGACCGCATCAGCCCCGAAGCCCCCGTGCCGGTGGTGCGCGTGACACGCGAGGAACTGCGTCTGGGCGGCGCCGCCAACGTGGCGGCCAATGTGGTCGCGCTGGGCGCACAGGCCACGCTGCTCACCGTGGTGGGCCTAGATGAAGCTGGACAGGCCCTGGAAAAGCTGCTTGCGCACAGCGGTATCCAGGCCCAACTGGGGCGCGACCCCCTGCTGCAGACCACGGTCAAGCTGCGGGTCATCGGCCGCCAACAACAGTTGATCCGACTGGATTTCGAGAACCAGCCGCAGAGTGAAGTGCTCGCCTCGCGGATGGAACGCTACACGCATCTGCTGGCGGAGCATGACGTGGTGCTGATCTCCGACTACGGAAAAGGCGGGCTGGACCATGTGCGACGCATGATCACGCAGGCGCGTGCGGCGGGCAAGCCAGTGTTGGTCGACCCCAAGGGCCTGGACTATGCGTACTATGCCGGCGCCACCGCCATCACTCCCAATCGGGACGAATTGAGGCAGGTCATCGGAACTTGGCGCGACGACGACGAATTACGCGCCAAGGCCCAGGCGCTGCGCGAGCGCCTGCACTTCAACACCCTGCTGCTCACACGCAGCGAGGAAGGCATGACGCTGTATGACGCCAAGGGCGAGACCCACGTGGCGACCCAGGCGCGCGAGGTGTTCGACGTGACGGGCGCGGGCGACACCGTGATCGCCACGCTGGCCGCCCTGGTCGGCGCGGGCCTGTCCCTGCGCGCCGCCATGCCGCTGGCAAACCAGGCTGGTGGCATCGTGGTCGGCAAATTCGGCACCGCCACCGTGAGCCACGCTGAACTTTTCGGCACCTGATTGCATGGGGGCACGCGCCTCACGGCGGCCTGAAGCGCGAGCGGGAACCAGCGCCCCGCAGCCCGAGGCGAGGGTCCGCGTAGCCTGGCGCGGTCGCGCTCAGGGGCAGCGGTAGACCTCGAAGGCGCGCTGGCCAAGTTCGGCCGAGGCGCCCCTGACCAGCGCGTTGCCGCCCATGCGGAAGGCTTGGCGGCGGGCTTCGATCAACAGGTTCTCTTCCACCGCATCGGACGTCCGGGTCACCGGGCCGACGCCGGCCCATACCGTCACGGACGTGCTGCCCAGGTGCTGGCAACTGAAGACCTCAACATCCTTGGCCAGCCGGATGTCCTGGTGCTCACGCGGATTCAGGGCGCTGCAGGCCGACACACCCCAGGCCAGCAGGATCAGCGCGCCAATTTGCACGCCAGCCGGAACCCGCAGGCGCATGCCGCGTCCTGACTCGGGGATGAACAGGTGTTTCATGGCTTAGCTCCTTGCGATGGCTTGACGCCGGTCACCTGCAGGTAACCGGTGCGTGTGACAGGCGACACGGCGTCCAGCAACTGGGCATGCCGGGTCTGGTGGCGGGTGACCATGCGTGCATCGGCCACCGCACGCGAGCGGCAGAACCAGTGGCAGCTGTGCTGCATCAGCAGCAGTTCCGCCATCAAGGTGTAAGCCTTGTCACGGGGCGAGCGCTGGTCGCGGTTTTCCACCACCGTGACGATGCCTTCGGCATGGACCGCCAGCAACGAGCGCATGTCGAAGGTTTGCCTGGGAAAAAGCTTGTCGGCGTAGGGCAAGGCCCAGCCCAGGGTGCTGACCTGGGTCTGATCGTTCCAGACTTTGGCGAAGTCCTCGGCAAAGCGGCTGAACTGCCGGCTCAGGTCCTGCTCTGCGCCTTGCAGGCTGGCCCAGATCTGCTCGCGCCGGACCTGCTCCTTGGCATCCAGCGCGCGCAGATAACCTTCCGTCACGGTCTGCATGAGCTTCTCGATCTGGTGCTGGTTCAGATGCTGGGCCAGCAGCAGGATGCGGCGACGCTGATCCTGCATCTTGAGGAACTGAAAACCCAGGGCGGGGGCAAGCAAAAAGGCGAGAAATAACTCCATGCGAATGTGGATTCTGTGGGGTCGTTGTGGTGCGAGCCCATCAGTGTAGCCAAGGCTCAGGCGGGCTCGCCATAACCTCCACCACCCGGCGTGTGGATTTCGAACACGTCACCGGGCGCCATGTCCGCCGTTCCGATGTGCCCCAGCACCTCCACCGCAGCGGGCCCGGCGCCCTTGCGCGCGCGCACGACCCGGTTGATGCCCGGCTGGCCCGGCGCACCACCGGCCATGCCGAACGCGCCATGCACGCGACCGTTGGACAGGATGCCGGCGGTCATGGCTTCCAGGAACTGCACGCGCCGCACACCACCGTCGCCGCCGCGCCAGCGACCCGGGCCGCCCGAACCGCGGCGGATCTCGTAGGCCAGCAGGCGCACCGGGAAGCGGAACTCCAGCACCTCGGGGTCGGTGAGGCGTGAATTGGTCATGTGGGTCTGCACCACGCTCGTGCCGTCGAAGCCACTGACCACACGCCCGGTTTCATCGATGAGCGCTCCCGCGCCTGAGCCCCCGGAGATGGTCTCGTAGTACTGGTACTGCGCGTTGCCGAAGGTGAAGTTGTTCATCGTGCACTGGCTGGCCGCCATCATGCCCAGCGCGCCGTAAAGCGCGTTGGTGATGCACGACGAGGTTTCGACATTGCCCGCGACCACCGAGGCCGGTGGATTCGGGTTCAGCATCGAGCCCGGCGGGATGATGACCTTGAGCGGCTTGAGGCAGCCCGCGTTGAGCGGGATGTCGTCGTCGACCAGGGTGCGGAAGACGTAGAGCACCGCTGCCATGCACACGGCCGTGGGCGCGTTGAAGTTGTTGATCTGCTGCGGACTGGTTCCGGTGAAGTCGATCTCGGCGCCTCGGTTGGCGGTGTCCACGCGCACCGCGACGCTGATCTGTGCGCCGTTGTCCAGTGGCAGGGTGTAGCTGCCGTCCTTGAGCCGGGTGATCACGCGGCGCACCGATTCCTCGGCGTTGTCCTGCACATGGCGCATATAGGCCTGCACCACGTCCAGGCCGAACTGCGCGACCATCTTGCGCAACTCCTGCACGCCTTTTTCATTGGCGGCGATCTGCGCCTTCAGGTCGGCGAGGTTCTGCTGCGGGTTGCGCGAGGGATACTCGCCGCTCGCCAGCAGAGCCAGCACCTCGGCTTCGCGCAGCGCGCCGCGGTCCACCAGTTTCACATTGTTGATCTGCACACCCTCTTCCTCGATGCGCGTCGAGAACGGCGGCATGGAGCCTGGGGTCGTGCCGCCTATGTCCGCGTGGTGCCCGCGCGAACCGACGTAGAAAGTCGGCTCCCCGCTGCCCTGGATGTAGACCGGCGTGATCACTGTCACGTCAGGCAGGTGGGTGCCACCGTGGTAAGGGTCGTTGAGCATGTACACGTCGCCAGGCTGCATGCGGCCCTTGTTCTCTCGGATCACGGTCTTGATGCTCTCGCCCATGGAGCCCAGATGGACCGGCATGTGCGGCGCGTTGGCGATCAGATTGCCCTCGGCGTCGAACAGCGCGCAGGAGAAATCCAGCCGCTCCTTGATGTTGACCGAGTGCGCGGTGTTCTGCAGTTGCAGTCCCATCTGCTCGGCGATGTTCATGAACAGGTTGTTGAACACCTCCAGCAGCACCGGGTCGGCCTGGGTGCCGACCGCGTAACGCTGCTCGCGCGCGACACGGCGCTCCAGCACCAGGTGGTCCAGGGCGGTCAGCTTGGCTTCCCAACCCGGCTCGACCACGGTGGTCGCGTTCTTCTCGGCGATGATGGCCGGGCCGGTGATCAGGTCACCGGGGCGCAAGTCCTCGCGCACGACCAGGGCGGCGGAGTGCCAGGCACCCCCGGAATAGAGCCGCACCGTGTCACGACGTGGTGTCTCGCGCGGCAGGCTGAGCGCATGCCGCCGCTCGGTCGGCGCGTCGCCCGCGATGACAGCCTCGACCGAGACCGCCTCGACGATCAGGCCCTTGCCCGGCATCAGGAAGGCGTAGCGCTGGCGGTAGGCGGATTCGAAACCGGAGACGATGCCGGCGTGGGTGGCTTCAGGACTGGGCGCTTCCGGGTAGGACACCACCAGGGCCGCGTCGCTGCCCTCGTACCGCACATGCACACGCCGCTGCACGGTGATCGCGCCCTGACTGACCTGCTGCCCCGCCAAGGCCTGGGTCGCACTGCGCGCCAGCGCATCGAGCCGGGCCGCGAGTTCCGGCAAGGCGGCCGCGCTGAGCGTTTTTTCCACCGCCTGCTCGCGGATCAGGCTCTGGTCGGCCAGGCCCATGCCATAGGCCGACAGCACGCCCGCGAGCGGGTGCACCAGCACGCGCGTCATGCCCAGGGCATCGGCCACCAGGCAAGCGTGCTGTCCGCCCGCGCCGCCAAAACATTGCAAGGTGTAGCGCGTCACGTCATACCCGCGCGCCACCGAGATCTTCTTGATGGCATTGGCCATCTGCTGCACGGCGATGTTGATGAATCCCTCGGCCACCTCCTCGGCGCTGCGCCCGGTGCGGGCCGCGAGTTCACCGAACTTCGCGCGCACGGCCTCGGCATCCAGCGTTTCGTTGGCCTTCGGACCGAACACCTTGGGGAACCAGGTCGGCTGAATTTTCCCGAGCAGGACGTTGGCGTCCGTCACGGCCAGCGGGCCGCCACGACGGTAACTGGCCGGCCCCGGGTTGGCGCCCGCGCTCTCGGGCCCGACGCGGAAGCGCGCGCCGTCGAAGCTGAGGATGGAACCACCTCCCGCCGCCACCGTGTGGATGCTCATCATGGGCGCGCGCATGCGCACACCGGCCACCTGGGTCTCGAACTCGCGCTCGAAGGCGCCCGCGTAGTGGCTCACGTCGGTGCTGGTGCCCCCCATGTCGAAGCCGATGACCTTGACGCCGCCCTCCGCGGGCGCGGAAGCCGCGTCGGTAAAGGCCAGTTCGGCCGTGCGTGCCATGCCCACGATGCCGCCGGCCGGACCGGAGAGGATGGCGTCCTTGCCCTGGAAGGCATGGGCGTCCGTCAGCCCACCCGACGACTGCATGAAGTACAGGGGCACACCCGGCATCTCACCGGCCACCTGCTCGACGTAACGGCGCAGGATGGGCGAGAGATAGGCATCCACCACCGTGGTGTCGCCGCGGCTCACGAACTTCATCAGCGGACTGGTCCCGTGCGAGGTGCTGATCTGGGTGTAGCCGACCTCGCGCGCGATCGCGGCCGCACGCGCCTCGTGTGCGCTGTAGCGGTAACCATGCATGAACACGATGGCCACGCTGCGCAAGCCGGCGTCGAACTGGGTCTGCAAGTCCCGCTTCAATTTCAATGCAGCCACTTCGTCCAGCGGCGCCACCACCTCGCCGTGCGCGCCCATGCGCTCCTCGGCCTCGACCACGGCGGTGTAGAGCAGTTCCGGCAGCAGGATGCGCCGATCAAAGAGGCGCGGCCGATTCTGGTAGGCGATGCGCAGCGCGTCGCGAAAGCCCCGGGTCGTGACCAGCAGCGTCGGCTCGCCCTTGCGCTCCAGCAAGGCATTGGTCGCCACCGTGGTGCCCATCTTCACGCATTCCACCAGCGCGGGCGTGACAGGTTCACCTGGCTTCAAGCCCAGCAGATGGCGGATGCCGGCCACCGCCGCGTCCTTGTATTGCTCCGGGTTCTCGGACAGCAGCTTGTGCGTGGTGAGGGAACCGTCCGGGCGCTTGGCCACGATGTCGGTGAAGGTGCCGCCGCGATCGATCCAGAACTGCCAGCGGGAAGGAAGTGGGTGGTGGGACATGGTCTAGAGGCTCGCGCCTGTGAAAGTTCAAGAGAAGATGAGCCGCAGCATGGGAAGCCGCGGCGGCCGGACAAAGAAGGCCAGATTGGTGCATCCAAGCACCAAGGCGTGCATGCCAAGTGTGGGCACGGGCGTGGTCATGGACCTGGATCTGCACATGGCATGCGCTGCAAAGCGCGTCAGGGCTGGCATCACAGCGTTCACAACGAGGCTGCAGCGCGTGCCGCCTGGTCGTACACGCCCGAGAGGACACGCAGCAGCCGCGCGAGTTCGCCGATGTCGCGATTCAAGGCATCGTCGGCCTTGAGCGCGTCAATCAAGCAGGTTTCGCGGATCTCGCGGTAGCGCTGCACATAGGCCTGGCCCTGCTCGGTGGAGGCATAGGTCACCTCCTTGCCGTTCTTGCTGGAAGCCACCACGCCCAAGCCTTGCAGCTTCTTGAGCGAATAGTTGATGAGGTGGGTGTCCTCCACATTCATGATGAAGCAGATGTCGGCCAAGCGCTTGTCACGAGCACGGTGCGTGACATGGTGCAGCACCAGAACGTCCAGCGGTGTGAGGTCCTTCAGCCCGGCCGCGCTCATGCAATGCGCGATCCAGCGATGGAAGGCATTGCCCGCGACGATGAGTCCGAACTCGAATTCGCTCATCTCGGCGCTGCGCGGAGAGACCAGATGCGCCGAGGACACGATGGGGGAACCGGCGGACTTCTTGGCGGTGGCGGATGAAACGGCGGCTTTGCGCGGCATCAGGGGGCTCCTGTCTGGCATCGATATTGCATGCGACGAATTGTAGGGAGATAAAAAACAATTTACCAACAAAATGTCGACATTGCGGGAAAACACCAAGCAGTATCCGTGCCGCCTTCACTACAGTTTGCAAACCGTTTTCAACCCATTTCACTGGAGATCACATGAAACGTCGCCTGTTCACCCTCGCCGCAGCCCTCGCCATCACGGGCGGCAGCGCCCTGGCTCAGACCAAGTGGGACCTGCCGGCGGCCTACCCGGCCACCAACTTTCACACCGAGAACCTGACGCAACTCGCGGCCGACGTGGACAAGGCCACGGGCGGCAAGCTCAAGATCACCGTGCATGCCAATGCCTCGCTCTTCAAGGCACCCGAGATCAAGCGCGCCGTGCAAGGCGGACAGGCCCAGATCGGCGAAATCCTGCTGGTGAACTTCACCAATGAATGGGCGCTCTTCGGCGCCGATGGCCTTCCCTTCCTGGCCGATGGTTATGACAGCGCCTTCAAGCTCTACCAGGCCCAGAAGCCCTTGCTGCAGAAGAAGCTGGACGAGCAAGGCATGGTGCTGCTCTACACCGTGGCCTGGCCGCCGCAAGGCATCTATGCCAAGAAGCCCATCAACAGCGCGGCCGACCTCAAGGGCGTGAAGTGGCGTGCTTACAGCCCGGCCACCGCGCGGATCGCCGAGCTGGTGGGCGCGCAACCGGTGACCGTGCAGGCCGCCGAGTTCGCCCAGGCCCTGGCCACCGGCGTGGTCGAGAGCACCATGACCTCCGGCGCGACCGGCGTGGACAGCAAACTCTACGAGCACCTGAAGTACTACTACGACACCCAGGCCTGGCTGCCCAAGAACGCGGTCATCGTGAACAAGGCTGCCTTCACCGCCCTGGACAAGCCCACGCAAGACGCCCTGCTCAAGGCCGCCGCCACCGCCGAGAAACGCGGCTGGGACGCCAGCCGCAAGGTGAACACCGAGACCCTGGCCAAGCTCAAGGCCGAGGGCATGCAGGTGCTGCAGCCATCGCCCGCGCTCAAGGCTGACCTGCAAAAGATCGGCGAAACCATGCTGAAGGAATGGCTGGAGAAATCCGGCGCCGACGGCCAGGCGCTGGTGTCGGCCTACAAGAAGTAAGCCGATCTCGCGAGCAAGAGGGCTGAACCATGATGCGCCGTACACTCAACGCCCTCTATGACAGCGCCGCCGCCGTGGCGGCGCTTTTCATGGTCGGCCTGCTGATCGCGGTACTGCTGTCCATACTCGGGCGGCAGTTCCACTTCCATATCTCCGGCATCGACGCCTACGCCGGCTACCTGATGGCTGGCGTGGCCTCGTTGGCACTGGCACACACGCTCAAGCGCGGCGAACACATCCGCGTCACGCTGTTCCTGAACGCCTTGAAGGGTCGCTGGAAACGCGCCCTCGAACTCTGGGCCCTGAGCCTGGGCACCTTGCTGGCTGGGCTGTACGCCTGGTACTGCGTGCGCCTGGCCTGGCTGTCTCACGTCTACCACGACATCTCCACCTCCAACGACGCCACGCCCTTGTGGATTCCGCAGATCGGCATGGCCGCGGGCGCGTTGATCCTCGCCATCGCCATGCTCGACGAGCTGGTTCTTGAAATCCTGGGCCGCCGCGTCGTCACCGACGGCGAGGCCCTGCGCAATGAGTAAGTCCGCATGAACGACCTCGCCATCACTGCCTTGCTGGTGCTCACGCTGTTCCTGATCCTGGGCAGCGGCGTCTGGGTCGGGCTCACGCTTTCGGGCGTGGCCTGGATCGGCATGCAGCTCTTTTCGTCCCGCCCGGCCGGGGACGCCATGGCCGTCACCATCTGGGGCTCCGCCACCAGTTGGACCTTGACCGCCCTGCCCTTGTTCGTCTGGATGGGTGAAATCCTGTTCCGCACCCGGCTGTCGCAGGACATGTTCAAGGGCCTGGCGCCTTGGATGCAGGCACTGCCCGGCCGCCTGCTGCACACCAATGTCGCGGGTTGCACCCTGTTCGCCGCCGTCTCGGGCTCCAGCGCGGCCACCTGCGCCACCGTGGGCAAGATGACCTTGCCGGAGCTGAAGCAACGCGGCTACCCCGACGACATCGTGATCGGCACGCTCGCGGGCGCGGGCACGCTGGGCCTGCTGATCCCTCCCTCCATCATCATGATCGTCTATGGCGTGATGGCCGAGGTCTCGATCGCCAAGCTCTTCGTCGCGGGCGTGCTGCCCGGCATATTGCTGGGCGTGCTGTTCTCGGGCTACATCGCGGTGTGGGCCTGGCGCCATCCAGACCGCGTGCCGCCCGCCGACACCCGGTTGGGCTTCGTGCAGAAGCTGGCTGCCTCGCGCAGTCTGATTCCCGTGGCATTACTCATCACGGCCGTGCTGGGCTCCATCTACAGCGGCATCGCCACCGCGACCGAGGCCGCCGCCGTGGGTGTGGTGGGCGCGCTGCTGCTGTCGGCAGCCCAGGGCTCACTGAACTGGACCACCTTCCGCGACGCCTTGATGGGCGCAACCCGGCTGTACTGCATGATTGCACTGATCCTCGCGGGCGCGGCTTTCCTGACCCTGTCCATGGGCTACATCGGTCTGCCGCGCCACCTGGCCGAATGGATCGGCACCTTGGGCCTGAGCGAATTCCAGTTGTTGGTCGCCCTCACCTTCTTCTTCATCCTGCTGGGCTGCTTCCTGGATGGCATCTCGATGGTGGTGCTGACCATGGGCGTGCTCATGCCTACGGTGCAGAAAGCCGGCATCGACCCGATCTGGTTCGGCATCTTCGTGGTGCTGGTGGTCGAGATGGCGCAGATCACGCCACCCGTGGGCTTCAACCTTTTCGTGCTGCAAGGCATGACGGGCAAGTCCCTGGGCTGGATCGCCCGCGTGACCCTGCCCATGTTCGCCCTGATGGTGGTGGCTGTGTTGCTGCTCTGGCTCTTCCCGGCCATCGCGACCTGGCTGCCAGGCCATATGTAGAGCACCAAGTGCCCCATGAACAAGCTGCTCCTTTCCCACCGCCTGGCGCTCGGCTTCGGAGTCGTCCTGACGCTGCTGGCCGTGATCACCGCCACCTCCTACTGGGGGCTGACGCGCATCAATGGCGGTCTGCGCTTCATCGCCGAGGTCTACGCCGACAAGGCCGACCAGTCTCGGCAGATGGACCAGGCCCTCAACCACGCCCTGATCGCCATGCGCAACCTGGCGCTGGGGGAAACGCCGGAGAACGAGCTGCGGCAGATGGCGCAGTTGCGAGAGGCGCTGCAGCGCTATGACGCGGTGAAGGCGCGACTCGCCACCGCGCTCGAGGGCGAGGAAGAAAAAGCGCTGTTCAAGCAGCTTGAAACCTCCGAGCAAGCGGCGCGGCAAATCCTGCTCGATGCGCGCCAGCAGGCCGGCAGCGACGACCCGGAGAAGAACGCTTTTCTGCTGCGCTTCGACTTGCGACGCAACATGGAGAAATGGGACACGTTGCAAGGCGCCTGGAGCCGGGACATCGAGAACCTGGCCCGTCTGGAGACTGAGCTCGGCCAGCATTACTCCTCTGAGCTGCAGAGCACTTCCGGCCACATCCAGGCCATCGTGCTGGCGGTGGCAGGCGCGGCGCTGCTGGCCGGCATCGTGGCCTCGCTGCTGATCGCGCGGTCCATCACGCGCCCCCTGGCCTCTTCGGTGGTGCTGGCGGACCGCATCGCCCAGGGTGACCTCTCCCTGCCGCAGCACACCCAACGACGCGACGAAATCGGTCAGTTGCTGATGGCGCTGGAATCGATGCGCGGCCAGCTGCACATGCTGGCCTCCGAGGTCAAGGCCACCACGGACGGCATCGGCATCGCGGCTTCGGAAATCGCTCGCGGTAGCATGGACCTGTCGCACCGCACCGAGGAAACCACCAGCAGCCTGGAGCAGACCGCGCATTTCATGGGCGAGCTGACCGGGCGCGTGCGCGATGCCGCGGACGTGGCGCAGCAGGCCAGCCAGCTCGCCGTGTCGGCCTCCGACGTGGCCGGCCGAGGCGGCGCCGTCATGGCCCAGGTGGTCTCGACCATGGAAAGCATTGCGGGCGATGCCGGACGCATCGCGGACATCGTGGGCATGATCGATGCCATCGCCTTCCAGACCAACATCCTGGCCTTGAACGCCGCCGTGGAAGCCGCGCGCGCCGGAGAGCAAGGGCGCGGCTTCGCCGTGGTGGCAAGCGAGGTGCGCAACCTCGCGCAGCGCAGCGCCGAGGCTGCGAAGGAAATCAAGGGCCTGATCGGCGCATCCAACCAAAAGGTGAGCACCGGTGCGCAACTGGTGCGCGAGGCCGGCTCGACCATGGGCGACATCGTGGACTCGGTGCAGCGGGTCACGCGGATGATCAGCGAGATCAGCGCCTCCGCCCTGCAGCAGAACGAAGGCATCGGCCAGGTCAACCAGGCCGTGACGCGCCTGGACGGCATGTCACAGCAGAACGCCGCCCTGGTCGAGCAATGCACGGCCACTGCCGCCTTGCTGGCAGACCAGGCCAGCACACTGGCTCAGGTGGTGCAACGCTTCAAGCTCGCGGCGGACGAGGCGGTCGGTACACCCCAGGCCCTCGGTTACGACGCTGGGCGTGCACCCCGGATGGCACTGACCTGAAGCGACGCAACCCGCTTGCCCTTGAGCGGCGGCTCAGCCTTCCTGGGTATGGGTGCCGCCACCCCGGCCCTGCAACAACTCGGTGAACTTCGCCACCGGCAAGGCCGGGTGGTAGAGCCAGCCCTGAACCTCGCGCACGTTGAGGCCGAGCAGGATGGTGCGCTGGATCTCGGTCTCCACGCCTTCGGCCGTGACCTCCAGCCCCATCGTCATCGCCATCACCGCGATGGTGCGCGCGATCGCCATGTCATTCGGATCGGTGGCGAGGTCACGGATGAAGCTGCGGTCGATCTTCAGCCGCGTCAGCGGCAGGAACTTGAGCATGGACAGGGACGAGAAACCGGTGCCAAAGTCGTCCAGCGCCAGGTGCACACCCTGGGCGCGCAACTTGTGCAAGGCCTGTTGCACCGCCTCGCCGTGCTGCAGCGACGATTCGGTGAGCTCGACTTCCAGCATCGTGGGCGACAAGCCGTGGCGCGCCAAGGTCTCACCCACGCGCTCGGCATAACCGTCCTGCTGCAGTTGCAGGGCCGATACATTGATGGCCAGCCGGCCTGCGTCCAGACCCCGTGCCTTCCAGTCGGCTGCGTTGCGGCAGGCTTGTTCCAGCACCCAATCGCCGATCGGCAGGATGAGGCCGGTCTCCTCGGCCAAGGGGATGAAGCGCTCGGGGCTGATGCGGCCCGACGTCCCGTGGTTCCAGCGCAGCAGTGCCTCGGCGCCGGTGATGCGGCCGTCGCGCAGGTCGATCACGGGCTGCCACTGAAGCTCCAGCTCGCCGCGCACAATGGCCTGGCGCAGGCCCTGCTCCAGCTGCAGGCGCTCCAAGGCGCGACGGGCCAACCCTTGCGAAAAGACCGCGCTGCGGTTGCGACCGGCCGCCTTGGCCGCGTACATGGCGGTGTCGGCGGCCTTGACCAGCTCGTCCGCGCTGTCGGCATGCTCGGGAAACAGGGCGATGCCGATGCTGGCCGTCGTGCTGACCGTCTGGCCCACGCTGGTGCGTATGGGTTCGCTGATCAGCGCCAGCAGTTTGCGGCTCAGCGCCATCGCGTCCTCGGTGCTGCGCAGCTTGTCCAGCAGGATCAAGAACTCGTCGCCGCCCATGCGGATGGCCACATCGTTCTGGCGCAGCGTGGTGCGAAAGCGGCGGGCGATCTCCACCAACATCTCGTCGCCCACCGTGTGGCCCAGGGAGTCGTTGACGTTCTTGAAACCGTCAATGTCGATGAAAAGCAGGCCGAACCCCCCTTCCTCGGTCCGGCTGGCCGCGCGTGCAATGTTGTGGCGCAAGCAGATGTCGAGCTGATGGCGATTGCCCAGGCCCGTCAGCGCGTCGTGCAAGGCGATATGGGTCAGGCGACTCTCGACGCTGCGCAGGGCGGAGACGTCACAGAAAGTCAGCACGTAGTGCGTGAGCTTGCCCACCCGGTCGATCACGGGCGACAGACTTTCCCAGGCCGGGAACAGGGACTGGTCGCGCCGGCGGCAGGTGGTCTCGACTTGGACCGAGTCCTGGTCGTCCGCACCCGCGATGCGGCGCCGGTCACCGCTGCGCGCGGCATGCAGGAAGTCGTCGGGCCGCTGGCCCAGAACCTCTTGCACCCGGTAGCCGGTGATGCGCTCGAAGGCTCGGTTGGCCATGCACACGCGCTGCTCGCGGTCCAGGATCAGGATGCCGTCGCCCGTGGTTTCAAAGACCACGGCGGCCTGGCGCAGATGCTCCTCGGCTTGCACGCGCTCGCTCACGTCACGCAAGATGCCGACCACGCGGTCTTCCTCGGCGAAGTAGCTGGCGTGGATTTCCAGCCAGATGCGTGCACCGTCGTCGCGTCGCCAGGCCGCGCAGACCTGGACCATGCGCCCGGCCCGCAAGAGGCCGTCCAGGTCCTGGCGCACCTCCAGTTCCTCGATGTGGCGCAGAAAGGCGTCACGGCTCACGGTGAAACTCTGCGAGGACTGAGCGAGGATGGTTTCCAGGAAGCCATCGAGTTCGACCTGCTGTCGCGTCGCGTCGAACTCCATCACCCCGAAACGGCCCGCCTCCATCGCCAGCCGAAAGCGCCGCTCGGCGCGGCGGGTCTTGCGTTCCTCATCCACCCGCGCCAGGGCCGCGCGTATGGTGGCGTTGAGCTCGACGATCTGGATGGGCTTGAGCACGTAGCCATAGGGCGCGGCCTCGATCGCGCGCTGCAGGATGTCTTCGCCTGCATAGGCCGTGAGGTAGATCACCGGCAGGTGGAGCTTGTGCGACACCTCCTTGGCCGCGCGCGTGCCGTCGCCGCCTCGCCCCAGGTTGATGTCCATCAGGACCAGGTCCGGGCGCTCGCGCGTGGCCAGATCAACCGCCTGCTGCTCACTGGACGCGATGCCTGTGACGCTGTAGCCCAGGGCCTCCAGGTTCTGCCGCAAGTCGTAGGCGAAGATCAGTTCGTCCTCGACGATCTGGACCCGGATGCGTCGCGGTGTTTCCTGCAGCGTTTCGGTGTTCATCATGCATGCTCCTCCTTGGGTCCTGACTCAATCGTCGATCGGGAAGGTGAAACGCAGTCCAGTGCCTGGGCCTGGCAAAACTTCCACCTCGGCGCCGATCTGCTGCGCCAGCATGAAGACCAGCTGGTAACCCATCGACCGTGAGTTCATAGGCACGAAACCGACCGGCAGCCCCACCCCATCGTCACCGACCTCCAGCACCGCCTGCGAACCCTCGCGCCGGGCGGAAACGCGGATGCACCCGGAATTCCGCCCCGCAAAGGCATGCTTGTACGAATTCACCACCAACTCGTTGACGATCAGCCCGCTGGGCACGGTCTTGTGCGTTTCGACGCGCATGCCCTGCGCGGGCACGTCCAGTTGCAGCTCCACCGACGTAGCCTCGCGCACATAGGTCTGCTTGAGCAGTTGCACCAGCTTGCCCAGGTACGGGCCGAATTCGAGCCCGGAAAAATTGCTGCCCTCGTACAGCAGCTGGTGGGTCATGGCGATCACGCCGACCCGGCTGCGGCTGTCGCGCAGTACCTCGCGGGCCGCGCCCTCCGCGCTGCGCGAATGGATGTCCAGCAGGCTCGCCACGATCTGCAGATTGTTCTTGACCCTGTGGTGCACCTCGTTGAGCAGCAAGGTCTTCTCGCGCAGGGATGCCTCCATCGCGGCCTGGGCCGCGAGCCGTTCCGTGATGTCGACCACGGTGGCGAGTATCTCGGGCGGATCACGCCCTGGAATCGGGCTGAGCGCCACCTCCACCGGAAACTCGCTGCCGTCCAGGCGCAGCGCTGTGAGCTTGCGTCGCTCGGCCATCACCCGCTTGGTCGGCGCCTGCAGGTAACGCCCCATCTCCATGCGGTGGGTGCTGCGCCGCGCCTCGGGCAGCAGCATGTTCACATGCTGGCCCAGCAGCTGTTCCGGCTCGCAGGCGAACAGCTCACCCATATTGCGATTGACCAATAGCATCCTGCCCTCGGCGTCGACCAATGTCATGCCCTCGGGCGCCTGCTCGAAAAGGCTGCGCAGGCGGGCCTCGCTGGCTGCGAGCGCCCGCTGATGGGCCTGCTGCAAGGTCATGTTCAAGGCCTTGACCAGGACGCCGCCGACCGTGCCGTCCCGGGCGCGAATGGGCAAGTAACTGGCGCGCCATTCAGAGGACTGGCCGGGCAGGCTGGGCACCTCGACCATCACCCGGAAACCTTCTTGCGCCTCACCCGCCAACACCTTGTCCAACAACGGACCCAGCTCTGCATATGCCGCAGGCAGCACCTCGGACACCTTGCGGCCGATCGCGGCGTCCAGGTCCACGCCGTTGAAAGCGGCCAGTGTGCTGTTCATGCGTCGGTAACGCAAATCGCGGTCCAGCACCGCCAGTCCGAGGCCCAGATCGCTGGAAAACAGCGCATCCAGAACGGCACTGTCTTCGATGGCATCAGCTTCCATACATCTCCCTGATGAGGCGCGCGAACCTGCGCGCTGCTTTTTTGTGGGACTCAAGGTAGCACAGACCCCGGGGGCTTCCAATCCCCTGCGGCCACTCCAACACCGTGGCACCTCGGCCCTGCGCGGCCAAACACTCCGGGCTCAAGCAAACGGCAAAAGCGTGAAAAACGCACGCCCTATGATCTGTCGTTCGTACCCCGCGCCCTTTGGGCCGCATGAACCGCCCCCTGCCCATGAACTCCGGATTGAATTTCCTCGTCGCCGCCCGCCAGTGCGAGATCAGTGAGCTGGAACAACTGGCCCTGACCAGCGAGCTCGTGAGCGTGATCGGCCGGCTGGTGCATGCGCTGCAAAGGGAGCGCGGCATTTCCAATCTGTTCCTGGCCTCGCGCGGCGAACGCTTCGGCTCGCAACGCGCGCCGCAGGTGGAGGAATGCGAGCGCCTGCAGGCCGAAGTGATGGCGCGTTTCGACGCGCTGGACACCGACGCGAGCCGTGCGCGCAACGGCGCGCGCCTGTTCAACCGCATCGCCTACGTGTTGCAGGCGCTGGACGGTCTGCCCGCGCTGCGCGCGCGTGTCGCTGCCCTGGCGCTCACGGCCGAAGAGACCACCGCAGCCTTCGTACGCCTGATCGCGGGCCTGCTGGGCGTGGTGCTGGAAGCCGCCGACAGCGCGACAGACCCCGAGATCTCGCGCGCGCTGGTGGCCCTGTTCCATTTCATGCAGGGCAAGGAATACGCCGGGCAAGAGCGCGCGCTGGGCTCGGCAGCCTACGCCTCCGGACGCATTGACCCGGAACGCCAGCAGCAGTGGCGTCACCTCGTGGACGCCCAGGACGCGTGCTTCCAGGTGTTCCAGGATTTTTCCGACGCCAAGGCACGCGGGGCCTGGGCGGACCAGCACGACGCGGAAGCCCTGGCCGCGCAGGAGAAACTGCGCCGTGCGGCGTTGGACGCGCGGCTCAGCAGCGCGCTCGACCCCAACGCCAGCCTGCCCTGGTACGACAGCTGCACCCGACGCATCGACGCCATGCGCAAGGTCGAGGACGCGCTGGCCATCCACCTGCGCAGTCTGTGCGAGCGCCGCATCGCCCAGGCGCGCGCCGAACTGCGCGACCAGCAGGCCAGCCTGCAAGCCCTGCAGCGCCAGGCTGCGGCCTCGGACGCCGAGCCGGCGACCACCCTGCTGTCCCCCAGCTTGAGCCCGCACCTGGAACGTTCGGTGCTCGGCATGGTGCAGGAGCAGAACCGCCGCCTGCAGGCCATCAGCGACGAACTGGCGACCACGCGCGCCGCGCTCAACGAGCGCAAGGTGATTGAGCGCGCCAAGGGCCTGCTGATGGCCTCGCGCAAGCTGAGCGAAGACGAAGCGCACGCGATGTTGCGGCAGACAGCGATGAACCAGGGCCGCAAGCTGGTGGATGTCGCCAACACGGTGCTCAGCATGGCGGACCTGCTTTAGACAGGGTTCAACCACGCCACGCCCCAAAGGAAATGGAAGTGCGATTGGCGCGACCGACATCGCGACTCCGTCGTTCTTGGTGCAACGCACAAAAAATGTGCCCGGCCCGCGCCCGCTGGCGCACGGCCTTCCGCAGCCGGCACACTCACTAAATTACTGATTCATAAGGAAATTTTTCCTCAGATCGAGCAAAAAAATTCTGGCACGGATTCTGCTTAGGTGTTGTCGTGCCTGACCAATGAAGGTTAGGCGCCGCTCTCCTCAGGATTGCGCTTGGACAACGGCGTCCATTTCCCGCGAGCTCACGTTCGCGGCGGAATGGGCGCCGTTTTTGTTTTTGCGTTCTGTCTTGTATTCGCCTTGTCATCAGGAGTCCACCCATGAAGAACCGCCCGCTGCCCGCCTCATCCTCCCGCCGCACGCTCTTGCGCCAGGCCGCCGCCGTGGGCGGTGCCGCCGTCGCCGGTAGCTTGTGGTCCAGCCGCGTCGCGGCATCCACCCAACTGGAGACCAAGGCCGCCAAGCTGGGCTTCATCGCGCTGACCGATGCCGCGCCCCTGTTCGTGGCCGATGAAAAAGGCTTCTTCAAGAAGCACGGCATGACGGAAGTGGAAGTGCTCAAGCAATCCTCCTGGGGCACGACACGCGACAACCTGGTGCTGGGCTCCAAGAACAACGGCATCGACGGCGCGCACATCCTCACCCCCATGCCCTACTTGATGACCACGGGGGCGATCACCGCCAACAACGTGCCGACCCCCATGACCATCGTGGCACGGCTCAATGTCGGCGGCCAGGGCATTTCGGTGGGCAGCGAATACCAGGACCTCAAAGTCGGTCTTGACGCCAAGGCCTTCGGCAAGGCCATGCAAGCCAAGCGCGCCAAGACTGGCAAGCCGGTCAACGCGGCCGTGACCTTCCCCGGAGGCACGCACGATCTCTGGATGCGCTACTGGCTGGCCGCGAGCGGCATCGACCCCAACAAAGACATCAACACCATCGTCGTGCCGCCACCTCAGATGGTCGCGAACATGAAGGTTGGAAGCATGGACACCTTCTGCGTCTGCGAGCCCTGGAACCGCCAGCTCATCAACCAGAAGATCGGCTACACGGCGCTGACCACCAGCGAACTCTGGATGGACCACCCGGAAAAGGCCCTGGGTCTGCGCAAGGACTATGTCGACGCCAACCCCAACGCCACCAAGGCCCTGATCAAGGCCGTCATGGAAGCCCAGATGTGGTGCGAGGACCCGGCCAACCGCGCCGAGGTAGCCGAGATCTGTTCGCGTCGGCGCTGGATCAGCGCGCCGGTCGAGGATGTGATCGACCGCGTCAAAGGCGACTTCGACTACGGCACCGGCCGCGTGGAGATGAACAGCAAGTTCCAGATGCGCTTCTGGAAGGACCATGCCAGCTACCCATTCCAGAGCCACGACCTGTGGTTCCTGACCGAGGACATCCGCTGGGGTTATCTGCCGCCCAACCTGGACACCAAGGCCCTGATCGCCAAGGTGAACCGCGAAGACCTCTGGCGCGCGGCCGCCAAGGAACTGGGCGTGGCGGCAAAGGACATTCCCACCAGCACCTCGCGCGGTGTGGAAAAGTTCTTCGACGGCAAGGTCTTCGACCCAGCCAACCCCAAGAAGTACCTGGACAGCCTGTCCATCAAGTACCTCAAGAGCGCCTGATCCCGCCCCTGTTCGCAGAAGGAAGTCCCATGAGCACCCCCGACACCCTGGAACCCATCCGGCTCGCACCCGCGGCCAAGGCTTCACGGGCCGGCGCCTGGCTGGCCGCCAAGACACGCAGTCTGGCCCTGACCGTGCTGCCGCCCCTGATCCTCATCGGCCTGCTGGTGCTGATCTGGGAGCTGCTGGGCGCGCGGCCCGGCGCCACCCTGCCGCCGCCCAGCCGGGTGGTGCAGGAAACCTGGGAGCTGATCGTGAGCCCCTTCTACGACAACGGCGGCAACGACGTGGGCCTGGCCTGGCAGCTGCTGGCCAGTCTCAAGCGCGTGGCGTATGGCTACGCGCTGGCGGTGGTGGTCGGCGTGGGCCTGGGCGTGCTGGTGGGCCAGTCCAGTTGGGCGCTGCGCGGCCTGGACCCCTTGTTCCAGGTGCTGCGCACGGTGCCGCCGCTGGCCTGGCTGCCGATCTCGCTCGCGGGCTTTCGAGATGGCCACCCCTCGGCCATCTTCGTGATCTTCATCACCGCCATCTGGCCCATCATCATCAACACCTCCATCGGCATCCGCAACATCCCGGAGGACTACCGCAACGTGGCCCGGGTGATCCGGCTCAACGGGTTCGAGTACTTCGGCAAGATCATGTTGCCCGCGGCGGCACCCTTCATCTTCTCGGGGCTGCGCATCGGCGTGGGCCTGTCTTGGCTGGCCATCGTCGCGGCCGAGATGCTGATCGGCGGCGTGGGCATCGGCTTCTTCATCTGGGACGCCTGGAACTCCTCGCGCATCAGCGACATCATCCTCGCCCTCATCTACGTCGGGCTGATCGGCTTCCTGCTCGATCGCCTCGTCGCCTGGATCGGCCGCGTCGTGACACGCGGCACCGCCGCCAGCTGAACCCGAACCCCGCACGGAGAACGACACCATGAACAACGCCTACCTCAGCCTGTCCCAGGTGGACATGACCTTCCAAAGCCGCAACGGCGCCAGCAACCCCGTCCTGCGCAACATCAACCTCGACGTGCGGCGGGGCGAGTTCATCACCCTGATCGGCCACTCGGGCTGCGGCAAGTCGACTGTCCTCAACATCGTCGCCGGCCTGTTGCGGGCCACGCAAGGCGGCGTGATCCTGGACGGCCGCGAAGTCAACTCGCCCGGACCGGACCGCGCGGTGGTCTTCCAGAACCACTCTCTGCTGCCCTGGCTCACCGTGCACCAGAACGTGGCGCTCGCGGTCGAGAAGATCTTCCGCGACAGCAAAACGGCGGCCGAGCGCAAGGCCTGGGTGCTGCACAACCTGGAAATGGTGAACATGACGCACGCGCTGCACCGCCTGCCCTCCGAAATCTCGGGCGGCATGAAGCAGCGCGTGGGCATCGCACGCGCGCTGTCCATGGAACCCAAGGTACTGCTGCTCGACGAACCCTTTGGCGCGCTGGACGCCCTGACCCGCGCCCACCTGCAGGACGAAGTCATCCGCATCCAGGGGGAGCTGGGCAACACCGTGCTGATGATCACCCACGACGTGGACGAGGCCGTGCTGCTGTCGGACCGCGTGGTGATGATGACCAACGGCCCGGCCGCCACCATCGGTCAGATTTTGGACGTACCTCTGGCGCGGCCGCGCGACCGCATCGCGCTGGCGGGCGACGCCACCTACAACCACTGCCGGCAGGAGATCCTGAGCTTCCTGCACGAGAAGCAACGCAAGGTGGAATCCATCGCCACACCCCGCGCCGACGGCGCCAACGACAAACAGGCCGTTGCCCTGCGGGCCTGAAACCGACGACCGACACGACACCCCAGGAGACTTACATGGACATGCGAGCGAGCAGGCTGAAGCTGGTGATGGTCGGCAACGGCATGGCCGGCGTGCGCAGCCTCGAGGAACTGCTGAAGCTGGCGCCCGATCTCTACGACATCACCGTCTTCGGCGCCGAGCCCCACCCCAACTACAACCGCATCCTGCTCTCGCCCGTGCTCGCGGGTGAACAGCAGTTGGAAGACATCGTGCTCAACGACTGGGCCTGGTACGAGACAAACGGCATCACCCTGCACGCAGGCTGGACGGTCACGGAGATCGACCGACGCCAGCGTCTCGTGCACGCCCGTAACGCCCAGGGCGAAACGCGCAGCGCCCCTTATGACCGGCTGATCCTCGCGACCGGCTCGAACCCCTTCATCCTGCCCGTACCGGGCAAGGACCTGCAAGGCGTGCTGGCCTACCGCGACATCGCCGACACCGAGGCCATGATCGCCGCCGCCGCGCAATACAAGCACGCCGTCGTGATCGGCGGCGGCCTGCTGGGCCTGGAAGCCGCCAACGGCCTGATGAAACGGGGCATGGAAGTGACCGTCGTGCACGTCGCGCCCTGGCTCATGGAACGCCAGCTCGACGACGTGGCGGGCAAGATGCTGCAGAAATCACTCGAAGACCGGGGCATGAAGTTCCTGATCGGCGCGCAGACCCAGGAACTCATTGGCAACTCGGTCGGGCGTGTCACGCGGGTGAAGTTCAAAGGCGGTGATGAGCATCCCGCCGACCTCGTCGTGATGGCCGTGGGCATCCGCCCCAACACGGCGCTGGCCGAGCAAACTGGCCTGCACGTGAACCGGGGCATCGTGGTCAACGACACCCTGCAGACCACCACCGACCCCCGCATCTACGCCGTGGGCGAGTGCGCGGCGCACCGCGGTATCGCCTACGGCCTGGTGGCGCCGCTGTTCGAACAGGGCAAGGTGCTGGCCAACCACCTGGCGCAATACGGCATCGGGCGGTACACGGGTTCACTCACCTCGACCAAGCTCAAGGTCACCGGCATTGATCTGTTCTCCGCCGGTGACTTCATGGGAGGCGACAACACCGAAGAGATCGTCTTGAGCGATCCCGCAGGGGGCGTTTATAAAAAATTGGTGCTCAAAGACGACAAGTTGGTCGGTGCCTGCCTCTATGGCGATACGGTGGACGGCAGCTGGTACTTCAAACTGCTGCGCGACGGTCGCAACGTGGCCGACCTGCGCGACAAGCTGATGTTCGGTGAATCGAACATCGGTGACGCCGGCCATCAGGGGCAGTCGCGCGCCATGGCCATGGCCGATGGCGACGAAGTCTGCGGCTGCAACGGCGTGAGCAAGGGCACGATCTGCAAGGCCATCAAGGAAAAGGGCCTGTTCACCCTGGACGAGGTGCGCAAGCACACCAAGGCCAGTGCCAGCTGCGGCTCCTGCACCGGCCTGGTGGAACAGATCCTGATGTTCACGGCCGGCGGCGATTATTCGGCCACGCCCAAGACCAAGGCCCTGTGCGGCTGCACCGAGCACGGGCACCAGGCGGTGCGCGATGCCATTCGGCAACACAAGTTGCTGACCATTCCCGAGGTCTATCGGCACCTGAACTGGAAGACACCCGACGGCTGCGCCACCTGCCGGCCTGCGGTCAATTACTACTTGCTGAGCACCTGGCCCAAGGAAGCCGTGGACGACCCACAGAGCCGCTACATCAACGAACGCAGCCACGCCAACATCCAGAAGGACGGCACCTACAGCGTGATCCCGCGCATGTGGGGTGGCGAAACCACGGCCGACGAACTGCGCCGCATCGCCAACGCGGTGGACAAGTACAAGATCCCCACCGTCAAGGTCACCGGCGGCCAGCGCATCGACCTGCTGGGCGTGAAGAAGGAAGACCTGCAAAACGTCTGGAACGACATCGGCATGCCCAGCGGCCACGCCTACGCCAAGGCCCTGCGCACGGTCAAGACCTGCGTGGGCAGCGAGTGGTGCCGCATGGGCACGCAGGACAGCACCCAGATGGGCAAGGACCTGGAACGTGCGCTCTGGCGCATGTACGCGCCGCACAAGGTCAAGCTTGCGGTCAGCGGCTGCCCGCGCAACTGCGCCGAGTCCGGCATCAAGGACGTGGGCGTGATCGGCGTGGACAGCGGCTGGGAATTGCACATCGCCGGCAACGGTGGCATCAAGACCGAGGTGGCCCAGTTCCTCTGCAAGGTCAAGACCGCCGCCGAGGTGCTGGAGTACAGCGGCGCCTTCCTGCAGCTCTACCGTGAGGAAGGCTGGTACCTGGAGCGCACCGTGCACTACGTGGGCCGCGTTGGCATGGACTACGTCAAGAAAAAGATCCTCGACGACCACGAGGGCCGCAAGGCCTTGTGGGAACGCCTGCAGTTCGCGTTGGACGGAGAACCCGACCCGTGGTTCGAAGCCGACAAGGCCCGCGTGGACCAGCGCCAGTTCATCCCCATCCAGGTCGAAAAGGCCACGGCCTGACGCAGGCCCAACTCGCGTAGCCCACCCATCTGCCATGAACATGAACCAATGGACCCCCATCTGCCAGGTCGAGGACATCCCTCGGCTGGGCGCGCGCCGCGTCGAACGCCCCCAGGGCATGGCCGTGGCGCTGTTTCGCACGGCGCAGGACGAGGTGCACGCCCTGCTGGACCGCTGCCCGCACAAGGGCGGGCCGCTGTCGCAAGGCATCGTTTTCGGCGCCAGCGTGGCCTGCCCGCTGCACAACTGGACCATCGAATTCGCCAGCGGATGTGCCCGCGCGCCCGATGAAGGCAGCACACAGCGTTTCGCCGTCATGGTGGACAACGGCCTCGTGCACCTGGACGCGAACGAACTCGCCACCCTGGCGCTGGACATCGCGCCACCTGTGGCCGGTCCTTGCCTGCGCAAGTCGGCCTGCGCCTGAACGCCACCCTGGGGACGCAGCATGCCCAGAGAGACTCGCTCCACCTGCCCCTACTGCGGTCTCGCCGCTTCGCGGCGCGCCCGCCGGGCGAGCATTGGAAACGCCTACGTCGGGGCAGAGTCATCGTGAAAGCAACTCGCTCCACCTGCCCCTACTGCGGCGTGGGCTGCGGTGTGATCATCGAGAGCGAGGGTGATCTGATCACCGGCGTGCGCGGTGATCCGGAGCATCCGGCCAATTTCGGGCGCCTGTGCTCCAAAGGCTCGACCCTGCACCTGACGGCCACGCCCGAGATCACGCGCCAACAGCGCCTGTTACAACCCCTGCGGCGCGCACAACGCGGCGATGCCCCCGAAGCGATCGGCTGGGACGATGCGCTGGACCAGGCCGCCACGCGCTTCGCTGGGGTCATCGAGGCGCATGGCCCGGACGCCGTGGGTTTCTACATCAGCGGCCAATTGCTGACCGAGGACTATTACGTCTTCAACAAGCTGGCCAAGGGCCTGATCGGCAGCAACAACATCGACACGAACTCGCGCCTGTGCATGAGCAGCGCCGTGTCGGGCTACAAGCTGACGCTGGGCGCGGACGCACCGCCTGCCTGTTACGAGGACATCGACCACGCCGGCTGCCTGTTCATCGCGGGCAGCAATACCGCCTGGGCCCACCCCGTGTTGTTCCGCAGGATTGAGGACGCGAAGCGTCGCAATCCCGCGCTGAAAATCGTCGTGGTCGATCCGCGCCGCACCGACACCGCGAGCAGTGCAGACCTCTTTCTGCAGATCCAGCCCGGTACCGACGTGGCGCTGTTCCACGGCATGCTGCACCTCATGCTGTGGGAAGGCTGGACGGATGCCGCCTACATCGCCGCGCACACGAACGGTTTCGAGGAACTCAAGGCACGGGTGCGCGAATGGACGGCGGACCGGACCGCGCAGGTCTGCGGCATCAGCAAGGAAGCACTGGCGCAAGCCGCGCGCCTGTTCGCCACGGGTGGTGGGGGCAACGGCGAACCGCAGCACCGGCAGCCCACCCTCAGCCTCTACTGCCAGGGCTTGAACCAGAGCAGCAGCGGCACGGCCAAGAACGCGGCCTTGATCAATCTGCACCTGGCCACGGGCCAGATCGGCAAACCTGGCGCTGGCCCCTTCTCGCTCACGGGCCAGCCCAATGCCATGGGTGGGCGCGAAGTGGGCGGTATGGCCAATCTGCTGTCTGCCCACCGCGACCTGGCCAACCCCGCGCACCGCGCCGAGGTCGCCGCGCTCTGGGGCCTGCCATCGGTGCCCGACCAGCCCGGCAAGACCGCGGTGGAGATGTTCCAGGCCGCCGCCGACGGTGAGATCAAGGCACTCTGGATCGCTTGCACCAACCCCGCGCAGAGCATGCCCGACCAGGCCACCGTGCGCCGCGCCCTGCAACGCGCCGAGTACGTGGTCGTGCAGGAAGCCTTTGCCACCACGGCCACCTGCGACTTTGCCGATCTGCTGCTGCCCGCCACCACCTGGGGCGAGAAGGACGGCACCGTCACCAACAGCGAGCGCCGCATCAGCCGCGTGCGCCCCGCCGTGTCAGCGCCCGGCCAGGCCCGGCACGACTGGCGCATCGCCGTGGACTTCGCGCGTCGTCTGCAAACCAAGATGCAGCGTTTGGGCTTCGGCCCGAACCACGACCTCTTTCCCTACAACGACCCGCAATCCATTTGGAACGAGCACCGCGAGAGCACACGCGGGCGCGACCTGGACATCACGGGCGTGAGCTACCAACAACTTGAAGAGGCGCCGCGCCAGTGGCCGTTCCCGGACGGCGCCGCGACAGGCCAGGCGCGACTCTACGAGGACGGTCGTTTCCCCACCACCGATGGCCGCGCGCGTTTTGCCGCGGTAGATTTCCAGCCGGTGGCCGAGGCGCGCGATGCTCGTTTTCCCTTCGCACTGACCACGGGCCGCTTGCGCGACCAATGGCACGGCATGAGCCGCACCGGCACCCTGGGCCGACTCTTCGGCCACGCGCCCGAACCGGCGGTGCAGCTGAACGCGAGCGACATGGCACGGCGCGGCTTGAAGGAAGGAGAGCTTGTGCACCTCACCAGCAAACGCGGCAGCATCGTCCTGCCTCTGCACGCCAGCGAGGACGTGGCCAGCGGCCAGGCTTACATGGCCATGCACTGGGGCTCGGAATTCCTCAGTGGGCAAGGCAGCGCCGGCCTGCCCCTGGCCGGGGTCAACGCACTCACGACCTCGGCCTTCGATCCCGTCTCCAAGCAGCCCGAACTCAAGCACGCGGCGGTCAAGGTGCTCAAGGCCGATCTGCCCTGGACACTGCTTGGCCTGGCCTGGTTGCCGCCCGAACGCGTGGGAGTGACTCAGGCGGCGCTGCGCCGCCTGATGAGCCGCTTTGCCTACGCCAGCTGTGTGCCCTTCGGCCATGACAAGACCGGCCTGCTGCTGCGCGCGGCCGCAGACGCGCCGGCGCCGGATGAGCTGCTGGTCGAGATCGAGGCCCTGCTGGGCTTGGACGTCCAGGGCGTGCTGCGATACGCGGACCGCAGGCGCGGCCAGCACCGCGCCCTGCTGCTGCGCCGGGACGCGGAGCAAGCGGCTGGACCGACCACGCTGCAGGCTCTGCTGCTGGGCGGCGACACCCGCGCCGAAAGCTGGTTGCGCGCCTTGTTGCAGCAGGACATGCCGGTGCAGGCCTACGGCCGTCTGCTGCTCATGCCCGGCGCCCAGGCACCGGCCGCGCTCGACGCCACGCGCCCGGCCACGCGCCAGGTCTGCACCTGCTTCAACGTGAGCGAGGACGTGATCACACAGACTTTGATGCAATGCAGCGGCGACGAGCGCGAACGCCTGACTGCCCTGCAGCAGCAATTGAAATGCGGCAGCAACTGCGGCTCCTGCGTGCCCGAGTTGCAGCGCCTGGTGCGCCGCACGCCTGTGGTGCCATCCGCCTTGCAAGCGCTTGAAAAGATCACATAAGTCGTCGTCCCCCTGCCACAGCCGCCGTCTGCTTCGCCCCATGTCCACACCGCGCTTCTCCACCCCCACCGCCACCCCGAGGGCCGCCGTCCCCCTGCTGATGCCCGGGACCCCAACACACGGCGTGGCAGCGACAACACCCGCAGCTCTGACAACCACGGCCACATCACCACGCCCGCAGGACATCTCCATCGTCAACCTCGCGGCGCGTCAGCGCATGCTGTCGCAACGCCTGATCCTGCAAATCCTGCTGGCCGCGCGCGGCGATGGGAAGCGGCTGGACGACGCACGCCGCACCTTGCAGCTTTTCAGCGAGAGCCACCAGCGGCTGAGCGGTGCGGCCACCGGGCTGGCCGCCGCCGAAGCCCGCCGCATCCACGAGACCTACCAAGGCCCGGCGGGCGTGGGACCCGTCATTGATGCGTTCATGCGCCTGGTGCGCGATGCCATCGATGGCATCGCGCAAGGCAGTACAGCAGCGCCCGAGGCCATCGCTCAGTTGGTCGAACAGACCGACCGCATCCTGGCCGCGCTGGACACGGCGACGACGACCTTCGACGACATCACCCGCAGCCGCTCTGGGGCCATGCTCAAGGAGCTGGTCAGCATCGTGGGCGATATCCAGGGCGTCGCCAAGGAGGCCAAGATCGTGAGCTTCAACGCCCAGGTGATGGCCGCCCGCGCGGGCCAGCATGGGCGTGAATTCGCGGTCGTCGCCAATGTGTTGTCCAACATCACCGACGTCATCGACGGTCTCACACGCAAGGCCGCGGTGCTCGCCGAGCAGCGCCACACTTTCGCGGCCTGAGCCCGATCGGGGTTCGGATCGGTCCAGGGCTAAACTTCCGGCCATGCTGGCTCCCCTACTCGCAATTTGCCTCGGTGCCTGCCTCGGCGCGTTGGCGCGTTGGCAACTCGGTCTCTGGCTCAACAGCTCCGGCTCACTCCTGCCCTGGGGCACACTGGCCGCGAACCTGATCGGCGGTTATCTGGTCGGGGTCTGCGTGGCTGTTTTCCAGGCCCTGCCGCAGCTGGACCCGGCCTGGCGCCTGCTGCTCGTCACAGGTTTCCTGGGCGCGCTGACCACGTTTTCCAGCTTCTCCGCCGAGGTGGTGGACATGCTGCTGCAGCAACGGTATGCCCTGGCCCTGGGCACGGCGGTGCTGCACCTCGCCGGTTCGCTGCTACTGACCGTCGTCGGCATCCAGAGCGCGAAATGGGCCCTGGCCCTCACCGTGGCCCGCGCCGCATGAACCCGCCACCGATGTCACACCCCGACCGCATCGAAGGCCGTGTCTATCTGGTCGGCGCCGGCCCCGGCGACCCGGAACTGCTGACCCTGCGCGCCGCGCGCATCCTCGCGCAGGCCGACGCCCTGGTCTACGACAACCTGGTGTCCGACGGCGTGCTGGCCCTGGCCAACCCGGCAGCGCAGCGCATCTACGCCGGCAAGCGCCGCAACGAACACACGCTGCGCCAGGAGCAGATCAACACCCTGCTGGTGCAACTGGCCCGCGAAGGCCGCCAAGTCGTGCGCCTCAAGGGCGGCGACCCCTTCATCTTCGGGCGCGGCGGCGAAGAGATGCAGAAGCTGGCCGAGTCCGGCGTGCCTTTCGAGGTCGTGCCCGGCATCACGGCGGCCAGCGGCGTGGCCTGTTACGCGGGCATCCCGCTCACGCACCGCGACCACGCCCAGAGCTGCCTCTTCGTGACCGGCCACCTGAAGAACGTCCAGGGCGCCGCTGACGCCGCATCGGACGGCGCGCGCGGCCTGAGCCAGCTCGACCTGGACTGGGCCGCGCTGGCACGCCCCCAGCAGACCGTGGTGATCTACATGGGCCTGTCGGCCCTGCCCGCCATCTGCCGCACGCTGATCGAACACGGCGCGCCGCCCACGCGCCCCATCGCCGCCGTGCAGCACGCGACGCTGGCGACGCAGCGCGTCATCACCGGCACCCTGGCCGACCTGCCGACGCAGCCTGGTGTGCAGGACCTCCGTTCGCCCAGCCTGTTGATCGTGGGCGACGTGGTGACCCTGCATGGCGCGCTCGACTGGTTCGACCCCCGCAGCGGCGCGGCCATGCGCCTGACCCACGACGACCTGCAACTGCCGCCGTCCTTGTCCCATCCAGGAGCCTTCTCATGAGCGCCGCGCTCGACTACCTCGTCCAGGCCCGCCCCGAGGCCATGACGCACTACTTCAGCTTCCTCAAGGACGCGGGCAAGCACCTCGACCCCAAGACACGCAACCTGATTTCCGTCATCACCAAGGTGCATGCGCAGACCGAGCGCGGCCTGAAGCAGTACCTCAGGCGCGCGTTGCGCGAGGGCTGCAGCGCCGCCGAAGTGATCGACGCGCTGCTGATGGCCTTTCCCGCCCTGGGCCTGACGAAGATTGTCTGGGCCACGGACGTGATCCTGTCCATGAACCTGCCCGAGTTCACGCTTGAGGCTCTGCAAGGCAGCCCGGCAGGCGCGCCCCAAGGCGGGGAGGTGGCAACGAAGGAGGAGCCGCGCTGGCGCTCGGTGATGGCGCTGGACGAGTTGCCCGACGGTCAAATCCGACGCGTGGATTGCGAGGGCCGAGGCCTCTTTCTTTACCGCGAGGGTGAGGTCGTGAAGGTCTATGACAGCCTCTGCCCCCACAACGCGACCAACATTCCGGAACTCGCACTGAACCGGGCGAGCAAGAAAGGCATCACGCTGACCTGCCCCAAGCATGAATGGGAATTCGACGTGGTCAGCGGTGACTGCATCAGGAAGGGCGACACGCCACTCACCCGTCTGGAGAGCCAGGTGGAGGCCGGCCACATCCAGGCACGCTGGTAAGCCGCCAGGCTGTGGCACCATCACGGCCCCGCAACTCCCCGCCCCATCATGTTCCAACGTGCCGAAACCGACCGCCAGGCCCTGCTGCAAGCCCTGGTGCTCGGTGTCTTGCTCTCGCTTGCCGCCCTGCTGGCCGCCTGGCTGACGCGTGACCAGGCCATTTTCTCGCTGCTGCCGCCCGGCGGCGCCGCGCCCGACATGCGGCCCGAGCAGCGCTTCGACCTGCATGTCACCTTCTTCACGATCTGGGCGACCATCGCCCTGGTCACGCCGGCCCTGTGCCTGTTCCCCTTCATCCGCGGCTCGGCCGTGGCTTGGCGTTACTGGCTGGCCTTCTGGACCGTCTCACTGTTGGCCTTCGCCATCCACTTCTATTGGGCCGTGGTGCTGGTCTTCGGCAACGACTGGTCGCGCATCCTCGACACCCCGCGCGTGAGCGCCCCCCGCCTGGACACGGTGTTCGCGGTCTGGTGGGTGGCCGACGTGCTGCTGGCCTGGTTCCACCGCAGCGACGCACTGTGGGTGCGCACCCAGCGCCTGCTGGTGCACCTGCTCGCCTTCATCCTCTTCTTCATGGGTGCCGCGCGGGAAGGTGAACTGCCGCTGTCGCGCGCCATCGGCTACGCCATGGCCGCCGCGGTGCTGGTGGCCTTGCTGACCTGGCTGTGGCGCCTGCGGCCTGGTGCACGCCAACGCTGATACCCGTCAAAGCCTGGGCTCGCTATGGGCCCGGGCTGCCTAGACGTCACGCCTTCTGGTTTGCTGGGAATCGGCGCAGCACCACGCCGAACAGCAGCAGCTGCGCGAGCAGGCCCGCCAGCGAGGCGCCTAGCATCAGCAGCCCGAGGTTGACCGGGCCCTCATGCGACACCAGACCCACGCCATAAGCGGCCAGCGCGCCCAGCAGTTGTTGGGTCATGCCTGCCACGGCGGCGGCCGAGCCGGCCAGCGCGGGCACCAGACTGACCGTGCCCGCCAGCGCGGGTGGCGTCAACAGGCCATGGCCCACCCCGATGAAAACCAGGGGCAAGGCAAAGGCCAGCGGGCTACGCCAGCCTGCCCAGGCCAGCCCCAGCAGAAGTGACAAACCGAGCAGCACGGCACACTGGCCCACGGCCATCAGGCGCCGCTCGCCCCAGCCGTCCACCAGGCGGGTGGTCAGCAGATTGCCCAGCACATAGGGAAAGGGGATGGCCATGATGTACCAGCCCACCTGCTGTGGTGCCACGCCATACCCTGCAAGCACGATGGGCGCGCCGGAAAGAAAGCAATAGAACGCCGCCGTGGTGGACGCCAGCACCACCACGTAGAGCAGGAAGGCCGGTTCACGCGCCAAGCGCGCATACGAATTGGCCAAGGTCCGTAGCCAATGCCGGGGCGCGTCCTGCGCAGGTACACCGGCTGACGCGGCGCGCACCGGCCGACCGGGCGGAATGTCCCGCCAGGCCATGATCCAGGCCAGCAGCGCCAACGCGGCCAGCAGCACGAAACCCCAGCGCCAGCCAGCCTGCACATGGATGTAGCCCCCCAGCAGCGTGGCCAGGGGCGGGCACAGGCCCATGACCATGCCTATGTAGGCCATCACACGCGGACGCTCGTGACCGGCGAACCAATCCTGCACCAAGGCTCGGCCCACCACCATGCCGGCGGCCGTGCCCGCGCCCTGCAGGGCACGCGCCGCGATGAGGGTGGCCAGGTTGGGCGCCAGGGCCGCGAGCAAGGAACCCAGCACCGCCAGCGCCAAGCCAAAGAGCAGCACAGGCTTGCGACCCAGGCGGTCCGACCAGGGGCCGTAGACCAGCTGCAGGCTGCCGTAAGCAGCCACGTAGGCGCTGAAGCTCAGCTGCACGGTGGCTTGGCTGGCACCAAACTCATGCGCCCAGTCCGGCAGAGCCGGCAGGCACAAGGTCATGGCCACCAGGCCGAAAGCAACCTGCAGCACCAGATTGGCGGTGCGCCCCCGGGGCGGGGCAGCAGAAGTCACCATGCTCAGCCGATCACCGAATGAAACAGCCGGCGCGGCGACGTTGGCCCACCGGCCATGCCGGGGCTGGACAAGCGGCCCAAGGGCATCAAATCAGGCCTTCGGCCTTCAGCGCCGCCTGCACCGCCGGACGCGCTGCCACGCGGGCCATGTAGGCGGTGAGGTTGGTCAAGGCGCTGATGTCGAACTTGACCAGGCGCGCCCAGTTTGCAACGGTGTACAGGTAGGCGTCGGCCACGGTGAAGTCAGCGCCCATCAGGTAGTCCTTGCCCGCGAGCTGCTGGTTGACCCAGCCCAGGCGACGCTCCAGGTTGGCGCGCGCAATCGCCTTGGCCTCCTCGGGCATGGCCGGATTGAAGAGCGGGCTGAAAGACTTGTGGACCTCGGTGCCGATGAAGGTCAGCCAGCTCTGCAGGCGGTAGCGCTCCATCGTGCCGTTGGCCGGAACCAACTTCTTCTCGGGCTTCTGGTCAGCCAAGTACTGGACGACGGCAGGCCCCTCGGTCAGAACCTCGCCGCTGTCGAGCTGCAGGGCAGGCACGTACCCCTTGGGATTGATGGCCAGATAGTCCGAGCCATCGGGCAGCTTCTTCGCCTTGGTGTCCACGGCCACGGCCTCGTAGGGCAGGCCCAGTTCCTCGAGCACGATGTGGGGGGAGAGGGAGCAGGCGCCGGGCTTGAAGTAGAGTTTCATGAGTCGTAGTGTGTGGGTGTAGGGAGAGAAAAGAACGGCCCCAGCCTCTGGCGGCTTGGGCGCGCGGCGGAAAGCGCCAAGTGTAGGCAAATCCGCCCGCCCCGCGCATGCGCGAGTGGCACAATCCGCGACCTTCGCGGCGCGGCCCAGCCTCTATCGGTACCTCCTCATGCCTGCGCTCAAAACCGATCATGCCTGCCGCCCCGCTGTTTCCTTCGCATACTTCACCCTCACCGCGCATGACCCGCACGCTCACCGGCACCCTCGGCATCGACTTCGGCACCTCCAACTCCGCCATCGCCTGGGCCGAACCCGCAACCCAGGCGCGGCTGATCCCCTTGGAACAAGGCGCGACGGCCATGCCGACGGCCGTGTTCTACAACAACGAGGATCTGAGCACGCACTTCGGGCGTGACGCGCTGACACAGTACCTGGAGGGCACGGAGGGACGGCTGATGCGCTCGCTCAAGAGCCTGCTGGGCAGCCCCTTGCTGCAAGAGACCACGACGGTGCACAACCGCGCGCTGAGTTACCAGGACATCATCGCCACCTTTCTGTCCACGTTGCGCGAGCGCGCCGCGCAGGCCTTGGGTGCAGCCCCCACTCGCGTGGTGCTGGGCCGGCCCGTGCATTTCGTGGACGACGACCCGGCGCGTGACGCCCTGGCCCAGCAGTCGCTGCTGCAGGCCGCGCATAAAGTGGGCTTCGAGAACGTAAGCTTCCAGTTGGAGCCGATCGCCGCCGCGCTGGACTACGAACGGCGCCTGGACCGGGAAAGCACCGTGCTGGTGGTGGACCTGGGCGGTGGCACTTCGGACTTCACCGTCGTGCGCCTGGGGCCTCAGCGCATTCAAGCGTCCGATCGCGCAAGCGACGTGTTGGCCACCACCGGCGTGCACATCGGTGGCACGGACTTCGACCACAAACTCAGTCTGGAACAAGTGATGCCCCTGCTGGGCTATCGCCACATCGGACCCCAGGGGCGAGAGGTGCCCAGCCGCATCTTTTTTGACCTCGCGACCTGGCACCTGATCCACTGGCTCTACCAGCCCCGCGCCATCGCCGAGGCCCAGGCACTCTGGACCAATTACGCCGACGCGCGCCTGCACCAGCGCCTGATGCGCACACTGCGGGAGCGCCACGGCCACCGCATCGCCCATGCGGTGGAGCAGGCCAAGATCCGCTGCTCGCTGGAGGACCGCGACACGGACATGGACCTCTCAGAACTGGAGCCGGAGCTCACCGCACCGATGACGGTGGGTGCGATGCGGGATCAGCTCAGGGCCTTGCTGGCGCGCACCGTGGCCTGCGCCCGCGACTGCGTGCGCCAGGCGGGCGTGGGCGACGGCGCGCTCGCGGCCATCTACCTCACCGGCGGGTCCTCCGCCCTGCGGCCCTTCCAGCAGGCCTTGCAAGCGGAGTTCGCGGACGTGCCGCTGGTGGAAGGGGATTTGTTCGGCGGGGTGGCCTCGGGACTGGCCTACGGCGGCGGGGTCTGAGACACGCAGCACTCGCGCGGCTGCCTTGAGACCAAGGACCGACGCGACCTGAGCGGCGCATCGGCCGCGCGCCCACTGGACTGGGACGGTTGCTATTTACACCGGCGAGGGATGTTTGCTCAAGGCCTCGCGCACGATGGGAAGCAAGGCCTCGGCCCGGCCGGATTCGATGGCGGCCGCCAGTTCACGGCGCATGCGCGCTTCCCAGAACTTCTGGATGTGATTGGCGATGCCCTCCAGCGCCTCGGCCCGGTCGGGCATGGCCGCGAAGAAGGTGCCGATCTGGTTGGCCATGCGGATGAGGTGGTCGAGGTTCATGATGAGGTCTCACAAAATGATTCTTTGGGGATGGCTGTACACGGACAGGTCCTGGCCACGGGCGAAACCCAGCAGGCTGAGCCCACAACCCTGAGCCATGTCAATGGCCAGGCCCGTCACACCGGACACGGCCGCCAGCAAGGCCACGCCTGCGCTGGCGGTCTTTTGCACCATCTCGTAGCTGGCTCGGCTGCTGACGATGATGAAGCCCGCGCCAGGCTGCGCCGCCCTCGCAGGCGCACCCGGTCGGGACAAGGCACCGATCAGCTTGTCCAGCGCGTTGTGGCGGCCCACGTCCTCGCGCAGCAACATGATTTCACCATCCGCCGCGCACCAGGCCGCCGCGTGCGTCGCCCCCGTGATGCCCAGCAGACGCTGGCGTTCACGCATCTGACCCAGGGCGGCGGACACCGCCGCAGCCTGGAACACGTTCTGCGCATCGGCCGGCAACGCCGTAGGCGCACGCACGGCCTGTTCCAGGCTGTCCGTGCCGCACAGACCACAACCCGTGCGCCCGGCGAGGGTGCGACGGCGCTCCTTCAGACGGGCGAAGCTGGCCGAGGCAATGTCCAGGTTCACCGTGATGCCCGTCTGCCCTGCGCAGGACACGTCAGACTGGGTTTCGATGCCGTAGACCTGCGCCGGACTGTCGACGATGCCTTCGCTCAGGGAAAAGCCGAGGGCGAAATCTTCCAGGTCCGCCGGCGTGGCCAGCATGACCGCGTGGGAAATGCCGTTGTAGACCAGGGCCACGGGGCATTCCTCGGCCACCCAGTCCTCGCCATGGAAGACCTGCCCATCGTGCAGGCCCGAGACCGGAACCTTGCGGGCATCCTTCGGCAGCGCCTCGGCGCGCGGCAGGGTTTGCGGGGGCAGGTCGTGCAGCTTCATGCCTGCATTGTCCGGCAAACTTACTTGCCCACCACCTCAGCCTGCGCGGCCTGCAAGTGCTGCAACTGCTCGCGGTTAAAGCGCTCGTAGCCTTTTTGCCACTCGGAAGGCTGCGTCACAGGCAGAACCTGCACCGCCGTCACCTTGTACTCGGGGCAATTGGTCGCCCAGTCGGAGTTGTCCGTGGTGATCACGTTGGCACCCGACTCGGGGAAGTGGAAAGTGGTGTAGACCACGCCCGGCTGCACCTTGTCGGTGACGATGGCGCGCAGCACGGTTGAACCCGAACGGCTCTGGATGCCGACCCAGTCGCCGTCCTTGATGCCACGGTCCTCGGCGTCTTGCGGGTGAATCTCCAACCGATCCTCGCTGTGCCAGTGCACGTTCTCCGTGCGGCGGGTCTGCGCGCCCACGTTGTACTGGGACAGGATGCGCCCGGTCGTGAGGATGAGCGGGTACTTGGGCGTGACCTTCTCGTCGGTCGGCACGTACTGGGTGATGATGAACTTGCCCTTGCCGCGTACGAAGCTGCCGATGTGCATGGTCGGAGTGCCTTCGGGCGCCTCGTCGTTGCACGGCCACTGCACGCTGCCCAGCTTGTCCAGCTTGTCGAAACTCACGCCCTTGAAGGTCGGCGTCAGCGCGGCGATCTCGTCCATGATCTCGCTCGGGTGCTTGTAGTTCATCGGGTAGCCCAGGGCGTTGGACAGCATCTGCGTCACTTCCCAGTCCGCGTACTTGGCCTTGGGCGGCATCACCTTGCGCACGCGCGAGATGCGGCGCTCGGCGTTGGTGAAGGTGCCGTCCTTTTCCAGGAACGATGCGCCGGGCAGGAACACGTGGGCGTACTTGGCGGTTTCGTTCAGGAACAGGTCCTGCACCACCACGCATTCCATGGACTCCAAGGCATGGGCCACGTGTTGGGTGTCCGGATCGGATTGCACCGGGTCCTCGCCCTCGCAGTACAGGGCCTTGAAGCTGCCGTCCACGGCGGCGCCCAGCATGTTGGGGATGCGCAGGCCGGGCTCGGCGCGCAGTTCCACGTTCCAGGCGCTTTCGAACAGGCTGCGCGCGGTGCTGTCCGACACATGGCGGTAACCCGGCAGTTCGTGCGGGAAGGAGCCCATGTCGCAGGAGCCCTGCACATTGTTCTGGCCGCGCAGCGGGTTCACGCCCACACCCTCGCGACCCACATTGCCGGTGGCCATGGCCAGGTTGGCGATGCCCATGACCATGGTCGAACCCTGGCTGTGCTCGGTCACGCCCAGGCCGTAGTAGATGGCCGCGTTCTTGCCCTTGGTGGCGAAGAGTCGCGCCGCGCCGCGGATCTGCTCGGCTGGCACGCCGGTGACAGCCTCCATCGCCTCGGGCGAGTTCTCGGGCTTGGCCACGAAGTCACGCCACTCATTGAAGGACTTCATCTCGCAGCGCGCCTTGACGAACTCCTCGTCCACCAGGCCCTCGGTCACAACCACGTGCGCCAGCGCGCTGATGATGGCGACGTTGGTGCCCGGCTTGAGCTTGAGGTGGTAGTCCGATCGGATGTGCGGGCTCTTGACCAGGTCGATCTGGCGCGGGTCCACCACGATCAGCTTGGCGCCAGCGCGCAGGCGCTTCTTCATGCGCGAACCGAACACCGGGTGGCCATCGGTCGGGTTGGCACCGATCACCATGATGACGTCGCTCTTCTCCACCGACTTGAAGGTCTGCGTGCCGGCGGATTCCCCCAGCGTCTGCTTCAGGCCGTAGCCGGTGGGTGAGTGGCAGACACGGGCGCAGGTGTCCACGTTGTTGTTGCCAAAGGCCGCACGCACCAGCTTTTGAACCAGATAACCTTCCTCGTTGGTGCAACGCGAGGACACCAGCGCGCCCACCGAATCACGGCCGTACTTGGCCTGGATGCGTTTGAACTCGCTGGCCGTGTAGTTGATGGCCTCTTCCCAGCTGACCTCCTGCCAGGGATCGTGGATGCTCTTGCGAATCATCGGGCTCGTGATGCGGTCCTGGTGCGTCGCATAACCCCAGGCGAAACGGCCCTTGACGCAGGCATGTCCTTCGTTGGCCTTGCCGTCCTTCCAAGGCACCATGCGCACGACCTCGTTGCCCTTCATCTCGGCCTTGAAGCCGCAACCCACGCCGCAGTAGGCGCAGGTGGTGATGGCACTGTGCTCGGGCTGGCCCAGCTCGACCACGCTCTTTTCCTGCAGGGTGGCCGTGGGACAGGCTTCGACGCAGGCGCCACAGCTCACGCACTCGGAGGCCATGAAAGGCTCGTCCTGGCCGGGCGAGACGCGGCTGTCGAAACCGCGGCCGGAAATCGTCAGCGCGAAAGTGCCCTGCGTTTCCTCGCAAGCACGCACGCAGCGGTTGCAGACGATGCACTTGCTCGCGTCGTAATTGAAATAGGGGTTGGAAAAGTCAATCAAGGGCTTGCTCTCGCCCTTGAAGTGGTTCGCACCCGCGTCGGCGCCCTGGCCGTAGCGCACCTCGCGCAGGCCGGTCACGCCGGCCATGTCCTGCAACTCGCAATTGCCGTTGGCCGAGCAGGTCAGGCAGTCCAGCGGGTGGTCGCTGATGTACAGCTCCATCACGTTCTTGCGCAGCTCCTGCAGCTTGCTGGTCTGCGTGTGCACCTTCATGCCGTTCTCGGCGGGCGTGGTGCAGCTGGCGGGGAAACCGCGGCGGCCTTCCACCTCCACCAGGCAGAGGCGGCAGGAACCGAAGGGCTCCAGACTGTCGGTGGCGCAAAGCTTGGGCACTTTCACACCCGCGTCCACCGCGGCGCGCATCAGCGACGTGCCCTCGGGCACGGTGACGGACTGGCCGTCAATCTCCAGCGTGACCTTTTTCTCGGACTCACGCAGGGGCGTGCCGTAATCGATTTCGAGCTTCAGATGGTCGAGCATGGTGCGCTCCTTCAAAGGTTCGGTGGTCCGGGACTCAGGCGGCTTTCTTGTCCGGGTTGGACAAGCCGAAATCCTGCGGGTAGTGGTTGAGGGCGGACAGCACCGGGAACGGCGTCATGCCGCCCATGGCGCAGAGCGATCCGTTGACCATGGTGTCGCACAGGTCGCGCAGCAGCTTGACCTGCTGTGCCTTGACCTCGGTCTTGCCCTGGCGATCGGCCTCGGCGAGGCGGTCGATGACTTCCACGCCGCGCGTGGAGCCGATGCGGCAGGGCGTGCACTTGCCGCACGATTCGATGGCGCAGAACTCCATGGCGTAGCGCGCCAGCTTGCGCATGTCGGAGGTGTCGTCGTGCACCACGATGCCGCCATGGCCGACCGTGGCGCCCACAGCCGTCCAGCCTTCGTAGTCCATGGGCAGGTCCCAGTGCTGCTCGGGCACGTAGGCGCCCAGCGGGCCACCGACCTGGATGGCCTTGACCGGCCGGCCGCTGGCCGTGCCGCCGCCGTAATCGAACACCAGTTGACGCAAGGTCACGCCAAAGGCCTTCTCCACCAGGCCGCCATGCTTGATGTTGCCCGCGAGCTGGATGGGCAGCGTACCCTTGGAGCGGCCCATGCCGTAGTTGGCGTAGAAGGCCGCGCCCCGCGCCAGGATGATGGGCACGGAGGCGTAGGTGATCACGTTGTTGATGACGGTCGGCTTGCCGAACAGGCCTTGCAGCGCGGGAATCGGCGGCTTGGCGCGCACGATGCCGCGCTTGCCCTCGATGCTCTCCAGCATGGCCGTTTCCTCGCCGCAGACATAGCTGCCCGCGCCCTTGCGCACTTCCAGGTGGAAGGCCCGGCCCGAGCCCAGCACGCTGTCGCCCAGGAAACCCGCCTTGGTGGCGCGCGCGATCGCCTCGTTCAGGTTGGCGATCGCGTGCGGATACTCGCTGCGCACATAGATGTAGCCGCGCGTCGCCCCCGTCGCCATCGCGGCGATGGTCATGCCCTCGATGAGCATGTAGGGGTCGCCCTCCATGGTCATGCGGTCGGAGAAGGTGCCCGAATCGCCCTCGTCCGCGTTGCAGACCACGTATTTCTGATCAGCCTGGGCCGCGGCCACGGTCTTCCACTTGATGCCAGCCGGGAAGGCCGCGCCGCCACGGCCGCGCAGGCCCGAATCCAGCACCTGTTGCACCACGTCGGTCGGCTTGATCTCGAGCGCCTTGCGCAGTCCCGCGTAGCCTTCGTGCGCCTGGTAATCCTCGAGCGAAACGGGATCGGTGATGCCCATGCGGGCGAAGGTCAGGCGCTCCTGGTTCTTGAGGTAAGCGATTTCCTCGGTCAGCCCCAGGCCCAGCTTGTGTTCGCCGCCGTTGTGGAAACCCGCGTCGAACAGGCCGGGCACGTCCTCGGCCTGCACCGGGCCGTAGGCCACGCGGCCTTTCTTGGTCGTCACCTCGACCAGCGGCTCCAGCCAGAACAGGCCACGCGAGCTGTTGCGCACCAGCTCGATGGCGATGTTGCGTTTCTTCGCCTCGGCCAGCAGGGCGGCGGCGGTTTCATCAGCGCCCAGCGCGAGGGCGGCCGAATCGCGCGGCACGTAAATCTTCACGGCGGTGCTCATGCGGCCTCCTTCAGTTGCGCCAGCAGTCGGTCAAACTTGGTGGGTGTCACGCGCGCGTGGAACTTGTCCTGAATCTGCACGGCGGGGGCGGTGGCGCACAGGCCCAGGCAATACACCGGCTCCAGCGTCACGTTCTGGCCGGCGGCCTTCTTGCTGGCGTGTTCCCACAGCGCCTCGGAACCGCAGGACTGGCAGGCCTCGGCCCGGCAGACTTGGACCACGGCGCCCTGGGCGGGCTCGCTGCGGAAGTGGTGGTAATAAGTGATGACCCCATGCACCTCGGCACGGGAGAGGTTCAAGGCCTCGGCAATGTCGGCCACGACATCGGCGGGGATGTAGCCCAGCTGGTCCTGGATGTCATGCAGGATCGGAAGCAAAGCGCCGGGTTGTTGGCTGCGCGCGTCGAGCACCGCGCGCACCGTCGCTCTCTGCTGAGGGGTGGAAGGTACGGTCCGGGCTGCGCCCGTGGTCTTGTTCATGCTTGCCTCGCTCGGTCTGACCCTCAGGAATGGACGGGTCGGTGCGATGAGTTTCATCGCGGAACCGATCAATGGCAAATTTGTTTAGGACATGCTTTGATTCATTCGGTGAATGTATCGATTTGGTTTTCTGCGACCCTTGCGAATGAGAATCCATTTCAATCGTCTTGGCGACCCAGGGCGGGTGCCGGCAGATCATCAGAACGCACCCGTTGCAGGTGCGCCCCTAGGCTTCGTCAGGATGCCGTGAGGCCGAACGCCACGGGGTCGACGTGCGCGACTGAACGGAAGGCCGGGCGCGCGAACAGATAACCCTGCATCAGGCGTATGCCAGCGTCGCGCAGGAAATCTCGTTCGGCCGGGGTCTCGATGCCTTCCGCGATCAGTGCTATGCCCATGTCCGCGCACAAGGCCACCATGCTGCGCACGATCGCCTGGCGCGGCTTGTCGACCTGCACGCCCCGGATCAGGTCCATGTCCAGCTTGATCAGGTCGGGCTGGAAATCGGACAGCAACTTCAAGCCCGCGTAACCGGCGCCGAAATCGTCGATGGCGGTCATGAAGCCGCAGCGCTTGTACTCACGCAGGATGTCGGCGAACCACGGTCCATCCTCGATGCGCTCGCCCTCGGTCACCTCGAAGATGATGCGTTGCACGGGGAAACCATGGACTCGAGCGGCCTCCACGGTCGTGCGGATGCAGAGCTCGGGCTTGTAGATGGCGTTGGGCAGGAAGTTGACCGAGATGGACTCGGCGATGCCCAGCTCGCTGGCCGCCTTGATGGCCTTGACCCGGCAGGCCTGGTCAAAACGGTAGCGGTTGTGCTCGTTGACCTGGGCCAGCACGCTGGCCGCGCCTTGCCCCTCCGGGCCGCGCACCAGCGCCTCGTGTGCAAAAACAGTCCCTGCATGGACATCCACGATGGGCTGAAAGGCATAGTCGAACTGGAAACCCACCCGTTCGGCCTTGCCGCAGTCCTCGCAATCCCGCGCGGTGCCCGCCAGCGGCACGAAGTCCAGGGGGAAAGTCGGATTGAAGTCATGGACTCGGTCTTCACGCATGCGGCCATTGTGACAGGAGGCAGGACGATCGGCACGCCACCCCAGGGACTGCCCGCACAGGTGTGACAGATTGTCGATTTGCGTATACCCTTGTACGCACCTCCCCAATTCATGACCAACGTCAAGGCCGACGCAGCGGTCGCGTGCTATAAAAAGTCAACGATCGCGCACATGCCCATGTTCAGATTCGGCTCCCAGACCCTGCACGAACTACGTGCGGACATTGCCGCCATGTACGACGGTGACGGGCCCGAAGCCGCGCGCTTGCGCGGCGCGCACCTGAGCTCGGTGATCCGGCTGACCCCCCCCTTGATGTTCGCCAACGTCGGCAGTGGCACGCTGACGCTGTGGTCGTTCGCGCCGGCCATCCCCGCCGGCCTGTGGGCCTGGATGGCCGCGCTCTGCGCGGTCTGCGGCATGGCCATGCTGAACTGGGCGCAACGCCGGGGCCGGCCCGTGCTCTCTGCCTCCCCACGCAGCGTGCGCCGCGCGACCCTGCACGCCCTGCTGCTGGCCTGCGCCTGGGGGGTATTGCCGCTGCTGTGGTTCGAAGGCGCGACCGTCGGCCAGCAACTGACCTTCGTCGCGCTGATCAGCGGCATGCTCGGTGCCGGCAGCTTCGTGCTCAGTCCCCTGCCTTATGCCAGCCTTGCCTGGGCGTCGGCCATTACGCTGGGGTCCATCTTGGCGCTGATCAACGTCGGCACCGCGCCAGCCGCCAAGGTGGGCCTGCTCGTGGGCCTGTACGCGCCCATTGTGGTGCTGGGATCGCTGGTGAATTGGTACAAGTCCACCGCGCTGCTGCGCGCGCAAGCGCAATCGGCGCGGCAGGAGCAAATGCTCTCCCTGCTCTTGCAGGACTTCGAGCAGAACGCGGGCGACGCCCTCTGGGAAACCGACGCCACCGGGCGGCTGCGGCAAGCCTCGCAACGGCTGCGCGAACTGCTGGGCCTGCCCCCCGACGCGCGGGAGGTCGGCCTGCTGCTGGACCAGTTGTCTCAACGCTGCATCGGCGGCGCCGAGGAACTGGGCCAGCAGCTGGCCTCCAAGCAAGCCTTTCGCGATCTGCGCCTGGCATTGCAGGACGGGCGCGGCACGGTGCATCTGCGCATGAACGGCAAACCGCTGGTGGACGAAAAAGGTGCGTTCCTAGGCTGGCGCGGCGTGGTGAGTGACGTGACCGAGAAAGTGCGGCACGAGGAAACATTGCGGCGGTTGGCGCACACGGACTCACTGACCGGCCTGGCCAACCGCTTCATGCTGCGCGACACCTTGAACCAGCTGATCGGGCAGAAACGCCCCTTGGCCCTGCTGGCGATCGACCTGGATCGCTTCAAGACGGTGAACGACAACCACGGCCACAGCGCGGGTGACGCGGTGCTGCAGGCGGTGACCGAGCGGTTGCGGATGCACCTGCCACCGGACGCGTTGCTGGCGCGCCTGGGCGGGGACGAATTCGCGGTCGTGCTGTCGGCTCCGCAGGACATGGCCAAGGCGGAGGTGCTGGCCCAGCGCGTGGTGGACAGCCTGGCCGAGCCAGTGGAAGTCGGTTCGCGCATCCTGCGCGTCGGCGCCAGCGTGGGCCTGACCACGCGCCACAACGAGCCGGTGTCGCTGGACGGGCTCTTGGTGCAGGCCGACATGGCCATGTACGCGGCCAAGGAGGCGGGCCGCGGACAATGGGCGCGCTACACGCCTGTGCTGGGTGAGCACAGCCGGCGTCAGCTCGCGATTGAACAAGGGCTGCGCAACGCGTTGGAGCGGGGCGAACTGGCGCTGCACTGGCAGGCGAAGCTGAATCTGGCGTCCGGCCGCATCACTGGCGCGGAAGCACTGATGCGCTGGACCCATCCCACCCTCGGCCCCATCAGCCCTTTCGAGTTCATCGCCGTGGCGGAACAGTGTGGCCTGATCGACGCCATGGGCCGGTGGGCGCTGCGCGAGGCCTGCCGCGCGGGCACCCAGGAGCTGGTGGGCCTCACCGTGGCGGTCAATGTGTCCCCCGCCCAGTTGCAGAACGGGAATTTCCTGAGCCAACTGCGCGGCGCACTCGATGCATCGGGCATGGAGCCGAGCCGACTGGAACTTGAAATCACCGAGTCTGTCTTCATGGAAGACGCTGAACAAGCGCTGCGCCTGCTGCGCGCCATCCGTCAGACCGGGGTGCGCCTGGCGCTGGACGATTTCGGCACGGGGTACTCCTCCTTGTCGTATCTGCGCAGCTTTCCCTTCGACACGCTCAAGATCGACCGGTCGTTCGTGACGGAGATGCTGTCCAGGGAAGAGTCCCGCGCCATCGTGCGCATGATCGCCGAACTGGCCACCACCTTGGGCATGCGCACGGTGGCCGAGGGGGTTGAAACGGTGGAACAGATGCAGGCGGTGCGCGCGGCGGGTTGCGACGAGGTTCAGGGGTATCTGGTGTCGCGCCCCCTGCCTCTGGCGGCATTCCAACCGCACGGGCACCGGGCTGAGGCGCTCAGACCGACGCGTTGAAGAACCCCGAGTTCCCGCAACTTTCGCAGGCCGCCGGCGGTGCCAGCTGAACGGATGGAGCAGATACAGGCCGTGCCACGGTTCTATACTGGGCATGTTTCCAGGGAAACCCGATGGCCAGAACAAGCACCCCCTCCAACGCCAAGCCGGCGGTCGCCAGCCCGCTCGAATCCCACCTCGGCTTCTGGCTACGCTTCGTCTCCAACCATGTGTCCGCGCGCTTCGCGGAACTGCTGGCCACGCATGACGTCACGGTCAGCGAATGGACGGCGCTGCGCACGCTGGACGAGCAATCGGAAACGCGTCACGCGGCATTGATCGACGCCCTGGGCATGACCAAGGGCGCGGCGTCCAAGATCGTCACGCGGCTGGAAGCCAAGGGCCTGGCAGAACGCCGCCTGGCCGAAGACAGCGCGCGTGATCAGTGGCTGGCGCTGACGCCCAAGGGCAAGCGCCTGGTTCCGGTCCTGGCCGCGCTGGCCGACGCCAACGAGGCACATTTCTTCGGCCACCTCAAGGCGGCCGAGCGCCAGGCCCTGCAGGCCCAGATGCAGGCCCTGGTGGCGCATCACGGGCTCAAGTCCTTGCCTGTGAGCTGAGCCCCAGGCCACCCCGTCTTCCCATTAAACCCATCGTTGCCACGGTCAGTTGTTGCGTAACGTTTCCATGGAAACCATAATAAGTTTCCAAGGAAACCTAACACACTAACCCAGGTGCCCCCATGTCCCCCAGCACCCTTGCAAGCATCGAATCCACCTTCGCCGCGTCCAATGCCGGCAAACTCTCTTTCGGCCAGGTCATCGGACAATTGGCGGCCGCCGGGGTGGAGGCCTACCACATGGACTACCGCGCCGCCCGCGCTACCTATTACCTGCCCAACGGCGAAACGCACACACTCGGCTTTGAACTGCCGATCACGCCCGTGGCCCCGGATTTCAATGCCGAGGCCATGGTGGCCGCCATCCGAGGCGCGCAGGCCGGCACCGTGAAATATCCGGAATTCAAGCCCCTTTCGCAGGCTGCGGGCTGCGCCAGCTACACGGTCTGGATCGCGAGCCGTCATGTCACCTACTACGGCCGCAAGGGCGAAATGCATGTGGAGCGTTTCCCTGACTGAGATGCAAACCTGCGCAAGCCTTCGTGAGGACCGGCCCGGCACAATGCGCGCATGAGTCCCTCCAAAAAAGCGCCCGATGCGCAAGAATCCGCCCCCCTGCTCAAGAACCTGCTCGACGCCCAGGTGCTGGCGCAGATCGCCGATGCTGCGGTGCAGGTGCACCCGGCCTTCGACCGCAAGACTTTCCTGGCCCGCACGCGGCGCGGGCTGGACGATCTCTCCATCATGGCGCGCATCGCCCACGCGGCCGACGGCCTGCGCGCGCACCTGCCCGAGGACTACCCGCGCGCCCTGGCCCTGCTGCGCCGTATGGCGCCGCACGCACCGCGCGGCCTGCCCGGCCTGGTGCTGCCGGAGTTCGTGGGCCGGCATGGCCTCGGTCACTTCGATCTGTCGCTGGACGCGCTGCGCGAGCTCACGCCCTACAGCAGTTCGGAATTCGCCGTGCGACCCTTCCTCGCGCAGGACCCGGCCACCGCCCTGGCCCACGCGCTGCGCTGGGCCGAGGACGACAACGACCATGTGCGCCGCCTGGCCAGCGAAGGCACGCGCCCGCGTCTGCCCTGGGCGCGGCGGCTGCCGCTCTTCATCGCCGAGCCCCGGCACGCCCTGCCCATCCTGGAACGGCTGCAAGCCGACCCCAGCGACTATGTGCGCCGCTCGGTGGCCAACCACCTCAACGACATCGCCAAGGACCACCCCGAGTGGATGCTGGACCTGCTGGAAGGCTGGCCCACGGACCAAGCTGAAACGGCCTGGATCGCCAAGCACGCGCTGCGCAACCTCATCAAGGCCGGCCACCCCCGCGCGCTGGGCCTCATCGGCGCGAGCGCGGACGCGCAGGTCACGGTGGATGATTTCAGCGTGCGCCCGGCCACCTTGCGCCTGGGTGAGCGCCTGCGACTGAGCCTGGTGCTGCGCTCCACCGCGCGCACGACGCAGCAACTGGTGGTGGACTACGCCATCCACTACGTCAAGAAAAACGGCGAGACCAGCCGCAAGGTCTTCAAGTGGCGCACGCTACCGCTGGAAGCCGGCGCCACGCTGACGCTGGACAAGCAGCAGACCGTGCAGGACTACACCACGCGCAAGCACTATGCGGGCGTGCATGCGGTGGAGGTACTGGTGAATGGGATGAATGTGGGCGCTGGAAGGTTCCGTCTGGTGGCGGAATAAACCGAGGTCTAGGGAAGGTTGGCCGCGTCAGGCTAGTTACCGTCTTTCGCCGCCAAACGACCGAGCGGCGGCGGCTTCTAACCCAAGGTGGTCAGGCTGGACCAGCGGAGCAGACACTCAACAATTGTGATCAGTGGGAGCGGTATCGGACTCGGAAGTAACGTCTGCGCGGGACCTCAGTGGTGCCCTGGGTTCACCCTACGCAGTTGGGGCTACATTCAGTACGATGTCACCTTTAGTATTTGCAGTCCCCGCCTGCAGCATAAAGAACCATCGGGAGGGTCCATGCCACCACGTAGCGACTACGACCGCATCGAAATACTTGCATTTCCTATCGACGTAGACGCTGTTCTTCAGCATTTGCATCGAGATATGCGCGACGACTGGTTCGAGGATGTCCTACAGCATCGCGATCTATTCGCAAGCAAAAAAGCCTTACGCGACGTTCTGCACGAAGTTCTTCTAGAAGGAAATGGTCGCTACGGAGCATCAAAAAGGAATGTCTGCGACATCCCCAAAAAGGGACTGGGCGTTCGGTACGCTCTTGAGACGGATTTTTATGACAGGTTTATTTACCAGGCCATCTGCTCTCACCTCATACCGTTTTATGACCCTCTGCTTTCCCATCGTGTCCTAGGCCATCGCTACAACAAAAGGCAACTATCGGGCAAAGATCTTTTTAAGGGAAGAATCGAGCTATGGCAGACGTTTGAGGGCGTAACGCGGACGGCACTTCAAAACGATAAAGCACTGTTTGCAACAGATCTAATAAATTATTTTGAAAACATCACCATTGAAAGCATTCGCGTGGCATTCGAAGAAATGCTTCCCAAAATCAGTGCATCAGGCCCAGAGAAGGTACTAATTCGGAATTCGATTAATACACTTTGCGAACTGATGACCCATTGGGGTTATAGCGAAAGGCATGGACTTCCACAAAATAGAGATGCCTCATCATTCATCGCCAACGTGGTTTTAAACGCCGTCGACCACGAGATGGTTAGACTGGGATTCGACTATTACCGGTACGTCGACGACATTCGCATAATATGTGACAGCCCGCGCGCGGCCAGGCAGGCTGCCATGCTGCTAATTGGTCAATTGCGCACGGTAGGCATGAACATAAATTCGTCCAAGACGAAAATTCTTACGGCGGAGAGCCCGGCTTCCGACGTCAATGAATTCTTTCCAAGTTCCGATGACCGCAGCGTCACCATCGACAGCATGTGGCGTTCAAGAAGTCGACGAGTGATCATAAGATCGACCAAATACATATTCCAACTACTCCAAGAATGCATCGACTCCAGGCAAACGCAATCACGGCAGTTTAGGTTTGCCGTAAACAGACTGATCAGACTGGTAGATGCCGGGATTTTCGATGTACGAGGCGATTTGGCAGAACAGCTCAAATCTCTCCTGATTGACTCCCTAGAAGATCATGCTGTATCGACTGACCAATACTGCCGCTTACTTAGTATTCTCGAACTGTTGCCGGCTGAACTGGAACGAATAGAGCAATTCCTCTGCGACCATGAACGAGCCATTCATTCCTGGCAAAACTATCATCTGTGGTTGATTCTGGCACGCCTCAAATACAAGACTCAAAAGCTTGTAGCTCTGGCAACGCAGCGAATTCAATCTGATGTCCTGCGATCCGAAGTAGCGGCCACTTTCATATATCTCCGCTGCGTAGATGAAGTCGGCATCTTGGAAGGCATGGCCGCTGATTTTCGATCCAACTGGCCCTATTATCACCAGCGGAACTACCTACTTGCGACAAGCGATTCAAGTCGAGACCTACTCAAGCCTGTGATCGAACATCTCGGCCCCAAACTAAAAGGCACAGTCAACCGCGCTAGGAGCCATTTCGTTGCTAATACTCCTTTGGTGGAACGTGAACGGACGCCGATGCCGAAAATGTATGACGAACTGAATCCATATGACTGAGGGGAAAATTGCATTACTTTTCGTGAATGATTTCACCGGTCGCGGTGAGGAGAGATTCTTCTTCGCTTCAGGTGACTCCGTTCAAGAGGTCGATGCTGACGAGGTAGTCAAACAAGAATCAGAAATGATTTGCCATGACTATTGGCTAATTGCGCCCGCTCTCTACAAAAAAACTAAATTACTCCCAAGGAGAGTAATAGATGTTGAAGAGTTGCGAATTTCAACGTCAGGCCTTCGGGAAGATCGAGAAAATCGGGACTCGCGAGACGTTTGTTCCGTCCTGCTAGAGCAGGATTTTCTCAAAGAGGACGTGATCAGAAGATACAGAAATATAGTATTCAAGAATGCATTGCTTGACACTGCCACGCTATGCTTCGTAGGCGAAGCACTCCTACGCCTGTCTGAGGATGTTGAGGCGAAAGCAAAATCGGCAAATGAATGGGAGCGTTACTCGACTATCGAAAGACCCGTCAGCGAGTATCTGCTTCGTTCTGCGGCACGTGGCATAGCAATCAATAGCACCGCACTCCGAAAGCACAAGGACAGAATCGAGTTCGACTACTACATGGCATTAAAGGAGTTTTCGGCGGAATATTCTTTACCGCTCGAAATACCATCAGACGATGAGGTCATCGAATATTTGTCACCCAAGGGGTTTGACTTTTCCGGCGTCGGGGTCGACTATGTTCTCAACTTTGTCCCGACAACCGATGGATTTTCAGATCGGCTTCTAGAACTAAGAAAGATTGCCACCAGCCGAACAGTTCTGAACGCGATTCCATTTAGCGAGAAGCGGATATTTCCCATCGTAGATCATTTTGGCTCGATCACATCGCGAATTTATTACAAAGACCCGTCGCTTCAAAACCTTGCAAAGCGCCACCGCAACATCATTTCGGCAGATGAAGGAATGAAACTTTCATACGTCGACTTTGGTCAATTTGAAGCTGGAATTATGGGCGCACTTTCAGGCGACCAATGCATGCTGGATCTTTTCGCGTCTGGCGACCTCTATTCGCTCGTCGCAGAGGAAATATTCTCCAACACCTCAAAAAGAAAACCGGCAAAAAGGCTATTTCTATCCTACGCCTACGGGATGAAGAGGAAGAGGCTGATTGATGCGGCCGTCGAGTTCGGGGCTCAACGAGATGCGGCAAAAGCCTTCTTCAATCAGTTCTCCACATTCGAGAACTGGAAATCAGGCGTATGGACAGAATTCCAGTCTAGCGGACGAATTGGGACGGCGTTTGGAAACTACCTCTCCAGAAGCGGCTCCGATGAATTGAGCGAAAAGGAAAAACGATCAGCAGTGAGCCAAGTCGTTCAAGGGACAGCTTCACTAATTTTTAAGAAGGCGCTGCTGAAATTGAGCCTTTTGACGAACGTCGAGTTAAAGGTACCGATGCACGACGCCGTGCTATTTCAGCACCCTGAGAACTTCGATCCCGTCGAAGTGGCCAATATGTTTGCCGCAGTAGTTACTGAGCATTTCGACGGGAAAATCGCCGGAAAAGCGTCAGTCGCAAACTTCATGCACGATTGACGGGCATATTCAAATTCATTCCCATCCTTGTCCTCGCGAGCGCCGACTGCCTACCTGTCACCGTACTCGTCGAACATCCTGCAAGGGTCATTCTCGACTCTGATTTCCCAGCACAGCCCTCGTGCCAAGCGCGCGCCCCTGGGCTCATCAACACGGGGACCTCTCAGAACCCGAGACTGGCGCCCGCACCCAGCAAGGTCGCCACACCCAGCACAGCAAAGATCAGCGCGGCGACGCCGTGCACCAGGCGGATGGGCAGTTTGTGCGCGAGCTTGTCGCCGATCAGCACGGCAGGCACATTGGCCAGCATCATGCCCAGGGTGGTGCCGATCACGACCAGGAAGGCGTCGGCATAGCGCGCGGCCATGGCCACGGTCGCGATCTGGGTCTTGTCGCCCATCTCGGCCAGAAAGAAGGCGACGAAGGTCGCGCCGAAGACACCAAGCCGGCGCGCGGACTGGGACTCGCCCTCGTCGTCGTCCATCTTGTCGGGCACCAGGGTCCAGGCGGCCATGGCGATGAAGGACAGGCCCAGCACCCAGCGCAGCACCTGCGGGCTGGTCAGGCTGGTGAGCCAGGCGCCGAGCGCGCCGGCCAGGGCGTGGTTGAGCAGGGTCGCGGCCAGGATGCCCCCGATGATGGGCCAGGGGCGCTTGAAGCGGGCGGCGAGGATGAAGGCCAGCAGTTGGGTCTTGTCGCCGATTTCGGCGAGGGCCACCACACCAGTCGAGACGAGGAGTGCTTCCATGAGAAATGTCCAAGGCCGGAACAGAGAGACGATTGACCACGACGCATCCCCGGCCAGATCGGAGGCTTCGTGGTCAAAGGTCTTGCCAGGCCAGGAGCTGCTTGCGCCATGACCCGGTGGGCCAAGTGTGTTGACGCAAACCTCTTCGCGGTGAAGAGCGGCTACTCCCCAATGACGAGGCGGATTCTAGCAAAGGGTCCGCGTGCGGCTCGGACCATCGCCTACGATGCCGCCTGGCGTGGCTTTCCACGCTTGAACGGAGCACCACAACATGAAGATCCTGATCCTTGGCGCCGGTGGCATCGGCGGTTATTTCGGCGCGCGCCTGATCCAGGCCGGCGCGGACGTCACCTTTCTGCTGCGCGAGCGGCGCAAGCAGCAGGTGGACAGCGAGGGCTTGAAGATCGAAACGCCGCGCGGCCCCTTCAGCGTGCAGCCGCGCACGGTGACGGCGCAGACCGTGGGGCCGGATTACGACCTGATCCTGCTCACGCCCAAGGCCTATGACCTGGACAGCGCGCTGGCCTCGCTGGCCCGCGCCGATGGGCGCGGCGTGCTGCTGCCCTTCCTCAACGGCATCGACCACCTGCAGGCGCTGGATGCGCGCTATGGCCGCGCGCGCGTCATGGGCGGCGTGGCCCACATCGCGGCCGCACTCACACCCGCGGGCGTGGTGAAACAGCTCAGCGACCTGCACCGCCTGACCGTCGGTGCGCGCGACCCGGCCCACGGGCCCCTGGCGCGCGATTTCGCGGCCCTGGGCACGGGCGCCGGTTACGACAGCCTGCTCAGCGAGGACATCGAACAGGTGCTGTGGGACAAATGGGTGTTCCTCGCCACGCTGGCGGGCATGACCACGGTCTGCCAAGGCTCGGTCGGCGAGATCGTGGCCACCAGCGAGGGCGAAGCCCTGACGCGCGCCATGTACGCACAGGCCTGCGCGGTGGCCGAGGCCGACGGCCACGCCGTGGGCGACGCGGCCAAAACCCAGGCCATGGCCATGCTGACGCAGCCGGGTTCGGCCTTCACGGCCTCGATGCTGCGGGACCTGCAAGGCGGACAGCCGACCGAGCACGAGCACATCCTGGGCGCGCTGGCGCGCCGTGGCCGCCAGCTCGGCGTGGGCGTGGACTTGCTGCGCCTGGCCTACACGCACATGGCCGTGCGTGCCGCGCAATCCAAACCGCAGACCTGATCCCGATCCGTCGGCGCGCAGCCCGGTGCCGTCAGCGCACCAGCGCAGCCGACTTCACCTGGGCCCAGACCGGCAACCCCGCGCGCAGGCCGAGCGAATCGCAAGCGCGGCGGGTGACGCGGGCCAGCAGCAGGGAATCGCCGCAGCGCAGGCGCACCAGCACCTGCGAGGCATGGGCATCGGGCGCGATGGTGTCCACCACGGCCGGCAGCAGGTTCTGGATGCTGGTCTGGCGCGGTTCGACCAAGGCCAGGCTGACGTCGCGGGCCAGCACGCGCAGGCGCACCGCGTGCCCAAGCTCGACAGCATCGTCACGCAACCAGAGTTCGCCCCCGGGGAATGTCACGCGCGCCAACAGCCAAGATGCATTGCGCTCGACCACGGTGCCATGCAACAAGGCGCCCGCGTCTTCACCAACGACCACCGCGCTGTCGAGGGCAGCCAGCACCTCTTCCACGGGACCAGCCGTGCTCACCTGTCCACGGTCCAGCACCACCAGGTGTTGGGCCAACCGCGCCAGCTCATCGGCCGAATGGGTGACGTAGAGCATGGGCAGGCGCAACTCGTCGCGCAGGCGCTCCAACCAGGGCAGGATCTCCTGGCGGCGCGCGGCATCCAGCGCAGCCAGCGGTTCGTCCAGCAGCAGCAGACGCGGCCCGGTGGCCAGGGCTCGCGCGATGGCCACGCGTTGGCGCTCGCCACCAGACAGCTGCTGCACGCGCCGCGCGAGCAGGTGGTCGATCCCCAGCAAGGCCACGGCCTCGTCCAGCGTTCGCTGACCTTGGGCCAAGAACGCACCACGCCAGCTACGCTTCAGCCCGTATTGCAAATTGCCGCGCACGTCGAGGTGTTCGAACAGGCTGGCCTCCTGGAACACATAACCCAGCGGCCGTTGGTGCGTGGGCAAGAAGACCCCCGCCGCCTCGTCCTGCCAGACCTCGCGGCCCACGACCACGCGGGCGGGTGCGCGCCCAGCGGGTGATACCGCGCGCTCCAGCCCGGCCACGCAACGCAGCAGGCTGGTCTTGCCCGAACCCGAAGGCCCGTAGAGCACGGTGATGCCGCGCGCAGGCAGCGCGAGGTCCACATTCAATTCGAAATCAGCGCGCGCCAGGCTCAGGCGCACCTGGAAGGGCACGTCTGGCATGGCCTGCTCGCCCCTCACCTTGTCATTCACGGCCAGTTCGTTCATGGCATGACCCGATCGCGCCCGCGCCGCAGACCGGCCAGCACCAGCAACACCACGAAGCTGAACAACACCATGCCCCCCGCCAGCCAGTGGGCCTGCGTGTACTCCATCGCTTCCACATGACCGTAGATCTGGGTCGAGACCACGCGGGTCTGCCCGGGAACGTTGCCGCCGATCATCAGCACCACGCCGAACTCGCCCACGGTGTGCGCGAAGCTCAGGATGGCCGCCGTCAGCACCCCGCCCTTGGCCTGCGGCAGGGCCACGGTGAAGAAGGCGTCGAGCGGACGCGCCCGCAACGTGGCCGCCACCTCCAAGGGACGCGCGCCCAGAGACTCGAAGGCGTGCTGCAGCGGCTGCACCGCGAAGGGCAGGGAGAAGACGATCGAGCCGATCAATAGCCCCGTGAAGGTGAACGACAACGAGCCCCAGCCCAGCGCCTGGGTGATCTGCCCCAGCCAGCCGCTGGGACCCATCAGCAGCAGCAAGTAGAAGCCCAGCACCGTGGGCGGCAGAACCAGGGGCAAGGTCACGAGCGCGCTGACCGGCGCGCGCCAGCGTGAGGCACTGCGCGCCAGCCACCAGGCCAGGGGCGTGGCGAGGATCAGCAACAGCAAGGTTGTGAGCGCGGCCAGTTCCAGCGTGAGCCGGATGGCCTGCCAGTCGTCATCGGAAAACACCATCGCCCCAGATCAGTCGAGACCGTAAGCAAAAGACCGAATCACGGCTCGGGCCTTCTCGCCGCGCAGGTATTGCATGAAGGCGACCGCGGCGAGATTGTCTCGCCCCGTCTTGAGCAGGATGACGTCCTGTCGGATCGGCCGGTGCAGGCGCGCCGGCACACGCCAGACCGAGCCCTCCTTCAGCTTGCCACCCTGCTCGTCCGGCGCCCAAACCTGCGACAGCGCGACGAAGCCCAGCGCCGCGTTGCCCGTGGCCACGAACTGGTGGGTCTGGCCGATGCTCTGACCCTGCACAAACTTTGGTTTCAGCGCATCAAGCAGTCCGAGCGCGGTCAAGACCTCCACCGCCGCCGCGCCATAGGGCGCGAGCCGGGGATCGGCCAGCGCGATCTTGTCGAATTGGCCGCTCCTGAGCACCTCGCCCTTCGCGTCCACCAGCCCGGGCTGCCTGCTCCACAGCACCAGGGTGCCGATGGCGTAGGTGTAACGATGGTCCTTGCCGCCACCGCCCCGCCCTTCCTGTTCCAGCTTGGCCGGTGTTGTGTCGTCGGCGGACAGCAGCACGTCGAAGGGCGCGCCATTGCGGATCTGCGCGTAGAACTTGCCCGTGGAGCCGAAAGACAGCACGGCCTTGTGCCCCGTGTCCGCCTCGAACATGGCGGCGATCTTCTGCATGGGCGCGGTGAAGTTGGCGGCCACGGCCACTTGAACTTCGCCAGCCTGCGCCACTCCTAAAAGACTTAGCAAACCGACAACAGAAATCGTGAAATGCTTGAGCATGGATTGATCGCTATTCAAACCGTGAATAACGCAAATCTAGCACAAGCAAGTGAACCGCTATTCATGACATGAACAACGAATAGGAAGAGCCCAGAAACTCAATGAACCACGGCTGGTTTCGCACCAAGACTCTGAAGTCGCGCTACATGCGGCGAAAAACATAGATCGCGTGAGTTAGCATCCACAGGCGTGAATTCAGAATGGATCCTGAATCTCGCGAAAGCAAACACCCAAGGGAAACACCAGTGAAAAACAAAGCTTCAATCGTCTTGCTCGCGACCATCTCCTTCATTCTTTCCGGTTGTGGTCTCTTCCGGCCCCCCGTCAACCCAGAGTTTGACAAGGAAAAATTTGCAAAAGGCGAGCAGAGCTACGTCGTCATTTCCGCTTCAAACAACGTCTCCACCTCCAACATTCCCGTCAGCAACATCTTCCTTTTTGAAAACGAGAACGGTAAAAAATTCGAGCTGTACGTCACCGGAACACAGGGTGTCATGGTTCCAGCGGGCAATTACCGGCTCAAAGAATATTGGCTGGCGGGCTCCAAAACCACAGGCAATGTGACCGTGGGCGTTGAACTGAATTTCTCACGCTACACCGAGGCCTCATTCACCGCCCCTGCCGGCAAAGCCATTTATCTTGGCAAGGTGGAAACCATCGTCACCAAGAACAAGACGAATGCCTTCAAGAGGGCCATGAACTTCAAGATCAATGTTGGCGACCTGGAATATGAAAGCACGGTCAAGGACGATTTCGCGGAAATGACGCCAGTAGCCAAGGCTGCATTCGAGCAAACGAGTGGTTTGACGCTTGAAAAAGGTGTTCTGAACTGGAGCAAGACGGATCCACGAAAGAAGCGCTAATCAGGCCACATCACCACGGACCCGGTTGACCTCGATTCGAGCATGAAAAAAAACGCACTGCCGCTGGCCGAGGTGCTGGGCTTCGAGGCCAGCGACAAGCGCATCGACATCCTGCGCCGCATCGGCCAGGTCGGATCGATTTCGGAGGCCGCACGCGGCGCGGGCGTGAGCTACAAGGCCGCCTGGCAGGCGCTGGAAACGCTGGGCAACCTCGCGGGTCTGCCCCTGGTCGAGAAAGTCGTGGGGGGCAGCGGCGGCGGCGGCGCTGCGCTGACCGCCGCGGGCCAGCGCGTGCTGCAGGCCGCCGATGCGCTGGCGCGCGCGCGCCAGCAGGCCCTGGCGAGTCTGGACAGCAAGGCGGGTGACGGCGCCGCCACGGGTGCGGCGTCCAGCCGCGCGGCTTCCGCGTTGCGCACCAGCATGCGCAACCAGTTCGCCTGCACGGTCGGCACCCTGCGCCCCGTGCAAGGCCAGGTGCGGGTGCAACTGCTGCTGGCGCGCGAGGGCGAGGCGCCGCTGGCCCTGCACGCGCGCATCACCCGTGAAAGCGCCCAGTTGCTGGGCCTGCGCCCGGGGCTGCCGGTGCTGGCGCTGTGCAAGGCCACGGCGGTGCGTGTGACGGGCCAGCCCGCGCGCGCACGAGCCGACGCGTTGGACGCCACCAATGTGTGGGCCGGCGTGGTGACACGCGCCTCGCGGGCTGCAGCGGGGGGTGAAGTCAGCCTGCGCCTGTCCGCCAAGTCTGGGGCTTCCGGCCCGCACATCGTGGGCTTCGCGGCGGCCGGCCACGGCCTGCGGGCGGGCCAAACGGCGACCATCGGCCTGGACGAGTCAGCCGTGGTGATCGCCGCCACTGACTAGACGCTTGCCGAGCGCTGGCTGAGTTGTCACGCAGAGGCGACCGAAAGGCGCTAACGCGGTTGGCGATCAGCGCTTACCCTGCTCACGCCGCCCCGCTCAAGGCCGCCGCGATGCCCACCGGTGCATCACCCACGGTGATCGTCGGCGTGCCGTGCCACTGGGCGCAGCGCCGCAGCGCCACACCGATGTCGCCGATCAGCCGCTGGCTGGTCCGCATGCCTGGCTCCAGGTACAAGGCCTTGACCTCGAACACGCCTTGCTTGCGATGCGCCTTGGCGTCCAGACGCCCCACCAGCTTGCCTCGGCTCAGGATGGGCAGCACGAAGTAGCCGTACTTGCGTTTCTCGGCCGGGGTGTAGCACTCCAGGCGGTAATCAAAGTCGAACAGCTCCACTGCCCGTTTGCGGTCCCACACCACGGGATCGAAGGGTGACAGCAAGGTGGACACGGTCGAGACCAAGTCACCGGCCTCGGCCTGCGCCAGCAGGGGCACCAGATCGGCGTGCACAAAGGCATCGTGCTTCCAGCCTTCGATGCGCACCGGCGTCAATTCCCCCTCGTCGGCCAGGGCGTGCAAGGCCGCGTCGTACTTACCCCGCTTGAGCCGGTAATAGTCAGCCACCCAGCCCGCCTTGACCAGGCCCAAGGCCTGGCAGGAGCGTCGCACCATGGCCGCTTGCGCCGCCTCGGGCGTGGGCAGGTCACGGCGATCGTCCCAATCGGGCAGCACGCGCTCAGCCAGGTCGTACACGCGCTGGAAGTTGCGGCGCTCGGCCACCATCAGGCGGCCGGTCGTGAACAACACTTCCAGGTGCCGTTTCTCGGGCTTCCAATCCCACCAGCCCGTGCCCTTGGCCGCGCCCTTGCGTTCGAAGTCGGCCGAGCGCACCGGCCCCTGCGCGCGAATGTGCGCCAGCAGGGCTTCGATGTCCTTGTGGTGCGTCTCCATCCAGCGCACGGAGAACTTCCAGCCCATGCCGGAAGGATCGAGCATGCGGTGGCGCAGCAGGCCGTAGTCGCGGGTCGGCACGAAGCAGGCTTCGTGCGCCCAGTACTCGTAAATGGCGCCCTCGGCCAGGGTCTGCTCCAGCCAAGCCGGATCGTAGGGCCCCAGGCGGCTGAACAGCACCAGGTAGGGACTGCGCGCCACCACCTGGATGGTGTCGATCTGCAGCAAGGCCATGCGCTCGATGGCGGCCAGCACATCCGCCTTCACCGCCTTCTTGCGGGGCGGCGTCAGCAGGCCCTGGGCGGCCAGGTGGAGCGCGCGGGCAGCGGCCAGCGAGAGATGCAGCGTCACGGCATCACCGCGCCGCCTGCACGCGGTTACGACCGGCCTGCTTGGCGGCGTACAAGGCCTGGTCGGCGTCGCGCACGAGCAGCTTCATGCTGTCCACGGCGCTGGAGCGAGCGGGCGCGGCCCCCTGCGAGCTTAGGTCGCGCGCCTCGGTCTGCAACTGGGCCACGCCCAGCGAGACCGTGATGTGCAGGGGCTGGGCGTCGTCCGTTTGAACCTGCATGGGGGCGGCGGCGATCGCCAGGCGGATGCGGTCCGCCGTCTCCACCCCGCCGTCGAGCGGGGTGTCGGGCAGCAGCAGCACGAACTCTTCGCCGCCGTAACGCGCGACCACATCGTTGCCGCGCAACTGGCCACGGATGATCTGCCCGACCTGGCGCAGCACGGCGTCGCCCGCCGGGTGCCCGTGGTTGTCGTTGATGCGCTTGAAGTGGTCCACGTCGAGCAGCAGGCAGACCAGGGGCTGACCGCTGCGTTGGGCGGCCTTGACTTCCTCCAGGCAACGCGATTCGAAGTAGCGCCGGTTGTGCACGCCGGTCAGCGCGTCCGTCAGGCCCACCAGCTTCAGGCGTTCGGCCACCAGGGCGTTGTCCAGGCAAATGGCCGCCAGGGCGGCCAGGCGCTCCAGGAAGTCGGTGCTGTTGCCCGCCGAGAAACGGGCCGCGTCACGGCTGCCCAGGTTCAGGCTGCCGATGCATTCGCCGCGGTGCAGCAAGGGCAGCAAGGCCGTGCTGCCCAAGCCCCGCACCGCCACCCCCTGGAACAAGGCGGCCTGGGCGGGCTCGGGGGAACCCAGCAGGGGGCGCCAGCCCCGCGCGTAGATTTGCTTGAGCAGTTGTCCACTGCCCAGGAGCAGCAGGCGGGCGAACCAGTCGGTGCGGGTGGTGGTATGCGTGGCAGGCTCCGAGCCCTGCGCCGGGGCGGTGGAGCGCGTGTCGGTAGTTGGGTCCGCGTCGGCGCCGGCCTCGTCCTCGTCGAGCGCGGCCTGCGTGGCCTCGCTCCACCCTTCGCTGAGCACGCGTGCTGCTTCGTATTCGGGGTCCACCAGGGCCAGGGTAACGGCGTCGAGTTCGAACAGCGCGCCAAAATCCACCAGCAGGGCCTGCACCAGCGCGGTCAAGGACGGCGCGGCGATCAACTGGCGCTCGATCTGGTCAAAACGGCGCAACTTGGCCTGGTTGAGGCGGGCTTCACTCAGCAGGCGGTCGAACTGCGTGCGCAGGCCGGACAGCTGCTCCTGCGCGCTGTCGAGTTGCTCGCGCAGGCGCATGTTCTCGCCGCGCAGCAGGTCCAGCGGCGAGCCCGACGCGCCGGCCACTTTGCCGGCACCCTCGCCGGGCTCGCCACCCGTTCCTAGCTCTTTCATCCCAAGATGGTACAGCGACACCATGCGGGGCAGATGTCAAGGTGCATCAAGAAGTACGACTGCGCGGACCCGGGGCCGGCCTGCCTTAGCATCGGCCCATGTCCATGTCCGCAGCCACGCCCACGAACACCCCACGCACCGCTGCAGCCCACCCGGCCCGCCTGCTCACGCCCTCGCTGCTGGGCTGGCTGGCGGGCATCGCCGCGCAACTGCAGCAAGGCACGCTGTGGCCCTGGGTCAGCTACGTCCTGCTGGCGGTCTCTGGCCTGGCCTTACTGACGGCCAGCCTGCGCAGCCTGAGAACGCTCCCCGCCGTCGCCACGCCAGCCCCGCCCCGGGCCGGGACCGTCCCGCCCTTCGCCGCGCCCCTGCTGGCCCTGCTCGCCGCCGCCTTGCTGGCCTACGCCAGCACTGGGCTGCGTGCCCTGCGCTTGCAGGAGCAGGCGTTGAGCCCGGCGCTGGAAGGCCGCGACCTGACGCTCACGGGCCGCATCGCCGCAATGCCGCAACGCACGGACAACGGCACGCGCTTTCTGTTCGAGGTCGAATCGGCCCAGCTGTTTGAAGCAGGCCGCGCCGTCCCCCTGCCTCCAACCCTGCGCGTGCCCGAGCGGCTGATGCTGAGCTGGTACGGCGCCTGGCGCGACGACAACGGCGCCCTGCTGGAACCCTTCATCCAGGCCCCCGATCTGCAGGCGGGCGAACGTTGGCGCTTCAACACGCGACTGCGCGCGGTGCACGGCGCGCGCAATCCGCACGGTTTCGACTACGAGCTGTGGATGTGGGAACAAGGCCTGCAAGCCAGCGGCTACGTGCGCACGACGCGCCGCGACCCGGTACCGGCCCTGCTGACCCCCAGCCCGGCCTGGTGGAGCAGTCCCCAGGGCATCGAACAGGCGCGCCAGCAGGTGCGTGACGCCATCGTGCGGCGCGCGCCGGCCTACACACCGGTGCTGCCGCTGAGTCGCCCGGCCACCGCCGCCGCCCGAACCCCGGCCGAGTTCGAGCCCCCGGCGACACGGCCCAGCGAAATGACTGCCCTGCTCCCGGCCACGGACTTCGCATCGGAACCAACGCAGGACCGCGCCGAGGCCATGAACCGACGCAATGCCTACGGCGTCGTGGCTGCGCTGGTCACCGGCGACCAGCAGGCCATCACCCGTGCCGACTGGGACGTGTTCCGCGCGACCGGCGTGGCGCACCTGATGAGCATTTCCGGCCTGCACATCACCCTGTTCGCCTGGCTGGCCGCCGGCGTGGTGGGTGCGCTGTGGCGTCATACGCCCCTGCTGGGCACGCAGTTGTGCCTGCGCTGGCCCGCCTCGCAAGCCGGTCTGCTGGGGGGCCTGCTGCTGGCGACCGCCTACGCGCTCTTCAGCGGCTGGGGCGTGCCGGCGCAGCGCACCGTGCTGATGCTGGCCGTGGTCACGCTGCTGCGCCTGAGCGGCAGGCGCTGGCCCTGGCCTCAGCTCTGGCTGGCGGCGGCGGCCATCGTGCTGGCCGTCAGCCCCTGGGCCTGGCTGCAAGCGGGCTTCTGGCTGAGCTTCGTGGCCGTGGGCGTGTTGTTCGCCAACGGTCGCCCGGACGACGCGCTTGCACGGTCCACGCGGGACGCTGGCGCATCGGGCGGCCACAAGTTGATGGCGCTGGGCGCACGCGTCTTGCGATCCTTGTGGCGCCTGGTGCGCGAGCAAGGCGTGGTCACGCTGGCGCTGGCGCCACTGACCCTGCTGTTCTTCGGCCAGATGTCGCTGGTGAGCCTGCTGGCCAACCTGGTCGCCATTCCCTGGGTGACGCTGGTCGTGACGCCGCTGGCGCTGCTGGGCAGTCTGGGCGTGGCGGCCGAAGCACTGGCCGTCCACACTGCGCTGCTGTGGGACGCCGCAGCCTGGGCGGTGCAAGGGCTCAACAGCTGGCTGGCCAGCTTGGCGCTATGGCCGCTGGCGACCTACAGCGCACCCCGGGCGCCGATCTGGGGCGCGCTGGCTGCGGCGGCGGGCGGCCTCTTGCTGGTGCTGCGCTTGCCCTGGAGCCTGCGCCTCGCGGGGGTGCCGCTGTTGCTGCCGGTGCTGCTGTGGCAGCCGCCCACGCCCGCGCCCGGCCAGTTCGAGCTGCTGGCCGCAGACGTGGGCCAAGGCCAGGCCGTGCTGGTGCGCACCGCGCGCCACGCCCTGCTCTATGACGCGGGGCCGCGCTACACCAGCGAAAGCGACGCAGGCGAGCGCGTGCTCGTGCCCTTGCTGCGCGGCCTGGGCGTGCACCTGGACGCGCTGCTGCTGAGCCACCGCGACGCGGACCACGCTGGCGGCGCGCCCGCCGTGATGGCGGCGCATCCACGGGCGGTGCTGCTCAGTTCCCTCGACCCCGGGCACGAGCTGCGCGCCGGACGCCAGGCGCTGCGCTGCGAGGCGGGTCAATCCTGGGAATGGGATGGCGTGCGTTTCGACATCCTGCATCCGCGCGCAGTGGACTATGGCTTGATCGCCGGACGCACGCCCCGCGCCAACACCCTGTCCTGCGTGCTGCGCGTGCGCGCCGCCACGACCGGATCAGGCGCGAGACCGCAGACGGCCTTGCTGGTCGGTGACATCGAACGCATGCAGGAGCTGCGGCTCGCGGCCCAAGCGGCTCAAGAGCCGGACTGGCTGGCGGCGGACCTGCTGCTCGTGCCGCACCATGGCAGCAAGACTTCCAGTTCCGAGGTCTTCCTCGACGCCGTGGCCCCGCGCATCGCCCTGGTCCAGGCGGGCTACCGCAACCGCTACGGCCATCCGGCGCCGGAGGTGCTGACGCGTTATGGCGCGCGCGGCATCACCGTTTACGACAGCCCACGCTGCGGCGCGGCCCACTGGCGCTCCGACCAACCCAGACAGCTGCGTTGCGAACGGGTGGCCGATCCGCGCTACTGGCAGCACCGCTTCTGAAAAAAGTTTGCGGCAGATCAAATCGACGAGCTGGAAAATGGCCGACGATGCCCCCAAACCGGCCAATACGACCCACAATGGCCGGGTCGTTGTCCGACACACCCTCGAAAGGAGCTCTCATGTACCAGCGCATCCTCGTTGCCACCGACGGCAGCACCCTGTCGAAAAAAGCCGTGACGCACGCGATCGGCCTGGCCAAGCTCAGCGGCGCGGAACTGGTCGCGCTCAAGGTCGTGCCGCGTTATCCCCAGTCGTATTACGAAGGTGGGTTGATGCTGCCGGCCACCGACATTGCCAAGATCGAGAAGCAATGGGCGGCGCAGGCGCAGGGCGTGGTGGACGCGGTGGTGAAATCCGCCAGCGCCAAGGGGGTGACGGCCAAGGGCCAAGTCGTCAAGGCCGAACTGGTCAGCGAAGCCATCATCGCCTCCGCGAAGAAGCACAAGGTCAGCCTGATCGTGATGGCCTCGCACGGCCGCAAGGGCCTCAAGCGCCTGCTGCTGGGCAGCGAGACGCAGCAGGTGCTGACGCACTCGGCGGTGCCGGTACTGGTCTTGCGCTGAGCGCGATGGGGGGCCGCGGCGGCCCCCAGAACATTCCCGCCTTCCTGCTCGCGCAGATACGGTCTTGCCCCGCAGTGAATGACAGGGCAAGACCGAGCTGATGGTGGCCAGGGCTAGAGCAGCGCCAGCAGGCGTTCGGTGTGCCGGTGTTTCCCCATCGCGTGGATGAAGTTCGCCGTCTCCTGCGCCACGCTGTGAGGGGCGGACAGGATCACGCCCGGATCGGGAGCACCACCCGGCAGAAACATGCGGATGCCCGCCTGTTCCAGCAGGACTTCGGCCAGCCCCAGCACCAGCAATGTCTTTCCATGGTTGTGGTGGGAGTGGATGAAGTCCTGAACCGCCTGAGTCTGGCTCATTGCCGCCACCCCGGTTTCACCATCGGCCAGGACCAGGGCATCGAACAACGCGGGCGAGCTGTTTTCGTAGGTCCCCGTGGCCTGCAATGCGGTGTCGTCGGATGTGGCGACCTCGCCCAAGCGCTTGGCGATGATGCAGGGCACGGCATCGGCGGCTTTCAGGGCCTGCACCACCGTGGCGACAGAAGTACCGAGCACACCATCGGCCACCAGGATCGCCACCTTGCGCGTGCGTATGCCGCCGTCCCCCGGCAATGCCGTGAGCGACAGCGCCGGGGAATGGGCCACCTCCGGCTTGGGCGCGCGAGGGAGCGCGCGCGCCAGCGCGGCAGGCAGTTTCATGCCCAGCCCCTGGGCCACCGTGCCAGCCAGATCGCGTGACACGTTCACCAGCGACGCCACCATGCGCTCCTGGATGGCCGGAACCGTGAGCTTGCTCAGTTCGAAACGGAAGCCGGCGGCGATGTGGGCCTGCTCCAGTGGTGTCTGGCTGTCCCAGAACAAGGTGGCCTGACTGTAGTGATCGGAGAACTTCTCGGGCTTGCCGCGCACCTTGTCGTCCTGCACGGCTTGCGGAAACGATGCAAAGCCGGCGGCACCCGCCTGGAACGGACAGCCTCCACCCAGCGAGTTGGGCTCGTAAGCAACCCGGCCCGTGGGTACCGCCATGCGGTGCAGGCCGTCGCGCTGGTTGTTGTGGATGGGCACCTTGGGCGCGTTGATGGGCAGCTCATGGAAGTTCACACCACCCAGGCGCGAGATCTGCGTGTCGATGTAGGAGTGAATGCGCCCCGCGAGCAGCGGATCGTTGCTGAAATCGATGCCGGGAATGACGTGCGCGGCGCAGAACGCCACTTGCTCCGTCTCCGCGAAAAAGTTGTCGGGGTTGCGATTGAGCACCATGCGCCCCACCGGCGTGACCGGCACCAACTCTTCGGGGATCAATTTGGTCGCGTCGAGCACATCAAAGCTGAAAGCTTCCGCCTGGGCCTCGGTGAACACCTGCAGGCCCAGCTCCCATTCCGGAAATTCTCCGGCCTCGATCGCTTCCCACAGGTCGCGGCGATGGAAGTCCGAGTCGGCGCCAGCGAGGACGACCGCCTCGTCCCACACCAGGGCATGGGTACCCAGCAGAGGCTTCCAGTGGAACTTGACGAAATGCGACTTCCCCAGCGCGTTCACCAGCCTGAAGGTGTGCACGCCAAAGCCCTGCATCATGCGCAGGCTGCGCGGAATGCCGCGGTCGGACATGACCCACATCAGGGTGTGCGTGGTCTCCGGGCTCAGGGAGGCAAAGTCCCAGAAGGTATCGTGCGCCGACGCCGCCTGGGGCATGCCATGGTGGGGCTCGGGCTTGACGGCATGAATCAGGTCAGGGAACTTCATGGCGTCCTGGATGAAGAACACCGGGATGTTGTTGCCCACCAGGTCCCAGTTGCCTTCGTCGGTGTAGAACTTGACCGCGAAGCCCCGCACATCGCGGGCCGTGTCCGCGGAGCCTCGCTCCCCGGCCACGGTGGAAAAGCGCGCGAACACCGGCGTGATCTTTCCGGCCTCCCGGAACGGGGCGGCTCGCGTGAGATCGGGCAAGGCCTTGTACGCCTCGAAATAGCCGTGGGCGGCGGAGCCCCGCGCATGGACGATGCGCTCAGGAATGCGCTCATGGTCAAAGTGCGTGATTTTTTCGCGCAGGATGAAGTCTTCCAGCAGGACCGGCCCGCGCAGCCCCGCCTTGAGCGAGTTCTGGTTGTCGCCGATCGGCACCCCCTGGTTGGTCACGAGGACGGTGTGCGCTGCGGGGTCCGCCGTGGCCTCCGGCTTGCGGGAAGGAGATGCAGAGGACTTGGTGGTGTTGGTCATGGCAGTGCCCTGGCTCAGCCCGCCGCAGCCAGCAGTTGAGCCTTGCGCGTGTGCATCTGGGCTCCCAGCTTCTGCATGTCGATGTCCATGCCGCGCACCTTTGGAAACATGTCGCCCTGCTCTTCCTTGACATGGTGCTTCACGTACTCCGACAGCACCTTGACCTTGGCATCGAACATCTCGCCATCGGGTTCCGCGCCTTCTATTTCGCCGATCAGGCGCTTGATCCCGGTGTGCTCGACCACGGCCTCCGGCACGAGCAGCTTGTCCTTCAAGGCATTCTTGATGGCGGGGTAGAAGAGTTCCTCTTCGATCTGCGTGTGCACGTTGAGGGCAGCGCAGATGCGGGACACCAGGGCCTTCTTCTGCAAATTGGTGTGCGGCTTTTCATAGTCCGCGAACAAGGCGCTGACCTCCGCGTGGTCCGCCCTCAGCAGGGCGATGGCGTCCTGAGAGCCGGTCCCGGCCTGGGCTGGCGTGCGTGAGGGTGCGGTCGTTTTCTTGGAAGCAATCATGGGAGATCCTTGGAACAATGAATCGGTGTTGGGGTGGAAGAGCGGGCCTGTGGGTACAGGGACCCGCTCTGTCAGACGATCGGTTCAGCGCAGGTTCAGCGCACGAACAGGGCAATCAAAATGATGATGGGGATCGGAATCCCGAGGAAGAACAAGAGCAGCGAGCGCATGGGATCTCCTGGTTGAAGAAGTGTTCCGGGGGCGTCAGTTGTCGCGCTGCCAGCCGCCCAGGGTCGCGGCCCAGCTGGCGGCAAATGCACCGATCAGCAAGGTCCCGAACAACCACAACGCGGCATAGGCGGACACCTTGCGCGCCTGGTCCGTCGCCTCTCGGGCTGCAATCTCGACCTCGTTCAGGCGTGACTGGGCCTGGGCGTAGCTGGTGCTCACGCGTTTTTCCGCTTCCGCTTGCGACAGCCCCGTGCGTTGGGCGACCATCTGGGCCAGGTAGCGCAGATCTTCCGGTGGCAGGGGCTGTGTGCGGCTCGCGTTCATGAAGATGCGCGCCGCCTCCCCCAGTTCGGAATTGCTGGCACGCGCACCAGCGTCCGGTGCGGGTGATTCGGCGGTGCTTGCCGTGGATGCGGCCAGATCACGCCGGAACAGGGTGTCGATGAAATAGCGCAGCGAGGCCTCACCCGCATCGGCTGGACCCCGTGCGCCCACGGTCGCCTCCACCGCCATGGCGCTGGCACCACCGACGGCGGACGCGGCCGTTTGCGCACCACTGCCCAGAATCGAAGCAATGGTGGACGTGAGCAATGCGGCGGTCGCCAGCGATGCCACGGCCCAGGACAGGAATCCGTGCGCGGTGTCACGGAAATAGACCTCGTCCCGGTGCACGCCGGTCCAGCGGACACGCAGGCGACCAGCCAGGTAGCCGCCGAGTGCAGATGCCAGCAACTGCGTCAAGGTCAGCCAGACAATGGTCGACACACCAAAAGTGTCGGCTTGAATGCCCGCTCCGGACCAGGGCGAAACGGAGGACAGACCCAGGCCCACGCCGAGGATCAGAAGAATGAGCGACAACGCCGCTGCCGCAGCCCCCCCGGCCACGATGGCGCCCCAGGAAATGGCGCTGCAGGCCTGCAGGCGATCAACCGGGTCGTCGCCGCTTTTGTCGCGGACGTAGGGATATTTTTCGCCCGGAAGCGCTGTGGAAGTGGCCATGGAAAGTCCGATCCTTGAATTGCAGAAAGCGACATGAGAACGGTGGTCCGCACGACGACGAAACCGGACCTTAGTGCCACGGCACGCATCTGTATGTGGGAAAACGCACGTTCCGCGGCATGTGGCTGCAAATAAGGTGGACTGCATGCGAGCGCGTTGCCGCGCTGCCGCGCCTCCATGGCCCGCGATGCACCCAGGCCTGACGCCTCGAAAAAATCGACGGCGAGCGGATGGGTTTGGCCGCATCGGAGCTCATGTCCACGGCAGGCCTGCCGGCGGGGCGGAAAGCGAGGCTATGGGATCTTGAAAGAGGCCACGCACTTTGGAACAGTGCGTGCGCGCGATCAGTTCATCAAGCGCAGTGCAAGACGGCGCTCGCTTCGCGCCAGGACTAGGCGATGAACAGGCCTTTGTGCTGCTCCCGCAGCACGTTCTTCTGCACCTTGCCCATGGCGTTGCGCGGCAACTCGGGCACGACGAAACAACGCTTGGGTATCTTGTAGCCGGCCAGTTTGGTCTTGAGGGTGACGATCAGGTCCTCGGCAGACAGCGTCGCACCTGGCTTTGCCGTCACCACGGCAACGCCGACCTCCCCGAAATCCGGATGCGGCACGCCAACCACAGCGCTTTCCATCACGCCGGGCAGGTCGTTCAGATAACTCTCGACCTCGGCCGGGTAGACGTTGTAGCCGCCGCTGATGATCAGGTCCTTGGCACGGCCGACGATGGTGACGTAGCCCCGCTCATCCACCTTGCCCACGTCGCCGGTCTTGAACCACGACTTGCCCTGGGCATCCCGCGTGAACTCTTCCGCCGTCTTCTCGGGCATGCGCCAGTAGCCCTTGAACACACCCGGGCCACGCACCTGGATGCCACCGATCTCCCCGGCGGGCAGCGCCACGCCGTCGTCGCCGCACACGCGCAGCTCGACGCCCGGCAGGGGAAAGCCCACGGTGCCGCCGCGCCGTTCGCTCTGATTTTGATAGCGCGCGTCGGGGGAGTAGGGGTTGGAAGTCAGCATCACGGTCTCGCTCATGCCGTAGCGCTCCAGGATGGTGTGGCCCGTGCGCTCCTGCCAGTCCTTGAAGGTCTCGATCAACAGGGGCGCGGAACCGCTGACGAAGAGGCGCATGTTGCGCACCGCCTCCCGAGTCAAGGTGGGTTCTGCCAGCATGCGCACGTACAGCGTGGGCACGCCCATGAACACCGTGGCCTCGGGCAGACGGGCGATGATCTTCTTCGGGTCGAAGCGGCTGTACCACAGCATCTTGCTGCCGCTGAACAGCGCGCCATGCACGGCGACGAACAGGCCATGCACATGGAAGATGGGCAAGGCGTGGACGAGCACGTCGCCCTGGCCTTGCGGCCCTGCGGGAGTCCGCCAGCCCCAGTAGTCCTTCAGCACGCGGGCGTTGGACAGCAGGTTGCCGTGCGTGAGCATGGCGCCCTTGCTGCGGCCGGTGGTGCCGCTGGTGTAGAGGATGGCGGCCAAGTCGTCCTGGGTACGCGCCACCGGCCGATGCTGGTCGCTGTGGTGCACGGCGCGTTCCAGCAGGGAACCCGTGCGGTCCTCGCCCAGGGTGTAGACATGGGACACGCCGGCCTGGAAGGCCAGCTTGCTGACCCAGCCGAAATTGCCCGGCGTGCAAACCACCACGGCAGGTTCGGCGTTGCCGATGAAGTAGGCCATCTCGCCGCTCTGGTAGGCGGTGTTGAGCGGCAGGTAGACATGGCCCGCGCGCAGGGTGGCGAGGTACAGCGCCAGGGCTTCGACGGATTTCTCCACCTGCACGGCGATGCGCGAGCCAGGCGGCAATGTCAGCGAGGCCAGCAGATTGGCCAGCATGGCGCTGGCGCGGTCCAGGTCACGCCAGGAATAGACCAGGCCGCCATCGGTCTCGATGGCGGGGAGATCCAGGTCGGCGGGAAAGGCGGCGCGCAGCGCGCTGTAGAGGTTGGTGTCGAGGCTCATGGTCGGAAGGGGTCGGTGGGTCGGGAATCAGAAATCCGGCTTACGTTTCTCGGTGAAGGCGGCGATGCCCTCGCGGTGCTCCGCGCTGGCGGCATAAGCATAGGCACCCGCCACCAGGGTGGCGGCAGCTTGCCCCTGACCTAGCGCACGCAAGGTCTGCTTGTTCAAGCGCGCGGCCTGGGGTGCCAGATTGGCGATGCGCAAGGCGCTCTGCAGGGCGTGGTCCGCCAGGAATTCGTCCGCCAACACACGCTGCAGGAAACCGCGTGCTTTCATCTCTACGGCGTCGAGCACGGCGGCCTCGAGCAGCATTTCGCGCGCCGTGGCCTCGCCCGCAGCGCGGGCCACCAGGGCCGCCTCGCGCGGCGCCATCGGAAAACCCAGCTTGGCAATCGGCGCGCCGAAACGGGCCGACACCCCCGCCACGCGGATGTCGCAGGCGCTGGCGATTTCCACGCCGGCGCCCATGCAGTTGCCCTCGATCTGGGCGACCACCGGCAAGTCGCAGTCAAGCACGGCCCGCAGACCGCCCCAGACCTCGTCTTCGTGGAAGGCCGACAGGCTGGTTTCGTCGAAGCGGAATCCCGGGTACTCGGAGATGTCGCCTCCTGCGCAGAAATGGCCGCCCTCGCCCCGCAGAATCACGCAGCGCGGTGCGGTTTCCACGGCCTCGGCCTGCAAGCCCGTGAAAACCGCGCGCAGTTCACGCCACATCGCGCGCGACATGGCGTTGAACTTGCCGGGATGGTCCAGCGTGACCAGGGCGATGGCGCCCTGGCGCGTCAGGGAAACACGACCGCCCATTACTCCAGCTTGGCCCCCGACAGCTTGACCACCTGCGCCCAGCGCTTGACCTCGGCGTTCACGAACTGACCGAACTGCCGCTGCGTGAACGGGCTGAATTCCGCGCCTTGCTTGGCCCAGACCGCCTGCGCCTCGGGCGTGGCCCCCGCAGCGCGAATGGCCTCCACCGCGCGCGCCTGCGCCGCCGCAGGCATGCCCTTGCTTCCCCAGATGCCGTACCAGGTCTGCACCGTGTAGTCGGGCAAGCCCACCTCGGCCGCGCAAGGCACATCCGGGAAGGCCGCATTGCGCTTGGCGCCCGACACCATCAGGGCCTTGACGCGCCCGCTCTGGATGTGGGTGGCCGAGGAGCCCAGGCCGTCGAACATCATGTCCACGTTGCCCGCGATCAGGTCCTGCAAGGCGGGGCCGGCGCCACGGTAAGGAATGTGCGTGATGGCTGCGCCGGTCTGCTGCTTGAACAGCTCGCCCGCCAGGTGGTGCGAGGTGCCGCTGCCGGCCGAGGCGTAGTTGAACTTGTCAGGGCTCTTGAGCACGGTCGCCAGGAAGGACTTGAAGTCGTTCTCGGGCACCTTCTGCGGGTTGACCACCAGCACCTGGGGCACGGTGGCCACCAGCACCAGGGGCACGAAATCCTTCTCGATGTCGTAGTCCAGCTTGGGGTACATGGAAGGCGCGATGGCGTGGTGCACCGCGCCCATGAACAGGGTGTAGCCATCCGGCGCGGCCTTGGCCGCGATGCTGGCGCCCAGGGTGCCACCCGCGCCGCCCCGGTTGTCGATGATGAGCTGTTGGTTCGTGACCTTGCTGAAGGCCGCCGACAGGGGCCGCGCGAAGGCATCGGTGCCGCCGCCGGCGGGAAAGGGCACGACCATGGTGACCGGCTTGCTCGGCCAGTTCTTGGACTGGGCCTGACCCAGCAAGGGACTGGCGGCCAGGCCTACGGCGGCGTAACGCAGCACGCTGCGTCGGTTCAAACCCCGAAGGGTGTTGTTGTTCATGCTTGTCTCCTTTTGTTGAAATGAAGATCCACGCGGTGGATCACTGCACACGGAACTGCAGTTCGTCGATGGCCCCGGCCACGGCAACCTTGCCCTCGGCCAGTTGGGACCGGTTGCGATCGAGTCGCTTGAGATCGTACAAATAGTTGACCATGAGGCCGTAGGATTGCTGCAAGCCCTTGGCCGAGGGGTCCCCCATCCAGTTGAGTCGTTCGACGCGCGCGCCATTGCCCAGATGGAAACGTGCCACCGGGTCCACGGGCTTGCCATCGACAAGCTCGCGCCCCAGGTACTGGGCGGCGCACTGCAGCAGCCAGCGCCGCAGCGGCGAGCGCGCGTCCAGCGTCGCCACATGGTCCAGGGTCCGCAGCAGATGGGCCGCAGTTGGTGGCTCGAAACCGGCGGCGCGACCCAGCTCCGCCTGCTCCTTCTCGGGCGTGAGTGCAAGCAGGCGTTGGGCGTTCTGACCCAGCCATTTGCGCAATCCTGGTATCGGCGAGAGGGTTGAAAAATGCTTGAGGCGGGGGAACTCCGAACTCAAGGTCTCGACCACGCGCTTGATCAGCGAGTCGCCGAAGCTCACGCCGCGCAAGCCATTTTGCGTGTTGCTGATGGAATAGAAGATGGCCCAGGTCGCCTTGTCCAGGTCTGCGGCGGCGGCCTTTTCATCGAGCAGAGGCGTGATGCTCTCGGCCATGTGGTCAATCAGCGCGACCTCGACGAAGATCAGCGGTTCATCGGGCAGGCGCGGGTGGAAGAAGCCGTAGCAGCGGCGGTCTGAATCGAGCCGGTTCTTCACGTCGTCCCAGCTGCGGATGTCGTGCACGGCCTCGTACTTGATCAGCTTTTCCACCAGTGAAGCCGGGGAATCCCAACTGATGCGGCGCAGCTCCAGAAAGCCCACGTCGAACCAGGTGGAGAACATGTACTCCATCTCCACGTCCAGGGCTTCCAGCCGCTTGTCCTGCTTCAGATGCGGCTGCATCTCGGCGCGCAGGTCCACCAGAAACCGGATGCCTTCGGGCAGCACGCTGAAGCGCTGCAGCAGGCGGCGGCGCGGCGACACCGTGGCGCGCCGGTACTGAACCTCGGCGGCGGCCTCGTCGGGCGTGCCCACGGCGGCGGCGAACTTGGCCTGCGCCGACTTGACCTTCTCGGGATCGGCCGTGAACATCTCGCTCATCAGCAGCCACATGTCGCGCCTGCGCTCGACCGTCGCCCGCGTGTAACGCTGGATCAGCACCTGGGCCCGGCGCCCACCCTCGACCTCGCTGATCTGCGGGTCGATGGTGGCCCGCAACTCCTCCAGCGTGAGGCGCAGCATGCGCGGCGACATGGCCTCGGTTTTGTGACGCAGGCTGGCCGCAAGGCGCTCGCGCGTGGACCGTTCAGTCTGCGTTGTCTCCGCCCGGGCCGGACCACCCCCGGTGCGCATGGCCACTGCCCCGGCCTGACCCGAGGGCAAGCGCTCCTGGCGCGCCACCGGCAGCAGGCGTGTCACCTGACGGCTGATCCAGCTGGTCGTGTTCATGCCAGTTTCCGGTTCTGTTGACGGGCGAGCTCGCGCAGCGCCTCGCGCTGGCGCGTCAGATGGGTGCGCATGGCCGCGTCGGCGCCTTCGGCATCGCGCGCCTTGAGCGCGGCGAACACGGCCAGGTGTTCGCTCAGGCTCTGCTCCAGTCGGCCCGGGGCGTGCAACTGCTGCAAGCGCGCGAGCTTGAGAATCTTGCGCAGGCCAGCGATGACCTGGGCCAGCCAGCGGTTGTCGGCCAGGGTGATGATGGCCTCGTGGATGGCGTAATTGGCGTCGTAGTAGTCGACGATGCGCTTGTCGCGCGCGGCTTTGCGCAGCTTGTCGTGCAGGCCCTCCAGGGCCATCAGGTCGGCGTCGCTCGCACGCAGCGCGGCTTCATGCGCGCAACGGCCTTCCAGCAGGGCGATGACGGGAAAGATTTCGTCGAGGTCGCGTTCGGTGACTTCGTTGACGAAACAACCGCGGCGCGGCTCGTGCCGCACCAGCCCTTCGGCTGTCAGGACCTTCAGCGCCTCGCGCAGCGGCGTGCGTGAAATCTCCAGCCGCTCGCACAACGCCACCTCGTCCACGAAGCTGCCCGGCGCCAGCGTGCCGGCAAAGATCTCCTGGCGCAGGGTGTCAGCAACCTGCACGTGCAAGGAGTTGTGGACAACGCGCATGAGGGTATCGGTCGGAGCGGACAGGTTGAGCAAGGTGTTGTCAGACGCTGGTGAGGGTCGCCCACCCGAAGCGGAAGTGGCTGACAGTCACCGAGCTGTAATTTCCGATAATTATGGGTAATTATGAATCGGTGCGAACCCTGAGCCCGGTCCGCACCGGGACTGGCTCATCCCGGGATGTTCAACGCCCCTGAACTGGCTGACGCCCAGCCCAGACCCACAAGGCCAAGCCACCGATGATCATGGGCAGGCAAAGCCACTGGCCCATGCTCATGCCCAGAGCCAGCAGACCCAGGAAATCGTCGGGCTCACGGAAATACTCCGCGACAAAGCGCAAGACGCCGTAGCCGAACAGGAAGGCCCCACTCACCTGCCCGGTCTTGCGCGGTCCGCGCGCGTAGAGCCAGAGCAGCACGAACAGCAGCAGGCCTTCGAGCAGGAACTGGTACAGCTGCGAAGGATGGCGTGGCAGCAAAGTGCCGCTCTGCTGAAACACCATGGCCCAAGGCAGTTCAGCGCTGGCCGCGCGCCCCCACAACTCGCCGTTGATGAAGTTGCCCATGCGTCCCGCCGCCAGGCCGGTGGGCACGCAGGGGGCGATCAGGTCCATCACCTGCAGCCAGGGGCGTTGGCGCGAGCGCGCGAACCAGACCATGGCCAGCAGCACGCCGATCAGGCCGCCGTGGAAGCTCATACCGCCTTCCCAGACGGCGAAGATTTCCAGCGGATGCGCCAGGTAATACGCCGGTTTGTAGAACAGGCAATAACCCAGCCGGCCGCCCAGGATGACACCGAGCACGCCGTAAAACAGGATGTCCTCGACATCACGCGGCGCCCAAGCCCCGCCCGTCTTGTTCCCGGCTTTTGCGCCGGTCTTGCCACCAGCCACCGCGTAGGTGGGGTGCCGCAGCCGCAGGCGCGCCAGCGCGTAGAAGAGGCCAAAGGCCACGAGGTACATGAGGCCGTACCAATGCACGGCCAGGGGGCCGATCTGCACGGCGATGGGATCGATTTGGGGTGCGAGCAACATGGCGGCTATTGTCGGCGGATTTCAGCCGCGAACCGGATCGACGCGATTTCCGCTACCGAGGCCCCGGAAAAACAAGCCTGGGCGGGCGGCAGTTAACATGCGGCCCTGTTTGCCGCCAGGGATTTCCGCCTCATGTTCGTTCTCGACTTCGCCCACAAGGTCGTCAAGCTGCTGCACAGCGAGGAGCGACCGATGCAGATCGGTTTCGGCTTCGCGCTGGGCAGCATCATCGCGCTGACACCCCTCAGCAGCCCGCACAACCTGCTGGTGTTCCTGCTGCTCTGCGTCATCAACGTCAGCTTCTCAGCCGGTTTGCTGGGCATGGTGCTCATGGCCCCGCTGGGCTACCTGCTCGACGGTGCCTTCGACCGCCTGGGCCATCTGCTGCTGATCGACCTGGACGGACTCACCGCCTTCTGGACCGCGTTCTTCAACGCGCCTTTTGTGGTGTTCACGCGATTGAACAACACCGTGGTGCTGGGTTCACTGGTGACCGCCCTGGTCCTGCTCGTGCCCATCGCCCTGCTGGTCGCCTTCGTGGTGCGACGGTACCGGGCTTCCTGGCAGGGCCGCATCTTGCGTTCCCGCTTCTACCAGTGGTTCTCGATGACACGCTTTTACGTCTGGGGTGCCAAGGCCTACGGCTTCGTGTACGGAGGCAGCCGATGACCTCTTCCACCCCGACGCCGCCGACCGCCAGCGCCCCGGCAGCCACGCCGAAAAAAGTTCGCTTCTTCCGCTTCTCCGCGCTGCTGCCATTTGCACTGATCACCGCGCTGATCGTCGCGGGCTACCTGATCTTCTTCGACCGCCTCGTCAAGCGCGGCCTGGAAGCCACCTTCACCGCCATGAACGGCGCCCGGGTCGAGATCGGCAGTTTCGACTTCAGCCTGCTCGACACCTCGGTCCAGACGCGCGGCATCCAATGGACGGACGCCGACGCGCCGATGAAGAACCTCTTCGAGATCGGCGCCACGGACTTCACGCTCCAGTCCAGCCCCTGGTCCGTCGGCAAGTTCGTGGTCACGCGCATGGCGGTCGAGGATCTGCGTTTCGACACCGAGCGCACAACGTCCGGCGCCCTGCCCCGCGAGAAGAACACCTCGGCCACCGGCCCGTCGACCGATGCGGGCGCGTCCGGCAACATGGCCGCGTCCATCGAGGCCTTCGCCAAGGGCATCGACTACCAGGCCATCGCCGGCAAGATCGGTCAACCCGAGGACATTCCGGCCGTGCGTCTGGGCAAGGAACTGGAGGACAAGGTCCAGGCACGCTCCGACCTTTGGAAGGAGCGCCTGCCTGGGCTGACCGACCTGAGCGATCTGCAGGCGACGTCGGACGAAATCCAGGCCATCTCGAGGCGCAAGTACAAGCTGCCCGAGGATCTGCCGCAGCTGCGCAAGGATCTGGACACCTTGAAGGACGCGAAGCAGCGGTTGCACGCCAAACAGGACGCCTTGAAGCAGGCCCGACAAGGCCTGCAGACCGACATGAACGAACTGCAGGCCGGCTACGCGCAGGTCAACGCGCTGCGCGAGGCCAAGCTGAAGGATCTGCTGATCGACCCGCAAGGTGACCTGTTCAGCGCCAGCAACATCCTGTCGGCCCTGCTCGGCGCTTCGCTGGTGGACAGCGCGCGCAAGTACCTGGGGTATTACGACAAGTTCAAGGGTTACCTCCCCGAGCAAAAGCAGACCGCCGAGGCCAAGGTCGTGCAGCAGGAGCGCGCCCGTGGCACCACGGTGGACTTCGTGCGCGCGGGCGCCCTGCCTTCGGTGTACATCGGTCAGATCGATGTGTCGGGACGTTACGAGACGGCCGTGTTGTCGGGCACCGTGCGCAATGCCAGTTCCGACCTGACGTACCAGCCCCTGCTGCTCAACGTGGATTTCCGCGACGCACAAAACAACGCGAACCTTGCCACCCTGAGCGGTTCCATGTCGGGCACCAAGCAAGGACTGAACTCCAACATCCAGCTGAGCCTGCGGCAGTCACCACTGCAGCGCTTGACCAGCGGCGTGGACAACAAGTACCTCGCGGGCATGGACGGCAAGGCCGACATCCGCGCCGTGCTGAACGACACCCCTGAAAGTCTCTCGCTGGCCCTGCGCATCGAAGGGCGTGACGTGGGCCTGAAGCTGAAACCGGACAGCATGGGCAAGGACATGGAACGTCTGCTGAGCGCGGTGCTGACACGCATCGATCTGCTGACCGTGGACCTGGCCTACGTCAGGACCACGGGCCCGGACGGGAAACTGCGAACCACCACCCGCCTGCGCAGCAATCTGGAGCCCCTCCTGAACGCACGACTGCGCGCCTACGTGGACGCCGAAGTCGCGAAGTTCAACCGCGAACTGCGCACCCGCTTTGACGCCGAGGTCGACCAGGCCCTCGCGCCCCTGAAACAGAAACTCGACGGCTTCGACCAGAGTGGCACCCTTTCCGCCGCGCTCGGCGACGCCGACAAGCTGGACGCGGCCCGTGCCAAGCTGGAACAAGACCTGGAGCAGAAGATCAAGGCCGAAGAAAATCGGCTCAAATCAAAAGCCAACGACAGGCTGGACAAGCAAAAGGAGAAGCTTGAAAACAAGCTGAAGAGTCTGCGTTGAAGTACTTGGCATCCCCATGAAAAAGCGGGCGACCTGTATGGGCCGCCCGCTTTCCTGCAACGGTTCTTCTGGCTGTAGCGCTGGTGTCCCGCTGCCGGATCAATCCCCCAGCAGGGACAGATCCCGTACCGCGCCCTTGTCCGCCGACATGGCCAGCAGCGCATAGGCCTTGAGCGCGGCCGAGACCTTGCGCGGACGGGGCTTGGCGGGCTTCCAGCCTTTCTGGTCCTGCTCGGCGCGGCGCTTGGCCAGCTCCTCGTCGCTGACCAGCACGTTGATGCCGCGGTTGGGGATGTCGATGCGGATGCGGTCGCCGTTCTTCACCAGGCCGATCGCGCCACCCGCCGCCGCCTCGGGCGAGCAGTGGCCGATGGACAGGCCGGACGTACCGCCGGAGAAACGACCATCGGTCAGCAGGGCGCAGGCCTTGCCCAGGCCCTTGGACTTGATGTAGCTGGTGGGGTAGAGCATTTCCTGCATGCCGGGGCCGCCCTTGGGGCCTTCGTAGCGCACCACGACCACATCACCGGCCTTGACCTGGTCACCCAGGATGTGTTCCACGGCCTCGTCCTGCGACTCGACCACATGCGCCGGGCCTTCGAAGACCAGCAGGCTGTCGTCCACGCCCGCCGTCTTCACCACACAACCATTGAGCGCGATGTTGCCGAACAACACGGCCAGACCACCTTCCTTGGAGAAGGCATGGTCGTAGGCGCGGATGCAGCCTTCGGCGCGGTCTGTGTCCAGACTGGGCCAGCGCGTGGACTGACTGAAGGCCACCTGGGTCGGGATGCCCGCAGGCCCGGCCATGTAGAAGGTCTTGACGGCTTCGGAGGGCTTGCGCGCGATGTCCCATTCGTCGAGCGCATGCTTGAGGGTCTTGCTGTGCACGGTCGGCACATCGGTGTGCAGCTTGCCCGCGCGGTCCAGCTCACCCAGGATGGCCATGATGCCGCCCGCGCGGTGCACGTCCTCGATGTGGTACTTGTTGGTGTTGGGCGCGACCTTGCAGAGCTGGGGCACCGTGCGCGAGAGGCGGTCGATGTCGTCCATCGTGAAATCGATCTCGGCCTCCTGGGCCACGGCCAGCAGGTGCAGGATGGTGTTGGTGGAACCGCCCATGGCGATGTCCAGCGTGATCGCGTTCTCGAAGGCCTTGAAGCCCATGGAACGCGGCAGCACCGTGGCATCGTCCTGCTCGTAATAACGCTTGCAGAGTTCCACCACCAGATGGCCGGCGCGCTTGAACAGCTGTTCGCGGTCGGCGTGCGTGGCCACCACGGTGCCGTTGCCCGGCAGGGACAGGCCCAGGGCCTCGGTCAGGCAGTTCATGGAGTTGGCCGTGAACATGCCCGAGCAGGAACCGCAGGTCGGGCAAGCGGAGCGCTCGACCTCAGCCAGATCGGCGTCGCTGACCTTGTCATCGGCGGCCATGACCATGGCGTCGATCAGGTCCAGCTTCTTGATCTGGATGGTCTGCGTGCCCGGTGTGGCGCCCGGCACGGCCAGGCGCACCTTGCCCGCTTCCATCGGTCCGCCGGAAACAAACACCACGGGAATGTTCAGCCGCATGGCGGCCATCAGCATACCGGGCGTGATCTTGTCGCAGTTGGAGATGCAGACCATGGCATCCGCGCAGTGCGCATTGACCATGTACTCCACCGAGTCCGCGATGATGTCGCGGCTGGGCAGCGAGTAAAGCATGCCATCGTGGCCCATGGCGATGCCGTCATCGACCGCGATGGTGTTGAATTCCTTGGCCACGCCGCCGGCGGCCTCAATCTCGCGCGCCACCAGTTGGCCCAGGTCCTTCAGGTGGACGTGGCCGGGCACGAACTGCGTGAAGCTGTTGACGACGGCGATGATGGGTTTGCTGAAGTCGCCATCCTTCATGCCGGTGGCGCGCCAGAGCGAACGGGCTCCGGCCATGTTGCGGCCGGCGGTGGAAGTGAGTGAACGGTAGGCAGGCATAGGAGTCTCGAAACGAAGCGGAAAAGGGAAAACCCGGCGGGGTCAATCAAGAAACTCGGCCCACATCTTGTGGTGTGAGGCCTTGCTGGATTCGGGCGACGCTTTTGACGGAATAGAGCCCTACAATTCTTGCATCCATTATCCTCTCAACCCCATACACGCCTTCCCGAGGAGTTCCATGAAAACCACTTCGCGCGCCGTCCTTTCCGCCCTGTTCACCAGCGCCGCACTCGCGTCCTTCAGCACCTCCGCCCTGGCGGACCAGGCCCTGGCCCAGGCCAAGAACTGCATGGCCTGCCATCAAGTGGCCGTGAAGGTGGTCGGCCCGTCCTACAAGGACGTGGCCAAGAAATACGCGAACGACAAGAACGCCTTGGCCATGCTGACCACCAAGATCATGAAGGGGGGTTCTGGCGTCTGGGGTCAGATCCCCATGCCGGCCAACCCGCAGGTCAGCGAAGCCGAGGCAAAGAAGCTGGCGGCCTGGGTGTTGAGCCAGAAGTAAAAACGGCTGGCTCGCCTCCTCATTTCCATCCAAGAAAACGCGCCCGTGCAGGGCGCGTTTTTCATTTCCCGTTCAAAAGGGGCTGAGTCGCCAGCCCGTCTCCATGGCTTCCAGCCGGTCAGTCAGTTCCAGGCGCCGCAGGAAGGCCTCATCATGCGACACCACGAGCAGCGCGCCGGTGTAGCCACGCAGCAGGGTTTCCAGGGCTTCCAGCGAGGGCAGGTCCAAATGGTTACTTGGTTCGTCGAGCAAAAGCAGTTGCGCGGGCGGGTTGGCGTAAAGCGCTAGGGCCAGAGCCGCCTTCAGGCGCTCGCCGCCGCTCAACTGCCCGCTGGGCAGTGCCAACCTGTGCGCGTCCAGCCCGAGTTGGGCCAGCTTCATGCGCCAGGCGCTTTCGCCGGCGGCGGGGTCCGTTTCCAGTGCCTGATCTATGACGGTGAGTCGAAGCGACAGACCGGTCACATGCTGGTCGAGGTACGCGGCCGGCACCGACACAATGCAGCGCCCCGCGAGTGGCGCTTGCGCGCCGGACAGCACCTTGAGCAGCGTGGACTTGCCGCAGCCATTTGGCCCTATCACACCGACGCGCTGCTGGCCATGCAGGGCGAGGTCTACCGTTCGCGTGGCGGCGGACGCAGGCAGCAAGGGCAGCACGACCTCCTCCAACAAGGCCACGCGGCGCCCAGCCGCGGCCCGCGCCGGCGCCATGTGCAGGGTGATGCGTGTTTCGTCGGCGAGCTGCCGCGCCGCATCACGCACGCCCTCGTCCAGCCGCTCGCGCAGCGCCTCCCGCCGCCGCAGCGCCTGGCCAGCGGAGGCCTCGCTGCGTTCCTTCTGACGTCCCAGCAGAATCTTCGCCTGGTTGGCTTCACGCCCGCGCTGTCGGCCCTGAGCCTGCCGCCGTTGCAATTGATCGTGCTGCTCACGCAAGGCGCGTTGTTCGCGTTGGCGCTCCTGCTTACGCTGGTCCAGCAACTGCAGCGCGGTGGCCTGCTCGTCGGTCTTGCGCTCGGCGTAGAAACTGTAGGCCCCGCCGTAGCTGCGCAGCCCCTGGGCGGAAAGTTCCACGATGCAGTCCATCGCCTCCAGCAACTCACGGTCATGGCTGATGACGATCAAGCCCCGTGGCCAGCGACGCAGCTGCTCGATCAAGGCCAGGCGATGGGGCCGATCCAGGTGGTTGCTGGGTTCGTCCAACAGGAGGAGTTCGGCATCGGACAGCATGGCCCCGGCCAATGCCGCCCGCATGACCTCGCCACCGCTCAGCTGCCGCGCGGGCGCGTCCGCGCGCAGATGGCCCAAGCCCGCGCGCTCCAGCTCGGCCTGCAGGCGTTGCCGGATGTCCCAGCGATCCGCCAGCCTCTCGAAATCCTCCGGGGCCACACTGCCCGCTTCGATGCGCAGCAGGGCATCCAGCGCCGGGCGTAGGCCCACCAGATCGGCGACCGTCGCGCCATCCGCGGGCGTGACCTGCTGCGCCAGGTAATGCACCCGACGGTGGCGCACGCAGCGCCCCGAGGAAGGCGCGATCTCGCCGGCCAGCATGCGCGCCAGCATCGTCTTGCCCACGCCATTGCGCCCCACCAGACCGGTGTGACGCAGGTCGAAGCTGTAATGGAGATTGGAAAAAAGTGCGCGCCCGTCGGGCAGAACGCAGGAGACGCCTTCCAGCGTCAAGAGGGTATTCGTCATGACTCATGTGCAAGGAAACCATTCACGCCCCGGCGCCAGGCGCGGGGACCGAAGAGTCAGGCCGTCTGGGAGACGGCGGCATCCATGTCACATGAATCGAATACCTCGTGGTGCAATGAGCAGGCGGCAAGTATGCCGCAAAGACATCGTGGGGCCCCGCAAGGCCCCAGCGACTCCAGCAGTTACCCACCCATCAAAAAGCGCGCGGGCCAGATCACCGTCTGCGGGAAGAGTGTCATGATCAGCAACACGGCGAACTCGGCCCACATGAAGGGCAGGACGCCCCTGAAGATCTGGTCCATCTTCATGCGCCCCACGCCCGCCACCACGTTCAGCACCGTGCCCACCGGGGGCGTGATCAGGCCGATGGAGTTGTTGATGATGAAGAGCACGCCGAAGTAGATCGGGTCGATGCCGGCGGCCTTGATCACGGGCATCAGCACCGGCGTCATGATCAGGATGGTGGGCGTCATGTCCATGGCCGTGCCCACGGCCATCACCAGCACCATGATGGCCAGCAGCAGCAACGTCTGGTTGTCCATCAGGGGTTCGAGCAGGGCCACCAGTTGCTGGGGAATGTTGGCCACGGTGATCAGCCAGGACGACACCATGGCGGCCGCCACCAGGAACATCACCACCGCCGAGGTCTTGGCGGCGTTGACGAAGACCGGCACCAGGTCCTTGAGCGAGAGCTCGCGGTACACCACGGTGGCGACGAAGAGCGCGTAGACGGCAGCGACCACAGCCGATTCGGTGGGCGTGAACACACCCATGCGCAGGCCAACAATGATGATCAGCGGCAGCATCAAGGCCCAGGCCGCTTCACGCGCCGCCTTCCAGACTTCGCCTGGCATTTTTTTCGGCGGCGGTTGCAGCGTTCCGTTGCGGCAAAGCAGCCACCAGGTGATAGCGAGGCCGAGGCCGATCATGATGCCGGGGAAGATGCCGGCGATGAAGAGCTTGCCGATGGACAGGTTGGCGGACACCCCGAAGATCACGAAGGCAATGCTGGGCGGGATGATGGGACCGATCACGGCGGTGGCCGAAATCAGGCCGCCCGCCGACTGCTTGGAATGCCCGGCCGCCGTCATCATCGGCAGCAGCAAGGCTGTGAGCGCCGCCGCATCGGCGACGGCCGAACCCGACAGGGACGACAGCAAACAGCCCGCGAGGATGGTCACGTAACCCAGACCGCCGCGCACATGGCCTACCAGGGCCATGGCCAGATTCACGATGCGTCGCGACAGGCCGCCCGTGTTCATGATCTCACCGGCCAGCATGAAAAAAGGCACGGCCAGCAGCGGAAAACTGTCGGCGCCATTGATGAAGTTCTGCGCCAGGATCTGGGCTTCGAACAGATCGAGATGCCACATCAGGGCGACACCGCTGGCCAGCAGGGCGAAGGCAATGGGCATGCCCAGGGCCATCGCGCCGATCAGGCTACCGAGAAAAATGAAAATCGTCATGGTGCTTCAAGCCTTCTTCACGCCCACGGACGCGATCGATTCCTCGGACTCCGTGCTCATGACCAGTGCCTGCCCCTTGGCGCCGCCGGACAGAACCCGGAACAGGCGCAGGACAAGCAAGACACCGGCGCCGACCGAGAACACCACGCCCGAGGCATAGAACACTGCCATCGTCAAACCGGTGACGGGGGCCGTCGTATCGGCGTTGAGCAGGGTCTGCTGCCAACTGCCCTTGAGGCACAACCAAGTCAGGTAAATCATGATCAGGTGCGCCAACACGTAGCAAACCTTCTTGCCACCCATCGACAGGCGTGACACCAGCATGTCGGTACCGAGGTGGGCGTTCTCGTGGATGGCGGCGATGCCGCCCAGGAAGGTGATCCAGACGAAAAGCCAACGCGACATTTCCTCGCTGATGGCGATGCCCGAGTTGAAGACGTAGCGCAGCACCACGTTGCCGAAAACCAGCACCACCATGATGGCCAGGGCCAGGGCGATGGTGAGGTTCAGGAAGCGGCAAATCCTGTCCAGAATGGCGTCCAGCATGAGCGCCTCCCTAGAGCGTGGCATCTTGCAACAGACCGCGCCGGGCCAGGTTGCCGATCAGGGCACGCAGGCCGAAGCGCCAGGGTGGCGCGGCCTCGCAATGCGTGACGCGATTGACCAGGGCGCCGAGCCGGGGGCTGCGGATCGTCACCAGATCGCCCAGCTTGTGGGTGAACCCACCGCCCGGACGATCACGGTCCTCGATGGGCGCGAACAGCGTGCCGAGGAAGAGCACGAAACCATCGGGGTATTGATGCATGGCCACGGTCTGCGCGACGATGTCGGCCGGGTCGCGGCTGATGCGGCTCATGAGATTGATGCCACGCAGCTCGAAGTTGTCCTCGCCGATCACATGCAGGTGCACGGTTTCCTGGCGCACGTCATCCAGCGTGTAGCCCGCGTCGAACAGGCGGATGAAGGGGCCGATGGCGCAGGACGCGTTGTTGTCCTTGGACTTGCCCAGCAGCAGCGCGCTGCGGCCTTCGATGTCGCGCAAGTTGACGTCATTGCCCAGGGTCGCGCCCACGATGCTGTTGCGGCTGTTGACCGCCAGCACGACCTCGGGCTCGGGGTTGTTCCAGGAGGAATCGGAGCGGATGCCGATGTCGTCGCCGCAACCCACCGAGGCCATGGCCTGGGTCTTGGTGAAGACCTCCACGTCCGGGCCGATGCCCACCTCCAGGTACTGTGACCACAGGCCCTTTTTCTGCAGCAGCGCCTTGAGTTCCATGGCCTCGGGCGAGCCGGGCTTGATCTCCGAGAGATCGCCACCGATCAGCGAGACCACCTGGGTACGCAGCTCATTGGCCAGGCTGGCGTCACCGCGCGCCTGTTCCTCGATCACGCGCTCGATCAGGCTGGACGCGAAGGTCACGCCGCTGGCCTTGACGGCCTGCAGATCACAGGGCGCCAGCAGCCAGGGGCGACGCACATCGCGCGTGCCCGGCAGGCTGTTGGCCAGCAGCTCGTCCACGCTGCACAGGCGCTGTCCGGGCGTGCCACGCACGGCCCGGGCCGGCTGGTCCGCGTCCAGCAGCGTGCTCATGGTGGGATAGACGCGGCTCAGATCAAACACGCCCTCAGGCCGGAGCGCCACGACGGCAGGCCCGGCGTGGTCGCCGGGCACCCACACCCGCCCCACCAGGGTGCCGGCCAGGCCGTCCTCGGGCAGGATGGACGCGGGTTTGGGTAATTTGGAAGTCGAAGTCATGTGTGTCCTCAATGGTTGTGTCGCGGCGTGCGCTGCGCGATGCGCTGGAACTCCAGCGCGAAATCCAGCGTGGCGCCCTGGTCGAGCTGGCCGGTTTTCTCCCGGTACAGGGCTTCCCAGGGTGAATGGCTGGGGGGCACCGAGGGCGCGGGCAGTTCACGCAGGCGGCGCGCGATTTCCTCGGGCGACACCAGCGCATCGCATCGCCCCTGCTTCAGATCAACGCGGATCAAATCACCGCTTTGCAGCCATCGCAGCCCCCCTCCCGCCGCGCTCTCGGGCGAAGCATTCAGGATGGACGGGCTGTCCGAAGTGCCAGACTGCCGGCCATCGCCCAGGGTGGGCAGCGCGCTGATGCCGCGCTGGATCAGCGCGTCGGGCGGTTGCATGTTGACGACTTCGGCCGAACCCGGCCAGCCCAGCGGCCCCGCGCCGCGCATGACGAGGATGCAGTCTTCGTCTATGCCCAGTTCCGGGTCGTTGATGCGCGCGTGGTAGTCCTCGCCGCCTTCGAACACCACGGCACGCGCCTCGAACACGCCTTCCTGGCCGGGCCGGCTCAGGTAGCGCGCACGGAAGCGTTCGGAGATGACCGAGGTCTTCATGATGCCGAAATCGAAGAGATTGCCCCGCAGCACCAGGAAACCGGCCTTGTCCATCAAGGGCTGATCGAAGGGCCGGATCACCTCGCGGTCGCTCGCCTCGCGACCGGCCAGGTTGTCGGCCAAGCGTCGCCCGGTGACGGTCATGCAATCACCATGCAGGCGCCCGGCCTGCAGCAGCTCCCACATCAGGGCTGGCACGCCGCCGGCCCGGAAGAAGCGCTCGCCCAGGAAACGGCCCGCCGGCTGCATGTCCAGCAGCAGCGGCAAATCGTAGGCATGGGTGGTCCAGTCATCCGGCTCCAGTCGAACCTGGGCATGGCGTGCCATGGCCATGATGTGCACCTGCGCATTGCTGGACCCGCCCGCGCAACTGACCACCGAGAGCGCGTTCAGAAAGCTCTCGCGCGTGAGGATGCGCGAGGGCCGCAGATCCTCATAGGCCATCTCGACGATGCGCCGCCCGGTTTCATAGGCCATCTGGCCGCGCTCGCGGTAGGGCGCGGGTATGGCCGCGCAACCGGTCAGCGACAGGCCCAGCGCCTCGGCCACGGCGTTCATGGTCGAAGCCGTGCCCATGGTGTTGCAGTGCCCGGCCGACGGCGCGCTGCTGCAGGCGCGCTGCAGGAATTCCTCCTCGTCGATCTCGCCCGCAGCCAGTTGCCGGCGGCTGCGCCAGATCACGGTGCCCGAGCCCACCAATTGCCCATCGTGCCAGCCATCGAGCATGGGCCCGCCCGACAGCACGATGGCAGGGATGTCCACCGTCGAAGCCGCCATGATGCCGGCCGGCGTGGTCTTGTCGCAGCCCGTGGTCAGCACCACGGCATCGATCGGGTAGCCATAAAGGATTTCCACCAGGCCCAGGTAGGCCAGGTTGCGGTCCAGCGCGGCGGTCGGCCGTCGGCAGTTCTCGAAGATCGGATGCACGGGGAATTCCATCGGAATGCCACCGGCGTCGCGGATGCCGTCGCGCACGCGGCGCGCCAGCTCCAGATGGATGCGGTTGCACGGCGACAGGTCGCTGCCCGTCTGCGCGATGCCGATGATGGGTCGACCGGAACGCAGTTCCTGTGGCGTCAGCCCGTAGTTCATGAAGCGCTCCAGATAGAGCGCCGTCATGTCCGAACGCTGCGGGTCGGCGAACCAATCCCGCGAGCGGAACGGACGGCTGGGTGTTTTGGCCATGCAGTCTTTTATTTCTTGCGGATCTTGGCCAATTCGGCGTTCAGTTCCTGGAAGGCTTCACCGAAATCCTGACCGTATTTCGCCACCACCGGTGCGAGCTTGGCGCGCAGCTTGGCCTGCTCGGCAGGCGAAAGCTCGGTGACGACCATGCCATTGCTCTTGAGCTGGGCCAAGGCCTTCTCGCTGAATTCCCGGATGGTCTTGCGCTCGAACTGGGTCGCGTCGAGTGCGCTGTCACGCACGATCTTCTGTTCCTGCGGCGACAGGCCATCCCAGGTCTTCTTGGACATCAGCAGAACCCAGGCGCTGTACATGTGGCGCGTCAGGGCCAGGTACTTCTGCACCTCGTAGAACTTGCTGGCGAGGATGGTCGGCGTGGGGTTCTCCTGGCCGTCGACCGCCTTCTGTTCCATGGCCGTGTAGACCTCGGGGAAAGGCATGGGCGTGGCGTTGACACCCAGGGCGGTGAAGGTGTCGAGGAAGAGCGGGCTTTGGATCACGCGCAGTTTCAAGCCTTCGAGGTCGGCCGCCGTGTTGATGGCGCGACGCGAGTTGGTGACATGGCGGAAGCCGTTTTCCCAGAAGGCAAAACCGATCAGCCCCTTCTCGGGCAACTGGGCCAACAGTTTCTGGCCAAAGGGACCATCCAGCAGCGCGTCGGCTTCCTGCTCGTTGTTGAGCAGCATGGGCAGGTTGAGCGCGCCGAAGGGCTTGACCAGCGACATCAGCGTCGAAGCGTCGGGCACCGTCATTTCCTGGATGCCGGCGCGCAAGGCCGAGGTCATCGTGATGTCATTGCCCAGCGCGCCGCTGGCGTACACCTTGGCGGTCATCTTGCCGCCGCTGCGTTCGGACAGCAGCTGGGCGAAGTGCTTGAGCGCCACGCCTTGCGGGTGGTCCTCGCTCAAGCCGATGCCGATCTTGAATACATGTTCCCTGACTTGCGCCGACACCGAGCCGGCCGCCAGGCCGAGCGCCAACGCCGCCATCACGACGGATCTGAATTTCATGCTTGTCTCCTGATGATTGGATATATCTCCCCGGCGCGCCGCCGACCTCGCGAGACACGCACACGGCGAAGCGGCCCAGGGCGAGCGCGAGATTAGGGAAGACAGCAGGCCCGGTCCACTGAAATTTCTGTAGAAAGTCATTCCATAACGTTATGAATACAGCCGAGTCCTCAGGGTTCACCCGCAGTTTCGAGCCCTCCATCACCAGCGCCTTGGGTCGGCTGCGGTTCCGTCACCTGCAATTCCTGGACATCCTGGGGCAGACCCGCAATCTGCGGCTCGCGTCGGAATGGATGCACATCACGCAGCCGGCCGCGACCAAGATGCTGATGGAGATCGAGTCCATCCTCAACGCGCGCCTGTTCGACCGCCTGTCGCGCGGCGTCGCGCCCAATGAGCTGGGCCTATTCACCCTGCACTACGCCAGCGGCGCGCTGGAAGGGCATCGCAAGTTCGCCCGCGAATTCGACACGCTGCGACAAGGAGGGGCCGGGCATTTGACGATCGGCGCCATTTCGGGCTCGGCGCATCTGCTGATGTCCACGGTGTCCGAGGTCCAGCGCCTGCGGCCCCTGCTGGTGTTGAAGATGCTGGAACAAAGCAGCGACCAGCTGGCGCTGTGGTTGGCCGAGCGCAAGATCGACCTGATGATCGGGCGCTTCACCAGCAGCGAGCAGCAGGCCCAGTTCCGCTACGAACGCCTGTCGGCCGAGCCTTTGCAGGTGGTTGGCCGCCTGGACCATCCCTTGCGCAGCAGGCGCATCCAGGATCTGACCGAGCTGGCGCGCTGGCCCTGGATCCTCTATCCCTCACCGACCGCGCTGCGCCGCGTCACCGACGACATCTTCAACAGCATCGGCCTGACGCCGACCTCGGGCGTGGTTGAAACGCCCTCCTTCTGGTTCTCGCTGGAATTGCTGCAAACGACCCAGATGCTGTCACTGCAGCCCGCCTCGCTCGCGGAGGAATATGCGCGCAAAGGTCTGCTGACCCGCATCCAGGTCGAGCTGCCCGACCGCATGCCGGACTACGGCCTGATCACGCACCTGGGCGAGTCGCTGTCACCGTCCGCGCAGGCTTTCGTAAGCGTGTTGCGAGAGAAAGCCGGTGTGGCGATGGCCGAAGACTGAGCCAGTTGCTCCAGAGCAGCAGGATTTTGGCTTCGGCCGCCGCTGCGCGGCTTAACTTGGCGCTTTTCGCCAAGTTAGCCTGCGCTGAAACCCCGCCTGTGCGCTTGCGCGCACGCAGCCAAAGGCTGCCTTGGATCAGTTGGTCTGCGCCAACTGATCCAAGACGGCGGGGTTTTCCAACGTCGTGATGTCCTGGGTGATGGCTTCGCCCTTGGCCAGCGAACGCAGCAGGCGGCGCATGATCTTGCCGCTGCGGGTCTTGGGCAGGTTGTCGCCAAAGCGGATGTCCTTGGGCTTGGCGATGGGGCCGATTTCCTTGGCGACCCAGTTGCGCAGCTCGTTGGCGATCTGCTTGGCCTCCTCGCCCGTGGGACGCGAGCGCTTGAGCACCACGAAGGCGCAGATGGCCTCGCCGGTCAGGTCGTCCGGGCGGCCCACGACGGCGGCTTCGGCCACGAGGTCGGTCTTGGATACCAGGGCGGATTCAATCTCCATCGTGCCCAGGCGGTGGCCGCTGACGTTGAGCACGTCGTCGATGCGGCCCGTGATGCGGAAGTAACCTCGGTCCGCCGACCGCACGGCGCCATCACCCGCGAGGTAGTAGCCCTTGAGCTCCTCGGGGAAGTAGCTCTTCTTGAAACGCTCCGGGTCGCCCCAGATGGTGCGGATCATCGACGGCCAGGGCTTCTTGATGACCAGGATGCCGCCCGTGCCATTCGGGATGTCGTTGCCCATCTCGTCGACGATGGCGGCGGAAATGCCCGGCAGGGGCAAGGTGCAGGAGCCCGGCACCAGCGGCGTGGCGCCCGGCAGAGGCGTGATGACGTGGCCGCCGGTCTCGGTCTGCCAGAAGGTGTCCACGATGGGGCAGCGCTCGCCGCCCACGTGCTTGTGGTACCACATCCAGGCCTCGGGATTGATGGGCTCGCCCACCGAGCCGAGGATGCGCAGGCTGCTGAGGTTGGAACGCGCCGGGTGCACCTTCTCGTCACCCTCGGCGGCCTTGATCAGGGAGCGGATGGCCGTGGGCGCGGTATAGAAGATGGTGGCCTTGTGCTTCTCGATCATCTGCCAGAAGCGCCCGGCGTTCGGGTAGGTGGGCACGCCCTCGAAGACGATCTGCGTCGCGCCAGCCGCCAGCGGGCCATAGGCCACGTAGGTGTGGCCGGTGATCCAGCCGATGTCGGCCGTGCACCAGAAGATGTCGCTGGGCCGCAGGTCGAAGGTCCAATCCATCGTGAGCCGCGCCCACAGCAGGTAGCCGCCCGTGCTGTGCTGTACGCCCTTGGGCTTGCCGGTGGAGCCGCTGGTATAGAGGATGAACAGCGGGTGTTCGGCGCCCACCTGTTCCGGCTTGCATTCTGTGCTCTGGCCCGCCAGCGCCTCGGCGAACGTCTTGTCGCGGCCCGCGACCATGTTGCAGGCGGTTTGCGTGCGCTGGTAGACCAGCACCGTCTTGATGCTGCCGCAGCCGCCCATGCCCAGGGCTTCGTCCACGATGGCCTTGAGCGGCAGTTCACGGCCGCCGCGCATCTGGTAGTTGGCGGTGATCACGGCCACCGCACCAGCGTCGATGATGCGCTCCTGCAGGCTCTTGGCGGAGAAGCCGCCGAAGACCACGCTGTGGGTCGCGCCGATGCGCGCGCAGGCCTGCATGGCCACCACGCCCTCGATGGTCATGGGCATGTAAATGAGCACGCGGTCGCCCTTCTTGATGCCCTGGGCCTTGAGGGCATTGGCGAACTGGCCGACCTTGGACAGCAGTTCCTTGTAGCTGACCTTGGTGACCGCGCCGTCATCGGCCTCGAAGATGATGGCGGTCTTGTTCTCCACCGGCGTGCCGATGTGCTTGTCCAGACAGTTGGCGCTGGCGTTGAGCTCGCCATCCTCGAACCACTTGTAGAAGGGTTTGTTGCCCTGGTTCAGCGTCTTGGTGAAGGGCTTGCCCCAGACCAGATTCTCGCGGGCCAGGCGCGCCCAGGTGCCCTCGAAATCCTTCTCGAAGGCATCACACATGGCCTGGTACTGCGCCATGCCCGACACGCGTGCGGCCTTCACGGTGGCCGCCGAGGGCGGAAAAACCCGATTCTCAACCAGCACGGATTCGATGGCCGAGGAAGAGGCGTTGGATGAGCTCATGTTTTGTGTCCTCAAGATCGTTATAGGCGTGGAACAAGCTGCCTGCGGCAGATCGTCTTATTGTGCGGCATGCGCTTACAGGGTTCTGACGCTAGCCCGACAAAAGCGCAGGGGAAAACACTGCATCCCTGGCCACCGCAAACCAGGGCGAAATGCAGCCTAGAATTCATGGTTTTCCCGGATCAACCGGCCTTTTTTCGAACCCGAACACCACAGCTTCATCGTTGCCATCATGTCCAAACCCGAAGCACCCCAGCAAGACCTTCAGCGTGCCTCCCGCATGAGCCCCTTGCCCCGCCTGATCTTCGCGAGTCGCTGGCTGCAGCTCCCCCTCTACCTGGGTCTGATCATCGCCCAAGGGGTGTATGTGGTGCATTTCCTGATTGAACTTGAGCACCTGGTCATGGCTGCCTTCGGCAACCAGGCCGCGCTGGACGCGCTGATCCACAGCATCGGCTACAAAGCCGACGCAGCCGTGACCAGTCTCAATGAGACGGTGATCATGCTGGTGGTGCTCGCGCTGATCGACGTGGTGATGATCTCCAACCTGCTGATCATGGTCATCGTCGGCGGTTTCGAAACCTTCGTCAGCCGCATGAATCTGGAAGGCCACCCGGACCAGCCGGAGTGGCTCAACCATGTCAACGCCTCGGTGCTCAAGGTCAAGCTCGCCACGGCCATCATCGGCATCAGTTCCATCCACCTGCTCAAGACTTTCATCAACGCCGCCAATTACAGCGACCGCGTGCTGATCGCCCAGACCGTGATCCACATCGCCTTCCTGTTCTCCGCCATGGCCATTGCCTACACGGACCGCTTGATGAACAGCAGCGCGGGTGAGAAGCACTGACCCAACAAAGCAGAAAAGCCCGACACAGCCCCTCAAGAGGAACCCGCCATGAGCACGACCATCCGCCAAGACGACCTGATCGAATCCATCGCAGCCGGGCTGCAGTACATCAGTTACTACCATCCGGCGGATTACATTGCCCACCTGGCGCGGGCCTACGAACGCGAAAAGAGCCCGGCGGCCAAGGACGCGATCGCCCAGATCCTGACCAACAGCAAGATGAGCGCCACGGGCCACCGCCCGATCTGTCAGGACACCGGCATCGTCAACGTCTTCCTCAAGGTGGGCATGGGCGTGCGCCTGGAAGGCTTCACAGGCAGCCTGGAAGACGCGGTGAACGAGGGCGTGCGCCGCGGTTACCTGAATCCGGACAACATGCTGCGCGCCTCCGTCGTGGCCGACCCGCAGTTCGCGCGCAAGAACACCAAGGACAACACACCGGCCGTGATCTTCACGGAACTGGTGCCCGGCAACACGGTGGAAGTGACGCTCGCGGCCAAGGGCGGCGGCAGTGAGAACAAGAGCAAGATGTACATGCTCAACCCCAGCGACAGCGTGGTCGATTGGGTGCTCAAGACCGTGCCCACGATGGGCGCGGGCTGGTGTCCGCCCGGCATGCTGGGCATCGGCATTGGCGGCACGGCCGAGAAGGCCACGCTGATGGCGAAAGAGTCCCTGATGGACGACCTCGACATGTACGAACTGCAGGCCAAGGCCAGCAAGGGCGACAAGCTCAGCCAGGTCGAGGAACTGCGCCTGGAGCTCTACGAGAAGGTCAACGCGCTGGGCATCGGCGCTCAGGGGCTGGGCGGCCTCACCACTGTGCTGGACATCAAGATCAAGATGTACCCCACGCACGCGGCCAGCAAGCCGATCGCCATGATCCCGAACTGCGCGGCCACGCGCCACGCGCACTTCGTGCTGGACGGCAGCGGCCCCGTCTACCTGGACCCGCCGAGCCTGGACCTCTGGCCCGACGTGCAGTGGACACCCGACACGCAAAAGAGCAAGCGCGTGGACCTGAACCAGCTGACGAAGGAAGAAGTCGCCAGCTGGAAGCCGGGCCAGACCCTGCTGCTCAATGGCAAGATGCTCACGGGCCGCGACGCCGCGCACAAACGCATCCAGGACATGCTGGCCAAGGGCGAGAAACTGCCGGTCGACTTCACCAACCGCGTCATCTATTACGTCGGCCCCGTGGACCCGGTCAAGGACGAGGCCGTCGGCCCCGCCGGGCCCACCACGGCCACGCGCATGGACAAGTTCACCGACATGATGCTGGCCAAGACGGGCCTGATCGCCATGATCGGCAAGGCCGAGCGCGGCCCCGAGGCCATCGCCGCCATCCAGAAGCACAAGAGCGCCTACCTGATGGCCGTGGGGGGCGCGGCCTACCTGGTCAGCAAGGCGATCAAGCAGGCCAGGGTCGTTGGCTTCGAGGACCTCGGCATGGAGGCCATCTACGAGTTCGACGTGGTCGACATGCCGGTGACGGTGGCGGTCGATGCCGGCGGCACCAGCGCCCACATCACCGGCCCGGCCGAGTGGAGCAAGCGCATTGCCTCCGGCGAGTTCAAGGGCGTGTCGATCGCCACCGCCTGACTTCATGACCGCGCCTGAAACAGCCCCGATCGGCGTCTTCGACAGCGGCATCGGCGGCTTGAGCGTGCTCAAGGCGCTGCAGGCCGAGCTGCCGCATCAGCGCTACGTCTATCTCGCCGACAGCGGCCATGCGCCCTACGGGGAACGTGAGCCTCAGCACATCATCGACCGCACGATGGCCGCTGTCGATTACCTGATCATGCACCATGGGATCCAGGCGCTGGTGGTGGCCTGCAACACGGCCACCGCGATCGCCATCCACCTGCTGCGTGTTGATCATCCCCAACTGCCCCTGGTGGGCCTGGAGCCAGCCATCAAGCCCGCGGCGCAGCACAGCCGCAACCGCCGCGTGGGCGTGCTGGCCACGCGCGGTACGTTGCAGAGCGAAAAGTTCAGGGTGCTGCATGCGGGCCTGGCGCAGCAGACCGAGTTCATCCTGCAACCCTGTGATGGCCTGGCTGGCGCCATCGAGCGGCAGGACGAAGACCGCATCACCACGCTGTCCGCGCAATACTGCGCGGCGCTCGGGCCTTGCGGCAGCGCGCCCGGCCTGATCGACACCGTGGTGCTGGGTTGCACCCATTACCCGCTGGTGGCCGACCGTCTGCAGGCCTTGCTCGGCGCGGATGTGACCTTGATCGAAAGCGGCGCCCCCGTGGCCCGCCAGACGCGGCGCGTGCTGCCGCACATCGCCACTGAAGGAAAATCGGAAACCCGCTACTACACCACGGGCCGCAAGGAAGCGCTGCAATCCGCCGTGCAACGCTGGTCACAAGCCGACGCGCTGGTGAGCACCCTGGAAATCTGAGTTCCCTTGCCCTAGGGAGAAACCGGCGCTGGCAAGGCCTGGGCTGGAGACTTGCGGGCCTGGGCGGCGGCGTTTCTCGCCTGCATCATGGCCTGGTCGATTTTTTCCTGGTCGTGCGCTCGCAGGCCCTCGGCCAACTTGCTGGCTGCCTCCGAGCGCAAGGCGGCATAGGCCTGCAGCTCACTCAAGGCTTGTTGGGACGGCACGGCCGAGACGGGTTGGACCGCGGACAGCTGCGCGAAACTCTGCTGGTAGGCAGCCGTGATCTGCCGATCCACCTGCTCCGCCATCTGGTCGAAAGACAACTGCTCTCCTTGCCTGAAGTCCATCAGCACATCCCAGCGCTGGTGGATCTTTCGCTCCTCTTGAAGAAACCTCTGGATGGCCGCTCGCGCCTGCACCTCTTCGCCAAAACGGTAAGGAGGGTCAGGCATACACAGCAGCAGCGCCAGCACACCGGCGGTGAGCAACAGACCGGACCACCAGGGCGGGTAAGCCGGCGTCGATCGACCCGGGTCCCAGCGGGGCGCGGTCCCGCAGCCCAGCAAGGCACCGGCGAGCAGGCCACCGGCATGCGCGGCGTTGTCGATCTCGGGGATCCATAGGCCAAACACCAGCATCAGCAAGGGAAACAGAGCGGAGGCCCCCATGACCCAGCGAAATTCGCGCCGCTCGATCAGCCTGCGCTCGCGCCACAGGAAAACGACGAGGGCACCATACAAACCGAAGATGGCCCCCGAGGCGCCACCTGAGACCGCCTGATTGCCTTGAACCACCAGGGACGCCAGGTTGCCGACCAGACCGCTGACCACATATATCCCCCCGATGCGCAGGGAACCATAGGCGCGCTCGACCACACGACCGATGTCCCAGAGCGCCCACAGGTTCAGCGCCAGATGCATCACCCCGAAATGCACGAACATGGCCGTGAACAGGCGCCACCACTGGTGGTCCTGCGTGGCCGGTCCGAAGCCGGCGCCCCACGCCAGCGACACCTCGTTGACCGCGTGCAGCAAGCCTCCCCCCGAGGCCAGCATGAGCGCGAACACGACGCCGTTCAAGGTCAGCAGCACGAGCGTCACCGGCATGCCGCGAGGGTGCGGACGCATCAGATCGGTCAGAGCCAGAGGGCGAGGCTGATTCACGGAAGACACCATGGGCTAGGGCTGAACGCAACTGAGGAACTCAGGTAGCGGCTGTCAGCGCCGGTACCCCATCATGCCTGCATGCGCGGGACCTGTAGTCGGGCGATGCACCACGCGGCCAGGCTCCGGAGGTGCCCTCGCGCACAGACGCAGAGGCATGAGGCTTTGAGAATTCGCTGCGAGTCGGACTGCCTGACTCGCATCTTAGAAAGACCATCAACACCTTAGGACAAGCACATGACACTCGATCAGAAAGCCACCCCGGAGATAGGCAAGAACGTGGGCAACAAGGACCTGCACCTGAGAGCGGCACAACATCTGGACCTGGCGTCCAAGAGCCACCATGACACGGCCAAGCAGCTGGAGGGGGGTGACCATCAAGCCGCCACCCGCCACGCGCAAAAAGCCGCGGAACACCTGGCCCATGCCAACGAGCATATCCAGCGACTGCAGCCGAACAGTCACACGGACGCGCCGCGTAAAAAGTAAGCAGCCTCCCCCACTTCCAGCTCGGGAAACGTGGCGGCAAGCGGTGGGCTTGCCGCCATTCTTTTTGCACACCTAGATCCAAGCCCCACGCGGATCGGAGCGCTCATCCGATGAGTTGATCCGCATATGTGCGCTAGCGCACCGATATGTGTAAGGAACAACGATAGCCTTGACTCCCACATCTTCTGAGGTGCATCACATGAGTCTTGGAACTTTGCTGATCATCATCCTGATCCTCATGCTGGTAGGCGCGCTGCCAACCTGGTCGCACAGCCGCAGCTGGGGCTACGGACCCAGCGGAGCACTGGGCACGATCGTCCTGGTGATCCTGATTCTGGTCTTGACGGGACGGCTGTGAAAAAGGGGCGCTCGCACCCCACGCCGTTGCCGGCGCTGCGCCCGCAGGCCCATCGTGAATTTCGAGCGCTGGCCATTCCCCGCCCCACCGTCTTGCCTAGTGTCGGAGGTACCCGCTTTTCCATCTTCTACGGAGTCGCCCTGGCGCTGATCGCGCTGTGGCTGCTGGTGCTCACATGGATGTTCCAGACACTCCATGGCTGATCACGCTTGCCTCGGACCTGATCTCATCCGCCACCTCACTTGCAGGCCAGCGGGCATGAGTCTCGCCATCAAACCCTGAATCAACAACATCCAGGAGCTCCAAAATTACAACAACACCCATCCATCTTCAAGACTTTCACAAGAACCAGGTTCTGGACGCCTTGCAAGCCGGCGAGCTGGAGCGCATCGGCAAGGACATTGAGGCGTTTGCGATGCCGCTGGGCATGGTGTTGTGTGAATCAGGGAGAACGCCCAGTCACGCCTATTTCCCCACCACGTCGATCGTCTCCCTGCTGTATGTCACGGAAGATGGAGCTTCGGCGGAGATCGCCGTCGTCGGGAATGAAGGCATGGTCGGCATGGCGCTGTTCATGGGCGGAAACTCCACGCTCTGCCGGTCCGTGGTGCAGAGCGCCGGCCTGGGCTATCGCCTGAACGCCCGCATCCTCAGGGAGGAGTTCGCCCGCTCCGGACCGATGATGCACATGCTGTTGCGCAACACCCAGGCGCTCATCACGCAGATGTGCCAGACCGCCGTCTGCAACCGCCATCACACCCTGGATCAGCAACTGTGCCGCTGGCTGCTGCTCAGCCTGGATCGTCTCAAGGGCAACGATCTCGTCATGACCCAGGAGTTGATTTCCAACATGCTCGGGGTGCGACGCGAAGGCGTGACGGAAGCGGCACTGAAGCTCCAGAGAGCAGGACTCATCCGATACGCCCGCGGTCACATCACCGTTCTGGATCGTCCGGGACTGGAGCAACGTTCCTGCGAGTGCTATCAGGTCGTCAAGAACGAATATGACCGTCTGTTCTCGAAATTGATACCGGCCTGACGCGCCCCAAGATCAGCACCAAGTCGAACAGATCAAGCGTCTTCCACCGCACAGAACACCTTGCCAACAAAAAATACCATGAACCAGAGCAATGGATGTGGAAAGTTCTTGCTCTTCTTCAATCGATACACCAAGGAGTTTTTAATGAAGTTCAATCTGAAAAAGACGGCGCTGGTTCTGGCGGTGGCGGCGGCCGCGAGTGGCGCCCAGGCCACGGCGCTGATGAGCGGCGTGATCACGCCCAACGTCGATGTGGTGGCGGGCTCTTTTGGCGGCACCCTGCTGGATTCGGCCATCACCGTCATCAGCAACGCCAGCTACAGCGGCATCGCACGCACGGCCGTCTATGACACCGGCACGGGTCTGGATTTCTACTACCAGTTCACCAACGATGACACCTCCACGCACGGCGTCGAACGCTTCACGGGTTCGGATTTCACCGCGCTGAATGTCGGCATCGTGAACGTGTACCAGACCGGTGCCGCCTTCGACATCTTCGTCACCGGAACGGAAGAGTCCGACTACGCTGACCGCACCACGGCCGGCGTCATCGGCTTCAGCTTCGTGCCCAACAGCCTGTCGCCGATCAACCCGGGTCTGACGAGCTTCACGCAGATCATCCGGACCGATGCCCGCGAATACACGGCAGGCAACTTCGGCCTGCTCAACGGGATGGGCGACAACGCGCAGGGTTTTGGCGTGGCCGCGCCGGTTCCCGAACTCGAAAGCTACGCCATGCTGCTGGCCGGCCTGGGCATGGTGGGCACCATCATCCGCCGCCGCAAGTCGAAGCAAGGTTGAAACCCTTCTGTATCCGGCTTGAAGTCAACCCCGCCCCTCAAGGCGGGGTTTTCCTGTTTCCCTTGAACTGTTGGGGCATGTGGGAATCACGCGCGGCAGCGCGCCATCGCGAGAAGCCCTCACGCGCGTGCGTCACCCCAGCGCAGGGGCGTGGTGTCGTCGTCACGGTACACCGTGTGGCCATGCCGGTCCACACAGTACTGGCGCGACACGATCATTTCGCAGAAATCCATGTTGGCGGCAATCCGGGTGTGCTCAAAAAGAACACTGCGGGTCAGGCGAGAGCCGGACCTGAGGATGCAGCCATGACCGATCCAGGCCGGCCCGATGATGGTGACACCAGGCTCGATGCGAGTGCCCGAGCCGATGTACACCGGGCCGACGATCGTCACCTGGTCCCAGGGAACGCAGACATTGAGCCCGACCCATACACCGGGCCTGAGCTCGCGCCCCGGCATCTTCATGCTGGGAATGGCCCCGGTCAGGACCCGCTGCAAGACCCGCCAGTAGTCGCTCACCCGGCCGATGTCGATCCAGTTAAAGGCCTGGCTCTGCACATAAAACGGCCGCTGCTCCGCCACCAGGGCGGGAAACAGCTGCGAGCCGATGTCGTACACCGCGTCGGATGGAACGAGGTCCAGCACCTCGGGCTCGAAGATGTAGATGCCAGTGCTGGCCAAGGTGGACTGGGCGTCCACCGGCAGAGGTTTCTCCTGGAACGCGGTGATCCGCCCCTGTGCATCGGACACCACCATGCCATAGGACTGCGCTTCGTCGCGCGGAACCTGCAGCGCCACCACGCTGGCCATGGCCTGCTTGCGCCGATGCTCCGCCAACGCCGCCGTGATGTCCAGGTCGATCAAGGCATCCGCGCACAACACCAGGGTGGTCTGGTCGAAGAACCCGCTGAAATCCTGGATGCGCCGCATGCCACCCGCGGAACCGCGCGGACTCGGAAGAATGTCGCCGTGCTCGCGTCGGCCTTCGTAGGAGTAGCCGATTTCAACACCCCAACGGCTTCCATCACCAAAGTACTCCTCGATCTTCTGGTGGTGGTACGCCACGTTCACCATGATTTCATGCACCCCATGCCGCGCCAGATGCACGATGAGGTACTCCAGGACGGGCTTGCCCAGGATGGGCACCATCGGCTTGGGCAGGTCATGGGTGAGCGGGCGTACCCGCGTTCCCTGCCCGGCCGCCAGAATCATTCCCTTCGTCATCATTTCTCCCGACCTTGCATGCTCATCGCGCCGACAGCGGTCGCGGATGCAATTGCTGTGAAACCGGGAGTCTTGGCATGCGCGGACTGCCCGTCTGTGCGCTAGAGGACATAAACGCAAGCCGAACGGACTCTGTACGAAACCGATCAAAGCTCCATACGATGCCTCTTCGCTGAACACCCACCCAAGAGCCACCCCTTGTCGCACAACCCACACCATCCAGGCCTCGTGCAAGCACCGGTCGCCCCGTTGGATGTGCGGACATCCACTGATTTCTTCTCCTCCCGGACCCCGGAGGAACTGCTCCGCTTTCACGGTGTTCTCAGCCGCTGCCTGACGTTGCCCGACCGCGATGACGTGCAGGACTGGCTCAGGGGCGACATGCAGCACTACCTGCCGCACGACCTGTTGGTGCGCGCCTGGGGCGACTTTGGCGGCACGGAGCTGGAGCATGACGTCGTCGACGTCATGGACGACCTGCCGCATGGCAACCTCGCCATCTGGACCATGGACCCGATGCTGCGCCGATTCATGAACCGCTGGGAGCAGATCGGTCGCAAGGCCTACGCGCTCCACGCCGGAGAACGCGGTTTCCTGCTGGAGAAAAGTGGCGTCCGCTGCGCCTTGGCGGAGTCCTTGAAAGGGATGCGCTCGGCCATGGTGCACGGCACCCGGGACGCACAGGGCCTCTCCTGCTCGCTCTACGTGACCTTCCGCTCCGACGGCCGCTTCGATGCTCCGCACTGCGAAGCCTTTGAGCTGGTGCTGCCCTATCTGGATCACGCCATGTGCCAGATCGAGCACCAGGCGCAACAGCTTCGCGCGCCTCAGCTGTACAGCCAGCTCATCGACCCGAAGTTCATGCGCGAGAACGCCTTGACCGGGCGCGAGGTGGAAATTGTGGAATGGGTGGCCATGGGCAAGACGAATTCGGAGATCGGCAGCATCCTCGGCCTCAGCCTGTTCACCGTGAAGAACCATCTGCAACGCATCTTCAAGAAGATGAACGTCAGCAACCGCGCGCAAGCCGTTGCCAAGTTGACCAGCGATGTCTGAGACCCATGCACAGATGGCATCCGCGACCTTGCGCCGGCCGCTGCAGCACGCGGCGCTGGGCCGAGACAACCTGCTCAGCGTGGTGGAGTCCCTGCTCTCGCCCTTCGCCCTGATCTTCTCGCTCTGGCTGGTCTGCTGGTACGTGGAAGGAACGCTTTCCGCGCCTTACCTGATCCTGTCCGTTCTGGTCTTTGCGCTGAACTTTCCTGGACAAGCGCGTCTGCAATCCACGCCCCGGCAGCTGCTGATCGACATCGGTCTGCATTGGCTCTGGATCTTCGGCCTGCTGATGCTCACCGGTTACGCCACGGGCTATATCCGGGAGTATTCGTGGAGCGCGCTCTGGACATGGGCCTGGGCGGCCCCGCTGACCGAGCTGATGGCCAGCATGGCGCTGCGGATCGTGGCCCCGGCGGTGCTGCGATTGCAAGGCCCCCCGCAACGCGCCCTGATCGTGGGCATGAATGCGCAAGGCCTGGATTTCGCGGAAAAGATCAAGCGCTCGCGCTACTCCAGGATCGAACTCGCGGGGTTCGTGGACAGCCGCGGCGTCGAGCGGCTGCGGCCCGAGTCCACTCAGCTGGTGCTGGGCACCCTGGATGGTCTGGCCGGACTGGTGCAGTCCAGGCACATCCAGCGGATCTACCTGTCCTTGCCCATGGCCTCGCAGCCACGCATCCTGCAGATTCTGGATGCGCTCAAGGACACCACGGTGTCCATCTATTTCGTGCCCGACATGTTCGTCACGGACCTGATTCAGGCGCATACGGACACGGTCTGCGGCATGACGGTGATCTCGGTCTGCGAGACCCCGTTTACGGGCTTCCATGGCTTCGTCAAGCGCAGCAGCGACATCCTCTTCGCGTCGCTCATCCTGCTGCTGATCCTGCCACTGCTTGCCGCGATTGCCATCGCCATCAAGTGGAACTCGCCCGGCCCGGTGATCTTCCGGCAGCGGCGTTACGGCCTCGATGGCGAAGAGATCGTGGTCTACAAATTCCGTTCAATGACCGTCACCGAGGATGGCGGCACGATCGCGCAGGCACGCAAGAACGATCCACGCATCACCAGAACCGGTGCCTTCCTGAGGAAAACCTCGCTGGATGAACTACCCCAGTTCATCAACGTGCTGCAGGGGCGTATGAGCATCGTGGGCCCGCGCCCCCACGCGGTGGCGCACAACGAGCTGTACCGCAAGCTGATCAAGGGCTACATGGTGCGCCACAAGGTCAAGCCCGGCATCACGGGCTGGGCCCAGATCAACGGCTACCGCGGCGAGACCGACACGCTGGAGAAGATGCAGGGGCGGGTCGATTTCGATCTGGACTACCTGCGCAACTGGTCCCTGCTGCTGGACGTCCTCATCATCCTCAAGACAGTCCGCCTGGTCTTGCAAGACCAGAAGGCCTACTGACATGAAAACCAGCACCCGCCGGATTCCGCTCGCGATGGCCTGGGCTCTGCTGGTGATGACACCCGTCGCGGCCGAGGAGGAAAAGAAGCTCCGGTTCACGCTGGGCTACGCCGTTCAGACGGACAGCAATCTGTTCCGTCTTCCCGAGGATGCCGACACGATGGCCCTGCTCGGAACCCGCAGTGCTTCGGATCGGATCGACAGCACGAGCCTGGGCCTCAAGGTCCTGACCCGGCAGGGGCTGCAGAGCCTGAAGCTGGAAGCCAGCGTGGTGGACTACAGATACAAAACATTCAGTCACCTGGATTTCACCGGCACGAACTACGACCTGACCTGGCTCTGGGCGCTCACCCCCCGACTCACCGGCAGCCTGAGCTCGGACCGCACGGAGACCCTCAACAGCTATACCGACTACCAGGGCTATTCCTCCCGCAATCAGCGCCTCGACACCCGCACGCAGTTCGACATCGCCTATGAAATCGACGGGCCCTGGCGTCTGCTGGCCGGCATCGCCCGGACCCGCCAGTCCAACCAGCAGGCGCTGGTCGCGGGCGGGGATTTCAGCAGCCAATCAGCCGAGATCGGCTTGCGCCGCGTCCATGCCTCGGGCAGCACCCTCAGCTACAGCCTGATCGCCTCGGAGGGACGCTACCTCAACCGCACCCTCTCAACCCAGGCCCTGCTGGACAGCCGCTACACCCAGACGGACAACGAACTGCGTTTCCATGGGGTGATGGGATCAGCCTCACAGCTCGACGCTTTCCTCAGCTACTTCGTCCGCGAACACCCCCACTTTCCGCAGCGCGACTTCAGCGGACTCAATGCCGGCGCCTCGCTCCACTGGGCCCTCTCGGGCAAGACGACGCTGGCCATGTCGTATGCGCGTGAACTGGGCGCCTACGCGACCAGCTACTCGAATTACAGCGAAACGAACCGCATCACCCTGAGCCCCGTCTGGCTGATGAGCGTCAAGACCGAGCTGGGCCTGCGCCAGACCTGGACACAGGTCGATTTCCGGGATGCCCCGCCCGGAGGCAGCCCGAACGGCCGAAAAGACACCGGGCAGGACACCACCCTGTTCTTCAACTGGCACCCGCGCGAGCCATGGACGCTCATGGCCTCGCTGCAAAGACAGACCCGCAACTCCAGCATCGCTGGCCTGGACTACGTGAGCGACATGGCCTCGTTGTCCGCCCAATACAGCTTCTAGGGGAACCACCATGCAGCCACAAGCACTCCGATTCCGTTTTCTGCTGGCCACGCTCTGCTGCGCCAGCCTGGCAGGCTTATCGGCCTGCGGCGACAAGGACACACCCAAGGCCGCATCCCAGGTCGCGGCCAAGGTGGGTTCCGATGAGATTTCAGTCCATCAGATCAACCAGATCCTGAGCCAGACAAACACCCGCAACGCGTCACCACAGGAAATCTCGCTGATGGGGCGCGCCATCCTGGAAAGGCTGATCGACCAGCAGATCGCCGTCACCCAGGCGCTGGAAAAAAAGCTCAACCGCACGCCCGAGGTCGTGACGCAGCTCGAGGCCTCGCGCCGGGAGATTCTGGCCAGCGCCTATCTGCGGCAGGTCACCAGCAACATTCCCCCGCCGACCGATGAGGAGATTCGGGCCTATTTCAACACGCACCCGCAGCTCTTCTCACGGCGCCGCGTGTTCAGGGTGCAGGAGATCGTGACCGCGCCCACGCCAGGATTGGCCGAACAGCTCGCAGCTTTCACGAAAATTGACAAACCGGTGGAAGTGGCCTCGGCCTGGCTCAAGGCCCGCAACATTCCCCACACCGGCGGCAGCGCCACGCGCTCGGCCGAGCAGATCCCCCTGGACATCCTGCCCGCCATCCACGCCATGACGGATGGCCAGGCCATCGTTCTGACCTCGGAGAGCACGCTGACGCTGTTGCAACTGCTGGCCTCCCAGTCCATTCCCGTCAGCGAAACCGTCGCCTTTCCACGCATCGCCCAGTTCCTGAGCAATCAACGCATCACTGAGGCCGTGACACGCGATCTGCAGGAACTGCGCTCGTCCACCAAGGTGGTCTACGTGGGCGAATTTTCACAACCCGCGGCGACCGAGCAGCCACCGTCCCTCCCTGAGCAACGCCCCAGCGCCAGCACCGAGACCCCTCGCACAGCCCTCGACAAGGGCGTTGCCGGACTCAAGTGAGACGGTCGTCAACAGGGTCAAGCGCACATCCCTTATCACCACCCGCCCCATGGAGGTCATCGCCATGATCAACCGCACGTCCAGGATCCACCCAGGCATGGTCGCCGTCATCGCCGGTCTGCTCCTCTTCTTCGCCGCCCGGGCCTCGTGGGCCCTGACCCTACCCGACTATCCCTTGGGGGCGGGCGACACGATCCGGATCCAGGTCTTCCTGAACCCGGACCTGACGCTGGAAACCCGGGTCTCCGAAAATGGCTTCATCACCTACCCGCTGATCGGCTCGCTGCAAGTGGGGGGACTCTCCATCTCGCAGGCGGAGAAAAAGATCGCCGATGCCTTGCAGGGCGGTGGTTTCCTGAAGAAACCGCAGGTCAACCTGACGTTGCTGCAGATCCGCGGCAACCAGGTCTCGGTGCTGGGGCAGGTGGTGCGTCCGGGGCGGTTTCCGCTGGAGACCGTGAACACCCGGGTCAGTGACATGCTGGCCAGCGCGGGCGGGGCCATGGCCACGGGCGATGACACCGTCATCGTGACGGGTCAGCGCAACGGCAAGCCTTTTTCCAAGACCATCGACATCCCCTCGATCTTCATCGACGAGAGCCGTGACACCAACATCGTGCTGCAGGGCGGCGACACGATCTACGTGCACCGCGCATCGGTCTTCTACATCTACGGCGAAGCGCAGAAATCGGGCGCCTACCGCATTGAACGCGACATGACGATCATGCAGGCGCTTGCGCAAGGCGGCGGCGTCACCAGCCGAGGCAGTGAACGCCGCTTGCGGCTGCATCGCAAGTTCCCCGACGGAAAAATCCAGGAGATCGAGCCAGCGCTGACGGATCTGGTGATGCCCAACGACGTCCTGTTCATCAAGGAAAGCATCTTCTGATCATGAACATCCAACAATTTTTCCTGATCCTGCGCGCGCGCTGGCGCGTTGCCTTGCTGGTGCTGCTGGCCACGGTGGCCATCACCGTCCTGGCCAGTCTGTGGATGGCACGGCAATACACCGCCAGCGCGGCCTTGGTGCTCGATGTCAAATCGCCGGACCCGGTCAGCGGTCTTGTCCTCCAGGGCATGGTGGCACCGGGTTACATGGCGACCCAGATCGACATCATCAACAGCGACCGGGTCGCCAAGGCCGTCGTCAAGCTGCTGCACCTGGATGAGGGAACGGCGGTGAGGCAGCAGTGGCTGTCCAACACGCAGGGCAAGGGCCAGTTGAGCGACTGGCTGGCCTCCCTGCTGCAGAACAAGCTCGACGTGAAGCCCGCGCGCGAGAGCAATGTCATCAACATCAACTACACGGGCACCGACCCGGATTTCGCGGCCGCCGTCGCCAACGCTTTTGCGCAGGCCTACATCGACGTGAACCTGGACTTGCGCCTGGCCCCGGCCCGCCAGTACGCCGCCTTCTTCAGCGAGCAGACACAGGCCGCGCGCGAGAAACTCGAAACCGCGCAGAAAGCGTTGTCGAGCTACCTGCAGAGCAACGGCATCACCTCGGCGGACGAGCGCGTTGATTTCGAGACATCCAAGCTGAACGAAACCTCCAGCCAGCTCACGGGCGTGCAAGGGATGACCACGGACAGCCAGAGCAAGCGTGCCCAGGCCCAGTCGGACACGGTGGCCGAGGTCATGCAGAGCCCCCTCATCAACGGCATGAAGGCGGACATTGCGCGCATGCAATCCAGGATCTCGGAAAGCAGCGTGAACCTCGGTAGCAACCATCCGCAGACCTTGCGCGCTGAGTCCGAGCTCAACTCGCTCAAGGCCCAGCTGGATGCGGAGACGAAAAAAATTAGCGCCTCCATCGAAACGACCTACCAGGTCGGCAAAAGACGCGAGCACGAGTTGCAGGGTGCGCTGGCCACGCAAAAGTCGCGTGTGCTGATCCTGAACAAGCAGCGTGACGAGCTGAACGTGCTGCGGCGTGACATCGAGTCCGCCCAGCGTGCCTTCGAGATGGTGAGCCTGCGGGCATCGCAGACGAACATCGAAAGCCGCGCCACCCAGACCAATATCTCCGTGCTCAATTCGGCCGTGGCCCCCAACGCGCCGTCCAAGCCCCGGCTCCTGATCAACACCATCGTCTCCATCTTCCTGGGCATCTTGCTGGGCGTTGCCGTCGCGCTCATGCTGGAACTCGCCAACCGCCGCGTCCGAACCACGGACGATCTTCTGGAGCTGTTGAAGATGCCCCTGCTCGGCTCGGTCAGCGCCGCCTCCGGCCGGCTGCCCTACACCCCCACTGGAGCACGCGCATGAACCTGCCCGCCTTGATCTATGGCCAGCCGAACCCGCCTCAGGGCGAGGAAAGAAGAATCGGCGAGATACTGGTGGCGCACGGTCGCCTCAGCCCGCAGGACGCCGCGCGCGTCATCAACCGGCAGAAGCTCGACCAGCGCCCCTTTGGTGAAGTGGCCCTTGAACTCAAGGTGATCTCCCGAAGCGACATTGAATTCGCCCTGTCCAAGCAATTCGACTACCCTTACCTGATCGACAAGGACACCAGCCTCAGCGCCGACCTGATCGCCGCCTACCAGCCCTTCAGCCAGGCCGGCGAGAACCTCCGCGCCGTGCGCAGCCAACTCATGCTGCGCTGGTTCAACAACGACGCCCAGCGCAAGGTGCTGGCGGTGGTCAGCCCGGGGCAAGGCGATGGCCGCAGCTTCATCGCCGCCAACCTGGCGATCGTCTTCGCGCAGCATGGCGAGCGCACCCTGCTGATCGATGGCGATCTACGTTCACCTCGGGCACGAGGCCAGCACGCCCTCTTCAAGCTGACCGGCGGCACGGGGCTGTCGGCCATCCTGGCCGGCCGCGCGGGCATGGAAGTGGCCCAGGCCGTGCCCGGCCTGCCGGGCCTGGTCGTCCTGCCGGCCGGCGCCATCCCGCCGAATCCGCAGGAGCTGCTGGGCCGCATGAGTTTCCCACGGCTCCTGACGGATGTGAGCGATGCCTTCGATGTCATCCTGATCGACACGCCCAGCGGCATGCAGTACGCCGACGCGGAGATCATCGCCTCGCGGGCGGGCGCCGCCATGATGGTCACGCGTCGCAACCAGAGCCTGCTGCCCGACGCGGCCCTGCTGGCGCGCCGACTGCGCGACGACGACGTGGCCCTGGTGGGAGCGGTGCTCAATGACGCCTGACCCCTCCACATCCCACGCGAGGCCCCAGGCCACGCCCTTGCCCCTGTGGGACCAGGGCTTGCGCCTGTGGCTGCCCCTGCTCAGCGGATTGGCCTTGCTGTACGTGCCCAGCCTGGTCGACCTGCTGCGGGGCGTGTGGAGCACCGATGCGCAAATGCACGGACCGATCGTGCTGAGCATTTCGCTGTGGCTGATGTACCGGAACTGGCCGCGCATGGAGGAAATGGCCCTCGGCCAGGGCGCCAGCCCCTGGGGGTGGCCAGTTCTGGTCTTTGGTCTGCTGCTCTATGCGCTGGGGCGGTCCCAGGACATCCTCTTTTTCGAGATCGGTTCCTTCATCTGGCTGCTGGCCGGCCTCTTGCTGCTGCTACGCGGTGGCGCGGCGCTCAAGGTCCAGTGGTTCGCGCTTTTTTTCATGCTGTTCATGGTTCCCCTGCCCGCCGTCGTGGTGGACACGGTGACCATGCCCATGAAGATGGCCGTGTCCTACGTCGCCGAAAGCGTGCTTTTCTGGGTCGGTTATCCGATCGGGCGCAGCGGCATCATCCTCCAGATCGGCCAGTACAAGATGCTGGTCGCCGATGCCTGCGCGGGTCTGCACACGCTGCTGACCCTGGAAGCGCTGGGCCTGCTGTACCTGAACCTGGTCCGGCACAACTCGGCGTTCCGCAACATCACCCTGGCGTTGCTGATCATTCCCATCTCGTTCACGGCCAACGTCATCCGCGTGATCACCCTCAGCCTGATCACCTTCCATTTCGGCGATGACGCCGGCCAGGGTTTCCTGCATGGTTTCGCCGGCATGGTGCTCTTCCTCAGCGCGCTGATGCTCATCCTGCTGGCCGACACGGTGTTGCAGCAGGGCGTCGCATGGCGGCACAAGCGCCGGCGGAACGCCGCAAGGGATTGATGCCATGCAACGCCCGATCCGAAATCTGACCCTGCTGGGACTCATGCTCAGCACAGCCGCCCTGACGTTCTGGATGCATCCCCGCCAGTTGCTGGCGGACACCCGCCCAGCCATGGATCTGGCATCCATGGTGCCCGCCGCATTCGGCGAGTGGGTCGAATTACCGAACGCCACGGCCCAGATCATTGACCCGCAACTGCAGCAATCCCTGGAAAATCTCTACAGCCAGACGCTCTCGCGCACCTACGCCAACCGCCAGGGTTATCGTGTCATGCTGTCCATGGTCTACGGCAAGACTCAACGCGGCAGCCAGCAACTGCACCACCCGGAAATCTGTTATCCAGCCCAGGGCTTCCAGGTGCTCAGCAACCGGACGGCGGAGTTGGACACACCGTACGGCGTCATCCCGGTACGTCGCCTGGAAACCCGACTCAGCGCGGCGCGGGTCGAACCCGTCACCTACTGGGCCCTGGTGGGCGAAGAGGTTGTTCTGGGCAGCGTGCGCCGCAAGCTGGTCGAGATGCGCCATGGGGTCCGCGGCTACACCGTGGATGGACTGCTTTTCAGGGTCTCCAGCGTGGACATCGTCTCCGCCCGCGCCTTTGATTTGCAGGACCGGTTCGTCTCGCAACTGATGGTGGCCATCTCCCGCGATGACCGCCTCCGGCTGGCAGGTCTCTGAGCGCATCCGTCCATCCGCGCCATGAACCAGCCCTTGCCTTCCGCCCAGACCACCTCCGAGGCGCCGGACTACCCGGCACGCTGGGTTGCCTTCATCCTGATCGCCAGCGTTTGTTATCTGGCGGTCCTGAGCTTTCTGAACGCGCGAGGCCTCCTAGTCAGCCCCCTGCTGGTGGCCGGCGTTGAAGCCCTGCTTTACCTGGCCTGCCTGAGCGCCCTGGTCCGACGCCTGCCCCTGTCCACGCTCGCCTTCTCCTTTGCCGTCTTTTCCTGGGTCATGCTCACCTGGCTGATCCGCCAGAGTCCCGATCTCAAGGGCCTGCGGGACCTGCTCATTCCCATCCTCTTCCTCAGCCTGGGACGGCAGGTCGCGGATGTGACGTTCGCCGACCGGCAACTGAAAACGATCGTGACCCTTCTGGTCGCGCTGGGCCTGTTCGAGGCGCTGCTCACGACGACCTACAGCCAGCTCTTCAACACCTTTTCCTTCTACGTCAACCTGGGCGGCATCCGCGAAAGCGCCGCCATGTTCGAGGGCCAGTTGCTGACCCTCAACGGCTTTCGCCCCGAAGGCATCGGCCGCACCATCCTGCCTTCCGTGCTGGGCGCCCATCGCACGTCCTCCGCGATGATGGAGCCGGTGTCCCTCGGGAATTTTGGCGTGATCCTGCTGGCCTGGGGCCTGAGCAAGTCGGGCGCCGAAATGCGCCGGTTCCCGGCATGGTTGCTGAGCGCGGCCCTGCTGATCGCCCTGTCCGATTCACGCTTGGGACTGACCCTGAGTGTCGTCCTGATCGGCGCCCGAATGCTGCCCTTGCCGATGCTGCGCAGGTTCTCCCCCTTCATCCCGTTTTTGATCTTCGCCGCGGTGCTCGGCCTGGCCTTCTTCTGGCCCAGCACGGGCGACCACCTGCTTGGCCGGATCAGCCTGAGCGGCCAGGCGCTGTTGAACTTTGACGGTCGCATGCTGCTGGGCCTGCAGGGCCCGCTGCCGAACTTCGGTGACATGGGTTTTGCCTACGTCATCTCGCGTTTCGGCATCCCGCTGTGCCTCGTCCTGATCCTGGTGATGTTCACGCTGCCCATGGGCGATCTGCGCGGCGAACGGTTCCGGATCCTGATCGTGCTCTACATCTTCGCCAACCTCGCCGTCAGCGGCACCTCCGTCTTCGCCCTGAAGACGGCGGGCCTGATGTGGTTCCTGTTCGGCGTGCTCAGTGCCGCACGCCCCCTGAAAGACACCATGCCCGAAGCCCCCATGACCGACCTCGCGCCACCCCTCCATGCCGTGAGCACGCCGACATGAAAGTCGTCCACATCGTGCGTCAGTACTTCCCCGCCATCGGCGGCATGGAAGAGGTGGTCCGCAACCTTGCGAAGCACCAGCGTGACCAAGGACGCTACGAGCCCTCGGTGATCACCTTGGACCGGATCTTCCGCGGGAACAACAGACGACTGGCGACCGCCGACATGCTCGACGGGATCCCCATCCACCGCCTGCCCTATGCCGGTTCCGAACGCTACCCCCTGTGCCCGCAGGTGCTTGGAGCCTTGCGCGACGCCGACCTGATCCACGTCCATGCCATCGACTTCTTTTTCGATTATCTGGCCTGGACCCACATGGTGCACCGCAAGCCCATGGTCGCCTCCACGCACGGGGGCTTCTTCCACAGCCCCTTTGCCCCAAGGCTCAAGCAGGTCTACTTTCGCTGCATGACCCGGCTGTCCGCGCTGGCCTACCGACGGGTCATCGCGACCAGCGAAAACGACGGCCAGATTTTTGGCCAGATCGTGGGGGAGCAAAAACTGCGCGTGATCGAGAACGGGGTCGACATCTCGAAATTCCAGAATGACGCCGCGCTCCAACTGCGGCCGACCCTGATCTACTTTGGTCGCTGGTCCGTCAACAAAGGCATGCTGGAAATGCTGGATGTCATGGCGGCCCTGCGTGCCCTGCAGCCCACAACGCCCTGGCTCTTGATCATCGCGGGACGGGAATACGACTTGGACGCGCCCACGCTGCGGGCCGAGGCCGAACTCCGGGGCATCGGGCCCCAGGTCCGCATCGTCGGGCAACCGAGTGAGACTGTCCTGCGCCAGCAGATCGCCCAGGCCAGCTACTTCCTGTGTCTCTCGCGCCATGAAGGTTTTGGCATCGCGCCCATCGAGGGCATGAGCGCCGGCCTGATCCCTCTGCTCAGCGACATCCCGCCGTTTCGTCGCGTGGTCGACGCCAGCGGTGTCGGATTGCTGTTGACGGGCGACAGCCCGGTCGACCAGGCCATGCAGATCATCGCGCAGCATCAGCACCAGCAGGCGCATGTGAGCACCTATGCGAAGGCGCGGGACGCGGCGCGCCTGGCGGCCAGTGCTTATTCATGGTCGGATGTCTCCGATCACTACACCCGTCAGTACGACGAAGTGCTCGGCCAGCGATGAACAAGCTCGGACCGGCGCTTCGTCTTCTGGGTCTGCTGTGGCTGCTGGGCCCGGGCACGGGCCACGCGGGCTGCATGGACACCCGGCCGCTACGGGGTGTCAACCTCTCGGGCGCGGAATTCAGCAACACGCAACTGCCCGGCACGCTGCACAAGGACTACACCTACCCCGCGGATGAAGATCTGCGCTACTTCCAGCAGGTGGGCATGGGCATCATCCGCCTGCCCTTTCGCTGGGAACGGATCCAGCACGAACCGCACGGGCCACTCGACACCACCGAGCTGGCGGAGCTCCAGCGCGTGGTGTCCACCGCCAGGGCCTTGAAGCTTTGCATCCTGCTCGACCTGCACAACTTTGGCAGCTACCGCGGCCAGGTGCTGGGCAGCCCCGCCTTGCCAGGGTCGGCCCTGACCAACGTCTGGCTGCAACTGCAGCGGGCCTTCCCGGACCCGGACACGACCGCGCTGGGCCTGATGAACGAACCCGCCCCCATCCCCGTGGCCGAGTGGACGGCCATGGCGCAGGAGACGGTGCTGGCGCTGCGCGCGGCAGGCGCCAGGAACCTGATCCTGGTGCCCAGCGGCCGCTGGAGCGGCGCGCATGAATGGCACAAACGATTCGAGGGCGTCACGCCCGCGGAGTCCTTCCAGACCTTCCAGGACCCGCTGGACAACTACGCCATTGAACTGCACCAGTACGCCGACGCCGATTTCTCGGGTACCGGCAGCCTCTGCCTGAGCGCCACGCACTTGCGCCAGATTCTGGAGCGAGTCACGTCATGGGCCATCCAGGAGCGCAAGAAACTCTTTCTGGGTGAGTTCGGCATGCCACCGTCCGCGGAATGCCTGCTCACGCTGACGGCCATGCTCCAGTCCATGCAAGACACCCATGCCTGGCTGGGCTGGACCTACTGGTCGGCGGGGCGCTGGTGGGGAACCTACCCTTATTCCATCCATCCGGGCCGGGGGCCCGAGGCCCCGCAGTTGACCGTGCTGCGGACCTTCCTGGGGAAATAAGGCATGTACGCCGACCCCTTCATCCGCACGCCCCCGCCCCTGGTGCAACACAACCCACCGGTCATCCTGCCCAACCTCGATGGCATCCGGGCCGTGGCCTGCCTACTGGTGGTGGTCTCGCATGTGCCCTGGCCAGGCAAACCACCCACGCTGGGTGCCGTCGGCGTTGCGCTGTTTTTTGTACTGAGCGGTTTCCTGATGAGCCATCTCTACGCCAAATCGGCCTGGAATCTGGCCGCCGTCTGCCGTTATGGCGTCGCCCGCTTCTCGCGCATCGCGCCGATCTACTGGCTGGTGGTCAGCCTGTGCGTGGCCATCTCCTACCTTGAACCCCAGACGGATTTTTCCATGCGGATCCAGGGGCTGGAGCAGATCACCCGCCACTATCTGTTTGGCGGCAGCAGTTATGTGTTCTGGTCCATCCCGCCGGAAATCCAGTATTACCTCTTCTTCCCCCTGCTCTGGTGGTCCCTGGCCAGGCATCAGCAGCACGCATTTGCCCTGCCTCTGCTGGCCCTGCTGAGTGCGGCGCTGCTGCTCACGCATGCGCACTGGCCTGGCCTGGCGCTGCCCCACAAGCTCCACTTCTTCCTCGCCGGTTCGCTCGCCGGCCTGCTGCCACGCCATCGCTGGAACAGCCCGACGGACCGGACCACGCTGGCCGTGCTGCAGATCGGCGCACTGGGCCTGGTGCTGGCCCCGCTCTGGCTCTACAACTCGCAGGCCGCGATGTACGACGCCACCGAGCTGGGCCTGATCTTCGCGCTGGGCGTCTACCTGCTGTCCTTGAATTCGGCTTGGACCCGCCAAGCCTTTGCCTCGCGGTGGATGCGATCCATCGGGCACGCCAGTTTTTCCATCTACCTCATGCACGCCCTGGTGTTCCATTTCGGCCTGCGCCTGCTGCGGCTCGCTCCCGACGCCTTTCACCTGGCCTGGCTGCCACTGACGGCATTCGCCATCGCCTTGCCCATGGTGGCCTCGAAGTACATCGAAATCCCTTTACAGAGAACCACGAGACAGGCGCTGACGCGCCTGCTGCGCCTGTCATGAAAATACTGCTCGTCTGCGCGGCTTTCCCTCCCCGCGGCAAGGGCGGAGGCCCCACTGGCTCCTACATGATCGCTCGCTGCCTGCTGGCACGGGGACATGAAGTGCGGGTGGTCAGCGTCGGTGAGCGGCAGGCGCTGGAAAGCTACCAGGGCATCCCGGTCCACCTGATCCGCTCGCCCAATGTCTACTGGGACTACCTGCACACGCAAAGAGCCGCCTGGCTCAAGCTGCTGTGGCATGCGCTGGAGAACTTCAATCCGCTGGCTTACTTCAGGCTGCGCCCGCACATCCAGGCCTTCAAGCCTGACCTCGTGGTGACGGTCAGCGTCGAAAACACCAATGTCGCCACCTGGCTGCTCGCACGCCTGCATGACACCCCCATCGTGCATGTGATCCAGAGCTACTTCCTGCTGTGCTGGCGGGGCAGCCTGTTCAGGAACGGCAAGGACTGCGCTGGAACATGCACGAGCTGCAAGGTCTTCTCGGTTGGGAAGAAGTCGCTGTCTTCCCTCGTCGACGGCGTGTTCGGCGAGACCCGCTTCGTGCTGCAGGAACATCTGAAGCGCGGGTACTTCAAGCATGCGCGCTCGGCGGTCATACCGGGGCCGGTGTTCCCCATCCCCGGACGGACGCCCAAACGCCGCAGCGGACCGCTGGTCGTCGGCTACATGGGCGTGCTGGCACCGCACAAGGGCGTCGATGTGCTGGCCGCCGCCGCCAGCGCCCTGGGGCGGGATGCACGGTTCCAGTTCCGCATCGGCGGCACGGGCGAGGATGAAGGCTACGTCGCCCAACTCCAGCAAGCCTTCGGCGAGGCCGATGTCCGCTTCCTGGGCTGGACCTCACCGGAAAAAGCCTATCCCCTGTTTGACGTGCTGGTGGTGCCCTCGCGCTGGAAAGAGCCTTTCGGCCGCATCGTGGTCGAGGCGCTGGCGTACGGCATCCCCGTCATCTGCGCGCGCTCGGGCGGCATGGCCGAGAGCATTCAGGACCGAGTCAACGGGCTCACCTTCGCATCCGGCGACGCAGTGGCGCTGGCGCGCCTGCTCAGGGACGTGATCGAACCCGACGAGCCCGGCCGCTACGCCCTGGCCCTCAACGCCTTGCGGAGTTCATCCGCGTTTGACATCGAAGACATCGCCGCGTCCATGGATGAGTTCCTGACCACCACCGTGCACCGGTTTCACGGCCCTCAACTGGCCTGAGCCGCGCGCGACCCTAAAGCGACAACGATGGCCAGGCACCTCCCCACGCTCGGCTCGGGTGCCCTCTGGTCCGTGCTGGACAACCTGACCCAGCAAGTCCTGTCCTTCGCGGTGTTCCTGGTGCTGGCGCGACTCGTCATGCCCGAGGATTTCGGCCTGATGGCGATCTCGCACCTGATCGTGTCCCTGGTCCGTCAGACGCTGCTGGACGCCATCGTGCATCCGGTCGCCCGCGGCCCACTCCCATCGGACGCGCTCTACGACTCGGCCTTCAGCGCCTGTGTGCTGAGCTCGCTCCTGCTGTGCGGCCTGATGCTGGTCGCGGCGCCGTTCATCGCCCGCTTCTACAGCCAGCCCGAACTGGCGGCGGTGGTGTCGTGGATGAGCCTGGTCGTGCTGCTCACCGGCGCCTCGGCGGTCTATGAGGTGCGGTTGATCCGGGCGATGGAATTCCGCCCGCTGGCCCTGCGTGCCATGGTGTCGGTCACCCTGGGCGGTGGCCTGGGCATCGTGCTCGCCTTGCAGGGCCACGGCGTCTGGGCCCTGTTGGTCCAGCAGCTGGTCACCAGCGCAACGGCGCTGCTGCTGCTGGTCGTGCAATCCCCATGGCGCCCCCGGTGGGTCTGGCGAGGCCTGGCCGCGCGGGTGTTTTCTCCCGATGCCTCGCGGGTAGGCCTGACCGGACTGTTCAGCTTCCTGTCCAACCAGGGCGACACCGTGATCGTCAGCCTGCTGTTGGGCGCGCATGCCACCGGCCTCTACAGCTTTGCCAAGCGCCTGACCTCGACCGTCTATCTGGTCATCGGGAGTTCCCTGCTCAAACTGGCCCTGCCCGCCTTCGCCACGGCCCAGCACCAGGCCACGGCCTTGCGGCTGGCCTACACCCGCATTCTGGGCCTCACCTTTCTGTTGATGGCGCCACTGTATGCCGGCATGAGCGTGCTGGCCGAACCGATGATCGCCATCTTCTTCGGTCCGGCCTGGGCGCAGGCGGCCCCGGTCATCGCCCTGCTGTCGGTGCTGCACCTCTTGCTGGCGGCCAACCAGATCAATGACTACCTGCTGTTCGCCGTCGGGGAACGCTCTGCCCCGCTGCTGCGGACCACCTTGCAAATCCTCTTCGCCCTGCTGTTTGCCGGACTCCTGGCGCAGGGCGACCTGCGCTGGATCGCCGGAGGTTTCGTGCTGGCCAGCGCCCTGGTCTGGCCCTGGTCTCAATGGCGGGCACTGCATCACATGCAGTCCGGCTTCTCCAGCCTCGCACGCACGCTGAAGGCCCCCGCCCTGGCCACCGCGGCCATGGGGGCACTGTTGCTCGGCGGCGTCCACCTGACTGCCCCCAGCCTCATCAGCCTGATGGGCCTGGTCGTGTCCGGCGCCCTCGTCTATGGGCTGGTCCACACCTGGGTCACCCACGCCAGTCCGGCAAGTCACAACGCATTCAAGGATCTGCTGCAGCTGGGGCGGATCGCCCCGCCTACTCCCGGGAATCCACCATGACACCGTCTACCCCCCGCATTGAATCCGGCTTGAACCTGCCCTTGGCGGGCTACCCCATCCTGTCCATCGGCAGGGACGCGCTGGGCAAACTGCTGGACCAGCGCCTGAAGACCCAGCAGAAAACAGTGCTGGCTTTTGCCAACACGAATCTCGTGATGCGCTGCCAGCACCTGCGCGGCTGGCTCTGTTCGCAGGAAGTGATCTTGGTCAATGACGGCATCGGCGTCGACCTCGCCGCCTACCTCCAGTACGGTCAGATGTACCAGGAGAATCTGAATGGGACGGACTTCATTCCCTACCTGCTCCAGACCCTGCAGTCGCCTTGCAGGCTCTTCCTCTTCGGTGGCAAACCCGAGGTCATCGGTCGGGCCGCTGAGGTCATTGCCCGTGCCAGCCACCATGCCGTCGTCGGCTTCCACGATGGCTACACCCCTGTCCAGCCCGCCGAATTGCGCAGGATGATCAATGATTCGGGCGCGGATGTGGTGCTTGTCGGCCTCGGCAACCCCTTGCAGGAGGCGTGGGTGCGCGACAACCTGGCCGGCCTGCAGGCCTCCCTCTTCATCAACGTGGGGGCCCTGTTCGACTTTCTCGGCCAACATGTCAAGCGCGCGCCACGCTGGGTCCAGCGGATCCGCTGCGAGTGGCTGTACCGCTTCAGCCAGGAGCCCCGGCGCCTGGCACGGCGCTACACCCTGGATCTGCTGAGCTTCTTTGCGCTCTGTCGTCGTTATCCGCGCTGGCACATCGGCAATCCCGCGGAAAGACAGGGCCCGGCCTGAAGCCCGGAAAGCCTGAAGGTCCGCGCCTGCGCTGCGTGCACCGCCGTCAAAAGCGATGCCCATCACATGCCGGTGCAAGCGAGCCATCTTTCCGCGCCAGCGTGCGACACCAAACAGACCTGGCCCGATCACAGCACTACGCTTCAATGTTCAGTCCCTGAATCGGTGATCACAAGCCGAGGCACATGGTCAGGGTACCGAGCTGACGGCCTGCTCCAGTCCCGGAGGATGTACGACTTCATTTTCACCACACCAAGGAATCCTTATGCGCGCCTTCCGACGTCACTACCTGTCCCTCATCGTGGGGATGACACTCAGCGCGGGGGCCATGGCCCAAGCGCTGCCCCAGGCCGATTACAAGATGGACAAGGAAAAGATCGCGGCCGATCACCTCACCGCGAAGGAAGCCTGCAAACCCCTGTCAGGCAATGCGGCCGACATCTGCAAGGCAGAGGCCGAGGGCAAGGAAAAGGTGGCCAAGGCCGAGCTGGAGTACCGCAACAAACCGACCCGGGCCAATCACAGCAAGGTCCTGATCCAGAAGGCCGAATCCGAATACAGCGTCGCCAAGGAACGCTGTGACGACAAGGCAGGCAATCTGCAGGACATCTGCGTCAAGGAGGCCAAGGCCGCGGAAATCACCGCCAAGGCGGACGCCAAGGTCCAGAAAAAAACAAGCGCCGCGCGCAAGGAAGCCGCCGAAGACAAGTCTGACGCGCAGTTCCAGGTTGCCAAGGAAATGTGCGATGCCTTTTCCGATGTCAGCAAGGACAAGTGCCTGAGTGACGCCGAAACCCGGTTCGGGAAAAAGTAAACCACGCCCCCTCCACCACTACACCCTTCATCGACATGTACAAAGGAAAAATCATGAACTCACTCACGGGCAACAGCGACAACCACGCCCACGACACCACGCCCATGCTTGCCCAGACCTCCGAAAAAGTCAGTGCGCTGCTTCTCCAGGGGCTCGATGCCGTTCAGGGCGCGGGCAAGAAACTGCTCGACCAGGCGAGCAATGCCAATCAAGTCACCGTGGAGTACATCCGCAAGGAACCGGTCAAATCGGTGCTGATTGCCGCAGCGACGGGCGCGCTGCTCGGCGCACTTCTGATGATGGTGACGCGATCGCGGTCATGAATCCCGGGAAATGCCCAGGCGCAGGGTCTACGAGAACTGCCCGGGGCCGTTGACTTCGGAACACGAAGTGGGCCCCATCGGCCAGCGGCCTGAAAACAGCCGTCAGCCGGGGGCTGACGCATGCTACGGAATGTATGGCACGCGTCCTGGTGATGATGGTCGGGGCGATACGATTCGAACGTACGACCCTCTGCTCCCAAAGCAGATGCGCTACCAGGCTGCGCTACGCCCCGACGAACTGCGTATTCTACCGGGCTGGCGGCCAGGTATCGGTGCATCAGGACGCTTACGCTACAGTTTCATGCATGCATGCGCGCCCCTTTCACCTGCCCTGGCTGGAGCCCGGCGAAGATTTTCCGCCGGTTGAACAAGCCTGGGGGCCAGGCTCGGACGCACCTGGCCTGCTGGCCGCTGGCGGCCAGCTGGACGTGCACACCCTGCGGCGTGCCTACGCGCAGGGCATTTTTCCCTGGTTCAGCCCGGGCCAGCCCATCCTCTGGTGGAGCACGGACCCGCGCATGGTGCTTGAGATCCCGCATTTCCGCCTGCACCGATCACTGCGCAAAACCCTGCAGCGCTTCATCCACGCCCCGGAATGCGAGATCCGCGTCAACACCGCCTTCGACGAGGTGGTGGCCGCTTGCGCCGGTAGCGCGCGACGGGGTCAGGACGGCACCTGGATCACGCCGGCCATGCGGCGCGCCTACGCCGACCTGCATCGCGCGGGTCATGCGCACAGCATCGAAACCTGGGTAGCCGGCGAGTTACTGGGCGGACTGTACTGCGTGTCCCTGGGGCGCGCGGTGTATGGCGAATCCATGTTCGCGCGTGCCACGGACGCATCCAAGATCGCGCTGTCGGCACTGGTGGCCTTCTGTCGGGTTCACGAGATCCGCCTGGTCGACTGCCAGCAGAACACGGCGCACCTGGCATCGCTCGGCGCGCGTGAAGTCCCGCGGGCCGACTTCCTGCGGCACCTGGCCGGCGCGCGCGATCTCCCCGCGCCACACTGGCAATTCCAGCCTCTATACTGGAACGAACTCCTGCCTGACGCCATCGTCCGCCCCTGACACCGCGCGCCGTCCGTCCATGACGCACCTCCAAGACCTGCCGCTCCAGCACCTGCAGTTCTACGCCACGGCGCCCTACCCGTGCAGCTACCTGGAAGGCCGGCAAGCCCGCTCGCAGGTGGCCACGCCCAGCCACCTGATCAACACCAGCATCTACACCGGGCTGGTGGCCCAGGGCTTCCGCCGCAGCGGCATGTTCACCTACCGCCCGCATTGCGACGGCTGCCAGGCCTGCGTGCCCCTGCGGGTGCGGGCGGCGGATTTCGTGCCCAACCGCAGCCAGCGCCGGGCCTGGAACCGGCACGCGACACTTCAGGTTCAGATCACGCGTCTGGCCTTCAGCCCCGAGCATTACCAACTGTACCTGCGCTATCAAAACGGCCGACACGCGGGCGGCGGCATGGACCAGGACAGCATCGACCAGTACACGCAATTCCTGCTTCAAAGCCGGGTCAATTCGCGGCTGGTGGAATTCCGGGAACCGGAACAAGACGGCGCGCCCGGTGCCTTGCGCATGGTGTCCGTGCTGGACGTGCTGGACGACGGCCTGTCCGCCGTCTACACCTTCTACGAGCCGGACCCGCCGTCCGGCGCACGCAGCGCCAGCTATGGCACTTATAACGTGCTGTGGCAGATTGAGCAGGCCCGCCAACTGGGCCTGCCTTATGTCTACTTGGGCTACTGGATTCAGCACAGCCCCAAGATGAATTACAAGGCCCGCTTCCTGCCGCACGAACTGCTGGTGCGAGGGCAGTGGCGGGATGGCGCCAAGGCCGACAGTGCGATGACGTCCTGAGCCCGTGCATGCGGGTGCACGGCCACCCCGAGCGTGGGCATTTCGGCACACACTTTTTTGTGCGCCGCAGCAATTCCTGCGAACCAAACAATTTCAAGGCGTAAAATAGGCTTGAGTTTGAAACGCGTATTGCAGGAGAGCAGCCCGATGAGAAAAAAAGACCCGGACGCCATCAGCACGCCAACCGTGCAGGTGATTGAACGCATGTTCACGCTCATGGATGTACTGGCTTCACGCGAAGACGCGATTTCGCTGAAGGAAATCAGCGAAAAGACAGGCTTGCATCCCTCGACGGCCCACCGGATCCTGAATGACCTGGCCACGGGCCGTTTCGTCGACCGCCCCCAGCCCGGCAGCTATCGGCTGGGCATGCGCCTGCTGGAATTGGGCAACCTGGTCAAGGCCCGCCTGAACGTACGGGACGCGGCGATCGCACCCATGCGCGAGCTGCATCGCCAGATTCAGCAACCAGTGAACCTGAGCCTGCGCCAGGGTGACGAGATCGTCTACATCGAACGGGCCTACAGCGAACGCTCGGGCATGCAGGTGATCCGCGCCGTGGGCGGGCGGGCACCGCTGCATCTGACGTCTGTCGGCAAGCTGTTTCTGGCGGCAGACGACCCGCAGCGCGTGCGTGCCTACGCCACGCGCACCGGGCTGGCTGGTCACACCAAGAACAGCATCACGCAACTGCCCGTGCTGGAACGGGAATTGATGAAAATCCGCCAATCGGGCATCTCACACGACGACGAGGAGCTGGAGCTGGGCGTGCATTGCTTGGCCGCCGGTATCCATGATGACCAGGGCAAGCTGGTTGCAGGCCTGTCGATCTCCGCGCCCACCGGACGATTGGACAAGGAATGGGCCGTGAAACTGCAGGGCGTCGCGAACGAGATTTCGCGCATGCTGGGCTACCACGGCCCGAACACCCCCTGAGGAGCCTGAGCCTGAGCCCGACGCGCTGGCGCAAGACAAGCTGGGCGGGCTTAGCTGCCCTGGACGGCCGGGACCGTCTCAGGTCTTGCTGGCCAAGTCCAACAGCGAGTCACCCCCCGCCTGCTTGGCCTCATTGGATTCCACCCAGCGGCGCACGCGCTCGGCGTCGCCCAGGCGGCTGAGCTTACCCACCGAGTCCAGGAAGACCATGATGAGCTTGCGTCCGGCCACGTTGGCCTGCATCACGAGGCATTGCCCGGCTTCGCTGATGTAACCGGTTTTCTGCAGGCCGATGTCCCAGCGCTGGTTCAGCACCAGCCGGTTGGTGTTGGCGAACATCATTTTGCGCCGTCCCACGGCCACCTGGTAGGCACGGGTGGTGGAAAACTCGCGCAGCATCGGATCGGCCGAGGCAGCGGCGACGAGCAAGGCCAGATCCCGTGCGCTGGACTGGTTACGACTGGACAGCCCCGTCGGTTCGGCAAAGCGGGTGTCCTGCATGCCCAGCAATTGGGCCTTGGCATTCATCATGGTGACAAAAATGTCCATGCCCCCGGGATAGGTGCGTCCCAGCGCGTTGGCGGCCCGGTTCTCACTGGCCATCAAGGCCAGGTGCAGCAGCTCACCCCGGCTCAGCACCGTGCCCACGCGCAGGCGGGAGACACTGTTCTTCTCCGTGTCCACGTCATCCTGGGTGATGGCGACGGGCTCGTCCAGCGGCAATTCGGCCTCGCTGATGAGCAGCGTGGTCATCAGCTTGGTCAGCGAGGCGATGGGCAACACGGCCTCCTCGTTCTTGCTGAACAGCACTTCCTGCGTGTCCTGATCAATCACATAGGCCACGCTGGAGCGCAGGGAAAGGGGGTCATTCACACGATGCAGGCCCGCCTGCATGCCCACCGAAGGTTTGGCGGGAATGATCACGCGGCGTGCGGCCTGACGTTTCGGGGCCGGCTTCACGCTGGTCGCTTGCGCTTTGACCACGCGACGGGGCTCGGAAGCGGAAAGCTGGACGTTGCCCGAAGCTGCCAAGCCCTGCAAAGGCAATGCCAGCACAAGCAACAACAGTGATGAACAGTGAGCGCGGAATACAAAACTGCGGGCCATACCCGCAGTTTTCAGCGACGATGAGGTGAAAAAGGATGACATTTCCGCGCAACCAGCACGTTGGCTCAGGCAATACACGCTGTCATCGTTCGACGGATGACACCAATTGGTGCACGGTTATACAGAAAATATCATTGCCAATCAATCACTTGGACGCATTTTCTAACGTTCTGTTACGGTAAAAACAAAGGGATGAAACCTGGCTTTTCGAGGCTTCATCCCAAAGGCCAGGGTTCTAGACCACTGGCATGGCCTGGTTCAAGCGGAGGCCGCCACCTGTTCAGTCCCGCGCCGGGCTCGGAGCAAGCCCGAGACAATCGCCTTGAGCGAGGCGGAAACGATGTTGGCGTCCATGCCAACACCGAACAGCGTGCGCTCGCCCACGCGCAACTCCAGATAGGCGATGGCCTGGGCGTTGGCGCCCGAGCCCACGGCATGCTCGTGGTAGTCCAACACGCGCACGGATTCGCCCACGGCTGCGGCCAGCCCCTCGACAAAGGCCTCGATGGGCCCATTGCCAGCGCCTTCGATGGCCAGGGTCTTGCCCTCCAGCACGACGTCGGCTTGCAAGGTCGTCATGCGCAGGCCAGCGGCGTTCTCGCCCTCTTCCTGTGCGCGGTAGCGCGGCGCGGCGACTTCGTTCAAACCGTACTCGCGCAGGAAGACCCCGTGGATGTCCCGTGCGCTCAGTTCCTTGCCACTGGCGTCCATCACGGCCTGCACCACCTGACTGAACTCGATCTGCAGCCGGCGCGGCAACTCCAGGCCATATTCACTTTCCAGCAGGTAGGCAATGCCGCCCTTGCCGGACTGGCTGTTGACACGGATCACGGCCTCGTAGCTGCGCCCAAGGTCCTTGGGGTCGATCGGCAGGTAAGGCATGACCCAGACATCGCCCTCCTTGCGCGCCGCGAAGGCTTTCTTGATCGCGTCCTGGTGCGAGCCCGAAAAGGAGGTGTAGACGAGTTCGCCCACGTAGGGATGACGAGGATGCACGGGCAATTGGTTGCAATGCTCCACCACACGGCGGATTTCGTCGATGTCGGAAAAATCCAGCCCCGGGTTCACACCCTGCGTGTACAGGTTGAGCGCAACGTTGACCAGATCGAGGTTGCCCGTGCGTTCCCCATTGCCGAAGAGGCAACCTTCGAGGCGATCTCCGCCGGCCATGATGGCCAGTTCACCGGCCGCCGTGCCAGTGCCGCGGTCATTGTGCGGATGGATGGACAGCACGATGCTGTCGCGCCGCGCCAAGTTGCGGTGCATCCACTCCACCATGTCCGCGAAGATGTTGGGCGTGGAATGCTCCACCGTCGAGGGCAGATTGATGATGCACTTGCGCTGCGGCGTCGGTTGCCAGACCTCGGTGACCGCGTCGACGACACGCTTGGCGAAAGGCAGCTCGGTGCCGGAGAACATCTCCGGTGAATATTCGAAGGTCCACTGGGTTTCGGGATGCTCGGCCGCGATCTGCTTGAACAGCTTGGCATTCGTCACGGCCAGCTCGACGATGCCGTCCTCGCTCAGCCCCAGCACCACCTTGCGCATGACAGGCGCGGTGGCGTTGTACAGATGGACGATGGCGCGCTTGGCGCCCTGCAGCGACTCAAATGTGCGACGGATCAGGTGCTCGCGCGCCTGCGTGAGCACCTGGATGGTCACGTCATCGGGAATGAGTCGGTCCTCGATCAGCTTGCGCACGAAGTCGTATTCGATCTGCGAGGCCGAGGGAAAACCGACTTCGATTTCCTTGAAGCCGATGTCCACCAGGGTCTGGAACATCTTGAGCTTGCGCGGAATGTCCATGGGCTCGATCAGCGCTTGGTTGCCGTCGCGCAGGTCGACACTGCACCACACGGGAGGCTGGGTCAGCACCGCGTCGGGCCAGGTGCGGTCTTTGAGGCCGATCGGCGCGAAGGCGCGGTATTTGGCGGCGGGATTCTTCAACATCGTCATCGTGGATCTCCAGCAGTTGTTCATTCAGTCGTTGATGGACACCTGCGGCTAGTTCGAACATTCCAAAACACAAAGGCCCGCTGCAGGTGCATACGGGCCTTGAGGTGTAGGGAGTGCGCGTGCGCTACCGTAGCCGCCCGTGGAGGGAGGAGATCAGTAGGGCTAGCGCCAGGAAGTTCATGGCTGTGAATTTAGCACAAAACACGAGGCCGGGGGGTAAATTCACCGCTCTCGGTCAGGATGCAGGCCGCTCTCCTCCGGCTCGTCGATCGAGGTGCTGATCACGCTCACGCGTTGTCCCTTGAGCCTGCGCCAGCCGTACACCACGTAACCACTCACGCCGTAGAGCGCGAAGATGCCGAACAGCACCGTGGCCGGGTCGATGGTGATCAGCGCGTAGATCAGCACGATCAGGATCACGGCCGCGAAGGGCACGCTCTTTCTGAAGCCGATGTCCTTGAAGCTGTAGAAGGGCACATTGCTCACCATGGTCAGACCGGCATACAGCGCCAGCGCGAAGACGAACCAGCAAACCGCCCGCGTTTCGTCCGGGCTGATGTCCCATTCGATCATGATCCAGATGAAGCCGGTCAGCAGCGCAGCCGCTGCGGGCGAAGGCAAACCCTGGAAATAACGCTTGTCCACCACAGCCGTGTTGACATTGAAACGCGCCAGCCGCAAGGCCGCGCAGGCGCAATAGACGAAGGCGGCCATCCAGCCCCAGCGCCCCACGTCTTTCAAAGCCCAGGCATAAGCCACCAGCGCGGGCGCGACCCCAAAAGACACCATGTCCGAGAGAGAATCCATCTGCTCACCGAAGGCGCTCTGGGAATTGGTCATGCGTGCCACGCGACCGTCCAAGCCATCGAGCACCATGGCGCAGAAGATGCCGATGACCGCCAGGCCAAAGCGGTCATTCATCGCCATCACGATGGCGTAGAAACCGCCAAACAAAGCGGCCAGCGTGACCAGATTGGGCAGCATGTAGATGCCCTTGTTCTTACTTTTGGGTAGCGGGGCCGCCACCCGCTCATTGTTGTCGACCATATCGTCCTGCGCGTCGTTTTGCATGGAGCGCAAGTGTAAGCGAGCGCTTCGTCACCCCATGCAAGCCCTGAAAGGCAACAAGGCTGCCCGAGGCAGCCTTGTTGCAAAAAAGCCAGCAGCGAGGGCAGATCCGGGCCTGCGCCTCGCGAACTCGTCAGTTGCGGGACTGATCCACCAACTTGTTCTTGGCGATCCAGGGCATCATGGCACGCAACTGCCCCCCCACCTTCTCGATGCTGTGGTCTGCCGTGTTGCGGCGGCGAGCCGTCATCGACGGGTAGTTCAAACGGCCTTCCTGAATGAACATCTTGGCGTAGTCACCGTTCTGGATGCGCTTCAAGGCATTGCGCATGGCCGCGCGCGAGGTCTCGTTGATCACCTCGGGGCCGGTCACGTACTCACCGAACTCCGCGTTATTGGAGATCGAGTAGTTCATGTTCGCGATGCCACCTTCGTAGATCAGGTCCACGATGAGCTTCAACTCGTGCAGGCACTCGAAGTAAGCCATTTCAGGCGCGTACCCGGCCTCGACCAGGGTTTCGTAACCCATCTTGATCAGCTCGACAGCGCCGCCGCAGAGCACGGCCTGCTCGCCGAACAGGTCGGTCTCGGTCTCTTCCTTGAAATTGGTCTCGATGATGCCGGCCTTGCCGCCGCCGTTGGCCATCGCGTAGCTCAGCGCGAGGTCACGCGCCTTGCCACTTTTGTCCTGGTGCACGGCCACCAGATGGGGAACGCCGCCGCCCTGGGTGTAGGTGGAGCGCACCGTGTGGCCGGGGGCCTTGGGCGCGACCATCCACACGTCCAGATCGGCGCGCGGCACGACCTGGTTGTAGTGCACGTTGAAGCCGTGGGCGAAGGCCAGGGAGGCACCCTTCTTGATGTTCGGCTCGACGTTGTTCTTGTAGACCTCGGCGATCTGCTCGTCGGGCAGCAGGATCATCACCACGTCGGCGGCCTTGACCGCGTCGTTCACTTCCATCACGTTCAGACCGGCCTTGCCGACCTTGTCCCAGGAGGCGCCACCTTTGCGCAGGCCGACGACGACCTTGACGCCGCTGTCGTTGAGGTTCTGCGCGTGCGCATGGCCTTGCGAGCCATAGCCGATGATGGCGACGGTCTTGCCCTTGATGAGGCTCAGATCACAATCTTTGTCGTAGAAAACTTTCACTTTGATGCTCCTGTGGAAAATGTGAAATAGGGGTGGGATAAAAACAGTATGCGCGGGCTAGACGCGCAGGATGCGCTCGCCACGACCGACGCCGCTGCTGCCCGTGCGCACGGTCTCGAGGATCGCGCTGCGGTCGATGGCTTCAAGGAAGGCGTCGTTCTTGCTTTGGTCGCCGGTCAGCTCGATGGTGTAGCTTTTGTCGGTCACGTCGATGATGCGCCCGCGGAAGATGTCGGCGGTGCGTTTCATCTCTTCGCGCTCCTTGCCCACGGCGCGCACCTTGACCATCATGAGCTCGCGCTCGATGTAGCTGCCTTCGGTGAGGTCAACCACCTTCACGACCTCGATCAGCCGGTTCAGGTGCTTGGTGATCTGCTCGATCACCTCGTCCGAGCCGGTGGTCTGGATCGTCATGCGCGAGAGCGAGGCATCCTCAGTGGGGGCGACGGTCAGCGACTCGATGTTGTAGCCGCGGGCCGAGAACAGGCCCACGACGCGGGACAGTGCGCCGGGTTCGTTTTCCAGCAGCACAGCGATGATGTGTTTCATTTGCGATTCCTCTTTTTGCCACCCTCCCCTGCTGCCGGTAAGCAGCAGGCTCGGTGGTCAATAGATTCGTCCAGGGTTGAAAGGAAGCAGGCCCAGGCAGACCAGGGCCCGCGTGAAGGATCAGAGATCCTCGGCGCCCAGCAGCATCTCGGTGATGCCCTTGCCCGCCTGCACCATCGGGAACACGTTCTCGGTGGGGTCGGTGCGGAAGTCGAGGAAGACCGTGCGGTCCTTCAGCCTGCGCGCCTCGCGCAGCGCGCCTTCCACGTCGGACGGTTTCTCGATCAGCAAGCCTACATGACCATAGGCCTCGGCCAGCTTCACGAAGTCAGGCAGGGAGTCCATGTAGCTGTGGCTGTAGCGACCCGAGTACTCGATCTCCTGCCACTGGCGCACCATGCCCAGGTAACGGTTGTTCAGCGAGAGGATCTTGATGGGCGTGTCGTACTGGCGGCAGGTGGCCAGCTCCTGGATGCACATCTGCACCGAGCCTTCGCCCGTGACGCAGAACACTTCACTCTCGGGCTTGGCCAGCTTGATGCCCATGGCATAGGGAATCCCCACGCCCATGGTACCCAGGCCACCGGAATTGATCCAGCGCCGAGGTTGGTTGAATCGGTAGTACTGCGCGGCCCACATCTGGTGCTGCCCCACGTCGGAAGTGACGTAGGCATCCGCGTCCTTGGTCATGTTCCACAGCGTCTCGATCACGAACTGCGGCTTGATGACGTCCTGATTGCCTCGGTCGTACTTCAGGCAGTCGCGGGCTCGCCACCCCTCGATGCTGTCCCACCAGGCCTGCAGCGCGCCCGCCTCGGGGCGCAGCGGGCTTTCCTTGATGGCCACCAGCATTTCGGACAGCACGTCCTTCACATCACCGACGATGGGCACGTCCACCTTGACGCGTTTGGAGATGCTCGACGGGTCGATGTCGATGTGGATGATCTTGCGGTCCACCGAGGCGAAATGCTTGGGGTTGCCGATCACGCGGTCGTCGAAGCGCGCGCCCACGGCCAGCAGCACGTCGCAGTTCTGCATGGCGTTGTTCGCTTCCCAGGTGCCATGCATGCCCAGCATGCCCAGGAATTTGCGGTCGGTCGCGGGATAGGCGCCCAGGCCCATCAGTGTGTTGGTCACGGGGTAGCCCAACAGATCCACCAACTCGCGCAGTTCGGGCACCGCATTGCCCAGCAACACGCCACCCCCGGTGTAGATATAAGGACGCTTGGCGGTCAGCAGCAGTTGCAGGGCCTTGCGAATCTGACCCGCGTGCCCCTTGCGCACCGGGTTGTAGGAGCGCATATGCACGCTCTCGGGATAGCCCTTGTAAGGGACTTTCTTGAACGACACATCCTTCGGGATGTCCACCACCACGGGGCCGGGGCGGCCGCTGCGGGCGATATGGAAGGCCTTCTTCAGGGTGTCGGCCAAATCATTGGCGTCCTTGACCAGGAAGTTGTGCTTGACGATGGGACGGGTAATGCCCACGGTGTCGCACTCCTGGAAAGCATCCAGACCAATGGCCGCGGTCGGCACCTGGCCCGTGATGATGACCATGGGGATGCTGTCCATGTAGGCCGTCGCGATGCCAGTCACCGCATTGGTCACGCCGGGGCCCGAGGTGACGAGCGCCACGCCGATGTCGCCAGTCGCCCGCGCATAGCCGTCGGCGGCATGCACGGCAGCCTGTTCGTGACGCACCAGGATGTGCTGGATGCTGTCTTGCTTGTAGAACGCGTCGTAGATGTGAAGAACCGCGCCGCCTGGGTAGCCCCAGACATATTTCACGTTCTCAGCCTGGAGCGCCTTGACAAGTATCTCCGCGCCGCGCAGATCTTCGGTCGTGCCTTCGGCCGCAGCAGCGGCGGAGGCGATTTCAGCTTTGGAAATTTCCATGATGAACCTCGAGTATTTCTCTGACGAAAAACCTGGGGTGCTCCTTCGCCAGCGCTTGTGGCACCGCGTCGGAACTTGAGGCCAAAGCCATGGGCGCATTGGATAACCGCGCCGGACTGTGACCCGTTTGCCAATCGGATGATTTGAATGAGCAGCATGGATTATGGCATTGCCCGGACGGCCCATGGCAAATTCGATGGACCGGGCTTCGGCGACTGAGATAATCGCGCCACAGCTCTGTGCAGACCGCATGACCCATCCCCAGCATCCCGCCGCGGCATCGCCCTCCCCCGCCCCCCCTACTTCCAGCCCCGCCGCAACGCCCGGCCTGATGCGCCGCATGGCCTGCTGGCTTTACGAAGGCATGCTGCTGTTCGGCGTGATCTTCATTGCCGGCTACCTATTTTCCTCACTCACCCAGCAGCGTCACGCGCTCGCCGGTCGGCATGCGCTGATGGCCTTCCTCTTCCTGGTGCTGGGCATCTATTTCACTTGGTTCTGGAGCAAGGGACAGACCCTGGCCATGAAAACCTGGCACATCCGGGTCACCGACTTGCAGGGCCGGCAACTCACACAGCCGCGTGCCCTGCTGCGCTATCTGCTGTCCTGGCTGTGGTTCCTTCCGCCGCTGGCACTGATCGCACCCTTTCACCTGGGGGCGGGTGAAACCTCGGTGCTGCTGATCGGCTGGATATTGGTCTGGGCCTTGCTCGCCCGCTTTCACCCCCGACGCCAGTTCTGGCACGATGTGCTCGCAGGCACGCAGCTGGTGGACGCACGCCCTCGGGAACCGCAGCCATGAACCCACCCGCGCCGCAGGCCCCGGACTCCGTTAACCCACAGAAACGCCGCACCGGTCTCAACCGCATGGTGCATGCGCTGGGATATTCCTTCGAGGGCCTGCGCGCGGGCTGGAAGGAAACCGCCTTCCGGCAGGAAGTCATCGCGGCCCTGGTGCTGTTGCCGCTGGCGTTCTGGCTGGGTCAGGGCTGGGAACAGGTGGCCCTCTTGGCTGGCAGCGTCGTACTCCTCATGATCGTGGAGTTGCTCAACACCGGGATCGAAACCGCCATCGACCGCATCGGACCGGAATGGCACGACCTGTCCAAGCGCGCCAAGGACATGGGCAGCGCCGCAGTGCTGCTGGCTCTGCTGCTGTGCGCCGGCATCTGGGCAGCGGCGCTCTGGCACCGCTTCGCAGGCTGACCGCCCGCCACTCCCGACATTCCTCCCACATGATTTCCACGCCAGCCCCCCGTTTTTCCTTGTGCGTCTATTGCGGCTCACGCCCGGGCGCCGATCCGCGCCAAGCCGATCTGGCCCGCACCGTGGGTCGCTGGATTGGCCGCCACGGCGGGCAACTGGTCTATGGTGGTGGCCGCGCCGGACTGATGGGCGCGGTGGCCGAGGCCACGCTGCAGGCCGGTGGCCGCGTGGTCGGCATCATCCCCGAGATGCTGGTGGAGCGCGAATGGGCCTACACCGACTGCACCGAGCTGCACATCGTGCCCACCATGCACGAACGCAAGCGTTTGATGGCCGAGCGCAGCGACGCCTTCCTCGCCCTGCCGGGTGGCATCGGCACCTTCGAGGAACTGTTCGAGGTCTGGACCTGGCGCCAGTTGGGTTACCACGACAAGCCCGTCGGCATCCTCAACGCACACGGCTACTACGATGGTCTGCTATCGTTTTTGCAGCACTGCGTGACACAGCAGTTGATGGATGAACGACAGATGAGCCTGCTCGACAGTGGTGCCGTGGTGGAGAACGGCGATGACGCCGAAGCCCTGCTGCGCCGTCTGATCCAGGCGGCGGGCTGGAGCCAGGATAGCGAGGAACTGAGTCGCCTGATCTGAGACTGGCGACACACGTCGTCAGATCGCCGCTTGATCCTGTTCACCCGTGCGGATGCGCACCACCCGCTCGACCGAGGTCACGAAAATCTTGCCGTCGCCGATCTTGCCCGTGCGCGCGACCTTGACGATGGCGTCGATGCACTGATCGACGATCACCGCCGGAACCACGGCTTCGATCTTGACCTTGGGCAGGAAGTCCACCGCGTACTCGGCGCCGCGGTAGACCTCGGTGTGTCCCTTCTGACGGCCAAAACCCTTGACTTCCGTCACGGTCAGTCCAGTCACGCCGCAGGCGGCCAAGGCCTCGCGCACTTCCTCGACGCGGAAAGGTTTGATGATGGCGGTGATCAGTTTCATCTCAGTCTCTCTTTCTTGATTTCAATTCTGGATTCCGGGCTCAAGCCCGGAATTTGTTGGTGATAGGGTAGCGCCAATCCTTGCCGAAACCACGGTGAGTAACCCGGATGCCCACGGGGGCCTGGCGCCGCTTGTACTCATTGAGCCGCAAGAGGCGCGTGACGCGCTCCACATCGGCGCGCGCGTACCCCGCAGCCACGATGGTCTCGACGCTGTCGTCGTTCTCCATGTAGCGCTCGACGATGGCGTCCAGCACCTCGTAAGGCGGCAAGCTGTCCTGGTCGGTCTGGTCCGGGCGCAGCTCGGCACTGGGAGGGCGCGTGATGATGCGTTCGGGAATCGGACTCGCACCAGTGCCGTAGGGATCGTGCGCATTGCGCCAGCGCGCGAGGCGGAACACCGTGGTCTTCAGCACATCCTTGATGACGGCAAAACCCCCGGCCATGTCACCGTAGAGCGTGCAGTAGCCGGTGGCCATCTCGCTCTTGTTGCCCGTGGTCAGCACGATGCGCCCGCTCTTGTTGGACAGTGCCATCAGCAGCGTGCCACGGATGCGGGCCTGGATGTTCTCTTCCGTGGTGTCCTCGGGCAGGCCAGCGAACTCCGAGGCCAGCGAAGCCTTGAAGGCCTCGAACTCGGGCACGATGGAAATCTCGTCGTAGCGCACCCCAAGACGCGTGGCCATGTCGCGCGCGTCGATCCAGCTGATGTCGGCCGTGTAGGGCGAAGGCATCATGACGGCACGCACCTTGTCGGAACCCAGCGCATCCACCGCGATCGCCAACACCAGGGCAGAATCGATGCCACCAGACAAACCAATGATGGCGCCGGGAAAACCATTCTTGCCCACGTAGTCCCGCACACCCAGCACCAAGGCGTCCCAGAGGTCGGCGTCGCGGTCTCGCTCGGGCGCGACAGGACCGCTGAGCCGCAGCCCCTCGGCCGTGCGCCGCGTTTCCACCACAAACAGATCTTCGACGAAACTGGGCGCCCGCGCGGCCAGCACGACCTCGCCATCCACAGGCGCTTGCAGTGCAAATGAATGCCCCTCGAACACCACTTCATCCTGCCCGCCCACCAAGTGGGCGTAGACCAGGGGCAGGCCACAATCCCGCACCCGCTCGGTCATCATGAGCTCGCGCTCGCCACCCTTGCCGGCGTGAAAAGGCGAGGCGTTGATCACTGCCAGCAATTCGGCACCGGCTGCGCGTGTTTCGCGCGCGGGTGTGTCGAACCAGGCATCCTCGCAGATCAGCAGTCCGACCCGGGTCATGCCTGCGTCGGTCTCCACGTCAAAGACGCAGGTAGAGTCTCCCGGTTCAAAGTAGCGACGCTCGTCGAACACTTGGTAGTTGGGCAACTCGCGCTTGGCGTATCGGGCGATGACCTGCCCCTCGCGCAGCACGCTGGCCGCGTTGTAGCGCCCCGGGCGCATGACAGACCGGGTACGCCAGCCTCCGCGGTCGGTTGCCGCAGGATGCCCCACCACCACCGTCAACTGGGGCAGGTCCGCCAGCTCGCGCGCCACGGTCTGGACGGCCTCGTCGCAGGCGGCGATGAAGGACGGGCGCAACAGCAGATCTTCCGCCGCGTAACCACAGATGGCCAACTCGGGCGTCAGCAGCAAATGCACCCCTTGCGTGCAGGCCTGTCGCGCAGTCGTTATGATTTTTTGCGCGTTGCCCGCCAGATCACCGACGACAAAGTTGTACTGGGCAACGCCAAGACGCAAAGACATAAATGGAAAGCTCGAAAGAGAAGCGGATCGTGGTGGGCGTGGACGATTATGTCACCCAGGTCCACGACGACCTGAGCACTGTCGACGCCGAGGCCTGGAACGCGCTGCTGGCCCAACAGGACCACCCCACGCCCTTCATGCGGCACGAGTATCTGGCCGCGTTGACCGCCAGCGGCAGCGCCACGACAGCCACGGGCTGGACACCTCGTTTCCTCACCCTGCATGACCACACGGGACAATTGCAGGCCGCCTGCCCGCTGTACCTGAAAAGCCACTCACGCGGCGAATACGTCTTCGACTGGGCCTGGGCCGATGCCCACCACCGCCATGGACTGGCCTATTTTCCCAAGGGTGTGGTGGCCGTGCCCTTCACGCCCACGCCGGGCAGCCGACTGCTGGCGCGCGATGCCAGCTCCCGCCAAGCACTGCTCGAACGTTTGCTCCAAACATGCAGCGACCTTGGCTTGTCTTCGCTGCACCTGCTCTTCGGCGGCGAAGCCGACTTGTCTGCGGCGCAAGGCGCCGGGCTGATGTTGCGCCACACCGTCCAGTTCCACTGGCGCAATCGCACGCAACGGCCTTACACCGATTTTGAGGACTTCCTCGCCACGCTGAGCCAGGACAAGCGCAAGAAGATCCGCCAGGAACGGCGCAAGGTCCGCTCGGCTGGCGTGACCTTGAGGCCCTTGCGGGGCCAGGAGATCGGGCCGCAGGACTGGGACTTCTTCTACCGTTGTTACGAACGCACCTATCTGGAACACGGCAACCCGCCCTATCTGCAGCGCGACTTCTTCACAAAGATCGCAGAGGAACAGGCCGAGAACTGGCTGCTGTTCCTGGCCGAACGAGACGGGCAAGCCATCGCCAGCAGCCTGATCGCGCTGGGCGAGGTGCCGGACGAAGACGGGCCCGCAGCAGGAAACACACGGGAAACCGGTAGGGCGACAACTTCATCCGCCACCCGCGCGGTCGCCTGGGGACGTTACTGGGGTGCGTTGGAACGGGTGGATTGCCTGCATTTCGAGGCTTGTTATTACGCGCCGCTGGAATGGTGCATCGCCCACCGCATGCAACGCTTTGAAGGTGGCGCGCAAGGTGAGCACAAGCTTGCGCGGGCCTTGCTGCCGGTGCAGACCAGCAGCGCCCATTGGCTGGCCCAGCCAGACTTCGCGCGCGCGGTCCAGCAATTCCTGGAGGTTGAAGGCGAGCACATCGACCGTTACCTCGACGAACTTACGCAGCATTCCCCGCTGCGGCAGGACAGTTAAACACCGAGCCGCGCGCCCACCTCAGGCTGGAACCGCCATGGCCAAGGACGCTTGTACCGCAGGCGGCAGGGCAGCTGGCGCCATGTCGCCCCGCGTCGCCAAGGCTTCCGACTGCTGGGTCCCTTCAACCTGGAACACGGCGACCAGATCAACCAGTTCCTGGGCCTGGGTCTTGAGGTTGCTGGCCGCCGTGGCCATTTCCTCCACCAGCGCGGCATTCTGCTGCGTGGTCTGGTCCATGTTGGCGACGGCCTCGCCCACCTGGGTCACGCCCGCCGTCTGCTCGCTGCTGGCCTCGCTGATCTCGGCCATGATGGCGCTCACCCGCTGGATGCTGGCGACCACGTCGGTCATGGTGCCGCCGGCCTTGTCAGCCAGAGCCGTGCCCTGCTCGACGCGCTGAACGCTGTCGGTGATCAGTCCCTTGATCTCCTTGGCGGCCTCGGCGCTGCGGCCCGCCAGCGCACGCACCTCGCTGGCCACCACGGCAAAACCGCGACCCTGCTCGCCCGCGCGCGCGGCCTCCACCGCCGCGTTCAGCGCGAGGATGTTGGTCTGGAAGGCAATACCGTCGATCACGTTGATGATGTCAGAAATCCTGCGGGAACTCTCGCTGATGCCCTTCATGGTGTCCACGACCTGGGCCACGACCTCGCCGCCCTGCACCGCCACGTTGGAAGCGCTGCGCGCGAGCTGATTGGCCTGCTGGGCGTTGGCCGCGTTCTGTTTGACGGTGCTGCCGAGTTCTTCCATGGAAGCCGCCGTCTGCTCCAGCGCGGCGGCCTGGTTTTCGGTGCGCGCGCTCAAATCCTGGTTGCCCTGGGCGATCTCGACGCTGGCAACCGAAACCGATTCACTGCCCAGCCGCACCCGCCCGACGATGCCCGAGAGATTCTGCTGCATGCGCAGCAGGGCACGCAGCAAATGCGTCACTTCGTCCGCGCTACTGACCTGGTTCTGCCGCTGACCGTCACTACCCACGAGCAGCGCCGCGCGCTGGCGGTCATCCAGGCGCAGATCGCCTTCGGCGATGCGCTGCGTCACCTCGTAGGCACGACGCACGGGACGCACGATGGAACGCGTCGCCATGGTCGCCAGCACCATGCCCGCCAGGATGGCGGTCACCGCACCGATGATCTGCATGATCTGGCTTTGCCTCGCGGTCGCCTGGGCCTCGGTCTGCGAATCCATCAGCATCTGGCCGGTGTACTTGGCCACCTTGCGCGCGTCGCGCAAGTAAAGCGCCGCCAACGGTTCCAATTCGCTGTCAATCGTGATCAGCACGTCCTTGCCCGCCTGCTGCTGCCGAATCAGTTCGGCGCGGGCATTGACGTATTCGGTGCGCCGGCGAGCTACGTCGCGCAGCAAGGCCTGTCCCTGCGCGTCGCCAGCCAACAATTGCTCGAGTTCTTGCTGATCCGCTGTGATGGACTTGGACGTGGCGTTGATGGCATCCTGAAGCTGGTCCCGGAAGTAGCCGTTGTTCGTCTTGAGCGCCGCTTCGGCACGAGTCCAGTTCAACTCGATCTGCGCGCCCCAACGCTCGGCGAGCAGGCTACGACGCATCTCCAGCGCCACCACTTTCTCACTGGCGTTCTTGAGCGTGTTCAAGCGCCAGATGCCGACGCAGGCCACCGTCGCGGTGATCAATAGCAGCAGCGCAAAGGCCAAGCCCAAGCGCGTGCCGATGGACATGCGCGAACCGAAACTGGGAATACTTGTTTTCTTGCTTCGTTTCATGGTCTATCACCCGCACCTTGCCACATATCGGACCGTACTGCGCCTCGGCAGTGCAGCTCCTGAGCTCGGTCATCTGCATCATGCAAAAAAAGGGCCAGAAATCATGCATGGCCCCCGCCAGCGGACACCCCGCGAAGAAAAGTGTAAAAAAGGGCGCCTGTCAGCGCCCTGGCCTGTCACGCGCTAGCGCGGCCAATCAGCCCGACACAGAGGACAGCAAGCCCATTTCGGCGCTGCCCATCAGGGCTTCCATGTTCATGATGATGAGCATGCGATCGCCCACGTTGGACAGGCCCGTGATGAAGCGGGCGTCCAGCGTGGTGTCGAATTGCGGCGCGGGGGAAATTTGGTCGGCCGAGAGCGTCACCACGTCGGACACCGAATCGACCACCACGCCGATCACAGTACCGCGCACGTTCAGGATGATGACCACCGTGAATTCGTTGTACGCCACCTTGTCGAGCTGCAATTTCATGCGCAGGTCGATGATGGGCACGATGACCCCGCGCAGGTTGACCACGCCCTTGACGTAGGCGGGCGCGTTGACCATGCGCGTGGGCTCCTCGTAGGAACGGATTTCCTGGACGCGCAGGATGTCGATGGCGTAGTCCTCGTCACCAAGGCGCAGGGTCAGGTACTGGCCGGAAGTCGCGGAAGCGATGGCGCCGATGTGGGTCTGGGTTTCGCTGAGGGACATGATGGAGGCTCCTGGGCAGGCGCAGCACGCCGCAATGAGGGAAGCAAACGGAAAACCGAAACAGTGACTCGGCCATGATACACGCCACCGCGCCGTCGCGGTGTCCCGCGCCCCGACGTCAGGCCAGAGTCTTCTGGTAAGCGGCGACTCCGTCCATGATTTCCTTCTTGGCGGCCTCGGGGCCTTCCCAGCCCAGCACCTTGACCCATTTGCCCTTTTCGAGATCTTTGTAATGCTCGAAGAAGTGTTCGATGGTCTTGAGGCGCATGGGGTTCATGTCCTCGGGTTTCTGCCACTGGGTGTAGAGCGACAGGATTTTGTCCGTCGGCACGGCCAACACCTTGCCATCCACGCCGGCTTCGTCCTCCATGTTCAAGATGCCGATGGCACGGCAAGGCACCACGACCCCGGGAATCAGCGGCACGGGCGTGATCACCAGCACGTCCACCGGATCACCATCGCCCGAGAGGGTCTGGGGCACGTAACCGTAGTTCGTGGGGTAGTGCATGGACGTGCTCATGAAGCGGTCCACGAATATCGCGCCGGTTTCCTTGTCCACTTCGTACTTGATGGGGTCACCGTTCATCGGGATTTCGATGACCACGTTGAAGGTTTCGGGAACGTTCTTGCCGGCGGGGACGTTGTCGAGAGCCATGATTTCCTTTGAATTTGCTTGGGTTGCGTCAGGACTAACCCCGATTCTAGCGGCGCACTCCGCCCCCCAGAATGACCGCGTTGGCCAATCGTCCTGCCCCAACCTCTGGGTGGCGGCGCGGCGAGGAAGCAACGCAGCGGCGGCCCCGCCTTGCGTTGCCGCCCCTCACGCGTCCATCCACAACACACAGAGGAGTTCGACATGACTGGCAACAGCGCACTGATTCTGGCGCTCGTCTGCGGCCTGATCGCCGTGGCTTACGGCATCTGGGCCCGCAGCTGGATCCTCGGCAAGGACCCCGGCAATCCCCGCATGCAAGAGATCGCTGCCGCCATCCAGGCCGGCGCGGCGGCCTACCTCGCGAAACAGTACAAGACCATCGCCGTCGTCGGCGCGGTGCTGACCGTGCTGATCGCCCTCTTCCTGGACATGAGCACCGCCGTCGGTTTTGTCGTCGGTGCGGTGCTGTCGGGCGCCTGCGGTTTCATAGGCATGAACGTCTCGGTGCGGGCCAATGTACGCACGGCCCAGGCCGCGACGCAAGGCATCGGCCCGGCGCTGGACGTGGCCTTCCGCGGCGGCGCGATCACCGGCATGCTGGTCGTGGGCCTGGGTCTGCTGGGCGTGACGGCCTTCTACTGGTTTCTGGTAGGTGATGGCGCGCCCGTGCAAGGGCAGTCCCTGGCCCAGTTGCTCAACCCCCTGATCGGCTTCGCCTTTGGTTCCTCGCTGATTTCCATCTTCGCGCGACTGGGTGGTGGCATCTTCACCAAGGGCGCGGACGTGGGCGCGGATCTGGTGGGTAAAGTCGAAGCCGGCATCCCCGAGGATGACCCGCGCAACCCGGCGGTGATCGCCGACAACGTGGGTGACTGCGCCGGCATGGCCGCCGATCTGTTCGAAACCTATGCCGTCACGCTCATCGCCAGCATGGTGCTGGGCGCGCTGCTGGTGACGGCCGCACCACTCAACGCGGTGCTCTACCCGCTGGCCCTGGGCGCGGTGTCCATCATCGCTTCCATCATCGGCTGCTTCTTCGTCAAGGCCAAACCCGGCATGAAGAATGTGATGCCCGCGCTCTACAAGGGCCTGGTCGTCGCGGGCCTGCTCTCGCTGATCGCCTTCTTCTTCGTCACCCAATGGCTGATTCCAGACAACGCACTGGGTGGCACGGGTGCGCAGATGAGGCTCTTCGGCGCCTGCGTCGTGGGCCTGGCGCTCACTGGCCTGCTGGTCTGGATCACCGAGTTCTACACCGGCACGCAATACAGCCCCGTGCGGCACATCGCACAAGCCTCCACCACCGGTCACGGCACCAACATCATCGCGGGCCTGGGCGTGTCCATGCGCTCCACGGCCTGGCCGGTGATTTTTGTCTGCGCGGCGATCTGGGTGTCGTATGCACTGGCAGGCCTCTACGGCGTGGCCGTGGCCGCCATGGCCATGCTCTCGATGGCAGGCATCGTGGTGGCGCTGGACGCCTACGGCCCCATCACCGACAACGCGGGCGGCATCGCCGAAATGGCCAATCTGCCCGACAGCGTTCGCGCGGTCACCGATCCGCTGGACGCCGTGGGCAATACAACCAAGGCCGTGACCAAGGGTTACGCCATCGGTTCGGCAGGTCTGGCCTCGCTGGTCCTGTTCGCCGATTACACGCACAAGCTCGACGCCCTGGGCCAGAGCGTCAAGTTCGACCTGTCGGACCCGTTGGTCATCATCGGCCTCATCATCGGCGGCCTGATTCCCTACCTGTTCGGCGCCATGGCCATGGAAGCCGTGGGCCGCGCGGCAGGCGCGGTCGTCGTTGAAGTGCGGCGCCAGTTCCGCGATATCAAGGGCATCATGGACGGCACCGGAAAGCCTGACTATGGCGCGGCGGTGAGCATGCTGACCGGCGCGGCCATCAAAGAAATGATGATCCCGAGCCTGCTGCCGGTGGTCGTGCCCATCGTCGTCGGCTTGGTACTCGGACCGGCGGCCCTGGGCGGTCTGCTCATGGGGACCATCGTCACTGGCCTGTTCGTGGCGATTTCCATGTGCACGGGTGGCGGTGCCTGGGACAACGCCAAGAAATACATCGAGGAAGGCCATCACGGTGGCAAGGGCAGTGAAGCGCACAAAGCCGCCGTGACGGGCGACACCGTGGGCGACCCCTATAAGGACACCGCCGGCCCCGCCGTGAACCCGCTGATCAAGATCATCAACATCGTGGCCCTGCTGATCGTGCCCTTGGTGGTGCAGTTCCACGCCTGACACTGCCAGGGCATCGCCTGCCCCAGCCGGGGCAGGCGCCGGACCGACAAGGGCAACAGGGTAAGCAACCCCTCCCCTGCGACCCCGGTGGGGCGCCCCGCCCCTGGCGCCACCGGATCGACAAAAGGAATTCTTTCAAGTCGAAACCCAGCCGAAAAAGGGAGCAGGGTGCAGGGGACGGCGTTTGTCGCAAAATAGGACTATTCCAAATGCGAATCCTGCGGAAAAAGAGAGTCCCTTTTGAAAATTCTCGTCGTCGACGATCACGCCCTGATTCGTGAAGGTTTGCGCCAGGTTCTGCGCGGGCTGGAAACCGCTGGGGATGGCGATTCCGCCCATGCCGGGGACAAAGAAGTTCCGGCGGAGCCGGTGCAGGTTCTCGAAGCCGCCTCCTGCGCCCAGGCCTTCGATATCGCCCGAGACACCGACCTGGATCTGGTGCTGCTGGACTACCACCTGCCCGACATGAATGGCCTGGAAGCGCTGGACGTTTTTGCCCGCCGGCACCCCGACCTGCCCATCATCATGCTGTCGGGCTCCGTGAACCCGCGGGTACGTCAGCAGGTCATGGAGCGCGGAGGAGCGGCTTTCCTCACCAAATCGGGCATGAGCGACGAACTGCTTTCCGTGACCCGTCTTGTGCTGGCTGGAGGCTCGCCTGCCCTGCCCGCGCCGATGCCAGCGCTTCCGACCCTGACCCCACGGCAGGAAGAAGTATTGCAACTGCTGCTAGATGGCCTGACCAACAAGGAAATTGGCCGCCTGCTGGATCTGTCCGACGAAACGGTGAAAAACCACGTCAGCAACATCCTGCGCTGTTTTGGCGTGGCCACCCGCACCCAGGCCGTCCTGGCCGCGCGCAAGCATGGTTATTACCCGCGCACGGAAGATGATCCCGGTCTGTCGGCGATGAACGGCCTCTGAGTCCATCAAACCCCGGGCCGAGCGTTCGCCAGCCTACATGCTCAACGCTTGGTTCTGGCTGAGACGCCTCAGCAGCGTGCGTAGCTTGGCCGGGCGCACGGGCTTGTGCAGCAAAGGCAAGCTGATCTCACGGCAAAGCTGGATCAGATCGGGATCGGTATCCCCGCTCATCAGCGCTGCTGGCAAATCAGGGCGCAGGACCTGCGCCGGTCCCGCGAGCCGCCGCATCTGCTGGCGCACCCCTTGCACCGCCCACATGCCGTTTTCTCCCGCCCGCAGGCGGTAGTCGCTCAGCAGCACATCGGGCTCGAACCCATCCTCGATGACCGCCAGCGCATCCCGCAGGCTTTCGACCACCGCCACCGTGCAGCCCCAGGAATGCAACAAGCCGTCCAGGGCATGGGCCGAGGCGCCATCGTCCTCGATCACCAGCACGCGCAAGCCCCGCAGATCGTCGGGGCCGCGCGCGGGCTCCACGGCAGGGGGCACGAATTGGCGCTCCCCCTCGGGCGCGAGCGGGAGTTCCAGCGTGAAGCGGGTGCCTCGGCGCAAGCGGGACGTCAGACGCAAGGGATGGCCAAGCAGGCGGGCCGTGCGGTGCACGATGTTCAAGCCCAGGCCCAGGCCCTTGCTACGGTCGCGCTCGGGGTTGCCGATCTGGTAGAACTCCCGAAAGATATCCTCTTGGTGTTCCGGGGCAATGCCCACGCCCGTGTCCCAGACTTCTATCAACACCTTGTCGCCTGCACCCGCGCTCCCATCGCTCATAACGCGACGCACCCTACAGGACAGCAGCACACCGCCCTCGCTGGTGTAACGCAAGGCATTGCTCAACAGATTGAGAAGGATGCGATGCAGCAAGGCGGGGTCAGTGCGCACCCAGAGCTCCGCGCCGCGCGGCTGGCGTACCCTAAAGTGCAGACCCTTGTCCTGCGCCACAGGAAGCAGCGCACCGCGCAGCTGGGCCAGCAGGGGCGCCAGCGGCACGGGGCGGACCTGTGCCTGCACCGCGTCAGCGTCGAGCCGAGACACATCCAGCAAGGCGTCAAGCAGGTCCTGCATGGCGCGTACCGAAGCTTCCAGATTGCCGATCAGTCGGCGTGTCTCCGCATCATGCGGCAGTTGCGTCAGACGTGCCACGAACATGCCCAGGGCATGGATGGGTTGGCGCAGGTCATGGCTGGCCGCCGCGAGGAAACGGGACTTGGCCTGGGTGGCCAACTCGGCCTCCTCCTTGCGGGCGCGCAATTCCGTCGTCGCCTGAGCAACGCGCTGCTCCAACTCTTCATGGTGGCGTTGCAGGCGTTCGGCCATCTGGTTCAAGCCTTGCTGCAAGGCGCGCAAGGGATCGTCGGGCAGCAGCTCCCCGCGCACGGACAGATCACCGGCGCCGATGCGCCCGATCATGCGCGACACCCGCAATATGGGAAGCACCACGCCCCGCCCGAGCAACCAGGCCATCAACAGGCCCAGCAGCAGTCCGCCACCCATCACGGCCAACCCGATTCCCAGCATGAAACGGCTGCGTTGCGCCAAGACCTCGCGGGAAATCTCCACCATCACGTAGCCCAGCACCCCAGTTGCACCGAGTTCCGGACCGTTGACCTCGCCCTCATAGACCTCGTCCAGACGAAGCCGGGAAGAATGCACCGGCTGAACCAGGAACTCATCGCCGCTGGACGGATCGATCCAACGCCATGCACGTCCATCCAGAGGCAGGAAATCTGCGGGCAGATACAGATCCTCCAAGCCCATGATGACGCGGGGCGTCAGGCTGCTTGGTTCCAGCCGAACACTGCCCGAAGCGGCCAGCACCTGACCCTGGGCGTCGAGAACCAGGACCATGCGCACGCCCGACTCACGCATGGCCCCCGCGGTCAGCGCCTGCAGGTTCTCCAGATTGGCCGCAAAAAGCCCATACTCGCTAGCGCTGGCGACTTGACGCGCCAGCGTGCGGGTCCACTGCTGGTGCGCGTCGTCCAGATCGTCATAACGTCCACTCAAGAACACCCCCGACAACACCAGGGTGACGAGCGTGACCGGCAGCATGGCGGCCAAGGCCATGCGGGCGCGGATGTCTCTCAGCAGGCTGAAGGGCACGAATCGCAAGAGCAAAGCCGAAAGGTGCCGCCCCAGGAAACGCCCGAGCGTGTGGGAAAGCTTGCACCGAGGCATCCGCATCACAGCCCCCCCGTTCGCGGGCAAGCGCGCGCTGAACCGTCCCGCACGTCTGGACAACGTTCCGACCTGCGCTCCAGTCCGGACCGAAGCTCCAACCGGCGCAAACGCTCGGCCAGCGCCACCGCGTCCAGTTGCAGCCCAAGGGAGCGGGCCACATGCGCATTCACGTTGACCTCGAACAAGGGGGAATGCTGCGGGGGACCGAAGCCCCGCGGGCCACCTTCCAGCTCTGACAAGGCGTCCCTCGCCAGCAGGGCCACCTGCGCGCCGATCTGCTCCGGCGTGGTGTAGAGCGCCAACAAGGCTCCCGCGCGTGCGTACGCGGGCGAGAAGGCCTGCATCGGCACCTTGGCACGAAAGGAGGTCAGCAGGATGTTCTGGATGGTGTGGCTGTTGTAGATCTGCGGGTCCGCCATGGCCAGCAACACATCCGATTCATCCAGCACCTGCTTCAACCCAGGGAAGAGGGGATCACCGGCATCTACCCGGGCGCTGACCAGGTGCAAGCCGCGCTCACGCGCCAGTTCGGCCAGTTGCGCTTCCGTCCGCCCCGCGTCCGGCGAGGTGCCGAGCAATACACCCACGCGCCGGGCCCGCGGCAAGGCCAGACGGATCAGATCCAGCTGACGCCCCAGGGGTTGGTTCAGGTACAAGGCCGAGAAATCCGGTCCAGCTTGCCGACCCGTCTCGCGCATCAGGTATTCGAAACTCTGGCGTGGCAACAAAGTGCACAAGGCCAGGGTGTTCTGGTTCAAAGCGGCCGCTTTCTGGCGCGCCAGCTGGGCACAAGCCTGCACGCCCAAGGCAATGTGCAACCGTGGCGCGGCTTGCCCGGCTCTGGACAGAGTCGCGCCATCACGCGCCTCCACATGGACAAAGACGACCGTTTTTCCGTCCTGCCGCAAGATGTCGGCCAAAGAACGCTCAAAGGCCAGCGCGGCCTGTTCATAGGCTTCTCCAGCGCCGCCGGACACTGCCACCAACACCGACGCTGGGGGCTGCGAAGGCGAAACAGTTGCAGAGGGAAGAGTTTGTGCGAACGCACCCGCCAGCCCCTGCGCCAAGCAGCACAGCCCGACCAGGGCGCGAAACCGATCGCCCAGGAGAGCCTTCAAGACAAGAGGACAGGCAAGCACGTTCACCACGGCTGTTCAGAACTCCACTTGCAAGGACAGAAACACACGGCGCTGGAAACGGATCTCGGGCACATCGTCCGCGTCCGCGCCATCCAGGTTCTGCATCGTCAAGGCCAGTTCAGCCTGCCTGCCCATGCGGTCAGGTGTCCCTAGGCGCAGGAACTTGGCCAGCCGCGCGTCGACACGGGTGTGGGACGGCGCAACATCCGTGTCGTTCGGATAAACGCGCTCGCCCATGTAGTAATCCCATATGCTGAAATTCCAGCCTCGCGGCAGACGCTGAGCAAAGAGCAGGCTGTGGCTATGGTGCTCGGGCAGCTCCGTGCGCCGGATGAGTTGCTCGCTGGTGAACTGCGCGTGGCTGTAGCGCAGTTGGGCGCCACGCCATGGCTGCCAGAGCAGTTGCATCTCCGCACCTTGTAAGTCGTAGTCCGGGCCGTTGACGTAGGTGAAGACTCGGCCATTGCTCGACAGCTGCCCTCCCTGCTTGCTGGCACGCTGGTCCACGATCACCCCATGCACCCTCTCCTGGAAGACGCGCAGATCAAAACTCAGGGCATTGCCTGCGTCCACCAACCAGCCCAGCTCGACGCTTTCGACGCGTTCAGGGCGTGATGGGTCACCCAGGGCCGCGTCGTATTCATACCCAATAACCTCTCCCGTTTGCGGGTCGTGGTAGCGCACATCCGCCTTGCGCTCGAACATGCTCGCGGGGCGAAAGGCCCTGGAAACGCCCGCACGCAGGGTATGACGGGCCAGGCCGGTCTGCCCTGCGTTCCAACTCAGCATGAGGCGGGGCGCAACTTCATTGTTCCGGGTCATGTTGCTACGCTCAATCAGTGCCCCTGCATTGACCAGCCAATCGCCAGCGAAGTGCCATTCGACATTGCCAAAGAGCCGAGTGAAGTTCTCGACATAGGGTCGGTTCGTGGCATACAGGGCCTGAGACTCGGATGCCTCGCGCCGCAACTCTCCGCCCCAGACACCCCGCAAGGTCGGACTGAGACGCCGGGTTTGCTGGGCCAGGAGGTTGGTACTGCCCGTGCCACCGCTGCGGTCATACAACACCCCCGCCCCATCCTGCCCCATGGGAGGATGGGGCATGGTGCCACGCTCCTTTTCCACCACACGCTCGTCGGTATGGGACAGTTGCACGGACAGATCGGTGTTTTCGTCCTGATTGCGATTCCAGTCCAGTTGCGCATAGGACGTGGTGATGCCTCGCCGGTGCAAGCCGGGAAAGTCGTAGTACTTGCCGATCCAGCTCTGGATACGGCTTTGCCCGGCTCGCAAACTCAGTTGGTCCGTCTCGCTGTAGTTCGCGTCCGCACGCAGATTGACGCGCTGGACTTCAACCGGTCCGCCCGCACCCTGCAGACCATCATCGAGTCGTTGGTCGACGCTCAAGCGCCAACCTGTGAACCCAGTTCCATCTCTTGGGTCGTCCGGCATGGCGGCGGTGGACGCCGCACGTCCGACCACGCCTCCCAACCTGACCCCCCAGTCTTCGACACCCGCGCCATCGCGCCCCACACCCCGCGTCAAGCGCGCCATCCCCCCCTGTGTGTCCACCAGATCGCGGGTAATGATATTGATGCTGCCCAGGAAGGCCCGCGCACCGTAGGTGGCGGAGTTGGGACCACGGAAGATCTCGATACGTTCGATGTCATCCAGAGCCACGGTCTGCAAGCCTGGTCCGACGCTGCCGCCCAGATGCAGTGAATAGACCGAACGACCGTCCACCAGCAACTGCATCTGGTTCGGAAACGTGGAGCGTAAGCCGTGGTAACTGCCTGCGGAGGCACCCTCCTCGAATGAGTTGGACACAAAAAAACCTGGAACCAGGCGCAGCAGATCGGCCACGTCGCGGACCCCACTGGCGCCGATGGTCTCGCGGTCGATCACCGTGACCGCGCCCGGCACTTCATCGAGTCGTTGCGGCAGGCGCGAAACGGTGAGCACGACAGGCAACTGCGGCTCGAGATAGTCCTGCTCGGACAGCAAACCCGCCGACACGGCATTCGCCGCCAGGACAACCGGCGAATCGGAATCAGGGGGAAATAACTCCAATGGGGACGGGGAAGCCACCGACGGGGCGCCAAAGGAGGACTTGCATGCCAAGCCCAACAGCAGCAAGGCCAGGAAAGCACGAAGCGGACGGGCCATGGAATACAACAAGGGTCAGATTGGATCAACGCGGGTACAAACCGTGACTTCCACATTCCCCGTAAGGCTCATTTTGCCCCAGCCACGCCGAACTTCGGCCCCCATGCACAAACTGTGCGGACGCAGGCGCATCAGTATCCGAACTGCAGCATCAGGAACACCCGGCGCTGGAAATACTGTGGATAGCTCTTGCTGTGGTCCGCGTCATCGCCGTCGATGTTCTGCCAGGTCATTGACAGCTCAGCCTGCCGCCCCGCCCACCAGCGCTCGTCCAGCCGCAAGGTCTTGGCCAGCCGTAGATCCACCCGACTGTAGGGCGGCGCAAGGGCCACGGAATTTGGGTAGATGCGGTCCCCAATTTGGTATGCGAAGGCACTGGCGCTCATGTCCCAGGGCAGGCGCTGGATGTACATCAGGCTCTGACTGCGGTGCCTGGGGACCGCACGCCCCCGAGAACTTTGCGACATGCTCATGCGCTGACTGCTTTGGAATTGCGTCCATGCGTAATGCCACCGCGCGCCCGGCCAAGGGGACCAACGCAGTTGCGCTTCCGCGCCACGCACGTCGAAGTCGTCCCCATTGACGAAGGTGAAAACCTTGGGATCGCCTTGGGCCACGCCGCCGGTCTTGGGTTCGAATTTGTCGACCACCACCCCATGCAGTTGCTCTTCGAACAAGCGCAGATCGAAGCTGAAGACGGCGCTGCTCTCCACCAACCATCCCAGTTCCTTCACATCGATGCGCTCAGGCCTCGTCGGATTCCCCAGCGAGGCGTCATAAAGATAGCCGAGGTCTTGGCCAGTTTGCGGATCCCGAAAGCGGATGTCGGCGTGGCGTTCGAAGACACTGACGGACCGGAAAGCGCGTGACATGCCGGCGCGCAGGGTATGACGCGCGCCCTCCCACTCGGCCACGCGCCAGTTGGTCATCAGACGCGGAGCGAATTCGTCCTCGTCCGTGAGGCTGCTACGCTCGGTCAGCACACCGGCGTTCAGCAGCCAGTCCTGCGCGAATCGCCATTCAACGTTGACGAAGAGGCGAGCGAAATCCTCGATGAAGGCCTCGCGGGTGCTGTAGAGCGCCGCCGAGACGGTTTCCTCACGGCGCCATTCCCCCCCCCAGACCCCGCGCAAGCCCGGGTCGACGCGCAGGGTGTGTTGAACCAGGAGGTTGGTGCTGCGCGCCTGCCCGCTGAAATTCCACGGAATGTCGTGGTGCATCTGGCCGGTGATCGGCGAAGGCGAGTCGAAATAAGTGAGCTGCCGCACGGCCTCGTCGGTGTGGGACAACTGCACCAGAAGATCGCTGTCCTCGCCCAGGGAACGGCGCCAGTCGGCCTGCACGTACCTCGTCGTGAAGGTGCGCGTGTGCGGCTCCGGAACCACGTCCTCACGGCCTATCCCATGGTCGATCTCGCTTTGTCCCGCACGCAGTTCGAGTTGATCCCGCATGCTGGCAACCATGTCCGCACGCAGATTGACGCGCTGCACGGTCAATGGGCCGCTGGCACCGCGCAGGTTGTCATCGCGTCGGCGATCCGCGCTCAAGCGCCAGCCGGACAGACCCAGACCGGGGTTCAGCGAGGCCGGACTACCACCGGCCAGGCGCAAGCCCCAGTCATCCACGCCTGCGCCGTGCTCGCCCAGGCCACGCGTGACGCGCGCCATCACACCTTGCGTGTCCGGCACATCGCGCGTGACGATGTTGACGCTGCCCAGAAAGGCACGCGCGCCATAGGTGGCCGAGTTGGAGCCACGATAGATTTCGATGCGCTCAATATCGTCCAAGGCCACGGTCTGCAAGCCTGGACCCGTGCTGCCCGCCAAGTACAGGGAATACACCGAACGGCCGTCCACCATCAGCTGCATCTGGTTCGGAAATGTGGTGCGGATCGGGCTGTGGTAACTGGCGGCGGCGGTACCGTCTTCGTAGGCATTCGAGACAGCGAACCCCGGCACCAGGCGCAACAGGTCCACCACGTCCCGAGCACCACTGGCCTGGATCATCTGCCGGTCGATCACGGTGACCGCCCCAGGGATTTCATCCAACCGTTGTGGCAGGCGCGACACGGAAAGCACAAGGGGCACTTGAACGTCCAGATAGTCCTGCTCGGAAGGCGGCGGTGCTGCGAGGTCTGGCCCCGCTGGGGCCCCCGGCAGGGTATCGGGCATGGGCACATGGAACTCGGACGCAGGTTCCGTGGCCTGGGCGGCGGCAGGCGGCACCAACAACATGCCGATCGACAGCAGCAGCGCAGGGTAAGCACCGATGATGCAGGCGCGGCTGGCGCCGGAAAACAGGGGAAACTTCATGCGAGGAAACAGGCGAACGACGCGATGGTGGTGGGGATCACGGACCTCACCGCGTTATGCGACGCCCCATGGACAGACCCCGATTGGATGCTGCCCTACTTTCGAGCACCCACGGCGACCTCTTGCCCCCTGTGGTGCCTATTCTGCCTCGACCGGCCCGAGATTCGGCGGCATTGCACAATCCATTCTGAGCAGTCCCGCGCCAGATACACCCCCGCACCATGACAGTACCCCGCGTCATTCCGATTCTCGATCAGCGTGTCGCCGCACCCGTGTCAGGCCACTGGCCATCGGCGATGGCATCGGGTTTGCCGCGCGACCGCTTGAACCGCCCCCTGCACGACCTGCGCATCAGCGTCACCGACCGCTGCAACTTCCGCTGCAGCTACTGCATGCCCAAGGAGGTCTTCACCAAGGACTACCCCTACCTGCCGCATGGCGACCTGCTGACCTTCGAGGAGATTTCGCGCCTGGCACGCGCCTTCGCGACCCTGGGCGTGCGCAAGATTCGCCTGACTGGTGGCGAACCCCTGCTGCGCAAGAACATCGAGGCCTTGATCGAGCAATTGGCCGACATCCGCGCGCCGGACGGCCAGGCCCTGGAACTCACCCTCACTACCAACGGCACGCTGCTGACACGCAAAGCCGTCTCGCTGAAGGCGGCTGGACTGCGCCGCGCGACCATCAGCCTGGATGCCCTGGACGACGCGGTGTTCCGCCGCATGAACGACGTGGATTACCCCGTGGCCGGTGTGCTCGAGGGCATCGAGGCGGCGCGCGCGGCAGGCCTGGGACCACTCAAGATCAATATGGTGGTCAAGCGCGGCGTCAACGACCACGAAATCCTGCCCATGGCACGGCATTTCCAGCGCGAGGGACTGACCCTGCGCTTCATCGAGTACATGGACGTGGGCGCCACGAACGGCTGGCGCATGGACGAGGTGCTGCCCAGCGCCCAGGTGCTGGACTGTCTGCGGCAGGCGGCGGCGGACGGTCTGCTGCCTGCGCTCGCGCCCCTGGAACGCGCAGCGCCTGGCGAAACGGCCGAGCGATGGGCCTATGCCGATGGCAGTGCGGAGGTCGGTTTCATCAGCAGCGTGACCCGCGCTTTCTGTGGCGACTGCAACCGCGCCCGACTCTCCACCGAAGGCCAGCTCTACCTCTGCCTCTTCGCCCATCAAGGCCATGACCTGCGTGGCTTGCTGCGCTCGGGAGCCAACGACGAGGAGATCACCGCGGCCATCGCGGGCGTCTGGCAGGCACGCGCCGACCGGTATTCGGAGTTGCGGGCTTCATTGCCCGCCGAGTCCCTGGGCGCCGCCCGACCCCGCATCGAAATGAGCTACATCGGTGGCTGAGCAAGGCATCACAGGCCTGATCCTGGCCGGCGGACGCGGCAGCCGCATGGGCGGCGTGGACAAGGGCCTGCAGCCCTTCCGGGGTGAAGCCCTGGTCCTGCACGCTTTGCGACGCCTGCGACCCCAGGTCACGGCCCTGGCCATCAGCGCCAACCGTCATCTGAGCGCCTATGAGGCCCATGGCGTGCCGGTCTGGCCGGACCTGCTGCCCGACTACCCCGGCCCACTGGCGGGCATGCTGAGTGGACTCACACATGCCCGTACACCCTGGCTGCTCACCGTGCCCTGCGACGCACCGCGTTTTCCCGAGAACCTGGCATCGCGACTGCACCTTGCCGCCCTTGCGGAGCAAGCGGAAATTGCACTGCCTGTGACCGATCGGCCACAACCGGCTTTTTGCCTCGTCGCGACCTCCTTGCGCGACAGCCTGTCCCATTTCCTGCGCGAGGGGCAGAGGAAAGTCGAGGCATGGACGCGACAGCATCGGTGCGTGCAGGTCCCTTTTGATCTGCCCGGTGATGACCCCCTCGCCTTCACGAACCTCAACACCCTGGAGGACCTCAGGCAGTTGGAACGGCAGCACGTACCCGAACACGGCGTACCCGGACCTTAGGCAGAGCCCCGTCACGCCACGCGGCTGTCTCGCCCAAAGCAACAACATGTAACAGGGCTGGTCCCTGGGTGGCATAATCGCGAGCAAGCTATCAAAAACGGAGCGCTCCTGCCCCTGGACCGTTCCACTCCCCCGGATCAGAAGGATTTCCATGGCATTCATCACCACCCCGAGCGGCCTGCAATACGAAGACACCGTCGTCGGCGAAGGCCCGGCCGTCCGACGCGGTCAAGCCGCCACAGTGCACTACACGGGCTGGCTTTACAAGAATGGCCAGCAGGGTCCGCAGTTCGATTCCAGCCATGACCGCAAGGAACCTTTTGAGTTCGCCCTGGGCTCGGGCATGGTCATCGAGGGCTGGGACCAGGGCGTCACGGGCATGAAAGTCGGCGGCAAGCGCACGCTCATCATTCCCCCGGGCCTCGGTTACGGCCTGCTGGGCGCGGGTGGCGTGATCCCGCCCAACTCAACGCTGAAGTTCGAGATCGAGCTGCTGTCCATCACGGGCTGAGCCTTCCCGCCCGCAGTCCGGGCGGGCGGCGTTTTTACTGGCGCCTGGAGGGTTTGGGAACAAATCCAGGGCTTTTTCGGCGATCAAGGCCACTTAGCCCCTTGAAAATAGCAAAGCCGCCCCCATCTGGGCGGCTATTGTTTTCTTTTGCCTTCTTTTCACCGATGACCGACCCTCAAGCCACGCCCCCCTCCGAGAGCACCACCGTTGATCTGAACGCCGATCCGCTGACTCAGGCGCAAGCTGAGTTGGCCGAACTGAAGGCCAAGAGCGCCGAACTGGCAGACCAGTATTTGCGTGCCCAGGCCGAGGTGCAGAACGCCCGGCGCCGGGCGGACGAGGAAATCTCCAAGGCCCGCAAATTCGCCATCGAGGCTTTCGCCGAGAGCCTGCTGCCCGTGGCCGACAGCTTGGAAGCCGGGCTGGCCATCAAGGATGCGACGCCCGCCCAAATCCGCGAAGGCGCCGAGGCGACGCTGCGCCAGTTGGCCGCCGCGCTGGAACGCAACAAGGTGATCGCCATCGCGCCCGCGCCGGGCACCAAGTTCGACCCACACCAGCATCAGGCCATCAGCATGGTGCCGGCCGATCAGGAAGCCAACACGGTGGTGAGCGTGCTGCAAAAGGGTTACACCATTGCGGATCGCGTTCTGCGCCCGGCCTTGGTCACGGTGGCCGCGCCGAAGTGAGGCCTTGAAAGCCGGCGACTTATCCACAAGTAATCCTCATCCCCAATTCACAATTCCAGGAGTAAGCACATGGCCAAGATCATTGGCATCGACCTCGGCACCACCAACTCGTGCGTCGCCATCATGGAAGGCAACAGCACCAAGGTGATCGAGAACGCCGAAGGCGCGCGCACCACGCCGTCCATCATCGCGTATCAGGAAGATGGCGAGGTGCTGGTCGGCGCGTCGGCCAAGCGTCAGGCGGTCACCAATCCCCGCAACACGCTGTATGCGGTCAAACGCCTGATTGGTCGCAAGTTCGAGGAAAAGGAAGTCCAGAAGGACATCGACCTCATGCCCTACACCATCGCCAAGGCCGACAACGGTGATGCCTGGGTCGAGGTGCGCGGCAAGAAACTGGCGCCCCCTCAGGTCAGCGCTGAAGTGCTGCGCAAGATGAAGAAGACCGCCGAGGACTACCTGGGTGAACCCGTGACCGAGGCCGTCATCACCGTCCCGGCCTACTTCAACGACGCCCAGCGCCAAGCCACCAAGGACGCGGGCCGCATCGCGGGCCTGGACGTCAAGCGCATCATCAACGAGCCCACCGCCGCGGCCCTGGCCTTTGGCCTGGACAAGCATGGCAAGGGCGACCGCAAGATCGCCGTCTATGACTTGGGCGGCGGGACGTTCGACATCTCCATCATCGAAATCGCCGACGTGGACGGCGAGATGCAGTTCGAGGTGCTGTCCACCAACGGCGACACCTTCCTGGGCGGCGAAGACTTCGACCAGCGCATCATCGACTACATCATTTCCGAGTTCAAGAAGGAACAGGGCGTCGACCTGACCAAGGACGTGCTGGCCCTGCAGCGCCTCAAGGAAGCCGCCGAAAAGGCCAAGATCGAGCTGTCCTCGAGCACCTCGACCGACGTGAACCTGCCCTACATCACGGCCGACGCCTCGGGCCCCAAGCATCTGAACATCAAGCTCACGCGCGCCAAGCTGGAAAGCCTGGTGGAAGAGCTGATCGATCGCACCATCGCGCCCTGCCGCACGGCCATCAAGGACGCCGGCGTCGCCGTGGGCGACATCCAGGATGTGATCCTGGTCGGCGGCATGACGCGCATGCCCAAGGTGCAGGACAAGGTCAAGGAGTTCTTCGGCAAGGAGCCGCGCAAGGACGTGAACCCCGACGAGGCCGTGGCGGTCGGCGCGGCCATCCAGGGCCAGGTGCTCAGCGGCGACCGCAAGGACGTGCTGCTGCTCGACGTCACCCCGCTGTCCCTGGGTATCGAGACCCTGGGCGGCGTGATGACCAAGATGATCGCCAAGAACACGACCATCCCGACCAAGTTCGCGCAGACCTTCTCCACCGCCGACGACAATCAGCCGGCCGTGACCATCAAGGTTTACCAGGGCGAGCGCGAAATGGCCGTGGGCAACAAATCCCTGGGTGAGTTCAACCTGGAGGGCATCGCGCCGGCGCCGCGTGGCATGCCGCAGATCGAGGTGACCTTCGACATCGACGCCAACGGCATCCTGCATGTGAGCGCCAAGGACAAGGGCACGGGCAAGGAGAACAAGATCACCATCAAGGCCAACTCGGGTTTGTCCGAGGAGGAAATCCAGAAGATGGTCAAGGACGCCGAGCTCAACGCGGCCGAGGACAAGAAGAAGCTCGAGATCATCCAGGCCCGCAACCAAGCCGATGCGACCGTGCACGGCGTGAAGAAGAGCCTGGACGAGCATGGCAGCAAGCTGTCCGAGGCGGAAAAGTCCGAGATCGAGACGGCGATCAAGGAACTGGAAGAAGCCATCAAGGGCGAGGACAAGGCCGCGATCGACGCCAAGACCGAGGCGCTGCTCAAGGCCAGCCAGACGCTGGGCGAAAAGGTTTACGCGGAGCAGCAGGCCGCAGCAGCAGGTGCCGCCGCCGGGCAGGCGACGGACCAGGCCGAGCCGCAAAGCGCGTCTCGTCCCCAGGACGACAACGTGGTGGACGCCGAAGTCAAGGAAGTCCGCAAGTGATGCGGGGCGGCGCCCGTCCTGGCTCCATGGACAGGATGTCGCCGCCCTGGACGGTTGACGCTGCCGCGTCGGCGCACGGATTCATCCCCGTGCACCGACGCGGCGGTTTCGCTTGAAAAAACACCGGAACAAGAGATGGCAAAGCGTGACTATTACGAAACCCTGGGTGTCGCGAAAGGCGCCAGCGAGGACGAGATCAAGAAGGCCTATCGCAAGCTGGCGATGAAGTACCACCCTGACCGCAACCAGGGCGAAGGCGCCAAGGCGGCCGAGGAGAAGTTCAAGGAGGCCAAAGAGGCCTACGAAATGCTGACGGACGCGCAAAAACGCGCTGCTTACGATCAGTACGGTCACGCGGGCGTTGACCCCAACATGCGCGGCGGCGCCGACAGCGGGTTCGCCGCTGGTGGCTTCGCGGAGGCCTTTGGCGACATCTTCGGCGACATGTTCGGCCAACAGCGTGGCGCCCGCGGCGCGCGGCAGGTCTACCGGGGCGGTGACCTGAGCTACGCGATGGAAATCTCCCTGGAAGAAGCGGCGCGCGGCAAGGACGCGCAAATCCGCATCCCGAGCTGGGACAGCTGCACCACCTGCACTGGCACGGGCGCCAAGCCCGGTACCCAGGTCAAGACCTGCAGCACCTGCCATGGCTCCGGCCAGGTACAGATGCGCCAGGGTTTCTTCAGCGTGCAGCAGACCTGCCCGCACTGCCAGGGCACGGGCAAGATCATTCCCGAACCCTGCCCCACCTGCGCCGGCCAGGGCCGCATCAAACGCCAAAAGACGCTGGAAGTGAAAATTCCCGCCGGCATCGACGACGGCATGCGCATCCGCAGCACCGGCCATGGGGAACCAGGCATCAATGGCGGCCCGCCGGGTGACCTGTACATCGAGATAAGGATCAAGAAGCACGACATCTTCGAACGCGATGGCGATGACCTGCACTGCACTGTGCCCATCAGCATCGTGACGGCCGCGCTGGGCGGCGAGATCGAGGTGCCAACGCTGCAGGGCAAGGCGGCCATCGACATTCCCGAAGGCACGCAGACCGGCAAGCAGTTCCGCCTACGCGGCAAGGGCATCAAGGACGTGCGATCCAGTTACCCCGGCGACCTTTATTGCCACATCAGCGTGGAAACGCCGGTCAAGCTCACCGAGGCGCAGCGCAAGCTGCTGCGCGAACTGGACGATCTGCTGAAGAAGGGTGGCGCCAAACATTCCCCCAGCCAGGGTGGCTGGGCTGACCGGCTACGCAGCTTCTTCAGTTGAGGCCAGCCCAGGGGTGCGTCTCGCGCCCCTGGGGTTGGGGTGATAGGCAGTCGGTAAACAGGCTGGGACGCGCCACTGGCATACCCTGGAAGGGTTCCCCGGCCATTTACGTCCCCTGAACGGAGTAACGCCTTGTTACCCCAAATCCATGGGAAAGTCAGGTGAATGCGCCCACAATTAGTCGCCATGGCCCTGCGACTCTTTCACGTCACTGAATTCGCGCAATCGTCCATCTCCCCGGCGGCGCAACGCTCCTCCTGGCACCCGCTCACGGTGCTCACCCTGATCAGCTTGTGGCTGACACTCACAGGCAATCTCCCTCTGTGGCGAGAAATCTCTCGAGCCCCCGAAGCCGCCTATGCCGGACATGGTGCCTTCGGCTTGAGCCTGTACCTCGCCCTGCTTTGCCTCACCTCGCTGGGCCTGTTGCTCACGCTCTTCAACTGGTCTCCTCTGCTCAAGGTGTTCGCCATCGTGCTGTTGTGGCTGACAGCCGTGAACGCGGAACTGCTCTGGACGGGTCAAGGCGTCTTGCTGCTGGACACCGCCCATTTGCAAAACACCCTCGGGCCCTTGATCACCCACCTCAGCCACCTGCCCTGGTGGCAACACCTGCTGTGGCTGGGTCTGCTGGCCGGTCTGCCCACGCTGTGGCTCTGGAATATCAACATCCGCCGAGTCCGGCTGAGCCGACGCCTGCCGCAGAACCTGCTGATGATCCTGGTCTGGGCCGTTGCGCTGGCGGCGGTCTGGTTCATCGGTCGCGACTCATTACTGCCCGTGCTGCAAGGCACCCGCTGGCTCGATGGCTTGAGTCCCTTCAACACCTTGCTGAGCCTGGCGCACTGAAACCCAGGGCCGTATAGCTGACTTTTTTGATCGGCTACTTCAAGCCCTGACAGGGCAAACTCTAATATGTGCACTCCGCCCACGCAGCGGGGAATAATCCGGCACTGGATGCCGCACAGGGAGTTTGACTTGGATTCCAGCGCACACCTACAACCGCCCCAGCCTGCGGCGCCACTGAAGCTGACCGTCGAAGCGGCCATGACCGCTGCCAGCAGCCAGCCCGCTCTGCTGCAGGCCATCTACGACATCTCGCCCGACGGCGTGCTGGTCGTGGACGAGGAGGGACAGGTCCTGTCGCACAACCTCCCTTTCCTCCAAATCTGCAACCTGAACCCTGGCACAGCGCATGGGAGCCTCGTGCCCTCCACAATGAGCGCAACCCAGGCCCAGGATCTGCTGCCGAAATTGCTCGATCAGGTGCAAGACCCCGAGGCCTATTTGGCCCGGCTGCGGCAACTGCAGGAGCACCCGGATCAGGTCGACCGATGCGAAATCGCCCTCAAGGATGGCCGCACGCTGGAGCGCCAGTCCACCGTGCTGCGCGACGGCCAACAGCGCTCGCTGGGCCGCGCTTGGTTCTTTCGCGACGTCACCGCGCAAAAGCGGCACGAGGCCGAGTTGGTCCGGCTCGCGCGCTACGACCCGCTCACCGGCGCAGCCAACCGCCGTTATTTCCTGGAACGCGCCGAACAGGAGTGCGCGCGCAGCCGCCGTCATCAGCTGCCGCTCTCGGTCATGCTGGTGGACCTGGACCACTTCAAACAGATCAACGACCAGTACGGCCACGCTTATGGCGACGAGGCGCTCAAGCAATTCAGCGCCGTGGTGCGTGGGCGCCTGCGCGACAGCGACCTGCTCGCGCGCATTGGTGGCGAGGAATTCATAGTGCTCATGCCCAGCACGGCTCTGGCCGGCGCCACCCTGCTGGCCGAACGGCTGCGCACGGCCCTGGCCAACCAGCCCTTGCCCATCATCGACCACTTGCTGCCGGTGCGCTTCAGCGCGGGCGTGACCCAATTCAAGGGTGATGACCAGGACATCGAGACCTGCCTGAAACGCGCCGACGAAGCCATGTACCGAGCCAAACAATCCGGCCGGGACCGCGTCGAAGCCTACGTCTGAGCCTTGTGTCCAGGGTTCATGACCCTGTTGACGTCCTGAATTTTCAGTATTTACTGAAAATTCAGCAAACCCATGACAGAATGCGGGCATGTCAGACAAGCACTCTCTTGCCCCACTGTCGCGTCAGTTCGTCTCGCATTTCGGCGAAATGGGTAGCCGATGGGGCATCAACCGCACGGTGGGCCAGATCTACGCGCTCATCTTCATTTCACAGCGCCCGCTGAACGCGGACGACATCGCCGAGACCCTGGAGTTCTCCCGCTCGAACGTCAGCATGGGCCTGAAGGAATTGCAGGCCTGGCGCCTGGTCCGGTTGCGCCACCAGCCCGGCGACCGCCGCGAGTACTTCGAAGCGCCGTCCGATGTATGGGAAATCTTCCGGGTGCTGGCCGAGGAACGCCGCCGCCGTGAGATCGAGCCCACGCTGTCCATGCTGCGCATGGCCCTGCTGGAGGAACCCGGCAACGAGGCCGAACGGCACGCCCAGGAGCGGATGCGCCAGATGCATGAGTTGATCGACCGGCTCATGACCTGGTTCGACGACGTGCAGAAACTCAGCAACGAAACCGCGCTGCAGCTCATGGGCATGGGCAGCGCCGTGACCAAGGTGCTCGAATTCAAGGACCGCGTGACGGGACGCACGCCCCGGCGGGCCCCGGACAACCAGAGGAAATGACCATGGACGCCCTGCTCGCCGCGCGCATACAGTTCGCCGCCAACATCAGCTTTCACATCCTGTTCCCGACCATCACCATCGCCCTGTGCTGGCTGCTGCTGTTCTTCCGCATCCGCCAGTCCCTGGCCACCCGGCGTGAAGGCGCCGAGAGCGCCAACGCGCTGGCCTGGGAACAGGCCTATTACTTCTGGACCAAGGTGTTCGCCCTGACCTTCGCGCTGGGCGTGGTGTCGGGCATCACCATGAGCTTCCAGTTCGGCACCAACTGGCCGGGCTTCATGGAACGCGCCGGCAACATCGCTGGCCCCCTGCTGGGCTATGAAGTGCTCACCGCCTTCTTCCTCGAAGCCACGTTCCTGGGCATCATGCTCTTTGGCCGGGGCCGGGTTTCGGAGCGCACGCATTTCATCGCCACGCTGCTGGTGGCGCTGGGCACCACGCTCTCGGCCTTCTGGATCCTCGCGCTCAATTCCTGGATGCAGACACCAGCTGGCTACACGTTGATCGATGGCCGTTTCCACGCACAGGACTGGTGGGCCATCGTCTTCAACCCCTCCTTCCCCTATCGCCTGGGTCACAAGCTGCTGGCCTCGGCACTGACGGCCTCCTTTCTCATGGCGGGCCTGAGCGCCTGGCAGCTGCTGCGCCGAACGGCCACGCCCGGCACGCACAAGGCCTTGCGTACTGCCATCGTGACTGCGGCTGTCGCGATCCCACTGCAGATCTGGATGGGTGACCTGCACGGCCTCAACACCCTCGCCCACCAGCCCGCCAAGATCGCCGCCATCGAAGGCATCTGGCACACCGAGCGCGGCGCGCCCCTGACTCTGCTGGGTTGGCCCAGTGAAAAGGAGGGCCGCACTCTGTACGCCGTGCAAATTCCCAAGGGGGCCAGCCTCATCCTGGCCCATGACGCCGACGCCGAACTGCAAGGGTTGGAGGCATTCCCGGGCCAGCACCCGCCGGTGGCCCCGGTCTTCTGGAGTTTCCGCGTCATGGTCGGCGTCGGAATGTTGATGCTGGCCGTGGCTTGGCTGTCGGCGTGGAAGCTCTACCGCGTCGGCAGCGCAGGCTTACCCCGCTACTGGCTCTGGATGTTGGCGGCCATGACCTTCTCGGGGTGGGTGGCGACGCTGGCGGGCTGGTATGTGACCGAGATCGGCCGCCAACCCTGGATCGTCTATGGCGTGCTGCGCACGGCGGATGTCGTGGCCGACCACCCCACGGGCATGGTCGTGACCACGCTGGTGGCTTATTTGCTGGTCTATGCCCTGCTGCTGCTCGCCTACGTAGGAGTATTGAAGTACATGGCCGAACACCCAGCGCCTGCCTCACCCACGACGCCCTCACCCACGCCTGAACGGCAGCCCACCCACCCGCGCGCCCAACAAGCCTGAGAAGGATACGACCATGGATATGCCATTGAACTGGGCCACCGTACTCCCCCTGATCTTCATGGCCGTGATGGGCCTGGCCCTCTTGGTCTACGTCGTGCTCGACGGTTATGACCTGGGCGTCGGCCTGCTGCTGCCCTTCGCCAGCGAGACGCAGAAAGACCTGATGGTGTCGAGCATCGGTCCTTTCTGGGACGCCAACGAAACCTGGCTGGTGCTCGGTGTGGGCGTGCTCCTGGTGGCTTTTCCCATGGCCCACGGCATCGTGCTGTCGGCCCTGTACCTGCCGGTCGCGCTGATGCTGATTGGCCTGATCCTGCGTGGCGTGGCTTTTGACTTCCGTATCAAGGCCCCCGCCGGCCACAAGACACTCTGGAACCGCCTGTTCGCGCTGGGCTCGCTGCTGGCCGCATTGGCCCAGGGCTGGATGCTGGGCAGCTACCTGACCGGCTTCGACACCCATCCCTTTGCCTTGCTGTTTTCGGCCGGCATCGCCATCACCCTGCCCACGGCCTATGCCCTGCTGGGCGCGGGCTGGTTGCTGATGAAGACCGAAGGCGAGCTGCGCGCGCGCGCCATGGCCTGGGGCCGGCGCGTGTTCTGGCCCATGGCCTTGGCCCTGGGCGCCATTTCGCTCGCGACGCCACTGGCCAGCCCGACGGTCTATGCCAAGTGGTTCGTGCTGCCGGAGTTCTTCGCCCTGCTGCCCATTCCCCTGGCCAGCGCGGCTGCCCTGGCCGCGGCCTGGTTGGTGCTGCACCGGCCGCGCGTGGTGGAGGCGGGATACGGCTGGATCGTGTTCGTCGCGACCGTCATCGTCTTCGTGCTGGCCTTCTTCGGCCTGGCCTACAGCCTCTACCCCTACATCGTGATGGACCGGCTGACGGTCTGGCAGGCCGCGAGCGCGACCGAGTCACTGATGGTCATCCTGATCGGCGTGGCCATCACGTTGCCGGTCATCGTTGTGTACACCATCTTCATGTACCGCGTGTTCTGGGGACGGGCGGGCGCCTTGAGCTACGGCCCGTCGAGCGGGCATTGAGTCGGTGCCTGGCGGACTGGCTGCTCAGCCACGCGCCGCCCTCTTCGACCAAGGTCAGACCGAGTGTGATGTCTCGCGATTCACGCGGGCACCCCAGGCCAGCAAGGCCAGCACGATGGCGATCAAGGGCAGCATCAGGGCGTTGATCACGTTCCAGCCCGCGCTGCCCAGCAGACTGCCCGAGCCGAAGGACGCCACCGCCACCACGCCGAACATCAGAAAATCGTTGAAGGCCTGAACCTTGGCGCGTTCGGCCGCGTTCTCCTGACGGTACACATCGGTCAAGAGCGCGGTGGCGCCGATGAAACCGAAATTCCAACCCACGCCCAACAGCACCAGGGAGCCCCAGAAGTGCAGGAGTTCCAGTCCGGCCAGCGCCAGCAGGCCGGAGGCGGCAATCAACAACAAACCGGCTGATGTGACCTGGGTCTTGCCGAAACGCGTGATCAAACGGCCCGTGACGAAACTGGGGGCAAACATGGCCAGCACATGCCACTGGATGCCCAGCGCCGCCTCGCCCACCGTGTGGCCACAGCCCACCATGGCCATGGGTGCCGCCGTCATGATGAAGGCCATGAGTCCATAGGACACCACGCCCGCCGAGACCGCGACGATGAAACGCGGGTTGCGCGCGATCTCTCCCAGCGACCGCGCGCCATCGCCCGCCCCTGCCTCACCGGCGGTGGCCTGACCGCCCTTCGGCATGCGCAGCGCCAGCAGCAAGGGTAGGGCCAGCAGCGCCAGCATGGCCTGTGCCCCGAAGCTGCCCGCGAAAGGCGCGCCGGGCCAGGCATCACGCGTCCAGATCACGGCTTGCGGTCCGATGATGGCGGCCACCAGGCCGCCGATCATGATGAGCGAGATGGCCTGCGCGCGTTGCGGTGGCGCCACCGTGTCGGCGGCGGCGAAACGGTAACTCTGAACATTGGCGCCGTAGTACCCGGCCAGGGCCGTGCCCAGGCAAAAGATCAGGAAACTGCCCTGCACGATCCCGGTCGCAGCCACGCCACCGGAGACCACCGCCAGCACCGCGCCCAGCGCATAAGCCGCGCGCCGCCCCAGACGGCGCATCAGGAAGGCAGCGGGCAAGGTGGACAAAGCCAAGCCGAGGTTGTAAAGACTGACGGGCAAGGTGGCGAGCGCGGGCCGGCTGGCCAGCATCTGCCCCACGATGCCGCCCAGGGAAATGATGATGGGCGCCGACGCCGCGCCCAGGGACTGGGCGGCGACCAGCAAGGCCATATTGCGGCGCGCGACGGAGTTCATGGCAGGGTGGTTCATGTGGGCAGCTTCAAGGGAATCTTGAGGTAGGACACGCCATTGTCCTCCGCCGCAGGCAGGCGACCGGCGCGGATGTTGACCTGAATCGAAGGCAGCAGCAAGGCCGGAGCGGCCAGTGTTGCGTCACGTTGTTCGCGCATGGCGACGAAATCCGCCTCGCTCACGCCTTCGTGCACATGGATGTTGCGGGCGCGCTGCTCGCCCACCGTGCATTGCCACGCGGGGGTGGTTCGCCCCGGCGTCGGGTAGTCGTGGCACATGAAGAGCCGGGTCTCGGGCGCAAGCGCGAGCAGGCGCTGGATCGATCGGTACAGCGTGGCCGCGTCGCCGCCCGGAAAATCCGCCCGCGCCGTGCCGTAGTCCGGCTTGAACAAGGTGTCGCCCACGAACACCGCGTCATCGATGCGGTAGGACACACAGGCGGGCGTATGGCCCGGCGTGTGCAGCACCTCCACCGTCAGGCCACCGAGCGCGAAGGTCTCGCCGTCGTGGAACAGGTGGTCGAACTCGCTGCCATCCCGCGACACATCGTCCAGATTGAAGACCGGGCCGAAGATGGCCTGCACCTGGGTGATGTGCTCGCCCATGCCCACCGGCGCCTGCGTGCGTTGCTGGAAGTACGGCGCGGCACTGAGGTGATCGGCATGCGCATGGGTTTCAAGGATCCAGACAATGCGCATACCCGCTTCACGCGCGGCGGCCAGCACCCGATCGGCCGAGGCCGTGGACACCTTGCCGCTGCGCGGCTCGTAGTCCAGCACCGGATCAATCACGGCGGCCTGCTTCGTGTCCGGATCGGACACGAGGTAGGTGATGGTGTGGGTGACCTCGTCGAAGAAGGACTGAATGACAACGCTTGCGGGCATGGGGCAATCCGGATCAGGCAGTGACACGGCCATTCAAACACAGCCCCCGGCGCGACCGCCAGCTCGGCATGAACCCGTGCCCCCGAGCAGCTTTCAGCAACCGCCGCGCACGCCGAAACGGCGCAGGATGGATTCCATCAGGCACCACTTCGTGATGCCACTTTGCAGCAGGTTGAGACCGACAAAAGCGGTGAAGGCCAGCCACCAGGTGCTGAGGTACAGCGGGCTGCCAGGCACGCCCAGGGCCAGGGACAGCAGCACAAAAAGGCCAGCGATGATGCGGACGAGACGCCAGGAAGTCATGAAATTCTCCTTGATGGGTTGGAGGGTGGATGGAAATCAGGAGGCCGCGGAGCCGCTGCTCACAGGCTCGTGCGTCTTGCGATAAGCCGTGTGATAGGCCGCGTAATACAGCGTCGGGATGACCACCAGCGTGAGCACGGTGGAGACCAGGATGCCGAAGATGAGCGCGATGGCCAGACCGTTGAAGATCGGGTCATCGAGGATGAAAAAGGCCCCGGCCATGGCGGCCAGCCCGGTCAGCAGAATGGGCTGCGCGCGCGTCGTGGCGGACTGCACCACGGCTTCGGCGAAGTCCACGCCCTCGGCCAGGCGCAGATGGATGTAGTCCACCAGCAGGATGGAGTTGCGCACGATGATGCCGGCCAGCGCGATCATGCCGATCATGCTGGTGGCCGTGAACTGCGCGTTCAGCAGCGCGTGCCCGGGCATCACGCCAATGACCGTGAGCGGGATCGGCGCCATGATGATCAGGGGTGTGAGGTAGGAACCGAACTGCGCCACCACCAGCAGGTAGATCAGGATCAGGCCCACGGCATAGGCCAGGCCCATGTCGCGGAAGGTCTCGTAGGTGATCTGCCACTCGCCGTCCCATTTGATCGCGTAGCCGCGCAGCACGTCGTCGGGCTGGGCCACGAAATGTTCGCTCAGCGCTCCGCCGTCCGGCGCAGTGATGCGCAGGATGTCCGCGCGCGCGGCGAACATGCCGTAGATCGGACTGTCGAGCTGGCCCGCCATGTCGGCGACCACGAAGTTCACCGGCAGCAGGTCCTTGTGATAGACCGGTTGCTCGCGCTGTGCGTCCACCACGCGAGTCAGCTCGCGGATGGGCACCAACCGACCTGCATTGCCATGCACGGGCAATTGCAGCAAGGCATCCAGGTCGCCATGGCGTTCGGCCGGCAGTTGCAGCAGCACCGGTGTCGGGTACTTGCTGCCGTCGCGCAGCCAGGTCACCGCTTCACCCGCCAGCCCGGCGCGCAGCGTGGCGACGATGTCGGCCTGCGCGACACCCGCCATGGCGGCCTTGGCGCGGTCCACCAGCAGCAACTGGCGTGGCGCCGAGGCGATGGCGCTCTCGTCCACGTCCACCACGCCCGGCGTGGCCTTCAGGATCTCGCGCACCTGGCGCGCCACGGCCTGGCGCCCCTCGGCCTCGGGGCCGTAGATTTCCGCCACGATGGGCGCCAGCACGGGTGGGCCGGGCGGCACTTCCACCACCTTGACGTTGGCGCCGAAACGCGCACCGATTTCCTGCAGCACGGGCCGCAGGCGCGTGGCGATGGCGTGGCTCTGGGCCTCGCGGTGCGCCTGGTCCACCAGGTTGACCTGCAAGTCCCCGACATCGCCACCGGCGCGCAGATCGTACTGGCGCACCAGGCCATTGAAGTTGATCGGCGCGGCCGTTCCCGCGTAAGCCTGGTAGTCACTGACCTCGGGCACGGTGGCCAGGTAGGCGCCCAGTTCACGCAGCGTGGCGGCGGTGTGCTCCAGCGGCGTGCCCGCGGGCATGTCCACCACGATCTGGAACTCGGACTTGTTGTCGAAGGGCAGCATCTTGAGCTGCACCCAGCCGAGCACGGGCAGCAGTACCGACAGCGCAATCAGCGCCAGGATGCCCAGCGCCATCTGGCGTCGCTTGCCCGCGCCGCGCCGCGCATCGAGCAGCGGGGTGAACAGCTTGCGGAAGTAGGGATCCAATCGCGCACCCAGGCCCTGGGGCGCGGCGTGTCCCGCAGCGCCCTGAGCTCCATGGCTGGGGGACGGCTTCATCCACAGGCGCGCCAGCCAGGGCGTGACGACAAAGGCGATGGCCAGTGACAACAGCATGCCCATGCTGGCGTTGATGGGGATGGGGCTCATGTACGGCCCCATCAGCCCGCTCACGAAAGCCATGGGCAGGAGCGCCGCGATGACGGTCAGCGTCGCCAGGATGGTGGGGCCGCCCACTTCGTCCACCGCGCCGGGAATCAGTTCGGCCAGGGTCTTGTCCGGGTACAGGGCCTGATGCCGATGGATGTTCTCCACCACCACGATGGCGTCGTCCACGAGGATGCCGATGGAGAAGATCAGCGCGAACAGCGACACCCGATTGAGCGTGAAGCCCCAGGCCCAGGACGCGAACAAGGTGACCGTCAGCGTCAGCAGCACGGCCGAGCCGACGATGGCCGCCTCGCGCCGGCCCAGGGCCAGGAACACCAGCGCGACCACCGAGGCCGTGGCGAACAGCAGCTTCTGGATCAGCTTCTCGGCCTTGTCGTTGGCGGTCGCGCCGTAATTGCGGGTCACGGCCACCTCCACGTCGGCGGGGATCACGGTGTTCTTGAGCGATTCAAAACGCGCGATGGCGGCGTTGGCCACGTCGATGGCGTTCTCGCCCGGCTTCTTGGTCAGCGTCACGGTGACGGCCGGGTACTCGCCACCTTGTGCACCGCCCCGCTCGGCAGGGATGCCATGCCAGACGTAGGACTGCGGCGGCGGCGGACCATCGATCACGGCGGCGATGTCGCGCAGGTAGACCGGGCGCCGGTCCGCGGCCGTGCCCCGCGCGGCGACCACCAGCGCGCCCACGTCCTCGGCACGCTCCAGCCAGGGGCCGGCTTCGATCGCCACGGCCCGGTTGGCCGAGATCAGCTCGCCGACCGACGCCCCCGCGTTGGCCGACAGCAGCACCCCGCGCACGTCCGCCACGCTCACCCCGGCGGCGGCCATGCGCGCGGCATCAAGCTGCACCCGCACGGCACGCCCCGGGCCGCCGAGCGTGCGCACGTCCTTGGTCCCCGGCACGCGCTTGAGTTCCACCTCCATGGCGTGGGCCACGCGCTCCAGGTCAAAGGCGCTGGCCTCGGGCCGGCGGTCGAACAAGGTCAGGCTGACGATGGGCACGTCATCGATGCCCTTGGGCTTGACGATGGGCGTGAGCGCGCCCAGATCGGCCGGCAGCCAGTCGGCATGGTCGCGCAGCGTGTCGTGCAAGCGCACCAGCGCCTCGCTCTGCGCGACACCGACCTTGAACTGCACGGTCAGCACCGCCAGACCGGGACGCGACACGGACATCACATGCTCCACGCCCGCCATGCGCGCAAGCACCTGTTCACCCGGCGTGGCGATGACCTGTTCCACATCCCGCACCGAGGCGCCCGGGAACGACACGATCACATTGGCCATGGTCACGTCGATCTGGGGCTCTTCCTCGCGCGGCGTGACCGCGACGGCGAAAACACCCAGCAGCAGCGCCACCAGGGCCAGCAGCGGCGTGATCTGCGCGGACTGGAACAGGGCCGCGACACGGCCCGACACGCCGAGGCGGCTGGCACCCAAGGCGCCGGGGCGGGAATCGGAGGAAGGGGTCGTCATGGCTGGCCTTTCGTGATCAAGGCAGACGCAGGGCGCGCTGCGCGTCGGTGACCACCCGGTCGCCGTCGGCCACGCCACTCAGAATCTCGACACGACCGCCGTCCACCGGCCCCGGCCGTACCTGGCGCAAGCGCGGCTGCCCCCCCGCGTCCAGCACGTAGACAGCTGTCAGCTCACCACGCCGCAGCAGGGCGCTGATGGGCACGAAGATGCGGCCCGCCCCCTGCTCCTGCACGCCCAGCCAGACCCGCACGTACATGCCGGGGACCACACCCGGGGTCGTCTTCGGCAAATCGAAGCGCAGCTGCGCCGTGTGCGAGACCGGATCCACCGTGGGCAGCACGCGCACCGACTCCACGAGCCGCGCGGCCTGGCCGTCCAGCTCATAACGCACCACGGGCGAAGCGCCCGCGCTCGCCAGCAGCGCCTGCGGCACGGATGCCGTCACGCGCAAGGCCGCCGGGTCGTAGACCACCAGCAACGGTCGCCCCGGCATCGCCATGTCACCCAGCGCCACCGGCACCTCACGCACCACGCCAGCATAAGGCGCGTTGAGCAGGTGGAAATCGGTCTGCACCTGGCTGGCGCGGGCTTGCGCCTGTGCACGGTCCAGCGCGCCCTGGCTGATGAATTGCTGATCGAACAACTGGCGCTGGCGCTCGTATTCCTTGGCCGCCACGTCGCGTTGGACTTGCGCGGCCTGCGCGTCGATGCGCAGCAAGGGCTGGCCAGCCCGCACCGTGTCACCGGCCTTCACGCGCAGCTCCACGATGGCGCCTTGCACCTGGGCGGACAAGGTGGTCTCCCGCACCGCTTCCACCACGGCTTCCAGGCTCACCCAGCGCGGCTGGGCCGCCGCGCGCACGATGACGAAGGGCGGCAACGCCGGACTGTCCGGCGCGCTTGCCCGCGGAACTTGCGCGCGGCCCGGCATGACCGTGGCCAGCAAGGCAAGCGCCATCGCGGACATCAGAAACGCGCGCGGCAGGAGGAGAGAAATGGGTCGCATGGTCACAGTCCGTTGCCAAACATCGATGCCATGCATTATTCCATCATTTGCGCAATTGCGCAAATGATGGAATCAAACTATCATCCCAACCTCACTCATCAACAGATTTCAGACATGTCCAAAGCCAAGCTCGCCATGGAATCGATGCCCCTCGAAGCCTTGCGGGAAGTCGCCGCCTATTTCCAGGCCCTGTCCGAGCCCACCCGGCTGATGATCCTGAATCAACTGCGCGCGGGTGAAGCCAATGTGAGCGAACTGGCCGAGGCCTGCGCGTGCAGCGTGGCCAATGTGTCGCGCCACCTGACCCTGCTTTCCAAGCACGGTTTGGTGGCGCGCGACAGCCGGGGCGCCAATGCCTATTACCGGATCGCTGATCCCTCGGTCAACGCTCTGTGTGATCTGGTCTGCGGCAACATCGCGCGCCATCTGGAGCGCGGCGCGGTGAGCCGCAGCGCCTTCATGCGACCCGCTTGATCCCCGTCCCGGCATGCGGGGCACGAGGGGCGAGGCTGCGGCGAGACAGCAGCGACCAAAGAAAAGGCCCGGTTCTTCCGGGCCTGCAAACAGGGGCGTGGTGAGCGTTCAGGCCACCACGGCCGGTAGCGCCAGCAGGCGCGCGCGCGCCGCGAGGTACTCGCGCTTGAGTTGCGCGATGTAGTCCGCCGCGCCTTGAACGCGGTCGATGGCACCGATGCCCTGTCCGGAACCCCAGATGTCCTTCCAGGCTTTCTTGGCGTCGCCACCGAAGTTCATCTTGCTCGGATCGCTCTCGGGCAGATGGTCGGGGTCCAGCCCCGCCGCGCGGATGCTGGGTTTGAGGTAGTTGCCGTGCACGCCCGTGAAGAGGTTGCTGTAGACGATGTCGTCGCTCGTGCCCTCCACAATGGCCTGCTTGTAGGCCTCGGCCGCGCGCGCTTCCTGCGTGGCGATGAAGGCCGAGCCGATGTAGGCGAAATCCGCGCCCATGGCCTGGGCGGCGAGGATGGAGGCCCCGGTGGAGATGGAACCTGACAGGGCCAGCGGCCCCTCAAACCACTGGCGGATTTCCTGTACCAGGGCGAAAGGGCTCTTGATGCCCGCGTGCCCGCCCGCGCCGGCCGCCACGGCGATCAGACCGTCCGCGCCCTTCTCGATGGCCTTGTGGGCAAAGGCGTTGTTGATGATGTCGTGCAACACCACCGCGCCGTAGCTGTGCGCGGCCTGGTTGATTTCCTCCCTCGCGCCCAGCGAGGTGATGTAGAGCGGCACCTTGTACTTCACGCACAAGGCCATGTCCTGCTCAAGCCGCTCATTGCTCTTGTGCACGATCTGGTTGATCGCGAACGGCGCGGCGGGCTGGTCCGGGTGCGCCCGGTCCCAGGCAGCCAAGGCCTCGGTGATCTCGGCCAGCCATTCGTCCAGTTGCGAGGCTGGCCGCGCGTTCAAGGCCGGCATGGCGCCGACGATGCCGGCCTGGCACTGCGCGATGACGAGTTGAGGATTGCTGATGATGAACAGCGGCGAGCCGATGACGGGCAGGCGCAGCTTGCTGAAGACAGCAGGAAGTTGGGACATGAGCAGAGCGTCTCCGGGATGTTCTTTAGTCGTGGATCGAAAGCGGACCGGGTTCAGAACGCGTCCAACGGCAGCGCCGTGACGCTGGCCGCGCCCTCGACGATGGCGGCGCGCTGGCCCGCCGTGCGCGTCAGGATGTGCTCGGCGTAGAAACGTGCCGTCGTGACCTTGCCTTGCATGAAGGCGGGGTCTTGCGCCTGGTTCGCCTGCGCGGCCAGCAAGGCGCGGGCCAGTTGCCAGCCCGCCATCAGGTTGCCGGCCAGCATCAGGTAGGGCACGCTGCCCGCGTAAACCGCGTTCGGGTCCTGCTGGGCAACCAGGAAATCCACGACATCGACGAAGGCCGCGCGCGCGGCGGCCAGATGCCGGGCCACGGCCAGCGCGTCGGCGCCACCGCTGCGCTTGAGCTCGGCCTCGGTGGTCTCGATCTGCGCGGCGATGGCCTTGGCGGTCTGCCCCCCGTCGCGCAGGGTCTTGCGGCCCACGAGGTCATTGGCCTGGATGGCGGTCGTGCCTTCGTAGATGGTCAGGATCTTGGCGTCGCGGTAGTGCTGGGCTGCACCGGTTTCCTCGATGAAACCCATGCCGCCATGCACCTGCACGCCCAGCGAGGTGACTTCCAGGCTCATCTCCGTGCTGTAGCCCTTGACCAGGGGCACGAGGAATTCGTAGAAGGTCTGGTTCTGCCGGCGCGCCTCGGCATCCGGGTGGTGGTGCGCGGCGTCGTAGGCGGCGGCGGCCACGCTGGCCATGGCACGGCAGCCCTCGATGAGCCCGCGCGAGGTCATCAGCATGCGCCGCACGTCCGGGTGGTGGATGATGGGCGCGCTGGCCTTGATACTGCCATCCACCGGGCGGCTCTGAACACGGTCCTTGGCATAGGCCACGGCCTGCTGGTAGGCGCGTTCGGCCACCGCGATGCCCTGCACGCCCACGGCATAACGGGCCGCGTTCATCATGATGAACATGTACTCGAGACCGCGGTTTTCCTGGCCGACCAGGTAGCCCACGGCGCCCCCGTGGTCACCGTACTGGAGCACGGCAGTCGGACTGGCCTTGATGCCCATCTTGTGCTCGATGCTCACACAGTGCACGTCGTTGCGCTTGCCCAGCGAGCCATCCTGGTTCACCAGGAACTTGGGCACGAGGAAGAGGCTGATGCCCTTGATGCCCTCGGGCGCGCCCGTCACGCGCGCCAGCACCAGGTGGGCGATGTTCTCCACCATGTCGTGCTCGCCGTAGGTGATGAAAATCTTGGTGCCGTAGACCTTGTAGCTACCGTCGGGCTGGGGCTCGGCGCGGCTGCGCACCAGGGCCAGGTCGCTGCCGGCCTGCGGCTCGGTCAGATTCATGGTGCCCGTCCACTCGCCGCTGACCAGTTTTTCCAGATAGACGGCCTTGAGCTCGTCCGAACCTGCGGTCAGCAGGGCTTCGATGGCGCCATCGGTCAGCAGCGGGCAGAGCGCGAAGCTCAGGTTCGCGCTGTTGACCATCTCGATGCAGGCCGCGCCGATGGCCTTGGGCAGGCCCTGTCCACCGAAATCGACCGGGTGCTGCAGACCCTGCCAGCCGCCCTGGGCGAACTGGCGGAAGGCATCCTTGAAGCCCGGCGTGGTGGTGACGACACCGTCCTTCCAGCTCGAGGGCTGGATATCGCCCGCGCGGTTCAGCGGGGCGACCACCTGCTCGTTGAACTTGGCGGCTTCTTCCAGCACGGCCTGGGCCGTCTCGAAACCCGCGTCCTCGAAACCGGGCAGTTGGGCAATCTCGTCGATCTGCGCGAGATGGCGCAGATTGAACAGCATGTCTTTCAGGGGCGCCTTGTAGCTCATGGTCTTGTCTCCGGAAACAAAAAAGGGGCGTCACTGCGACGTGACGCCCCGCTTGCGCACGATCAGAGCGCCTTGACCAGTTCGGGCACGGCCACGAACAAGTCGGCCTCGAGGCCGTAGTCGGCCACGCTGAAGATGGGGGCTTCGGGGTCCTTGTTGATCGCCACGATCACCTTGGAATCCTTCATGCCGGCCAGATGCTGGATGGCGCCGCTGATGCCCGCGGCAATGTAGAGCTGCGGCGCGACGATCTTTCCGGTCTGGCCGACCTGCAGGTCGTTGGGCGCGTAACCCGCGTCCACCGCCGCGCGCGACGCACCGATGGCGGCCCCCAGCTTGTCGGCCAGCGGGGTCATCACCTCGTTGAATTTCTCGCTCGAACCCAGGGCACGGCCACCGGACACGATGATCTTGGCGGCGGTCAGGTCGGGGCGGTCGTTCTTGGCGATTTCCGAGCCGAGGAAGCTGCTCTTGCCGCTGTCCACGGTCGCGGCAGTGCTTTCCACCGAAGCCGAACCGCCCGAGGCCGCCGCCGGGTCAAAGCCCGTGGTGCGCACGGTGATGACCTTCACCTTGTCCGCGCTCTGCACGGTGGCGATCGCATTGCCAGCATAGATGGGGCGCTCGAACGTGTCCGCGCTGATGACCTTGCTCACATCGCTGATCTGCGCCACATCCAGCTTGGCCGCCACGCGCGGGGCGACGTTCTTGCCCGAGGCCGTGGCCGGGAACAGGATGTGGGTGTAGTTGCCAGCGATGGCGAGCACCTGGGCCGCGACGTTCTCGGCCAGGCCATGTTCCAGCCCCGCCGCATCGGCGTGGATGACCTTGGTGACACCGGCGATCTTGGCGGCGGCTTCGGCCGCGGCCTGGGCCTTGTGGCCCGCCACCAGCACATGCACCTCGCCACCGGCCTGCGCGGCGGCGGTGACGGTGTTGAGGGTCGCGCCCTTGATGGACGCGTTGTCGTGTTCGGCGATAACGAGAGAAGTCATGGTGAATCCTTGATGATCTGTGGCCCCTGTCAGGGCTCCCGTGGAACCGGCTAAGCCGGGCCACCGGGAGCGTCCCCTCGAGGGGAAGGCGCGCAGCGCCTCAGGGGTGTTAGATAACCTTCGCTTCGTTCTTCAACTTGGCCACCAGGGTCGCCACGTCCGGCACCTTGACGCCAGCGCCGCGCTTGGGCGGCTCGCTGACCTTGAGGGTCTTGAGACGCGGCTTCACGTCCACGCCCAGGTCCTCAGGCTTGAGGGTGTCGAGCTGCTTCTTCTTGGCCTTCATGATGTTGGGCAGCGTCACATAACGCGGCTCATTCAGGCGCAGATCGGTCGTGATGACGGCGGGCAGGGTGATGGACAGCGTTTCCAGGCCACCATCGACCTCGCGCGTCACTTTGGCCTTGCCATCGGCCACTTCCACCTTGGAGGCGAAGGTGGCCTGCGGCAGATCGGCCAGCGCAGCCAGCATCTGACCGGTCTGATTGGCGTCGTCGTCGATGGCTTGCTTGCCCAGGATCACGAGGCCGGGCTGTTCCTTGTCCACCAGGGCTTTGAGCAGTTTGGCCACCGCCAGAGGCTGCAACTCCTCACTCGTCTCGACCAAGATGGCACGGTCGGCGCCGATGGCCATGGCCGTGCGCAGGGTTTCCTGGCACTGGGCCACACCACAGGAAACCGCAATCACTTCCGTCACCACGCCCTTTTCCTTCAGGCGCACGGCCTCCTCGACGGCGATTTCGTCAAAGGGGTTCATGCTCATCTTGACGTTGGCGATGTCCACACCGCTGTTGTCCGCCTTCACGCGGACCTTGACGTTGTAGTCCACCACGCGTTTGACGGGGACGAGGACTTTCATGCGCGCTCTCCTGCAAAATTAAGAAAATAGAACGACCGTGCGATTTCTGTGAGGCCGCATTCTAAACGGAGCTTTTGTCCTTTCCGGTAGTCCGGTTGGCCTGCGGCGGAGATTCCTCCGCCCAATGCACCACGCGCTGCGGATAGGGAATGTCAATCTTCGCTTCACGCAAGGCCTGAAGGACGCGCAGATTGATGTCCGAACGCAGGCCGCCGTGGCCAACCTCCGGATCGTCGATCGCGAAAGCGAGCGTGAACTCCAGCCCGTCGGCGCCGAAGTTGTCCAGCATCGCCACGGGCGACGGCGCCTGACGTACGCGCGGCTGCGCCGACGCGGCATCTACCAGGAACTGCATCACTTGCGCCGGATCGCTGTCGTAACCGACCGTGATCTTGATGCTGAGCCAGACAAAGGGTTCTGGCGAGAGGTTTTCCACCCGCTGGGTGATGAACAACTCATTGGGCACCACCGACTCACGGCCATTGAGCGCGCGGATCAAGGTATAGCGGGTCTTGATGTCCGTCACCACGCCCTCGAAACCGTCCACACGCACCATGTCACCAATGCGCAGCGAACGCTCCAGCAGGATGACAAAACCGCTGACGTAGTTAGCCGCCAGCTTCTGCAAGCCAAAGCCCAGGCCCACCCCCAGCGCGCCGCCCAGCACCGACAAGGCCGTGAGGTCCACGCCCACCGCGGACAGCACGAACAGCAGACCGATGAAGAGCAGGCCGGCGCGGATCGCGTTGGCCGCGATCTTGCGCATGGACAGATCGCCCACGCCGCCACGCAGGATGCGCTTTTCCAGCGTGGCCGAGATCCACAGCACCACCACCAGCATCAGCGCGGACGACACCGCCCCTTCGAACAGCGTACGCAGGCTGACGCGCGTCTGTCCGAAGGCGAAGGTGATGTCCTCCATCTCGGCCTGCACCACGGGCAGGAAACCGGTGATCCACAAGACCGCGCCGACCCAGGCCAGCCAGGAGACGGATTGCTCGATGAACTTGATCGATGCCGACTGCGGAAAGGACGCGCGCAGCACGCGCACGCACAGGCGGATGACCGCCAGAGAGACAAAGATGGGCAGGGCCACGCGCAGCAGCAGCACGGGCTGGTGCAAGGCCATTCCGTACCGGGCCCCGTAGATCAGCAACAGCGCCAGCAAGGGGAACAGCAAGCCATCGATGGTGTGCTGACCGAACCAGACGGATTCATACTTGGCGGGCTCGCCGGCCAGGTCAGGCCTCCCGCCCGTACGCTGCCCCATGAACCGGGCCACGCCCCAGGCCAGCGCCAGGCAGGCCAGCAACACCAGGGCCTCGACCCAGACCACGGCCTGGTCCCATTCATTCAAGAGATTTTGAAGTGCTGTGGTTTCCATAAACTTGCATTACACATCTGCCAACACGCGCACATGGGCTTCCACGCTGCGGCCCAGGGCACTGAGGTTGTAGCCGCCTTCCAGGCAGGAGACGATGCGCCCCTTGCCGTGGCGGCGGGCCACTTCCATCAGGCGCTCGGTGATCCAGGCGTAGTCAGCCTCGACCAGGCCGAGCTGGCCCATGTCGTCCTCGCGGTGCGAATCAAAACCAGCGCTGATGAAGATCAGCTCGGGCTGGTGCGCCTCCAGGCGCGGCATCCAATAGGTGTCCACCAGCTCACGGATTTCCAATCCCCGGGTGTAAGCCGGCACGGGGATGTTGACCATGTTGTCCGCGCTCGGCGGTTCGCCACTGTGCGGGTAGTAGGGGTGCTGGAAGAAACTGGCCATCAGGATGCGGCTATCCCCCGCGACGATGTCCTCGGTGCCGTTGCCATGGTGCACGTCGAAGTCCACGATGGCCACGCGCCTGAGGCCGTGGCGCTCCAAGGCGTACTTCGCGGCCACGGCCACGTTGTTGATGAAACAAAAACCCATGGCTTTGCCGCGCATGGCGTGGTGACCGGGCGGACGCACGGCACAGAAGGCATTCTGGAACTCGCCCGCGATCACCGCGTCGGTGGCGGCCATGGCCGCGCCCGCGCTGCGCAGGATGGCGTCCCAGGTGGCGGTATTCATCGAGGTGTCGGGGTCGATCATGGCGTAGCGCGGACCACCGGCGGCGGCATCGTCAGCCAGCGTCGCGCACAAGCCCCGCAGCGCGGCGATGTGCGTGCGCTCATGCGCGAGTTCCAGTTCGTCCAGCGAGGCGATCGGCGCCTCCACGCGGGTCAGGGCCACGTCCAGCCCGCTGGCGATCAGTCGGTCCTCGATCGCGTCCAGGCGCTGCGGGCACTCAGGATGGTCCGGCCCCATCTCGTGCTTGCGGCAATCACCGTGGGTGTAATAAGCGGTTGCGCTCATGACGCCTTGCTCCTCGTCCTAGTCCTGGTCCATCGGCCGTGCCGCCTCATCCCGGCGTGGCTTTTGTGATGCATCCTTCCAATTAAAACACCTCGGACCCACCCGAGGCTGCGGGCGCTGCCAGGGCCCAGAGCGCGTGCTCGCGCAGCAGCGGGTCGGCGCCCGGGTCGGCATAGATCTGCAACGCGGCGCGGATCGCCGCCGAGTCCTCGGCGTCCACTGTCCCGCCACGCAAGGCATTGCCCAGGGCGACGAGGATGTTGCGCCGCCAGCGCGCGTGACCGATGCGGCGGATGGCGCTGCCTTCGGTGCGACGCAGGAACTCGGCCTCGTCCCAAGCCAGCAAGGTCAGCAGATCGCCCCGGGCCATGTCCGCCCGGGCGTCGAAATCCGGCAAGGTACTGCGCCGCGCGTATTTGTTCCAGGGGCAGACCAATTGGCAATCGTCACAGCCGTAAATGCGCTGCCCCATCAAGGGACGCAACTCCTCGGGGATCGCGCCCGGGTGCTCGATGGTGAGGTAGGAGATACAGCGGCGCGCGTCCAGGCGGCCTGGCCCCAGGATGGCCTGCGTGGGGCAGACCGTGATGCAGGCGCTGCAGCTTCCGCAATGCGGGCTGACCGGCTCGGTCGGTGGCAAGTCCAGGTTGAGGAAGATCTCGCCGAGGAAAAACATGGAACCCGCATCGCGGTCCAGCACCAGGGTGTGCTTGCCGCGCCAGCCCAGGCCGCTGCCTGCGGCCAGTTCAGCTTCCAGCACGGGCGCGGAGTCGGTGAAGACGCGGTACTGGAACGCAGTGTCCCTCCCGGACCCGTCCACGGGCGCCAGGACTTGGTCCCGCAAATGCTGTTCCATGCGTTCGGCCAGCTTCTGCAGGCGGGATCGCAGCACCTTGTGGTAGTCCCGCCCACGGGCGTACAGCGAAATCACGCCCTCACGCGGTCGCTGCGTGGACTGCACACGCGCCAGCTCGACGGCCTGCCAGCCCTCTGGGGTATCGCGCGGCAGGTAGTCCATGCGCGCGGTGACCACGCTGACCGTGCCCGGCACCAGCTCAGCTGGCCGCGCGCGTTTCATGCCATGAGCGGCCATGTAAGCCATCTCGCCGTGGAAGCCATGCGACAACCAGGCCTTTAATCCCGCCTCGGCCGAAGATAAATCGACGTTGTGCACGCCAATTTGCGAAAATCCCAGCTCACGCGCCCAAACCCGGACTTGCGAGATGAATTGCCCCTTGTCGATGTGACTGTTGACCTGCACGCACCCATTGTAGAAAACCGCTTCCTGCGTGACGAAGCCGCCACGCAGGCCCTCGCATCCACGCTCGCGGCAGCCTATGCCGCGCTGCCGGGTCTCCCGCCAGAACAACCCAGCGCCATCATCGAATTGCATGGCAACCTCGGCGCTGGCAAAACCACACTGGTACGCCATCTGCTGCGCGCCCTGGGCGTGACCGGCCGCATCAAGAGCCCCACCTATGCCGTGGTGGAACCGCACGAGGCGCCCGCCACGGCGACCCGGCCCGCGCTGCCGATCTGGCACTTCGATTTCTACCGTTTCAAGGACCCGCGTGAATGGGAAGACGCAGGCTTGCGTGACCTGTACGCCAGCCCGGGCCTGAAACTGGCCGAGTGGCCTGAACAAGCGGCGGGTCTGCTGCCCGTGCCCGACCTGGAAATCACGCTCAGTGCGCCAGTGTTGGCGGACTCAGGCACGGATGCCCCGGCCGAGACAGGCCGCCAAGCCAGATTGACAGCCCATAGCGCGACCGGCGCCACGCTGCTGCATGCGCTCGCCGTTCCGGAGGGAGGCGCATGATCCAGCGTCGCGACCTCCTCCACGCCGGCACCATCGTTCTGCTGCTGGGCCGGACCGAGCTGGCGCAGGGCGCGGCCACGCGCGCGGGCCCTTCCATCGTCGCCGTTCGCGTCTGGCCGGCCGAGGACTACTCACGCGTCACGCTGGAATCCGATGCCCCGCTGCACGCCAAGCAGACCTTCATCAGCCATCCGCCCCGGCTGGCGGTGGACATAGACAACCTCACGCTCAATCCCACCTTGCGCGAACTGGTCGCCAAGGTGCAAGCCGATGATCCGAACATCGCGGGCATCCGGGTCGGTCAATACACCAAGAGCGTGGTGCGCTTGGTCGTCGACCTGAAGCAGGCCATCGAGCCCCAGGTCTTCGCGCTCAAGCCCATCGAACCCTACCAGCACCGCCTGGTGTTCGATCTCTACCCCAAGGTCAGCACCGACCCGTTGGCGGTGCTGATCGCCGAGCAACTGCGCCAGGCCCAGGAGGCCGATCGGAAACTGCCCCCCGTGGTCAGCGGCCCCACAGGCGGCAAGGGCACCATGGGCACGGGGCAGGCGGTGCCCGAGGTCATCGATCCCTTGGCCGAGTTGTTGGCCAGACAAGGAAGCAAGGCGCCACGCGGACCCGCGACCGATCCGAACAGCATCCCGCCGGAGCTGATTCGCGAAAGCACGACCGGAACCAACCGCCTCATCATCGTCGCACTCGATCCCGGACACGGCGGCGAGGACCCTGGCGCCATCGGCCGACGCGGCACGCGCGAGAAAGACGTGGTGCTGCGCCTGGCCCGCCAATTGCGCGACCGCATCAATGGCGCCCAGGTCAATGGCAACACCATGCGCGCCTTCCTCACGCGCGACGGTGACTTTTTCGTGCCCCTGCACACCCGGGTGAACAAGGCGCGGCAGGTCAAGGCCGATCTTTTCGTGAGCATCCATGCCGACGCCTTCTACACACCACGCCCGCAAGGCGCGAGCGTGTTCGCGCTGAGCCACGGCGGCGCGTCCAGCAGCGCGGCACGCTGGATGGCGGCCAAGGAAAACAAGGCGGATTTGATCGGCGGGCTCAACATCCAGGCGCAGGACCGGCAGGTGCAACGCGCCCTGCTGGACATGAGCACCAGCGCGCAGATCCGTGACAGCCTGCAACTGGGCAGTGCCATGCTGCAGGAGATCGGTCGCGTGGGCAAGCTGCACAAACCGCGCGTGGAACAGGCGGGTTTCGCGGTGCTCAAGGCGCCGGACATCCCCAGCGTGCTGGTGGAAGCCGCTTTCATCAGCAACCCCACCGAGGAAGCGCGGCTCAACAGCGCCAGCTACCAAGCCCAACTCGCCGACGCGCTGATGAAGGGCATCGAAACCTATTTCGCGAAGAACCCGCCGCTGGCCAGGAACCGCAGCCTCTGAACTGCCCGCTTCTAGGCGAGGGCGCGCGTTTTTTGAGAGAAAGGACGACTCAATCGTCCAGATGCGGCCGCGACAGCCCTTCGGCCGGCTCGCCGGTTTCAGGATCGATCCAGTCGGCAATGCCCAACTCGCTCTCGGCCTCTTGCAGGCTTTCGCCCGGTTCCGGCGCGTCGAGGTCGGCGGCGGCCTCCATGTCGGCCTGGGCTTCCCCGAAGGTGTCATAGGGACCGTACTCGCGCCCTTCCTTGCCATCGGCGTCGGCCAGGCTCCAGTAGTAACCACCAGGCCGCTTGATGACCTGCCCCACGAACTGCTCCACCGCCTCCGGCACGGCCTTCATGCTGGACGTGACGGGAATGGGGCTGTCAGCGAGGGGGAGCGATTTCTTGCCGGGCATGGCCACATGTTCACGCAGCGCAGCCCGATCTGCAAGCTGGACATTCATCCATTCCCGGTAACGGACGTATCCAATCACGGAGCGCGACCGTCATCGTGCGCTTCCTGCCTCAGGGCGCCATGGCGCGCTGGCGCGCGCGCCAGGCTCCCGCGATCACGATCAACCCCGGCACCAGGATCATGGCCCAGATGATGAAATCCAGGTTCTGCTTGACCCAGGGCAGGCTGCCCAGGAAATACCCGGCTGTGCAGATGCCCAGCACCCAGATCAACGCGCCCACGATGTTGTAGAGGGTGAACTTGACACGGCTCATCTCGGCCACGCCGGCGACGAAGGGCACGAAAGTGCGCAGGAAAGGCATGAACCGCGCCAGCACGATGGTGATGCCACCGTACTTTTCATAAAAGGCATGCGCACGTTCGAAGGCCTGCTTGTTGAAGAAGCGCGAGTTCTCCCACTGGAAGACCCTCGGCCCCACCCAGCGTCCGATCGTGTAGTTGCACTGGTCCCCCAGAATCGCCGCCGCCAGCAACACGGCGACGGCCACCGGGTAGCTCATCAGACCGGCCCCGGCCAGCGCGCCCACCACGAAGAGCAGGGAATCCCCCGGCAGGAAAGGCATGACGACCACGCCCGTCTCGACGAAGACGATCAGAAACAGCAGGGCATAGACCCAGACGCCATAGGCTTGAACAAAGGCTTGGAGATGGTCGTCGACGTGCAGGATGAAGTCGATCAGAAAAGAGATGAGTTCCATGCCGGTGATTATCCTTGTCCGCTCGGGGGCCCGCAGGCCTGCAAGCCCGACACCCGTACGGACTTAGTCCCAGTGCCCCTGCTCACGACTTCTCAGGCCGACGCCTGGCCCAGGGCGACGAACTCGCCGGAGAACGCCCCGGCCTGGCGCCCTTGAAACATCAGCACGGACGTTACCGTGATCCGCGCCTTGCCCTTGCGCACCAGCAGCCGCAGAAAACGCGGCCAATCCTCGTCGGGAGCCGGCGTGGCCTGGGCCTCGAAATCACCATCGATGGGGTGTTCGTATTCCATGGTGTTGCGCTGGATGACCAGGCGGGCACCGATGCCCTCCGCGCGCAGGCGCGTGTGCAACAAGGACCAGGCCGAGAGAATGGCAACGGCGGAAGCACTGCCGCCAAACACCGTGTCCCGATGGTTGATGTTGGGCCCCAGGGGCGCGCCCAGGACCAGGGCATGCGGCGCCACGGAAACAACGCTGACCTGCATCGCCTTGGACAAGGGAATGTGGGCATGCAGGTACTCCTGCAATTCCATGGGTGACATGGCGACATCCTTTCTGATTGGGCTCATCCGATTATGGGAAATTTCGCGCGGCCCCAATGCATGGCCCCGGCTCGCTCCAGGCGCTTAGACCTCGACCCCGCCTAAAATGCAGCAGTGAACGCTCCCCTGCCCACTTCGCCCCGACGCCCCATCCGCGAACTGCCCGATGAGCTCATCAGCCAGATCGCTGCGGGCGAGGTGGTGGAGCGCCCGGCCTCCGTGGTGCGCGAGTTGGTGGACAACGCGCTGGACGCGGGCGCGTCGCAGATCACCGTGCGGCTGCTGGCCGGTGGCGTGCGCCTGATTGCGGTCGAGGACGACGGGGCGGGCATTCCGTCCGGCGAATTGCCGATTGCCCTGAAACGCCACGCCACCAGCAAGATCGCCAGCCTGCAAGAATTGGAGTCGGTCGCCACCATGGGATTCCGTGGCGAGGCGCTGGCGGCCATCAGCTCGGTGTCGGAACTTTCCATCCTCTCGCGCACGGTGGACCAGGCCACGGCCTTCCTGCTCGACGGCCGCACAGGCGAGATCCAGCCGGCGGCGCGCAGCCAGGGCACCACGGTCGAGGTGAAGGAACTCTTCTTCAGCACGCCAGCCCGTCGTAAATTCCTCAAGACCGACGCCACCGAGCTGGCCCACTGCATCGACGCGGTGCGGCGCCATGCGCTGGCGCGTCCCGAAGTCGGCTTCGCGATCTGGCATGAAGGCAAGCTGGTCGAGCAATGGCGCGCCTGCGGCGAGGCCGCAGGAGTGACCTCGGACGAGGCTGAGGAAGCATCACGCAGCCGCGCCTTCGACCAGCGCCTCGCCGACGTGCTCGGCGAGGACTTCATCAGCGCTTCCGTCACCGTGGATTACCAGGGCCGCGATGCCAGCGGCCGGGCCATCCGCGTGCGCGGCCGCGCGGGTGTGCCCGACGCCGCGCGCAGTCGCGCCGACCAGCAATTCAGCTACGTCAACGGCCGTTATGTGCGCGACAAGGTGTTGACGCACGCCGCACGCAGTGCCTACGAGGACGTGCTGCACGGCCAGCGTCAGCCAGTCTACGCGCTGCACATTCAGATCGACCCGACCCGGGTGGACGTGAACGTGCACCCGACCAAGATCGAGGTGCGCTTCCGCGACAGTCGCGAGGTTCACCAGGCCGTGCGCCATGCGCTCGAAGACGCCCTGGCCGCCCCGCGCGCCCAGGCCGCCGTGGCAGGAGAAGTCGCTCCCGCCTACGCGCAACTGAGCGCCAGCCTGCCCGCTGCCGCCCCGGCCTGGACCCAACCGGCCATGCGCTTCGACGCGCCGGCCACCGAAGCGCATGAAGCCGGGCCCCGGAGCTACGGTGCCCCCTGGACCGGCGGGCGCGCGGACGAAACCCGCGGCCACCCCATCCAGGACCTGGCCGCGCTCTGGCAGCCAGCCGCGGTCCGCTCCACACCCGCCACAGGTCTGGACGGCACGGGGGGCGCACAAGACATGACAGGCGGGGCCTCGACCAGTTCGTTTCCCGCCACGGCAGACGCCCCGCCCTCACACGAGGGAACGGACTGGCCGCTGGGCAAGGCCCTGGCCCAGTTGCAAGGCATTTACATCCTGGCCGAGAACGCTCAGGGCCTGGTCATCGTGGACATGCATGCCGCGCACGAGCGCATCGTCTATGAACGGCTCAAGCAGCAGCTCGACCTGCACATGCTCACCAGCCAACCGCTGCTGATCCCGGCGTCCTTCGCCGCCACGCCACAGGAAGTGGCGACCGCCGAAGCCCACGAGGACACGCTGGCCAGTCTGGGTATGGAAGTCAGCGCCCTCACACCCAAGACCCTGGCCGTGCGTGCCGTGCCCAGCACCCTGGCCCAGGGCGACGCCGTGGAGCTGGCGCGCAGCGTGCTGGCCGAGCTGGCCGAGATCCCCCATGGCGAAGGCGCGCGGGTCATCGAACGCGCGCGCAACGAGATCCTGGGCACCATGGCCTGCCACGGCGCGGTGCGCGCCCACCGCCAGCTCACGCTCGCGGAAATGAACGCCCTGCTGCGCGACATGGAGCGTACCGAACGCTCCGACCAGTGCAACCATGGCCGACCGACTTGGCGCCAGGTCACGCTCAAGGACCTGGACGCACTCTTCCTGCGCGGACGCTGAGCCGATTTCCCCTACAGCCGCACATCCCTCGCGCGCGGCGGCATCATCGGGGCCCATGAAACATCGGCGGCTCTGGCTCATCCCCCTGCTCACCCTCTTGACCGCGCTGGGCCTGCTCGCAGGCTGCGGCACGCTGGACGAAAAACAGCGCGGCTGGATCTTCCAGCCCTCGGACCGCAGCTGGTGGGGCGGCGAAAGCGCCGCCGAAGGCATGAGCGAGGTCTGGATCGACTTCATGGCGCGGGAACACGACGGTGACGCCGGGACCAGCCAGGCCGCGCGCCTGCACGGGCTCTGGCTGGCGCACCCCGATCTGACACGGCGCAATCTGGGGCCCGACCAAGCACCGGTGCTGCTCTACCTGCACGGGGCACGCTACAACGTGGTGGGTTCGGCCCTGCGCGCGCGTCGCATGCAGGAACTCGGCTTCTCGGTGCTGGCCATCGACTACCGTGGTTTTGGCAAGAGCACGGCCGGACTGCCCTCCGAGGCCAGCGCGTACGAGGACGCCCGCGCCGCCTGGGACTGGCTGGCGCGCCAGTACCCTGACCGCCCGCGCTACATCTTCGGCCATTCCCTGGGCGGCGCCATCGCCATCGAACTGGCAGCACAGGTGGCGGACGAACGCGGCACCTTGGTCGAGGGCACCTTCACGTCCATCCCCGACGTGGTGAGCAGCTACAAATGGGGCTGGCTGCTGTTCTGGCCTCTGGACAGGGCGCTGATCACGCAGAAACTGGAGGCCGTCAAACGGGTCGACCAAATCGGCTCACCGCTGCTGGTGGTGCATGGCAGCGCGGACCGCACGATCGCACCCACGCTCGGACGCCGGCTCTTCGAGGCCGCCACCGGCCCCAAGCGGTTCGAGCTGGTGGAAGGCGGAACCCACCACAACACCAACAGCGTCGGGCAAGACCAGTACCGGCTGGCGCTGGCCGAGCTGTTCGGCCTGCGCACCGCGCTCGATACGCTGGGTGCCTTGAATCAGGTCCGCTGAATTGATCACGCGCAGGCTGCATCCGCCCGTTTGATCTGCTAGCCTTGCGGCGATGTCCGCCCGCCCGTCCGGTCCGCCGCCCAACACCCCTCCCGCCGCCCCGCTGCCCCCTGCGCTCGCGATCGTCGGCCCCACTGCCAGCGGCAAGACGGCGGCGGCCCTGGCCATCGCGCAAGCGTTCCCGACGCCCACCCGGGCAGGCACACGGCCCGTCGAGATCATCAGTGCCGACTCCGCCCTGGTGTACCGCGGCATGGACATCGGCACCGCCAAGCCTGACGCGGCGGAACGGGCCATCGCGCCCCACCACCTGATCGACATCCGCGATCCTTCTGAGTCCTACAGCGCGGCGGAGTTCGTGCGCGACGCGACGCGGCTGATCCACGAGATCCACGCGCGCGGCCATCTGCCCTTGCTGGTCGGCGGCACCCTGCTGTACATCAAGGCCCTGCTCGAAGGCTTGGATGACCTCCCCCCCGCCGACGCCACGGTGCGCGCGGCGCTGGACGCCGAGGCCCGCGCACTGGGCTGGGCCGCCCTGCACACCGAACTGCAACGCGTCGACCCGGTGACCGCGATGCGTCTGCCGCCAGGCGACACGCAACGCATCCAGCGCGCGCTGGAGGTGTACCGCCTGACGGGGCGACCGCTGTCGAGCTTCCACACCCGCGCCACCAACGGCACGAGCAGCCCTCACGCACCAGCCCTCACCCTGATCGCGCTGGAACCGCAAGACCGGGTCTGGTTGCACGCAGGCATCGCGCGACGTTTTGACGCCATGCTGCAAGCGGGTCTGCTGGACGAGGTGCGCGCCCTGCGCGCACGTGGTGATCTGCATGCCGATCTGCCCTCGATGCGCTGCGTGGGCTACCGGCAGGCCTGGGAATTTCTGGACGCGCAGGAAGCGCAGGGGACTCCAGTAGCGCAAGAAACAGGACGGGACACCATGGCTGCTGCCAGGCTGGCCCCGAGCGGCCAGCGGGATGCACCGACTAAACGCGGCGCTCCCCAGACCGATCCACTGGACGAACTGCGCGAACGCGGCATCGCGGCCACGCGCCAACTCGCCAAACGGCAAATCACCTGGCTGCGCGGCCTGGCGCAAGCGGACTTGGTGCGCCACCAGGTGGCTTGCGACGCGCCGGACGCGCAGATCCGCGTGCTGGACTTGGCGCGACAGTTCGCCGCGACGCACTACGACACCCAAGCCTCGATGGAAGGAAGAAGTACATGAACAGGCAACGTCGTCTGCTGCTGGGCGCGGCGGGTTCCACGGGCGCCACCCTGGCCCTCTCTGCCTGCAGCACGCAGCAGGCGCTCAACATCGCCATGGCCAAAGACCCCAAGGCCGCGCTGCAGAACATCGCGGAAAACCGTGTCGAGTCCTACAAGACCAACCCCGAACTGCTGGTCGCGGACATCAAGCGCGCGCAGGCTGAATACAACAAGCTCATGGACGCGCTGCGCAGGAACAGCGGCAGGCAATGGGGCGAGCGTGAAGCCGGCACACTGCCCAGCCGCACGCGTTACGTCAAGTACACGGACGACTACAAGAGCCGCGCGGTCGTGGATTACGACGCGGGCACCCTCCTCATCGAGCACCTGGACGACCCTCAGGTGATCGACAAGCTTCGACGCGCCACCATCGTGGCCCTGCTCACGCCCAGTGACCCCGGCGCGGTGGACCTGTTCTCCGACAAGGAGGTGGTTTTGAGCGGAACGCCCTATCTGCAAGGGCTGGTGGTCGACCAGAACAACGCCGTCATCGACACACGTGGCGAAGCCGAAACCTACGCGCGCTGGCTGAGCAGCCACAGCGTGCAGCAGCGTCAGATCGACGTCAATGGCAAGAACAAGACCGTCCATTTCGTGCTGATGAAAATGGTCAACGCGAGCATCGACAAGCGCGCCCTGCGCTACGCCAGCATCGTGCGCAAGCACTCGGACAAGAACCAGGTCAGCCGCAGCCTGATCTACGCCATCATTCGCATCGAAAGCGCCTTCAATCCTTACGCCGTCTCCAGCGCACCGGCCTACGGCATGATGCAGCTCGTTCCCTCCAGCGGCGGGCGCGACGCCTACCGCAGGTCACGCGGCGAGGACGTGATGCCAAGCAAGGAGTTTCTCTTCGTGCCAGAGAACAACATCGAGCTGGGCGCGGCCTACCTCGGGCTGTTGCTGCATGACAGCCCCTTGAACGACATCCGGGACCCGCTCGCGCGTGAGTACTGCGCGATCGCCGCCTACAACACCGGGACCGGCAATGTTTATCGCGCCTTCAGCGACAAGACGGGCAAAGCCCGGCAGGACGAGGCCATCGACCGCATCAACGCCCTGCGCGCGGACGCGGTGTACAACACCCTGCGTCTCAAACTGCCTTACGAGGAGACGCGGGGCTACATCGTGAAGGCGGTGCAGGCCAAAAAGTCCTACACCGCGATGTGACAAAGGCTCAGGCCGCCTTCGTCACGCCATCCCAACGCGGGTAGTCGGTGTAGCCCACGGGACCTTCGGTGTAGAAGGTGGCGGAGTTGGGCGCGTTCAGCGGCGCGCCCGCGCGCAGGCGCTCGGGCAGGTCGGGGTTGGCCAGGTAGGCCGTGCCGAAGGCGACAGCGTCGAGCTTGCCCTCGGCGATGGCCTGGGCGGCTTCCGTGCCGCTGTAACCCATGTTGCCGATCAGCACACCCTTGTAAGCGGCGCGCGCGGGGGTCATCAGGTCACCCTTTTGCAGGCCCTTGAAGTCGCCGCGCATCAGGTGCAGGTAGGCCAGATTGAAGCGGTTCAGTTCCCCGGCCAGCCAGGACGTCAGGCCCACGGGGTCGCTGTCCTTCATGCTGTTGAAGCTGTTGAGCGGCGAGAGGCGCAGGCCCACGCGGTCGGCGCCCCAGACGCCGATGGTGGCTTCGAGCACCTCGAACAGCAGGCGGGCGCGGTTCTCGCGCGAGCCGCCGTAGGGGCCCGTGCGCTGGTTGGAACCATCGCGCAGGAATTCGTCCAGCAGATAACCATTCGCGCCATGCACTTCCACGCCATCGAAGCCGGCGGCCTTGGCGTTCAGCGCGGCCTTGCGGAAACCGTCCACGATGCCGGGCAGTTCGTCGTCACGCAGAGCACGCGGCGTCGCATACGCCACCTTGCCATGAGGGGTGTGCACCATGTCGCTGGTGATCGGGATCGCGCTGGGCGCGACGGGCTGCGCCCCACCGTTCAGATCAGGATGGCAGGCGCGCCCGCCGTGCCAGACTTGCAGGAAGATGCGTCCGCCGGCCTGGTGGACAGCGTCGGTCACCAGCCGCCAGCCGTCCACCTGGGCCTGGGAATGCACGCCCGGCTCCTTCCAGAAGGCCGAGTTGCCCTCCATGGCCATGGTGGCTTCGGCGATCAGCAGGCCGCCGCTGGCGCGTTGGGCGTAATGCTCAGCCATCATGGCGTTGGGCAGATGGGCCTCGCCGGCACGCGCGCGGGTCAGGGGCGCCATGAAGACACGGTTGGGCACGCTCAGCGCGCCGACTTGCAGGGGTGTGAACAGAGAAGCGGTCATATTCGTGGAGCAATGCACCGGTGGTGTAAGAAGTGAGGTTACGGATGGTGCCTCAAGCGCGGCGCTGCCGCCGCGCGGGCCTGGTATGCCCCGACCCCACACTTGGCCGATAGCCCGCCGCGATGCGTTAAACCGCAGAATGGCTTAAGGCATGGGCCTGCGCGAAGCCGGGCATGAAATTGTCGCAACCCCCGGGTTCGCCTTCGGGGAATCGATACACTGCCATGATGCCGCCATGCCATCGCGTGACCCAAACGGTACGTGCACGGACGCACCCCGCCCAGTTGGCCTGAACTTGCCTAAAGTCATCCCGGTGTATTAGGCTGGCGGCATCGCCGGCCTTCACGCCGCGAACCACCCGCAAAGGACATCCCATGAGCTCCCCCGCAGGCACCGCCCGCCCTGAACATCCCGGCACGCACAACAGCCACCTCGGCCAGAACCGCTTCGAATTGCTGCTGTTCCGGCTGGGCCAGGCCGCCGACAGCGAACGGCACGAGCTGTTCGGCATCAACATCTTCAAGGTGCGCGAAATCATGACCATGCCCGCGCTGACCAAGATGGTCAACGCGCCGCCACATGTGCTGGGCGTGGCGAACATCCGGGGCCAGATCATCTCCGTGATCGACCTGCCCGCGCTGACCGGCTGCAAGCCACCCAAGGACGACCGCATCCTTCTGGTGACCGAGTTCGCACGCACCACCCAGGGTTTTGCCGTTGAGGAAGTCACGGAGATCGTGCAGGTGGACTGGAAGCATGTGCTCACCGCCAACGGGAGTGGCGGCCAGTTCGTCACCAGCATCGCGCGGGTGGACGGCGACGCCGAGAACTCACGCCTGGCCCAGGTGATCGACGTGGAGCGCATCCTGCACGACGTGCAACCCGACCATGCCAAGTTCGACCACCCCACGGGCAAGCGCATCACCCTCCCACCGGGCGCCGTGCTGCTGGCCGCCGATGACTCCGCCATGGCCTGTGAACTCATCCAGAAAGGCATGGAAGCCCTGGGCGTGCCCTGCGTTCTGACCCACAACGGCAAAGAAGCCTGGGAACAGCTGCAGACCCTCGGCGCCCAGGCGGCTCGGGAAGGCAAGCGGGCCCGGGACAAGGTCGCCCTGCTGCTGACCGACCTTGAAATGCCCGAGTTGGACGGTTTCAACCTGACCCGCCTGGTCAAGGCCAACCCGCAGTTCAGCGACATCCCGGTCGTGATCCATTCCTCGCTCACCGGCAGCGCGAGCGAAATACAGGCCAAGAGCGCGGGGGCGGACGCCTACATCACCAAGTTCCACATCGACGAACTGGCGGACAAGCTGCGCGAGGTGTTGGCCAAACGCTGAACGTTGCCCCGGTGGCAACGTCCGCCCTTCCCGCGTATCCATGCGCGGCGACGGACACGGGCCAGCCGCGGGGCGCGTTTCATGCAAGCCGGCTATGCTCTGCCGCCATGCCCGACACCGCGACATCCACGCCTCCATCCGCCCCTGCCACCGCTTCTGTCGCTGAGCCGCCACGCGCCCGGCCCCAGTCCTTGAGCGGGCTCGGGCCCTTCCTGCGGCCCTACCGTGGGCGCATCGGGCTGGCCTTGCTCTTCCTGGCCCTGGCTGCGGCCGCCACCCTGGTCTTTCCGTTGGCCCTGCGCGCCCTGATCGACCAGGGCCTGAGTTCACCGGCCTCGGCCGAGGGCCGGGGCGAACAATTGCTGGCCCTGCGCGAGCATTTCGCCCTGCTCTTTGGCGTGGCGGCGGCCTTGGGTCTGTTTTCCGCCGTGCGCTTCTACCTGATGAGCTGGCTGGGCGAGCGTGTCACCGCCGATCTGCGCGCAGCCATCTATGCCCATGTGCTGCGGCAAAGCCCCGAGTTCTTCGAGACCACGCAGACCGGCGAGGTGCTCTCGCGCCTGACCGCCGACACGACGCTGGTACAGACCGTGGTGGGCTCGTCCTTTTCCATGGGCCTGCGCAGCGCCGTCACCGGCCTCGGCGCGCTGGCCATGCTGGTCTGGACCAACCCCTGGATCATGACCCAGGTTCTGGGTGTGCTGGTGCTGGTGGTGCTGCCCAGCGTCTGGTTCGGGCGCCGCGTGCGACGCCTCTCACGCGCCAGCCAGGACCGCGTGGCCGATACCAGCGCCATCGCGGGCGAGGTGCTGAACGCCATCCCCGTGGTCCAGGGCTACACGGCCGAGGGGCGCGAAACCCGCCGCTTCGCCGACGCCACCGAAAACGCCTTCATGACCGCCCGCCGCCGCGTGCGGGCGCGCGCCACGCTGATGGGCTTCATCATCATCGCCACCTCCGGCGCCCTGCTCTGGGGCCTGTACCAGGGCACCCAGGCCGTGCTGGCGGGGCAGATCAGCGCCGGGCACCTGGGCCAGACCGTGGTCTACGTCATCATGCTGGCCAGTTCCTTCGCCGTGCTGGGCGAGGTCTACGGTGAACTGCTGCGCGCGGCGGGCGCCACCGAACGGCTGATGGAACTGCTGCACCTGCGCTCGCCCATCACCTCCCCGTCACAAACCGTGGCCCTGCCCCCGGCCAGCGGCCCCAGCCAGGTCCGCTTCGAGGCCGTGACCTTCAACTACCCCTCGCGCCCAACGCAACCGGCCCTGAAGAACTTCACGCTGGAGGTCCGCCCTGGCGAGACCGTGGCCCTGGTCGGCCCCAGCGGCGCAGGCAAGAGCACGGTGTTGCAACTGCTGCTGCGCTTCTACGACCCGCAGGCCGGTCGAGTCGTGCTGGACGGCGCACCCATCGACCGCCTGAAGCTGCAGGACCTGCGCGCGCGCATGGCCCTGGTGCCGCAGGAACCCGTGCTGTTCTCGGCCAGCGCGCTCGAAAATATCCGGTATGGCCGACCCGAGGCGAACGACACGGAAGTTCATGCCGCCGCCCGCGCCGCCCACGCGGACGACTTCATCCGCGCCCTGCCCGAGGGCTACGACACCTTCCTGGGTGAACGCGGCGTGCGCCTCTCGGGCGGCCAGCGCCAACGCATCGCCATCGCACGCGCCATGCTCAAGAACGCCCCCCTGCTGCTGCTGGACGAAGCCACCAGCGCGCTCGACGCCGAGAGCGAACGCATGGTGCAGGCCGCGCTGGAATCAGCCATGCGCGACCGCACCACCTTGGTCATCGCGCACCGCCTCGCCACCGTGCAGAAAGCCGACCGCATCGTGGTCATCGACCAAGGCCGCATCGTCGAGCAGGGCACGCACGCGGAACTGCTTCAGGCGGACGGGCTGTATGCGCGGCTAGCAGCGTTGCAGTTCAAGTCCTAGGACATGGACAGAAGACACCAGCCCATACCACGCGATACGCACACCCAGCCATGCTACGACGCTCACTGCTCGCACAAATCCTCGGCCTGATGGGTTGGCTGGCGCTGGCCTTCTCGGCAGCGGGGATGGGTGCGGTGGCCTCGATCGACGCCGGCAGTTTCTATGGTCAGTTGCTGCGCCCTAGCTGGGCACCGCCCGCCTCGGCGTTCGCACCGGTCTGGACGACGCTGTACCTGCTGATGGGACTGTCCGCCTGGCTGGCCTGGAGGGAACGGGGCGCGCCCCGCCAGGACGCGGCGCTTGGCCTGTTCGTCGCGCAACTCGGCGTCAACGCGCTCTGGTCCTGGCTGTTTTTTGTCTGGAACCTCGGCGCCTTGGCCCTCGTGGACGCCGTGCTGCTGTTCGTGCTGATCGCGCGGACCCTCATCCTGTTCTGGCGCATCAACCGCCTGGCGGCCCTGCTCCTGCTGCCTTATCTGGCCTGGGTCGGATTTGCATCGGCCCTCACATGGTCCGTGTGGCGCAACAACCCCGGACTGCTGTCATGAACGGCCTCGTGAGCATGGGTCTGCCTGCCTCTCGGCCTCAGCGCCGATCATCATGGTCGCGATCTCGGCTGCTGGCCCTGTTCTACTTTGTCGCCATGCCGCTTGCAGCCGGCGCCCAGAGCCTCGACGCCTCAGCAACCGGAATGCAGCGCATCGGACAGTTCGAGATCGACCGGACGGAGGTCAGCATCGGGCAATTTGCCGCCTATGTGGCGGCCACGGGCGCGGTCACCGAAGCGGAACGTCAGGGTGGCCAAACCTACGAGAGCGGCTGGCAACGGCGTGCCGGCTGGCACTGGCGCGCGCCCTTCGGCACACCGGGTGGTCCTCGTGAACCGGCGGTGCACCTCACCCATCCGGAGGCGGCCGCCTACTGCCGCTGGGCAGGTAAACGGCTGCCGACGGACCGCGAATGGGGCGAGGCCGCTTACACCGAGCACCGGGTGTCGCCACCACAGCCCTGGATCGCCGGGCGCAGCTACCGCTATCCGACCGGTGACCACCCCTCGGGCGCCAACTGCTTGGAGGGCTGCGGTCAGGTCGCGACCGTGGCGCGAGCGGTGACCTCACGTGGTCGCGGGCACGCCGAAGTCGGCCGCAGCGCCGCCGGCGTCAACGGCCTGTACGACATGGGCGGCAACGTATGGGAATGGGTGGACAGTGGTGCGGGCAGCGAGCAACGCACGCGCGGCGGCTCCTGGTGGTACGGACCCGAGGCCATGCGCGACGACCATGTGCAGACCAAACCGGCCACGATGTCGGCCGTCTACATCGGCTTTCGTTGCGCGCGTGACGCCCGCCCCTGAAGCCTGGCGAGACAGCGGGGGGCAGAGCTACTGCAGCGGCCCTTCGATGCCATCGGGCAGGAAAAGTGGCATCACGCTGATGCCCTCCTCCAGCAGGGCCTCGGCTTCCTTGGGCGTGGTTTTGCCCCGGATGCCGCGCTCCTCGCTTTCGCCATAGTGAATCTTGCGCGCTTCTTCGGCGAAGCGCTCGCCGACGTCCTCGGTCTGCTGGGCGACCTGGCGCGCGAACTGCAGGTAGGCGGCCTGCAAGGCCCGTAGTTCATTCGAGCCTGGGGCCTCGTTGCCGGTCGCGCCAGCGGTCTCGGTCAAGGAGGTCGTCGGACGCTCCGCTTGCGCCTGGGCCGGTTCGGTGTTGGCCGGCACGCTCGGTTTGGCGCCGAGGTTGATGCGCGGCGCGCTGGGCATTTTCTGGATGACCTTGTCACCACACAGCGGACATTCGAGCAAACCGCGCTCGGTCTGGCTGGCGTAGTCCTCTTCCGAGGCGAACCAACCTTCAAAGGTGTGGTGCGCGCCGCAACGCAGGTTGAAGACTTTCATGGCCGTGATTGTCCGGCGTTCTGGTTCAGCCTGCCGGCGTGGGGATCTGGCCCGGGTCTGTGTGCCAGTCCAGCGTCCAGGCGCCGGACAGCAGGTTCTGCAGCCAGAGCAGGCAGCTCAGGCTCTTGGCGTCGGTCAACTCGCCGCTGCGGCTCCAGTCCAGCAACTGCGCGGGCGTGGCAGCGAACACATCGAGGAACTCACCTTCGTCTAGCTGGCGTTCGCCTTGCTGCAAGCCACGCGCGAAATAAATGTGCAGGACCTCGGTGGAATAGGCGATGGCCAAATGCATCTCGCCAGCCCGGGCCCATTCACGCGCGGAGTAGCCGGTTTCCTCCAGCAGTTCGCGCTGACCGCAGGTCAGCGGGTCTTCGCCCGCGTCCAGCTTGCCCGCCGGAAATTCGACCATCACACGGCCCACGGGGTAGCGGTACTGGCGCTCGACGACCACGCGCCCATCGTCCAGCAGGGGCACGACGACCACGGCACCAGGGTGCGTCACATACTCACGGGTGGCGCTGCGGCCATCCGGCAAGGCCACGGTGTCACGGCGGGCTTCGAGAAAGTTGCCTTTGAACAGCGTCTCGCTGGCCAGACGCCGCTCGATCAGATGCTTGTCATCAGCGCTCATGATCTGCCTTGGACACGGGCATCCGTGGAGCCGGCTTTGCGGAGCCACTGGATGCGTCCCCTTGAGGGGATGGCGCGGAGCGCCTCAGGGGTGCCTCCTGAGATAGCGCCAGACAAACCCCGGGAAGGCCAGGGTCAGGAACAGCGCCGCCGTGACGGCGTAGAACTCCCAACCCTGGGACGTGATGCGGCCGGCGCGCTGCTCCAACCACAGACCGACACCGCCGACCAGAAAGTACAGCAGCACCAATTCCAGCAGGCGCAGCGCCAGGTTCTTGGGCGCCAGAGCGCCAGGCAAGGGCAGCACGGCCAGAAGGCGCTCGGTGAAAAACGGCAGATTGGCCGCCAACACCGCGAGCAAGATCAGGAACCAGATGGCACCGCTGGACGAGGACATCAGATCTCCGCTGGACCGCGCAAGCTCAGGACCTGAGCATCTGCACCACGGCGCGGGCGCAGAGGATCATCAATCCACCCGGCAAGATACCGAGCACCAGCACCAGCAGGCCATTGAGCGTCAACACCGCGCGGGTGCCCCAGGGCGCGCGCGCGGGCTCGCTCGCGGGGCCTTGGGCGGCAGGTGCGTCGAAGTACATGACCTTGACGACACGCAGGTAGTAGAAGGCACCGATCAGGGACATGAGGACCGCGAAGATGGCGAGGCCCAGACTCAGCAGGCTGCCAGAGGCGATCAGGGCCTGCAGCACGGACAGCTTGGCGTAGAACCCGACCATGGGCGGGATACCTGCCAGCGAGAACAGGCAGATGGCCATCACCGCCGCGTACAGGGGGCTGCGCTGGTTCAAGCCCGCCAGGTCGGAGATTTCCTCACTCTCAAAACCCTCGCGCGCCAGCAGCAGGATGACGCCGAACGCCGCCAAGGTGGTCAGCACATAGCTGACCATGTAGAACATGGCCGAGCTGTAGGCGTTGTCCGCGAAGCCTTCGTAATACCCTTGCACCACGCCCGACATCAGGCCCAGCAGCACGAACCCCATCTGCGCGATGGTGGAGAAAGCCAGCATGCGCTTGAGATTGGTCTGCGCGATCGCGGCCAGGTTGCCCACCAGCAGCGAGGCAACCGCCAGAATCATCAGCATCTGCTGCCAGTCAAACCACAGCGGCAGCATGCCTTCAACCAGCAGGCGGATGACGATGGCGAAAGCCGCCAGCTTGGGCGCTGCGCCGATCATCAACGTGATGGCCGTGGGCGCGCCCTGATAGACGTCGGGAATCCACATGTGGAAGGGTGCGACGCCCAGCTTGAAGGCCAGGCCCGCCACCACAAACACGATGCCGAAGGTGAGCACCTGCGGGTTCATGAGACCGGAGTTGGTGACGTTGAGCACCTCGTTGACGTTCAGCGTGCCGGTGGCACCGTACATCATGGACAGACCGTACAGCAGCAGGCCGGAAGCGAGCGAACCCAGCACGAAGTACTTCATCGCCGCCTCGGTGGACTGGGCGTGGTCGCGGCGCAAGGCCACCAGGGCGTAGCTGGACAGCGTGAGCAGTTCCAGGCCCAGGTAGATCATCAGGAAGTTGTTGCCGCCAATCATGATGAACATGCCCAGCAGCGCGAACAGGGACAGGCTGAACAGCTCGCCGCCGCGCAGCATGTCACGGTCGCCCGCGTAAGCGCGACCGTAGATCAGCGTGAGCATCACGGCGATGGTGGCAAAGCACTTGAGCCAGTTGCCCAGGGGGTCGCTGACCACCATGTCCGAGAGGCCGTACACCGTGGCGCCCGTGTCGGCGTAGAGGGCCTGAACGATGGCGACGGCCGCCAGGGTGATCAGGGTCAGCACGAAGCTGCCGGTGCGCAGGCGGCTTTTGACCAGCAGATCCAGCAGGGTGATGGCGCAGGCCATGACGAGCAGGACCAGCTCGGGAAAGACCGCGATCCAGCTAAAGGCATCAATCATTTGGGTACTCGCTAATCGTTCTGATGCGGAGGTGCGATGCGTGGGCGTTCAGTTGCCGGGCGCCGCCAGCTTGGAAACGGCCACATGCTTGAGCAACTCCGCGACCGAGACGTCCATCACGTCGGTGAAAGGCTTGGGCGCTATGCCCATCCAGAGCACGGCGAGCGCCAACAGGGTCAGCATCAGGAACTCGCGCCCGTTGATGTCCGTCAGTTCCTTGACATGGTCGTTGGCCACCGGGCCCAGGTAGACACGCTTGAACATCCACAGCGTGTAGGCTGCGCCAAAGATCAGGGCAGTGGCCGCCAGCAGACCGATCCAGAAGTTGGCCTTGACGGCGCCCAGGATCACCATCCATTCACCGACGAAACCGGCCGTGGCGGGCAGACCGCAATTGGCCATCGCGAACAGCAGGGCGAAGGCCGTGAACTTGGGCATGGTGTTGATGACGCCACCGTAGTCAGCAATCTGGCGCGAATGCATGCGGTCGTAGAGCACGCCGATGCAGAGGAACATCGCGCCTGACACAAAGCCGTGGGCGATCATCTGCACCAGGCCACCGCTGACGCCCAAATCATTGAAGAGGAAGAAGCCCAGGGTCACGAAGCCCATGTGCGCCACCGACGAGTAGGCCACCAGTTTCTTCATGTCCTGCTGCACCAGGGCAACCAGGCCAACGTAGATCACGGCGACCAGCGACAGAGTGATCATCAGCCAAGCCCATTCGTGCGCGGCGTCCGGCGCGATGGGCAGCGAGAAGCGCAGGAAACCGTAGGCCCCGAGCTTGAGCATGATGGCCGCCAGCACGGCGGAGCCGCCCGTGGGGGCCTCGACGTGCACGTCGGGCAGCCAGGTGTGCACCGGCCACATCGGCACCTTGACCGCGAAGGCCGCGAAGAAGGCGAAGAAGACCAGGGTCTGCTCGATTCCATCCAGTGGCAGCATATGCCAGGTCGCGATGTCGAAGCTGCCACCCGACTTGAGGTAAAGGAATATCAGGGCCAGCAGCAGCAGCAGCGAGCCCAGCAAGGTGTAGAGGAAGAACTTGAAGGCCGCGTAAATCTTGTTCGGGCCGCCCCAGATGCCGATGATGAGGTACATCGGGATCAGCGTGGCCTCGAAGAAGACGTAGAACAGCAGGCCGTCCAGCGCCGAGAACACCCCGATCATGAGTCCGCTCAGGATCAGGAAGGCGCCCATGTACTGGTTCACCCTCTCGGTGATGACTTCCCAGCCAGCGATGACCACGATCACGGTCATGAAGGCGGTCAGCAGCACGAACCAGAGCGAGATGCCGTCGACACCCACGTGGTAGTTCACGTTGAAGCGCGCCATCCACAGCGTGCGCTCGACAAACTGCATGGCTGCGGTTCCATTGTCGAACCCAGCCCACAGCGGCAGCGTGACCAGGAAGCTCGCCAGGGCGCCAATCAAGGCGACCCAACGCACAGCGCGCGCTTGACTCTCGCGCCCCAGCATCAGCAGCAGCACGCCGAAAGCAATTGGCAACCAGATTGCCAGGCTCAGCAAACCCATTCTGTTGTTCTCCAGTAATTCCCAGGCCGACGACTCAGAGGCCGAACATGACGCGCAGCATGGGCCAGGTCACGAAGTACGACATCAACACCACGATGCCAACGATCATGAACAGCACGTAGTGGTACAGATAACCCGACTGCAGCCGGCGAACGACGCCTGCCACCTTGCCCACCAGCTTCCAGCTCGCATTGACCACACCCTTCTCGATCACCCCCTGGTCACCCCCTTTCCACAGGCCCAGGCCCAGGACACGCGCAGCGCGCGCGAGGATGTTCTCGTTGATCCAGTCCATGTAGTACTTGTTTTCCAGCACCACACGCAAGGGCTTGAAGACGCGGTCCAGCGCGGCCGGGATAGCAGGCGCCAGCATGTAAAAGACCCAAGCCGTGACCACGCCGGCCAGCGCGAGCCAGAAAGGCGGGGTGCTGAAGGCATGCGCCGCCATGGCCAGGGGGCTGTGAATCATCTCGGCAAGCTTGGCCATCGCCGGGTGTGCCGCGCTGTTCACGGTGATGGCATCCTTGAAGAAGTCACCGAACAACATGGGCATCAGTGTGAAGTAACCGATCAGCACCGAGGGAATCGCCAACAGGATCAGCGGCACCGTCACCACCCAGGGCGACTCATGCGGCTTGGCGTCGTGGCCGTGCCCATGGTCGTCGTGGTGATCGTCATGCCCATGCGCCGCATGGTCATCGTGGTGCGCATCCGGGTTCTGGTCGTAACGCTCCTTGCCATGGAAAACCAGGAAGTACATGCGGAACGAATAGAAAGCCGTGACAAACACGCCGGCGAGCACCGCGAAGCTGGCGAAGCCCGCGCCCCAGAGGTTGCTCTCGTGCACGGCCTCGATGATGCTGTCCTTGGAATAAAAACCCGAGAACAACGGCGTGCCAATCAAGGCCAGCGAGCCCAGCAGCGAGGTGATCCAGGTGATGGGCATGTACTTGCGCACGCCGCCCATCCAGCGGATGTCCTGGTTGTGGTGCATGCCCATGATGACCGAGCCCGCGCCCAGGAAGAGCAGCGCCTTGAAGAAGGCGTGCGTCATCAGGTGGAACACCGCGACGGAATAGGCCGAGGCGCCCAAAGCCACCGTCATGTAACCCAGCTGCGACAGCGTGGAATAGGCCACGACGCGCTTGATGTCGTTCTGGATGATGCCCAGGAAACCCATGAACAGCGCGGTGATCGCACCGATGACCATGATGAAACTCAGGGCCGTGTCAGACAGCTCGTACAGCGGGGACATGCGCGCGACCATGAAGATGCCGGCCGTCACCATGGTGGCGGCGTGGATCAGCGCGGAGATCGGGGTCGGGCCTTCCATCGAATCCGGCAGCCAGACATGCAGCGGGAACTGCGCGCTTTTGCCCATGGCACCGATGAAGAGGCAGATGCAGATCACGGTGATCAGCATCGCGTCCTGGCCCAGGATGTACCAGGGGAATTCGATGGCGCCAAGCTCGCTCGCCTTGGCGAAGATTTCGCTGTAGTTCAGCGTGCCGGTGTAAGCCGCGATCAGACCGATGCCCAGGATGAAGCCAAAGTCACCCACGCGGTTGACCAGGAAGGCCTTCATGTTGGCGAAAATGGCCGTCGGCTTGTTGTACCAGAAGCCGATCAGTAAGTAGGACACCAAACCCACCGCCTCCCAGCCAAAGAAGAGCTGTAGCAGGTTGTTGCTCATGACCAGCATGAGCATGGAGAAGGTGAACAGCGAGATGTAGGAGAAGAAGCGGTTGTAGCCCTCGTCCTCCTCCATGTAGCCGATGGTGTAGAGGTGCACCATCAGGGAGACGAAGGTCACCACGCACATCATCATGGCGGTGAGGCCGTCGATGAGGAAACCCACCTCCATCTTGAGGCCGCCAACCACCATCCACTCGTAGATGGTCGCGTTGAAACGCGCGCCGTCCAGCGCCACGCTCTTGAGCGTCAGCACGGAAAGGATGAAAGCCACCAGCACGCCAAGGATGGTGACGCCATGCGAGGCGCGGCGGCCGAGCAGATTGCCGCCCAGCTTGGTGCCAAAGATGCCGGCCAGCGCGGCGCCGGCCAGCGGCGCGAGCGGCACGGCCAGCAGGGTGGATGCGTTCAGGGTTGCACTCATGTCGTTCTTGCCTTTTTTTCTTGCCCCGGTCGCCCGTCAGCCCTTCAGCTCGTTGAGCTCTTCCACGTTGATGCTGTGCATGTTGCGGAACAGCAGCACCAGGATGGCCAGGCCAATGGCGGATTCGGCGGCGGCGACGGTCAGGATGAAGAACACGAAGACCTGGCCGTGCATGTCGCCCAGGTAATGCGAGAAGGCCACGAAGTTCGTGTTCACGGCCAGCAGCATCAGCTCGATGGCCATGAGCAGAACGATGAGGTTCTTGCGGTTCATGAAGATGCCGACCACCGCGATCGCGAACAACGCGGCACCCAGAGTGAGGTAGTGACCCAGAGTCAACGTCATGCTTTTTTCTCCTCGGTCGCGGCCGCGTCGGCCAGGGGTTCGGCGGGACGCGTGGGATCCATCTTGACGAGCTGCAGTCGGTCAGCGGCGCGCACCCGCACCTGGATGGACGGGTCGATGGCCTTGCTGTCCTTGCGCGCGCGCAGCGTCAGCGCGATGGCGGCGATCATCGCCACCAGCAGGATGGCTGCGGCGATCTGGATCGGCCATACGTAACGGGTGTAGAGCAGGATACCCAGCGCCTTGGCGTTGGACTCCTCGGCCACGCCAGGGGGTAGTTGCGCGGCGACCTGCGGGTCCACCATGTCGAAGCCGGTCAGCAGCACGGCGGCCATTTCCACGACCACGATACCGCCCAGCAGCAGAGCCAGCGGCAGATTTTTCCAGAAGCCCTGGCGCAGGCGGTCGATGCGGATGTCCAGCATCATCACCACGAAGAGGAACAGCACCATGACCGCGCCCAGGTACACGAGCACCAGCGCCACGGCGAGGAACTCCGCCTGCAGCAGCAGCCAGATGGCGGAGGCTTGCGAGAACGCGAGCATCAGGAAGAGCACGGCGTGCACCGGGTTGCGCGCCGTGACGACGCGCAACGCCGAGATCAGCAGCACCGCCGAGAACAGAAAGAAGAAGCCGGTTTTGACGTCCATGGTCGTTGGAAGGATCCGTTGCGATTCAGGCCTGGAGGATTGAGCGTGTGACAGGTGCCCGCATGACGCCTGACACCAGGCGCAAGAGTTGCCTCAGCGGTATTTGGCGTCCGCGGCCTTGGCAGCGGCGATTTCCTTTTCGTAACGGTCACCCACGGCCAGCAACATGTCCTTGGTGAAATACAGATCACCGCGCTTCTCGCCGTGGTATTCAAGGATGTGCGTCTCGACGATGGCGTCCACCGGGCATGCCTCCTCGCAGAAGCCGCAGAAGATGCACTTGGTCAGGTCAATGTCGTAGCGCGTGGTGCGGCGCGTGCCGTCGGCGCGCGCGTCGCTCTCGATCGTGATGGCCATCGCGGGGCAGACCGCTTCGCAAAGCTTGCAGGCGATGCAACGCTCCTCGCCGTTTTCGTAGCGGCGCTGCGCGTGCAGGCCACGGAAACGCGGCGACAGCGGCGTCTTTTCCTCGGGGTATTGCAATGTGACCTTGCGCGCGAAGGTGTAGCGCCCGGTCAGGGCCATGCCCTTGAGCAACTCCACGAGCATGAAGCTCTTGAAGAAGTCCTTGACCGAGAAGGCGCGCACAGGCGTGGAAGAAGCGGCTTGCATGGCTTATTCCTCAATTCCAGATGTTCCACGGCGTCTGCATCCAGATGCCGACGACGATCAGCCACACCAACGTGACCGGGATGAAGATCTTCCAGCCCAGACGCATGATCTGGTCGTAACGGAAGCGCGGGAAAGTAGCGCGAATCCAGATGAAGCAGGACACGATGAAGAAGGTCTTCAGGCCCAGCCAGATCCAGCCAGGAATGAAGTCCAGCGCGGCCACCGGAGCAGACCAGCCACCGAGGAACATGACCACGGCCAGGATGGACACCAGCCACATGCTGGCGTATTCCGCGAGGAAGAAGATCGCGAAACCCATGCCCGAGTACTCGACCATGTGACCGGCCACGATCTCGGCCTCGCCCTCGACCACGTCAAAGGGGTGGCGGTTGGTCTCGGCCACCGAGGAAATCAGGTAGACCACGAAGATGGGCAGCAGGGGCAGCCAGTTCCAGGACAGGAAGTTCAGGCCCATGGCGGCGAACTGGCCCTGCTCCTGCGCCTGCACGATGTCGGTCAGGTTCATGCTGCCCGTCACCATCAGCACCACGAGGAAGCAGAAGCCCATGGCGATTTCATAGCTGACCATCTGCGCCGAAGCGCGCAGCGCGCCCAGGAAGGCGTACTTGGAGTTGGAAGCCCAACCCGCGATGATCACGCCGTAGACCTCGATGGAGGTGATCGCCATGATCAGCATCAGGCCGACGTTGACATTGGTCAGCGCCACGTCCGGTCCGAAAGGCACAGCCACCCAGGCCGCCAGCGCGGGCATGATGGCCAGCATGGGGCCAAGCACGAACAGCCCCTTGGACGCCGCCGTGGGCTGGATGATTTCCTTGGTCAGCAGCTTCAAGGCATCGGCGAAAGGCTGGAACAGACCAAAGGGGCCGACGCGGTTCGGGCCCAGACGGACCTGCATGAAACCCAGCAGACGACGCTCCCATAGCGTGAGGTAGGCCACGGCGATCAGCACGGGCAGGAGCACGCACACGATCTTGATCAGAGTCCAGATCACGGGCCAGGCGATGTCACCCCACCAGCCTGCGGCGATGAGGTTCAATCCCCCGTTGTAGAGCGCGTCTATCATGCGGCGGCTCCCTCGTTCACTCGTTGTTGGCTGGCTTTCGCATCGGCCGTCAGTTGCAGCGACGTGGCGCGGCGCACCAGCCCATCCAGTTGATAAATCGCCGCGCTGACCGGTTCACCGGCGGACGCGGACAGGTTGATGGCCGCACCCGTGGCGTTCGACAAATTCGCGGGCTGTGCGGTCGCGGCGGCCAGCACGTCCTGCGAGGCGTCGAAATCAAAACCCGGCAATTCCAGCAAATTGCCAAGCACACGCAGCACCTTCCAGGCCGGACGTGTCTCGCCCAAGGGCTTGACCACCGCATGGAAACTCTGCACACGGCCTTCGGCATTGACGAAGCTGCCCGAGGTTTCGCTGAAGGGTGCGATGGGCAGCAGCACGTCGCTGAAGGCCAGGTTGGTCTTGAAGGGTGACAGGGTCACGACCATCTCGGCCTTGCCCAGACCCATCGCCGCCACCGGACCCGCCACGGTGTCTTCGGGTTCGACGTTCAACAGCACAACGGCCTTGCTCTGGCCCGCCAGGATCTGCGCCGCGTTCAGGCCAGCCCCTTGAGGCTGGGCGCCGACCCATTGCGCTCCCACGGTGTTGGCCGCTTCGGTCAGATAACCCACGGAAGCGCCGGTCTGCGCGCCGATCCAGTTCGCCAGGGCCAGCAGCGTCGACGCATTCGCCGCGTGCGCGGCGGCGTTACCCAGCAGCACGGCCTTGCGTTCACCGCCCAGCAGTGATTTGGCGATGGCCGTCGCCTCGGGTGTGGCCTGCGCCGGCACCGGCGCGGTCACGCCCTTGTCGGCCGCCACCGCCGCAGCCACGGCGGCCAGGGCTTGCGCCCATTGAGCAGCCTCGGTCACCACCGCGTTCGCCACGGGCAGGGCCCAGGCGTCGGCAGTCTTGTAGAGCTTGGCCGAGGTGATGGCATTGACCTGCGCGCCATGGCGCGCGGCCTGGCGGATGCGCTGCGCGAACAGCGGATGGTCCTTGCGCAGGTTGCTGCCAACCACCAGCACACGCTGGAGTTGACTCAGCGCGGCGACAGGCAGGCCCAGATGGCGCACACCCTCGCTCTTGGTGAACTCGGCATGGCGCAGGCGATGGTCGATGCTGTCACCGCCCAGGCCACGCACCAGCTTCGTCGCCAGGAACAGCTCTTCCAGCGTGCTGTGCGGGCTGACCAGGGCACCGATGCTGTTGGCGCCGTGCTGGGCCTTGATGTCGCGCAGGCCGGTGGCCACGTACTCAAGCGCGGTCTGCCAATCGACTTCCTTCCACTCGCCGCCCTGCTTGAGCATGGGCTGCGTGAGACGGTCCGGGCTGTTCAGGGCTTCGTAGGAATAACGGTCGCGGTCGGCGATCCAGCATTCGTTGACCGCCTCGTTTTCGAGCGGGACGACGCGCATCACCTGGTTGTTCTTGACCTGCACGATCAGGTTGGCGCCCGTGCTGTCGTGCGGACTCACCGACTTGCGACGCGACAGTTCCCAGGTGCGGGCGCTGTAGCGGAAGGGCTTGCTCGTCAGCGCGCCGACCGGGCAGATGTCGATCATGTTGCCGGACAACTCGGAGTCCACCGACTTGCCGACGAAGGTCTCGATCTCGGAATGTTCGCCGCGGTGGCTCATGCCCAACTCCATCACGCCGGCCATTTCCTGGCCGAAGCGCACGCAGCGGGTGCAATGGATGCAGCGGCTCATCTCTTCCATGCTGATGAGCGGACCCACGTCCTTATGGAAGACCACGCGCTTTTCTTCCTCGTAGCGCGAGGCGGAAGCGCCATAACCGACGGCCAGATCCTGCAGCTGGCATTCGCCGCCCTGGTCACAGATGGGGCAATCCAGCGGATGGTTGATCAGCAGGAACTCCATGACCGACTGCTGGGCCTTGATGGCGCGGTCGCTCTTGGTGCGCACGATCATGCCCTGGGTCACGGGCGTGGCGCAGGCCGGCACCGGCTTGGGCACCTTCTCCACGTCCACCAGGCACATGCGGCAATTGGCGGCAATGCTGAGTTTCTTGTGATAGCAGAAATGGGGGATGTAGGTTCCGGCCTTTTCGGCGGCATGCATGACCATGCTGCCTTCGACCACCTCCACCTTCTTGCCGTCGAGTTCGATTTCAACCATAGCTACTTTCAGGCCGCGGTAACCGACTTTTCAGTCGTGGGCTTGGGAATCAGCGCCTCGAATTCGGGGCGGAAGTGCTTGATCATGGCGCGCACCGGCATGGCCGCCGCGTCGCCCAGCGCGCAGATGGTGCGGCCCATGATGTTGCCTGCCACCGAGTCCAGCGTCGCCATGTCCTGGGGACGGCCTTCGCCACGCTCGATGCGGTCGACCAGGCGCCAAAGCCAGCCCGTGCCCTCGCGGCAGGGCGTGCACTGGCCGCAGGACTCGTGCATGTAGAAGTAGGAGAGGCGCTTGAGCGACTCGACCATGTTGCGCGTCTCGTCCATCACGATGACGGCGCCTGAGCCGAGCATGGAGCCCGCCTTGGAGATGGAGTCGTAGTCCATCGTGCATTCCATCATGATGTGGGCCGGCAGCACCGGCGCGGAGGAGCCGCCCGGAATCACGGCCTTGAGCTTCTTGCCGCCCTTGACGCCGCCCGCCAGTTCCAGCAATTTGCTGAACGGCGTGCCCAACGGAATCTCGTAGTTGCCGGGGCGCTCCACGTCACCGCTGACCGAGAAGATCTTGGTGCCGCCGTTGTTGGGCTTGCCGATCTCCAGATAGGCCTGACCACCGTTGCGGATGATCCAGGGCACGGCCGCGAAGGTCTCGGTGTTGTTGATGGTGGTCGGCTTGCCGTACAGGCCGAAACTGGCCGGGAACGGCGGCTTGAAACGCGGTTGGCCCTTCTTGCCTTCGAGCGACTCCAGCAAGGCGGTTTCCTCGCCGCAGATGTACGCGCCGAAGCCATGGTGGGCGTGGAGCTGGAAATTGAAGCCGCTGCCCAGGATCTGGTCGCCCAGATAACCTGCAGCCCTCGCCTCCTCCAGCGCGGCTTCGAAGCGTTCATAGACCTCGAAGATCTCGCCGTGGATATAGTTGTAGCCCACCGTGATGCCCATGGCATAGGCAGCGATCGCCATGCCTTCGATCACGATGTGGGGGTTGTACATCAGGATGTCGCGGTCCTTGCAGGTGCCAGGCTCACCCTCGTCCGAATTACAGACCAGGTACTTCTGGCCCGGGAACTGGCGCGGCATGAAGCTCCACTTCAGGCCGGTCGGGAAACCCGCGCCGCCGCGACCACGCAGGCCGGACTCCTTGACGGTGGCGATGACCTGGTCTTGGGTCAGGCCTTCCTTCAAGATTTTCTTCAGCGCCTCGTAGCCGCCACGCGACTCGTAGTCCTTCAGGCGCCAGTTGGCGCCGTTCAGACCCGCGTAGATCTGCGGGCCGATGTGGCGGTCATGGAAGCAGGTCTGCACACCGGTGGCGGCGAACTGCGAGAGGATTTGTTCTGCGTTCATGCCGCGACTCCTTTGGAGTCGCTGCCACCAGCCACTCCTTTCAGCCCGTCGATCAGCTGATCCAGCTTGTCATTGCTCATGAAGCTGCACATGGTGCGGTCGTTGACCAACATCACGGGCGCGTCGGCGCAGGCGCCCAGGCATTCGCTTTCCTGCAGCGTGAACAGGCCGTCGGCCGTGGTCTCACCCTTGGCGATGCCCAGCTTGGCCGCCAGATGGTTCAGCGCCTTTTGCCCGTCGCGCAGCTGGCACGGCAGGTTGGTGCAGACGTTGAGCTTGAACTTGCCCACCGGCCGCTGGTTGTACATGTTGTAGAAGGTCGTGACTTCGTGCACAGCCATCGCGGGCATGCCCAGGTAGGCGGCGATCTCCGCCTCGGCCTCGCTGCTCACCCAGCCCTGCTCCTGCTGCACGATGGAAAGGCAGGCCATCACGGCGGACTGCTTCTGCTGAGCCGGGTACTTCGCCACTTCCTTGCTGAATCGGGCAAGGGTCGCCGCCGACAGCGGCGACGTGCGTGCTTTTGTCGCGTCGGAAATCATCGGTCGATTTCTCCAAAAACAATGTCCAGCGTGCCGATGATGGCGACCGCGTCGGCCAGCATGTGACCACGCGCCAGTTCATCGAGAGTGGCCAGGTGCGCGAAGCCGGGCGCACGGATCTTGAGGCGATAGGGCTTGTTGGCGCCATCGCTCACGAGGTAGATGCCGAATTCGCCCTTGGGATGCTCCACCGCCGCGTAAGCCTCGCCGGCCGGGACACGGAAGCCCTCGGTGAAGAGCTTGAAGTGGTGGATCAGCTCCTCCATGTTGGACTTCATGGCCTCACGCGAAGGCGGTGCAACCTTGTGGTTGTCGGTGATGACCGGGCCCGGGTTGGCGCGCAGCCAGTCCACGCACTGCTTGATGATTTTGTTCGACTCGCGCATCTCGGCCACGCGAACCAGGTAACGGTCGTAGCTGTCGCCGGTCTTGCCCACGGGGATGTCGAAGTCCACGCGGTCGTACGCGTCATAGGGCTGCTGCTTGCGCAGGTCCCAGGCGATGCCGCAGCCGCGCAGCATCGGGCCGGTCATGCCCAGGTTCAGCGCGCGCTCGGGCGTCACCACGCCGATGCCCACCGTGCGTTGTTTCCAGATGCGGTTGTCGGTCAGCAGGGTCTCGTACTCATCCACGCACTTCGGGAAGCGTTGCGTGAAATCGTCGATGAAATCCAGCAGCGAGCCCTGGCGGTTGGCGTTGGCAGCCTGCAAGGAGCGGTTGCTGCGCACCTTGCTGGCCTGGTGCTGCGGCATGGAGTCGGGCAGGTCGCGGTAGACGCCGCCCGGGCGGAAATAGGCCGCGTGCATGCGCGCACCCGACACCGCCTCGTACATGTCGAACAGGTCTTCGCGCTCGCGGAAGGTGTAGATCAGGATGGTCGAGCTGCCGCAGTCGTTGCCGTGCGAGCCCAGCCACATCAGGTGGTTGAGCAGGCGCGTGATCTCGCCAAACATGGTGCGGATGTACTTGGCGCGCAGCGGGACCTCGAGGCCCAGCATCTTCTCGATGGCCAAGCAGTAGGCCTGCTCGTTGCACATCATCGAAACGTAGTCCAGGCGGTCCATGTAGGGCAGCGACTGGATGTAGGTCTTGCTCTCGGCCAGCTTTTCGGTGGCGCGGTGCAGCAGGCCGATGTGCGGATCGGCACGTTGCACGACTTCACCGTCCAGCTCCAGCACCAGGCGCAGCACGCCATGCGCGGCCGGGTGCTGCGGACCGAAGTTCAGGGTGTAGTTCTTGATTTCTGCCATGGCTCACAGCCCGCCGTAGTTGTCTTCGCGGATGATGCGCGGCGTGATCTCGCGCGGCTCGATGCTCACGGGCTGGTAGATCACGCGCTGCAATTCGGCGTCGTAGCGCATCTCGACATGCCCGGAAAGCGGGAAGTCCTTGCGGAAGGGGTGGCCGATGAAGCCGTAATCCGTCAGGATGCGGCGCAGGTCATCATGCCCCTCGAAGACGATGCCAAACAGGTCGAAGGCCTCGCGTTCGTACCAGTTGGCCGCAGCCCAGACGCTGGTCAGCGAATCCAGCACCGGGAATTCGTCGTCCGCAGCAAACACCTTCAGGCGCACGCGTTGGTTCAGGCTGACGGAGAGCAGGTGCGACACCACGGCGTAGCGCGCACCTTCCCAGGCGCCATCGCCGTAAGCGGAGTAATCCAGACCGCACAAATCAATCAACTGCTCGAACTGGCAACCCGGCGCGTCGCGCAGCAACATGGCCGCAGTGCGGTAGTCCTTGGGGGCAACCTCCACGGTGACCTCGTCAAGGCGCAGCTCAATGCGGCGCACCAGTTCACCCAGCGCGGCGGACACGGCGTTTTTGAGAACCTCGGGGTTCACGGCGACAGCGGTCATTTCTTTTCCTTCAGGCACGAGCCTTGAACATGCACCTCAGACACGCGCGATGGTCTGCGTGCGGCGGACCTTCTGCTGCAGCTGAATGATCCCGTAGATCAAGGCTTCGGCCGTGGGGGGACAGCCCGGCACGTAAACGTCGACCGGCACGATGCGGTCACAGCCGCGCACGACGGAGTAGCTGTAGTGGTAATACCCACCCCCATTGGCGCAGGAGCCCATGGAGATGACCCATCGCGGCTCGCTCATCTGGTCATAGACCTTGCGCAGGGCGGGCGCCATCTTGTTGCACAGGGTGCCGGCGACGATCATCAGGTCGGACTGACGCGGACTGGCACGGAACACCTCGGAACCGAAACGCGCGATGTCGTAGCGCGCCGCCGCCGCGTGCATCATTTCCACCGCACAGCAGGCCAGACCGAAGGTCATGGGCCAGAGCGAACCGGTCTTGGCCCAGTTCACCACCGTGTCGTAGCTGGTGGTGACGAAGCCTTCCTTCAACACGCCTTCAATCATGGCTGCGTTCCTTGCTAAGAATCAGTTGTCCTGCGGTGAGATCAGAGGCTGCGCCGGACTACTCCCAGTCGAGCGCGCCCTTCTTCCACTCATAGACAAAACCCACCACGAGGATGGCGATGAAGACCATCGCCGCCCAGAAACCAACCGCGCCAACATCCTTGAGCGCGACGGCCCAGGGGAATAGGAAGGCGATTTCAAGATCGAAAAGAATGAAGAGGATGGCGACGAGGTAATAACGCACGTCGAACTTCATGCGCGCGTCCTCGAAGGCCTCGAAGCCGCATTCGTAGGGGGAGTTCTTGGCCGCGTCAGGACGATTGGGCCCGAGCACGTAACCGATGAGCTGGGGCAGCACACCCACGGCCAGACCGACCAAGATGAACAACAGGACGGGAAGGTACTGGTCAAGGCTCATCTTGCTGCTCTGCCTCTGCTGCTCTGGGTTGGATCACGCATCCGACCAGCCCCGCGCGAGGGCCGCGGGCCAGGCCGGCTTCTGTATGGTGCCGTCGGCGAGACTCGAACTCGCACAGCTTTCGCCACTACCCCCTCAAGATAGCGTGTCTACCAATTTCACCACGACGGCTGATTTGTCCGCCGGTCTTGCATGAGGAGTTGCGTTTGACCAGCAGCTGGAAGTTTACCCGGAATTCCCCCACTTCCGAGGGAGGCGCCCGGAGAAGTTATCAAAACTTGATTCCGGACAAGGCCACTTGCGAGGCCCACCACGCGGGCCCGGACGGACCCTGCGCACGTTCAGTCGGCACGCACCCAACGGGCCTGCGGCGCGTGCGCTGCTCCGCGCTTTATTGCGCGGGAATCTGCCCGGCGGCGCCAGCGGGAGCCGCTTCCTTCGATGCCGGCGCGGCCTCGCTCGCCGCAGGCGCGGTCGAGTTGACGCCTGGGATCTGCGCCGCCGTGTCTGGCGTCGCGGGCACGATGGCTGCGGGATTTTCGAGCACGCTGCCCGAGCTGGTCGGACGCGCATTCCCGAAGTAAGCGAGGGCCAGCGTCACGGAGAAAAACACCGTGGCCAGCACCGCCGTCGTGCGCGACAAGAAGTTGGCGCTGCCACTGGCGCCGAACAGACTGCCGGACGACCCGCTACCGAAAGCTGCGCCCATGTCGGCGCCCTTGCCGTGCTGGATCAACACCAGACCAATCATGGCCAAGGCCGTGATGATCTGCACCGTGACGAGTAGGGTGACGATGAAACTCATGCGATGAACTCCTGAATTCGAGACTGATGTCGTGAGACTGAGAGCTTGAATGCGACGTCGAGCGATTGCGCTCAGCTCGCCGCGTCAATGATGGAAAGAAAATCCGCCGCCTTGAGCGACGCGCCGCCGATCAGGCCGCCGTCAATGTCGGCTTGCGCCAGCAAGCTGGCGGCATTGGTTGCGTTCATGCTGCCGCCGTACAGGATGCGGATGCGATCGGCCTGGGTTGACGCGGCCTGCAGCTGAGCCCGCAGCACGGCATGCACGGCCTGGGCCTGCTCAGGCGTGGCCGTCTTGCCCGTGCCGATGGCCCAGACCGGCTCATAGGCCACGACGATCTCGCTGATGCAATGGCCGTTGAGGTGTATCACGGCCGCCAGTTGACGCTTGACAACATCCTCGGTCGAGCCGGCCTCGCGCTCGGCCAACGTTTCCCCGATGCAGACGATGGGGGTGATGCCCGCGGCCAGCGCGCGCTGGGCCTTCTCGGCCACGACCGCGTCCGTCTCGCCATGGTATTGACGACGTTCGGAATGGCCGACGATGGCGTAACGCACGCCGAAGTCCCGCAACATGGCCGCGGAGATCTCACCAGTGTAAGCACCCGACTCACGGGCCGAAAGGTCCTGCGCACCCAATGCAAGCGGGGAATCCGCCAGCAAGGCCTGACCCTGCGCCAGATAGACGGCCGGCACGCAGACGGCGACATCACAAGCCTGGGCCGTGACGCCCGGCAGTATGCCTTGCAGCAAAGCCGCGTTGGCGGCCAGGCTACCGTTCATCTTCCAGTTGCCGGCGATCAGTTTCTTCATGTCCAGGTCAGCACGATCTTGCCGATGTGCTGGTTCGATTCCATCAGCGCGTGGGCCTGGGCGGCTTGCGCGGGCTGGAAGGTACTGTGGATCACAGGCTTGATCTTGCCCGCCTCGATCAGCGGCCAGGCATGCTTCAGACAGGCCTGGGCAATGGCGGCCTTGAAGGCCACGGGACGCGGGCGCAAGGTGGAGCCGGTGATGGTCAGGCGCTTGCGCAGCACCAAGCCCGCATTGAAGCTGCTCTTGGTGCCGCCCTGCACGGCGATGATGACGATGCGGCCGTCCTCGGCCAGGCTCTCGACCTCGCGGGCGACATACTCACCGCCCACCATGTCGAGGATCACGTCCACGCCCTTGCCATCCGTCAGCCGCTTGACCTCGTCCTTGAAGTCCTGCGTCTTGTAATTGATGGCATGGTCGGCGCCCAGCCTCACGCACGCCGCGCACTTCTCGTCGCTGCCCGCCGTCGCGATGACCGTCGCACCCCAGGCCTTGGCCAGCTGTATGGCAGTGACGCCAATGCCACTGGACCCGCCCTGAACCAGCAGGGTCTCACCCGGTTGCAGACGCCCGCGGTCGAAGACATTGCTCCAGACCGTGAAGAAGGTCTCGGGCAGCGAGGCGGCCTCGACGTCACTCAAGCCCCTGGGGTAAGGCAGACATTGGGCGATCGGCGCGGTGCAGAGTTCGGCATACCCGCCACCGGCCACCAGGGCACAGACCTTGTCACCCAGCTTGAAACCAGCAGCCGCGAGTTCCTGGGCATCCCCACCAACGATCTCACCCGCAACCTCCAGGCCCGGGATGTCGGAGGCTCCCGGGGGCACCGGGTAGTTGCCCTGGCGCTGGAATACGTCAGGCCGGTTGATGCCGCTGGCCGCGACACGGATCAGCAGCTCGCCAGCCACGGGCGCCGGGTCGGGGCGCGTGCCCAGCACCAGCACCTCCGGCTCGCCATGACGGGTGATTTCAACGGCCTTCATGCCCGCGACCTCAAACGATCAAGCCGCTTCGCCGTTGTCGGGCGCTTCGGCGCGCTCGGCGCGTTGCGGCTGCTCCGGACGCTCCAGCAGCGCCTTCATGGACAGCTTGACGCGACCCTTCTCATCGGTCTCCAGCACCTTGACCTTGACGATCTGGCCTTCGGACAGGTAGTCCGTGACTTTCTCGACGCGCTCGTGCGCGATCTGGCTGATGTGCAGCAGGCCGTCCTTGCCGGGCAGCAGGTTGACCAGGGCACCGAAGTCCAGGATCTTGGTGATCGGACCCTCGTAGACCTTGCCGATCTCGACTTCGGCCGTGATCTGCTCGATGCGGCGCTTGGCCTCGGCGGCCTTGTCACCGTCGGTCGACGCGATGGTGATGGTGCCGTCTTCCGCGATGTCGATCTGGGTGCCGGTCTCCTCGGTCAGCGCGCGAATGGTCGCGCCGCCCTTGCCGATCACATCGCGGATCTTCTCGGGGTTGATCTTCATGGTGTAGAGGCGCGGCGCGAACTGGCTCACTTCGGCCTTGGCTTCGCCCACGGCGGCCTGCATCTTGCCCAGGATGTGCATGCGCGCTTCCTTGGCCTGGGCCAGGGCGACCTGCATGATTTCCTTGGTGATGCCCTGGATCTTGATGTCCATCTGCAGGGCAGTGATGCCGTTGGTCGTGCCGGCCACCTTGAAGTCCATGTCGCCCAGGTGATCTTCGTCACCCAGGATGTCGGTCAGCACGGCGAACTTGTTGTCTTCCTTGATCAGGCCCATGGCGATGCCGGCCACATGCGCCTTCAGCGGCACGCCCGCATTCATCAGCGAGAGACAGCCACCGCAGACGGAGGCCATGGACGAGGAACCGTTGGATTCGGTGATCTCCGACACCACGCGCATGGTGTAGGGGAACTCTTCCTTGGTCGGCAGCACGGCGACCAGTGCACGCTTGGCCAGACGCCCGTGGCCGATCTCGCGGCGCTTGGGGCTACCCACGCGACCCGTCTCGCCCGTGGCGAAAGGAGGCATGTTGTAGTGCAGCATGAAGCGGTCCTCGAACTCGCCGGCCAGCGCGTCGATGCGCTGGGCGTCGCGCTCGGTGCCCAGGGTCGTGATGACCAGGGCCTGGGTCTCGCCGCGGGTGAACAGGGCCGAGCCGTGGGTGCGCGGCAGCACGCTGTCGCGGATTTCGATGGGGCGCACGGTGCGGGTGTCGCGACCGTCGATGCGCGGTTCGCCGGCCAGGATCTGGCCACGAACGATCTTGGCTTCAATCTCGAACAGCAGACCTTCGACGGCCACGCTGTCGAATTCCACGCCATCGGCCTTCAGACCGGCGAACACGTCGGCGTAAGCGGCGCGGCAGGCTTGCGTGCGGGCCTGCTTGTTGCGGATCTGGTAAGCGGCTTCGAGCTTGGCCTTGGCGAGGCTGTCGATCTTGGCGATCAGGGCCTCGTCCTTGGCCGGAGCCTTCCAGTCCCAGGCCGGCTTGCCGGCTTCACGCACCAGATCATGGATGGCGTTGATCGCGACTTTGCCCTGGTCGTGACCGAAGACCACGGCGCCCAGCATGACCTCTTCCGACAGCTGCAGCGCCTCGGATTCCACCATCAGCACGGCGGCCTCGGTGCCAGCGACCACGAGGTCCATCTGGCTGTCCTTGCGCTGGGTTTGGCCCGGGTTCAGAACGTATTCGCCGTTGATGTAGCCCACGCGCGCCGCGCCGATGGGGCCGTTGAAGGGAATGCCGCTGATGGCCAGGGCCGCGCTGGTGGCAATCATGGCGGGGATGTCGGCATCGACTTCCGGATTCAGCGAGACGGTGTGGATCACCACCTGCACTTCGTTGAAGAAGCCTTCGGGAAACAGCGGGCGGATCGGGCGGTCGATCAGGCGGCTGGTCAGCGTCTCGTATTCGCTGGGACGGCCTTCGCGCTTGAAGAAGCTACCGGGAATCTTGCCGGCGGCGTAGCTTTTCTCGAGGTAGTCGACCGTCAGAGGGAAGAAGTCCTGACCGGGCTTGGCGGACTTGGATGCCACCACGGTGGCAAGCACCACGGTGTCGTCGACGTTCACGAGGACGGCACCACTGGCCTGGCGGGCGATTTCGCCCGTCTCCATGGTGACGGTGTGCTGACCCCACTGGAAGGTCTTGGTGATCTTGTTGAACATGCTCATGTGCTGCTCCTGTGGTGTGGACGGAAGAGACAGGCCCTTCCGGTTTCATTGAACGGGGACGGCGTCCCCGCATGGCTCGGAGCAGGCCTCACAGAACACGATGCCATTCCAGAGCAGTTCCCCTTGAGGAAAGGGCTTTGGAATGACACAGCTTCGCTCTGTGCTTGCAGGCTCCGAAGTGAACAACGCCTGAATCAGCCTCCCCATCGGGCGATGGGCACCAACTCAGGCGTCGTTGTTCATGACCGGGACTTACTTGCGCAGGCCCAGCTTGGTGATCAGCGCGGAGTAACGCGCGGCGTCCTTGGACTTCAGGTAGTCCAGCAGCTTGCGGCGACGGCTCACCATGCGCAGCAGACCGCGACGGCCGTGGTGGTCCTTGGCGTGGGTCTTGAAGTGCGGGGTCAGCTCGTTGATGCGAGCGGTCAGCAGGGCCACCTGGACTTCGGGGCTGCCGGTGTCGTTGGCGGCGCGAGCGTTGGCCTTGACGACTTCGGCCTTGACTTGGGATGCGATCATTTTCTTTCCTCTACACGGAGTGGACGAAGGACAGGCTGATCTCGCGAAGCATCGGAGAGCCTGACGGCGACGTCCCGGGGTTACAACTTGCGCCGGCGGCTGGAACTGCTTGCCGGCGTGCGTTTGGCGCGCCCGACGGTACTGCTTCCAGGACCTCCGCGCACGCAAAACCGGGCAATTATAGCGAAAACATCACAGCCGGTCGGCGCGGGCCACTGTTCACGGGCGGGTGCGGGTCCTAGGATGCGATTCGCCGTCACACATCCCTGCCCCAGGCGCCACCGAGCCCCCGTCATCGAGGAAGGAAAGCATCACCATGCTGCTGCCGCACCCCCGCCGCGCCGGATCAACCGCCCAGGCCAGCTTCCTCGCCCTGCTGCTGACCTGCGACTCATCAGCCCACGCGCAATCCGAATTTTCAGGGCCCAGCCTGGGCGCCCAGGTCGACTTCATGAACACCTCGACCGAGCTCACCTTCGATGGCGCGCCCTACAGCTATGGCGCGCCCAGCCAGACGCTCAGGCTGCAAACCGCCTATGGCCTGAGCCTGGGGCCGGAGACCCTGCTGAACCTGGGTGCCAGCACCCAGTTGGGCGACGTGGACGGCGGCAGGACCATTCTCAACGAGTCCGAAACGGAAATCACGCTCAGTCGCGGCACCGCCCTGTATGTGGAACCCGCCTACGCCATCCACCCAGACACCGTGCTGTACGGCAAGTTCGCGCTGATCCAGGCCCAGGTGGAACTGGCCGTCAACGACGACGACCCCAGTCGCCTCGAACGCAAGCTCAAGGGCCAAGGTTTCGGCCTGGGTGTGCGCCACCTGCTTGCCCCTAGTCTTTACCTGCAGATCGAGTTCATGCAGATGAATTACGACAAGACCCGGATCACCTCCAAGGACGATCCGGACGCCGGCCTGCCGCTCGGGATAGACGCCACCAGCGCCAACGTGGGATTGGGGTTGCAGTTCTGAGCAGGCAGCTGCGGCGCTCAGACGCGCCCACTCAAATACGCCCACTCAAATACGCACCTTCAGGGCCGCGCTTTCAGCCAACCGCGCAGTCGGTCCACACCCTGCACCAATCGGTCCAGATCCCGCGAGGCAAAACACCAGCGCAGCCAGCCCGCCGACTCGGGGCCAAAGGCCTCGCCCGGCGCCAGCCCCAGCCCTGCCTCGGCCACCAGGTGCTTGGCCAGCACCACGCCGTCCGCGAATTCGCCCCGGCCACCCGCAATGCGGAAGAAGGCGTACATGCCCGCGCGGGGCCTCGCCAGCTCCACGCCAGGCAGCGCTCGCAATAGCGGCACCAGGGTGTCGCGGCAGTCCTTCAGGTGCGCCACCACGCGGGGCGTGATCTCGTCGGCGCGCCGCAGGGCCATGATGGCCGCGCGCTGCGTGAAGACGCTGGCGCAGGAGGTGTTGAACTCGATGATCTTGCCCACGTCGTGCGTGCAGGACGGCGGCAGCACCAGCCAGCCCAGGCGCCAGCCCGTCATCAGGAAAGCCTTGGAGAAACTGCCCACGACCATGAGTCGATCCTCCGGCGTCGCGATGTCGAGGAAGCTGGGCGCGCGCCCCCGCGGCCCCGCGTCCTCGTCGTCGTAATACAGCTGCGAATAGACCTCGTCGGCCAGGATCCAGGTGCCCGTGCGACGGCAATGGTCGAGGATGCGCTGCTGCTCATCCCGCGTGAGCGCCCAGCCCGTGGGGTTGGACGGCGCGTTGACCACGAGCAGGCGCGTGGCAGGCGTCACCGCCGCCAGCAGCGCGTCCATGTCCAGCGTCCAGGCGCCTTCGACGGGCCGCAACGGCACAGGCTTGAGCTTGGCGCCCAAGATCTGCGGCTGGGCGACCAGATTGGGCCAGACCGGCGTGACGATGACCACCTCGTCCCCCGCGTCCAACAGGGCCTGCATGGCGATCATCAAGGCATTGACCCCTCCCGAAGTCACGGCGATGCGGTCGGCGCTCACCGCTCCGTGCAGGCGACTCAGGTGCGCGGCCAGCCCCTCACGCAGTTCGGGCAGGCCCAGGTTGTGGGTGTAAAAAACCTCGCCCTTGTCCAGGGAGTCGATGGCCGCTTGGCGCACGAAGTCCGGCGGGGTCTCATCGCCCTCGCCAAACCAGAAGGTCAGCAGGTCGGCCCGCCCCAGGCCGGCATTGGCCACTTCGCGGATCTTGGATTCTTCGAGGTTTCGGATGATGTGTCGCATGGCCAGCCACGGTGTCAGAGCGGTTGTTGAAAGAAAGGCAAACAAGGAAGGGGCGCCTGGACGCACGCGGGCCGCAAAGCAAGGACTCAGGGCCGCGCCATCTGGCAGGTCGTCGGCTGCTCAGCCTGCTCCGCCTTCAGCTGGCGGATCACGCGAAAGCCGTAACCCGAACCTTCCACGTCGAACTTGACGCCGTCCTTCTCACCTTCACGGACCTGGCGGGCCATCACCCCCACCACCAGCGCCTGCTGGAACTGGTGGTCGGCCGCGCGCATGCGACCACGCTGGCCGGACAAGGTGACGTCCGCCTGCTCCAAGGCGCGGGCCACGGCCGTCGCGTCCGTGGAGCCGGCCTTCTGGATGGCTTGAGCCAACGCCTCCACCATCAACTGCATCCGCATGTGCACATAGTCGTCCTCGGGCCGGGGAAAACGCTCGCGGAAGGCGCGGTAGAAGGCCTCGCTCTGCGCGCCCGGCACGTTGGGCAGCCAGTCCGCCACAGCCACGACCTGACCCACGCCGACCGCGCCGATGGCGGCGGGCGCGCCCAGTGCATTGCCGTAGAAGGTGTAGAACTTGCCGTCATAGCCCGCCTCGCGGGCCGCCTTGATCAGCAGGGTCAGATCATTGCCCCAATTGCCCGTGATCACGGCCGAGGTTCCGCGCACCTCCGCCGTCCTCGCCTTGATCTTCTGTGCGTAGGGCAGAAAGTCCTTCACGCGGCCTATGGGATGCAGTTCCTCGCCCACGATCTGGATGTCCGGACGCAGCGCACCCAGTTGCCGCTTCGCCTCGCGCAGCACCGCTTGGCCGAAGCTGTAGTCCTGTCCGATCAGGTAGACCGAGCGCACGGCGCGATCTTCCTGCAGCACGCGCATCAGCGCGGCCATGCGCATGTCGGCGTGCGCGTCGAAGCGGAAATGCCAGAAACTGCATTTCTCGTTGGTCAGGATGGGGTCCACCGCCGAGTAGTTGAGGAAGAGCACGCGCCGCGCCGGATCGCGCTCGTTGTGTTTGTCGATGGCGTCGATCAGAGCGGCCGCGACGGAAGAGCTGTTGCCCTGCATGATGAAACGCGCACCGTCGTCAATGGCGGCGCGCAGGGCGGCCAGCGCCTCCTCGGTCTGGCCTTTGCTGTCGTATCGGCGCAGTTCGAGCTGCAGGCCACCCCGAGCGTTCACCCGTTCGATGGCCCATACCAAGTTGCGGTGCACCGCCTCACCCGCGTTGCCCAGCGGCCCGCTCAAGCCCTCGATCATGGCGATGCGCACCGGCTGCGCGGTGGATGCCTGCGCGGCCTGTGGCGCTGGCGCGGCAGGCTGCGCGTAGGCCGAAACGGCGACAGATAGGGCCGCGATGGCCAGCTTCAAGACCCGGGAAAACATGCGGTAGTGCACGGAGGAACTCTCTTGAAAAACAGGGCCGCGCCAACAGATGTGGGCCATGCGGCGATCGTGGTTGAAAGCCGCGCAGTGTAAGGGTTGCGTGCATGCGGGTCGCGTGCAGGAGCCCGCCCGATGTTCAACTCAGGAGTCTCACCATGCTGTTCGTTCCCGCTCTGCGTCGTTCCACCTTCGTCCCCTCGCTGCGTGTCTTCGACCGCACGCTCGACCGGGTCTTCGACAACGCCGCGCGCAGCCGCTATTTCGAAGACACCGCCGAGGGCAAGCAGGACGACAAGTTCATCGAATTGACCTTCGACGTCCCCGGCGTCGCCCGCGAGCAGCTGTCCATCGGCATCGAAGGCAATGTCGTGCGCATCGAAACCCTGGCCGAGGCCAAACGGCAGTACAAGGCCGCCTACGAGCTGGCCCAGGACATCGACGCCAGCGCCAGCGAGGCCAAGCTCGAGCATGGTGTGCTCACGCTCAAGCTGGCCAAGGTGCAGCCGCAGGATCGCAGCGTCAAGCTGACGATCAACTGAAACCGTCGGGCCGCGCGCGACGCGCGGCCTGCGTGCGGCCGCCATAACCCCAGTCCTCGGCGGGCAGCTCTCGCACGATGATGTAGCTGGCCTCGTCCAAGGGCCCCAACAGTTCGTTCAACAACGCCCAGGCGGCCTGCACAAACGCCTCCTTCTGCGCGGGTGTGTTCGTGCCCTGGGTGATGTCGATACTCAGGCGCGCGGTGCCGGGCGTCGAGGCATTCGCCTCGATCGCCAGGCCGTCGATGTACCAGTGTCCCGCAGCCAGCACGTCGACCAGCACCGCTGTCACGACCGCACGCTTGCCCAGCACCTCGGCTGTGAGGGCTGTCAAGCGCCGCGCCAGTGCGCTGCGCTGATCCTCGGAGGGCGAGCGGCTCAGCTGCAAATGCAATGTCGGCATGTCAGACCTCCCGATGGCTGGGCAAGCCTGGCGCCCCATGGCAGGGGTGGGGCCGGGTGCGAACCCAGGTCCAGGCCCGGCGCCAGAACTGCAGCCCGGCCTCCCGGCGCAGCACGGTCGCGCGGCGCACCGCCGCATCCCGCCAGTGCGCATAGTCCGCGGGGTCCATCTCCCGCCAGGTCGTCCCTGTTCCGGCATCGTCCATCACCAGCCACCTTTCCTTCGTGTCGTGAAGCCCCGAATCTAGGCAGGGTCAGCCCCCGGGGAAACGGTGACACGCGCAAATCGGCTTTGCACGCGTTGCAAGACCTGCCTCGTTATCATGGACCGCATGCGTCAACTGCAACTCGACGAACTGGCCCTCTACACCCGCATCGCCGCGCTGGGTTCCTTGTCGGCGGTGGCGCGCGAGCGCAACGTGCCTGTCAGCCAGATATCGCGCACCCTGACCCGAATGGAGCAGGCGTGCGCCGCGCGCTTGATGCATCGCTCCACCCATGGCCTGTCGTTGACGGACGAAGGCCGGTCCTTCCTCGCCTATTGCCAACAGGCGGTGTTGTCCCTGGAGGAAATCGAGGGTGAATTGGCCGACCGCAACGGCGAGCCCAGCGGCCTGGTCCGCGTGGCCGCCAGCACGGTGGTGGCGCACTACCGACTGGTGCCCAGCCTGGCTGGCCTGGCGGCGCGGCATCCACGCCTGTCGGTCGAACTGCATGTGGGCGACCGCATCGTCGACCTCGCGCACGAGGGCATCGACATCGCAATCCGCACGGCCAGCGCGGCCACCACGCTGCCAGACAGCGTGGTGGCACGACGCATCGGCACCCTGGGGCGCGCCCTCTACGCCGCGCCGGCCTATGCCCAGACCCGCGGACTGCCCTCCCATCCCGATGAACTGGCCGCCCACACCTTGATCAGCAACAGCGCCGTGCCCATGCTGAACGACTGGCCTTTCCTGATCGACGGCGAGGCACGCACCGTCACCGCACAGGGCCATTGGCGCGCCACCGACACCAACACGGCGGCGGCGCTGGTGATGGAAGGACTGGGCATCGGCCGCCTGACCACGTTGGTGGGCGAAGGGCTGACGCAGCAAGGCAGGCTGATCCCCGTGCTGCCGCAGTACGTCGACCTGCAGGCCGTGCCGGTCTACGCGGTCACCGCCAGCGCGCGGCACCGGCTGCCCAAGATCCGGGCCTGCATCGCCTACTGGGCCGAGTACTTTGGGGGGGAAGAAAGCGGAGCAGGGGCTTCAGTACCAATGGGTTCATTGGCTCCATCGGTCTGATCCGTCGCCAGGGGCCGGAACCGGGCGGGCTGGTGTGCAATTGCATCCCCAAAAGCAGGGATGCGCAGCCAATGACTCAGGTCAGGGCCGTGCTGATCGCGTCCAGTGGCCAGCGTGGCTGCACGTCGAAGCGGTAGGCCCGGTTGGCCTGCTGCCGTCCGGACTGCAGGCGCATGGCAGCGGCCAGCGCGATCATGGCGCCGTTGTCGGTGCACAGGTGCAGTTCGGGGTAATGCACGCGCACCGGGCCGCCTTTGCGCCCAGGGTGGGCGCAGGCAGCGTTGAGCTGCGCGCGCAGCGACTTGTTGGCGCCCACGCCGCCGGCCACCACCAGGCGTTTGAGCCCGGTGGCCTCGAGCGCGGCCAGCGACTTCTTCACCAGCACCTCCACGATGGCCGCCTGCGTGGACGCTGCTAGATCGGCCTTGCGCGCCTCCAGTTGGTCGCCAAGGCGTTGCGTCTGCGTGAGCACCGCCGTCTTCAAACCAGCGAAGGAAAAGTCCAAGTCACCGCTGTGCAGCAGCGGACGCGGCAGCTTGAAGGCCTGCGCATCGCCCTGCTCCGCAAGCTTCGCCAGCGCCGGACCGCCCGGATAACCCAGCCCCATCAACTTGGCCGATTTGTCGAAAGCCTCGCCCGCCGCGTCGTCAATCGTTTCGCCCAGCAGCTGGTATTGCCCCACGCCATCCACGCGCATCAGCTGCGTGTGCCCGCCCGAGACGAGCAATGCGACAAAGGGGAACTCTGGCGGGTCGGCGCTGAGGAAGGGAGACAGCAGATGCCCTTCCAGATGGTGCACGCCTAGCACCGGCTTGCCCAGGGCCGCGCCCAACGCGCAGGCCACGCCCGCGCCCACCAACAAGGCACCCGCGAGGCCGGGGCCGCGTGTGTAGGCCACCACGTCGATGTCGGCCAGCGCGTGGCCGGCCTCGCGCATGACCTGCGCCGTCAAGGGCAGCACGCGGCGGATATGGTCGCGGCTCGCCAGCTCAGGCACCACGCCCCCGTAGGCTTGATGCATGGCGATCTGGCTGTGCAAGGCATGCGCGAGCAACTGAGGCGCCGCTTGCGCGCCGGCCTGGACCAGGGCCACCCCGGTTTCGTCGCAGGATGATTCGATGCCGAGGATCAGCGCGTTGGGCGCCAACAAGAAGGGAACGGAATCAGGCATGGCCCGCAGTGTAGGGCCAGTCCAGCACCTCGCACAGGCTCAGGCGAATGCCAGGATGCGCTCGAGGTTGATGCTGACCTTCACCTCGCTGCGCTCCATCGCGCGGGCCACCCGTTGACCAGGCAGCGCCGTGTCGCGCACGATGAAGCGCGACAGGGCGATGCCGTCGCCATTGACCAGCACCAACACCTTGGGCGTGGTCGTGATCTGCCCACGCTTGACGACGATGGCCACCTCCCCGGTCTCCAACTGCACGAAGGAACCCGGCGTGTGGATGCCCACGGCCTTGATCAGCGCCGCGCCCGCAGGGTCGATCTGCTTGTTGTCATCGAAATAGATGGCCTGCATGGCCCGGGCAGCGACCAAGGGCGCGCGCGTGGCGCGGGGCGCGCGGCGCGCACCGAAGGAATCGGCGCGCTGGATCAGGTGGGCCATGCGCTCGGCCCAGGGCACCTCGTCGCCCAGGCCACCGGAGAACGAGGCATGGTGCAGGCGCACAGCCTCCAGCCAATCGGGATCGGTCACGCCTGCACGGTGCAGCAAGCTCATGGAGCGGGCCGCGTGGTTGGCCACCTGAGGCTTCTGGTCGGGCGCCAAGGGCGTGGTCTGCCGCGCCAGCGTGTCTTGCAGTTCGGTCATGCCCACGTTCATGGACAGTGCCGCGAGGCTCAAGGTCCGCTCCTTGGCCTCCGGCCAGTTGAGCACATTGCGCGCGGCCAGGCCGCACATCACGCTGACCAGCATGGCATGGGTGGCGCTGTAAAAACGCACCTCGATGGTCGAGAGGTAGAACAAGGCCAACAGGGCCGCGTCGGGATTGGCGATGGCCAAGTCACGCAGGTGGTCGTGGAAGCGGGTCAGGCGCGCCAGGAAACGGGGGTCGTCCGGCAGGCGCAGCAGCACATTGGCTTCTTCCTGATAGTCGTACCAGTTCTGTCCGCGCGGCCGCAGGATCGGACCATCGTTGCCCGAGTCGTCCCAGGCGCCGGCATGGTCTTCGGCCGCGTCGATGAACAGTTGCCTCCCTCGAAACACCAGGCGCTCCAGGACATCGCGTTGCGCCAACTGGCCGCGGTAAGCCAGGATCTGGCCGTCTTCATTGCGTAGGTGAAAGGGCAAAGGCTCACCCTCCCGGATTCCCGTGATGTTCACGGGAACCAATGCTTTCTCTGCAGCCATCTTGTCCAGACCTTTCTTCCGATCCGATGCTTATGCACATGCCCCGATCGGCGCGCGCTTTTTAGGCGCGAAAAGAATACATCAAGGCGCATGCCAGGCCGGATGCGCATACATGAGACAAATCAATCGCCGATGGTAGTCGGATTGGCGCTTACACGAAAGGCCGGCAAACGACGATCCAGCAGGTTGTCAACACCGGAACGCGCACGCATCCCCCACTTGGGTGAGCGGGTGGCCTTCGGGTTTCCCCACCGGCACTACACTGCCGCCCCATGCAGCAGTTTGACGTGGTGGTGGTTGGGGCGGGTGCGGCCGGTCTGTTTTGCGCGGGCGTGGCCGGGCAGCGTGGCCTCAAGGTCTTGCTGGTCGACCATGCAAGCAAGGTCGCCGAGAAGATCCGCATCTCGGGCGGCGGACGCTGCAACTTCACCAACCGGGACCTGGACCCGCGCACCCCCCACAAGCATTATCTTGGTGAAAACCCGGAGTTTTGCCGTTCGGCGCTGGCGCGCTACACCCCGGCGGACTTCATCGCCCTGCTTCAGAGCGCGGGCATCCCGTTCCACGAGAAGCACAAAGGCCAGCTGTTCTGCGACCGTTCGGCCGACGACATCATCCAGTTGCTGTTGCGCGAATGCGCGGCGGGCGGCGTGACGCACTGGCAGCCCTGCGCGGTGGGCACCGTGCAGCATGACGGTGCAGGCGAAGGCGGCGGACAGCGCTACACGCTCGACACCGAACGCGGCCCGGTGCAATGCCGTTCGCTCGTGATCGCCACCGGGGGCCTGTCCATCCCCAAGATCGGCGCCACCGACTTCGGTTATCGCCTGGCCCGCCAATTCGGTCTGAAGGTCATCACGCCGCGCCCGGCCCTGGTGCCGCTGACCTTCGACGGCATGGCCTGGGCGCCCTACGCCGGTCTGGCCGGCCTGGCCCTGCCGGTGCGCATCGAGACCGAAGCACCCCCACCCCAGGCTATGCCGGAACGCGCTGCCAGTATCCAGAAACAGAAACGGGCTGGGGGCAAGGGCCGCCCGAACGGGATGAACTTTCTGGAAGATCTGCTCTTTACCCACCGAGGGCTGTCGGGACCGGCGGTGCTGCAGATCTCCAGCTACTGGCAGGCGGGCCAGCCTCTGCGCATCGACCTGCTGCCGGGGCAGGACATCGGCCCCCGTCTCGCCGAAGCGAAGCAGCAGTCACGCAAGCTGCTGGCCAATGAACTCGCTGCCCTGCTGCCCACCCGCCTGGCCGAGGCCTGGACCGCGCAGGACCCCGCTTGGCAGCGGCCCGTCGCCGAGACCAGCGACAAGGCCCTGGCCACCCTGGCCGCGCAGCTGACGCGTTGGACCTTGACGCCCACGGGCAGTGAGGGGTATGCCAAGGCGGAAGTAACTGCCGGTGGCGTCGACACGCGGGAACTCAGCAGCCAGACCCTGGAAGCCCGCGCTCAACCTGGCCTGTATTTCATCGGTGAGGTGGTGGACGTGACGGGCTGGCTCGGTGGCTACAACTTCCAGTGGGCCTGGGCCAGCGCCCACGCCTGCGCCATGGCCCTGCCTGGGGGCCCAGGCTGAGGCCTGTTGCTGGCCCACGCGCTCCAGCCCTCACCGGCATCCGGCAAGCAGTGTCTGCCCCTGGCGAATGCGCGGGGGTCAGGCCCGTGGGGGCACCGGCCTGGCCCCGACTTGTGGCGCACGGCAAACCAGCTATAATTGGCGGCTTTGCTGGCATAACCCCGTCGGCCAAATACTAGTTACAGACCATAGACGGGGGACTCTTCGCGGTGCATGGCGGACAGGCCCGATCTTCCTGACCTCCCTCTGACCGCATATTTCGGAACGATTGAATGACCACCATCCGTGTCAAAGACAACGAGCCGTTTGACGTGGCCCTGCGCCGCTTCAAGCGCACCATCGAAAAGCTGGGCCTGCTGACCGACCTGCGCGCCCGCGAGTTCTATGAAAAGCCCACCGCCGAGCGCAAGCGCAAGAAGGCTGCCGCCGTCAAGCGCAACTACAAGCGCATCCGCTCGATGCAGCTGCCCAAAAAGCTGTATTGATTCGGTACGGCAGGACTGAACGCCGCCAGGCTTTCAGTCCCGAGAAACCCGCGCCGGGGACGCTTGGCGTGGGTTTTTGTTTTTTCCGGCCTCCCTTTCTCTTTCCGATGGAGATGACCATGAGCCTCAAGGACCAGATCAACGAAGACATGAAGAGCGCCATGCGCGCCAAGGACATGGAGCGCCTGGGCACCATCCGCTTGCTGACGGCCGCGATCAAGCAGAAGGAAGTCGACGAGCGCATCACATTGGACGACGCGGCGGTCGTCGCCGTGGTGGACAAGCTCCTCAAGCAACGCAAGGACAGCATCGAGGCCTTCGAGAAGGCCGGCCGCCAGGATCTGGCGGACAAGGAAAAGGCCGAGGTGACGGTACTCCAGGTCTACCTGCCGACGCGCCTGTCCGCTGAAGAAGTGGCGGCCGAGGTCAAGGCCATCGTCGCGGAACTCGGAGCAAAGGGGCCGGGTGACATGGGCAAGGTCATGGGCGCGGTGAAAGCCAAGCTCGCTGGCAAGGCCGAGATGGGCCAGGTCAGCGCCGCCGTGAAGGCCGCCCTCAACGGCTGAGCCGGTCGCCCCGACCGCCGCCAAGCGAACGACCACCTGGACGGTGGCCGGGTCGTCAAAAAAAACCGCCACCTGTCACAGGTGGCGGTTGCATCAATGGCAGCGTCTGGCGCTACCGGATGAGGCTGGCACGGCGCTCAGAGCGGCCGCCCCTGACGTGCGGTGAGCCAAGCTGGCGCATCCTGCAAAGCCACCGGGCGTAGGAAGCGGGCCAGTGCCGCATCGCCGACCGAGGTGCTCTCGGGCCGGGTGCTGCTCGGCCAGGGGCCACCATGCTGCTGAGCCGCGGTGACAGCCACGCCGGTCGGCACGCCCGCGAAGAGCACCCGTCCCGCGATGGCCATGGCGCCGCGCACCAAGCTCTGCACCTCGGCACTCTCGGCCTGCGCGCCCCAGACCGTCACGGTCAAGCTGCCGCCCACGGCCTGCAGCACCTGCAGGGCCTCGGCCACGCTGGCCGCGCGCACCACGAGGCTGCTCGGGCCGAAAACTTCCTCGCGCAGCACGGACTTGGCGATGAACTGCGCAGCAGTGACCTGGGCCAATTCCGGATGGGGTGGTTGCTCCAGCGGCGCGGGCTGGTGCAACACCAGGGTGGCACCCGCCTCGGCCCAATGCTCCACACCCGCAGCGAAGTTCTTGCGCATACCCTGCGTCAGCATGGCGTGCGGCTTCTGACCGCCCAAGGCCTGGGCCAACTGAGCGACAAAGCCATCGTTGATCGCCTTGCCGTCGGGCAGCAAGCCATCGATCAGAACCACCACCCCGGGGTTGGTGCAGAACTGGCCAGCGCCCAAAGCGATGGAACCCGCCAGAGCGGTAGCGAGTTCCGCGCCCTTGGCCTTGAGTTCGGCCGGCAGGGCGAGCACCGGGTTGATGGAACCCAGTTCACCGTAGAACGGAATCGGACGCGGGCGCGCCGCAGCCTCGGCGGCCAAGGCCGCGCCACCGCGTGTCGAGCCCGTGAAGGCCGCCGCCGCGATGGCGGGGTGGCGCACCAATTGCACGCCCACCTCGTTGCTGATGCCCTGCACCATGCCCACCAGACCGGCCGGCAGGTTCTGCGCGCCCAGGGTGCGCTGGATGATGTCGAAGACCTGGTGCGAGAGCCTGGGATGGCCCGGATGTGCCTTGATCACCACCGGGCAGCCGGCCGCCAGCGCCGAGGCGGTGTCGCCGCCCAGCACCGAGAAGGCGAAGGGGAAATTGCTGGCCGCGTACATGGCCACCGGGCCCAGCGGCACGCTCCAGCGCTGCATGGCCGGATGGCCCGCCGGCGGCGCACCGGCCACGGCCGGGTCGTCCACGAATTCGAAGGGCACGCCGCGTTCGGCGATGTCGGCAAAACGGCGCAGCTGGAAGGCCGTGCGGTCCAGCTCACCCGACAGGCGCGGCAGACCCAGCGCAGTTTCCTGATCGGCCAGCGCGATCAGGGCCTCGCGTTCGCTCTCCAGACCCTGGGCCAAGGCCCGCAGCAAGGCGGCACGCTGGTCGCCGCTGCTGGCCTGCCAGAGCGGGAAAGCGGCGGCGGCGGCCTGGCAGGCCGCGTCGATGTCCTGTGCAGTGGAGGCGTTCAGGGTGGACTGCACCTCACCGGTGCGCGCGTTGTAGGAGGAAAAAGTGGTGCTCATGAAGAGGTCCAGGAAAAGCGCGGCCTTGCAGCCGCGGGGTGGGGCATCGTGGCCGACAAGGGGTCAGCGCACCAGGCAAGGACGCTTATTGTCGAACTTCCAGCCCGGGATCAGGTATTGCATGGCCACCGCGTCATCGCGCGCACCCAGACCATGCTGCAGGTAGAGCTGGTGCGCCTTTTCGACCTCGGCCATGTCCAGCTCCACGCCCAGGCCGGGCTTGGACGGCACCCGCACATGACCGTTGACGATGCGCAAGGGCTCCTTGGTCAGGCGCTGCCCATCCTGCCAGATCCAGTGCGTGTCAATGGCCGTGACCTTGCCGGGCGCGGCTGCCGCCACATGCGTGAACATGGCCAGCGACACGTCGAAATGGTTGTTGGAATGTGAACCCCAGGTCAGGCCCCAGTCGCGGCAGGTCTGGGCCACGCGCACCGAGCCGGCCATGGTCCAGAAATGAGGGTCGGCCAGGGGAATGTCCACGCTCTGCAGAGAAAGCGCATGCACCATCTGGCGCCAGTCGGTCGCCACCATGTTGGTGGCCGTGGGCAAGCCGGTGGCACGCCGGAACTCGGACATGACCTCGCGACCGCTGAATCCTTCTTCCGCGCCACAGGGGTCTTCAGCGTAGGCCACCACGCCACGCATGCGCTGTCCCAGCCGGATCGCATCCTTGAGCAACCATCCGCCGTTCGGATCCAGCGTCACACGGGCCTGCGGGAAACGCTCGTGCAAGGCAATCACGGCGTCGACCTCTTCGTCACCGCGCAGCACCCCCCCCTTGAGCTTGAAATCATTGAAGCCGTACTTGGCATGCGCGGCCTCGGCCAGTCGCACCACGGCCTCGGGCGTCATCGCGACCTCGTTGCGCAGACGGAACCAGCTGTCGTCGGAATCCGTTTCCTCGCGGTAGGGCAGATCGGTCTTGGCCCGGTCGCCCACGAAAAACAGGTAGCCCAGCATCTCGACCGAGGCGCGCTGCTGACCCTCGCCCAACAGGGCGGCCAGTGGCACGTTCAGGTGCTGGCCCAAGAGGTCGAGCATGGCGCTTTCCACCGCCGTCACAGCATGGATGGTGGTGCGCAGGTCGAAGGTCTGCAGGCCCCGCCCACCCGCGTCGCGATCGGCGAAACGCGCGCGCATGGCATTGAGTACCGCCTGCACCTCGCCCAGCGGCTGACCGACCACCAACTCCGCGGCATCTTCCAGGGTCTGGCGGATCTTCTCGCCGCCCGGCACCTCGCCCACACCCGTGCGGCCCGCGCTGTCACGCAGGATCAGCAGGTTACGCGTGAAGTACGGGGCGTGGGCACCCGACAGGTTGAGCAGCATGCTGTCCTGACCAGCAACAGGCACGGCGCGCAGTTCGGTGATGACGGGAGTGGAGTGCGTGGGCATGGGTTTGAAAAGGATGACGCAGTGCGTTCGGAAATGAAGGCCGTACTGGGCGATAGAAAACTCAGTTGGCCGTGATCTTGCGGTCCGCGATCAACTTCTTCCAGCGCGCGAACTCAGCGGCTTGGTAGGTCGCGAACTGCGCGGGCGTGTTGCCCACGATTTCGAAGCCCAAGTCCAGCAACTTGGGCTTGACATCCGGCTCGTTGAGCGCGGCCACGATGGCCGCATGCAACTTCGTCTTGATCGCGGCGGGCAGGCCCTTGGGCGCGGCCACGGCCTGCCAGGAATAGACGTTGGCTTCCTTGATGCCCGATTCTTCCAGCGTGGGAACGTCGGGCAGCAGCGGCGAGCGCTGGGCGCTGGTGATGGCCAGGGCCTTGAGCTTGCCGGCCTTGATCTGCGGCATGGCGGTGTTGATGTTCATGAAGGACGAATCCACCTGGGCGCCCAAGAGGTCAGTCATCACCGGGCCGCCTCCCTTGTAGGGCACATGGATGCCCGAGGTCTTGGTCTGCTGCCAGAAGAGTTCGGCGGTCAGGTGATCGCTGCTGCCACTTCCGGATGAGGCGAAGGTCATTTTGTCGGGGTTGGCGCGCACGTAGGCGAGCAAGTCCTTCAGCGAGTTGTGCGGCGAAACCGCCGGCACCACGAGCACATTGGGGGCCTGAACGGCGACTGTGATGTAGTCGAAGTCCTTGAGCGCGTCATAAGGCACCTTGGCCAGCAGATGCGGGGCGATCACATAGGGGCCGAGCGAGGCCACGAGGAAGGTGTAACCATCCGGCGCCGAACGGGCCACTTGGCCCGCGCCGATGGTGCCCGTGGCGCCGGCCTTGTTGTCCACCACGAAGGTGCCTCCCAGCTTCTCCTGCAGCTTGGACGCCAGCGTGCGCGCGATCAGGTCGGTCGAGCCGCCCGGCGGGAAGGGCACGAGCAGGGTCACCGGCTTGTCCGGCCAGGCCCAGGCGCTGAAGCTGGCGCTGACCGCCAGCAGGAAGGTGAGCAAAGTCTTTTTCATGGTGATTTGTCTCCTTGAATGGATGGATGGATGAAAGACAGGACCGCTCTGACGGCGGCTCACAAATCCACGGCAGGGAACCCAGTGGGGCGGACAAACCGCCCCGCCCCGGGCTTATTGCGGCCCCAGCTTCTTGATCAGCGCGGCGAGTTCGTCCATCTCGGCCGGCTTGAGGTCAGTCAGCGGCGCGCGCACCGGACCGGCGTCATGACCCACGAGCTTGGCGCCCGCCTTGACGATGCTGACCGCGTAACCGTGGCCCTTGTTGCGGATCTGCAGGTAAGGCATGAAGAACTCACGCAGCAGGCGGTGCTGGGTCGCCATGTCGTCCTTGGCCACAGCATGGTAGAAATCCATCGCAGTCTTCGGGATGAAATTGAACACCGCCGACGAATAAACCGGCGTGCCCAGCGCCTTGTAGGCGGCCGCGTAGACCTCGGCCGTGGGCAGGCCACCCAGGTAGGCGAAACGGTCGCCCATGTGCATGTAGATGGAGGACATCAGCTCAATGTCGCCGATGCCATCCTTGAAACCGATCAGGTTGGGGCAACGGTCCGCCAGGATGGCCAGGGATTCGGGGGTGAGCTTGCAGACGTTGCGGTTATAGACGATGACGCCGAACTTCACGCTCTTGCAGACAGCCTCCACATGGGCAATCAAGCCCTCCTGACCAGCTTCGGTCAGGTAGTGCGGCAGCAGCAGGATGCCGTGGGCGCCGGCCCGCTCGGCCTCCTGGGCGCACTGGATGGCGAAACGCGTCGGGCCACCAGCGCCCGCGATGATGGGCACCTTGCCGCGGCAGGTGTCCACCGCCGTCTTGATGATCTGCGGGTATTCATCCCCCGTCAGCGAGAAGAACTCACCCGTGCCCCCCGCCGCGAACAGGGCGCTCGCGCCATACGGCGCCAGCCACTCCAACCGCGCCGCGTAACCCTTGGCGTTGAAATTGCCTTGCGCGTCGAAGTCCGTCAGCGGGAAGGACAACAGACCGTGGGACATGATGGACTTGAGTTCTTGCGGATTCATGGGACTCCTGTGAGTAATGCGGGCGCCCGGTACAAGGCACGGGCGTAGGGAACGGATACGGGACGGATGCAGCAAGGATGCGCGACGAAACGCACAACTTATCAGTCATCGTACAACATAAACACCTGGAGTCAAGTTCAGGCAAACCCTTGCCCAGCCCAGCAGCGCGTCGGGCAACGGGGCGCCCGCTCCCGCGTTTTCTGTCCCACCCCCTTATTTGGCAGCGAACTCACCTGACAGCTGCGCGGCGCGGCGGCGGCGCTCCCGGCTGTTGGCCAGGTGGGTGCGCATGGCGGCCCGGGCGGCCTCCGGGTCCTGATTGACGATGGCGTCGTAAATGTTTTCGTGCTCGCCATTGGCGCGCTGCAGGTAGCGCAGAGCCTCCTCCTGCGCATCTTCCCCTGCGCCCAGGCGGGCGCGCGGGATGATCATGGTGCCCAGGGTGCCCATGAACTCGGCGAAATGCGGGTTCTGCGTGGCGCGCGCGATTTCCAGGTGGAACTGGAAGTCCGGCCCCACGGCGTCGCGCCCCTCGACCAGGGCGGCCGAAAAAGCGTCCAGCGAGGCACGCATTTCCTCGAGATTGCGCTGGGTACGGCGGGTGGCCGCGAGCGCCGCAGCCTCGGTTTCGATGCCGATGCGCAACTCCAGAACGGCGATCACGTCACGCAGCGTGCCCAGTTGCTCCGGTGCGATGCGAAAGGCCGCGCTGTCGCCGAGGCCGACGACGAAAGTGCCGATGCCGTGGCGCGTCTCGACCAATCCGGCCGCCTGCATCTTGGAAATGGCCTCGCGCACGACGGTACGGCTCACGCCGAACTCGGCCATGATGGCCGCCTCCGTCGGCAGCTTGTCGCCGGAGGCGATGCGGCCGTCCCGAATGCGGTCACCCAGGGACTCCACCAACTCCAAAGCCAAGGTGCGGGGACGACGACGAAAAGCGGTGTGCACTGGGGATTCCCCTGAGTTACTTGGCATTGACAAGCCTAAGGCGAGCTACGAAGATCGTTGTACGACAACTGATAACAAAATGCAAGTTGTCTCACCACTGTATCTGATCCACCCCGCGCTTTACACCGCTCCAGCCCCTCGCTTCCCCTCATGCCCGCCGCTCACCCGACCCCTTTGCGCTTTCCCCGCCTTCTGCTGACCGGTGCCGCCGGCGGTCTGGGCAAGGAACTGCGCCGCCGCCTCAAGGCCTATTGCGATGTGCTGCGCCTGTCCGACATCGCCGACCTGGGCGTCGCCGGCCCTGGCGAGGAAGTCATGCCCGCCGCCCTGGAAAACAAGGCCGCCGTGGATGCGCTACTCAAGGACGTCAGCGCCGTGGTGCACCTGGGTGGCATCTCGACCGAGCACTCATTTGAAGAAATCCTGCCCGCCAACATCACGGGCACCTACCATGTCTACGAAGGCGCACGCCGCCATGGCGTCAAGCGCATCATCTTCGCCAGCTCCAACCATGTCACCGGCTTTTACCGTCAGGACGAGGTGGTTGGCACCGACGTGCCCATGCGCCCCGACGGTTATTACGGCCTGTCCAAGGCCTTCGGCGAAAACCTGGCCCAGTTCTACTGGGACCGCTACGGCATCGAGACCGTGTCCCTGCGCATCGGCTCGTCTTTCCCCGAACCGCGCGACCGCCGCATGCTCGGGACCTGGATGAGCTACGACGACCTGGAACGCCTGGTCGTGTCATCGCTGACCGCGCCCGTGGTCGGCCATAGCGTGATCTATGGCATCAGCGACAACGCCACGGCCTGGTATGACAACAGCAAGGCGCGGCACATCGGCTACCGCCCGCAAGACAGCTCGGAGCGTTTTCGCGCCGCCGTTGAAGCCCGCCAGCCCGTGATCGACACGAAAGACATGGGCCTGATCCACCATGGCGGTGGATTCGTCAAGCAAGGCCCCTTTGAATCATGATTTCCGTTCCCCCCTCAATCCACCACCAAGGAGACAAGACCATGAAAGCTCGCCGCACCCTCGTTGCACTGGGCCTGGCCGCCCTGCTGCCTATCGGCGCCCAAGCCCAAACCGTGCTGAAGGCCAGTGACACCCACCCCGCCGGTTACCCGACCGTCGTGGCCGTGGAGATGATGGGCAAGAAACTGGAGGCCGCCACCAACGGTCGCATCAAGATGCAGATGTTCCCTGGCGCCGTGCTCGGCCAGGAAAAGGAAGCCGTGGAGCAGACCCAGCTGGGCGCCATCCAGATCGCACGCATCTCGCTGGGGGTCGTCGGCCCGGTGGTGCCCGAGGTCAACGTCTTCAACATGCCCTTCGTCTTCCGCGACATCGCGCACATGCGCAAGGTGATTGACGGCGCCGTTGGCGACGAACTGCTGGCCAAGGTCACCGCCAGCCCCGCCCGCCTGGTGGCCCTGGGCTGGATGGACGGCGGCAGCCGCAGCCTCTACACCAAGAAGCCGGTGCGCACGCCCGCCGACCTCAAGGGCCAGAAGATCCGCATGATGGGCAACCCGCTCTTCGTCGACACCATGAACGCCATGGGCGGCAACGGCATCAGCATGGGCTATGGCGAGGTGTTCAGCGCGCTGCAGACCGGCGTGATCGATGGCGCCGAGAACAACCCGCCGTCCATGTTCACCAGCAACCACTACTCGACCGGCGCCAAGTACTACACCCAGACCAACCACCTGATCATTCCCGAGATCCTGGTGATGTCCAAGGTCGCCTTTGACAAGCTCAGCCCCGCCGACCAGGCCCTGGTTAAGAAACTCGGCCGCGAAGCCCAGATGGACCAGCGTGTGCTCTGGGACAAGAGCGTGGAAGAGTATTCCGCCAAGCTCAAGGCCGCCGGTGTGGAGTTCATCAACATCGACAACAAGCCCTTCTATGAAGCCACGGCCCCCGTGCGCGCCAAGTACGGCGCCAACTACACCGATCTGCTGAAGAAGATCGAGGCCGTCAAGTAATCCTGGTCCGGGATCTCATCCCTGACAGGCCGCCGCCCCGGGGCGGCGGCTTTTTGTTTCCCCCTCCGAGCCCGCCCGATGAAAGAACGTTTCCTCGCCTTCAACGACGCCCTGTACCTGGCCTGCCTCTGGGTGGCCGGCATCGCGATCACCATCATGTCCCTGATCATTCCCTGGGGCATCTTCACCCGCTACGTGCTGGGCACGGGATCGCAATGGCCCGAACCCGTGGCCATCCTGCTGATGGTGATCTTCACCTTTCTCGGCGCCGCCGTGAGCTACCGCGCGGGCGCGCACATCGCGGTGTCGCTCCTGGTGGATCGCCTGCCCTCAGGCCTGCGCCGGCCGCTGGCCGGTCTGGTGCATCTGCTGATGCTGGCCGTGGCGCTGTTCATGCTCTATTACGGCACCCGCCTGTGCCTGGCCACCTGGGGCCAGAGCATCGGCGAACTGCCCTTCATTCCGGTCGGCCTGAGCTACTCCCCCGTGCCCATCGGCGGGCTGGTGACCGCCCTCTTCGTGATCGAACACATTACCTGTGGCAGCCAGTCCGAGCGCGCCATCGTCACCTTTGACCGGGAAGGAAACGCCTGATGGACGCTTTTATCCTGCTGGGCAGCTTCTTCGCGCTCATGCTTATCCGCATGCCCGTGGCCTACGCCATGGGCCTGGCCGCGCTCATCGGCGCCTGGTGGATCGACATCCCGCTGGACGCGGTGATGATCCAGATCTCCGCCGGCGTCAACAAATTCTCCCTGCTGGCCATCCCCTTCTTCGTGCTGGCCGGCGCCATCATGGCCGAAGGCGGCATGAGCCGGCGCCTGGTGGCCTTCGCCGAGGTGCTCGTTGGTTTCATCCGCGGCGGCCTGTCGCTGGTGAACATCCTGGCCTCCACCTTCTTCGGCGCCATCTCGGGCTCCTCCATGGCTGACACGGCCTCGGTCGGCTCGGTGCTGATCCCCGAAATGGAGAAAAAAGGTTACCCGCGTGACTTCGCCACCGCCGTGACGGTCAGTGGCAGCGTGCAGGCCATCCTGATCCCGCCCAGCCACAACGCCGTGATCTATTCGCTGGCAGCTGGCGGCTCGGTCAGCATCGCCGCGCTCTTCCTGGCCGGTGTGCTGCCGGGCTTGTTGCTGGGGCTGACACTGGCCATCATGTGCCTGGTCATCGCCCGCAAGCGCAACTTCCCGGCTGGTCGTCGCATTCCGATGCGCGAAGCCCTGAAGATCTGCGTCGAGGCACTCTGGGGCTTGATGACCATGGTCATCATCCTCGGCGGCATCCTCAGCGGCGTGTTCACGGCCACCGAATCGGCGTCCGTTGCGGTGCTCTGGGCCTTTTTTGTCACGATGTTCATCTACCGTGACTACAAGTGGCGCGATCTGCCCAAGCTGGTGCACCGCACGGTCAAGACCCTGACCATCGTGATGATCCTGATCGGATTCGCAGCCGCCTTCGGTTACATCATGACGCTGATGATGATCCCGCAGCAGATCACCGCCGCGATCACCAGCCTGTCGTCCAACCCGGTCATCGTCCTGCTGATGATCAACGTGCTGCTGCTGGCCCTGGGCACATTGATGGACATGGCGCCGCTGATCCTGATCATGACCCCCATCCTCATGCCGGTGGTCACCAGCATCGGCGTCGACCCGGTGCATTTCGGCATGATCATGATGGTCAACCTCGGCATCGGCCTGCTCACCCCGCCGGTCGGAGGCGTGCTCTTCGTCGGTAGCGCGGTCGCGCGCTTACCGATCGAAAAAGTCGTGCGCGCCATGACACCCTTCTTCATCGCGCTGCTGATCGTGCTGGGCATGGTGACCTTTGTTCCCTCCCTCAGCCTGTGGTTGCCCAATCTGCTGTTGAACTGAAGCCATGGCCATGAGTTCCGCACACGACACGCGGCACGCCATCCGGCATGTGCGCGTCACGCCCATCGCTTTCCGCGACCCCCCGCTGCTGAACGCGGCGGGCATCCACGAACCCTGGGCCTTGCGCTCCATCATCGAGATCGAGACGGCCTCGGGCCTGGTCGGCATCAACGAAAGTTATGGCGACCTGCCCATGCTGGAGGCGCTGGCCAAGGCCGCGCCCGCGCTGCACGGGCTGTCGCCCTGGGCGCTGAACGAGATGGAGACGCGGGTGCGCGCGCTGGTCACGCCGCGCCAGCAAACCACTTCGGAGTTCCTGACACAGCAGGTTTCGCTGGCCCCAGGCACACATGTGTCCAAAACCGTGGCCAAGGTGATCAGCGCCTTCGAAGTGGCGATGATGGACCTGCAAGGGCAACTGGCCAACGCACCCGTGGTGGACCTGTTGGGCGGCGCGGCACGCGACCGCGTGCCCTACTCGGCCTATCTGTTCTACAAATACGCCGAGCACATCGACAAACCCTATGCGCCCGACGTCTGGGGCGAGGCGCTCACGCCAGAGCAGCTGGTCGCGCAAGCGCGGCGCATGATCGACCAATACGGTTTCCAGAGCATCAAGCTCAAGGCCGGCACCCTGCCGCCCGAAGAAGAAGCCGCTGGCATCCTCGCGCTGGCCAAGGCCTTTCCCGGCACGCCGCTGCGCATCGATCCGAACGGCAACTGGACGGTGGCGACCAGCCTGAAGATCGTGCAACAACTGCGCGGCGTGCTGGAGTATTACGAAGACCCGGCGCCTCGCCTGGACGGCATGGCCGCGGTGGCGAAAGAATGCGAGGTGCCGCTGGCCACCAACATGGTCGTGACCGACTTCGCCGAATTCCGCCGCAACGTCGAGATGGGCTGCCCGGTCCAGATCGTGCTGAGCGATCACCACTACTGGGGCGGCTTGCGCGCCACGCAACAACTCTCCATGCTCTGCCGCACGTTTGACCTCGGTCTATCGATGCACAGCAACTCGCACCTGGGCATCAGCCTGGTGGCCATGACACACCTGTGCGCCAGCGTGCCGCTGCTGACCTATGCCTGCGACACGCACTACCCCTGGCAGGATGAGGAAATCGTCACGGGCGGCCGCCTGAAGTTCGAGAATGGCAGCTTGCGCGTGCCCACCGGGCCCGGCCTGGGCGTGACCATCGACCGCGAGGCATTGGCCCGCCTGCACGACAACTACCTGCGCTGCGGCATCCGCAACCGCGACGACCTGGGACAGATGAAGAAGTACGACCCGACCTTCACGGGCGTGCAGCCGCGTTTCTGAGGCGCTCGAGCGAGAGTCAGCCGCATGGGCGCCACCGCGCCCTGCACGGGAATGGGTCCTGACGCCCCCGAGTCACACGCTATCGTTCACATCAACAAAGGAGACCTTCATGCAACGCCGTTCACTGATCCGCCATTCCCTCGTTGCCAGCAGCTTGCTGCTGGGCGCCACTTGCGTCGCCCTGCCCGCGCTGGCCCAGGGTAAATGGCCCACGGGCAAGGCCATCACCTACCTGGTGCCCTTCGCACCCGGAGGCAACACCGACACCCTGGCCCGCCTGATCGCGCCAGCCTTGAGCACAGCGCTGGGCACGCCCGTGGTCATCGACAACAAGGGTGGCGCTGGCGGTAGCGTGGGTTCGGCCATCGCCGCGCGCGCGCCGGCCGACGGTTACACCATCCTGGGGGGCACCATCAGCTCACACTCCATCAATGTGAGCCTGTATTCCAAGATCGACTACGACCCCATCAAGTCCTTCACGCCCGTGGCCATGCTGGGTTCTGGCCCGCTGGTGCTGGTGGTGCCGGCCTCCAGCCCCTACAAGACGCTCAACGACGTGCTCGCCGCCAGCAAGGCCCGCGACGGCGGCCTGTCCTCGGCCTCGCCCGGCACCGGCACGTCGCCGCACATGGCGCTGGAACTGCTGTCCTACCAGTCGGGCGTGAAGTTCACGCACGTGCCCTACAAGGGCAGCGGCCCGGCGGTGCAGGACGTGGTCGGCGGTCAAGTGGACATGATGTTCGACACCACGCTCATCGTCGGCCCCCATATCCAGTCCGGCAAGCTGCGCCCGATCGCGGTGACCAGCGCCAAGCGCCTGGAGTCCCTGCCGGATGTGCCCACCATCGCCGAAGCCGGTCAGAAGGGCTTCGACATGGGGTCCTGGCAGGCCGTATTCGCGCCGGCGGGCACGCCCAAGCCCATCGTCGATCGCCTGCACGCGGAGATCATGAAGATCGTCGCCACGCCCGACATCCAGGCCCGTCTCAAGAGTTTCGGCATGGTGCCTTCCACGATGACCCCCGCCCAGCTTGGCGACTACCAGAAAGCGGAAGTTGCCAAGTGGGCCCAGGTGATCAAGGCCGCCGGCATCAAGGCCGATTGACCCTCCACAAACCCAAGCCCGCATCACCATGTCCGTTTCTCCCACCGCGACCGCCACGGTCTACGTGTCCAATGCCGACAGCCAGGACATCAGCGTGCTGCGACTCGACCGCGCGCGGGGCAGCCTGAACCCGATACAGACTGTGCCCGTCGGCGGCATGGTGATGCCCCTTGCCCTGAGTCCGCAGCGGCATGTGCTCTACGCCGCGCTGCGATCGGAGCCCTACACGGTCCTGGCCTTCACCATCGACCCGTCCACGGGCCACCTCGGCGAACTGGGTCGGGCCGCCCTGCCGGACAGCATGGCCTACCTTGCCACCGACCGCGGCGGGCGGTGGCTCTTCGCCGCGTCCTACGGTGGCAACCGCGCCAGCGTCTCGCCCATCGGCACCGATGGCCAGCCAGCCCCCGCCGTGCAGATCGTGCCCAACGGCAAGAATGCGCACGCGGCCATCCCCGACGCGGCCAACCGCAATGTCTACATCACGAGCCTCGGCACCGACCAGGTCTTCCAGTGGCGCTTCGACACCCACACCGGCCAGCTCACGCCCAACGACCCGCCGGCCATGACCGCGCGCCCGGGCAGCGGCCCGCGCCATCTGGTGTTCCACCCGAACGGTCGCCATGCCTATCTGCTGGGCGAGCTCGACGCCACCGTGGAGCTGCTCGACGTTGACGCGACCAAGGGCCAACTGAACCGCAAGCAGCACTGGCCCACCCTGCCCGCCGGCGCCACCGTCAAGCCCTGGGCTGCCGACCTGCACCTGACGCCGGACGGCCGATTCCTCTACACCAGCGAACGCAATTCCAGCACCTTGGCCATCTGGCGCGTCGACACAAGCAGCGGCGCCTTGAGCCTGGTCGGCCACCAGCCCACCGAGCAGCAACCGCGTGGCTTCCAGATCGATGCCTCGGGCCTATGGCTCATCGCGTCCGGCCAGCTCTCGCACGCCGTCACGCTGTACAAGATCGACCGTGACAGCGGCCGCCTGACCGAGACCCAACGCCTCCCCGTGGGCAAAGGCCCGAACTGGATCGAAATCGTCGATCACCACTGAAGCCCATGAGCAACTCGCCCATCATCATCCGCATGCAGGCCACGGATAACGTGGCCATCGTTGCCAACGAAGGTGGCCTGCCTGCGGGCACGGCGCTGGGCGCCGCATACCCCGGCCTCACGCTGCGCGACAAGGTGCCGCAGGCGCACAAGGTGGCGCTGGTGGACATCGCGGCCGGCGCTGCAGTCTTGCGCTACGGCGTGCCCATCGGCTACGCCAAGGTGGACATCCCCGCCGGTAGTTGGGTCCACGAACGCCTGCTGGACATGCCCGCCGCGCGCGAGCTGCAGGGCCTCCCCATGGCCACCGTGAAGCGGCCCGCGCCGGAACCCTTGACGGGGTACACCTTCGAGGGCTACCGCAACCCGGACGGCTCGGTGGGTACGCGCAATCTGCTGGCCATCACGACCACCGTGCAGTGCGTGGCCGGTGTGGTGGACGTGGCGGTGGAGCGCATCCGCAAGGAACTGCTGCCGAAGTACCCGAATGTCGACGGCGTCGTGGGCCTGGAGCACACCTATGGCTGTGGCGTGGCGATTGACGCGCCCGAAGCGCCGATCCCTATCCGCACCCTGCGCAACATCAGCCTCAACCCCAACTTCGGTGGCGAAGTCATGGTGGTCAGCCTGGGCTGCGAGAAGCTGCAACCGGAGCGCCTGCTGCCTCCGGGCAGTTTTCGCAACATCCCGATCCGTCAACCCGGTGAGTCCGGCAGCCCAGACAGCGAACAGAACGACGACAAGCTGGACGTGGTCTGCCTGCAGGACAGCGCGCACATCGGCTTCATGAGCATGATCGACGACATCGTCGAACGTGCCCGTTTCCATCTGGAGCGCCTGAACGCCCGCAAGCGCGAGACGGTGCCCGCCAGCGAACTCGTGGTCGGCGTGCAATGCGGCGGCAGCGACGCCTTCAGCGGCGTGACGGCCAACCCCGCCGTGGGTTACATGGCCGACCTGCTGGTGCGCGCGGGCGCCACCATCATGTTCAGCGAGAACACCGAGGTGCGCGACGCGGTGGAGCAACTCACCAGCCGCGCCGCCACGCCCGCCGTGGCCGAGGACATCGTGCGTGAACTGGGCTGGTACGACCAGTACCTGGAACGCGGCCGCGTGGACCGCGCCGCCAACACCACGCCCGGCAACAAGGCCGGCGGCCTCTCCAACATCGTGGAGAAGGCCATGGGCTCCATCATCAAGAGCGGCACGGCCCCCATCGCCCATGTGCTCTCACCGGGCAACAAGCTGAGCCGTGAACAACGCGGCCTGGTCTACGCCGCCACACCCGCCTCCGACTTCATCTGCGGCACGCTGCAGCTCGCCGCAGGCATGAACCTGCACGTCTTCACCACCGGCCGCGGCACGCCCTACGGCCTGGCCGAATGCCCGGTGGTCAAGGTGGCCACGCGCACCGAACTGGCCAAGCGCTGGCACGACCTGATGGACGTGAACGCCGGCCGCGTGGCCGACGGTGAACTGACGATCGAGGAAGCGGGTTGGGAACTCTTCCGTTTGCTGCTCGATGTGGCCAGCGGCAGGAAGAAGACCTGGGCCGAACAGTGGAAGCTGCACAACTCCCTGGTGCTGTTCAACCCGGCACCGATCACCTGAGCCGATCACCCGGTCGCCGAAGACCGTGCTTGGTGCCCGGTTCCTGCATGGCCCCGTCAAATCCGCGCCGTACCGGATCCTTCGCCGGGCCCAGGCTCCATTGAAACCGGTTCTAGTTCCTGGAGAACACCACCCGCACATCGCCCCGGCCCAGCGCCTGGGCCAGGTCTGCTGGGTTGTCAACACGGCCCAGACGGGTGTATGCGTAGGAAGAATCGAAGTTCAGGTAGAAGATGACTAAGGTGCGCGCCCCCCACAGCATGAGATCGCCATTGCGAATCATCCCGGGCCGGCTCGCATCCGTGGGCATAGGGTTGGACAGCTCCTTCTTTTTCTCGTTGCCGTTGAGTTCCTCCATGTCCAAGGACAGAGGCAACCGTGCGGCAAATGCGCGCGCAGCCTCGGTGTCGGCGAGCGTGATGGAAAAGCGGTGCTTGTCTCCAACAGTCATCCACATGCGTCGTTCCTCCGTTTTTCTGATTGCCTGAGCTAACTCCGCAGTGGCTGCAGGCGCTGCAGGACCACCTGCGTGGACTGACTGGCCGCCACACAGTGCCGTGAACAGCAGGGACAGCGCAAACCGGTGCATGGACCACCATCTCAAGAAGCCGCGACGGCTCGCCATTGCAGGCCAGGCGCAAGATTGTCCAGCGCTGACATCCAGGGTTTTGTTGGCCACGGGCGTTCCTTTCAACATGATCGAGATCAGGCCCCCACAGCCTACGCCAGGTGCTGTTTGAAGAAAGACGTCAGCTTGTCGAACGGGATCACATTCACGCGGTCGTACAGATCGACGTGGCTGGCGCCCGGGATGATCACGAGCTCCTTCGGCTGGGCCGCGGCGGCATAGGCCGTTTCGCTGAAATAGCGCGAGTGGGCCTTTTCGCCATGAATGAACAGGACTGGGCGCGGGGAGATTTCCGCGATGTAGGTCAAGATGGGCATGTTCATGAACGACAGCGGCGTCGTCTGCGTCCACGAATTGAGGGAGTTGACCGCGCGCGGATGGTAGCCGCGCGGCTTCGCGTAATAGTCGTTGTAGTCGAGCAAGAACTGGGTTTCGCCACCCTGCAACTTGTTGTAAGGCGGTTGGTAGGCAGGGCTGCCCTTTTCCGCATCCTTCCAGCGCTGCTGGCTCAGTTGCTCCAGCATTTGCGTGCGCTTTGCGAGGGTCACGCTGTCGTTGTAGCCCTTGGACATGACACGCGTCATGTCGTACATGGTGCTGGCCACGACGGCCTTGACTCGCTTGTCCACTGCGGTGGCATTCAGCGCCATGCCACCCCAGCCGCAGATGCCGATGATGCCGATACGCTCACGGTCGACCGCCGGCTGCAAGCCCAGGAAGTCGACTGCAGCACTGAAATCCTCGGTGTTGATGTCAGGCGAGGCCACATTGCGCGGCTCGCCACCGCTTTCGCCGGTGTAGGACGGATCAAAAGCGAGCGTGATGAAGCCGCGCTCCGCCATCGTTTGCGCATACAGGCCTGACGATTGCTCTTTCACCGCGCCAAATGGGCCACCGATGGCAATCGCCGCCAGCTTGCCGCTGGTGTTCTTGGGCTGGTACACATCGGCCGCCAGGGTGATGCCATAGCGGTTCTTGAAGGCGACCTTTTTGTGATCGACCCTGGCGCTCTTGGGGAACGTCTTGTCCCATTTGTCGCCGAGTTGAATCCGCGACTGTGCGTGGGCTTGCCCCGTGGCGGCAGCCCCAACGCTCAGGGCTGCAATGCCGGTACAGGTCATTTTCAGCAGGTCTCGGCGCCCTGCGTCGGGCGCGTCTTGCTGGGCCATTGCGGTATCCGTTTCAAGGTGCTTGTTCATCGTGATTACTCCGAATGAGCCGTGTTCAGACGGCAAGTTGCGTTGTCGGCTGCGGAGCAGCTTTGCTCAAAAGGTCAAAACCGCTGTGCTTGAGCCGGACTGTATTGACCAGAGTTGCAACCCACTAGCCCCTTTTGGCTTGCGTCAGTGACAAGAGAAAATTGATAATCGCCCCATGCCGATCAATGAATTCAAGGCCATCGCCACCTTCGCAAAAGCCGTCGAACTGGGCAGCATTCGACAAGCCGCGCTGGCGCATGGCGTGACCCCACAGGCGGCCAGTCAGGCGATCGCGCAACTGGAGCAGCATCTGGGCGTGCGCCTCTTGCACCGCACCACGCGCAGCCTAGCGCTGACGGAAGAGGGGCGGCATTTTCTGGAAAACACCCAGCCCGCACTGTCCGCCTTGGACCGGGCGCTGGCCCTGACCCGCGACACCAAGGACGAGATCGCGGGGCCGCTGCGCATCGTTGGTCCCAAGTCGTCCTTCGCGGCGCTGCTGATGCCACTTCTGGACGAGTTCTGTCGCCGCTACCCTGGCGTCCAGCCCGATGTTCAGTTGGACGACGGCATCGGCAATTGGGTGAAAAGTCGCATGGATGTGGGATTTCGAGTTGGCGCGTCGGCGGAGGAAGGCGTCATCGGCCGTCAGCTGTTTCCCATGCAATTGATCGTCTGTGCCTCGCCCTCCTACTTGGCCGCGCATGGCGTTCCGGCCAGCCTGGACGATTTGGCGGCGCATCGCTGCAGCGTCTATCGGCTTCCGGCCACGGGCAAGGTTTTCCCCTGGTACCTCACTGTCAACGGCGAGATCGAACACCGGCACATGTCACCGGCTTTTTCGACCAATGACGCAGAGCTTGAACTGGAGGCCGTGCTCTCTGGCCAGGTGATGGGCCAACTGGCCAACTTTCTGGTCGCGGCCCACATCCGCGCGGGGCGGCTGGTGCCTTTGCTGCTGCCACACATCAGCCATCACATGGGGCTGCACATCTACTACGGCAGTCGCGCGGCGCAACCCAAACGCGTGCGAGCGTTTCTCGATCTGGCGATCACTCGCTTGTTGGACAGCCCGGACTACGTGCTGTCCAACAAGGAACTGCTAGTGGCCTCGCAGCGGTGGAACCGCACGCAACGGCGACGCTGAACCTGCCCCTCAACGTTCGCGCTGAAACGGGCAGGCTGCCTGGCCTCAGCCTTTGGCCAGCACGACGTGCAAGGCCTTCGTCGTGCCCACGTGCTCGACACAGCGAAAACCTTGCGCCGTCAGGTTGATCCCCGCAAGCAAGGCCTCGCCGCGCCCCAGCAAGGTCGGCGAGATCGCCAGGTGCATCTCGTCGATCAGCCCCGCCTGAAGGTACTGGCGCACGGTCGCCACGCCACCGCCTACCCGCACATCGCGCGAACCGGCTGCCTCGCGGGCGCGGGCCAGCGCTTCGTGGATGCCTGCGGTGACGAAATGGAACACCGTGCCGCCTGCCATCTCCAGCGATGGCCGCGCGTGGTGCGTCAGCACGAAGACCGGCACGTGGTAAGGCGGGTTGTCGCCCCACCAGCCCTTCCACGCATCGTCAGGCCAGGGGCCGCGCACCGGCCCGAACATATTGCGCCCGAGTATCCACGCGCCCACGTTCTCGAAGCTGCGCTTCGCGTAACCGTCGTCGACGTTGGCCTCGACGCCCTCGGCGCCGGTCATCGCCTGAAAGGTGGTCGTACCGAAAAACCATTCGTGCAAGCGCATCCCGCCAACACCGAGCGGGTTCTCCAGACTCTGGTCGACACCGGCTCCGTAGCCATCGAGCGAGACCGAGAAAGCGGCCACCCTGAGTTTGGACATGGGGTTCTCCTGCGTGTGCATGCAAAGGTGCGCCAGAAAGCAAAACCGAATGCGCGCCTGGGACTATAGGCGACCCGCCCTCCCACTCGCTGCCCCCGGCCGCGCCGATGCCCAACTGACCTCAGGCCTCGTCCAGCACCACCACATACTGGCCTGCGCGCACCGGCGCGCCGGGCTGCACCCGCAGCTCGCGCACCACGCCTTTGCAGGGCGCTTGCAGGGCGATTTCCATCTTCATGGACTCCAGCACGGCCAACACCTGACCGGCCTGCACGGCCTGGCCCAGGCTGACTTGCAACTGCCAGAGGTTGCCCGCGATGAAGCTTTCCACGCCCACCTGCCCGGCCGCCAGGGGTGCCTCTTCCGTGGCCTCCACCGCCGCTTCCGCGCTTTCGAAGTGCGCCTGGCCGGTCGCGATCCAGCGTTCGCGCTCCGCGTTGAACGCGGCTTGCTGGTGCTTTCGGAAAGCGACGATACCCTCGGCTTCGCGTGCCAGCAGGGCCTGGTAATCGGCCAAGGCCAGTTCGGTCTGCTCGATGCGCAGCGGGTAACGCCCCAACGGAAAGTCGCGCCGGATGCGCAGCAGTTCCTCGGCGCTCACGGGATGAAAACGGATCTGATCGAAGAAGCGCAGCAGCCAGGGCTGGCCGCCGAAGGCGGCCATGTCTTCGTGCATGTAGCGGTAGCGGTTCCACATCTGCAGGGTGCGGCCGACGAACTGGTAACCACCCGGGCCTTCCATGCCGTAGACGCAGAGGTAGGCACCACCGATGCCGACCGAGTTCTCGGCCGTCCAGGTGCGCGCCGGGTTGTACTTGGTGGTCACGAGGCGATGGCGCGGGTCCAGCGGTGTGGCCACCGGCGCGCCCAGGTACACATCACCCAGGCCCAGCACCAGGTAGCTCGCTTCGAAGACGATGCGCTGTACTTCATCGAGGCTGTCCAGGTCATTGATGCGGCGGATGAACTCCAGATTGCTCGGGCACCAGGGCGCGTCCTTGCGCACCGTGGTCATGTACTTCTCGATGGCCAGCTGGCAGGCCGGGTCGTCCCAGGACAACGGCAGATGGACGACGCGTGAAGGCACCTTCAGATCCCGCGCGGCGCAGACGCCGTCCCACAGACCGGCGAGGTCCTGGAGCAACCTGTCCAGCGGCAAACGATCCGGGTCGTAATGGATCTGCAAGGAGCGGATGCCTGGCGTGAGGTCGATCACGCCCGGCAAGGCGCTAGCGGTGCGCCGGGCTTCCAGCGTCTGCATCAGCGCGTGGACACGGAAACGCAGCACCAGGTCCAGCTCGGGCGGACCGACTTCGAGCAGCAGGTGCGTGTCGCCCGACAACCGCGCCACGAGGCGCTGCTCGCCCTGTCCGAGGTCGAGCACGATGGGCGAGGACCGCAGCGGGTCGACGGGCGCGGGCAACCAGTCCGGCAGCGAGGGCTGGAGCAGGCGGACTTCCTCGCGCCGAGCCGCAGCCAGGACACGCGCCGTGGACAGATCCACCGGCACGAAGCGCAGCTTGTCGCCCGCTTTCAGTTGCCCGAGCTGCCAGAGGTCGGCCTCGATCACCGTGACCGGGCAGACGAACCCGCCCAGGCTGGGGCCATCGGGTCCGAGGATGACCGGCATGTCCCCCGTGAAGTCCACCGCGCCAACGGCATAGGGGTTGTCATGGATGTTGGACGGATGCAGGCCCGCCTCGCCCCCGCTGTCGCGCGCCCACTCGGGCTTGGGGCCGATCAGGCGCACGCCGGTGCGGCTGGAGTTGAAGTGCACCTCCCACTCGGTGGCGAAGAAGGTGCCGATGTAAGCCGGCTTGAAGTACTCGGGCGCGCCATGCGGGCCGTAGATCACCCGCAGCTCGCGCACGGCGGGCAGCGGGGGCTGCAAGGTCGGCGGCAGCACGGCGCCCACGCTCGCCTCCCGCAAGGGATGCAGATGCAGCACATCCCCCGCCCTCAAGGCCCGCCCCACATGGCCGCCGAACTGGCCCAGGGTGAAGGTGCTCTTGCTGCCCAGGTAATCGGGCACGTCCATGCCGCCACGCAGGCAGAGGTAGGCGCGTGCGCCGGCACCCGCGATGGTGCCCAGCCGCAGGGTGGCACCTGGGGCAATGGCGAACGCGGTGTTCATGGGCCGCGCTTCGCCGTCCAGCGTGATAGGCAAGGCAGCGCCCGTGACGGCGACGACGGTTGCGGCATGGAAACGCAGCGTCGGCCCGTTCATGGTGACTTCGAGCGCCGCCGCGGACTCGGCATTGCCCAGCAGGCGGTTGCCCAGGCGCAAGGCCCGGTCGTCCATGGGACCGGAAGGCGGCACGCCCACGGCCCAATAACCCACCCGACCCGGCCAGTCCTGCACCGTGGTCTGCGTGCCACCCGCGACAACCTCGACCGTGTCCGCGCGGTAGACCAGTTGCTCCAGGCAACGCGTCCAGGGCGATCCGCTGGCAAATGGCGCGTCGACCAGGATCTGCCGCAGGTAACCGCAGTTGGTCTCGACGCCATACAACTGCGTGCGCGCCAGCGCCTCGTCCAAGGCCAGGCGAGCCTGCGCGCGCGCGTCCGAGCCGTTACTGCCTTCCGCCCAGCTGATCAGCTTGGCGATCATGGGGTCGAAGAAAGGCGGGATCTCGCAACCCGCCTCGACCCAGGTGTCGATGCGCAAGGCGCGGCCATCGGCCTCTGGAAACGCGACCTGGGTCAGCAGACCCGGCGAGGGCTGGAAGTTGCGCCCCGGGTCTTCGGCATAAAGACGCGCCTGAATGGCGTGGCCACGCGGCTGCAGCGTCTGCGCCAGTTCGTGCAAGGGCGGCAAATCACCGGCGGCGAGTTCGATCATCCAGCGCACCAGGTCCACGCCCCAGACCTGCTCGGTCACGCCATGCTCGACCTGCAGGCGTGTGTTGACTTCGAGGAAATAGTAACGCCGCGCCTGGTCGTCGTAGACGAATTCCACCGTGCCCGCGCTGCGGTAGTTCACCGCCTTGCCGAGCTGGACGGCGGCGGCGCAGAGTTGATCGGCCATGCCCTCGGGCAGGTTGGGCGCGGGGGTTTCCTCCAGCACCTTCTGGTTGCGCCGCTGCACCGAACAGTCACGCACGCCCAGCGCGATCACCCCGCCCTGCCCGTCGCCGAAGATCTGCACTTCCAGGTGACGGGCGCGTTCAATGTATTTTTCGATGAAAACGCCCGGGTCGCTGAAGTTGTTCTGCCCCAGGCGGCGCACGGCCTCGTAGGCTTCGCGCAGTTCGGAGGCGGAGCGGCAGACCCGCATGCCGATGCCACCGCCGCCCGCCGTGCTCTTGAGCATGAGGGGATAACCCACTTTTCGGCCCGCCGAAAGCGCCGCGTCCACCGTGTCCAGCAGTTCCGTGCCTTCCAGCAGAGGAATGTCTTGCCCCCGGGCAATCGCGCGCGCGGTGTGCTTGAGGCCAAAGACACGCAACTGCTCGGGCGTGGGTCCGACGAAGGCGATGCCCGCGTTTTCGCAGGCTTCGGCAAAGGCCGCGTTCTCGGACAGAAAGCCGTAGCCGGGGTGGATGGCCTGTGCGCCGCTGGCGCGGGCCGCGGCCAGGATCTTCTCCACCACCAGGTAGGTCTGCGCCGCCGGGCCCTCGCCCAGGCTGATGGCGTTGTCGGCCTGCCGGATGTGCAGGCTGGTCGCGTCGGCTTCGGAATACACGGCCACGCCCCGCACCTGCATGGCGCGCAGCGTGCGCAGGATGCGGCAGGCGATGGCGCCGCGGTTGGCGATGAGCAGGGAGTCGAACATGCGAGTTGCCCTCAAGGAGTGGCGGGCCGTCCCGCGCCGGTGAAACCGCGCCATGGCCGTCCATGGCGGGAGCAGGCTGCCCTGCTACGTACTCAATCCAGTTCAGTTCGCTTCAATTCCACACCAGCACTTCGGCCGGCGTCGGGTTCCAGCCGTTGCAGGGGTTGTTGAGCTGCGGGCAGTTGGAGATCAGCGTGATCACGTCCGTCTCGGCGCGCAGCTCCACGTACTTGCCCGGCGCGGAGATGCCGTCCTCGAAGGTCAGGCCACCCTCGGGGGTGACCGGCACGTTCATGAAGAAATTGATGTTCGCGCCGATGTCGCGCTTGCCCAGGCGCCCGTCGTGCAGGCAGGCACAGAGGAAGTTGTCGCGGCAGCTGTGCATGTAGCGCTTGTCCAGGGCGTAGCGCACGCTGTTGCTTTCCTGGGCGCAGGCGCCGCCCAGGGTGTCGTGGCGGCCGCAGGTGTCGGCCGTGATGGTCAACAGCGCGTGGCCCAGGTTGGAATACAGCACCGTGCCGGTGGTCAGATAGACCTTGTTCTGCCGGCGCAGGGTGCGCTGCGGGTCGTACCGCTCGCGCGGGTTGCTCGCGCTGTAGAACAGCGTGTCCACGGCCTGGTTGCCTTCGAGGTCGAGGATGCGCAGGGTCTGGCCTTTTTTCACCTCGAACAAATAGGGTTCACCCGCAGGGATGACGTGGCGAAAGACGGCCTGCTCGGGCAGGTGGGGGCTGACGGTCAAGTTCATCACAAGGCTCCTCACAGGTAGAGGCGTTCGGTGTTGTGGAAGGCGCGCGCGTTTTCCGGGCGCGAGCTGCGGCAGGCGATGGTCGAGTCGCCGCTTTTGACCTCGGTCCAATGGAGTTGCACGGGCTTGGGCGCGTACTGCGGGTTCGGGTCCATCGGGTGCTGCAGCGCAGTCAGCACGAACAGGGTGTCCATGGGCGCGTGCAGCTCCACGAAGTCACCGGCCTTGGAATTGCCGGGCACGAAATGGAAGTTGCCCTCGGCGTCGACCGTGACCTTGCTGAACAGGTTGATCACCATCAGCAGGTCCTGCAGGTTCAGGTTCCACTTGCCCATTTCGACCAGCAGGTTGTCCGTTCCGTTGCGGAAAAATCCATTGCGCAGTTCCTGGTAACGGCCCGTGCCGTATTTCTCGCGCACCTCCTCCGCGTTGAGCACGCCGCCCAGGCTGTCGTGCCAGCCGCAGCTGTCGGCCGTGATCGCTGCCAGCACGCGCCCCATGTCGGAATAGAGGCAATGCCCGGTCGTGAGCTTGGCCGTGTGCTGGCCCTTGAGCGTGTCGGGGATGTTCAGCCGTTCGCTGGGCTGCTGCGCGTTGAGCAGCAACAGGCTGACATTGGCGCCCCCTTCCAGGTCAGTGATGCGCAGCGACTGCCCACGCTTGAGGATGAAGGAGGTGTGCCCACCACCGGGCACGGTCTCGTCGTAGAGCAAAGCTTGAATGTCCAGGGCGTCGTCGTGGCTCATGAAAGATCCTTGGAGGTTGGCAACACAAGGGCCGGTAGCGCGGCAAGTGCGTCCTGCGCGGCGCGGCGGTCCGTGTTGAGTGGAATGTCGTACGTGATGCGCGCGCCGTAGGCCAGGGGCGCCTGCGGGTCGTGGCGCACCTTGTCAAAGACCAGCAGGCGCGTGCCGAGGTGAAAGCCTTCGCTCAGATCATGCGTGACCATGAAGACGGTCAAACCCGTTTCGCGCCACAGGTCCAGCAGGAGCGCGTGCATGTCCTTGCGGATGCCGGGGTCGAGCGCGCCGAAGGGTTCGTCCAGCAGCAACAAACGCGGTCGCGCGATCAAGGCCTGCGCGATGGCCAGCCGTTGCTGCATACCGCCCGACAGCTGCGCAGGGTACTGGCGCAGGGCCTGGCCCAAGCCCACACGCTCCAGCAGCTGCGCGGCCTGCGCGCGCGCTTTGTTCTTGGCGCGGCCCCACAGGCGTCCGGTCAGGGGCGAGCGCGGCAGCTCCAGCCCCAGCGTCACGTTGTCCAGCACGGTCAGGTGCGGGAACACCGAATAACGCTGGAACACGACGCCCCGGTTGGCATCGGGTTCGTCGCAGAGGGGCCGTTCCTGCAGCAGCAGTTGGCCCTTGCTGGGGCGCTCCTGCCCGAGCAGCAGACGCAGAAAGGTGGATTTGCCGCAGCCCGAAGCCCCCACCAGGGTGCAGAACTCGCCTTCGTTCACGCTCAGGTTCAGGCCTTCGAGCACCACATGCTCACCGTAGCGCTGCCAGACGTTGCGGATGTCCAGATAGGCGCTCATGTCCGCCCTCCATCCGACCAGGGAAACAGCCAGCGGTTGAGCCCGCGCAGGCCCCAGTCCATCAACCAGGCCAGCAGCGTGATCCAGACCACGTAAGGCAGGATCACGTCCATGGCCAGGTAACGGCGCACCAGGAAGATGCGGTAGCCCAGACCGGCCGTCGCGGAAATCGCCTCGGCCGAAATCAGGAACAGCCAAGCCGAACCCAGCATCAGCCGCAGCGAGACCAGCAGGCGCGACAGCAGCTGTGGCAGCACCACGCGCAAGACCAGCGTCCAACTGTTGGCGCCCAGGGTCTGGGCCTTCACGAACAGCTCCTGCGGGATGTCGCGCGCACGCTGTTCCAGGTCACGCGCGAGGATGGGCGCGACGCCGATCACGATGAGCATGACCTTGGACAGCTCGTCCAAGCCGAAGACGATGAACAGGATGGGCAGCACCGCCAGCGGCGGCACCATGGAGACCACGGTCATCATCGGCGACAGGGGCGCGCGCAGCAGGGGGAACACCCCTGCCGCGACGCCGAACACCAGACCCGCAAGCGCGGCCAGCCCCAGACCCAAGCCCAGGCGCACCAGACTGGCCGCCGTGTCACTCCACAGCAGATAGCTGCCCGTGCGTTTGTCTTCTTCGAAGGCCATGCGTTTCACGGCGTCCGCCATCTGGGAGGCGCCCGGCAGCAGCTTGTCATCCGGGTTGTCGGCCAGGCGCGCCGCCGAGCCGATGCCATAGACCAACACCAGCAGAATCAGCGGCAGCAGCGCGAGCAGCCAGCGACCACCCCGGCCAGGTTGGCGATTGATGAAGCGCATGGGCACCTTTCGTCAGGCGTGTGCGGGGAGCCGCCGGAGTTGCATCCGGCGGGTTGGCCCGACCGCGGTCAGCGGCCGGAAGCATCCGAAGCTCAGAGCTTGCCCTCGGCGGCCAGCTGCATGTAGGTCGCGTCGAAGCGCAGCTTCACGTTCTTGGCGTTGCCGTTGACCTTGCCGCCCGGGAAAGCGACACCGATCGCGTCCGCGCTCTTGGCGCCCTCGCCCAGCAGGCCTTTCTCGAAGGAGAACAAGGAGACGCGCTTCATGATGGCGGGCAATTCGGCGCTGGTGGTGAACCTCGTCGCGTCGGCGGCTGTGTAGTACATGGCCGTGGTCTTGAGCTGCGCCTCGTAGCCCGGCAGGTCCGTGCCCGAGGCCTTGGCCATGTGCGTGAGCGCGGCCGCGTTCTTGGCCTTCATCAGCGCCATCACCTCGTACCAGGCTCCGGTCAACGCCTTGCCGAAGGCGGGGTTGTCCTTGAGCGTCTGGGTGTTGACGACCATCAGGTCCAGGATTTCACCGGGGATCTTGCTGGAGTCAAACACCAGGGACGTGGCGGGCGCGGCCTTGATTTCGGAGAGCTGCGGGTTCCAGGCCACGGCGGCCTTGACCTTCGAGGTGGCGAAAGCGGCCACGATGTCGGCATCAGACGTGTTGACCACCTTCACGTCCTTCTCGGACAGGCCCGCGCTCTGCAGCCCGCGCGCCAGCAGGTAGTGCGAGACGGACAGCTCGACCAGGTTCACGTCCAGACCCTTGAGGTCCTTGACCGTCTTGCCCGCGCCCTTGAGCACGATGCCGTCGTTGCCACTGGAATAGTCGCCCACGATCAGGGCCGTGCTGTCCACACCGCCCGCAGCGGGAATCGTCAGCGCGTCCATGTTCGTCATGGTGCAGCCATCGAACTTGCCGGCGGTGTACTGGTTGATGGACTCGACGTAGTCGTTGAGCTGGGTGACCTTGATCTCGATGCCGTATTTCTTGGCCCACTTGCTCACAATGCCCGAAGCCTGGGCATAGTCCCAGGGCATCCAGCCCGCGTAGATGGTCCAGCAGACATCGAAGGTTTTCTTGGGCGCGGCTTGGGTGGACAGGCCCAGCAAGGCGGCGAAACCGAGCACGGAAACACCGAGTAGACGACGCAGGTTCATGATGGCACTCCGGTAAGAGGTGGCGTTGAATGGACAAAAGAGCACGGCGCGGGAGCAGCACGGCACTGTGGCCTTGCTTCTCTCCCGGGCTTTTGTCCCGCCGTGTAACCTCGAACCGAGGTCGCCAGCTCTCGGACCAGACATCCGCATGCTTCACATGTGGACCGGAACCCTAGCCAGCCATTGAGGTGATGCAGCGCTGAGGCTGCTCCCGTGCGTCAGACACGCAAGCTCCATGCCAAGCAAAAACGCAGGAAACCTGGCCCCAGCGCACTGGCTCGGTGCATCCCCCGCACCCACAGCCCTCAAGGAAAGGACGTCATGCCAATTGGGCGACGCCATGGGTGACTTCAAAGGCGTCCCAGCTTTCCTTCAAACTCATGATTCTGGGAAGGATGGCGAGGAAATTCTCGATCAGGCGCGGGTCAAAATGCGTCCCCGCCTCCTCGCGCAAATGCGCCACGACATCCGCCAGCGGCCAGGGTTCCTTGTACGGCCGTCTGACCATCAAGGCGTCAAACACGTCGGCAATGGCCACAATGCGGGCGGACTCTGGAATTCTCTCGCCGGACAGGCCGTCGGGATACCCGCTGCCGTCCCATTTTTCGTGGTGGCGCAAAGCCACCTCCGCAGCCAGCTCGAACACCGGTGAATGCCCCATGCGCAGGATGTCGTAACCGATGCGCGTGTGGGCTTTCATCACCTCCCACTCGTTCGCGTCCAGCTTGCCCGGTTTGCGCAGGATCGCACCTGGGATGCCGATCTTTCCAGTGTCGTGCATGGGCGCGGCGAGCTCAAGATCACGGCAGGCCTCGGCGCCCCACCCGACAGCGGACGCCAGTTCGCGGGCATACGAGGCCATGCGCCAAATGTGAACCCCGGTATCGTTGTCGTTGTAGTGCCCCGCCTTGCCGAGCATGGAAATGGCGTCGTGGTAGCTCTGCTCCAGCTGACTGGCATGCACGAGCGAAAGGTGGGTCCTGACGCGAGCCCGTGTCGTGGACGGCGCGATGGGTTTGACGATGTAATCAACGGCGCCGCATTCAAACCCCTTGGCCTCGTCCCAGACTTCGCCCATGCCGGTGACGAAGATGACCGGAATATGGGCCGTCGCGGGATCACGCTTCAGGGCCAGGCAAACGCTGTAACCGTCCATGTCTGGCATTTGGATGTCGAGCAGGATCAGCGAAGGCTGGTGCGCGGCCGCGGCAGCCAGGGCTTCGCGGCCATTGCGGGCGTACACCAGGCGGTGGTCATGGCTCAGCACATGGCGAAGGGCATCGAGATTCAGAGGCTCATCGTCGACGGCGAGTATGGGTCCGAACTTCATGGCTCTAGCTCCTTTTCAATGTTCACACCGACATCCAGCGCTCGGACCAGCCCCTCGGCACCGCGAAAGTCGTAGGCCGCGATCGCCGAGCGCAAGGCGCTCAGGTGGTGCGCGGGTATCCGCGCCGACAGCGCGTCCAGCAGGGGTTCGACCAAGGCCGGATCGTCGCAGCGCAAGGCCTCGCGCAATTGCGCCAAGCCCGATGCCAAGTCCCCCGCCCAGGCACTGGAACTCAGCGCGCTGCCCGAGGGCTCAGACCCGGTCGCCGAGGCCACGCCCATGTCCATGCCCTCAGAGCTTTGGGCGCTGTAATTCGCGATCGCCTGGAACGCCGCTTCCATCGCGATTGGCAAGGCACCGAGCAGGTCTTGCGCGTCCTCGCCCCTACGCAGCAGCGGTTCCAGACGTCCCGCCAGGTCCGCCACTTGCTCCAGGCCGAGCTGTGCCGCCGCCCCCTTGACCTGATGCGCCAAGGCGGCGGCCGCTTCGGGGGGCAACTGCGCGAGTTGGTGGGCCGTGTTTTGGTGGCTGGCGGCGAACCTGCGCAGGTAGTTGGCCAGGTTGGCAGGCTCCCCCCAGACGCGCAGGACACGCTGAACGTTCAGGACCTGCGGCTGGGCGGTGGTGTCCTGGCGGGGCAACTGGGGCAAGAGTGCTGGCACGGGTTCGTCCTCGCGCCGACTTGGACCCGTTCGGACGCGGGATCGTCGCACCAGGTCCAGGATCACCTGCACCAGCTGATCCACCTCGAAGGGCTTGGCGACAAACTCATCCACCCCGGCCTCCAGCGCCGACACGCGCTGCGTCGAAAACGCCCCTGCGGTCAATGCGATGACGGGCAGGCGGGCCAACGCATCGATGCTGCGCATGTGCCGGGTCGTGACATACCCGTCCATGACCGGCATCTGCATGTCCATCAGCACGATGTCGTAGGCATCGGGCTGCTGTCGCAGCATCGTCAGAGCCGTTTGGCCGTCCTGCGCCGAAGCGACCACGGCGCCCTCCCCGGCCAGGATGCTGCGCGCGACATCACGGTTGATCTCGCTGTCGTCGACGACCAGCACGCGCAGGTTCCGCAAGCGCTGCATGGCCCTCGTCCGGGACACTTCCGCCTGCAGTTCGCCGCGATGGCGTCTGGCCTCCAGCACGGCGTTGTAAAGGCCCGAACTGGTGATGGGCTTGCAGATGATGGCGTCGGTGGCTTGCACCCCCGCCTGCCCAGACAGGCGCTCCCGCTCGTAGGCGGTGACCATGATGATGATGGGTGCGCTGTCGCGCTGGCTCAGCTCCCGAATTTGCGCGGCAGCGTCCAGACCGTCCATGCCGGGCATATGCCAATCCAGCAACAACAAGTCGTACGCCTGCACCGACGCCTGGGTGACCCGGTTCACGGCCTCGGTGCCGGTGGCCACGGCATCTGCATGCCAGCCCAGACTGTGCGCGATATCGACCAGCACTTTGCGAGTGGCCTCGTGGTCGTCCGCGACCAGCACGCGCAAATGTGTCATGTCCGGCAAGGCGCTGTCCACCGGGTTGCTGGGTTCGAAGGACAACTCGAAATGGAACTCGCTGCCTTGCTCCGGGACACTGTGGACCTGCAGCCGCCCCCCCATGAGCGCCACCAGATGCCGGCTGATCGCCAGCCCCAAGCCGGTCCCACCGAAACTGCGCGTGGTGGAGGTATCAGCCTGGCTGAAGGCATGGAAAATCATCTCCAACTTGTCGGACGGGATGCCGATGCCGGTGTCGCGGACGCTGAAGCGCAGCAGGATGCGCCCATCGCCCGCGTCGGGCAGGCGGTCCACGCGAACCTCGACTTCGCCATGCGCGGTGAACTTGATCGCGTTGCTCGCGAGATTGACCAGCACCTGACCCAGGCGCAAGCGGTCGCCCATCAAGAAGTTTCCGCCCTCGGGCGCAGGGCCGACGATCAGTTCCACGGGCTTGTTGCCGAGCGAGGCAGACATGATGCCGGCCAGGTGGTCCAGGACGTCGGCGAGGCGGAAGGGCACCTGCTCGATGACCATGTGATGGGCTTCGATCTTGGAAAAATCGAGCACGTCGTTGATGATGGTCAGCAAGGTGCGTCCGGCGCCGTGGATTTTCTGGACCATCTCCCGGGAGGCGGGCGCCAGCGCTTGTTGTTCCAGCAAATAACACAGCCCGAGGATGGCGTTCATCGGCGTGCGGATTTCGTGACTCATATTGGCCAGGAAGTCACTCTTGGCCTGGGTCGCGTCCTCGGCCTTCTGCTTGGCCTTGATCAAGGCCTCCTCCGCCTGCTTGAGCACGGTGACATCCGTCGAAACCACGATGTAACCGCACACCACGCCCTCCTCGAACACCGGAAGGAAGTTGGCCAGGGTGTGTATCGTCCTGCCATCCGGCAGGGTGACGGCGCGCTCCATGACCTGAGGCTCTCCCCGCAGCGCCCCTTGAATGTAGGGCTCGTTCAAACGGAAGAGTTCTTCACCCAAGAGTTCCTGGCGTGAGATCCCATTCATTTCCTCCGGGGAACGGCCAAACCAGGCTTGATAGGTGCGGTTGGAATATCGACACCGGAGATCGGTGTCCCAGTAGGAGACCAGTCCTGGCAAGGCATCAATCAGGGAATGCAGAAAGCGCTCGCTCGCGGCCAGGCGGGAGGTTCTCTCGCGGACCTGCGCTTCCAGCGTGGCATTGAGCTCGAGAATGCTCTCGCGTGCGTTCAGCTCATCCGTCATGTCGTGGAGGGTGGAGGCTGATCCCACCACCCGTCCATTTGCGTCGCGAACCGGAGACGCCGTGAGCATGACGTCGACCAGGGTTCCATCACGCCTCAGGCGCTGGGTGACCAGGGACGCCACCGTTTCTCCACGTTGGATGCGCGCCAAGATCGACGCATCTTCGGCATGCTTTTGCGCCGGAATGATGAGGTCAGCCAATTTTTGGCCCACCGCTTCCGAGGCGGCATAACCAAAAATCTGCGCCGCCGCGCGGTTCCAGCTGGTGACGCGGCCCTGCAGGTCCTTGCCGATGATGGCGTCGCTCGCGCCATCCAGGATCGCAGCCAGCCTGGCGTCCTCGATCCATGCCTTTCTGCGCCGCTGGCCATTCACGAGCGAGACATGCAGCAGCGCCGCGATGAGGGCGGACGCAAGGACAATCAGCGCCGCCACCTGGCGCGGAGCCTGGAGTTGCATGGCCTCGATGAACGCCGGGGTCGCGCTGACCTCCACCAACCATTGGCGGCCATACAAACCCAGGGCGATGGTCTGGGTCAGACCTTGGGTTGCGGGCACGTCCACGATGGAGGAGGTGAAAAAGCGCCTGGCGCTTCCCTGTTCCTCGGCGTCGTAGAGATTGAGCGTGAACTGCGGCCACGGCAAATCCATTTGATACAGGACTTCGCCGATCACCAAAGGGGTGTAGGCCAGACCCACGGCCGAGCGCGAACGCTCGTCCGGCGTGGCCGTGCGAACGTCGTCGGCATACACCGGCAGGAAGAACAGAAAACCCTGATCCTGCCTGCCTGCCGCCTGCACCAGCGTGATGGGCTGGGAGAGCGTCGCGCGGTTCTCGCGCAGAGCCTCCAGCGCGGCGCGACGGCGAAGGCTTTCCGAAGCAATGTCCAGCCCCAGGGAAGGCAGGTTCTGCGCCAGGGGTTCGATGTACTGGATCACGAGGCGCTCATGCGCGTGAGCCGCGAACTCCTTGATCTGGAAGGCCGGGCCATGCTCGATCCTCGCCTGACGCAGGAACGCCGCCTCGTCTGCGCGTGACACCCGGCGTATGAAGCCGAAACCGTGCGAACCCGGGAACTCGCGGGCGATGTCCCGCGACTGGCTGTAACGAATGAAAGAGGCGCGGGATATTTGATTGACACCTGCTGCAAGCACCGCGCCGCGCGTCCCCCGCAGGCCATACTGATAGAGCGTCAGTCGCTGCTCCAGTTGATTGACGACCCTTAGTGCCATGGTGTCGAAACGGGATGCCGTTTCAGCCTCCTGCGCGGCGCTCAGGGCAAACCAGGTCAATGCTGCGGCGATGCAGCCCGTCGCAAAAACAGCGCAGGACCAGAGCAAAGGCCCAGATATCTTCTGCATGTCACCCCCTTGCACGTCGTCCAGTTGCCCAGTCTCGCCATCGGGAGGCCAACACCGGTCAGCCTGCCAACGATCCCGTGAACAGGAACGCCGTGTTCTTGCGTGCCCGGTTCTCGTTCCTGACGGACCGCAATGAAGCCAAGTATTCAGCCCACAGTGCCGAGCCAGGTCAAGCCGCGCGACATGTGAAGCCATGTTCGCACAATTTCAATCTGCGGAAAATGGGGTGCATCTTTGTGTGCACCGTGCCCGACAACGTTCGGGAAGCAGCTGAGTTTGATCCGGCTGCGCGGGTTTGCCCTGCTCAGATCAGCATGCGAAGTGCCAACCCGGGCTCATTCTCCAGCGACTGGAAGTGGTTCAGCGGCCGATGGCGCCGCCTCAGGCGACTCCCGCCATGAGGAGGGATCGCGCAGGAACTCGGACGTTGCCCGCGCGACGACGGGCATGCTGCATCGCCCTTTCTTTTCCAGCCAGTACAGGGTGTTCCCGATCAAGACGACACTGCCAGAAATCACTGCAGTGCCCGCCGTGACGCCCCCATACACGGCCAGAACAAGCAAGCACGCTTCACCCGAACAGCCTCCAGAGCCGAGTCTCACTGGCACGGAGTCCAGCGTCAATCTCTGTTCGACGATCTGACAATCGCCCGTGTAGGAGGGCGTTGTTCGAGGAAAGAAGACGCAGCCCGGTAGCATGACCGTCGCCAGCAGACCGCACGCGCAGCGCAGCGATCGGCACGCGAAAAGATGATCCCGATGCCGGCGCCAGGCTGTCTTTTGGGCAAGAACCAGCGACGCCATGCTCGGTCTTCAGCTCCCCGCCACCTTCATGCGGTTCAGCAGGATGGAGCCCACGGTCTTGGCACCGTAGTTGTAGGCGTCGGCGCCCACGGCCTGGATGCCGAGCAGCATGTCCTTCATGTTGCCGGCGATGGTGATTTCTTCCACCGGGTAGGCGATGCGGCCCTTTTCCACCCAGTAGCCACTGGCGCCGCGCGAGTAGTCGCCCGTGACATAGTTCACACCCTGGCCCATGAGCTCGGTCACGAACAGCCCGGTGCCCAGCTTTTGCAACATGGCGTCCAGGTCATCACCGGGCTGCGTGAGGCGCGAAGTCAGCACAAGGTTATGCGAGCCGCCCGCGTTGCCCGTGGTCTTCATGCCCAGCTTGCGGGCGGAGTAGCTGCTGAGAAAGTAGCCTTGCACGTGCCCCGCCTCGATGACCTTGCGGGCCTTGACGCGCACGCCTTCCTCGTCGAAGGGCGAGCTGCCCTTGCCACGCGGCAGAAACGGGTCTTCCAGCAAATCAATGTGCGCGGGCAGCACCTGCCGGCCCAGGGAATCGAGCAGGAAGCTGCTCTTGCGGTACAGCGCGCCGCCGGACAGGGCTTGCACCAACGCGCCCAGCAAACCGGCGGCCAGCGGCGACTCAAACAGCACCGGCACTTCGCGCGTGCTGATCTTGCGCGCCTTGAGGCGGCTGAGCGCGCGCTCGGCGGCATAACGACCGATGGCTTCGGGCGCGGCCAGTTCATCGGGGTGGCGCTGCGAGCTGTACCAGTAGTCACGCTGCATGCCATCGCCGCGACCGGCGATGGGTGACACCGAGATGGTGTGGCGTGAACTGGCGTAGCCGCCGCGAAACCCCGGTGCGCCACCGTCCATGAACCGATGGGCACTGAAGAAATGGGATTGCTGCGCCGACACCGACGCGCCTTCGCTGTTGGTGATGCGCTTGTCGGTCTTGAACGCAGCCGCCTCGGTGGCGCGGGCGATGTCGGCGGCCTGCTCGCTGTTGATGGCCCAGGGGTGGAAGAGATCCAGGTCACGCCCGGCCTCCGCCAGACCCACCACGTCATCCGCATCAGGCAGACCGGCAGCTGGGTCTTCCGCCGTGAAGCGGGCAATGTCGTAGGCCGCCTGCACCGTCTGTGCGATGGCGGCGGGGGAAAAATCAGAAGTGCTGGCATTGCCGCGCCGCTGGCCAAGGTAGACCGTGACGCCCAGGGACTTGTCGCGGTTGCGCTCGACGTTTTCCAGTTCGCCCTGGCGCACCGAGACCGAGAGGCCGCAGCCCTCGGACACTTCGGCGCCCGCAGCGCTGGCGCCGAGTTTGCGGGCGTGGTCCAGGGCCTGGTCCACCAGGCCCTCGAAGGTGGCGCGGCTGTAGCTGAAGCCGCTTTGCGGTGTGGTCGTCGAATTCATGGCGGGCAATGATACTTGCCCCATCCGCCACCACCGCGGAGCGCCGCATGCCCCCTTCAGGCGAGCAGGGCCTCTTCAAGCTGGTCCAGCGAGGTGGTCCAGCCCCCGGTCATGCCGGAACGCGCGTCGACGAAGGTCTGGATTTCTCGCTCGCTCGCCGCCAGAGGTTCCCATTCGATCGTCACGCGGGTCTCGTTCGACCATTCTTCCGAGAAGCTCACCGTCGTGAGCAGGGTTTCGGGCCAGGTCGGTGCCATGGGATGCCGGGCGATCTGGCCCTGTTCATCGGTGAATTGCTGCTCGTAGACGATGCGTGCTTGCTCTGCATGGACCTCGGACATGATCGGGGGCGAGACCTCGCGGTAGGTGGCGCGCCCATGCAGGGTCCCGTGTTCACCCTTCATGGTCGAATGCAGGCTCTTGCCCGGCGCGATTTCACCGCGCATTGTCATGCTCGCGCCCTTCGGTGCCATCCACTTCGCAAGGTACTCAGGATTGCTCCACATCTCGAAGACGCGAGCGATGGGTGCGTTGAACGAGCGATGAATGAAAAAGGCCCGCTTGCCGCGGCCAGCCTGCCCATCGCCGGGATGTTCGGCCAAGTACTCGGCCAGCCGATCCCAGGTCGAGTTGCCACCCGCCTGCTTGATGAATCGGCGTGTCTGTTCCGCGGCCTCCGCCGTGGCCAGCGCCATCGTAATTTCCATCCGCGTCTTGCCCTCCCTCTCGGCGAAGGTGACCGTGACGCGAAACAGCGCAGGTGCGTTTTCATCGCTCGCGCCGTGGTCGTAAACCATCTTCGCGAAAGGTTCGATTTCAAGGTAGCGCGTGTAGTTCGGCCAATCCTTGCCATCCGGGCCGTGCATGGTGTAACGCCAATGCCCCCCCACACGGAAGTCCTTGTTGTGCGTGGTCAGCGTGAAGCCGCGTGGTCCCCACCATTGCGCCACATGCTTTGGGTCGGTCCAGACCTCCCAGACCAGTTTCACGGGCGCGTCGTAAACACGGACGATGCGGATTTCATTCGGTTTTGCCGGCATGGCGTTTTCCTTTGGCGTTGGCTTTGGGGCTGGGTTTGGGTTTTGATTTGGGAGTTTGCGCAGTGGCAGGCGTCGGGCTGTCAGATTCCATCGCCTGCGCTTGCGAGGCCTGCAGTTCGTTCAGGTAATCGCCCAGACGGTCCAGGCTGGCCTCCCACATGCGACGGGATTCCTCGATCCAGTCCGTGGCCTCCTTCAAGGGACGTGGATTCAGGGAGCAGGTGCGCCACTGCGCGGCGCGGGTCTTGCGCACCAGACCAGCACGCTCCAGCACCTTGAGGTGCTTGGTCACGGCCGGCAGGCTCATGTCATGCATGAAGGGCTGCGCGAGGTCGGAGACGTTCGCGTCACCGTGCGCGAGCTGGGCCAGGATGGCCCGGCGCGTCGGGTCGGCGAGCGCGGCGAAGGTCTGGCTGAGTCCATCGGGCATGGGCATGTCCCCTTGTTTATTTAACCCATCAGATAATTTACCAATAGGTTAAATAAAAACCCAGAATTCGTCAAGCATCCGACCCGCGCCCACCGCCCGGTTCCGATGGGCGTCGCTCGGCAGGGGAGCGGCTGGGGCCAGGGTCTGGGGCAGCGACTTGGGCAAGGCTATGATTCCGGGCTATGTCCCGCAAGCCCACCAAAGGTTATTACGTCAAAGGCCAGTTCGTCGCGGAAGGCAGCGAGCTGGACCTGGAACTCAAGCGCGAACTCAAGGGCGATGTCGACGTCAGCAGAACCGACCTGAAGCGTGAGAGCACGGAGCTGCAGAAACTCGGCGAGGCCCTGCCTACGCTGCGCACCGACCTCTTGAACCGGCTGGACCTGCCCGACAAGCTGCTGGATGCACTGACCGAGTTGCAGCGCATCACGAATTTCGAGGGCCGCCGCCGCCAGGGCCAATTCGTTGGCAAGCTGATGCGCCAGCTGCCGCCCGAGACGCTCGAAGCCGCGCGCGCCGCGCTGGCCGAACAGCACCTGCCCTCCGCCCAGGAAACCGCCCTCCTGCACACCGCCGAGCAATGGCGTGAACAGCTGATCGCCGACGACGCTGCGGTGGCGCGCTGGATGAGCGATTTCCCAGGCACCGACAGCCAGCAGTTGCGTGCCCTGGTGCGCCAGGCCCGCAAGGACGCCGTGCCCGCGGATCAGGCAGCGATCTCGCAGGGCAAGGCCCCACGCCAGGGTCGGGCCTACCGCGAGCTGTTCCAGCTGCTGCGCACGCAGCTGGCCGGCGCGGTGGACGATACCAATCCCGCGATGGATGAGGCCCGCGACGATGAATGAGGCTGCCTCCAACGCACAGGCCAGCAGCGCCGACGCCGTGCGGATCGGCATCGTCTCCATCAGCGACCGCGCCTCCAGCGGCGTCTACGAAGACCAGGGCCTGCCTGCCCTGCGCGACTGGCTCGCGCGCGCGCTGAAGAACCCGATCACCTTCAAGTCACGCCTCATCCCCGACGAAGCAGCACAGATCAGCGCGGCCTTGATCGAGCTGGTGGATGCTGGTTGTTCGCTGGTCCTCACCACCGGTGGGACCGGCCCCGCGCTGCGAGACGTCACACCCGAGGCCACGCTGGCCGTGGCCGACAAGACCTTGCCGGGCTTTGGCGAGCAGATGCGCCAGATCAGCCTGCACTTCGTGCCCACGGCCATCCTGTCGCGTCAGATTGCCGTGATCCGGGGCAGCAGCCTGATCATTAACCTGCCCGGTCAACCGAAGGCCATCCAGGAAACGCTGGAAGGCGTGAGAGATGCCGACGGCAAGTCGATCGTGCCCGGCATCTTCGCCGCCGTGCCCTACTGCGTGGACCTGATCGGTGGGCCGTACCTGGAAACCCGGGACGAAGTCTGCAAATCCTTCCGGCCCAAATCGGCGATCCGCCCTGCGGTCTGAGCGCGGGTGCATCGGCCCTGCCCGCCTCGATCCGACCCGACGTAGCCTTCAGCGCGAGGTCTGCCCCTGCGGTGCCAGTTGCCCGGCCTGGGCCAACAGTTGCTGGCGAAACACCTCCGCGATGGGCGACAGGCGCTTGCCCTTGGGGTAGACGATGTGCCACTGTGAGGCGATGGGAAACCCCGCCACATCCAGCACGGCCACGCCCTGCGTGAGGGGGCGGGGCGCCAGCGCATGCACCGAGATCACCGCCAGACCCAGCCCCCCGGCCACGGCTTCCCGAACGGCCTCGTTGCTGCCCAGTTCCATCCGCAGCTCGGGTGCGTAACGCTGCTTGCGGAAATGCGCGTCGGTGGCCAGTCGGGTGCCCGAGCCTTGTTCGCGCAGGATGAAGCGGGTGCCACGCAAATCCTGCAACTGCAACCCCGGCTTGCGCGCGAGCGGATGGGCCGTGCTGGCGATCAACACCAGGGGATTGGGCAAGAACACCTGATCCTCTAGATCGAGTTCAACGGGCGGCCGGGACATGATGTAGAGATCGTCCAGGTTCTCGCGCAAGCGCCCCACGACCCCATCGCGGTTCAGCACTTCCAGCGCGACCTCCACCTCGGGATGACGGCTGCAGAAATGCCCGAGCAGGCGCGGAACAAAGTATTTGGCGGTGCTGACCACCGCGACCTTGAGCCGGCCGCGCGTCAAGCCCTTGAAGCCGTCGATGGTCTGACCGAAGACGTCCCACTCGCTGGCCATGCGACGCGCCGTGCGCGCCAGCTCCAAGCCTGCCTGGGTCAGATGCACACGACGCGCGACCACTTCGTAAAGCGGCAGGCCCACCGCTTCGCTGATCTCGCGCAACTGCATCGAGACCGTGGGCTGGGTCACATGCATGGCGCGCGCCGCGCCGCTGACGCTGCCGGTCTCGGCCAGAGCGAGAAAAAGCCGCAATTGGCGGAACGTCACATTCATAGATGAAACTCTATGCAGATCATCTTAAATATCGATTTTACTTTCAGCGTGACCCAACGCATCATCGGCCGATCTGGAGTGCCCGATGCAGAACCTGCTTGACCCCGCCATCCTCTTCTTCCTGTTCGGCATGCTGGCCGGCACCCTGAAATCCAACCTCGAGATCCCCGCGCCCATCTCGCGGTTTCTCTCGCTCTACCTGCTGATGGCCCTGGGCCTCAAGGGCGGTTTCGCGCTGTCGCGCTCGGGCCTGACGACCGAAGTCGCCATCAGCCTGGGCTGCGCCCTGCTGTTGGCCATCACCGTGCCGCTGCTGGGCTATCGCCTGCTGCGCAGGCTGGTTTCGCCCTTTGACGCCGCTGCGCTGGCGGCCACCTACGGTTCGGTCAGCGCGGTCACCTTCGTCACCGCGACCCAATTTCTCGACAACCAGCAGATCGCCTATGGCGGCTACATGGCCGCCGCGATGGCGCTGATGGAGTCGCCGGCCATCGTGCTGGCGGTGCTGTTGGCCAACGCCCACAGGCGGCAAGTCGGCGCCACATTGACCCCGACCACCGCACCGGCCAACGTGGGTGTGGGCATCGGCCCCATGCTGCGTGAATCACTGACCGATGGCGCCCAGTTGCTGCTGCTCGGCGCCATGGTGATCGGCATGCTCACCGGTGAGAGCGGCCAGGTGGCGATGCAACCTTTCTCGGGCGATCTGTTCAAGGGCATGCTGGCCTTTTTCCTGCTCGACATGGGCTTGCTGACGGCGCGCAACCTGGGGCAACTGCCGCGCCAGTCACCCTGGCTCTTGACCTACGCGGTATTGGCCCCGCTGACGCACGCAGGCTTGGCGCTGTTGCTGGCCCGGGTGCTGAACGTGCCGACCGGTGACGCCATCCTGCTGATGGTGCTCGCGGCCAGCGCGTCCTACATCGCCGTGCCCGCGGCCTTGCGGCACGCCATCCCCGAAGCCCAGCCCGCGCTGTACTTCGGCATGTCCCTCGGCGTGACTTTTCCGCTCAACATCCTGCTGGGCATTCCGCTCTATGCCTGGGTGGCACAATCGGTGCTGAACTGAAGCAACGGGCCGGGACGCTGGCCCGCGCCACCCGCGTCCCAACGCCTGCCTGAACTTGCCGCTATCCCATCTTCTGCTTGCCCTCGCCGTGGTCGCGGTCTGGGGCACCAATTTCGTTGTCATCAAGGTCGGGCTGGGTGAGATGCCCCCGCTGCTGTTCGCGACACTGCGTTTCGCGCTCAGCTCCCTGCCACTGCTGCTCTTCGTGCGACGCCCCGCCGTGGCTTGGCGGCACCTGATCGGCTACGGCCTGTTCATGGGCCTGCAATTCGCTTTGCTCTTCCTGGCCATGCGGCAAGACATCTCGCCAGGCTTGGCTTCCCTGCTGATGCAGTCGCAGGTGTTCATGACGCTGCTCTTGGTGGCCGTGGTTCAGCACGAACGCATGGCCTTGCCCCAGCTGGCGGCCCTGGCCATCGCGACCCTCGGTTTCATGCTGATCGGCTGGCAGAGTTTCGACCAGAGCCATGCGGACGTGACGCCCCTGGGCCTGACCCTCGCCCTTGGCGGGGCCCTGTCGTGGGCATGCGCCAACTTGATCTCGCGCAGCATCGGCAAGGTGGACATGCTGGGCTTCATGGTTTGGAGCAGCCTCTTCGCCCTGCCCCCTCTACTGCTCTGCACTCTGTGGTTTGAAGGCCCCGCTCAGCTGGCAGCCACACTGCCCCACATCAGCCTGGCCGCTTGGGGGGCCGTGCTGTGGCAGGCTGCGGGCAACACCCTGTTTGGCTTCGGCGCTTGGGGCTGGTTGCTGGCGCGCCACCCGGCCGTCACCATCACGCCCATGGCCCTGATGATTCCCATTTTCGGCATGGGTGCGTCCAGCCTGCTGCTGGGTGAGGAACTGCAGAGCTGGAAACTCGCGGCGACTGCATTGGTCATCGGCGGGCTGGCGCTGAATGTGCTGGCGGGCCGGTTGTCGCGCAGGGGTTGAGGCAGAAGTCAACTCGACGCCACCGCAGCCTCATCGCCTGAGCACTTGGGGCAAAGACTGCGCTCATGTCCCCCGCCCAAGCTGCGCTTGGGCTCCTCCTTTACTTCGCTCCGCCTTTACCCCAAGCACTCAGGCTCCCGCCAGCATAGTTGGATCACCAAGTGTGCGGAAATGGGAGTCGGAACAGGCGTGCGCTGGAACGCCGCCGCCCGAGGGCGCGGGGTGACTGCGCAGCGGCATAAAGGGGGAATTCAAAGACCGGGAGGTCTTTGAAGGAGGACAGCCGCGGAGCAGTCACCCCGCGCCCTCGGGCTCCGCCAACAGCGTTTGCACGCTACGGCGGGCACATCTCGGTCTTACTTGCCGACCAACTGACTCAGCTTCTCGCGCTCGAAGCACTCCTCACGCGCAGCGTCCTCGGGCACGCAATCCCGAGATTTTTGCCCGGCAGAGACTTTCTCGATCGCCTGCCACAGCAGTGCGATCTGATGGTCCTGCCCGGCCGCGTTGTCGATCAGGCCCCGCAGGGCCTGAGACAAGGGGTCGTCGCTCTGGGTCACGCCATAGGCGGAGAAACCCATCTTCGATGCCGCCTCCTCCCGCCGGGAGTCTGCCTGCGCCTCGATGATGCGCGCGGGATTGCCCACGGCCGTGGCGCCCGCGGGCACGGGTTTGGTCACCACGGCGAGCGAACCGATGCGTGCGCCCGCGCCAACGGTGAATCCGCCCAACACACAGGCGTTGGCGCCGACGATCACGCCGGCCTCCAGGGTCGGATGGCGCTTCGCGCCCTTGATCAGCGAGGTGCCGCCCAGGGTCACGCCCTGGTAGATGGTGCAGTTGTCGCCGATTTCGGCCATCTCGCCGATCACCACGCCCATGCCGTGGTCGATGAACACACGCTCACCGATCTTCGCGCCAGGATGGATCTCGATGCCCGTGAGCCAGCGGCTGCAGTGCGAGATGAAACGTCCTAGCCACTTGAAACCATGCGTCCAGCACGCATGCGCCCAGCGGTGGAACATCAGCGCATGCAGGCCGGGGTAGCAGGTCAGCACCTCCCAGGCACTGCGCGCGGCAGGGTCACGCTCGAGGATGCACTGGATGTCGGAACGCAGGCGGGCAAACATGAGGAATTCTTCTTTGCTTATGCGGGGGAGGAATTATCCCTTGGCCCGGGCAGCGGTTTCGAGCATGGCCTTGGCGACACCTCTGAGAATATGGACTTCCTCCTGGGTCAGTTGCGCACGGTTGAACAAGGCGTTCAGGCGTGGCATCAGCTTCTTGGGTGCGGCCGGATCGAGAAAATCCACGGCCACCAGGGCTTGTTCCAGATGGGACAACAGGCCAGCCACCTGCGGCGCGTCGGCCAGCACGGGCGGCGCGGTGGCGGGCGTGACCGCGAAACCCCCAAACTTGGCCGAGAGGGCCTGCCGCCATTCATAGGCAATCACCTGCAGCGCGGCCGCGAGGTTGAGCGAGCCGAACTGTGGATGGGTCGGGATACTCAGGCAGACATGGGCCCGGTAGACATCCTCGTTCTTCATGCCGTAGCGTTCCGAACCGAAAAGGAAGGCGATGCCCTGGCTTTCATCCAGGGACGCCGCTGCGACGAACTGCGCGAAATGCTCCCTCGGCGCGCGCGTGGGCGGACCGAAGTCGCGCGGCGTCATGGCCGTGGCGCAGAGGTGCGTCATGCCGTCCAGGGCCTCGTCCAGGGTCTCGACGATGCGGGCGCGGTCCAGCACGTCGTTGGCACCGCTGGCGCGCTCAATGGTTTCCTGGCGCCGCAGCACATTGGCCCAGCGCGGGCGCACCAGCACCAACTCTTCGAATCCCATGGTCTTGATGGCCCGGGCGGCCGCGCCCACATTGCCCGCGTGGCTGGGCTCGATGAGGATGAATCTGGTGCGAAAAGATGCTGTCATGGCGCTGATTGTCGCTGGCCTGCCATGCATGGAACAGGCGATTCAGCACGGGTGGTTGTCGCGGGAGCCGGGCTTGGCGGCGCAGGCACCGTCTCAGCTTGCCCCCTTTGCGCGTCCACATTCTTGCTGAGCACAAGCCGTGGTCCTGGGGCCGGGACGCGATTTCGGGGGCGGCATCGTCAGGGACATGAACGCCGCAGCGCCGCTACACGCAGTGAGCGGCGCATCGTTGATCTGACTTCCGGCATCCTGTCTGAGCGTAGCGCCGCAGGCGCGCAGCGAGTTATGCCGGACAGGCGTTCATGCCCCTGACGATGCGCAGTCTGCGCAGCAGACCGCTCCCGTATAAGCGCCCCGGTCCCAGGGCCACGGCTTGTGCGTACCAGCAGCCCAAGCACCCAGGTCAAGCACCAAACCCCAGCACGCAAAAGACACAAGCAGTAAAATACCGCCCCTCACAGGCTTGCATCGCCAAGCCCTCCCGGCCCAGCCGCCGTCACGCTCCTCCAACAACTCATGTCGTCCACCCTGCACCCCATGCTCAACGTGGCCATCAAGGCCGCACGCGCCGCTGGCGCCATCATCAACCGCGCTGCCCTGGACGTTGAATCCGTGCGGGTCTCGCAGAAGCAGGTCAACGACTTCGTGACCGAGGTGGACCACGCGAGCGAGGAAGCCATCATCGAAACCCTGCTGACCGCCTACCCCGGCCATGCGATCTGGGGCGAGGAGACGGGCCGCACACGAGGTGCTCAGGATTCGGATTTCGTCTGGATCATCGACCCGCTGGACGGCACCACCAACTTCATCCACGGCTTTCCGGTCTATTGCGTCAGCATCGCGCTGGCCGTCAAGGGCAAGATCGAGCAGGCCGTGGTCTACGACCCCACGCGCAACGACCTGTTCACGGCCACCAAGGGCCGCGGTGCCTTCCTGAACGAGCGGCGTATGCGGGTGAGCAAACGCACCCAGATGGAAGAGAGCCTGATCGCCACCGGCTTCCCCTTCCGCAAGGGCGACGACTTCCCCAGCTACCTGGCCATGATGAGCGACATCATGCAGCGCTGCGCGGGCCTGCGCCGCCCAGGCGCTGCGGCGCTGGACCTGGCCTATGTGGCCGCGGGCCGCACCGATGGCTTCTTTGAAACCGGCTTGTCACCCTGGGACGTGGCCGCAGGCTCGCTGCTCGTCACCGAAGCGGGCGGACTGGTGGGCAACTTCACGGGCGAGCCGGACTTCCTGGAACACAAGGAATGCCTGGCCGCCAACCCACGCATCTACGGCCAGATGGTGCCCCTGCTCAACAAGTACAGCAAGTTCGCGGGCGCCGAAGAAAAAGCCCTGGCACGTCAGAACGCTGAGAAGCTCAAGCTCTCCCGTCCGGCGGCCTGAAACCAGGACTGAAAAGAGGTGAGGGCCCGATCGACCAGACAGGCCGTTTGAAGCCCCCAATCACTGGTGCATCACGCGCTGGTGACGGCGGCGGATTCCGGTCTGTCAGCACCCACGCCCTGCGCCAAGAACAGCATCAGCTCGGCCAGCGGCAGCGGCGGCGAGAACAGATACCCCTGGAACGCGTCACACTGCCCATCGAGCAGGAACTGCAACTGCGCTTGGTTCTCTACCCCCTCGGCGACCACCTGCAGGCCCAGGTTGTGCGCCAGGCCGATGATGGCCGAACCGATGGCCGCGCTGTTCACGTTGTCCGGCAAATCGTTCACGAAGGACTTGTCGATCTTCAAGCGGTCCAGCGGCAGGCGCTGCAAGTAGCACAGGGATGAATAGCCAGTGCCGAAATCGTCGAGCGAGAAGCCGATGCCATGGCGCTTGAGCGCCGCCATCTTCTTGATCACGCCCTCGACGTCGAGCAGGAAGCTGCTTTCGGTCAACTCCAGCTTGAGTCGGCTGGGCGCGGCGCCGGTGCGGTGCACGGCCTCGATGATCTTGACCACGAAGTCGGGTTGGCTCAACTGCCGCGCACTGATGTTCACCGCCGCGAAGAGATGCGCGGTGGACGGGTCAGCCGCCCAATCCACCAACTGGCGGCAGGTCTGCTCCAGCACCCAATCGCCCAGGGGCAGGATCAGACCGCACTGCTCGGCCACGGGGATGAAGCGGGCGGGTGACACCATGCCCATCTCCGGGTGACGCCAGCGCACCAGGGACTCCACGCCGATGATGCGGCGCTCACGGTCCAGGATGGGTTGGTAGTGCAGCAGCAGCTCGTCACGCTCCAGCGCCCGGTGCAGGTCGGACTGCAGCTGTGCGTTCGCGTTGGTCTGCGCCTGCATCTCGGGCTCAAAAAAACTGAGCGTGTTGCGCCCCGAGGCTTTGGCCTGGTACATGGCCATGTCGGCCTGCTTGAGGAGGTCGTCCAGCTTGCTGGCCCCCCCCGTGTACAGGGTGATGCCCAGGCTGGGTGTGCTGTAGATCTGGCGGTCCGCCAGATGGAAGGGCTGGGACAAGGTCTGCAACAGCTTGCGCCCGAAAGTCTCGGCGTTGCGCCGGGCCTCGCACGGATTGGCGCCCAGGCCCTCCAGCAGCAGCACGAATTCGTCGCCCCCGAGCCGCGCCACCATGTCCTGGCTGCGCGCGACCTCGCGCAGACGCTGGGCCACACAGACCAGCAACTGATCGCCCAGGTCATGCCCCAGGGTATCGTTCAGGCTCTTGAAGTCGTCGAGGTCCAGGAAGACGATGGCCCCGACCTGGCCACGCTCCTCGCTGACCACCAGGCTGCGATCCAACCGCTGGTGCAGCAGGCGCCGGTTGGGTAGGCCGGTGAGGCTGTCGTAGAAGGCCAGGCGCTCGATTTCCGTCTCGTACTGCTTGCGCGCGCTGATGTCCATGCGGGTGCCCAGCAGTTGCACGGCCCGGCCCGTGGCATCGCGCTGGATCACCCTGCCCAGGCATTGCACCCAGACCCAACCCCCGTTCTTGTGGCGCAGCCGGCATTCCACCTCGAACTTCGCGCTCGTCCCGGCCAGGTGGCGCTCCAACTGCTGCTGGAATGCGGACGCATCCTCGGGGTGGAGGTCGGCACGCCAGTCATGCGCCCGCGCCTCCAGCTCCACCTGGCGGTGGTAGCCCTGGATGGCCGCCGCCCGGCCATCGACCACCATCCGGTCGTCCCTGACCGAGAGTTCCCATAGGCCCAGGAAGGCGGCATCGAGCGCCAGTTCCATGCGTTGCGCGTGTTCAACGCGCTCCTGATGCTGCCTGTGCACCAGGTCCACCCAACGCGCGCGCCGGATCTGGGACAGGCGCAACATGGCGCCCGCGACCAGCACCAGCACCACCAGCCCCACGGCATAGATCCAGGCCAGTCGGTGCCAGGCCGCGTCCAAGGAGTCCAGTTCTCGGCTCAAGGTCAGGACCAGCGGTTGGTCCAGGCTGAGGGCACTGGCGTCCACGGCCTGCCGCACCAGCAGGCGACGCGGTCCGTCCTGCGCCTCCAGAATGTTCACGCCCGGCAAGGGTCCGGCGTGCAAGTCTGGCCGTGTGGCATCGAGTCGCCACAGCTGCGCCGCGCGCGCGGCTTGCACATCGTTGGCCAGCAGGGCCAGCAAGGCCCCGTCGGCCATGCTCAGGCTGCTCCAGGCGCCGTCCGTCTCCAAGGCCATGCGCTGCAGCATGTTGTAGTAGTCCGCGCCCAGATCGACCAGGATGAATTGCCGCGCGCCACCGCGTTCGTCACTGACTGGCAAGATCAGGCGCAGCACGGCCCCATCGCCCTGCGGTTCGGGCAGGGCCAGCGCGTAGACCCGACCGCTGTCCGTCATGCCGGTCCATGCACGCAGATCGTCGGCGCCCGCAGCCCAGGTACCCAAGCGCCCGTTCCCGCTCAGCAAGAGCCGCCCCTCGTGGTCGACGACCACGGCCTGTCGCACCCCAGCCACCAGGGAACCCAGGGCCTTGAGCAGGGAGGCGCTGCCCGCCCGGTCTCCCACGACCCAGGCCTCGCGTATCTGGAACAAGGTGTCGCGCACACCCTGCAGACGCCGCCGCAAACCGCTTTCGATGGCATGGGCCTGTCCGACCAAACGCTCGGAGGCCAGGGAATGCACGAGATGGCGCTCGCTCATGATCGAATGCGTGCAGAGCGCGAAACTGAGCAAGACGAAGAGAGCCGCCGCGGCCCATTCGAAGCAGCTTCTGTGTCTGCCCGCGTCGGGGCGAAGGGTGCGCGCTTGCACCTGCATCATGCCGGCACGCTCCCCGTGGTCAAGTTGCCAGTGCATCGGTCGCTCAATGGAGGGACGCCCCCACCGCGCGGCGCGGCGTTTCGCCTCCTCCTCCCTGTCTTTCTTCACGTTGTGGGAACAAGTCTAGGTTTGCCCGCAGCGCGAGGGAAATGAAGAATTGGCATGCTGGCCATGCCACGGTGGAATGCAAGCGCGAGACGCTCATTTCAGGTCGCCCACCATCTCGGGAAAAGCATGCACCGCACGGGCCACTGCGATCCAGGCACGCGCCGTCGGGGACAGTCGCGCCGCCCGGGCCCAGGCCAGGGTATAGGACCACTGGGGTTCGAATCCCTCGAGCGGCAAGGCAACCACCATCGGGTGCAGGCGATTGAGTGCCAGCGCACGCGGCAAGAAACCGATACCGATGTTCTCGGCCACCAACTCGTGGATCAGCCCAACCTGCGTGGTCTTGATCGCCACCGGTGCCAGGATGCCCGCCTGGGCCAGGGCCCCGACCACCATTTCATTGAGCTGACTCTTTTCCTCGAACAGCACCAGCTGCTGATTCTTGAGGTCACCGACGCTGATGCGCGAGCGCAAGGCCAAGGGGTTTTCCCGCGACACCAGCACGAACACCGGCTCGCGCTGCAGCTCCAGCACTTCCAGGCCCGGGTCGCGCGGGGACACCAGCCCCGCGAGATCCAGATCGCCCTTGAGCACGCGCCGCACGATCTGGCTTTCCGCTTCGACCGAGATGGAAATCTCCACATCAGGATAGCGACGGCGAAATTCCGCCAGCGCGCGGCCGAAGAAGGTGCTGGTCTCCATGCGCGAAAACCCCAGCTTGAGCGTGTCTTGCGGATTGCCCGCCAGGGCATGCAACTCGTCGGCCAGCAAATCACGCTGGGCCAGCATCACCTGGGCGCGGCGATAGACCAACTCCCCGACCCGGGTCAGTTCGATGCCACGTCGATGACGCCGCAACAAGGGACGGCCCACCTCGTTTTCGAGCTGGCTGATGACCTTGCTCACCGTGGACTGGGTCGCGTGGATCACTTCAGCCGCCCGCGTGAAACCTCCATGCCGTACCACTTCCGCGAAAACACGCAGGTGGCGAAACTCAAAATTTGGCCGCCTTGCAAAACCGATGGGATTCATTGCCGGTACCGATGTGCGAATGGGTTTCTCAACCTTCACGGACCGCGGCGTCCCGGCCGCAACCGTCTGAAATCTGCCAGTGCATCGGACTCGGATCGGCGGGCGCGTGCACAGTGCATGTACCGCGCCGTGATACCCCTTGCCTACCTTGAAGCAGGAGCGCGCCGAGTCTAGATTTGCCCGTCGGGTATGAGAAGTGAAAAGTTCGAATGTTTTCAATTCCAATCTGGAATGGGAGTAACAAAGCGGCTTCGCGACATGCGCGCGAGGCCGCTCGGCCACGGCTCACGGAGCCCGACTGCCCAAGTTCGCGGCGGATGACCACGCCACTGCGGCAGGCGCTTGTTGGTGGACAGCGCCCCATCGGTTGTTACGAATTGGAACCGCGACAAATGCGCATGGTGCTGCAGGCCCAGCGCATGAGTGCAACAAAGTGGTAACAGGCCCGGGATGCCTTGCGACGCCACGCAGCGCTTTTTCGCAGGCAAGGGAAGGCGCGGTACATGCTTGCACCTTGTCGTGCTGGATGCATGCCCGGTAGGGGATGAACCAGCCATGGTCGTCGCGACAGAGAGGACGGAAACGACCCGCTGGAATCACCAGAGGCTGGCTGGCGGCTGCAGGTGTCTGGCGTCGATAACCCCTGCTGCCCCGCACGCATGCGGCCAGCCGATGGTTTGGCGTCGCCCCCCCCGGACGACTGCACCCAGCCGCAGGGCTGCTCAGTGCTCGGGCAGGCCGGGGCGACCGAAAAGGTAGCCCTGGAACAAGGTGCAACCGTTGTCGCGCAGAAAATCGCGCTGCCCCTCGGTTTCGACGCCTTCGGCCACGGTCTGCAAACCCATGCTGCGCGCGAGCGCCAAAATGGTGCGGACGATGACGGCATCGTTCGGATCGGTGAGCACGTCGTTGACGAAGCTGCGATCGATCTTCAGTGAATCCAGCGGCAGGCGCTTGAGGTAATTGAGCGAGGAATACCCGGTGCCGAAATCGTCCAGCGAGAAACGCACACCGCGCGCGCGCAATTCGGCCATTTTGCGGATGGCGTCCTCCACCTCGGAAATCAACAGGCTTTCCGTCAGCTCCAGGCGCAAACGCTGGGGATCGACCCCGGTTTCCTCGATGACGGTCAGCACCTGGTCCACGAAATCGCGCTGGCGGAACTGGCGGGCGCTGACATTGACGGCCACGGTCAAGCCCTGCGTCGCGGCGCCTCGCCCCCAGAGCACGAGCTGGCGACAGGCCGCGCGCAACACCCATTCGCCGATGGACAAGATCAGACCACTTTGCTCGGCCAGGCCGATGAAGCTGCCTGGCGCCAGCAAGCCGCGCCGGGGATGATTCCAGCGCAGCAAGGCTTCGTAGCCCTGCACGCCGCCTGCCGCGTCGACCACGGGTTGGTAGTGCAGCAACAGCTCATCGTTTTGCACGGCCAATCGCATGTCGGCGTCCAGGGCGGCGCGGGCCAGCACCGCAGCCTGCATCTGCGGGTCGAAGAAACGCAAGGTGTTGCGCCCCGCCGCCTTGGCCTGGTACATGGCGAGATCAGCCCGCTTGAGCAGCTCGTCCACACCCTGGGTGCCGCCGCTGAACACCGTCAAGCCGATGCTCGGTGAACTGCTGTGCTGCCGCCCGGCCAGCTCATAAGGCGCGTTCAGACGCTTGAGGATTTTTTCACCCACCTGCTCGGCATGCGCGGCGGCTTCGTTCTCGTCCTCGGCCAGTTCCAGCAGCATCACGACGAACTCGTCACCTCCCAGGCGGGCCGCCGTGTCGCTTTCGCGCAGGCAGCTCAGCAGGCGCTGCGCCACCTGCTTGAGCAGCAGGTCGCCCACGTCGTGGCCCAGCGTGTCGTTGAGGTCCTTGAAGTTGTCCAGGTCCAGAAAGAAGAGCGCGCCATGGCGCTTGCTGCGCGTGCAAGCGGCCTGGGCTTGCGCCAGCCGATCCAGCAAGAGGCGGCGGTTGGGCAGACCGGTGAGCGTGTCGTAGAAAGCCAGGCGCTGGGTCTCGCCCTCGGCGCGCTTGCGGTCGCTGATGTCGCGGCCGATGCCGCGGTAGCCGCGGAAGCGCTGGCGGGTGTCGAAGATCGGCGCGCCACTGATGGACACCCAATATTGCTGTCCATAAGCACCGATGCGCAGCAACTCCAGGTCACGAAAGGGCTGGCGGCTCTCGAGCACCCGGCGGTGCGCGGCCCAGTCTTCCTCGGTCATGTTGAGGGCACCGATCTCCCAGCGTGTCTTGCCCAGGATCTCGGCCTCGGTACGCAGGATCTTGTTCTGCTGGTAGCCCACGAAGTGGATGAAGCGCAGTTGCTCGTCGGTTTCCCAATACCAATCGGACGACAGGTCCGTCAGGCTGCGAAAGCGCGCCTCGCTGTCCTGCAAACGCTGCTCGGCCAGCTTGCGGTCGGTGATGTCCGAGATGGAACCGTAGGCGACGAGTTGTTCACCTTCCATGCGGTGGATGGCGTGACCGAGCAGCCAACGCTCCCACCCATCATCACCGAGGATGCGGAACTCATGCGACCAGATGCCGCCATCGAAATGCGCCGCGTCCATGCTGCGGCGCACCTCGGCCCGGTCCTCCGGATGCAGACGGTCGAACAGCAGCCTGGCATCGCGCCGCGCCGCCTCGGCCTCCACGCCGAAGAGCTGCCGCACGCCAGGGCTCAGGAAGGGGAAGACCTCGGTGCCGTCGGTCCGGCGTTCGTACAGGAAAAGGACCAGCGGCACATGGCTGGTGATCTTCTCGATGAAAGCAAGTTGCTGGCGCAGCACCAGGGCGGCCTCGGTCTCGGCCGTCACGTCGAGGATGACGCCGAAATCCAGGTAGCTGCCGTCACTGTTGCGATGGCGGTGGATGCGGCTGCGGCGCCAACTCATGTTGCCGTCCAGGCCCATGATCCGGTACTCAAAGACACGCCCATCCATGGCTTCGCGCGCGGCCATGTAGTTCTGGAAATCCTCCGGATGGATGCGGCGGCGCGCCTCCTCGACCGTGAGCACGGCGGGTGTCTGCGTGCCGGCCATCTTCTGCAGGCCGGGCGAGAAATGAACCGTCTTGCCGTCGCTGCTCCAGTGCCCCACCCGGGCCAGTTCCTCGGTCAGGGCGTACAGCTCCAGCTGGGCCGCCAGACGGTCGTTGGCGCGGGTGCGGGCGGCTTCCCCCTCGCGCAACGCCTCCTCGGCCATGCGCGTGGCGGTGATGTCCTCCATGTAAAGCAGCACATAGGGGCCGCCGGGCGCGAGGGCAGACTCCAGCAAGGAACCGTTGAGCCGCACCAGCCGCCGGCCACGCTGCCGGTCCTTGAACCAGACCCAGGATTCACGCCCGCGCAGGCGGCCCTGTGCGCCAACCTCCGCCAGGCAATCGCCGCAGTCGGCGGCATCGACCCAGCACCCGATGTCGACCAGGGTGCGACCCTGCAGCTCCTCATGCGCATACCCCGTCAATTCCAGCCATTCATGGTTGACGCGGACCAAGCAGCCATCCTCTTGACGGATCAGGGCAATCGCGCCGGGACTCCCATCGAAAACGGCCTGGAACAGGCTGTCCTGCTTCGCGCTGCCGTCATCACACAGGCCACCGCCCGGGTCTCGCGCCTTGCCGTCATTGAAAGCTGTCATGACATCCCTGAATACTGTGGTCACCAAGCCTTGTAGGGGAGGAATCCTCCGGCTTTTGTTTCATTATGTGACCAAATGGTAATCGATGACCCTGTTGATAGACTCCCGGCCCTATGCCCTCCGCCTCCCCCGAAGCGTCCTCCCTCGCCGCCCACACCCCCATGATGCAGCAGTACCTGAGCCTGAAGGCCGGGTACCCGGGCACGCTGCTGTTCTACCGCATGGGAGATTTTTACGAACTGTTTTACGAGGACGCCGAAAAAGCCGCCCGCCTGCTGGACATCACCCTGACCCAGCGTGGCCAGTCTGCCGGCCGCCCGGTCGTCATGGCTGGGGTGCCTTTCCATTCAGTGGAGACCTACCTGGCCCGCCTGATCAAGCTGGGCGAGTCGGTAGCCATCTGCGAGCAGGTGGGCGACGTGGCGACCGCCAAGGGACCGGTCGAACGCAAGGTGGTGCGCGTGGTGACGCCGGGCACGCTGACCGACAGCGCCCTGCTCAGCGAAAAAAGTGAATCCCTGCTGCTAGCCCTGCACCAGGGCCCGCGCAACCGCGTCGGCCTGGCCTGGCTGAGCGTCACCCAGGGCGAGGTGCAACTGGCCGAATGCGAGGCCGACGAACTGCCCGAGTGGCTGCTGCGCATCGCGCCCGGCGAGCTGATCTACAGCGCGGGCGTGTCCCCGGCCTTTGAACAGCGCCTGTTGGCGCTCAAGCAGGGTGGCCTGGCCGCCCCCCTGTCGATCCGCCCGGAATGGCAGTTCGACGCCGCGCTCGGCCGCGAGCGGCTGCAGACCCTGCTGCAGGCCAGCAGCCTGCAGGCCTGGAGCGCGCAGGATTGTGCGTTGGCCCACGCCGCCGCCGCCGCGCTGCTGGCCTACGCCGAGCACACCCAGGGCCGCGCGCTCAGCCACGTGCACGGCCTGCGCGTGCAGCGCCAGGACGAGCAGATCGACCTGCCGCTGACCACGCGCCGCAACCTGGAGCTGGTGCAGACCCTGCGCGGCGAGGACGCCCCCACGCTGTTCTCCCTGCTCGACACCTGCATGACCGGCATGGGCAGCCGCCTGCTCAAGCGCTGGCTGCTGGAGCCGCCGCGCAACCGCGCCGTGGCGTCGGCCCGCATCGCGACCATCAGCCTGCTGCGCGCAGGCGGGGGCGGCGAGACCGCGCATGGCGGCCCCTGGCAAAAGCTGCGTGAGCAGATCAAGGGCAGCAGCGACGTGGAACGCATCGTGGCGCGCATCGCGCTGCGCCAAGTGCGCCCGCGTGAACTGACCGGCCTGGCGCAGACCCTGGTGAGGACGGGCACGCTCGCACCCCTGCTGGACCACAGCCTGCGCACGGCCGCGGCCAACCCAGGCCTGCTGGCGGAACTCGCGCAGGACCTGCAACCGCCCGCCGCTTGCGCCGAGCTGCTGGCCCGCGCCCTGCTGCCCGAGCCGGCCGCCCTGGTGCGCGATGGCGGCGTGATCAACGACGGTTTTGACGCCGAGCTGGATGAGTTGCGCGCCATCCAGACCCACAGCGACGGCTTCCTGCTCGACATGGAAGCGCGCGAACGCGCGCGCACAGGCATCGGCAATCTGCGCGTGCAATACAACAAGGTGCATGGCTTCTACATCGAGATCACCAGCAGCAACCTGGACAAGGTGCCCGAGGACTACCGCCGCCGCCAGACGCTGAAGAACGCCGAGCGCTACATCACCCCCGAACTCAAGGCCTTCGAGGACAAAGCCCTGTCCGCGCAGGAACGCGCACTCGCGCGCGAGAAATGGCTGTACGAGCAGTTGCTGGAACAGCTGGACGACTTCCTGCCCACGCTCACGCGCCACGCCCGTGCGCTGGCTGCGCTGGACGCGTTGTGCGCGCTGGCCGAGCGCTCGCTCACACTGGGCTGGAACGCGCCGGTCTTCGTCGCCGAACCCTGCATCGCCATCGAAGCGGGGCGCCACCCGGTGGTGGAGGCTCGCTTGGCCGAGAACAGCGGAGGCCAGTTCATCGCTAACGACACCCAGCTCGGCACGCGGCAGCGCATGCAGATCATCACCGGCCCGAACATGGGCGGTAAATCGACCTATATGCGGCAGGTCGCGCTCATCGTACTGCTGGCCTCCATGGGCAGCTACGTGCCCGCCGCGTCGTGCCGGCTGGGGCCCATCGACGCCATCCACACCCGCATCGGCGCGGCGGACGACCTGGCCAACGCGCAATCGACCTTCATGCTGGAGATGACCGAGGCCGCACAGATCCTGCACGCCGCCACGCCGCATTCCCTGGTGCTGATGGACGAGATCGGGCGTGGCACCAGCACCTTCGACGGCCTGGCCCTGGCCGGCGCCATCGCCAGCCAGTTGCATGACAAGACCCAAGCCTTCACGCTCTTTGCCACGCACTATTTCGAGTTGACCGAATTCCCCAGCCAACACCACGCGGCCGTGAACGTGCACGTCAGCGCGGCCGAGACCCCGGGCACGCCGGGCAAGGGCGGCCACGGCATCGTCTTCCTGCACGAAATCCAGAGCGGCCCCGCCAGCCGCAGCTACGGCATCCAGGTGGCGCGCCTGGCCGGCATGCCCGCCGCCGTGCTGCGCCACGCGCAGCATGCGCTGGAGGCACTGGAACAATCCGCCACCCAGTCGCGCGCCCAGGTGGACCTGTTCGCGCCGCCGCCCGAACCCGAACTGGCCGTGCCCAGCGCCGTCGAGGCGCGGCTGGCCGAAATCGATCCCGACACCCTGAGTCCGCGCGACGCGCTGGACGCGCTGTATGCCCTGAAAAAGCTGGCCCATCCATGAAACAGGATCTCCCGCCCATCATCTTCTCGCACGGCAACGGTTTTCCGGCCGGCACTTACCGCCAGTTGCTGGACGACCTGCGGCGACGCGGCTTTCGTGTCAGCGCGGTCGAGAAGTACGGCCATGACCCGCAGTACCCCGTCACCAGCAATTGGCCGCACCTGGTGCAGCAATTGGCGGACTTCGCCAGCGACGAGCAGGAGAAGAACGGTGAACCGGCCTTCCTGGTCGGCCATTCCCTGGGCGGCTTTCTGAGCCTGATGGCGGCGGCGCGCCATCCCGATCTGGCCCTGGGCGTGCTGCTGATCGATTCGCCCATCCTGGGCGGCTGGCGCGCGGCCAGCGTGGGCGTGGTCAAGCGCACCCAGCTGATCAGCGCCATCTCGCCCGGCGTCATCAGCCGCAAGCGGCGCGACAACTGGCCCGACGCCGACGCCGCCTACGAACACTTCCGCCACAAGAAAGCCTTCATGCACTGGCAGCCCGAGGTGCTGCGCGATTACGTGGAACACGGCATGCACACCGTGGACGGAAAGCGTGTGCTGAGCTTCCAGCGCGAGGTGGAAACCGCGATCTACAACACCCTGCCCCACCACCTGGACGGCCTGCTCAAGCGCCACCCGCTCAAATGCCCGGTCGCCTTCATCGGCGGGCGGCATTCGGTGGAAATGAAGCAGGTCGGCATGGCCATGACCGAGAAGGTCACCAAGGGCCGCATCACGATGTTGGATGGCTCCCACCTCTTCCCGATGGAGCAGCCCGTCGCCACGGGAGCGGCCGTCGAGGCTTCCCTGCGCAACCTGATGCGGGTGCGGGAGCTCAAGCAGGCCAAGGCATCCGCCAGCACCTGAGCGTTCGGCCCAAGCCCGCGCGCCCAGCCGAGGGCGATGCAAGCTTGGCCGCTATGCCATCCGTCCATGAGGACGGGGGCATCGCGGTGGCTTGATCAGCCCAGGCCCAGGGCGCGGCGCACCGGCGCTTCCAGACGCTCGGGCTTGGTGATGGGGGCGAAACGCTGAATGGGCTGGCCGTCGCGGCCGATCAGGAACTTGGTGAAGTTCCACTTCACGCGCCGCCCGAACCAGCCCGGCAGCTTGGCCTTCAGCCACTGGAACAGCGGATGCGCCTGCGATCCGTTGACGTCGACCTTGGCGAACATCGGGAAACTCACGCCGTAATTGATCTGGCAGGTTTCGGCGATCTCCTTGGCGCCGCCCGGCTCCTGCTGGCCGAACTGGTTGCACGGAAAGCCGAGGATGACCAAGCCCTGGTCTTTGTACTGCTGGTAGAGCTTTTCCAGACCCGCGTACTGGGGCGTGAAGCCACACTGGCTCGCGGTGTTGACGACCAGCACCACCTTGCCCTGGTAGTCCCCCAGGGACACGGGCTTGCCGCCCAGGGACAGGGCGCTCAGTTGCTGAAGTTCGGACATGGGGTTTTCCTCGCGGTCGTTAAAAATATGACGCAATCCAATTGCGCGCAAGATTTTAATCGGTAGAAAGGCCTGGGTATCACCAGGCCTTATCGTCAGGTCAGGTCAGGTCAGGTCAGGTCAGAGCACAGCCCTTCGCACCGCCAGCCGCCGGGTCGTTCAAGCCGCGCGCCAATCCACCACACCACTCCAAGCCGTGCCCAGCACGATCAGGCCGAAGACGATGCGGTACCAAGCGAAGCCCACGAAGCTGTGCGTGGCGATGAAACGCAGCAGCCAGCGCACGCAGACCCAGGCGCTGATGAAGGAGAACAGCAGGCCCACGCCGAACATCGGCAAGTCGGCCAGGCTCAGCAGAGCGCGTTCCTTGTAGAGGCTGTAGGCCCCCGCGCCGATCAGCGTGGGCATGGCGAGGTAGAAAGAAAAATCCGTCGCCGCCTTGCGCGACAGGCCCAGCAGCATGCCGCCGATGATGGTCGCGCCGCTGCGGCTGGTGCCCGGCACCATGGCCAGGCACTGCACCAGGCCGACCTTGAGCGCGTCCTTCCAGCTCATCTGGTCCACGTCTTCCACGAGACGCGGGGCGGCGCCTGCATCCGCAGGAAGCGCCGCCAGACGGGCCTGGCGCCGCTCGGCCCAGAGGATGATGAAGCCACCCAGGATGAAAGCCGTGGCCACCACTTCGGCCGTGAACAGGTGCGCCTTGATGGCCTTGCCCGCCAGCAAACCCAGCACCACGGCCGGAAAAAAGGCGATCAGCACATTGAGCGTGAAGCGCCGCGCCTGGGGCTGACTGGGCAGCCCCACCAGGGTGCTGCGGATCTTCTGCCAGTAGACCAGGATGACCGCGAAGATGGCCCCGGTCTGGATGGCGATGTCGAACACCTTGGCCTTGTCGTCGTGGAAGCCCAGCAGGCTGCCGGCCAGGATCAGATGCCCCGTGCTCGAAATCGGAAGGAATTCCGTCAGGCCTTCGACGATGCCCATCAGGGCGGCCTTCAACAAGAGTAGAACATCCACGCGCGCAAACCCGCTAAAAAATTGAGCTCACCAGAAAAAACGGCGCTTGGGTAAGCGCCGTCAAAGACCCTGACCGCCCCCTTGGCGAGACGGACACGGTTTGCCGCGGGGGAGGTCCGCAGCGCCGCGCAGCATACCAGCCTTGCCTGCCTGCGACAAATGGGCTTGGCCCTTGGCAGGCTTCGTCGGGCGGCCGCGTCATAAAATCTTCAAGATGCCTTGTTCCGCAAGGTCCTGCCCGTTTACTCTCGCCTTCCTTCTCCCCAGCCCCCATGAGTGTCAATCACAACAACGAAGCACAAAAAGCGGATGCGTCCAAGGCGGGCGCGACCAGCCACGCCCCGAGCAATTTCCTGCGCCAGATCATCGAAAACGACCTGAACGCCGGCACCTATGCCGCCCGCCGCTGGGCCGGCCAACCCGGGGACGCGGCCACGCAGCAGGCGGGCCAGCCCGACCCGGCCAAGATCCGCACCCGCTTCCCGCCCGAACCCAACGGCTACCTGCACGTGGGCCACGCCAAGAGCATCTGCCTGAACTTCGGCCTGGCGCGCGACTACGGCGGCATCTGCCACCTGCGCTACGACGACACCAACCCCGAGAAGGAAGACCAGGAGTACGTGGACAGCATCGCCGACGCCGTGCAATGGCTGGGCTTTGACTGGAACGCCGGTGGCGTCGAACACCGCTACTACGCCAGCAACTACTTCGACTTCATGTACCGCGCGGCCGAGCACCTGATCGAGACCGGCAAGGCCTACGTGGACGAACAAACGCCCGAGCAGATGCGCGCCAACCGCGGCGACTTCACCACGCCCGGCAAGGACAGCCCCTTCCGCACCCGCACGCCCGCCGAGAACCTGGCGCGCTTTCGCGAAATGCGCGACGGCAAGCTGCCCGATGGCGCGGCCGTGCTGCGCGCCAAGATCGACATGGCCTCGCCCAACATCAACCTGCGCGACCCGGCCATCTACCGCATCAAGCACGCCGAGCACCACAACACCGGCAACAGCTGGTGCATCTACCCCATGTACACCTTCGCGCACCCCATCGAGGACGCGCTGGAGAACATCACCCACAGCCTCTGCACGCTGGAATTCGAAGACCAGCGCCCCTTCTACGACTGGCTGCTGGACCGCTTGCGCGAGGGCGGCCTGATCAACAGCCCGCAGCCGCGCCAGTATGAATTCGCGCGGCTCAACCTGACCTACGTCATCACCAGCAAGCGCAAGCTGGCGCAGCTGGTGAACGAAGGCCATGTGACTGGCTGGGACGACCCGCGCATGCCCACCATCGTCGGCCTGCGCCGCCGTGGTTACACGCCCGAGAGCATCCAGCTCTTCGCGGAACGCATCGGCGTGACCAAGGACTATTCCTGGATCGACTACGGCACGCTGGATGCGTGCCTGCGCGAAGACCTGGACCCCAAGGCCGCGCGTGCCATGGTCGTGCTGGACCCGGTGAAGCTGGTGATCACGAACTGGGACCAAGTCATCGGAGCCGGTAAGTTGGATGACTGCCATGCACCCATCCACCCGCACCACCCCGAGCGCGGCCAGCGCCAGTTCACGTTCGGCAAGGAACTGTGGATCGAGCGCAGCGACTACGAAGAAACGCCGCCCAAGGGCTTCTTCCGTCTCTTCCCAGGCAACAAAGTGCGCCTGAAGTACGGCCATGTCATCGAGTGCAAGGGCGCCGTCAAGGACGCCAGCGGCAAGGTGACGGAAGTGCACGCCGAACTCATCCCCGACACCAAGAGCGGCACCCCGGGCGCCGACGCCATCAAGGTCAAGGGCGTCATCACCTGGGTCGGCGTTAACGACGGCATCGCCGCCGAAGTGCGCCTCTACGACCGCCTGTTCACCGACCCCCAACCCGACGCGGGCGGCAAGGACTTCCTCGCCAGCCTCAACCCCGACAGCCTCAAGACCGTCACCGCCTACGTGGAGCCTTCACTGGCCAGCGCGAAGCCGGACGAGAAGTTCCAGTTTGAGCGGCATGGGTACTTTGTGGCGGATCGGAAGGACCATGCGAAGGGTAAGCCTGTTTTCAACCGGGTCACCGGATTGAAGGATAGTTGGGGTAAGTAGAGGATCGCACATAAGATTTGAGAACACAGAAGAGGGATACCCATGGCACTGCAAATTCTTCCGAGGCAATCAGCGGCCAATGCGGAACCGGGTGTCAGAGAACTTCTCGAGCATCTCGAAGCAAATCAACAACAACTCGATCTAGGGGATGCACTTGCCTTCTACAACTTCCCACTATTTCGTGAGGAAGAACAACTCCTCGTCGCCAAGGTAGTCCTTATCTCCCCCATGCATGGCGTGGTCATGATTTCAACCTCAGAGGACTTACCAGCTGGGAACGAACATAGTCAAGAAATCCTTGACCAGCTAGAAGGTGCCTTTAGCCAAGTCTTCTCACGATTAGTTAAGTACCAGCGGCTAAGAAGTGCCCGTGCCCAACTCAGCTTCCCAATTGACGCGTTTTTGTGGATCCCTGAAGCCCGAGACGAGGAAGGTGAGGAATCGGTACTAATCGGACCCGGGGCGCTCACCGACTACTTTCAGAAGAAGCGACTACTAGAGCCAATACTTGGGGAAGTATTCTCTGAGCTCGTCTCCGTATTAGACGGATCCAAGGCTCTTATTCGCCCCAAGGAGAGAAAGACCGCAGGCTTTGGACCTCAGTCAAAAGTGGCGCTAATCAACCAACTTGAAGAAGAGATCCGCCGTTTCGACCGAGATCAACGTCTCGCGTACATGACCGACGTGTTGGGCACTCAACGTATCAGAGGCCTAGCGGGATCAGGCAAGACAGTCGTATTGGCGATGAAAGCTGCGCTAACCGCGATTCGAGAGCCAGATGCAAGAATCGCAGTCACGTTCTATACAAAGAGTCTTTACCAGCATATTAAGCAACTCATAACTCGTTTCTATCGTCTCCACGAAGATCGCGATCCAGATTGGAATAGGCTCCAAGTTCTTCATGCGTGGGGTGGAGCAACTGCAAACGGTCTCTATTACACGGCTGCCAAAGCCTTTGGCCATCCGCCAATGACTTACTCCGCAGCTGCGGCACGCTCTCGATTGCAGCCATTTGGTTTTGCATGTGCAGACTTGCTATCGAACCCTACTGTTGGGGGTCTTTTTGATTACGTTTTCGTCGACGAGGCCCAGGATTTTCCGCAAGAATTCATGCGCTTAGCATTACGGCTGGCACGTGAAGAGCGTCTAGTTATTGCCTACGACGCGTTTCAAACCATCTTCGACGTCGATGCGCCAACTGCGGGTTCACTCTTCGGAACAGATGCAGCAAATGAGCCAAGCGTTAACTTTGACGAAGACATCATTCTTCACAAGTGCTACAGAAATCCGCGAGAGGTCATTGTCTGCGCACACGCAATAGGGTTCGGCATCTATGGCCCAAGAATCGTCCAAATGCTTGAATCAAAAGAGCACTGGGATGATCTTGGATACCACATCACCTCTGGTGAATTGAAAAATGGAGAAATCGTTCGCGTTGATCGCCCTCAAGAGAACTCACCATCTTCTATCAGTCAACACCAAACCATCGAGCAAATTGTCACCGCAAATTGCTTTAACAATCTTTCCGAAGAAGCCGAATGGGTCGCTTCAAAGATCGCATCGGACATTCAGAATGAAGGTGTAGCACCAGAAGACATACTTGTGATCTGCGCAGACGATAGGAATGCGCAAGCCTACTTCACCGTTCTTTGTGCAGGGTTAGCTCAATATCAGATTGCGACCAACAACCTTCATGCAGACTCGTTTTCAATTCGTGATTTTCAGTCGACCGGGAAAGTTACGCTATCCACAATCTATAAGGCAAAGGGCAATGAGGCCTACGTAGTTTTCATCATGGGAATTGACGCGTTATTCCATGACCCCACCCCGAAAAACAGAAACCGTGCTTTCACTGGAATGACACGAGCAAAGGGTTGGTTACGCGTTTCTGGGATGGGGCCGTCGGCAGAGAGTTTTTTGCGCGAGCTGAACCAAGCAAAAGCCAATTTCCCAAGCCTTGAATTCAGGTATCCACCACCAGACTACTTACTGGTCATGAAAAGGGACTTGGTGCAAGTCGAGCCAGAAGAGGTTGAAGAGGCGATTTCCCGACTGGCTGTAGATATGGAGCCTGAAGAGCTTGAACACCTGCTAGTTAAGAAGCTCCGAGAGGTGAGAGCAAAGAAGAAGCCGAGAAAGAAAGCCAGGTAAGCACCCGTGCAGACCTCGCTGCTACGCCCTTACTTTCGTTACGCCGGACTCCCCGTCGAGAAGTTCGCTGAACCGCATTTCGAACTGACACCCGAAATCGTCGTTCAACTGCGACAAATGGATTACTTTCACCAATGGAAGGCGTGCATAGAAAATGGTTGGCACCATGTGCTTCTTGAAGACTTATCCTTCTTCTCGTTTTCTAATCTTAATGAGCGACCTAGCTACAGCTATTCTCCTTGCCCTCTCGAAATCGAGTCGTTTAGGACTTTCCTTCTCCTCCGAGATTTAGAGCCTAGTCGGTCAAATCGCGATGCATACAAAGAGGAATATCAGTTAGCACTTGAGACTGCCTCCTTGAAAGAGCATTTGTCTCCTATCCGGTATGACGTCGACCCTCACGGATATGAACCGGCAACACACCCTGTTGCGCATATTCATATAGGTCTAAACAATCAAATTCGGATCGGGACTAGGCGACTTATTACTCCCATTGCATTCGTCTTGTTTGTCATCAGACAATTTTTCCCGGATAACTGGCGAAACCTGCTTCAATATCAAGCGGAATTGAAGATTGAACGCAATATAAGGACAAAACTCTCGTTGATCGATCAACAATTTTGGTCACAAGAGGATGAACTGCAAATGTATCTTCAGTAATTCAGTAGCTCTTAGGCTGTCTTGACCGCCCGCAGCAAGAAAAATGAGCACCTCGCCCACCAAGGTGGCCTTTCAAATCGAAAACCCGGCGCATAGATGCACACCCGAGCCGGGCCGCCTGCAAACGCCGAGATCGCCTGGACACGGACCTGCCCGGCAACCCCGAGGCCTTCAACCCTGCCGAATTCGAGCTGTTGCTGGCTGCGCTCTCGGCCTGCATGGTCAAGGGCAGCGAGCGCGTTGTATTGACCCATCGAATTCTGCACAGGTCAGGCGGCTAAAGTACAAGCCTCAGCGGGGTCTTCATGCCCAGCGCCTAGTGAGGGCGCCAGTGGTTGTAAAAGCCGATCCAGCCCTGCCGCTCAACGACGTAATGGGCAAGTACAAGGCAAATGTCGGTCCATTGGCAAGAGCCCAGCTCCGGATTAGCTTGAGGCTGTTCACCATGCGCTAAGCTGATGCCCCACACAAGGGCCCCACCATGAAACAACTCCGCGTCACCATCCAGCTCGAACTCGCCGTCCCCGACGACTGGGAGATCGTGCCCACCTCGGAGGGCACGCAGGTGCTCAAGCTGCCGGACGGCCAGTACCTGGATCTGGCCGTGGAGCCGCTCTTTGCCAGCGACCCGGAAGACCTCTGGCGCAGCACCGAGGACGAGGATGTGCTGGACAACTTCCTGGAGATGGTGGAAAACGAGGACGTGCGCTATACCTTCGTGCAGCACTGAAAGGCGCCGGTCATGAGCGCGCCCGCCTCCAAGATGAGCTTCCACGTCGAAACCCGGCGCGTGGACGCCCACCTCAGCCGCGCCGTCTGCAAGAACGCTGAGATCGCGCTGGACACGGACCTGGCTGGCAACCCCGAGGCCTTCAACCCGGCCGAGCTGCTGCTGGCGGCGCTGACGGCCTGCATGGTCAAGGGCATCGAGCGCGTGGCGCCCATGCTGAAGTTCCAGCTGCGCGGCATAGAGGTGATCGTGGACGGCGTGCGCCAGGACGTGCCGCCCAGGCTGGAGAGCATCCGTTACGAGATCATCGTGGACACGGATGAGAGCGACCAGCGCCTGGCCCTGCTGCACGAGAACGTGAAGAAGTACGGCACGGTGTTCAATACCGTCGCCCCGGGCACGGACCTGGCGGGTACGCTGCGCCGCAAATAGCCGGGGCCGCCGCGTGGCACGCGCCGCCGCCCCTTCCCCTCAACAACAATGGGAGCACAACCATGATGAAACTGACCGCGGCCCTCTGCCTGAGCCTGGTCGCCACAATGAGCCAGGCCCAGGACGACAACAAGCCCGACTGCCGGCATCAGGTGGTGGACAAGAACATCGTGTCCCTCTGTCATCGACCGGCGGGCTTGTTCCAGCACTACCATTTCTCGCTGAGCCTGAACGATCAGCTCATCTTCGTGCTGGTGGACGATTACGTGGAGAAGGTCGAGCTGGAACACATCATTCCCGAAGGCCCAGCCCTGGAGTTCCCGCTGTCGAAGCAGCCTGGGTTGAAACGCGTCAAGATTACCGGCGGGTGCGTGCCCATCTCGGAACAGCAGACCGAGGTCGGCAGGAAATGCGATTTTTCCTGGGGCAAGCTGCAGGCGATCCGCAACGTGTGGTTTGATTTCCCGGACAAGGACGATCCCGTCTACCAGCAATGCATGACCGGCCAGGCCGCCGTGACCACCGGCAAGCAAGCGGACAGCCTGCCCTTGCTGGAAGCTTGCATCAAGGGCTCGGCCAAGAACGATCAACAGCGTCGCCAGGCGCTCATCTACCGTGCCTGGGCCCATTACACGCTGGAAAACTTCCCGGCATCCCTGAAAGACCAGCAGGCTGCCTTTGCCATCTCCCCTGCCCAAGGCTATGGCGACCTCGTCAACATGGCCCTCTACCTCAGGGAGATGAAGCAGTATCAGGAGGCATTGACCACGCTGGCCCAGGCGGAAGTGTTCGACAAGCAGGCCCGTCGCATAAGCATGAGCACGCAATACCCCATCGGCTGGAATCTGCAGCTGATGGGCCGCAACGAAGAGGCCGTGAAAGTACTGACGGATGCAATACCGGCACAGCCCAATTTCCCCTTTACCTACTACCTGCGCGGATTGGCGCACGAGGGCCTGGCCAATCGGGAGGCGGCCAAGGCGGATTTTGAGAAGTTCAAGGAGTTGCTGGTCACCTTCCCGGGCATCGACATGAACAGTCGGCTGGTACAAGCGGCGATCAAGAAACTGCAGGAATACGGCATCCCCGTCAACGACGCCAAGAACTGAGCCGCATGCGGATCTTGCGATGGGCCGCCCCCGCTACCACGTCTACGTCATCGAACTGTCCAAGGACGTGTTGCTGGAACCGCTCTTTCGCAAGAGCAACCCGGACTACGTGGAAGGCCAGCCCTGCGTCTACGTGGGCATGACGGGGCTGGACCCGGATGTGCGCTTCGACAAGCACAAGGCCGGCATCCAGGCCAACAGCTACGTGACGAAATACGGCCTGCGCCTGCTGCCCGACCTGTACGAGGGTTTCAACCCCATGCGCTACGAAGAAGCGCAGGCGCGTGAGGTGGAGATCGGCATCGACCTGCGATCGGCGGGTTTCGGGGTGTGGCAGGCCTGATAGGCGCGAGGCATGAAAGCGCTGGCATCATGGCTGGATGACACCGCACGACATCCTGGGTTTCTGGTTCGATGAACTGAGCCCCAAACAACATTTCAGCAAGGACACTGCGCTGGACGCGCGCATGCAGGCGCGCTTTGGCGCGCTGCTGGCAAGGGCTGCGACTGACGGCTTGCCCGACTGGCGCGCGGACGCGCCGGGGCGCCTGGCGGAAATCATCCTGCTGGACCAGTTCAGCCGCAACATCCACCGCGACACGCCCCGCGCCTACGCCCAGGATGCGCTGGCACTCAAGCTCGCGCGCGAGCTGGTGGCGCAGGGTGGGGACCACGCCCTGCCGATGGCACGGCGGGTATTTGCTTACATGCCCTACATGCACAGCGAAGACCTGGCGGCACACACCGAGGCGCTGCCGCTGTTCAGCCAGCCTGGGCTGGAAGAGAACCTGCGCTTTCTGCGCTTGCACACGGCCATCATCGAGCGCTTTGGGCGTTACCCCCACCGCAACGCCGTGCTGGGCCGGGTGTCCACGCCCGAGGAACTGGCGTTTCTGCAAGAACCCGGTTCATCCTTCTGAGTCGTGCACACCACGACCCGCCCGGAGCCCTGCAGCACGCGGTGACATCACGGAGATCAACAGAGACGCGCGCTCGGCAAGCTTCGGCGTGTGGCAAACCGACAGCCCGCCACGAAACCGGAACGCGGGTCAGGCGTAGGTGTCCACCGTCGAGCCGACGGTGCTGGGCTGCGACACCACCGCGTCCGGCGTGTAGGTGCTCACCGCCTGCGGCAGAGGCGCGGCATCGGCCGGCACAGGCGTGCCATCGGCGGCGATCTGCGGAACGGCCCCGTCGTCTGGCGTCTGGGCCGACGCCGTGACGGCGTCCGACACCGCGCCCGCCGAGGCCACGGCCGAAGCCTTTTCCTTTTCCTCCGATTTGCGCACGACATCGTCTTCGATGATCTGGGTCTGCGCCAACAAGGGCTTGAGCAGATCTTCCTTCATCGACTCGGGGATGGAGGCGTCACGGCGGATGGCTTGCATCGAGGCTGCGACTTGCAGCATGCCGTTGAGTTGACTGGCTGCCTTAGTGGCGGGCTGGCTGGCGGGGGAGAACGAGACGGAGATGGCGGTCATGGAGGATGTTGTTCTTGCCTTGTCGATTGGTTTTCGGCAAATATGCACCAAGCTTGAGCATGGTCCGGTGCATGGCCATGCCCGCGCGTGACGCCAAAAGGGCATCCCCCTGCATGTAGCGGCCCCATCGGTAGCGTACTGGAGCAGGCGTGGAAACAAGCTTGGATTAGACTGCCCCCGTCGCCGCTCCCTCGCACCACCGGGCATGCTGCTCGATCCCTCCACGCTGATCTTCATCAATGTCGCCAATCTGCTGGTGATGGGTGGGGCACTTCCCATCATCATGGGCCAGGGCTTGAGCACGGCCGCGGCACGGGGACGGCGCTCGCTGATCCTCAACGCGGGGGCGTGGATCTGCCTGCTCATCTCCACGGAATGGAACGGCGTCTTGCCGGACCTGCTGCTCTCCACCCTGGCCATGGCGCTGATCTGTGCCAGCCAATGGGCCTTGTACCGGGCGCTTGAAAACTGGCTCGGGCGCCGGCCGCTGCGTCGGGCGTTGCTCGTGTTGGCCTGGCTGATGCCCACGGGCTACGCGCTGAGTTTCTCCAGCTACGAGATTCGGGTGGGGTGGGCCAATCTGCTGCTGGCCGCGCAGATGCTCATCGTGGCTCGCGCCTGCCTGTACCCGATGAACCGCGATTTCGGTCGCGCGTCCTGGCGCTACCCGCTGTTCGGTTGCCTGGTGGTGATGGCGGGCTTCACGTCTGCGCGCGGCATTCTGGGCGCCTGGTTCACCGAGCTCTACCCCTATTTCCGCGCGCCCACGCCGGTCAACCTGGCGGCGCTGTTGGCGGCCAACATGGCCCTGGTTCTGGGGGCCATGACCATATTGGGCGCCTGGCGCGAAGAGGCCGAACAGCAATTGCACCGATTGGCCATCACGGACCCACTGACCGGGCTGCTGAACCGCAATGGCTGGGCCGCGCAAACGGGACATGTCCTGCGTCGAGCACAACGTCACAAGCAACCACTGTCATTGCTCTTGCTGGACCTGGACCATTTCAAGCAGATCAACGACGTGCACGGACATGAAACCGGCGACGAGGTCCTGCGCAGATTCGCGCGGGTGCTGCAGCAGTGCCTGCGCACGGGGGACGTTTGCGCGCGCGTGGGCGGCGAGGAAATGTGCGTGCTGTTGTTCAACGCCGATACCGCGGCGGCACGCGCCTTTGACGAACGCGTGCGCGCGAGGTTGGCACAGCATGCGGCCATGCCCTTGCCGGTGGGCTTCAGCGCCGGCCACACGCTCTGCCGGGACGACGAGACTACGCTGGAACAGGCGATGGCACGGGCCGACGCGGCGCTGTACCGTGCCAAGGGCGCCGGCCGGGGCCAGATGGTGTCAGACTGCGATGCCACCTAGCAGCCCCGCACTCAGCGCACTCAGCGCCGCCGCTGAACGCAACAAGCAGCCCATCCTGGAAACGCTGCGCGGCTTTCTGCCCGACCAGGGCCGCGCGCTGGAAATCGCGAGCGGCACGGGCCAGCATGTGGCCTGGTTCGCGCAGCATCTGCCGGGCTGGACCTGGCTGCCCACGGACCTGAGGGACACGTATTTCGCCGACATCGAGGCGCACATCCAGGTGCTCTTCCAGGCGAGCGTGGCCGAGGGCCTGCGGGGCCGTGTGGAAGCACCGCGCCTGTTGGACGTGCAGCAAGAGCCCTGGCCGCTGCAGGACGCGCGCTTTGACTTGATCTACTGCGCCAACATGCTGCACATCGCACCCTGGGCCTGCTGTGGGGCGCTGATGCGGGGCGCGGCGCGGCACCTCGCGCCGGGCGGGCGGCTGGTGACGTATGGCCCTTACCTGGAGGACGAGACGCCCACCGCCGACAGCAATCTGGCCTTCGACGCCAGCCTGCGCGCGCGCAACCCCGACTGGGGCCTGCGACGGCGCGAGGACGTGGCAGAGGCGGCCCAGGCCGCCGGACTGCGGCTGGCCGCGCGACACACCCTGCCTGCCAACAACCTGCTGCTGGTGTGGCAGATCGGATAATCCGCGCATGGACACTTCCACCCTTCTCAACACGCTGTTTCCCACGGGCTGGGGGCATTACCTGGCCGGTGGCCTGCTGGTGGGCGCGGGCACGGCGCTGCTCTTCGTTTGCACGGGCCGCATCGGCGGCATGAGTTCGGTGTTTTCCAGCACCTGGTCCTGGCTGGTGCGCCGACCCTACTTCCAGGCCGCGCGCTACCTGGAGACCCGCGGCTGGCGCCTGGTGTACGCGGCGGGGCTGATCGTCGGCGCCCTGGTCTGGTGGCTGGGTTTCAGCGATGGCGAAGCGCTGGGCACCAGCGTGCCGGCATGGCAACTGCTGCTGGGCGGCTTCTTCGTGGGCTATGGCGCGCGGCTGTCGAACGGCTGCACCTCAGGCCATGGCATCTGCGGCCTGGGTTCGCTGCAACTGCCCTCGCTGGGCGCGGTGCTGACCTTCATGGCCACGGCCTTCCTCACGGCCAATGCGGTCGCCTACCTGTCAGCGAGGTTCGCATGAACATAGCAACCTTCAAACACCCGCTTGCCGCGCCGCTGGCCACCCTGGCTGCGGGCGCGCTGTTTGGCTTCGGCTTGTCGCTCTCGGGCATGGTGCGGCCGGAAGTGGTGCTGAGTTTCCTGCGCTTGCAGGACTGGGGCCTGATGCTGGTGATGGGCGGCGCGGTGCTGGTGGTGCTGCTGGCCTACCAAGGTGCGCCACGGCTGCTGACGCGGCCTTTGCTGGGTGGCAGCTTCGGTCTGCACCCCAGCGTGTGGAACCGGGACACCTGGCAAGGCGCCGCCTTGTTCGGGCTGGGCTGGGGTCTATGCGGTGTGTGTCCCGGCCCGGCGATCGCAGGGCTGGGCACCGGCAACTTGGACTTGCTCTGGGCCCTGGCGGGCATCGCGCTGGGCGCGCTGGCCCAAGGATGGCGCGCGAAAGACTGAGCCTTACTGCTTGGCGGTGGCCGGCATGGCAGCCTTGGTCAACAGATTGCGGTATTCGACCAGCTTGGCACGCAGGCGGCGGTGGTTGGTCGGGCCGGTGCGCAGCAGGATCTTCTGGCCGGCCGAGAGGGCTTCCAGCTTTTCATCCACGAACTCGTAGCGAGTCCAGGGACGCTCGGATTGGTAAGGGCCTTTCACGTTCACCAGGGCAACGTGCAAGGGCTCCTCAACAACCGGCGTGGCCAGCAGCTGGTCAATGACGGCGATCAGCCGGTCATTGAAGTAGCCCTTGGGATAGCCCATCTCCACATAAGCCTGCTGGAACAGCGGGTAGAGGCTGGCGTAGAGCTGAACGACCTGGCGCGGGTTGACCGTCTCGATGAATTGCACCAGGCCGCTGTAGCGCTGGCCGTTGTCGGGGTTGATGATCTCGCCATCGGACCGCGGCAGCGTGGAAAAACGCCCGGGGGACGGATGCACGGGCCACATCATGGGTGGCGCGTGGTCGCGACCGAGGTTGTCCACCGTGATCACGACACGGCGCACGAAATTGTCCAGCAAGAAAAACTGCTCCATCTTCTTGCGGCCCAGCAAAGTACCCAGGTCTTCCTTAAGGCGCGGATCAGATTCCTCCAGCGTGGGCAAGGGACGCACCTTGGCAACGGCGGACTCGGGCTCATTCGATTGAATGGCCTGCACGGGATGCTGAATGGGGGGCGCAGGCGTCACCGGGGCCAAACCAGGGTTCTGGGGCGCCGACCCGACAAACGTGGGATTGGACATGCCCAGCGGCGGCGCGGGAGGGGTCTCTTCGGAACGTGGACGGAAGTACCAGGCAGCCGCGGCAACGATGGCGACGACAAACAAGGAAACGACACCAAAGCGGCTGATCTTCATGAGACTTGAGGGAGAAAAAGCGTGCAAGCGAAACTATTTGTGAGGTGCCATGCTAGCACCGCTCTAAACTCCATAGGGCGAAAAAGGTCGACCACGGCCTACAATTCCACGCTTTGAATGCTCCGGCAAGACACGGGACGCAACATCACTTCACCCACTGCTTGAGTCTCTGGCCCAGGGGCGCAGCAATATGAACGAGATTTCAGACCGCCACCGTTTTCAAGGCCGCTGCCAGGATGCGTTTGACCTGACCCAAGAGACGGTTTTTGATGCCTGGAGAGACCGTCCGCTGCTGCACGCAATGGAAGCTGCAGGCATTCCCTGGCCCAGTTCCTGTCGCAATGGGACCTGCCGCACTTGCGTGGGTCGCTTGCTCAGCGGAGGTGTGCGCTACGAGATTGAGTGGCCAGGTCTGAGCCGGGAGGAAAAAGACGAGGGCTATGTGCTGCCATGCGCAGCCTACCCGTGCTCAGACGTCGTGCTGCGCGAGGGCTATTGAAGCGATTCGCGGGGCAAGAGTGGCCGCAGATGAAAGCAAAACGGCTGGCTTGTGAGAGCCAGCCGTTGCCGCGAAGGACGGAGGGGAAACGCTCAGGCGTAAGCGTTGAAGCGGGTGCCCAGCGTGCCCGAGGTGGCCAGAGGCTGAGAGCCGGTCTGCGGCACCGAGGACAACAAGGTCATTGCAGTCTGCTCGACGATGTCTTCGGACTTCTTCTTGACGTAGATCTGGGACTGCAAAGCCACTTGCCCGACGGAAAGAGCGGCCTGTTCGGCCCCTGTATTGGCGCTGATGTCCATGGTGGGTCTCCTTGAATCAGTCGGGCCATTCTAGTTTCGAACGGGCCACAGCGCTGTAACCGACTTGTATCAGGGGTTGAAGACGCCTGACAGCAGTTCCGCCAGGCGCTCCGCCTTCATGCGAAAGCCACAAGCCTGGGCATGCCCCCCGCCGCCCATGCTTTCAGCCAATGGAATGCAGTTGAAGCCTTTTTGAGAGCGCAGGCCCACCTTCACCACGCCGGCTTTGCCTGCCGACCAAAGCAAGGCGTAACTCCCGCTTTGGCGGGACAGGATTTCCCCCAACAGGCTGTGAAAGGCCCCTGGTGCATTGAGCATCAGGCCGGCCTGGCCCATGAAAACGACGGGCTCCGCATTCAGGGCCATGTCCTGCGCGAGCTTGCGGAATTTCTCGTCCATGGCCTGGCCGCGGGACATGAAGTCGGCAAGTTTTGCCTCGTCATAACTGGCGATCTCGGCCCAGCGCTCGAAATCCATCGGCTCCATGTCCAGCGCGGCGAGGAAGGCGGCACTCTCGGGGTAGGCCCAGTTCCACAGATCGCGGTCTTCGATGTAGCGCACCAGCGCGGGCGTGGATCGATCCGTCTGAAAATAATCCCAGGCCAGGCGCGCGCCCGAGCGCTGCATGTCGAAATGCACCACACCGCAGCGGCAGACAAACCCCGTCAGCTTTTCGGCGGCGCTTTTGTGGTGGTCCAGCAGCACCAGCTTGGCAACGCGGCGCTCGATCTCACCCAGCAGATCCGGCGCGAAGGAGAAATCCAGGATGTAGACGGCGCGACCATCGAGCGGCGGCAGGTCTTCGACGGCGCGCACGTCGCCATGGTCACAGGCCAGGAACTCGGCCCCACCTTCGTAGAACACCCAAGCCGCCAGCGCCGCACCGAAGCCATCCGGGCAACGCGCGTGGTAGATCACCAGCGGGTCTGGGTCGTGACGATCGGGCGCAATCTGGAGTTGTTGGGGCAGGAGCAGGTTCACCACGCAGATCTTCTCGGAACAGGTTTCTTGGACAGTGCTTTTTTGGCCAGCGGGCGGGCACGGATATGCCCTTCCTCGACCAAGGCCTCCTTGCGCAACTGGCGTTCGGCGTCGAGTTTTTTGCCTTCGGCCAGCCAGAGCGCAAACTCTTCAGGCGTTTCCAGCGTGATGCGGCCCAGCGCGCCGGAACGGAAATCCTGCAGCAGCAGCTCGGCGGTCTTCTGCATGTTGACCTTGCCTCCGGCCACCAGGGCACCGCGGGCACGTCCAATGGCCTCCAGCAAGGCATCGCTTTCCAGCGAGTTTCCGTGCACATCGCGCAGGTCGTCCTTGAGGCCATAACGCGCGGCCAGCAACTGCGGGTAGGCGAGCTTCAGGTAATCCAGCAACTCCAAGGCGACTTCTTCATCGTCGAAGGCATTGCGCCCCACGGCACCACTCGCGGCAAGCCGATAACCGCTTTGCGCGACGATGATGCGCGGCCAGAGCACGCCCGGTGTGTCGAACAGGTAGAAGCCATCTTCGAGCACGTAACGCGCCTCCTTGCGTGTCACGCCGGCTTCATCGGCCGCCTTGGCGGCGCTCTTGCCGATCATCCGGTTGATGAGCGTGGATTTGCCCACGTTGGGAATGCCGCAGATCAATACCCGCAAGGGCTTGGAAAGGCTGCCCCGCGTGGGCGCCAAGTCCTGGCACGGCGCGATCAGGCGCTTGGCCGCATTCCCATCCGTCGTGTCCAACGCGATGGCGCGCATGCCCTCATGCGCGTTGTAGTGAGCCAGCCATGATGCCGTGCGCGCGGGATCGGCCAGATCCTGCTTGTTCAGCACTTTCAGGCGAGGGCGCCTGGCCGTCAGCTGGGCCAACAAGGGATTGGCACTGGAAGCGGGCAGGCGCGCATCCACCATCTCGATGACCACATCGACCTGCTTGATGCGGTCTTCGATCGCTTGGCGGGTCAGGTGCATATGCCCTGGGAACCACTGAACTGCCATGGTCGATTGCGTGATGCCTTGAGAAGAACGGAATGGCTTGAGCAAGCTC
>NZ_JEMG01000001.1:3074310-3415440 GCF_000600295.1 Hylemonella gracilis str. Niagara R
TCAAATTTTCGTCGCGATCAAGTCGGCCGTCAGAAATTCTTCTCGCGGGCTTCACCGGCCTGTCATGCCACCAGGCATGCACACTTGTTCGCTCCCTCTGATGCAGCGCGCATCACCAGAACAACTCCAGCGCCTCTCCCCCTGATAATGCGGCTTTGCTTTCTCTCGTCAGAAGAACACCATGGCTCAATACGTTTTCTCCATGAACCGCCTCGGCAAGATCGTGCCGCCGAAGCGGCAGATCCTCAAGGACATTTCTCTGTCCTTCTTCCCAGGGGCCAAGATCGGGGTGCTGGGCCTCAACGGCTCGGGCAAATCCACCTTGCTCAAGATCATGGCTGGGGTCGATAAGGAGTTCGAGGGCGAGGCCATCCCGATGTCCGGCCTCAAGATCGGCTATTTGCCGCAGGAGCCGCAGCTCAACCCCGAAGAAACCGTGCGACAGGCCGTAGAGAGCGGCATGGGAGAGACCAAGGCAGCGCAAGCTCGCCTGGAAGAAGTCTACGCCGCCTACGCGGATGAGAACGCCGACTTCGACGCGCTCGCCGCTGAGCAGGCCAAGCTGGAAGCCATCATCGCCACCGCCGGCGACGCAGGCGACCATCAGCTCGAAATCGCCGCCGACGCCTTGCGCCTGCCCCCCTGGGACGCCGTGATCGGCAAACTCTCTGGCGGCGAAAAGCGTCGCGTGGCCCTGTGCCGGCTGCTGCTGTCCAAGCCCGACATGCTGCTCCTGGACGAACCGACCAACCACTTGGACGCAGAGTCCGTGGACTGGCTGGAGCAATTCCTCTCGCGCTTCTCCGGAACCGTGGTGGCCATCACCCACGATCGCTATTTCCTGGACAACGCCGCCGAGTGGATTCTTGAACTGGACCGCGGCCGCGGCATCCCCTACAAGGGCAACTACAGCACCTGGCTGGAACAGAAGGAAGCGCGCCTGGAGCAGGAGCAACGCACCGAAGATGCGCGCACCAAGGCCATGAAGAAGGAGTTGGAGTGGGCACGCCAGAACCCCAAGGGCCGCCAGGCCAAGAGCAAGGCGCGTCTGGCTCGCTTCGAGGAGTTGAGCGACCACGAATACCAGCAGCGCAACGAGACGCAGGAAATCTTTATCCCTGTGGCCGAACGCCTCGGCACCGAGGTCATTGAATTCGAGGGCGTGTCCAAGTCCTTCGGGGACCGCCTGCTGATCGACAACCTGAGCTTCAAGATTCCCGCCGGCGCCATCGTGGGCATCATCGGCCCCAACGGCGCCGGTAAATCGACCCTGTTCAAGATGATTGCCGGGCGTGAGCAACCCGACAGCGGCACCGTGAAGATCGGCAAAACGGTCAAACTGTCCTTCGTGGACCAGAGCCGCGACGACCTGGCCGATGAGAAAACCGTCTGGGAGGACATCTCCGGCGGCCTGGACATCATCACCGTGGGCAAGTTCCAGATGCCCAGCCGCGCCTATTGCGGTCGTTTCAACTTCAACGGTGGCGACCAGCAGAAGCGGGTAGGCACGCTGTCGGGCGGTGAGCGCGGCCGCCTGCACCTGGCCAAGACCTTGATGCAGGGCGCCAACGTGCTGCTGCTGGACGAGCCATCGAACGACCTGGACGTGGAAACCCTGCGGGCGCTCGAAGACGCGCTGCTGGAGTTCGCCGGTTCGGTCATGGTCATCAGCCACGACCGCTGGTTCCTCGACCGCATTTGTACCCACATCCTGGCCGCCGAGGGCGACAGTCAGTGGGTCTTCTTCGATGGCAACTACCAGGAATACGAAGCCGACAAGAAGAAGCGTCTGGGCGAGGAAGGCGCGGCGCCGAAGCGCGTGCGTTTCAAGGCGCTGAAGTAAGCGCCCAGCACTTGCACTCCATCCATAACTGTATAAAAATACAGTTATGGATGAGTTTCAAATTCCTCTTCGCGCCATCAAGGGCCGGGGCGTCGCCACCCGCAACGCCCATCGCTTCGAGAAGGTTTCGCGCACGGCGTTTGACGATGGCTGGTCCGACATGCCCGATTCGGACGACGGTTCCTCAAGCCGACGGGCCAAATCGTCCGATCTCCCGTCTGCCGAGCCCGCAGCGGCACCCGAACCCCCAGCGCCTCCGACGGAAGTCCGCTGGGAAGACGCCCGCAGCGCCCTGGCGCGCAACGACTCCCCCGACCTCCCCTTTACCCAGTCCATCAACCCTTACCGGGGCTGCGAGCATGGCTGCAGTTATTGTTACGCCCGCCCCACGCACAGCTATCTGAATCTCTCGCCCGGGCTGGACTTCGAGCGCATCATCATCGCCAAGCGCGGACTGGCCGAACGCCTGCGCGAGGAAATCTCCTCCCCCTCCTACAAACCCAGCCTCATCGTCATCGGCTCGGCCACGGATTGCTACCAGCCGGTGGAACGTGAACTCCGGCTCACGCGAGCCCTCATCGAGGTGCTCGGTGCGGCACGGCATCCGTTCGCGCTCATCACCAAATCCAGCACCGTCGAACGCGACCTCGATCTGCTGGCGCCGCTGGCCCAGGCCGGCCTGGCCGCCGTGCACATCACCATCACCACGCTGGACGCGGCGCTGACCCGCAAGCTGGAGCCCCGTGCCGCCAGTCCTCAACGTCGCCTGCGCACCATCCGCACACTGGCTGCTGCCGGCGTTCCCGTGGGAATCAGCGTGGCGCCGCAAATCCCCTTCATCAACGAAGACATGGAACAGGTGCTGGCCGCCGCCGCTCAGGCCGGGGCACGCAGCGCCTTCTACAGCGTGCTGCGCCTGCCCTGGGAATTGAACGACATCTTCCAGCAATGGCTGCAGACGCATTACCCCGATCGGGCCGAGCGTGTCATGGCCAGGATGCGCGAGATGCGGGGCGGCAGAAACTACGACAGCAACTTCGCGACGCGAATGAATGGCAGCGGAACCTGGGCGGAATTGATCGCCCAGCGCTTTCAGAAGGCCTGCGCGCGCCACGGACTGATGGCCGCTTCACGTCCGCCCCGGATCTCACGCCAGCCTCAAGCTGGCGTCAAACCGGACGCACAGCCGCTGGAAATGCCAACCGAAGCATCCCTCTTCCTTGCCCCCACCACCGAACCAGGCCCGATGGCAGCGAGTCTGCATCGTCCCTATGCCGCCCGCTATGCGCCAGACTTCAGCCAGTTTCGACCGGGCTTGGCTGCGGGACAGGCGAGTCTTTTCTGAATACGCCTGAACACGATCAAGCCCCGCGACTGCTCCGAAGCATCCACACCATTCCCGGACAAGAATCGATCAAGTGTTGTGCAGGTCTTGCTTGAAATTTGGAACATGTACAAAGCCTTGATGCACATCGACATGCCATGTCGGTACGCACCGTCGAGCACTCATGAATAGCCCACCCCATCATTCGGCTCAGCAGGCCCAAGCCCAACTGGGCGACAGGATGATGCTCTGCGCCAACGTGGCAAGCGCCTTGGCCGCACGGTCCTTGCAGGTGCATCCGATCTGAAACCAGCGTCGAAGCCAGAGACCCCCTCGCCAACAAGCTCTTCAATCCCGCACGATCAGAACCGGCAAGGGCGAATGCGTCAGAACACGCTGGGCCACGCTGCCCAGCACCAGCTTTTCCAGGCCGCGCCGCCCATGCGAGCCCATCACGATCAGATCAGCCCCATGCGCCTGAGCAGCGTCGATGATGCCGCGCCAGATCGCGTGCGCCTGCACCACCTCGGTCCTTGCCTCCACCCCAGCAGCGGCCAAGGCAGCTTGCGCGGCGGTCACCACTTCCCGAGCTTCTGTCTCAGCGGCCATCAGGTACTCGGCCTGCCCATAGGCAAAATCGCCACCCAAGCCCGTGAAAGGGTAGGGATCGATCACATAGACCGCCGAGACCCGACAACCGAAGGCCTGCGCCAGCCCTGCGGCCTTCTCCACCGCTTTTTGTGCCGTGGGCGAGCCGTCGACCGGGATCAGAATGTGCTTGAACATGGAACCTCCTGTGACAAGACAAGATTGCGACAATCGCGGACTGCATGGCCATTCTGCACATCTTCCAGTCTGAGCTCCACCTGCATGGTGCCTGGTTGATGCACCTCAAAAATCCCGCAAATTCAGTGATGGAGGGTGATTGCCCCTACACTTCGAACGATGAGTAACACGGACAACGTCAACCGCCCCGCTGACGCTTCTGCTGAAGAACAGGCCCCGAAATTCAAGATCTTCCTCAATGGCAAGGAGGAAGAATTCGAACCCGAGAACACGCCCGAGCCGGACACCCCGCTGCTGTGGGTGCTGCGCGAGCAGCTCGGTCTGACCGGCACGAAATACGGTTGCGGCATCGCGCAGTGCGGTGCCTGTACCGTCCACATCGATGACGCGCCGGTGCGCAGCTGCGTCATCCCCATCGCTTCCATCGCCCCGGAGCAGAAGATCACCACCATCGAAGGCCTCTCGCGCAATGGCACCCACCAGGTGCAGCGCGCCTGGCAGATGCTGGACGTGCCCCAGTGTGGCTTCTGCCAGAGCGGCATGATCATGGCTGCCGCGGCCCTGCTGCGGCAGAACCCCAACCCGAGCGATGCGGACATCGACGCGGCCATCACCAACATCTGCCGCTGCGGCAGCTACAACCGAGTGCGTCTGGCCATCCGAGTCGCCTCGCAGGTCCGTACCCGCCGAACCCCACTCCCCCAGGACAATGCCGCATCGAAAGGAAGCGCCCAATGAGCCAGGCGTCTACCCAAGAGCGCACCACCACGGGCGCTGAACTGTCCCGCCGCGATTTCCTCGTCACAGTGGGTTCAGCAGGCGGTGGGCTTGCCGTCAGCGTCACGGTGGGCGCCGGCCTGGGCCTCCATGCACCCGAGGCAAACGCAGTGACCGAGCAAGGAGAGGTCAATGCCTGGGTCTACATCCGCCCCGATGACAGTGTACTCATCCGCATCGTGCGCGCCGAGTCCGGTCAAGGCACGCTGACGGGTCTGGCCCAGCTCGTGGCCGAGGAATTGGAATGCGACTGGGTGCGCGTGAGCGTGGAATACCCCACCCCCAGCGAGAGCCTGGCGCGCAATCGCGCTTGGGGCAGTTTCAGCACCGTGGGCAGTCGCAGCATCCGGGACTCGCAAGAACCCCTGCGCCGTGGCGGCGCGGTTGCGCGCACCCTGCTGGTCCAGGCTGCGGCCCGGGCCTGGGGCGTGCCCATGGAGGAATGCGCGGTGCACCGGGGGGTCATCACGCACACGCCCAGCAACCGCAAGACTGTTTATGGCCGTGTCGCCTACGCGGCCAGCCAGCTGTCAGCTCCCAAGCCCGAAAGCATTCCGCTCAAGGACCCAAGGAACTGGAAGCTGCTTGGGCAACGCATGTTGCGCCTGGACACTTTCCTCAAAACCAACGGCGCACAAGACTACGCAACCGACCTCAACTTCAAGGACATCTACCACGCCGCGATCAAGGTCTGCCCCGTGCCTGGCGGCCGCTTGAAGCGTTTCGAAGCCAAGGAGGCCCAGGAACGACCGGGTGTGCAGCGAGTGCTGCGCATCGGCAACAACGCGGTCGCCGTCGTCGCCAATCAATGGTGGCGTGCCCACAGTGCGCTGGATGCAATGACCATCGAGTGGGACTACGGTCCCAACGCGAACGTGCAACAGGCCGACATCGAGACGAAGCTGCGCACCGCCTTGTCAGACACCCCCACCAGCACCGGCCACCACCACGGCGGCGCCCCGGCTGCGATCGTCAAGGACATCCACGACACGGACCGCCGTGTCGAGGCCATCTACAGCTATCCCGCCCAGCACCACGCCACGATGGAGCCCATGAGCGCGACCGCGCGCTGGACCCGCACGGGCTGCATCGTCTGGGCGCCCACCCAGGACGCCGAAGCCGCGCTGGCCGCCGTGGCGGCCGTGGCTGAGCTGCCCATCGACAAATGTGAGTTCCACCGCCTGGTGCCGGGCGGTAGCTTCGGACGCCGTGCCTACCATGACGTGATCGTCCAGGCCGTGCAAATCGCCCGCAACCTGCCCGGCTCCGTGATCAAGCTGGCCTGGTCACGCGAGGAGGACATGCAACACGGCCCCATCCACCCACCCAGCATGGCCAAGCTGAGCGCCAGCCTGTCGCGAGGCGGCATGCCGCGTGGCGTGCACCTGCGCATCGCGGGTGCGCCGGTCACGCTGCCACGCAGCCCCTACGACCCGCCCACCCCCTACGCCGCACAGCGCGCCTACTACCTCGGCCTGCTGCCCGACGCGGCCGCCTTGCCTGACCCCAGCGCCTTGGAAGCCAAGGACGGCGCGAAAGACAACAAGCAGCCAGCGACTGCACCCGAGGCCGCAGCGCCTCAGCCGCCGCAAGGCATGACGCCCGGTACGACCAGCCCATCCGAGCCTGCACCAGCTCCGGAAGCGCCGCCAGAAGCGCCAAAACGGGGGGGCTTTTTCAGTTTCCTGTTTGGCGGCCGCAAGGAGAGCCAGCCCGAGGCAGCTGCACCTGCGCCAGCCCCGACGGCCCCAGTGATGGGCACGGGCACGGGCACGGCGGAAAGCGTGGTCGAGCCTTTGCCGGCGCCGTCCACGCCAACACCCATCACCAGCAGCCTGCCCCGGACGACCGGGCCTGTGGCGCCAGCCCAGGCTACGGCCCTGCTGACCGCGAATGACAGCGCCTGCGGCTACCGTTTCGATCAATTGCTGATCGACCATGTGCAGCGCGATCTGCATGCCCCAACCGGCTGGTGGCGTGGTGCCCACCTCAACCCCAACACCTTCTACCTGGAAAGCTTCATCGACGAAATCGCCGCCACCAGCGGGCAAGACCCCTTGGCCCTGCGCCGTGCGCTGCTGGCGGGCCAAGCGCGCCGCCTGGCTGTGCTGGACGCCGTGGCACGGCAGGTCGGCTGGGGCAAACCCGCGCCAGCACGCGTGCACCGTGGCTTGGCCCAAGTCATGGGCATGGGCAGTTACCTGGCCGCTTGTGCAGAGGTGTCCGTCAGTCAGGATGCGAACAGCCGGGGCCGGCTCAAGATCCACCGTGTCGTGGTCGCCATCGACTGCGGCCACGCGGTGAACCCGCAGCAGATCGAGGCCCAGGTGGAAAGCTCACTCGCCTTCGGGCTCTCGGCCGCCCTGTACGGCAAGATCAGTTTCCAGAACGGTGCCATTCAGCAGCAGAACCTGGACCGATACCACGTCCTGCGCTTGGCGGACATGCCGCCGGTGCAGACCATCGTGATGCCCTCGGGTGGCTTCTGGGGCGGCGTGAGCGAACCCGCCACGGCTCTGGCCGCGCCAGCCCTGTGCAACGCCGTGTTCGCGGCCACGGGCAAGCGCATCCGGGAACTGCCGTTGGCCAATCAGCTCGGCACCTGAACACGGTGGGGATGGCATGGCCCGCGCAGACGCGCGGGCCACGGCGGCATCAGGCAGACGCGCTCACTGGGCCAAGAGACCCCGCGCGTTCACGCTCACTTCTGCGCCGTCAGCTCAGCCAGTTGCTTGCGTAAGGCTTTTTCCTCGGTGAAACGCGCCGTGGCCTCGCGCGCCACCGCCAGCGAACCGATCAAAGCACCCGTCGCATCGCTCACCATCGAAAAGCTCATTTCCACGTAGATGGATTCCGTGGTCTTGTGCAGGGACCGCGTCATCATCGCCGCGCGCCCAGGTTTGACACCGCCCCGCGCGATGGCTTGGTCAAATCCATCCCAGTGTGCCTTGCGCATGCGCTCGGGGATGATGAGATCCAGGCTCTGCCCCATGGCCTCCTGTGCGCTCCAGCCAAACACCTGCTCGGCCCCTGCATTCCAATAACGGATGATGCCCTCCAGGTCACAGAACACCAGTGCTTCCGGAATGCCGCGCAGCAAGGACGGCGCCAACGTCTCCAGAGCCCAGTCGGCGGGAATGTTGCGTGAGGTCATGTTCAGTCTCCTTCTTATGGTTCACGGTCGCGACCCAAACTCAGCGCGACCGACGCGGCGAGGTTAGCAAACTCAGGCCGCTGCCTCACCATCGGACGACAGCGTTCGGGCCACGGCCTGCACCTGGTCCGCCACTTCCTGCATGGCACGCCCGGCTTCCTCCACCAAACGGTTGCCCTGCTGCACCTGCCCTGCGGACGCGGCGATCAACTGCTTGATCTCCTTGGCCGCCGCTGCGCTACGCCCAGCGAGCGAGCGCACTTCTGCCGCCACAACGGCGAAGCCGCGCCCCTGGTCCCCGGCCCGCGCCGCCTCGACGGCGGCGTTGAGAGCGAGGATGTTGGTCTGAAAGGCAATGCTGTCGATCACATTGACGATCTCGCCGATCTCTCGGCTGCCGTCGTTGATGCCGCGCATCGCCTCCACCACCTGGGTGAAGACCGTGTTGCTGCGGGTGGCGGCTTCCTTCATGCGATCGGCCAACAGCCGCGCCTGTTGCCGCGCCTCGACCTGGCCCTCCAAGGGAGGGACCTGCTCTATGCGCGCCGCCAAGGACGGGCGCGGTCGCGACGGCGTCTCCTCGCGCGCCAGTTGCATGCGCACTTCCTGCTCAATCTCGCGACGCAACTCCAGCTTCACTTCTCGCCGCAATTGCTGTTCGCGCTCCGCCCCGATCCGCACCTGAACCGCAACGTGGGCAGGCTGCTCCTCTTGCCCGGCATCCCATGCACCGGGCGGGATCGCGGCACGCGTGCCCTGCATCTCCCGCGTAGCTGCCATTTCATTCAGCACCCGCTCACGCCCATGTGCTGCGGCAAGTTGCACGCCCTGCCGCGCGCCCGCACGCAGGCGCCAGAGCAGGCCAGCACTCCACAGCAATGTGAAGGCCCCCAGCGCCAAGCCCAAATACAGCAAACGGCCGCGCATGGTGTCTGCGTCATCGCGTTCGACGTTGCGACGTTGCTGTGTCCCCAGGTCCTGAATCGAAGTTCGCAGAGCGTTGAGGGCTGGCAAGGTTTCGCTGATGAACAGCAGTGCTGCCTCGGGATACAGTCGTTCCTGCACCAGCTTCTCCACCCTTGCAACGGAGGCCTCGTGGGCGCCACGCTGGGTCTGCAAGGCCAGCAACACCGTGTTTTCGGCCTCCAGGCCGACCATCTGGCGCGGACTGCCAGCCGCGCCGTTGGCGCCGCTGCCCTGCGTGAGCGCGCGCAAGGCCTCGTCAATGCGGCGGTTGGCTTGCAACTGCCGGTCGTCTGGCGTGCTCGAAACGCCTGGGGCCGAAGGCAAGGGATCGGTCGGCTGATCGGCGGCACCCGCCGGAAAAACAATGGGCGCGGTGATGTGCTCCATGGTGGTCCGCGCCAAGGTTTCGATGCCCGCATTGATCTGCCGTGTAGCCTCTGCGCGGGCCCGTGCGTGGCCATTCATCCGCGCCTCGGTCTCGGCCATCTGCTGTACCTGCACCGTCACCAGCCACACATACCCCAACCAGAGAAGCACGGGCAGGCCCAGGGCCAGCCCCAGACGCATGGCATGAAAACTGGTGGGCAAGGGTGGTGACATGGCGCGGCTTCTACTCGCGATGCGACGCAAGCAGCATCTGGGCCGATTCTGGCATCAAAGCGCGTTCTTGTTGAAGATTTTTGTCACAACTTCCGACAACGTGCAGAGCCCTCTAGTCATCGCGCACGTCGGCCACCACCTCATGACCAAAATCCGGTCGGTCCAGCCAGGCCAGCAGCTTGCGGGCCGCTGCGGCCGGGCTGTCGAGCAGGCCCGTGCTCTGCAGCAGGTTGAAGCGTTCACGGTCGGGGAAGGTTGCCGCATCGGCGCCACGCAGTTGGGCCTGCATCTCGGTGTCGATCACGCCCGGTGCGAGCGCGCACACCTTGGCCCCGTGGGGTTTGCGTGCTTCCTCCAAGGCCACGCAGCGTGTGTAGTGGTCCATCCCTGCTTTGGCCGCGCAATAGACCGCCTGCGAGGCCATGGGCCGACGCCCCAGGCCCGAAGAGACGTTGAGGATCTTGCGCCGCGTGCCGTGCACCTCGGCCCAGCGCTCGGTGGCGCCGAGAAAAGCCGCGCTCAACGCCATGGGGGCTTCCAGATCCACGCGCAAGGCTTGCGAGATTTCCTCGGGTGTGAGCGTCGACAAGGGGGCGATGCCGGGAATCACGCCCGCGTTGTTGATCAAGGTGGCGCTGGCGTAACTGCCACCGTCCTGCTCCCGCAACCAGCGCGCCAGCGCATTGCCGGCCTCCACACTGCGGCTGAGGTCCAGCGGCCACTGCATCAGGGTGAAGCCGGTCTTGCGCACCTGCTGCGCCTGGTCGGCCAGGGCATCGTTGACACCGCGCGAGATGCACAAGAGATGCAGATGACGCTGATCCGGATGCCCCGGGTCGTATTGCGCGATAAGTTGGCCAGCCATCGCGAGGCCAAGGCCGCGCGTGGCGCCAGTCAAGACGATCAAATCCATTTTGTGCATGGCAGACATCCGACGGATCAGACCGTCGATTGAACCAAGAATACCGGCCCCATTAAACCGGAGTATCCGTTCGCGTCGCATGCAAATGTGGAATGTTCAAATCTTCCACGATCGGATGCATCACGGGGGATCAAAACGGCGGCGGGCTGTTCCAGATGGTAAGCGCACCGGATCGCGGATGGCGCAGGGACAGTTCGCAGGCATGTAACAGCAGCCGCGGGCTGCGCGACAGGCTGTCGGCATCGGCATACAAGGCATCGCCGAGTATGGGGTGACCAATGGCTTGCAGGTGCACGCGGAGTTGATGGGAACGACCCGTGACCGGAAACAGGGCCAATCGCGTCGACCGTCCTGAAACCAAGCCGGTCTGACCACGTTCTTCCCGCGCCAGCACCTGCCAGCGGGTCAGACTGGGCTTGCCCTGGACGTCCACCTTCTGCCGCGGGCGGCGAGGCCAATCGGCTAAAAGCGGCAAGTCGATCTCGCCCTCATCCTCACGTCCTGGCGAACCATGCACCCAGCCATCCACCACGGCCTCGTAGCGTTTGTGCACCTGGCGTGCCGCGAAACACATGCTCAAGGTCCGCTGCATCTCGGGTCCGCGCGCCAGTAGCAGCAAGCCAGACGTGGCCTGGTCCAGCCGATGCACCAGCAGGGCTTCTGGCCAACGCGCCTGGGCACGCAGGACCAGGCAATCCTGCTTGTCTTCGCCACGGCCGGGTGCGGACAGCAGGCCGGCGGGTTTGTCCAGCACAAGGACGTCATCGTCCTCATGCACGACGGTCAGATCCCCGTCCACCTCACTGCCGCTTGCCACCGGAATCCGCCCCCGGGCCCTGCACGCCCTGGATCAGCCGCTGCACCGTGTCACACAGTTCGGACACGTCATTCGGCTTGAGGATCAGCGCCCTCGCGCCAGCGGCCATGGCCTGCACTTCGATCTCGGGCGTCACATAACCCGAAGTCAGTGCCATGGGCAGCTTGGGCCGGATGCGACGCGCCTCCTGCAGCAGGCTCACGCCACTGTAGCCGGGCATGTTGTAGTCGGTGATCAGCAGGTCATAGGCCTGCGGCTGCTCGCGCAGCGCGGCCAAGGCGGAGAGCGGATCTGTGTAGACGCTGATCTTGAAGCCGCGCCGGCTCAGCACCCGGTCCACCAGGAAGGCCAGGGCCTGATCGTCGTCCACGTACATCACATGCTGACCAAAACCCATCACGGTCTGCATGCGAGCGGGCTCGGCGGCGGTGACCGCAGCCTGGCTGCTGGCGGCGGGGAAGTAGAGCGTGAACTCGCTGCCTTCGCCCAAGCGGCTGCGTACGTCCACCGCGCCCAAGTGGGAGCGCATCACGCCATGCACCACGGCCAGGCCCAGGCCCGTGCCCTGCCCCACCGGTTTGGTGGTGAAAAAAGGCTCGAAGATGCGTTGCACCGTTTCCGCGTCCATGCCGGTGCCGGTATCGCGCACAGCCAGGATGACATAACGCCCCGCCGACAGGCCCAGGCGTTGGCATTCGCGCTTGTCCGGCATCACGGAGGTCAGCGTGATGTTGACCGTGCCCGGTGCGCCGCCCAGGGCATGGACGGCGTTGGTGCACAGGTTGATCAGCGCCTGTTCGACCTGGGTGGCGTCGGCCAGCACGGGCGGGGTCTCCAGCAGATTGAGCTGCAGGTCCACGGCGGGCGGCAGGGTCACCTTCATCAGCCGCATGGATTCCTGCACCACCTCGGCCAGGTGCAGGGGCCGGCGCCGGGGCGGCTCGTTGCGGCTGAACGTGAGGATCTGTCGCACCAGGTCGCGCCCGCGCCGTCCAGCCTTCTCGATCTCGGCCAGACTGACCTGCGCCGACGTGTCGGGCGGCAAATCCTGACGCGCCAGCATCACATTGCCCAGGATGGCGGACAGGATGTTGTTGAAATCATGCGCGATGCCACCCGCCATGGTGCCGATGGCCTGCATCTTGTGCGCCTCGCGCAGCTGCACCTCCAACACATTGCGCTGCGCCTCCACCTGGCGGCGCGCGGTGAGGTCGCGCGCGAAGATGGTGGTGATGTCGCCCTGCCCGTCCGGCTGGCGCTCGCGCGAGACGCTGACCTCCAGCGTCAACGGCAACCCGGCCGCCGTGCGGCCATTGACCTCGCCCAGGATGGCCTGGGTGGAAACCAGGGTGGACGCGATGGCCTCGATCGCGTCCGGCAGGAAGTGGGCCAGGGACGCGCCCAGGGCCTGCTCAGGTGGGCACTGGAACAAGGCCGACGCGGCGGGGTTGAACACGGTGATGCACTGCGCATCGTCCACGCAGACGATGGCGTCCAGCGAGGAATTGATGACGGCCGCGAGCCGGTTTTCCGACAGCAGCAACTCCTCGTTGCGCTTGCGCAGGACCTGCGCGCTTTCCTGCAGCGCGCGGCGGCCTTCCAGCAGCGCGCGACGCTCATTGAGCAAGGGTCCTTGGTCAATGACCGCGCAGACGAAGTGCGACATGTCCTTGTCGCTGCTGTAGCGGATGCGTGCGATGTGCAGGTCACCCGTGAAACGGGACTGCAGACCACTGAGAAAGACCACCTCGGTGGCGCCGCTCTGGCCATGCAGGCGCGCCGCGTCCAGGGCCTGCTGGACCCGCTTGACGTGGTTGGAGGTGACCAGGGGCTGCAGGTAGGTCAACGGCGGATCGGCTTCCAGCGGCCGAAAGAGCTTGAGCGCCATGGTGTTGCTCTGCTCGATCATCCCGTCCTCGTCGACCACCATCAGCGCCAGCGGCACATTGGAAAAGAGTGACTCGAAGCGCTCGGACGCACCCTCGGCCGCGACGCGGCTGTACTCCAGCGCGGTATTGCGCGCTTCCAGGTCGGCCTGGTAGGCACGCAGGTCTTCGATGAGCTTGGGCAGGGTACGCCTTGACGACATAGGGGGGGCAATCGCATGGGATGCGGGGCGAGGAATTATCGCCGCGGAAGCACGCACCCCCGGCAAATGCCTTATCGGTATCCGCCTTCCCGCACCCGCGCCAGGCTCAACTGCAACAGTCGCGCGTCCGCGCTGGCGCGGTGCCGCTGACCGCCCCGCTCGCGCGCGATCTGCTGCTTGACCTCATGCCAGCGCTCAGCCTCGTCCTCGCGCAGCAGGGCACGCAGGTTCTCCAGCTTGAAGTGCGGCCGCAGCCCCGCTGCGTCAAAAAGCAAGGCCAGCCAGGGGTAGTCATGCGCCCAGCCATCCGAGTACACCGTGCGCCCGTGCAAGTTGTTGTTGAGCAGTTGACTGACCTCCAGCGGACTGCGGCCATGGCGCATCAGCACATGGCGCGGAATGCGGTGCAGCCGCTCGGCCATCGGGTCCCAATGGGTCCAATCCGGTTCGGGGCGGATGAGAGAACAGAACAATCGGCCATCCGCCATGGCGTAGCCGACTTCGATGGGGTAGCCACCTTGGCCAAAGCCCGAGGCCTCGAGGTCCAGCACGACGGGTAGGGGCGTCGCCATCCCCTCAGGCCGTCGGCCTTGTGGATCGTCCTTCATGCTGTGCGCCGACATGGCCTGTTCACTCCCGACCTCACTCCCCGGATACGGCGCATCTTGTATGCATAAGCCATGCCTGAAACGGACCACTCCAGCGCGTCGACCTTGGTCGACCCGGATCGGCCCGGCGCCAGCACGGTGTATGCCCTCTGTGTTAACTTGCGCCACGCGCGATGCATGAAGCCATCTAGAAAACCAACAACACAACCGCCGCAGCCGTTCCCCGTGTCCTCGTTCACCCCCTCCCCCGATTTCCACCCCGAGCGCCTGCGCGGCATGCGCCGTGGCATCGAAAAAGAGAGCCTGCGCGCCCAGCCCAGTGGCTGGCTCGCGCTCACACCCCACCCGGCGATGCTGGGTTCGGCGCTCACGCACCCGCGCATCACCACCGATTACTCGGAATCGCAACTTGAACTCATTACCGGCGTGCATGCCGGAGTGCAATCCTGTCTGGCCGAGCTGGCCGAGATCCATCAGTACACGTACCGCACCTTGCGCTCGGCTTGCGGCGACGAGATGCTCTGGGTCAGCAGCATGCCCTGCGTGCTGCCCACCGACGAGACGATTCCCCTGGGCCGTTACGGATCGTCCAACATCGGTCGTGCAAAAAGCGTCTACCGCATGGGTCTGGGCCATCGTTACGGGCGGCGCATGCAGACCATCAGCGGCATCCACTACAACTGGTCACTGCCAGGCGCTGGCAACGAAGACTATTTCAGCCTGATCCGCAACTTCCGCCGCCACGCCTTCCTGCTGCTTTATCTCTTTGGCGCCTCACCCGCGCTGCACGGTGATTTCGTGCAGGGCCGCGCGCACGAGTTGCAACCCCTGCGCACGGACTCCGGCGCGCATACCGGTGACGGCACCAAAAAACCGCATGGCGAGGGCACGCTGCACATGCCCCACGGCACCTCACTGCGCATGGGCAAGCTGGGCTACCAGAGCGAGGCCCAAGCCTCGCTGGCGGTCAGCTACAACAGCCTGGAGAGCTACGCCGCTTCACTGCACGACGCGCTCACCCGCCCCTGGCCCGCCTACGAGGCGCTGGGCGTGCTCAATCCCGGCGGCGACTACATCCAGCTCGCCACCAGCCTGCTGCAGATCGAGAACGAGTTCTACGGCACCATCCGTCCCAAGCGCACCATCTTCCAGGGCGAACGTCCCTTGCACGCCCTGCGCGAACGCGGCGTGGAGTACGTGGAAGTGCGGCTGCTGGACCTCGACCCCTTCGAACCCATCGGCATCAACGCCCGCACCCTGCGCTTCCTGGACGTGTTCCTGCTGCACTGCCTGAGCAGCGCCAGCCCGCCCGACACACCCCAGGAAATCGCCGAGATCGGCCGCAACCAGCACTTGACGGCCGCGCGTGGCCGCGAACCCGGCCTGCTGCTCTGGCGCGAGGGCCGACAGGCCACGCCCTTGCGTGACTGGGCGCTGGAATTGCTCGAGGCCTGCATGCCTCTGGCGGCGCAGCTCGACGCGGCCCACGGCAACACGGACTACAGCGCCGCGCTGCAGGCCGCGCGTGATGCGGTGCACGACCCAGCCATGCTGCCCTCGGCCCGCGTGTTGCGCGCCATCCAGGCGGAGCACGACGGTTCCTTTCTGGAATTCGTGCGCGCGCGCTCGCAAGCCACAAGCGCCGATCTGTTGGCACGCCCCTGGGATGCGGCACAGCAGGCGAAGTACGAGGCCATGGCCCAGGCTTCCGTGCGCGAGCAGGCCGCCATCGAAGCGGCTGACACCCTGCCCTTCGAGGAATTCCGCAAGCTCTACGTCTCACCCTCGCGGCTGGGACAGCCCAAGCCCGCGAAACCCGTCGTGGTCTAAGCGGCCCGGCAATCCGTCCGTCTCACTGCGCGGCGACCCATCCAAGGGCAACCGGGCCAGGAACGGGCTCGCCTCCTCAGCGTGCCGCAGCCCCGGCCTGAAACCAACGTGCCAGCAAGGCGCGTTCCTCGTCGGTCATGCCCGTCGCATTGTTCAGCGGCATCTGGCGCGTCACCACGGCCTGCTGGTGGATCAGCGTTGCGTGCTGGCGCAGGTCCTCGTCCCGATCCAGACGCAGGCCCTTGGATTGCAAGGCCTCGCCGTGGCACAGCACACAGCGCTGGGTCAGCACGGCCTGCACTTCGGCCTGTGTGGGCACGGGTGCCGTCGCCGTGGCGGACGAAGCCGCTGGCGCGGGCCGCAACCAGACGATGAGCGCCAGCAACACAAGCACGCCCGCCAGCGCGTAAGGCCAGGGATGCGCGTTGCGCCCCAGCTTGTAGCCATGGCGCAGCACGAAAAACTGGCGGATGGCCGCACCCGCCGCCATGATGGCGATCAGGAACAGCCAGTTCCATGCGTGCGCGTAGGTGAAGCTGTAATGGTTGCTCAGCATCGCGAACAACACGGGCAGCGTGAAGTAGGTGTTGTGCACGCTGCGCTGCTTGCCGCGCTGGCCGTGGATCGGGTCGACCGGCTGGCCGGCCTTCAGCGCGGCCACCACCTTGCGCTGACCGGGAATGATCCAGTGCGCCACATTGGCGCTCATGGTGGTCGCGATCATCGCGCCCACGAGCAGAAAGGCCGCGCGCCCCGCGAAGAGCTGGCAGGCCAGCCAGGCCGCGAAGGCCACCAGCAGCGCCACCAGGACGCCCACGATGGCATCGCCCTTGCCGCCGATGCCATGGGACCGGGCCACGACCCGGCAGATGCCGTCGTAGAGCAGCCAGAACACCACAAGGAAAGCCAGCGCGGCCGCGACGGCCGCCCATTGCGAGTAATGCGCCTGCCAATCCAGCACGCGCGGATCGATCAGGTAGACGCTCGGACTCCAAAGGTAGGACACGAGAAAAAGCGCGAAGCCGCTGAGCCAGGTGGCATAACTCTCCCAGTAGAACCAATGCAGGTGCGGCGGCAGCACCGGTGGGGAGACCGCGTACTTGACCGGGTGGTAGAAGCCGCCGCCATGCACGGCCCAGAGTTCGCCGGTCGCCCCTTCGCGGCGCAGCTTCTCGTCGGCGGGCGGCGTGAGGCTGCTGTCAAGGAAGACGAAATAGAAGGAGGAACCGATCCAGGCGATGGCGACGATGACGTGCAGCCAACGCAACAGCAGGTTGGCCCAGTCCAGCAGATATGCTTCCATGAAAATCCGTTTTCTTTCCAGACCTCCGGGCTCAACTGCCCCGGTAGGTCGAGTAGCTCCAGGGGCTGACGAGCAGGGGCACGTGGTAATGCTGGCTCGGCTCGGCCACGCCGAAATCGATGTGCACCACGTCCAGGAAGGCGGGCTCCGGCAGCGCGACGCCACGGGCCGCGAAATAGGTCCGCACGTCGAAGCTCAGACGGTAACGCCCCACCCGCAATTCATCGTGCCCATACAGCAGGCCATCCGGATTGCGGCCATTGGCGTCCAGCGTGAAACGCTTGACGAGTTCGGCCCGCTCGCCCGCGCCAGGGTCCTTCTGGACACGAAAAAGCGCCACCGCCATGCCCCCTGCGGGGGTGCCATGCATGGTGTCGAGCACATGGGTACTGAGGCCCATACCAGTCCTTTCCGTTTTCTCGCACAGTTCTTGCTCAATGAACCGCAGCAAGAACCGAGCCGGTTCATCAAAGTGTATACAATTTGACTCGCTGTCTCGACCCAAGCTTCATGGAAACCTCCAGCAGCACCCATCACATCGTCGAATCGCTGACCCGCGCCATCGTCGAGCACCGCCTGCATCCCGGCGCCAAACTGGCCGAACAGAAGCTGGCCGACCATTTCGGCGTTTCGCGCACCCTGATCCGCCAGGCCCTGTTCCAGCTCTCCCAGCACCGCCTGATCCGTCTGGAGCCCGCGCGCGGCGCCTTTGTCGCCAGCCCCTCGGTCGAAGAAGCGCAACAAGTTTTCGCGGTGCGTCGCATGCTGGAACTCGAAATGGTGCGCACCCTGGTCCGCGAGATCACGCCGGCCAAGCTCAAGGTGCTGCGCGCCCATGTGGCCGAGGAAAAAAAGGCCGTCTCCGCCAACGACGTGCCCAGCCGCAATGAACTGCTGGGTGACTTCCATGTGCGCATGGCCGAACTCACGGGCAACCAGGTGCTGGCCGACATGCTGGGTGAACTCATTTCACGCTGCGCGCTCATCACCCTGGTTTACCAGACGCGCAGCGCCGCAGAGCATTCGAACGACGAGCATCTGGAAATCGTCAAGGCCCTGGCGGCCAAGGACGAAGAGCGCGCCATTCAGCTCATGGACGAGCACCTGAGCCACGTGATGGACAACCTCACCTTCACCCGCCGCCCGCCCAGCCACGACATCGCCCAGGCCCTGGCCTGAACCAGCGACGCCCTCCGCGGACCACGCCATGATCTACGACAGCACCGCCGCCTACCCTCGCGACCTCGCCGGTTACGGCCGCACCCCGCCGCACGCGCGCTGGCCCGGCGGCGCGCGCATCGCCGTGCAGTTCGTGCTGAACTACGAGGAAGGTGGTGAGAACCATGTGCTGCACGGGGACCCCGCCTCTGAGACCTTTCTCTCCGAAATGTTCAACCCCGCCGCCTTCCCGGCGCGGCACATGAGCATGGACGGCATCTACGAATACGGCTCGCGCCAGGGCGTCTGGCGCATCCTGCGTGAGTTCGAACAGCGCCAGTTGCCGCTCACGGTCTTTGGCGTCGCCACGGCTTTGCAGCGCTCTGCGGACGTGTGCGCGGCTTTTGTCGAACTGGGGCATGAGATCGCCTGCCACGGCCTCAAGTGGATCCACTATCAGAACCTCGATGCGGAGGTCGAGCGCGCGCACATGGCGGAGGCGATGGACATCATGACGCGGCTCACGGGCGAGCGTCCCTTGGGCTGGTACACCGGCCGCGACAGCCCCAACACGCACCGCCTCGTCGCTGACCATGGCGGTTTCGAGTACGACAGCGACTACTACGGCGACGACCTGCCCTTCTGGATGAAGGTGCGCAAGACCGACGGTACGGATGCCCATCAGCTCATCGTTCCCTACACGCTCGACGTCAACGACATGCGCTTCTCCCTGCCCCAGGGTTATTCACACGCCGATCCCTTCTTCCAGTACATGAAGGACAGCTTCGACGCGCTCTACGCCGAAGGCGATCCGCAAGGCCTGGACCGCCCCAAGATGATGAGCATCGGCATGCACTGCCGCCTGCTGGGCCGGCCCGGGCGCATCACCGCGCTGCAGCGCTTTCTGGACTACATCCAGGGCAAAGAGCAGGTGTGGATCACGCGGCGCATCGACATCGCGCGACACTGGCGCCAGACTTACCCCTGCCCGGCCTGAATCGGCTGGAACCAAGGCACGCCATGGCCCTCACCCTCGAACAGCTCAACACCCTGCCACTGCCCCAGGCCAGTGCCCTGCTGGACGGCCTGTACGAACACTCGCCCTGGATCGTCGAGCGGGCGCTGGCTCAACGGCCGTTCGCCACGCTGGCCGCACTGCAGCAAGCCTGCATCCGCGTGCTCGAAGCCGAAGGCCGGGCCACCAACGGCGAAGCGGAGGTGGCGCTGATCCGCGCCCATCCCGAGCTAGCGAGCAAGGCCGCCATCGCCCGGACGCTGACGGCCGAGTCCAACCACGAACAGAGCACCGCAGGCCTGACCCACTGCACGCCCGAAGAATTCGCCACGCTGCAGCAGCTGAACGCCAACTACAAAGCCCGCTTTGGCTGGCCCTTCATCCTGGCCGTGCGCGGCCCTCGCGGCACGGGGCTGACACGCCAGCAGATCGTCACCACGTTCGAGCGCCGCCTGCACGGCCACCCCGATGCGGAGCGGGCCGAGTGCATCCGGCAGATCCACCGCATCGCCGAACTGCGCCTGCAGGACAAGTTCGGGCCCTCCTCGCCCTTTCACCCCGCACTCGGCCAAGGTGTCTGGGACTGGCAGGAAGCCCTGGCCACACACAGCGAACCGGACTATCGGGCACGCGGCGAATTGACCGTCACTTACTTGAGCGACGCGCACCGCGCCTGCGCCGCGCAGATCGCGCAGACCATGCGGGAGGCCGGTTGCGACAGCGTGACCATCGACGCCGTGGGCAATGTGGTGGGGCGTTACGAAGGCAGCGGTCCTGATGCCAAAGCATTGCTCACCGGCAGCCATTACGACACGGTGCACAACGGCGGCAAGTACGACGGACGCCTGGGCATCTACGTGCCCCTGGCCTGCGTGCAACAGCTCCGCGCCCAGAAAAAGCGCCTGCGCCACGCGCTGGAAATCGTGGCCTTCGCCGAGGAGGAAGGTCAGCGCTACAAGGCTACTTTCCTGGCCTCCAGCGCGCTGACCGGCAGCTTCGACCCCGCCTGGCTGGACCAGCAGGACGCCGCAGGTGTGACCATGTGCGCTGCCATGCAGGCCGCCGGCCTGCCCGGCACGATGGCGGCCATCAACGTCTTGCGGCGCGACCCAGCGCAGTACCTTGGCTTCGTGGAGGTGCACATCGAACAGGGGCCGGTGCTGAGCCAGCAACAACTGCCCCTGGGCGTGGTGACGTCCATCAACGGCAGCGTGCGCCTGTTGGGCGAAGTCATCGGCCTGGCCAGCCACGCTGGCACCACACCCATGCCCATGCGGGCGGATGCGGCGGCGGCCGTAGCCGAACTCGTCCTGCACGTTGAGCAGGCCGCAGCGCAGCGCCACCCTGACACCGTGGGCACCGTGGGCAAACTCGAGGTGCCCGGCGGTTCCATCAACGTGGTTCCCGGCCGCTGCCGCTTCAGCCTGGACTTGCGCGCGCCCACCAACGCCCAGCGTGACGCGCTGCTGGCCGATGTGCAAGAAGGCCTGCGGGCCATCTGCGAGCGGCGCGGCCTGCGCTACACACTGGAAGAAACCATGCGCGCCAGCGCCGCGCCCAGCAGCCCCGCATGGCAGGCGCGCTGGGAAGCCGCCGTGGCCGCCCTGGGTCTGCCGGTGCTGCGCCTGCCCAGTGGCGCTGGCCACGACGCGATGAAGCTGCACGACATCCTGCCGCAGGCCATGCTGTTCGTGCGTGGCGAAAACAATGGCATCAGCCACAACCCGCTGGAATCCAGCACCGCCGAGGACATGGACCTCGCGGTGCGCGCCTTCCAGCACCTCCTGACGCATCTCGCATGAGCAACGCGTCGGGCCTTTCCCCGCAAGCGCGCTCTACGACGCGCAGCACCAAGGTCATTCCATGAGCACTACCTACCAGGCCCTCGACCGCTGGGTCGAGCAGCACTTCGACGAAGAAACCACCTTTCTGCAGCAACTCGTGCGCGTACCCACCGACACGCCGCCCGGCAACAACGCGCCGCACGCCGAGCGCACGGCCGAGCTGCTGCGCGCCTGGGGCTGGGAAGTTGAAGCCTTTCCCGTGCCCCGGGCCGACGTCGAGGCTGCAGGCCTGCAAAGCATCACCAACCTCATCGTGCGGCGGCGCTACGGCAGCGGCGGCCCCACCATCGCTTTGAACGCCCACGGCGATGTGGTGCCCCCCGGCGAAGGCTGGACGCATGACCCGTACGGAGGGGAGATCGCGGACGGCAAGCTCTACGGGCGTGCCGCCGCAGTGAGCAAGAGCGACTTCGCCAGCTTCACCCACGCGGTGCGCGCGCTCGAAGCCGTGGCCAAACCGACACGCGGCAGCGTGGAACTGCACTTCACCTACGACGAGGAATTCGGCGGCGAACTCGGCCCCGGCTGGCTGCTGGAACACGGGCACACGAAGCCCGACCTCATGATGGCCGCCGGTTTCAGCTACCAAGTCGTCACCGCGCACAACGGCTGCCTGCAGCTCGAAGTGACCGTGCAGGGCGAGATGTCCCACGCAGCGATTCCCGACAGCGGCGTCGACGCGCTGCAAGGCGCCACGCACATCATGAGCGCGCTCTACCAGCTCAACGCCGACTATCTCAAGGTCAAATCCAAGGTGGAAGGCATCACCCACCCCTACCTGAACATCGGCCTGATCGAAGGCGGCACCAACACCAACGTCGTGCCGGGCAAGGTCGTCTTCAAACTCGACCGCCGCATGATCCCCGAGGAAGACCCGGTGCAGGTGGAAGCGGATCTGCGCGCCACCATCGCCCAGGCTGCGCAAAATTACGCGCCCCCGCGCGGCGGCAAGAACATCCGCGTGGACATCAAGCGCATGTTGCTGGCCCGCGCCATGCAGCCCCTGCCCGGCAACCAACCCCTGGTCTCCGCCTTACAGAAGCATGGGCAGGACGTTTTTGGCGAACCCATCCCGGCCCTGGGCACCCCGCTCTACACCGACGTGCGCCTCTATGTGGAGCGCGGCATCCCTGGCGTGATCTACGGCGCCGGCCCGCGCACCGTGCGCGAAAGCAATGCCAAGCGCGCCGACGAACACATCGTGCTGGCCGACCTGAAGCGTGCCACCCAGGTCATCGCCCGCACCCTGCACGACCTGCTGAGCTGAAACGCTGCAAGCAGGTTCACGTCGAAATAGTGCGGGCGCTACGCTGCTGCACAAGAGGCAACCGGCTTTTGTTAGAATTCGCTCCGCTCGTGGGGGGGTAGCTCAGCTGGGAGAGCGCCGCGTTCGCAATGCGGAGGTCGTGAGTTCGATCCTCATCCTCTCCACCACCGATCACTCAGCGACAACACTGCTTTTGTCGCTGGAACCATAAATGTTCCGCTTCGGAACGCTTATGCTTCTTTTCGGGCCGGAACGGTTTTGCTTCCGGTGATTTTGGTCCTACGCCAGAATCCACTGACCGGCATCGCATGCGCTGCGTCAGACAGAAATCCCCTGTAATTCAATAACTTAGGCACCAATGCTCTTCCTGAGCAGACTTTGCGCAGCTTCGCCCCGAGGCTTCTAACTGGCCCAGTTTCGGCACGGTTATGGTTCAAAGCGGAACGGAATTGCTTCCACATGGCAGTCCGTCGGACGGGCCGCACTCGACGCAAGATGGCCGTCCATAACGACTGCATAGATCCATGACCGTAAAAGGCTGGGAGCGTCCCTCCACGGACCCACTCTAGGAGGGCAACATTCGAACCACTAGCGCCAGTCGGCCATAGAGAGGCAGCGGCCACTCCACGGCGGCTCGCCCCGGCAGCGCTGGCCCAGGTCGTCTGAAAAGTGCGGGACACGGACGGCAAGCCTTCGGTCTAGGGAAGGAAGGCCACAGCCATGTCTTCGCCGCCCTGCGGCCGTATTTGATGCGTCGTTCCTTAGCCGTGGCAGTTTGGTCGACAGTTGTGGGCCTCTTTGCCGATCACCTACCATTCGTGGACTATCTATCGCGCTCGTTGGTGTCTGTGAAACAAGTGCCATAACCAGTCCCTAGTTTTTTGTCACCGCTGAAATGCTCAAGGTACCGTCCTTCGAAAGTTCTGTCTTGCTGACAGATGACCCGTTGCTGGCGGCGAGAATTTCGGCCTTGTTCGCTCGTCCCGGTCGATACTTGCCGGTTATGGACGGTCCACGCATGCTTCGTTCAGATGCCGATAACGAAATCGTGCGCCGTCGCAACGCAATGGTCATGACCGGCGCTCGTCAGGTCTTGATCGGCGGCCTACCTGCTTCGGCTGCAGCCGGAATTCGCCCGGGTTGGAAGAACTGCTCGGTCTCCGATCTGTACGACGACCATGCCCAGGCGCTACGCGGGACGGTGAAGCGCCCGAAGGGCGCCTTTCGGTGGGGGCGTGACAACCTAGGCATTGGCTTGTATCAAGCACGTCTCGCTCGGCAGGAGTTTCACCCGGATCTCGAAACTTCACCTGCGCTGAACGTGGTCGAATCTGGCAAGCACCTTCTTGTCGCCTGCGAACGCGGAGACCTCTTGGCAGAGGTAATAGCAAGCAACCTCGCCTTCGCGTGCGGGGCTTCATTCGCGGTGTTCCCTGAACTCGCAAAGAGCGATCGCGCAGACTGGTTAGAGGAAATATATGCGCTGGGACAGGGTGGCGATGTGACGGAGCGATTCAGCGACTTAGCCCGGCGAGCGCGCAGCCACCTGGGACAGATCGACTTCACGAGGTACAAGGGCATCCTCTTCGTAACTGCCGGCTTCCCTTGGGGGATTGCGGTCCCCGAAGTTACGAACTCGCACATGTACCGCTACCCTGACTTTGGACGAGCGGTCATTGAAGGACTGCGGGCATCCCAGAGCTCGAGTCGCAGCGCAAGAACCGCACTGCTCATCGACCCCCAAACCGTTGAAGGTTCGGAGATTCCAGCCATTAACCGCGCATTGCTCAAAAACGGCACGCTAACGCGCATCGTTCGTGGGCAAGCAGCGACGCAGACGCGAGTCCAGTACCTCTTGGACTTGTTGCCTCACGACATCATCGTGCTTTCCAGTCACGCGGGAGACGCGCCTGGGGAGCGCATCACTTATGAATACCCCGACGCTGATGGCCGAGGGCGCAGGCTCGTCGTGGATCAAGCGCTGGGCATTGGCTACGACGCATCTAACGGCATGTTCAGGGTTACGGAGTTTCACCGCTTTCACTCCCTAGATGGTGTCGACTGGCGCGACACGGCTGGCAAGGAAGTGTTACCCGTCGGAACAGCCATAACGACTTGGAATGCGATGGGCGGACAGATGGAGCGCAGGAACTTCATCGTCGATCGGCAACCGATTCCCCGTGTCACCGGATCGATGGCAATACAACTGCACGACGGCGTTTGGCTCTTTGCCTCGCATGGCTTCGCTCCTGAGTCGGCGCCCTTGTTCGTCAACAACTCGTGTTGGTCGTGGCACGAACTGGGGTCTCCTCGTTTTCAGTGCAATAAGTGACGGTACGCAAAGCTAGCACTGGCGCGGGGGTGGTCTGGGTAGACCGTTGATTTCATTGACTTTCCTGTTCGCTTTGTAAACGGGTATGGTGGCCTCCCACTTTTGAGGTTCACGATGCAGGGTTGGCACACAACGTTTTTGGGGATGCGTGGGCTCCCCCGCGATATCAGCGACTTCGAGATGAAGGCATTTTTCACCTTCGATGGTGCCGAGCGCGACGCAATCAATGCACGCCGAGGTGATTCCCACAAGCTTGGTCTGGCGCTCCATATTGGTTTCCTGCGCATGAGTGGGCGTTTGCTCGGTGCCTTTCGGGTAATTCCAGTAGCCTTGTGGCGCCACCTTGGCAACGAGCTTGGCATTGCAGCACCAGAAGTCGCCTCGCTGAGAGCCATGTATGAACGCGGGCGCACGCTATTCGATCACCAACAAGTAGCCTGCACGGTCCTTGGATTCCAGTGGATGAGCGAGCACCAGCGCCGCTCACTGGTACGTGAACTGCGCGACGAAGTGGCGCGCTGCGCCGACCGCGATCAGCTACTCGTGCGGGCGCGTCAATGGCTGTACAAGAACAAGCTGGTGATCGTGCACGAGCGGGCAATTCGGACACTGATTGCGGCGGCACTTGCCCAGCTTGAAGTTGAAACAGGCACCGCCATCGCCGCCAGCGTTGATCCAGCAACACTTGATCGCTGGCGAGCCTCAGTTTCAGAGCTGCGCCCAGATGGACAAACCCAGCAGAGTTGGCTATGGGCTGCACCGGCGAAACACTCAACCCGCCAAATCAGCGAGGTACTGGAGCGCATCGACCTGCTTTACACGCTGGACGTTCATAAGCACCTGGCAGACATCCCCGATCTCATCTTGCGCCGCTACGCGCGCCGACTTGTCTCCAGGCCGCCCTCAGCCGGAGCCAAGATCAAAGAGCCAGCGCGCACCGTGGAGGTCGCATGCTTTCTTCGGTATTGCCTGTTCACCACCACAGACCAGTTGATCCTTATGGTGCAGCGCCGGATCGCCGATCTGTGGCGTCAGGCTGCCGCCGATGTCCCCGCTACCGTCAATTGGGCCGCAATGTACAAAACGCTGCTCGGCGAACTTGTTGCCTTGAGCGCGCAAGGTGCGGTGCCAGATGCTGAGTTGCGTGCCCGTCTTGAAGCCTTGATCACCGAAACCCAGAAACGCAAACCACCGAGCAGGGCCTCCCTGGTCCGCGAGGGATTGATTGATGGAATTCGCCCCGTGCGGTCGTTGCTCGTCGCCATTGCAAAGCTGCCCTGGCAGGCCACCGGCGAGCATCCTGCCATCGAGTACCTTGCCAAGCTGCAAGCTTTATATCTCAAAGGATCCAGAAAGCTGCCAGTTGAAGTGGTGGCACCAAGTCTGGGAATGATCTGGCAGGTTTCGATCTCCAGCCCAGACCGGGAACGGGCGTTTCAGGCGTTGGAGGTGGCCACCCTGTTTGCCCTGCGCCGCGCGGTGCGCAATGGCTCGGTCTGGATTGAGCACAGCCTGAGCTTTCGGGGTCGTGCGCGCTTGTTCTTCACGGACGAGCGTTGGCAGGCAGAGTCCAAGAAACACTATGCCCGTCTATCGTTACCCAGCAAGGCTGCCACTTTCTTGAAGCCTTTGCTGGCCAGAGTAACTGCCGGTGTCGATGCGGTGGCCGCTGCAGCCCGCAGTGGCGTACTGCGCGTGGATGATGAACTCCATTTGTCGCCATTGCCCGCAGAGGACGAAGACCCAGAAGTGACCAAGCTGCGCGCGGCTTTGGATCACCGCATCGGTGAGGTTCAATTGCCGGAAGTGATTCTGGCCGTTGACGCCCAGGTGCGCTTTAGCTGGATCATGCTCGGACGTGAGCCGCGCTCTACCGACGAGCTGCTGATGGTCTATGCCGGCATCATGGCCCACGGCACCAGTCTGACTGCGGTCGAATGCGCGCGCATGATTCCGCAATTGTCTGCCACCAGCATTCGCCAGGCCATGCGCTGGGCGCGGGACGAACGGCGTCTGAGCCAGGCCTGCCAGGCTGTGCTGGAATTCATGCAGCGACACCCGATTGCCGCCACCTGGGGGCGGTCCGATTTGGCATCTTCTGACATGATGAGCATGGAGACCACCAAACGGGTGTGGCAAGCCCGGCTTGATCCTCGGCGCAACACACCTTCCATTGGAATCTACTCCCATGTAAAAGACCGGTGGGGCATCTTCCATGCGCAGCCCTTTGTGCTCAATGAGCGCCAGGCGGGCGTGGCCATTGAAGGTGTCATCCGCCAAGAAAAGCTGGAGACCAGCCAGCTTGCTGTGGATACCCATGGCTACACCGACTTTGCCATGTCACATGCCCGTTTGCTTGGTTTTGATCTTTGCCCGCGGTTGAAGGAACTCAAACAGCGCCACCTCTTTGTGCCACGCGGCACCAAAGTGCCCGCAGAAATCGCTGCGGTGTGCGAAGCCAATGTCGACGTCGCTTTGATCGAAAAGCATTGGGATAGTCTGGTGCACCTGGCAGCCTCGGTCATGAGCGGACATGCCAGTGCGGTGGCAGCTCTTGCGCGGTTCGGTTCTGCCGCCCAGGGCGATCCAATCTATGAGGCTGGCGTGCAATTGGGGCGGTTGCTGCGTACGGCGTTTTTGGCTGACTACTTTGTCAAGGACGCTTTCAGGAACGAGTTGCGCCGGGTGCTCAATCGGGGCGAGGCTGTTAACGCCCTCAAGCGCGCCATTTATACCGGCCGGATCAGCCCGGCGCAGGCCAAACGTGTCGATGAAATGCAGGCTGTGGCCGATGCGTTGAGCCTGATGGCCAACATCGTGATGGCGTGGAATACCTCACAGATGCAGGCGGTCCTGGATCGCTGGTCGAACCGCCGCCAGGTCATTCCACCGGAACTGATCGGGAAGATTGCGCCCACCAGGCTGGAGAGCATCAACTTGCGGGGTGTGTTTCGCTTCCCGGTTGACCGCTATGCTGACCAAATCCTGCCTTCGCGGCCAAATGCATCGATAACTGGCACCAATGGATGAAACCGACCACGGTTTGACGCCACGAATCGCAGATTTGAAAGTGAACAGGAAAGTCAATGAAATCAACGATCTACCAACACCACCTCCGCGCCAGTGCTAGCTTTTCGTACCGTCACTTATTGCACTGAAAACGAGGAGACCCCTTCACTGAAAACCGGCGCGAATCCGCGCATAGGATGGAACCATGTGCAGTCACTACGAAGGCGTGCGAGACGCCCAGGTCTTGCGAAAGGTGTTCCAGGTGGAGCCACCGGCCGACATGGGAAAAACCGATCTCTGGCCGGGATACCCCGGCCTGCTGATCCGCCGCCCTAGGGAGAAGGACTCGGGGGATGATGCAGTACCAGATCGGGAAGCGTTACCCGGCCTGTTTGGCCTGGTGCCCCACTGGGCGACCGACCTGAAGATCTGCCGCAGTACCTACAACGCCCGCAGCGAGACGGTGGCCACCAAACCGAGTTTTCGTGAGGCCTGGAAGAGGGCGCAGCACTGCATCATCCCGGCCCAAGCCATCTACGAACCGGACTGGCGCAGCGGCAAGGCCGTTCCCACTCGTATCGAACGGTCAGACGGTCGGCCCATGGGCATTGCAGGTTTGTGGTCTGCCTGGAAGTCTCCCCAAGGGGAATGGGTGCACAGCTACACCATGCTGACGACCAACGCCGATACCCACCCGCTGATGAACCAGTTTCACAAGCCGACCGACGAGAAACGCATGGTTGTGGTGTTGCCGGAGTCGGTCTATGACGAGTGGCTGGTGGCGACGGCTGAGCGCAGTGGGCAGTTGCTGGTGCCGTTTGCGGCGGAGGGGTTGAGGGTGGGGAGTGAACGAGATTGAAGGAGGGTGGGAGACAAGTTTGCAGCGATTGCCGTCGGTCGCGGCCGGGAGCTGATTTCACGTAGGATGGCACGAAGCTGTCATCAGCTAACCTGGCGCGGCAGCATGAATGGCCGGTATTGATGGGGCTGCTGTCATCCAACGTGGCAGGTCGCAGATTGCTCCGCCAACTCGCGGCGAATGTCAGCTGTGACTTTCGGGAATAAAGATGGTCGGGACCATACCTCGACTCGCAACAGCTCCAAACTAGTGCGCAGCGTGCGTCGGCTGGCCATCCCACCTAGACGTATGACGGCTCAACCGCCGTTTGCGGCAGCGGGCAAGGATAACGACCAGCGTCCTCCAAGGGTACGCAGCAATACCACTCGATTGGACTGTTCAATCTGTCGCAGGCTCACCAAGCCCTGCCGCGCAATGGAAAACTCGCGCTGTGCGTCCAGCAGTTCCAGCTGGCTGCTGGCGCCCAGGCGGTAGCTCTGTTCGGCCAGATCCAGCGTGCGCTGGGCTGCGTTCACCTGTGCGGCCTGCGCGGCCAGGCGCTCGGTCAGGCTGTCTCGCACCGCCAGCGCATCGGCAACCTCGCGGAAGGCCGACTGCAATGCCGCTTCGTAGTTGGCCATGGCCTCGCGGCGCGTGGCTTCGCTCACGTCCACCTGAGCGCGGCGGGCACCGGCATCAAACAAAGGCAACTCCAGACTGGGAATGACGCTCCAGAAACTGCTGCCGCTGCTGAAGAGGTCGCCCAGCTCCGGGCTGCGCCTGCCCGCGTTGGCCGTCAGCGTCAGGCGCGGGAATCGCGCGGCCCGTGCTGCGCCCACATCGAAGGCCGCGGCCTGAAGCGCCTGTTCTGCGGCCAGCAGGTCGGGGCGCTGCAGCAGCACCGCCGCTGGCAGGCCGCCAGGCAGATCGGGCAGGGCCGTGGCCTCGGTGACTTGGGCTGTGGGCAACAAGCTGTCAGGCAATGGCTGGCCCGCCAGCAGCTCCAGCGCCAAGCGGGCCTGGTTCGCGGCTGCCGCGCTGCGCGCCGCTTCGGCGCGGGCGGCTTCAAAAGCCGTCTGGGCGCGGGCGAGTTGCAGCCCGGAAGCCGCGCCCAGTTGGTACTGCCGCTCGATCAGGTTCAGCGTGCGCTGTTGGCTGGCGCGCAGCTCGTCGGCCAGGCGCACGCGCTGCACTTCCGCAGACAAGGCCAACCAAGCCTCTGCGACCTGGGTCACGAGGGTCAGGCGTGCACTTTGCTGCGTCTGTTGCTGGGCCAGAAAACGCGAGAGCGCCGCGCCCTCCAGACTGGCCAGGCGGTTGAAGAGGTCGATCTCCCAGGCCGTCAAGCCCAGACTGACGCTGTAGCTGGTGCCGGCATTGCCACTGGTGGTTCCGGTGGCGCCGCTTCCCGCGGTGGCACCCGCAACGCCGCCGGCGTTTCTCTGGCGTGTCGCAGAGGCCGTGCCTTCCAGCTCGGGCCAGCGCGCGGCCTCGCTGATGCCGTACTGCGCGCGAGCCCGGTCCACCGCTGCCATGCTGGCGCGCAGGCTGCGGTTGCCCGCCAGCGCCAGCGCCACCACGCGGCGCAGGCCTGCGTCCACAAAGAAGCCGTCCCATTCACTGGCCTCGGCGGCGTTGGTCAGCGTGGCTTCAGCGGTCACGGTGTCGGGCCTAAAGGTGTCGCGCAGCGACCCCTGGGGTGTTCCGACTGGCGGCACCAGGCTGCCGCAACCGGCCAACGCCAGGGTCAGCGCGGCCAGGATGGCCGACCTTGAACGGATGTGGTTCATGCCGTCACCTCATGAACAGGCGTTGCAGCTTCGGGTCTTGGCGTACCGCGCGAAAACAGCGACCTCACCCAGAGGTAGAACAACGGCACAAAGAAAATGCCCAGCACCGTGGCGCTGATCATGCCGCCCAGCACGCCGAAGCCGATGGCCTGCTGCGAACCCGATCCGGCACCGCTGGCCAGCGCCAGCGGCAGAACGCCCATGCCGAAGGCCAGCGAGGTCATGATGATTGGCCGCACACGCAGCCGACAGGCTTTCAGCGTGGCGTCGAACAGGCCCATGCCCTGTTGTCGCAGTGCCTCGGCGAACTCTACGATGAGGATGGCGTTCTTGGCGCTCAGCCCCACGGTGGTCAACAAGCCCACCTGGAAGAAAACGTCATTGTTCTGCCCGCCCAGGTGGCTGCCGGCCAGCGCGCCCAGGATGCCCAGCGGAACCACCAGCATCACGCTGAAGGGAACCGACCAGCTTTCATACAGCGCTGCCAGGCACAGAAAGATGAACAGCACCGACACAGCGTAGAGCAACGGTGCTTGGTCGCCGGAAAGCCGTTCCTGGTAGCTGCGGCCCGCCCATTCGTAGCCAACGCCGGCCGGCATTTCGCGCAGCAGTTCTTCCATCACCACCATGGCGGCACCGGAGCTCACGCCCGGCGGCACGTCGGCCTGGATCTCGAAGGCCGGGCTGCCGTTGTAGCGCACCAGTTGTCGCGGCGCCGTTGACCATGCGCTGCTGGCAAAAGCCGCCACCGACACCATCTGCCCGCTGTTGCTGCGCACGTACCAGTGCTTCAGGTTTTCGGGCGAGGCGCGGTAGGCGGCCTCGCCCTGCACCAGCACACGCTTGACGCGGCCACGGTCGATGAAGTCGTTCACATAACTGCTGCCCAGGGCGATGGACAGGGTGTCGTTGATGACGTTGGGTTGAACGCCCAGTGCCCCCGCCTTCTGATCGTCGATGTTGATCGTCAGCTGCGGGGTTTCGGCCAGGCTCTGCGTGCGGGTGCGCGACAACTCGGGGCGTTGGTTGCCCAGTTCTATCAGCCGATCCCGCGCGGCGATCAGCTGGGTTTGACCCAGCCCGCCCAGGTCTTGCAGAAAGAGCTGGATGCCGGCGCTGCCGCCCAGGCCGCGCACGGTGGGTGGCTGCACGATGAAGACCTGCGCGTCGCGCACCCGGCGACCCAGCTCGCGGCTGTAGCGCTCGGCCAGTGCGCCCGCGCCCTGGCCGGGATCGGGGCGTTCGGCCCAGTCGGTCAGGCGGATGAAGCCCTGGCCCGAGCCTTGGTCGCCGCCGGAGCCCCGCACCACGTTGTAGTACTGCACCTCAGGCTGTTCGGCGAGGTAGGCCTCCACCTGCGAGGCCACGGCTTCCATGCGCTCGCTGGTGGCGCCGGGCGCCATGCGCACCTGCAACTGCAGGCCGCCCTGGTCCTCGTCGGGCAGGAAGGACGTGGGCAGACTGACGTACATCCAGGCTGTGGCGCCGATCAGCAGCAGGAAGATGGCCACGCTGCGCAAGGTGCGCTTGCCCAACCAGTCGACGCCGCGTACATAGCGTTCGGTGAAGCGGTCGAAGCCGCGGTTGAAGCCACCGAAGAACCCGTCAAGCTGTTTGCCGAAGGGGCCGCCGTGGGCGGCATGTTCCCCCTGGTGCACAGGCCTGAGCAGCGTGGCGCACAGCGCTGGCGACAGACTCATGGCCACCAGCACCGACAGCACCATGGCCGTCACCACCGTGATGCTGAACTGGCGGTAAATGACGCCTGTGGAGCCGCCGAAGAAGGCCATGGGGATGAACACCGCGCTCAACACGACGGCAATGCCGACCAGCGCACCGCTGATCTCTTTCATGCTCTTCTGCGTGGCTTCGCGAGGACTGAGGCCTTCTTCTCTCATCAGGCGTTCGACGTTTTCCACCACCACGATGGCGTCGTCCACCAGCAAACCGATCGCCAGCACCAAGCCGAACATGGTCAGCGTGTTGATCGAAAACCCCGCCACCGCCAGCACGCCCATGGTGCCCAGCATCACCACCGGCACGGCGATGGCCGGTATGAGTGTGGCGCGCAAGTTCTGCATGAACAAATACATGATCACCACCACCAGCAAGACCGCTTCAAGCAACGTCTTCACGACGCCTTCAAGCGAGACGCGCACGAAGGGCGTGGTGTCGTAAGTGACGGTGGTTTGGTAGCCGGGCGGCAGGAACGGTTCCAATTCCTTCAGCTTGGCCTTGATGGCGTCGCCGGTGGTCAGCGCATTCGCGCCACTGGCTGGGAAAATGGCCATGCCCGCGGCACTGCGGCCATTGCTACGGATGTTGGTGGTGTAGCTGTCCCGCCCCAACTCCACGCGTGCCACGTCACCCAGGCGCAGCGCGGATCCATCAGGCTGCACGCGCAACACAACATCACGGAACTGCTCGACCGTGGTGAGCTTGGAACGCGCGGTGATGACGGCCGACAGCCGCTGACCTTCGGGCGCCGGGAGCGCACCGAGCTGGCCAGCGGACACCTCGGCGTTTTGCTGCTGCAGCGCGGTGCGGATGTCACCCGGCATCAGGCTGTAGCGTTGCAATTTGGCGGGGTCCAGCCAGATGCGCATGGCATAGCCCGAGCCGAAGACGTTGACGTCCCCCACGCCCTCCACGCGGCTGATGATGTCCACCAGCGTGCTGTTCAAGTAGTCGCCCAGATCGCCGGAGGTGACATTCGGATCGTCGCTGGTCAACAGGGCGACCATCAGGAACTCTGAACTGGCCTTGGTCACTCGCACACCCTGCGCCTGCACCGACTGCGGCAGTCGGCTGATGACGCTTTGCACCTTGTTCTGCACCTGCACCTGTGCGGTGTCGGCGTTGGTCCCCGCCTGGAAGGTGAGGAAGGTGCTGGCCGTACCGGCAGCGCTGCTGCTGCTTTCAATCGACACCAGTCCATCGATACCTTTCAGGCTCTGTTCGACGATTTGCGTCACCGAGTCTTCGATGGTCTGCGCCGACGCGCCGGGATAGCTGGTGTTGATGGTCACGCGCGTGGGCGCGATGTCGGGGTAGCGCTCCAGCGGCAGCGTCAGCGTGGCAGCGCCCCCGGCCAGCATGATGACGATGGCAAGCACCCAGGCGAAGATGGGGCGGTTGATGAAAAACGAGGCCATGGTGGGTGCCGGTGGTGGTTGTGTGGGCGAGATCAGCGGGCCACGGTGGCGTCCGTGGTCCCTGCGGGGGCAGCAGCGGCTGGCGCGCCGCCAGCGGCTTTGTCTGCCCCCTTGCCTGCCGCATCCGTGCGTGCGACTACAGGCGTCACCACCATGTCGGCGCGGGCCCGTTGAAGACCTTCGATGATCACGCGGTCACCCACCTTCAACCCGCTGCTCACCAGCCACTGGTTGCCCACGTCGCGTGCCAGGGTCAGTTGGCGGCGTTCCACCTTGTTGCCCTCACCCACCACCAGCGCGGTGGCAGCGCCGGTGGGCGTGCGGCTCACACCTTGCTGCGGTACCAGCAGCACGTCCCGGTCGACCCCGGCCAGCACACGGGCCTGAACCAGCATGCCGGGCAACAGCGTTCCCTGCGGGTTGGGCACCGTCGCGCGCAAGGTGACACTGCCGGTACCGGGGTCCACCCGGAGGCCGCTGAACTGCAGCGTGGCGGGTTGCGCATGCTCGCTACCGTCTTCCAGCACCAGTTGCACTTCGCGGCTGGCGGTCTGGTCGCCCAGCTGCTTGCGCAGCGACAGCAGTTCTGCGCTGCTCTGCACGATGTCCACGTGCATGGGGTCGAGCTGCTGGATGGTGGTCAGGGCCTGCGTCTGGTTGGCCGTGACCAGGGCGCCAGGCGTCACGGTCGAGACCTCGATGCGACCGCTGATGGGCGCCACGATCCGCGCCCGTTGCAACTGCACGGCAGCGGCGCTCAAGGCCGCCTGGGCCACGGCCACGTCGGCTTCGGCCTGGCGCAACGCCGCTTCGCTGTCATCGGCGGCCTGGCGGCTGATGGCGTCGGCGCGCAAGAGTTCTGCGTCGCGCGCGGCCTTCACGCGTGCGGCGGACATCTGGGCCTGGGCCTTTTGCAAGGCGGCCGCGGTGCGCGCGCGCTCCGCTTCGAAGCTAGACGCGTCCAACTGGTACAGGGGCTGCCCAGCGGCGACGATGCTGCCTTCGGTGAACAGGCGCTTGAGCACCAAGCCGCCCACCTGGGGGCGGATCTCGGCCACCTGGCTGGCGCTCAAGCGGCCGGGGAGTTCCAGCTTCAGGGGGGCGTCCTGCGCCGCGACGACGTATACACCCACCTCCGGTGCGGCGCGGGCAGCCGGCGCGGCGGGCTTGTCCTGACAGGCGGTCAACAAGCTCACCAACAGCAGGCATGTTGCCGGGGCGAGGAACGAAGGACGGAGGGTGGGGAGGCTCGGCATGCGTCCCATACTGCCTCCACAATGTGGAGACATATTGAAGAACCTGCCCCACCGAGGGGCGGGTGCCGGGTGCCTTGCACGGGTCAAACGACTTGGTGTAGCCTCCAACGTCATGTTGGATCCCCACCCAGCTCACCCCTGAGCATGAAGCTGAATCTTGCAGCCCGCCTGTTTACCGCCGTCCTGGGCGCTGCGATGGTGGTGGCCGTGGCCATGGGGGTGGGTGCCCATGTCAACCTGAACCGCGACTTCCTGGGCTACCTGAACGAACAAGCGGTGGGGCGCCTGGAAGATGAGTTTAGTTAGTCTGTTCATTTTCAATCTCCATTTCGATGAGTGCCGCATAACGACCCAAGCTCAGCGACCCGGCGCACGGGACGCGTGGATTGCAAACCACGACGTCATGCCGGGTTCGCTGCAGCGCATGGTTATGCGGCACTTGGTTGTGTACTTCATGGGCCTCTACTTTTCTGCTTACGACCAAAGGCGGCTGGTCGCGGTTACATTTTCCTTTCGTGATTATGAGGCGAAACTTTCTATTCAAGGCTTTCGGATGGATCTTCCTTTACCTTTTTCAGCCACGATGAATTCCAGCCATCGAACACCTTCAGTCTTACTAGGGTTCCAATGGGAATGAGTGGTGCCGGCCGGAACGAGTAGGCTGTCACCGGGTTTTAGGGTAATGGGTTCCTTGCCCTCCTCCTGGAAAACTGGTGTCCCAGAAACTACATAGAAGGTGACCGCCGCTGGATGAAAATGGCGAGGGTTGACACCACCTGGCTCGTACTTCACATCTATGACTGTGAAGTCCAGATTCGCTGTGCCGTCCACTCCGCGTACTATGAGATCCGTAGGTGTTACCCCAGATTTTTGTGGGATGTCTTTCGGATCTTGTGCGTGAGCTACAGACGCAGCTAGAGCCGCCCCGAATAAGATGAGTTTAGTTAGTCTGTTCATTTTCAATCTCCATTTCGATGAGTGCCGCATAACTTAGTCTTTCAATGGTCTGGGAATGGCCCGACCCTTATCCTTTTCAGACACGATGAATTCGAGAAAGCGGAGCTTCTCGGTTGCGCTGGGATTCCAATGCGCATGAGTCGTACCGGCCGGAACGAGCAGGCTATCTCCCGCGTGCAAGATGACCGGTGATTCGCCTTCCTCCTGCCAGATGCCGATACCGGAGAGGATGTGGAAGGTTATTGCGGCCGGATGGAAGTGCCGCGGATTGATTCCACCTGGCTCATATTCGACGTGATAGACGGCGGCTTCCTGGTTCGCCGTATTGGGCACGGCCGTTTTCAGTAAAGGCGCATGCGGGATTACTCCTCGTTTTTCTTGGGCGTAGGGCGGGGCGTAGAGCATAGAAAACTCCTATTGTAAAAATACCGATGCTGATAGGGAAAGCCTTTGATCATGCCTTCCTCCCGACGCTGCGAGATGTCTGATCTTTGCCCTGCCAGAGTCGGGTGCGCATATGGCAATCAGCCCATTGAAAACAGAGGCTGAGCCCGTGCTCCCGATCTTAGGTTTCCTGCTCATAGTGTTCGACGATAGAAGGCATATTAGCGTGCTGATGCTTGACTCGAAAACGCTTTTAACTTAGTGTGCAACCAACAAAAAGTTGGGGTCCATATGGTGCGGCGATTGCCTTCATTGAACGGACTGCGCGCGTTCGAAGCGGCCGGCCGGCATGGCAGTTTCACCGCTGCGGCGCGAGAACTGAACGTCACACAAACTGCAGTGAGCCGCTTGGTTCGCCTGCTGGAGGACCGTCTCGGCTTTGCGCTGTTCCGACGGCATGCGAGCGCGCTCGAGTTGACCGCTCAAGGACAAGCGCTGCTGCTCGGTCTTACCGATGCTTTCAATTCAATCGGCCGCCTCACCGAAAGCGTCGCAGCGATGCGCGCCGGCCCTGTGCTTACGGTGGGAGTGGGACCGACCCTCGCGGTCGCTTGGCTGATCCCGCGGCTGGCTAACTTCTATCGCAGCCACCCCGACATCGAGGTGCGCGTGGCGACCGGAGGCGCGACCCGCGCGGTGCGTGACGACTGGACCTGCACCATCCGGCGCGATACCAACGCGCTGCCGGGCCATACTGCAGAGCACCTGTTCTCCAGCGCCGTCGTGCCAGTCTGCACGCCGGAACTCGCATCGACGCTGCGCTCACCCGACGACCTGCGCAACGCAACTCTTATTGTCGCGTCCAACATGCCCAACGAATGGCCACACTGGTTTGCGGAAGCGCACCTATTCTCTCCACTGCATCCCGCCGGGGAGGTGTCATTCGAGAGCAACGCTATGGCGATGCAGGCGGCGCTGGATGGCGTCGGAGTCGCCATCGCTCAATTCCCTTATGTCGCTCTTGCCAAACGAGCAGACATTGATGGATCGCCTGCGAGCTGAACAGCGACGCGGTGCCTTCCAGGCTCATTCGTGCGGCATTGAGGAGCTTCAAGCCATTGAGGTCTTGGAGAAGCGCAAGAAGTTGGGTAAAGGCGAACTCTCCTCTATCGCCTTCGCGATGAAGATCCGCCAGGGAGTCATTACCGACGACAGGAAAGCTTGGCAGTTAGCAAAGGACTCTGGCCACGCGTACGCGCAGACGACACCGCACCTATTCTCATGGCTTATTTTCACCGGCAGGCTAGGCGACGGTGACAAGGACACGGTCATCACCCAACACATCGGTGCAGGGCGACACATAGCTCAGCACCTCCAGACAGCCTATGAGATAGCCCTGCAATGCAGGCTCAACTCAACGGCTAAATTCTGACTCGCCGGTGATGAGGATTCGCCGCCCCCAAAGCCCAGAGCAGATCGTGTTGAGCCTCGGTCCAGCTGACCCTGTAAATGAACGTTGTTCAAACCTGGGACAGGGTCAGTAACCTCTATTCTTCTTAACCGCTCACGAATAAGCCCAGACGAGCAAGTTTTCAAGATTGCCAACAAAGCGGTTGATTTCCTCAAGGCTGGGCTGGTAATGTGCATGAGATGCGTTGTTCAAAAGCACTACATCTTTCTGTTGCCCACCCGCAATACTGTTGATTGTCTTGATCAATCGAAAGTCATTCTTTGCATCAAAGAAATCTGTCGTGTGGGTATTCATGTAGTTGATTAATGCGACAACACCTTTGTCGGCGACCTTCGGATATTCTTTGGGGAAAGAGCGCTGAATCTTCAACAACATCCCTGCCTCTAAAACGGCACGCAGACACATAGAAAGAGCAATTTCGCGTCGCGTTCGATACAGCAGCAACGCCTCGGAAATTACTGCCCGTAGTGCAGTTGAGGCATGAGGGGATGCTTGCAGATCCGTCATCACCTTTTCAGTAGGCTCAGGCAAGGGAGGAGCGGGAGTTGGCCGTGGCGCCGCCCCTCCCCCCACCCCGCTGCCGGAACCGCCACCTCCGGCAGGACTCGGTGCTGGGGGTTTAGGCCGAGGTTTAGCGGCGTTAGTCACATTGCGATTGAATTCCGCTTCAGTCTTGAAGTGTATGACCTTTGTCGAATCAGTTCGATATGACTCAGCTTGGGTTTTGAGCTCTAGCACCTTCGGCAACGTCATTAAATGTTCGCCGAATTCAGACTCCTTGAAATCAAAAGCATCCTTGGTATATGTGACAGGCAAATCGTCGGCAAAAAGAATCCCGTATACACGTTGACGCGCATACTTGTTGCCAGTACCAAACAAGTTTGCTGGTACGAACGGACGATTCGTTGTACCGCAAATAACGCGCTCATGCCGAAAGATAACAAGCCCGGGGTTTGATTTGTAGCTCCCCTTTTCTAATAGGCTGATAGTCCCGGTCACCCTGGACCCCTTAAACATTGTGTCAATTTCGACGGTCCAAACACGCTTCTTTCCAATGGAATACGTCTGTTTTCCTACAGACCGAAATTCTGGTGCATCGAGTATTGGAGCAATGACAGTAGGATCGAATCGCAAATTCGTTGGCGTCCCATCGAAATATGCTGTTAGTTCCAATCGCGGAATTTCACCAGAGGTAAACCGCTGATAAACATCCCGAAGCTCGGCGCAAATAGATGCAAAGGCTTCTCGATCGATCGTACGACGAGGCTTTAGCAGTCTTATCGTGGTGTGGTTGTTGACTTTACTGACTTCGGAGGTGACATCGACCTCTTGCTGACCACTAGCGAGCAAAGCCGTGAGATCAAAGGTCAGACTGTGCTCTTGGGCTTCGGATCTTGGCTTAGTCGACAACTTCCACGTATCCGCAAACCACACGGCGGCGGCCTTCATCCCGATACCGAACTCACTCAATCCCTTGTGCTCAGGTTGCTTGGCCGGCTTCATCGCTTCAGCCAAACGTTCCCCAGGAATTCCAGGCCCGTTGTCGATGATCTCAATCGAATGAGCCTTTGCTGTATCTACATACTCCGTAGAGTAGAACTTAATTTCAACTTTAAGAGCGGTCTTAGTTTTTTCTTTCAAATGTGCCGAGATGGCATTATCCACAAACTCTGCAATCGCGTAGGCGGGGTCATACCCCTGGACTCGCAAGAGGTTGTACATACCCATGTCTGGAGCAACATTGACTTTCATGATCTTCCTCCCTTTTAATATAACTTGCGATCAGAAGTCAGCTAACGTATGGCCGCCCTAGCCACTTCGGTCACGATTCGTGCATTGACCGCATTGCCGAGAGCACGAAATGCTCGTGGACTACTCTCTGGAAATACACGCAGTTCCTCCAGAGACTGTAAAGACGCGGCTTCGCGAACTGCGAGATACCTTTTTCGCTTTCCGATGATCGGGGTCTGTGTAGGAGTCATGGCAACCAGCGAAGGAACCAAATGACTGCGCATTACGCGAATGCCCGATGCCCGAAATTGAATTGTGTGTGACCACAAATCAAACTTTGATCGATCACCACGCCACTCAAGCATTTGCCAGCTTTTGTAGCTTTTTTCTATGGCAATCTTCCACTCATCCAGAAAATCCGAGTCCTGCTTGTATAGCTCGCGTGAGATTTCTGGCGATCTACGGAGCCATTTTGGCAAAGTACCACTGCGGGCGTAGTGAGGAAGCAGTTCAAGCGCCTCGTTTCGATCAGCCGCATGAGCCAGACTGATTCCATAAGCACCTTTAAAGCGGCGCCATCCTTTTAGTGGAAGACCGTCTAGAGGATAGGTAGCGCCGAACTCTGGCGCAAGGATTGTGGAGCTGGTTTCAGGTCGAATACGACGCACGAACTGCGCCCACTTTTCCAACACCAGGCTTTTCGCTGGCTCAATCCTACGCACGTCTTCGCCAGCATGATTCTCTAGAAATTCGGCAAGCGGCTTGACTTTTGTACTGATTGGGTCTGGCCACTCAAAAGCAGGAATATCGTTACGCCTAGCGACAATGAAAACTCGCAACCGTTGCTGCGGAATCCCGAACTGTAGCGGTGAATATACGCGGTGATCCACGTGATAGCCCAGACGCCGGAAACCTTTAACAACATACTTCCAGAATGAACCGTCCGCGATCGTGAGTACGTTTGGAACATTTTCCAAGAAGACATACTTGGGACGATGATGATCCGCAATGCGTAAAACGTCATCGATTAACCGACCTGAATCAGGGCAAGCTGCACCTCGCTTTTTCCCAGCGAGAGAGAATGGTTGACAAGGAAAACCCGCGCAAAGAATATTGTGCTGAGGCACATCGGTAGCCTGCACTTCGCGAATATCCCCTGCGGGTAATTCGCCGAAGTTACTTAGATAGACAGACCGTAGCTCTTCGTCAATCTCGCTTGAAAAAACACACCGATGCCCGAGCCGCTCCAGCCCCACACGAAATCCACCTAGACCAGAGAAAAGGTCAACAAAGGCATAGCGCACCGGAATTTCGTTCAAATTCTGGGCGCAATCTTCAGTCTGAAAATCTTCAAACTGTTTTGTAATTTTTTCCTCCATCGCTCCCTCTCTCAATGAAATGTATCGTACGATACACTCAGAATATGAGAAACGTCAATCCCACGCGTGGTTTTTATGCGTATCTTGAGTCCGCAGGCGAAGTGTTCAATCAAAAACTCTTCGGCAATACGCTACCCGCCCCCTTGTTTACATTGCGCCGCCACGGCCATGGCCTTGGGTATTTCTCCGGTCGAAGGTGGAGCGCAGGGTCTGGCAAGCGGGTGAATGAAATCACCTTGAATCCAGAGCTCTTTGCTCAGCGTCCACTGCTAACACTTTTACTGACCATAGTCCAAGCTCAATGTGATATGTGGCAACACCTGCATGGCGAACCGAGCCGACCTGGTTACAGAAACGCGCAGTGGACGCGCAAGATGATCGACATCGGTATCAAGCCTGTTTCGCGAGATGAACAATCGCAGCGGCAGACAGGCCAAGGCCTGGACCTGATACCGCAACCCGGAGGGAAATTTCTTGCCGCTTGCGCGGAAATCGCCGGCGATTCAGGGCGGCCACCATTTTCCGAGCGCTGGCTGAAGTCGGAAATTACGCCAGAAAGACCTTTAGCTGATTTACCAAAAGACATCTCCAAATTGCTTTCATCTCCGGTTGGCCCCGCGGTGATCGATCCTCAGCTGCAGGAACAGATGGATCTGAAAGAGGCCAAGCGCAAGATTAAGTACACGTGTCTTAATTGCGATGTCAATGTTTGGGGGCGCCCAAACCTAGCGCTAATCTGTGCGCTATGCGGTGAAAAACTACGACCTAAGCAACGGGCACGTACAAAAGATTGTTGACATGTCGGATCGTCGATGCTCATTACTGTGTACGTGAGATGGCTGCGTGATGTGCATTCGACCAGGCGCTTGAGGGCGTTTTTGTCAATGCAATCTACCAAGAATAGTCTTGACGAGTCACCTGCGCAGACCACATCTGCAGCGCCAACCGATCTGGCCGAGGCAAGGACTCAAGATGTGAGTTCATCCGCCTCTCTGCGCTTGCTTGCCAATGCCTGATTGCCCGGGCAATGTCGTTGTTCTTGGCAAGCCCACTTCGATCCACAACCAGGCACTCGATCAAGCGCAGACACATCGCTTCAAGCAAGACGAGTATCGACTGCTGCTTCGGGAACTGAAAACCTGCATCCTTTCCAAAACTGAGGAGCCGCGTCCGCGCACCCAGCATGGCGTGAACGAACCTCATGCCTGTTTGCCCAAGATAGCTCATCCGAGCTTCGATTAAGCAGACGGCGACTCCGTCCAGGCCCGTCACCCTGGACCAGAGTCTGTCCAGTTCTTCAGCTTTGTGATGGACTTTCCAGAAGGGCTCTTCATCAGCATGCAACCTCGCCAAATCCCCATCAGATGAGCTGTCCACAAATGGCGACCATATCGATGGAGCCATGGACAGGTAGAGCTCTCTCAGGCGTTGAGGTCCCAGCAGCCGATCAAAGTCCATCAGTTCCCAGATCGGGTGATAGAAGATTTCGGCCGTTCCCGGATAGATCCGATCAAGGCGCAGGATCAGGCTGGATTTGGCTTGCTCCTGGGCACCCTGCGGCATCACGTCCCCGCGCAAGTAACGCGGCCATAGCCCACTAGAAAAACGCAGCTTGGGGTGCGATTTTGAAATCAGTCTCTCAAACTGATCGGCCTGCACGGCACCGCTGGCCACCATTACATGATGACTCCAGACGATGACGCGTAGTCGCTGCAACAGCGGGGTTGCTGGTCGCCCACGCTTGGATGCGATTCTCCGTTCCAAGATGCAGGAAATAAATTCCCATTTTATTTCCTTTCCGTCTATCGACCGTTGACGAAAAAAAGAGCTGTCGTAGTTTGGTTCTTGCCACGGCAAGTGCTGTGGTGCCCGCGCTTTTCAGCCGGGCTTCACCAACCGCCACGCAGGAGCAAGAGCACACACAAGGACAGCCAGAAATAAAAAAGCCCGGGTCCGGCAAGACCCAGGCTTTTTCCCTCAGCCGTCATAGCTTTGGTTGAAACGCTTCAAAGTATATGACTCCTGTCGCACACGTCAAGTCGTGCGCGGAGGGATTCTTTTGCCTGTCGATTTGTAGAGTTCTCAGCGACCGCGTGGCATTTCAGGAGTCTGAAATGTCGTCTCAAGAGCAATTGGCGGACCTGTTCCACCGGCGTCGACTAAGCGCCGACGCCATCGCCATGATCGAGAACATCCGGCAGAGTGAGCCGTCTCGAATCCTGCGCAGCGGCACGCATAACGTCGTGACGCACTACACCAGCCGAAAGATGGGCTGTGTGATCAAAGCGGAGGCACGTCGTACAGAGTTGGCCGCCATCTTCCAGTGGGACCATGACGATGTCACCCACGAGTTCTACGACCAGCCGCCGGCGATCAAGAAGATCCACGATCTGGGTAACGGAAAAACCAGAAGCCACCTGTACACACCAGATTTTTTCCGCATCGCGGAAGACTTCGTGGGTTGGGTCGAATGCAAAGCGGAAGGGTGGTTGCGGGAGCAAGCCACGTCGCCCTCACCCCATTACATCCAGGACAAGACCGGCACCTGGCGGTGCCCGGCCGCGGAACGCTTTGCTCACGCATACGGGTTGGACTACACAGTCCGCTCCTCGGTCGAATCGGATCCCATTGTCATTCAGAACATTTCTGACCTTTCCGACTACTACCGCGAAGACTGTCCTGAGCCGACGATACAGCAGCTGAAGCAGATTCAGGATGCCTTGCGCGATGGTTGGTGCTGGCTGCGCGATCTCCTGAAATGCGGCGATGGACCGATGGCCGATGCCATCTACAAGCTGATCGCAGACGAAAAACTGCACGTCGACTTGCGCGTGGCATCCCTCATGCGCGAGCCTCACAGGGTCCGAGTGTTCAGGACTCGCGCCCTGCTGGAATCCTCTGAAATCTGGTTTGAGCCGCTGCTTGCCACGTCTAGTACTGGGATCCGTAGCGTGACGCCGACATCTGGTTCGGCCGTGGTCTGGGACGGATCGGCTTGGGAGATCGTCAATGCCGGAGACACCGAGATCTTTCTGCGCAGAAAGAATACTGATGGAAAGGAATGCGTCCAACGCCTGCCCGTGGCCGACTTCGAGCAGTTAGTTGGCACCGGATCGATCGCCGGTACGACCGCGATTACGAATCCACAACTGGCCGCCGCTGGCGCTCGGTTGTGCCGGGCTACGGCCGAGGATATCCGCTCGGCCATGCATCGCTACTACTGCATCCACCCTGAGCTCTGTCCGCCTACGGAGAACCATCTCGCCAGTTCGAGGGCCATCCGCAAATGGAAGCGGTTCGCACAACAAGGACTGATTGAATACGGGAATGAATTCGTCGGGCTACTGCCTCAGATCCATGACCGGGGCAATCGCGCGCGCCGACTTCCCCCACGCGTGCTTGAAATCATTCATGAAGTCATTGACCAAGAAGTTCAATCCAGCACCGCCCCGGGGAATTTCAACGCATGGTCACTGGTTGTCAACACCTGCCGCAAAGAGGGCTTGATGTTGCCCAGCCGCAAGACCTTTACTGCTGAGATTCAGCGAGTGACAACGCCAGAGGCACTGAAGAAGGCACGAGAAGGTGAAAAAGCCGGATACAGCTTGGAACTGCCTTTCCTCATCCTGGAGCGAGATACACCCAAACACGGTACACGCCCTTTCGACATTGCCCACATCGACCATACACAGCTCGATTTGCAGTTGGTCAATGAGGCTACGGGCGCGCCCATGGGAAAGCCATGGCTGACAGTCATGATCGATGCCTACACACGGATGATCCTGGCTTGGGTCCTTCTCTTTGTTGAGCCTAGCTACCGATCCTGCATGCTGGTTCTGCGTGACTGTGTGCGGCGACATCACCGGCTGCCACGGACTCTTGTCTCTGATCAAGGACGGGAATTCCTGGGAACTTACTACGAGCAGTTGCTAGCCATGTTCGGCGTGAACAAGCGAACGCGTCCTGCTAGCCAACCCCGATTCGGCAACATCATTGAACGCGTCTTCGGAGTCCAGAACTCGCAGTTCACTCTTGCATTGATCGGCAACAACAAAGCTCTTCAGTCGCCGCGGAGCATGTCTCCAACTCACGATCCGCGCGACTTGGCGGTTTGGAATCTGCGTGCTTTCAGAGAATCCTTCGATGGATACCTGGGAGAGGTCTATCACCAGGTGGAGCACCCTGCGCTAGGTATTAGTCCAACGATTGCCATGGAAATAGGCATGGTGCAGTCGGGCGAACGCAGTCACACCCTGATTCCCTACGACCAAAATTTCCTGATCCTGTCCATGCCCACGAATACCAAGGGCACGTCTCGCGTTCAGCGCGACGGAAGCATCAAAGTCAACCGGATCGACTATTTTTCCAACGCTCTGTTGGACTACGTCGGCCAAAACATTCCTGTGCGGTACGACCCGTTCGATGTTTCCCATGCCTATGCCTTGGGGAAACTCGGATGGATTGAGGCCACGAGCATGTATCGAAGCGAACTGGCAGGCCGCTCCGAAAAGGAAATCGAAGCCATCTCCCAAGAGATCAATGAGGTCAACAGGCGCGATGGCGTACGGGAAAAAGACCGTGCTGCCCTTCTAGGCGCTTACCTCCAGAAGATTCGCGGACGCGAGGCAAAACTGAAGCTGGAACTTCAGCGCACACGCGATCGCGAGCTTCGCTCCACCGATCAGGATGTCGGCCTGCTTACAGGCCCCGCGGATTCCAGCGACACCCTCTCGCCGTCGCCACTTTCCCCGCCGCATCCGTCCCCCTCCGAGCCGACAAAGGATGTCGGCTTCGACTCCATCTCCCAAGAGGCGTACAAGGACTTCTGAGCATGCAATACATCGAATCGAAATTCCCTCCCGAACTCCTGAGCGACGCGAGCGAGAAGAAACTGGACTACTTCAAGAAAAAGATCGTCAGCCATCCCCACCTTGTGCAGTCCTACAACCTGGCTCTGGACTGCATCGAGTTCAGCGAAAAAGGCGAACTCGTCTGGATCGTTGGCCCCGCCGGCGTCGGAACAACCCAGATCGTTCGCAGACTTTGGAAAGACACCAGCAACGCGCCCTCTGAACCGGATGAGGATGGAATGGCAGCACCGACAACAGCAACTGTCGTTGTCGATGCGCCAGACAACGCCGAGCGTATCAACACGCAATACTGGATCCGATTGCTGGGCGACCTCTTGCACGCGCATGGCGACGTTCTGATCGACCGCAAGATCTACGTTCCACCAAGTCAGTTCACTCTGACACATCCAATCCCGTATGCGGATCCGCGCAACCGGAACTTCGACACGCTGAAGCACGCAGCCATCAGCATGTTGAAACACCGCCAGACTCAACTTCTCTTGATCAATCAGGCAGACCGTCTTTTTCCAGAGTCTCATCCGAGCGGCTGTCTCCAAAGTCTGCAGATCCTCAGAGATCTGGCAGCACAGACGGATACCCGAATCGTCCTGATTGGCAGCTATCAACTGGCTCGCACCGCCTGCACTCGCAACAACTGGCTGCATCGCCAGCACACAGTGCATTTGCGGCGTTACGACCCAACGGATTCGGATGAATTCAACGCCTACGCCCGGACACTTATCAATCTTCTGGCGCATATGCCGACCGAGCAACGCATGGAGACTCTCAGCCTGGAAGGTGCAAAGAAGATTTGCATCAGCACAGTTGGGTGCATTGGGACATTGAAGAGAACGCTGACGCGCGCGTTCCAGCATGCGCTGCGCACCGGCGAGAAGATGACCGAGGATTTCATCCTTCAGTTCACACCCTACAACACTGTGGCTCGCGAGATTGCGCGGGATGCAATGCATGGTGAACGCCTTCTCCTCGATGTCTCTCTGGACGATGTCAGGAGCGTTTTGAATGCGACCAATCCTGGCGCATCCTCAGGAACTGGGAATTCCTCGAACAGGTCCGCCCCAAAGAAAACCACCGGCACTCAAGGCGGCTTCAACCAACGTCGCATAGGCGAACGCAATTCGAGTCGAGACCCGGCGGGAGGAGCCTATGGCCCACGGCGCACTTGATCCCTTCGAGGCTGACGCCGGAGCCGTTATCCCACCCACCCTTTATGCACTCAGGAGGGAGGGGTCTTCGGAATCACCGGAAGGCTTGCTTTCCTGGGTTGTCGGCTTGGCCCACGCGCATTGCCTAGGCCCAAGGACACTCGTGAAATACCTGCTGGAGCAGTCCGAACGCCATGCGGACTTCTGGAGCGATACCGCGTACTTTGAGCGGCATTGCGCCACGGTCAATGGCTTGGGCAGGTACGCCCTAACGATGCTGGATGCCCTGGGCAGGCCGCGACCATCCAAGGCGCAGTGCATGACCCTCCTGGGATTGGCCCATCTGCTGCCTTTCAATGGGGAAGGCCTACTGGCCAGAAATCCCCGCTGGTGCCCAGCCTGCCTGTGTGAACAGGCCCGAAAGGGACAACGACCGCATCACCCTTTGGTGTGGTCGTTTGAACACTACCGGGTCTGTCATGTGCATCAGGGGTTCATGAGCGAGCGGTGCCCGGCCTGTGGCGCTGAGCAAGCGTTTTTGCCGATCTACCCCAGTCTTCTGCACTGCAACGCCTGCGGGGAATCCATGATCGTGCGGCCGCCGGGTCCCGCCGATCTGGAAGTTACCTCCTCGCAAGAGGAAATCTCGGCCTTTGACCGCTGGTCGGCCAGCGCACTCGTCGACTTGGTTTCTAGGATTCCCGAGCTTCAGCGCGCCGGCAGCCTGGCACAGATGCAACAGAACCTGGTGGACCTTGCCGCTTCATTGACCCAGGGCAACCGCAAGGGACTCTGTGAGGCGCTTGGGCTGCAGCCCAGGGCGATCAATGGCTGGCTCAACAAGGATGAGCGCCCTTCATTGGCCCTGCTGCTTCGGTTCTGCCATGGCCTCAACCTGCTTCCAGCCGATCTGTTCTTGGCCAATGGGGCGATTGGACGCGCCGAGCTTCCCAAACCAGCCCAGACGCCTTCGAGTGATCGACAGGAGCGGCCGATGCTGGGCTATCGGCAACGCGAGTTGCTTGAAAGGCAGTTGGAGCTGGTACTGGAAAATCCCTCGGACTACCGCGGCCTGGCTGCCGTCGCCCACCAGCTGGGCCTCAGCAGGCACGCCCTGAAGTACTGGTTCCCTGCCCAATCGAAAGAGATCGTACTGAAGCGCCGCATGGCCGAATCCCGAACTCTGGAACGACGCTACCGGACTGACCACGAATACCTCCAGCAGGTCATCACCGAACTTGTCGCATCCCGGGTCTATCCGAGCCGGCGCAAGGTGGAGCGCATGCTCGGTCAACGCCAGCTTTCCTTGATGCGGCCAGACCTCTACACGGCGTACAGGCGCCGTTTGATGAGCCTCCAATGAACAGGGAACCTCCGCAAATTGACTGCTACCACGTGCTGATTGAAAACACGCACTGAATCACAGGTCTATCATCAACTTCAGAAACATTACGGAGCACATCATGTTCAGGAATGGCATGCGTCCTGTCCACCCCGGCAAGGTGCTGTTGGAGGACTGCATCAAGCCCATGGGCGTCAGCGTGCGCGCCGTGGCTCTGGCCATGCACGTTCCCTACTCTCGCCTCAGCGAGATTACCAAGGGCAAACGGGGCGTGTCAGCCGATACGGCCTTGCGTCTGGAGCGCTACTTCGGCAGCGAGGCGCAAGGATGGCTCAATCTGCAAAGCGCGTATGACCTTCGCACTGCCGAGATAGCGGCCGGCAAGACCATTGCCAAGGAGATCAGGCCGCTTGCATTGGCGGTTTGACCCTAGAAAAGACACTCATCCCCACCCAGCAGTTGCCCAGCAACAGACGAGTCAGATGGTGATCACCAGATTGGGGTCCCAGCCCGTGTTCTCGAAAACGGCCTGCCCCATGTCCTGCGGCGACTGCACTTGCGGACCATTCTGGATGTATCCCGTCGGGTTGGACACAACTCTGCAGCGGCCGACCTTGTAGTCGAAGTTGTCATGGCAATGCCCGTGCAGCCACAAGTCGGCCTGGAACAAGAGCGGCGTGAGGTCGCTCACAAAGCACCCATTGAGTGAGTCCCCGACAAAACGCCTGTGCACACTCAGGGGATGCGGCGCATGGTGCGTGATAACGACCGTCTTGCCTTCAAACGGCTTGTTGAGCTCCGCCTCCAGCCATCTTCGACTGGATAGATGCGCATCCAGCGTCTGCTGCGGGGTGAGCAGGCCCGTGTCGGTCTCGATGCGGTAGTAGTCGGTCATGTGCTGGCTACCCTCCCGCATGCTCTGCTCTTGCGTGAGTCCACGCTGCCGAAAGTCCGTCCAAAGCGTGGAGCCCAGAAATCGCACTCCATCCAGCACCAGCTCGTCGTCGTCCAGGAAATGGATGCCGGCCTCTTCGCAGGCCTGGCGCAGCTTCAGCCGCGTTTCTTCCCACTTGCGGGCGTAGAACTCATGGTTGCCCGCAACATAGATGACGGGAACGGGCCAATCGCGGAATACGTTGACAGCCTGAATGCCGCGGTGGATGTCCCCTGCCAGAACCAAGACGTCAGCATTCGGCACAGGATGGATGATGGTCTGTTGGAGGAGCAGGCTGTCATTCCCACCGGAAGCCTTGACCAAAATTTCCAGGTGCAGATCAGAGGCGAGCTGAATCTTCATGCCAGCCACTGACGCAGTATGTCTTGAACGCGGGTTTCAGACAGTCCCCGTCGCCCATCGCACAGGATCAGCTCAGTGGGCGGAGGATTTGGAAACTCACGGGCCTGGTCATCCAGGATTCTGAAGGACTTGATCCAGGGACGGCCTTTTGTCCAGTCCTGGATTGACGGCCATCGACCCAGCGACGGTTTGGTGACACCCAGACAGACGTCTTTACCCAAACCCAACCGCGAGAGAAGGAACTCGGGTGAAGAAGTGAACCGATGTGAAGTGTGAAGCACGATCCTGAGATCGGAGTGGCCTGCGATGAGATCTTTCAGGATGGGCAACCAGACGAACTCGCGCATGCTGGTGGCCGGGCCCGAAGTGGCATGCAGAACACCATCAAAATCCAGGAACAGGATCTTTGCTTCGGTCATCGTTGTTTAGAAGTCATCGCAAGGTAAGCCCGACTGACACGCCATCAAACGCCTTGGGAGCACGCATACGCAGCAGGCGGAGGAAAGGATCCGTGATCTCCACAGCCTGGCCTCGAATTCCGTCCAACCAGACGCCAAAGACGTAGGAGGCATCGACATCATGCCAGCTGGGTCCATGGACCCGGTAGATCCGCCCCGAAGATGACGTACACGTCAAGGCCTCCAAATCCACGCTCTTGATGGATGAACAGACTCGACCTTCATCGGTACGGATATTGCGCCCGATCAAGTGTCGCGTCTTTCTTCCATCAGGCCAGCGAACACGGTAGAGTTTCCAGTTCACAAGGTCTGTTCTCGGCTCCTGACTGACAGGGGCAATGCCATGCACGCCGCCGCGGGTCAGATAAAGCACCAAGGTGTCGAACACCTCATCTCTGTCTGGGTGAAGCTCTTCCTTTTCACTCACATCACACCTCCTGCGTCCAGGATGGCCGTCTTCACTGGCCGTAGAACGATGGATCAGATTCTGAAAGCGGCAAACGCTTCAGGCAACGAATCCCATGTGTTTCGCTCGGAACATTTATGCTTCCCGGCAAATAGCTTCATACTGGGAGGGAGGTATTTCAAGAGCCGATTCGACGCCAGGACCAGTTGCGAGCTATGGTGCATGAATCCTCTCTTCGAGTTGCCAAGGCGCGGCGCGCTGAAGTTTCGACTCTCAGTGGGGCATTAAAACGATGATCAGCGTAGATCCCGATGTGATGGGCGGACTGCCCTGTTTCGCCGGAACGCGAGTTCCCATCGACAATGTTCTTGGTTCCTTGGAGCAAGGCGTGGACGTGAAGCGTCTGTGTGCAGCCTATCCATTCCTGACAGCTGAGCACATCTTGGCCGCGTGGCTTTATGCGGCATCACACCCACGCCATAGGCCATCAGGGCGACTCAGCGACACCTTCCTTGGCGCAGAGCCGGTGAGCAAGCTCACGCTTCAACGCATTCATCAGGGATTGATTTAGGCATTAGCTTGAACAGATGCTATCGAATGACTTCACAGCATGAGCAAGGGCATCATCGCGCTTGACGCTGATGGCGTGCTTCTTGACTACAGTCTGGCATATGCCAGTGCCTGGCAGAAAGCCTTTGGCGTGTATCCCCTGGAACGGGATCCATTGGCCTACTGGCCAATGGATCGGTGGCAGGTGGAGCACCTCGAAGGTGATCGGTTGGCCCAGTTTCGCGACGCCTTCGACTCGGACTTCTGGGCGTCTATCCCACCGGTGCCGGGAGCCGTCGAAGCATGTCAGTCGCTCGCAAACGCAGGATTCGAGTTGGTGTGCGTGACGGCGTTGCCGGAAGAGTTCTGCACGGCTCGCGAGCACAACCTGAGGGCCCATGGGTTTCCAATCGACATGGTGCACGTGACCGACAACGTGGCGACACCCATGAGCCCAAAGGCTGACAAACTGAAAGCGCTCAGACCGGTCGCGTTCGTGGACGACTATCTGCCCTACTTCGTCGGGGTGGATGCTGGAATCCATCGGGCGCTCATCACGCGCGGGGAAAATGGCTCACCGAACGTTGGTTCGCTACTGGCTCACATCGACTCGCGGCACAAAGACCTATTGGAATTTTCCCGTTCATGGTTAGCCGAACGGAAATGAAAAGCCGATTGTTCAGGGGATCTCAACCGGCGCTACTCTCAATGGAAATCGACACAGACCGTTATGCCTGGCAAACCTCCCAGGCTCGGTGGTTTGATTTTTAGATAGGTTCTAGGCAACGCGTGTCGTCCCTGGCGTAGAACACCGCTACTGTTCAGCTCGAAAGCTGCCGCCAATTGCTACCCGCTTGGTGTTCTGTAACATTGCTCTCAATCCAACCGTTGGGACTGAAATGACAAACATTACAAGCCTCCTGAAATCAGAAATCTCTCGCCTCGCTCGGAAAGAAGTCCGCTCCGAAATTGACAGCCTCAAAAAAGCCGCCGCTCACTACCGTAGTGACATCGCTGCGCTCAAGCAAGCCTTGGCCGCTCAGGAGAAGCTGATCAACCGTCTTCGCAAGACTGAAACTTCGGCCACCAATGCGCCGTCAGACGAGAACCCAAAGCTGCGTTTTCGTGCGGCCGGCTTTGCAAGCCTGCGCAAGAAGCTAGGCTTGTCAGCGGCCGAGATGGGGAAACTACTGGGTGTTTCACTACAAACCATCTACCACTGGGAAAAGGGACAAGCCAAGCCCAGGGCCAGTCAACTGCAAGGTATCGCCGAAGTTCGGAAACTTGGAAAGCGCGGCGCGGCGGCACGGCTGGCTGAAACCTAATTATTGCCTTCTAGCTAAGCTCGAAGAGCAACTGGTCCGGCACGCGGCTTAGATCTGACTCCCGGTGGCCTAGCTGCAGGGGCTCACTCCAAATTTTCATCCAAAGTTGCCCCACGTAGACCCAACTCGCAGACCATTAAACGCGGGGGGAAGCTAGCCATGCACGTAACCATCCGCCCTATCGGCAACAGCAAGGGCATCGTCCTGCCCAAGCCCATCCTGGCGCAAGCCGGCCTCGAAGAGGCGACTAAGGCCGAGATGACCGTCGAGAACGGCGCCATCGTCCTGCGCACGCCCGCCAAGCCGGCCCGCGACGGCTGGGCCGAAGCAGCCAAGAAGCTCGCGGCCGAAGGCGGCGACAAGTTGGTGATGGGCGAGTTCGGCAACAAAGGCGACGCGGAGCAGGTGTGGTTGTGGGACAGATTTCGGCGGAATTCAACATACGGGGTAAACTCTGAGCGTAAGGCCACACCATGAAGCCTCGCTACGGCCCGTTCAATCCCAAACGCAAGCTACTCACGCCTGCTCAGGCACAAGCTCGCGCGGATGAGCTTGGGAAGTTAGCTGAGCGAGTTCGCTATGGTGGCAACCCGGAGCATAAGAAAAATCCGGGTGATTTCGGGCTGACACCGCCATCAGATCCAAGGCAAGGAAAATCTTTGTGCGACGTCGCCAAAATTTTTAAGCGAGAGCAAGCAGAAAAGTTGCTTCAGCTCGGACTGCGCAGCGGCCTCGCAAGCGATCGAATGGATGGGGAATGGCCAAAGAACGTCTGGTCAGTTACTGAGGACGGTTTTGCCATGGAAGCTCAGCTTGAGAATCCCGAATTGGGAACCTATCACGGCTATCCGATGCCTGATACCGATCCGCTGTCGTTGGAAGTGATTCGTCGCTGGAAGCGTCTCAATGGCTAGGCTAAATCTCAACGCAAAATGGATGTCAGCGGCTTCGGGAGAACCGGAAGTCAAAGCCACGGCGGCCTTGGTTGACATGTATGTCGACAACATCAGCCTGACTAAGAATCAGGACATTTGGGCTGAGACTATCCGCGACAACGTCTTCGTGTCGGCTTATCCCTTGGCGATGTGGTTTGCAAGCTCTTGGTGGCGCTTAAACTACGAGCCACTGCCAACTCAGCAACCTAGCCATGACTGGCGAATGGTCCATGAGCTCGGTGCGGCAAATCACGGTTTCGTGTGGCCGCGCGTCATTTTTATCCCGGACGGTGAAGCAGTTTATGTGTGGGCTGGGGCCTCAATGACACCCGACCAGTCGGTGCAATATCTGCAAGCGCTGGATGTGCCAAGGCTGATTCCGTTGCCCAGCTTCCAACTAAGCATCCAACACTTCGTGAAGAGCGTTCTCGCTCGTTTAGATGCTAAGGAACTTGGAGATACAAATCTGGCGCATCTTTGGACCATCCTGGAGGAAGATCTTGCGAATCCCAAAGTGATTCGCCGCAGGAGGCTGGAGGCTGAACTGGGCTTCGATCCCGAGGAGTGCCCTGAACACGCGCTGAACGCGGCACTGCAATGGGAAGAGCAGGTCGGCGAGGCAGCTCTATCAGAACTAGCACCCGCAATTTCAGCTTCAGGAAACGGTCCTGAATTGTCGGTCCTTGGACAACTCGCCACGGCCAATGGAATCATTGGAAAACCTACGATTTCGCCTGACAGCATTGGGCACTCAGACCAAGGAGCACCCTGGGAGCGAGCGGTTCATGATGCACAGGCGCTTCGCCGAAAAATTGGCAATCCCAGCGGCCCTATCTCAGATCGGTACCTGCACGATCTTCTTGGTCTAAGCAATGAAGCTGTTACCAATTGGTCCGCACCCGAGGGGAGGTCAACCGTTGCAGTGGCGATACCGGCAAAAGATCGTCAGTTGAAGTTCGTTCCGCGAAAACGCAATCGGATTGGGCAGCGGTTTGAATTCGCCCGCTTTCTAGGCGAGTATCTACGTCCGACAGATAAGCATCAATGGCTTGCATCGACCGACCTGGGGACGTCTCGTCAGAAATACCAACGAGCTTTTGCTGCCGAGTTTCTATGCCCGATTGATGCACTAAAATCCTACTTGAATGGCGACTTTTCATCGTATGCCATCGAGGACGCCGCCTACAGGTTCGAGGTCAGTGAGCAGACAATAACTAGCCTATTGCTCAACAACGGCTATATACATCATCAGTGGTCACAGAACTTGCCCTATCAAATGGCCGCCTGACTGCTAAAAGGTGTGTCCGGCACTTTCTTCCACGAGATCAATCGTCATACCCGGTCATAAGACTTTGACGTGGGCCGGGCCCAGTTCGATACTCGTGAAAGCGAGCATCGGGCAAATCGAAGCAAAACTGACTGAACGCTGATAGTGGTAATACCAGCAGTGCACTTGATATTGGTCGTCGTCGCCCTCGCTGGCGTATCGGCTCAATAACCGCAATGTGCCAATGACCACAAGTTCGATGGCCTATGCGTTTGAAACCTAGGTCGAATCGTCATATCAGCACCAGCCGGCACAGTTATGCTTCCCGTCGCGGCATATTTATGGTTCCAGCGACAGCTTTTGTCGCTGGAACCATAACTGTTCCGCTTCGGAACGCTTATGCTTCTTTTTGGGCCGGAACGGTTTTGCTTCCGGCGATTTTGGTCCTACGCCAGAATCCACTGACCGGCATCGGATGCGCTGCGTCAGACAAAAAATCCCTGTAATTCAATCGCTTAGGCGCTGATGCTCTTCCTGAGCACACTTGTGCCTACGTCACGCCAGGGCTGCAAATCGGTTCATTTTCGGCACGATTATGGTTCCATGCGGAACGGAATTGCTTCCGTCCCGGTTTGCTATGAGTCTGCCAAAAGCAATGAAGTGAGGGAGTGGCCCCAAAAGCTGTCATGTGATGCTCCTTTTGGGGGATATCACCAGAACAGCGAGCCTTATAGACTTTGCCAACTTGATGCTGCACGGCAGGCAGCACAAATGGAGACGCATGCATGCGGGCCTATCCGTTCCAGGCGGAGTCACATGTTCAGCCATGCAAGCATTAGATGAGTACCGCTCAAATTGACCATGCCGATGCTGGAATGCAACAGCATGGCGGAATCAAGGCGATATTCTTTAGACAAACATACAAAAAAGCTTTATACGGCTCGCGCGGCACTCTAAGATTCGCCTGGTCCTTCGACTTACTCGACGGGCCATCATCAAAATGGCCCGTGCAATATCTTCCATCACTTCCCGCCGCCTTGTTCGCGATTTAGCGCAATTAGCTTTGGCCCCCCCAGAGTCTTGGTGCGAAGTAGGACTTAACGTCCGTCCGAACCTTCATGGGTTGCTGCGGTATCCCGCAATGATGGTGCCGAAGATGCAGGGAGACATCATCGATGCAGTGCTGGGAGTCACCGGACAAGATTGCCGAGTTCTAGATCCGTTTGTGGGCTCAGGCACGATCATGACTGAAGCCATCATCCGAGGGCTAGACTTCACTGGCATTGACATCAACCCATTGGCCGTGCTCGTGTGCGAAGCCAAAGCGGCTATTGATGCAGGAGCAGATGTCAATGGAGCTGCGAAGACCGTCATTCACTATCTGCGGACCGACATTCAAGAAACGATTGACGTCGAGTTCAACAATCGCTCGAAGTGGTTCAGCGATGAGAGCGCCATGCACCTGTCCAGAGTGCGACGCGGAATTGAACAAGTTGCGGACCGTGCTGCACGTAAGGTTCTGTGGACGGCTTTTGCCGAAACCGTGCGCAAGAGTTCCAACTCACGGACAAGCACCTACAAGCTGCACATTCGCAAAGACGATGAACTCGTTGAGGGATCGCGCGTTGCCTCCATATTTGAGGATGTCCTACGCCAGACTTTGTACAGGATTGAGGAATATAGGAAGGAGCATCTCGCCGGTCGTGCGCGCAAGCCCAAAGTCCGCATCATTTGTAGCGACGTGCGTGTTGCGAAACTCGGAAAAAGCGCGAAGCAGCACGACATCCTGGTAACGTCACCGCCCTATGGCGATAACCAAACCACAATTCCATACGGTCAGTTCTCGTATCTGACACTACAGTGGATTCCGGAAATCGATCTACCTGCAGGCTGGTCAAGCGACCACATTTCCAATACGCACGCGCTTGACAGTTCAAGCCTCGGCGGCTCCAAGGTTGGCGCAATGGAGAAGGCCGAGACCATGAAGTTCACGTCGCCGACCTTCGCAGCTTTTGTCAAAACGGCCAGGAATGCCGGCAATACGGCAGCGATTCAGAAGGTCGGCTGCTTCACCTACGACTTCTTGGAATCGCTCAGTCAAATACGCTCGCAGTCATCGAGCAGCGCGCACTGGATTCTCACGACAGGAAACAGGACGGCAAGTGGAATGCGCGTACCGTTTGATGCCATCTGTCGGGACATTGTCGAATTTCTCGGCGGCAAGCCGATTGCGACACTTCAACGAGAGTTGCCCAGCAAACGTATGCCCTCGCGAAATTCGGTAGGCGAAATGATTACCGCCGAGGCCACTCTTGTCGCGGAGTTTGCATAGTGCCCGAAGACACCACATCTCTCAAAGTCAGCGCCCATGTGCTGGTCCAGTTGGGCAGCGAGCTAGTCACCGACGTTGACCAGGCGCTCCTTGAATGCGTTAAGAACGCTTACGACGCTGACTCACCCGGCTGTCGCATCGAGATTGACACGCGCGATGCTGGTGAGATCCATGAAACAGCCACTGCAGAAAAACTTCTCGGCTTCTCTGAGGCATCTGAAGGCGTCCAAGTCGTCCTCTATGACGACCAGGGCAAGCGGATAGATGGACCCAATGGATCGGTTCGAAAACTGGATCCGCAGGCGACCATTCATCGCCACTTGCACTACATGGGCAAGGTGAGTATCGAGGACAGCGGTGATGGTATTAGTCCCGAGAAAATCGCATCGTCATGGCTGGTCATTAGCGGATCCGCAAAGCGGTCCGATGGGCAGGGGCCAAAGAAAGCAACAAATAAAGGGCGCACACCACTGGGAGACAAGGGTCTTGGGCGCCTGGGCACTATGAAGTTGGGCGACATATTGGAGGTTGAATCTGCAACGAGTGCCGATATGCCGCTTACTGTCGCGCATTTCCGATGGCAAGACTGTCAAAGTGCCGTCACCGTCGATAAAGTGCCCGTTTTCACGCAAACCCGAGAAAACACTAAACGCTTCAAGGGCACGCGAATCAACATCTACGGCCTGAAAGACCTGCCAGATTGGCGTCGTACCAAGCGGATCGAAGAGCTAGCGCGGACCTTGGCACGACTGGTATCGCCCTTCGAATCGACCTCAACTTTTCCAGTCGCGATTACATTGGACGGCATCGATTCATCGCTCGGGTCGGTAACTGAGCAGGTCCTGAGTCAGGCAATCGCAAAGTTTGATTTCCGTTGGGACATGGACGACGATGGCAATGAACAACTGGTAGCCAGAGCAAAGTTCATGACGCGTCTTTTTACGGCGGCGCGCAACGCGACCCAACGCGAAAAGGCCAACCTAGCGTTTAACCGTGATGGTGGCTTGGGGTTCCGGAAGTTTCTAGATACCTTCGGTCAAACGAAGCCGTACAAAAAATCCGCTCCGGAATCGGACGGTTGCTTTATTGAGTTCGAGCGGCGTTTCCCTTGGACAGACATGATGCTCGACAGTGGCGTAGCCATTGAAAACCCCGGTCCATTCCGCGGTGCGTTCTACTTTTTTCATTTGGATTCTCGAGATGCACCAGGCGACGAAGCGGCCACTGGTTTGGCGGTGTCCCGCGGACTCATCAAAGATCTCTCAGGCATCTCAATTCTGCGTGATGGCTTTCGGGTTCGATCCCAAGGAGACTGGCTGAATCTGTCCACTGGCATGACCTCGGGCAGCATCTACAACATGCGGGTCAACAACACGATCGGGTACTTCGCGCTGACCGGCGCTAAGAACTTCCGCCTAGTGGAGAAGTCAGATCGGGAGGGCTTTGTCGAAAATGCGGCCTATCGTGGATTTAATTCAATCGCAATCCAATGCCGAGAGTTTGCAAACGACTCTCTCGAAAGCGTTCGACGCGCCCTGGACAAATACTACAAAGACTTAAAGGCCCAGGAGGCACAATTTCCATCTACGGACCCTATACAGATTGTCGAGCGGTCGGTTGCCGCTTCTGAAAGCGCGCAAACTGCGGCCAAAGAAGCTAGTGATGCGCTGTCAGTAGAGCTCCTAGCACTACAGAATCGTTTGAAGACGGGAAAAGGAAGTACTGACTTGGTCGTTCAAGCGCTGAACATTGCCAAGAAAGCAACTGCTGCCATGACGGCTGTGCAGACCGGGCTTCCCGCACGAGCAAGCATTAAGGCCGCCCTCGAAAAGGTAAAGCTGGAACGCGAGGAAACACAGGAACAATTTCTGTCTCTCTATGAAAGTGCCGCAGTTGGTCTGAGCGCTCGAGGCCTCGCTCATGAATTGCGAACGCATATTGGTGAGATCCGGCAGCGCATGAATTCGATTACACGTGCAGCCAAAAGCGGATCTGTCGACGAACGCACGCTCGTGGGGCACATTAAAGCGATGCGTGACGCCTGCTCAGCCATTCTGAGTTCCGCCTCCCTCATCGACCCGATGCTTCCGCGCTCTCGGATGCTCAAGGACACGTTTCTCGTCAGCGACTTCATTGCCGAGTACGTCGAGAACAGGCAGCACGAGTTGCTGCGCGAAGATGTCATCGTGAAAGTCAGTAACCGGGAAGTAGGGTTGGAGGTGCGCATGAACAGGGCACGATTGCTCCAAGTTATCGACAACCTAGTTCGCAATAGTTTGTATTGGCTACAGCGCGGTTACTTAACGAAGACGGTGAGTCGGCCAAAAGAGATCTCGATCGAAATCGGTAATGGCACCTTATCAATCGCCGACTCAGGTCCAGGCGTTGATCCTCACTATGAGGATTCGCTGTTCGATATCTTTATCTCGGGCAAACCGGCCGACGGCAGTGACGGCCAAGGCCTTGGGCTTTTCATTGTTAAGCAACTTCTGGCCGCCGATGGATGTGATATCCAACTCAGCAACGAACGCAATCCCGAGGGAAATCGATACCGTTTCACGATTGATCTAGGCGCAGTGCGTACATAGAGGGAGAGATGAATGGAACTTAAGGAAGCCCTGAAAGCACTCGGTGCAGACCGCGTGATTTGGATCGACGACAAATTTAATCAGTCACCGACCCAGTTAGCCGAACTTCTTCTGGCAAGCCCAGAGATCGCGCGGCAATGCGGCACCCCCACGATCGTCGATATCTTGGACAAGGCGGCATTCCTCCCAGACCCTAAGAGCGAGCTTCAGCAGGTGCTCAATGATATGCGCGAGGCAGATCGTGCGAAGCTTGTGCAGTGCTTTTTCGAGAAAGAAGTCGTGAAGACTGGCATGACTACGCCCGAACTCGAGGATGCCGTCGTCGACACCGTGTGTAAGCTGCTCTCCATTGCCTTAGAAGACCGCTGGACCTTTAAGGACGCCGTGAAAAATTTAAAGGCCGTCTGCGATTCCAACGATGAAAAGGTAAGTTACATCATTGACCTCAACGAATCGGGAGGCAGTGACAAACGAGGCCTGGAGATCCTTCAAACGTTGCATCAGCACAATTCAAAAGGAACCGTCTTCCTCTTGACGCATTCGGCCACTACAACAGAAGAAGCCTCCAAGGAATTTGAGTTGCAAAACGACTTAGACGGTCGCCCGGCACACAAGCAAATCCCAATTTGCGTAATTTCCAAGGCGCGTCTCACCGAGGCGGCTGATGAGCCTGCAATGTCTAGCGCGCTTCGCATTGCAATTAAGCGAGCGGGTTTACGCAGAAGCGTTCACGAAGTGCTCAATCACATAAAGCCAAACGTGTCATCTGCCGTCGACGAAGCGGCACAACAGCTGCTTGCGATCCCACCGGAGCAGCTCGACGAGTACGTTGTTGAACGTGGCTTTCAGGAAGGCTTGTCCGAGTTGCATGTAGTAGAACGGGCCATTACTGCGGTCGTTTCCCAGAAAGTTCGAGAGATATTCGCCCAAAATCCAGATGTGTTGCAATCGACTGCGAGGCTTCGTTCTTTGCGTAGTGTTGAGCTTGCAGAGAGCGCGCTAACACCCGTGCATCAAAACTTGGATGGCTTTCGGCGCCTCGAAGTGTGGGAGTCGGACGAACTCATCAACAAGTCTTTCACTCCGCTTGCGTGTGGTGACATTTTCCAAATCGACGAACACGAAAAGCCTAACGACCGACCAAAGTTGTTCTTGTTGCTCGGTCAGCCTTGTGATATCTCGCTACGTGGAGAAAAGGACCGCGATCAGGAACATGCGATGCTGGTTCCGCTGAAGCAACGAGATGGTCAAGTAGATGGGGACAAGCTCAAGTTGAAGATGCTGCAATTCAAGATTGATAACGTGCAGTTGGCTTGCGACTTTCGGAATGCCACCGCTGTACGGCTCTCCATCTTGGATCTGGCTTCACTGCGCGAGGACGGACGCGTGCGCTATGACGTAGACCAGCCCACTGGTCTCCCACTGCTCGCCGCTTTGCAAAGCGTCATCGAGAAGCGGATCAAGATTGTCAAGCAGCTTCTTGAGGGTAACGAGAACGCAAAAAGCACCCTCCAGCTATGCTTTCGCTCATCTTCGCCTTTCAGCGTGATCCACGAAGGCAAGCTCTCACAGCAGGAAACGAAGACTATCAATGGCAATGCCGTCACGCTTCCAAAGCGCGTCACATGGTCATTGCGGCGGACCGGACGTGTTCGCATGCCGTATGCCTCCGCGTTGCTTCGCGACTACCTTGCCATCCAAGGTCGGGACGCGTTCGATTTGGACTTTACAAAAGAAGCTGCACAAGCAACACCATCTTGCGCACCTGCTGCAGTCTCCTGCGGCTAATCTAACTCGTACAAATGAATCTCCTCGAGTTTCTTAGAAACTTCCAAGCCAAATACTAAAAATACCTCTGGAATCTTAGTAGTTGTTGACCAGCTTTCTCCATCTTCGGAACTGAACCTCCATATGCTTAGGTAGGAGACTTTGGTGCTTCTCGCAGGCATCTATCCAACCACGACTCACCTGCTGCATCCATGCCCGCATTTGGTGTTGCGCATCAAAGACCACCGGCGGATCAAGCACCAAACGCCCCATCTCCTGAAGCCACAGGCCCATCATGATCAATAGTACGGATTGCATGCGCCTGGACTCAAAGAGAGTGGACTCCTTCTTGGCCCGCACAAGTTGAACGTATGCGGTTGTCATCGCCCCGAAGAAATCGATTCGATCTTGCCTGAGGTAAGCCATCCTGGCCTCGATCAGACCTGCTGCCAGTCCGTCCAAGGTCTCCATGGAGCGAATTTTCACAGCCAGTTCGTCCGATAGTATTCGGCGACGCCAGAAATGTAAGAACTCCGTGCTGAGCACTGAATCGGTTCCCGATTCCAAGTCCACCATGCCTCGCCAGACCTCCTCGCCCATCGACAGGTAGAGCTTTCTCAGGTCATCCGGCCCCAGCAGCCTGGGGAAATCCAACAGTTCCCAGACAGGGTGATAGAAAGTCCCGGCCGTTCCGGGAAACGCTCGATCAATACGTGTGACGAGCGAAGGACCACCTTTTTCTAAACTCCCCTGCGGCAAAACATCGCCTCGCAGGTAGCGCGTCCACAGCCCGCTTGACAAACGGACATTGCCTGGCATTCGCGCCAAGGCCCGCTCGAACTCTTGCGTTACGAGCGCTCCTGATGCAGCCATCGTGAAGTGACTCCAGACGACGACGCGCAGTCTCTGCAAAAGCGAGATGGCTGGTCGCCCTCGCTTGGATGGGATTCTTCGTTTCAAGATGCAGGAAATAAATTCCCATTTTATTTCCTTTCCGTCTATCGACCGTTGACGAAAAAAAGAGCTGTCGTAGTTTGGTTCTTGCCACGGCGATTGCTGTGGTGCCCGCGCTTTTCGGCCGGGCTTCACCAACCGCCACGCAGGAGCAAGAACACACACAAGGACAGTCAGAAATAAAAAAGCCCAGGTCCGGCAAGACCCAGGCTTTTTCCCTCAGCCGTCATAGCTTCGGTAGTAGGAACGATCCAAGTATATGACTCCTGTCGCACGCGTCAAGCCGTGCGCAGAGGGATTCTTTTGCCTGTCGAATTGTAGAGTTCTCAGCGACCGCGTGGCATTTCAGGAGTCTGAAATGTCATCTCAAGAGCAATTGGCGGACCTGTTCCGCCGGCGTCGACTAAGTGCCGATGCCATCGCCATGATCCAGCACATCCGGCAGAGCCCGCCCTCGCGAATCCTGCGCAGCGGCACGCACAACGTCGTGACGCACTACACCAGCCGCAAGATGGGCTGCGTGATCAAGGCGGAGGCGCGGCGTACAGAGTTGGCCGCCATCTTTCAGTGGGACCACGACGACGTCACCCACGAGTTCTACGACCAGCCACCGGCGATCAAGAAGATCCACGATCTGGGCAATGGGCGTACCAAAAGTCACTTGTACACACCGGACTTCTTCCGCATCGCGGAAGACTTCGTGGGATGGGTCGAATGCAAACCCGAAAACTGGCTGCAGGAACAAGCCGCATCACCCTCACCCCAGTACATCCGCGACAAGACTGGTACCTGGCGGTGCCCGGCAGCCGAGCGCTTTGCGCATGAATTCGGGCTGGACTTCGCGGTCCGCACGTCGGCCGAATCAGATCCCATCGTCGTCCAGAACATTTCTGACCTGTCGGACTACTACCGAGAAGACTGCCCCGAGCCGACGATCGCCCAGCTGAAGCAGATTCAAGAGGCCATGCGCGATGGCTGGTGCTGGCTGCGCGATCTCCTGACTTGCGGCGAGGGACCGATGGCCGACGCAATCTACAAGCTGATTGCCGACGAAAAACTGCATGTGGACCTGCGCGTGGCATCCCTCATGCGCGAGCCGCACAGGGTACGGGTGTTCAGGAATCGTGCCCTTCTCGAGTCCGCTGATATCTGGTTTGAGCCGCTGCTTGCTGCGTCAAGCAACGCAATCCGCTGCGTCACGCCGACGTCTGGTTCGGCCGTACTCTGGGACGGGTCGGCGTGGGAAATCGTCAACGCCGGAGACACCGAAATCTTTCTGCGAAGAAAGAATGAGGACGGGAAAGAGCGCATCCAGCGGCTTCCCATGGATGACTTCAAGCAATTGGTAGGCACCGGCTCGATCGCTGGAACGACCGCGATTGCGAACTCTCAAATGGCCGCTGCTGGCACTCGGTTGTGCCGGGCCACGGCCGAGGATATCCGCTCAGCCATGCACCGGTACTACTGCATCTACCCCGAGATGTGCCCGCCGACGGAAAGCCACCTCGCCAGTTCGAGGGCAATCCGCAAATGGAAGCGGTTCGCCCAACAAGGCTTGATTGATTACGGGAATGAGTTTGTTGGGCTACTGCCTCAGATCCATGACCGGGGCAACCGCGCGCGCCGACTCCCTCCACGCGTGCTTGAAATCATTCACGAGGTTATTGACCAAGAAGTTCAATCCAGCACTGCCCCGGGAACCTTCAACGCATGGTCACTGGTTGTCAACACCTGCCGCAAAGAGGGCTTGATGTTGCCAAGCCGCAAGACGTTTGCTGCTGAAATTCAGCGGGTAACAACGCCAGAGGCACTGAAGAAGGCCCGAGAGGGTGAAAAATCCGGATACAGCTTGGAACTGCCCTTCCTCAGCCTGGAGCGCGACACACCAAAGCACGGCACTCGTCCGTTTGACATCGCCCATATCGACCACACCCAACTCGATTTGCAGTTGGTCAATGAGGCAACCGGCGCGCCCATGGGAAAGCCGTGGCTGACAGTCATGATCGATGCCTACACACGGAAGATCCTGGCTTGGGTCCTGCTTTTCGATGAACCCAGCTACCGCTCTTGCATGTTGGTTATGCGCGATTGCGTGCGGCGACACCACCGATTGCCGCGAACTATCGTCACAGACCAAGGGTCGGAGTTCAAGAGCACGTATTACGAGCAACTGCTGGCGATGTTCGGCGTGAACAAGCGAGCACGTCCTGCCAGCCAACCCCGCTTCGGCAACATCATTGAACGATTCTTCGGAATCCAGAACTCGCAGTTCACCCTCGTATTGAGGGGCAACAACAAAGCTCTTCAGTCGCCGCGGAGCATGTCTCCAACCCACGATCCCCGCTCCTTGGCAGTCTGGAATCTGAGAGCTTTTCGAGAAGCTTTCGATGGTTTTCTTGAAGAGGTCTATCACCCGTTGGAACATCCAGCACTGGGCATGAGTCCAGCGGTCGCGATGGAAACAGGCATGTTGCAGTCGGGCACACGCATGCACACCCTGATTCCCTACGACCGAAATTTTCTGATCCTGTCCATGCCCACGAATACCAAGGGTACGGCTCGGGTTCAGCGCGACGGTAGCTTCAAAGTCAACCGGATCGACTATTTTTTCAACGCTCTGTTGGATTACGTTGGCCAGGACGTTCCCGTTCGGTACGACCCTTTCGATGTCTCGCATGCCTATGCATTGGGAAAACTCGGATGGATCGAGGCCACGAGCATGTATCGCAGCGAACTGGCTGGCCGCTCCGAAAAAGAAATCGAAGCCATTTCCCAAGAGATCAATGAGGTCAACAGGCGCGATGGTATTCGGGAAAAAGACCGTGCTGCCCTTCTAGGCGCCTATCTCGAGAAGGTTCGCGGCCGCGAGGCGAACCTGAAGCTGGAACTCCAGCGCGTGCGTGATCAGGAGTTGCGCTCCTCTGATCAGGGCGTCGGCCTGGTGACGGGATCGCCAGACATCAGCGACACCCTGTTGCCATCACCGCTACCCCAACTCTATCTGCCTTCTGACGATCAGGCTACCGACGTCGATTTCGACTCTATTTCGCAAGAACAATTCAAGGACTTCTGATTATGAAAAACATCACCCCTGCATTTGACTCCAACCTCCTGAGCGCGTCCGCTGAAGAAAAAATTGACTACTTCAAGAACAAGATCGTCCGTCACCCCCACCTTGAGCAGTCTTACAACCTGGCGCGGGAATGCATCGAGTTCAGCGAGAAGGGTGAAATCGTCTGGATCGTTGGCCCCGTCGGCGTCGGAACATCCCAGATCGGGCGAAAGCTCTGGAGCGACAGTCGCCACTCCGCCTCGGAGCTGGATGATGGCGAAATTTCTGCCTCAACATCTCCATGCATTGCTGTCACTGCGCCAGACCACTCCGATCGCATCGACACAAAGTACTGGACCCGATTGTTGGGCGACATCTTGCGTGCACACGGAGACATCCTGATCGACCGCAAGATCTATGCACCACCGAATCAGTTCACTCTGACGCATCCCATTCCCTACGTGGATCCGCGAAACCGGGACTTCGACGCGTTGAAATACGCAGTCATCAACATGATGCAGCACCGCCGGACCAAGCTGCTTCTGATCAATCAGGCGGACCGCTTGCTGCCCGAGTCTCATCCCGGTGGGTGTTTGCGCAGCCTACAGATCCTCAGGGATCTGGCTGCGCAAACGGATGCTCGGATTGTCCTCATCGGCAGCTATCAATTGGCCCATTCTGCTTGTACACGGAACAACTGGCTGCGCCGCCAGCAGACCGTGCACCTGAGGCGTTACGACCACACGAATCCGCAGGAGTTCAAATCCTACGCTCTGGCCTTGATCAATCTTCTGGCGGAAATGCCGATCGAGAATCGGCTGGAAGCTCTCAGCGTAGAAGCCGCAAAGGACCTTTGCATCAGCACTGTGGGCTGCGTTGGAACGCTGAAGAGAGCACTGACGCAGGCATTCCAGCATGCGCTGCGCACCGGCGAGAAAATGACCGAGGACTTCATCCTTCAGTTCGCTCCCTACAACAAAGTGGCACTGGAAATTGCAGAGGATACGAAGCGTGGCGAACGCCTTTTCCTCGATGTCTCCTTGGACGAAGTCCGGGATGTTCTGAACGCCACGACTGCCGAACCGACACGTGGAATCAGGAATGGTCCCGGCAAGCCTATTCCGAAAATAGCCACGGGATCTCCTGGTGGGATCAACCAACGCCGCATCGGAGAACGCAACTCGAGCCGAGACCCGTCTGGAGGTGCCCATGGCTCACAGCACCCTTGACCCCTTCGAGGCCGAAACCAGCATCGTCATTCCGCCGACCCTTTATGCACTCAGGAGTGAGGGTTCTTCGCAGGCTCCTGAAGGCCTGATTTCCTGGATTGTCGGGTTGGCCAACGCGCATTGCCTGGGCCCAAGAACGCTCGTGAAATACCTGCTGGAGCAGTCTGAGCGCCATTCGGATTTCTGGAGCGATACCGCCTTCTTTGAGCGGCATTGCGCCACGGTCAATGGCTTGGGCAGGTATGCCCGAACGATGCTGGATGCCCTGGGTAGGCCGCCACCGTCCAAGGCGCAGTCCATGACCCTCCTGGGATTGACCCACCTGCTGCCATTCAATGGGGAAGGCCTGCTGGCCAGGAATCCCCGCTGGTGCCCGGCCTGCCTGTGTGACCAGGCCCGAAAGGGGCAACGGCCGCATCACCCATTGGTGTGGTCGTTCGAACACTACCGGGTCTGTCATGTGCATCAAGGGTTCATGAGCGAGCGGTGCCCGGCCTGCAGCGCTGAGCAAGCGTTTCTGCCGATCTACCCCAGTCTTTTGCACTGCAACGCCTGCGGAGAATCCATGATCGTGCGCCCGCCGGGCGCTGTCGAGCACGGAATAGCCTCCGAACAAGAGGAAATCTCAGCTTTTGATCGCTGGTCAGCCAGCGCTCTTGTCGACCTGGTTTCTCGGATTCCGGAGCTTCAACGCGCCGGCAGCCTGACTCAGATGCAGCAGAACCTGGTGGACCTTGCCGCTTCATTGACCCAGGGCAACCGCAAGGGGCTCTGTGAAGCCCTTGGGCTGCAGCCCAGGGCAATCAATGGCTGGCTCAACAAGGACGAACGTCCCTCCTTGGCCCTGCTGCTTCGGTTCTGCCATGGCGTCAACCTGCTTCCAGCGGATCTGTTCTTGGCAAATGGCGCTATTCGGCACGCGGAACTTCCCAAACCCGCCCAGACGCCATCGAGTGATCGTCAGGAACGGCCGATGCTGGGCTATCGGCAACGCGAGTTGCTGGAGAGGCAGTTGGAACTGATTCTGGAGACCCCCTCAGACTACCGTGGCCTGGCCGCGGTGGCCCACCAGCTGGGTCTCACCAGGCACGCTCTCAAGTACTGGTTCCCTGGGCAGTCGAAAGAAATTGTGCTGAAGCGCCGCATGGCCGAGTCCCGAACTCTGGAACAGCGCTATCAGGCTGATCACGAGTACCTCCAGCAGGTCCTCACCAAACTTGTCGCATCCCGGGTCTATCCGAGCCGGCGCAAGGTGGAGCGCATGCTCAACCAGCGCCAGCTCTCCTTGATGCGGCCAGACCTGTACACGGCGTACAGGCGCCGCTTGATGAGCCTCTGATGGGCACGGCCCCTCCGGAAGAAACACTCATCCCCACCCAGCAGTTGCCCAGCAACAGACGGGTCAGATGGTGATCAGCAGGTTGGGATTCCAGCCCGTATTCTCGAAAACGGCCTGCCCCATGTCCTGTGGCTTCTGTATCTCCGGACCATTCTGGATGTATCCCGTCGGGTTGGACACGACTCTGCAACGGCCGACCTGGTAGTCGAAGTTGTCATGGCAATGCCCATGCATCCACAAGTCGGCCTGGAACAAGAGCGGCGTGAGGTCGCTCACAAAGCACCCGTTGAGCGAGTCCCCGACAAAACGCCTGTGCACGCTCAGCGGATGCGGTGCATGGTGAGTGATCACGATCGTCTTGCCTTCAAACGGCTTGGCCAACTCCGCCTCCAGCCATCTCCTGCTGGATAGATGCGCATCCAGCGTCTGTTGCGGGGTGAGCAGGCCCGTTTCGGTCTCGATGCGGTAGTAGTCGGTCATGTGCTGGCCACCCTCCAGCATGCTCTTCTCTTGCGTGAGTCCGCGCTGCCGAAAGTCCGTCCACAACGTCGAGCCCAGAAACCGCACCCCATCCAGAACCAGCTCGAGGGTCGGCAGGGATTCATGTAAAAAACCGCAGAAACGACCTTAACCCTATGATTCCATTGGAATTATGGTGGCATCGAAATTCAAAGGGCCTATCTTCCTTTTGAAGTCCAGCGTGTAGTCCCCAAACCGATTGATGTGCGCCGTGCGAAACGGCGCCAGGCCCCCCAGGATCTCCAGCGTGATCTCGGAGCCCTCATCTCGAAGCTCCTGCAGAACCCGCGTCATGCCCACCACGTTGTGCAGAATGATGATGTTGGCCACCAGGTGGTTGTACTTGATCACCTTGCGCTGCTCGTGCCGGATGTTCTCGGCAATGATCCCCTCTCCCCCGAAGAAGGACCAGCCGGCAAAGCCGTTGAATTGCTCGCTCTTGTTGGTTTCGGCATGGATCACCTTGCGCAGCCCGACATCGCCGATGTAGCTCAGCAGGAACATGGTCCGGATGACCTTGCCGAGTTCCACAAACGCGAAATACAGTTTGTTCTTGCGGCTGTAGGTGCCGAGCCGGCGCAGGATCGCCGACGGCGTGATCTTGCCGGTCTTGATGGAAACCGCCACCCGAAGCATCGCCGGCAAATGCAGTTCAATCAGCCGCCAGTCGATCACATCGCTGAACAGCGCATTGATGTTCCGGTAAGCATTGCCCGACTCCGGGCGATGGAATTTGAGGTCCTGGATACCCCGGATGCGCGGCATGAGCTGGATGCCCAGGAGGTGCGCCAGCGCGAAGACTGGGTAACTCTGCGCCTGCGTGTCCCCGTGAATCGTGTCCGGCCGGATGTCCGATTCGTTGCTCATCAGCCCATCCAGGATGTGGATGCCCTCATAGGTGCCGCAGGAAATGAAATGGCTGAACAGCGCGATGAACTTGTCGGACACATGGTAGTAGCCGATGCCACCGTACCCGCCATAGCGGATATGGTGCTCGGACAGCAAGTTCTGCTCGTAAAGATTCCACTTCGTACCGTCCGCCGACGCGTGCTTGCCGGTGCCCCAGTAGCCTGGCAGTTCAAACTTGTTGTACGCATTGATCACCTTGACAATGGCCTTGTCCAGCAGGTCCTCGCTGACGTATTTCAGGTTCAGCCAGGAAATCTGGCGGCGGCTCAGCCCTTTGATGGATTTGGCGGTCTGCACCGGCCCGAGGTTGCAGCCGTAGCAAAACAGCGTCGTGATGACGCGCATGCGCAGGTCCGCAAGGCGGCTGTCCGTCCCGGCCAACGGCCGGAACAGCTTGTGCAGGTCGAGCCAGCGTTCGGTGTCGATCATGACATCCACGATGCTGGCCGCTTGCATCCGTTCGGTGATCATGGCGTCGATCCGCGCGGCGGCCTCGACGATTTCGGAGCGCGGCGGTTTGCGCAGAATCAGGCGGCCATCGACGATCTCGGCATGGGCGTTTTCCGGGAAAGCGGCGTCGATGTCCCGAGCCCGCTGAGCCATGGCGGATTTGAGCATCGTCACAAAGGTGCCGGGATCTGTCTCGATGCCGGTGACCTGGCCATAGTCGCCGACCTCCTTTTCAAAGGTTTCGTCATCGACCAGCTGCTCGCGGTAGTCGTCATAGCGCTCGCCGTACTTGATGAAGAGATCGCCCGACTTCAGGTCGTCCTTGACCGCATGCATGACCGCCAGCTCAAAATATCGGCGATGAACAGCCTCTGCCCGGCCCTTGCCTGATGGCCGGACCAGCACCAGCCTCTTCCACTGGGCGGACATCCATCGAAGGTCCTTGTCTTCACTCAGGCCCAGCATGTCCAGCAATACGATGTCCGCGCGGTTGTCACGCAGCTTGTAAAGGGCCTCAATCAGCCGCTCCACCACGTGGTCCTCGCTGCTGGCTTTGGGCGAGGCGATGCCAATGCAGTTGAGCAACTGGGCCCGGACCATCTTGTAGGGCTGCAGCAGGAAAGGCAGGTGGTTGCGGCCGGCGTAGGCCAGGTGCTGCTCGCATTCGTTCAGCAGTTCGTCCACCTCGGCCACGAGGGTGGTGCTGATGGCTTCAACGCGCTGGCTATCCGTCCCCTCCAATTGGTAGGCGCCCAGGATGTCTTTGAGCTGACCGACCAGCATGTCGGTTTTCTGGACCCGCTCCTGCTGGAAGGAGAGCAACTTCTGCCTGGCATTGTTTTCCAGGTTCTGCATGAGGCGAATGAACAGGTCCGCGGCATCGTCCAGAGACTGAGCATGCTGCGCCCGGATGAAGATCACCGCCAGGGCGTAGCGCTTTTGCGGCTTGAGTTGGGCCATCTCTGCCGCATCGAGGGCGCGCGCCAGGTGCCGGAACTGCTTGAGCTTGGGCACCGGCACGTCGGGCTTGGGAAGCTGCTCCACCAGGTATTGCAGGCGCCGGATGTGCTGAATGTAGGTGCGCGTTTCCTTGTTGGTCGGCCGCTTGGGTTCGCGCTTGAGCATTTGCCAGGGCGAAGCCGACTCACCCGTGGCGGTTTTAAGCAAGCCGTCGATCAGGGCCTTGGTATGAGCCGTCAACTGACGGGTGATCGCGGAGAAGTACCGGCTGTTGCTCTTTTCCCGGGCACGAAACGCCATCCGGTCCAGCGTCGAGAAGGCCGGCAACTCGTAGCGATGGTGGACCAACTCCTCCAGCATCACGTTGATGATGTCGGCCACCGCGTGTTTGGTCTCGGCCGCCGTGTTGGCCACGACCTCCAGCCAGGCGTGGCCCGCCGAGTTCAAGGGTTTGACATTCAAGTGCAGGCGCAAAGCCGCGAAAAGCGCCATGCGCGAGCCCGAGGCCTCGAAGCGCTTGAGGTCCGCTGCCAGGGGCGGCCGAGCCGCACCCACCTGCTGCGCAATGTGCTCTCGGATCGCCGGGGGCACCTCGGCCAAGGGGATGAAATAACCCAGACGCTGGAAGACCTTCAGGTGGATCAGCGCCGCCATGCGCGGCAGGGCGCGCTTGCCGATGCCGGCAGCCAGGCGTTGTTCATCTTCGGTCGGCGTGTAAAGCTCCGCCAACTCACGGGGTGTCGGATCGGGCTTCAGGCTGGGATAGGCCGTCTCATGGAGCGCGGTCATTTGCGGCGACGACCCCGCTTGGTTGCCTGTCTACCCATCGCCTCAATCCCAGTGTGAATCGGTGGCGGGTTCGTGAAACGAGGTTTCCAGCAGGCACTGGTTGTCCTCGGCGACGCGGTACATGTCATCGAGCAGCGTGGCGATCACCTCGTCCAGCGAGTCGCGGGACAGGTAAGGAATGCTCAACTCGTAGAGTGTGCCCTCGGCATTCAGGCGTTGCATGGAAAAACGCTCAAAACAGGTCTGCTCGATCAGCCGGTGGCCGCGGGCCAGGCCGCGCGACTGCTTGCTAAAGCGGGCCAGCACCATCGTGACGCGCAGGACCGCCACGGGCGTTGTTCCTTCGGCCGGCGGACGGGGAACGCCCGCCGGCTCTGTCCGCAAAAGCAACGCAGGCGGTGGCTGCTGAACGGCCGGTGCCAACGCAGGCAGGCCCTGCTCGAACCGGGCTTGCAGGCTGGAATCCGACGTATCCAGGTAGCGCATGGCCGATTTGACATCCTTCCAGCCGACGTATTCCATCAGCTCCTTGATGTCCCAGCCGCTGGCGCGAGCCCAGCCGGCAAAGCCGCGGCGCATGGAGTGGCTGCTGTATTCCTCGGGCGACTCAACGCCAGCTTGGGCGAACAGGCTGCGCAGCAAGGGGATCAGGCTGTTGGCGTGCAGACTCTCCTCGGCAACATGGCCCCAGCGATCAATCTTGCGGAACACTGGGCCCTCGGTCAATCCAGCGAGGCTGGCCCAGGCATTGAAGGCCGTCACGGGGCATAAGCGGGACAGGGCCGGGCATTTGAAAAAACGGCCCTGCAGTTGCCTGTCGCCTTTGCTGCGGCCCAGGTAGCAGGCCATGCCCTGGCCCGGTGTGACCTCGGTGTTCTCAACGCGCAGGTTGACCAGTTCGTCGGAGCGAAAGCCGCGCCAAAATCCCAGCAGCATCAGGCTGCGGTCGCGCGTGTGGCGCAACAAGGCTTGCTGGTCGCCGGACCGCTGCGCATGGCTGATGGCGCTATCGAGCCATTGATCGACTTGCTGAAGCACGGCCAGTTCGAGTGGGCGGGCGCGCTTTTCTGGCACCGTGTGAACGGAGCGAATGCCCTTGAGGACCTGGCGCACCAAGGCCGATTTGGTGGGATCGGGGAAGCCTTGGTCGGTGTGCCAGCGAGACAGCGCCGCCAGCCGCTGGCGTAGGGTGTTGATGGCCAGGGTAGCCGCGTGGTCGGCCAGGTAGCGGGCAATCGCGTCCGCCGTGGAAGGCAGCAAACCTTTCCACTCAATCTCAAAATGGCGGATGGCCGAAGCGTAGCTCCGGCGCGTGTTGTCGCTCTCGGCTGCCTCGATGTATTGAGCAAGACGGGTCATATCGCGGTCGTCAGGGCCGTTACTCACTCAGGAGGAATGTCGCCAGCCGATGTATTTTTGCCGCAACCATCGCCTCGGACTTTGGAACGCTCCTCTCGCCGCAGGGCGAACTCAGGCAAATTGCAGCTCGATCTTGCCGGCGCGCCGCCGCACCGGGCCGACCACGATCTTCACGTCGTGTCCCAGCTTGGCCACCAGCTCCAGCAGCTTGGCTTCGCTGTCACCGCGGAACTGGCCGCGCGTGATGCGCGAGACCTTGGATTGATCGATGCCCAACAGCGTTGCAGCACCTTCTTGTGTCAGACGACGTGCCTTGATCGCACGGGCGATCTCGCCCGCGAGCTGGGATTTACGCTGCATTTCTGCAGCGTTGGTGTAACCCAGGTCTGCATAGACATTCGTGCCGCCTTCCTCGATCGTGCTTTCATTGTGCCCATTCATTTGCGTACTCCTTGTTGCACCTGCAAGACCCTCTCATCGGGTGTCCTGGGTGGCCTCAACTCGTGTTGTCTTGGACGCTTCTTCCAAGATCTCCTTACCGCCATTCGCCGCGATCCCCGCCACCACGACCCCCAGGATGAGGTCTGGGATGTTTGATCCCAGCCACATGACCAACGCCCCTGAAAGCACGATGGCTCCATTGACGATGGAGTCGTTGCTCGTGAAGATCGCGGATGCCTTGAAGTTCACGTCTTCCCCACGATGCCGTCGCAGCAACCTTAGGCACACAAGGTTCAAAGCTGCGTTCGCCGCGGCCACGGCCATCATCGCTGGGCCCACTGGCTCCTCGCCGCCAGCAAAGCGGCGCAGGACTTCCACAAGCAGTAGCACGGCAAGCCCAATGAGCAAGAACCCCGACAAGCGCGCCGCGCGGACCTTGACCAGCGCCGCCCGACCCACGGCGTACATGCTGACCGCATAGACCGACGCGTCGGCGAGGTTGTCCAAACCGGCGCCCATCAGCGCAGTAGAGGCAGCCCACACGCCAAGGCCGATGCTGGCGGCGGCCTGTCCCAGGTTGATGAGCAGCACTGTTCGCAGGATCTTGCGGTCTGCCGCGTTGCTCGCATCCAGCCCGAACTCGTCGTCATCGTCAGTTTCAGCCATGAGTTGCTCTTTCAAATTTCTAAGATCATCGGGCCCGAAGCGACTGAAGGGTCAATGTGTGATGTAGCGAAAATGCTACGGCGCAACCGCAGGACGCCTCAGCGGCGCCCGGTCAATTGCGGAAGCCGCCGCAGGCACCGTTGAAAGTGCTGCCCGCAGTTCCGTCGGGCTCAGGATTTCCGAAAGCACGCGCGGAGCAGCGTTGCGGGTGTAGAGCACATACAGCGGTACGCCGTTGCGGCCGAGCGCCGCCAAAGCAGCAGTGATTGCCGGGTCGCGGAGGGTCCAATCGGCGCGCAGCAGGGCGACATCCCTGGCGGCGAAGTCGGCCAGCACCTGCGTATCCTGCAGCACCGTCTTCTTGTTGTACTGGCACGTGACGCACCATGCGGCTGTGAAATCGACAAACACCGGTCGCCCGCCGGCCAGCAGTTGCTCCACGCGGCCCGGCTCCCACGCTTGCCAGATGTCTTCCTTTGCCGCAACAACGCGCTCGGGCCGCCCGGTGCCGATCTGCGCGGCCAGCAGCCAGGCGAACCCCGCCGTCCAGGCAACCGCGATCATGCCGACGATCAATCGTGCACGCCCCGACAAGCCGAGACCCCACGCCAGCATGCTGATGGCGACGAGAAGCACCAGCAGCGCGCTCACCGCATCGATCCCGCTTTGCTGCCCCAACACCCACAGAAGCCACGCCACCGCCGCAAACATCGGGTACGCCATCAGCTTCCGAAAAGTCACCATCCACTCGCCAGACTTCGGTAGCACGCGCGCAACGGCCGGGATCCAACTGGCGACGAAATACGGCAAGGCCATGCCGAGTCCAAGCGTCGCAAAGATCAGCAGGGCCTGCGTTGCTGGCAGCCCGATCGCGAATCCCAACGCCGCGCCCATAAACGGAGCTGTGCAGGGCGACGCCACCACAACGGCCAGCACGCCGGACAGAAAGGAGTTCAGGACGGGATGGTTGCTTTGCAGCGATGCCACGCGGGAGGGAACGAACTGGCGAAACTCGAACACGCCTGCCAGATTCAGACCGATCAAGGTGAACAACACGGCCAGTGAGGCGACCACTCCGGGAATCTGCAACTGGAACCCCCACCCGAGCTGCTGCCCGGCACTGCGCAGCGCGACGACCAGCAAGCCCAGCGCCGCAAACGAAGCAATGACCCCGGCGGAGTACGCGGCGCCATCGATGCGTCGGGCCCTCTGATCGCCAGCATGCTGGGCAAAGCCGACCACCTTGATCGCCAGCACCGGGAAGACACAGGGCATCAGGTTCAGGATCAATCCGCCCAGCAGCGCGCCCAGCAAAGCGGCCGCCAACGTCAACCCTGCGCCCGACTTCGCCGCAGCCGCGGCCGCGTTGTTGCGCAGGGCTTCCTGCAAGGCCGGCGATAGCGTTGCCGGTGCCGCCACGGCAGGCCATGTGCCTTGCACTCGCGCGTCGATGCTCCAGCGGTCGTTCTCCTGTGTCAGCACTATAGGCATGACCTGCGGACTCTGGCTGCGGTGTGGCGAAAGCGGCACCTGCGCCGTCCAAGTTCCCCCATCCCATGCCTGGCTCCATTTGGCCGAAGTCTCGATCACCTCGGCAGTCTCGGGAAAGAACTCCAGTGGTTTGCCCTTGAGGTCCGCCGGCAATCCGCTGACCCGCAAGCGCAACGCAGCGCCTTCGATCGTAGCGCTTGCTTGGCCCGCCAGCGGTTTAGGCTGCGCCGCAAAGCTTGCCTCGAACGCGGGACCGTGCGAGGCCGTCGTGCTCTTGGCGGAAATCGAAAGAGAGAACTCACCCTCCTCAGGAATGCACAATTCGCGGCAAACCAGCCAGCTCGCCTTGAGCTTGATGTCCAGGGCGTCGGCCAGCAGCGACGGATTGAATTCTGGCGTGATGGTCAGTGGAACCGGCAGCAGCACCGTGTGCTCGTAGCCATAGTTGACGAGCGTGCCGAGCAGAAACTTTCGGGGCGCAGGCCATGCGATTTCGCCCGCCATGACACCGGAGGGCAGCTTCCATTCCAGCCTGGTGGGAAGCCCGGAATCGCCAGAGTTCTTCCAATAGGAATGCCACTCGGGCTGGTGCGCAAGCTGCAGGCCAACCCAGACGGTCTTGCCCGGTTCGATGCCCTCTGGCGCGTGGGCCAGCAGTTCGGCGCGGGTGCGTTCAGTTACCACCACGCTCTTGCCGCTGGACTGGGCCGATGCTGCCCCGCCTGCGAGCAGGATCAGCAACGTGAGGAAGTTGGCAGCGTGAGATGCAAGGCGCGTGAACATGGAACAGGTGCAGCATTGCGGTGGCGGGATGCGCACCGTCGGGGCGGACTATAGGTGCATTCCACGCGCGGACTGCCAGCAGCCCGGGCTGACCCGGGGTCTCTACGCAGGTCCAGTTGACTCTACCGCGACTAGAGGGTTTCCAATTTCTGCCGGACCCTTTTTAGGACTGAAAATGAAAACGAAAGAAACTCCGTTTTTTGATGCCGTCATCCGGTACGGCAGCTACCCTCTGGTTGTAGGCGCCACGGCCCTGGTACTTTTCGGGGGTCTGGCTGGCGGCTGGCCGTATTTCCCGACGGTGCCACTCACCGTAGCCGCGGCGCTCGCGGTGATCGCGCTGCTGGAGCGAAGGCTGCCATTCCACGCAGCCTGGCGCCATGACCATCGGGACAGCGTGTGCGATGCGATCCACGCTGTCGTGAACCTGATGGTGCTGCTTGCCGTCCACGGCGTGGTCGCAGCCCTGGCACCCGTGTGGTCCGCCGGGATCTGGTGGCCCGATCAGTGGCCGCTTTGGGCGCAGGCCCTTGCCGTCGGCATGGTGCTCGATCTCAGCCTCTACAGCGTCCATTGGTTGAGTCACCGTGTGGCGTGGCTTTGGCGATTCCACGCGATCCACCACAGCTCCGAACGCCTCTATTGGCTCAACGGTGAGCGCCGGCATCCCCTGCATGCCGGGATGATGGCCGCGCCCGGCTTGATTGCCGTGGTGCTGATGGGCGCACCGGCCCTGGCCGTCGGAGCATGGCTCGGGCTGCTCGCCGTGCACCTGGCGTTCCAGCACTGCAACCTGGACTACCGGATCGGACCGCTCCGCTTTTTGATCGGTGCGGCTGAGGTCCACCGCTGGCACCACAAGCGCGAGTACGAAGATGCCCAGGTCAACTTCGGCGAGTTCTGGATGGTGTGGGATCACCTGTTCGGCACCTTCCGGTTGCCCAGGCACAAGCTGGGCGCCAACGAAGTGGGACTCAAAGAGGTGGACTTTCCGATGGAGTACGGCGCGCAGCTGGCGTACCCATTTCGGGCGCTGGCGCCGGCAGCAAATGCCGCCTCCGGTGCCTACGCGCTGGCCCGCGCGGCTTTCCTGCGTGAAACCAGGGCGGCAGCTTCTTGCGAGGCCGCCGGCGACCTGAGCAGCGCGTGGCGCGCCCATGAACTCGGCCATATCGTGGCGCAGCCCTATCTCAGCCTGCACCTGCGCAGCCACGCGGCCATGCTGGGTTTGGCCTGGAGGACCCGCAATACCTCGGAAATCCTGGCCCAAGCGGTACGGCTCGCGTTGGTGCCTATCGGCCATGCCCTCGGCCGCACTCCGCCACAAAACGTCGGGACTGGCCGCTTTGGCGTACTGGAACACGGCACATGGCCGTCGGAGCTGGACCCCATAACTTTCCAGCGCCGATAACATCAGCTTCATGATGGAAGAACAGAGCCGCATTGCCGCCGAGCTCGGCGTAACCCGGCAGTTCGATGCATCGGCGGAGATCAACAGGCGCATTCAGTTCCTGGTCGAATACGCACGCGCGGCAGCCGCGACGTCTCTGGTACTCGGGATCAGCGGCGGCGTGGACTCCACTGTGGCCGGGCGCCTCTGCCAACTGGCGGCGCAACAGCTGCGCTCGGCGGGACTGCCGATCCGGTTCATCGCGATGCGCCTGCCTTATGGCGTGCAGGCGGATCAGGCCGAGGCGCAGCGAGCCGTCGAATTCATCGATGCGGACGAGACGCTTGCCATGGACATCAAGCCGGCGGCCGACGCCGTGCTGCACCAGCTCGTAGCCGGCGGGCTCAGGTTCAATGACCATTGGCAGGAAGACTTCGTGCTCGGCAACATCAAGGCGCGCCAGCGCATGATCGCCCAGTACGCCGTGGCAGGCGCCACGGGCGGCCTGGTGGTCGGTACCGACCACGCTGCGGAGGCGGTCATGGGCTTTTTCACCAAGTTCGGCGACGGCGGATTCGACCTGAGTCCGCTGGGCGGCCTCACCAAGCGGCGTGTCCGGGCCTTGGCACTGGCTCTCGGGGGTGACGAGCGTTTGGCGCACAAGGTCGCCACCGCAGACCTCGAATCCATGCAGCCGTTAAGGCCCGACGAGGCGGCGCTCGGCGTCAGCTACGACGCCATTGACGATTTTCTCGAGGGAAAGGATGTCGACCCAGCCGCAGCAAAAGTCATCCTGCAGGCGTTCCACCGCACGGCCCACAAGCGGGCCCAGCCGGCCGTTCCCTTCCCGTAGCGCGCCGTTTGGGCCTCAGGCGGGCTCGGCCAAGCGGTTGAGAATCCCGCATTCGCGCGCGGTGCGGGCGCTGTCGCACGAGCGGCGCAGGTCTATCAGCTCGCGCTCCAGCTCACGCAGGTCTTTGATCTTGGCCCGCACCTGGGCGATATGGGAATCCACCAAGGCGTTGACGTCGCCGCAGTCCAGCGCCGGCCGGTCGCGAAAACTCAACAACTGGCGGATCTCATCCAGCGCCATGTCCTTGGCGCGGCAGCGGCGGATGAAGATCAGACGCTGTAAGTGCACGTCGTCATACAGCCTGAAGTTGCCCTCGCTTCGCGCGGGTTCGGGAAGCAAACCCTCTGTCTCGTAGAAGCGCACTGTCTGCACCAGGCAGGCCGCCCTTTTAGCGAGTTCACCGATTTGCATCATGGTCGATCTCCGTAAAAGCCTTGACTCTATACCAGCTAGAGGTTGTCAAATTATGTGCATGCGGGGAAAACCCTGCCAAAGTTGAACCATGCCTATGAACAACGACCTTTCCAATTCCTGCGGCTGCTCCGCCAGCAATGGCCAACAGACGAGCTGCGCCAAGGACAAGCCAAGCGACGAAACCACCGTCTTCCATGTGAGCAACATGGATTGCCGCAACGAGGAGGCGCTGGTGCGGCGCACGCTGGAGGGCATGCCCGGCGTCGAGCGGCTGGAGTTTGACCTTGCGCAGCGCAAGCTGACCGTTACGCACAACAGGGTTTCGCCCGATGCCTTGGAGCAGGCGCTGAGCTCGGTCGGCATGAAGGCACAGGCTGCCCGCGCTGCCGCAGTGCTGACGGCCAGTGGCCCCGGGCCGGCGGCAGCTTTGGCTGCCATCGCACCCCCGACCACACAGCCACAGGCGCCCGTACCGGCTCCCATCACGTCAGCCGGCGAGCGCGTGACCTACCGAATCGACAACATGGATTGCCCGACGGAAGAAGCGCTGATCCGCAACCGCCTCGGCAAGGAGCCGGGCGTTACCGCGCTCGACTTCAACCTGATGCAGCGGGTGCTGGGCGTCCAGCACACCCTGCCTTCCACGGAGCCCATCGAGAAGGCGCTCGCTTCCATCGGGATGAGGGTCGAGCGGCAAGACCACCAGGAGGTCTCCACGGTCCTGCGCATCGCCAAGATGGACTGCCCTACCGAAGAGGGCCTGATCCGCGGCAAGTTACAAGGCATGCCGGGCGTACAGGGCCTAGACTTCAATCTGGTGCAGCGCACGCTTACCGTCCGCCATGCGCCTGACGCAATCAAGCCCGTGGTCGAAGCGATCGAGTCGCTGGGCATGGAAGCCGAGGTACAGAAGAACGACGAGCTGCACGACCCCCACGCACCCGCGCAGAGGACCAATTGGTTGCCGATGGCTGTCTCCGGCATCGCGGCCTTGCTCGCCGAGGGCGTGTACTGGGTCAACGACGGCAATCACTGGGCCGTGGTTGTCCTGGCCCTGGTGTCCATCGTCACTGGCGGCCTCAGCACCTACAAGAAGGGCTGGATTGCGCTGAAGAACCTCAATCTGAACATGAATGCCTTGATGTCCATTGCGGTCACGGGCGGAATGGCGATCGGCCATTGGCCCGAAGCGGCCATGGTCATGTTCCTTTTTGCGCTGGCCGAGGTAATCGAGGCCAAGTCACTCGACCGGGCACGCAACGCCATTCGCGGCCTGATGGACCTGGCGCCGGAGACCGCGACTGTGCAGCAGGCCGACGGCTCATGGAAGGAAGTCCCAGCCAAGGAAGCGTTCAAGGGCGCGGTGGTCCGGGTGCGACCTGGAGAGCGCATTGCGCTGGACGGCTTGATCGTTGCGGGCCGTTCGGCCATCAATCAGGCGCCCATCACCGGCGAAAGCCTCCCCGTCGAGAAGGCCGAAGGTGACCAGGTGTTCGCGGGCACCATCAACGAGACCGGCTCCTTCGAGTACGAGGTGACCGCGGGCGCCACCGACTCGACGCTCGCGCGCATCATCCATGCAGTGGAGTCGGCGCAGGGCAGCCGCGCGCCCACGCAGCGTTTCGTCGACCAGTTCGCCCGGGTCTACACGCCGGCTGTGTTCGCGGTGGCCGTGCTGGTGGCGGTGGTTCCGCCGCTCGCCTTTGGCGGCGTCTGGTTCGACTGGATCTACAAGGCCCTCGTGCTGCTGGTGATTGCGTGCCCCTGCGCCCTGGTCATCTCCACGCCGGTCACCATTGTCAGCGGCCTGGCTGCGGCCGCCAGGCGGGGCATCCTGATCAAGGGCGGCGTCTACCTGGAAGGAGGGCGCAAGCTGAAGGCGCTGGCTCTGGACAAGACCGGCACGCTCACCCACGGCAAGCCTGAACAGACCGACTTCGTACCGCTGCTCGGCAACGCGCAGGAGGTTGCCGTCTGGGCCGCCAGCCTGGCCGACCGCTCGGACCATCCGGTCTCGCAAGCGATCGCTCGCAAGGCGAACCGGGACAGCGTTGCGCTGCAAGAAGTGGACGACTTCGCGGCGTTGCCTGGCCGCGGCGTTCGCGGCCGCATCGCCGGGCGCATGCTGAACATGGGAAACCACAGGCTGGCGAAGGAGCTGGGCCTCAGCGAAGTGGCGCTTCAATCGCGACTGGAGGCCCTCGAGCGCCAGGGCAAGACTGCAATTCTGCTCATGGATGAAGCAGGCGTGCTCGGCATCTTCGCCGTGGCCGACACCGTCAAGGAAACGAGCCGTGAGGCGGTGGCCGACCTGCAGGCCCTCGGTGTGCGCACTTTGATGCTGACCGGCGACAACCAGCACACGGCCGCCGCCATCGCAGCGCAGGTCGGGATCACTGAAGCACGGGGCGACCAACTGCCCGAGGACAAGCTCAAGACCATCGAGGGACTGATTGGCGGTGAAGGCCAGGTGGGCATGGTCGGCGACGGCATCAATGACTCGCCCGCACTCGCGCGGGCCGACATCGGCTTCGCCATGGGCGCGGCTGGCACCGACACCGCCATCGAAACGGCCGACGTTGCCCTGATGGACGACGACCTGCGCAAGATCCCCACCTTCATCCGGCTCTCGCGCACCACCGCGGCGATCCTCACGCAGAACATCGTTCTGGCCCTGGGCATCAAGGCGGTGTTCCTCGTACTGACGTTCACAGGACAAGCCACGATGTGGATGGCCGTGTTCGCGGACATGGGGGCGAGCATGCTGGTCGTTTTCAACGGGCTGCGCCTGCTGAAACGCAAGACGGCCTGACTCAACAGGCAAGCTGTGGGCGGCACGACGAATTCTTGTTTTTTGGCGCACTTCAGCCGCCGAACGTAACTCCGAGAGAGCTTCTGAAGCCGAGAAAAAGTAGATGAACCTTCCTTTTCGCAATGCCCAGTGGTATGCACTCGCGATCATCGTATTCGCTGCCGACCAGGCCGCCAAGTCCGACATCGACATGACGACTCCATTGGGGTGGTCACGTGAGGTCACATCATTTTTCAACCTGGTGCACGTTCTCAATCCCGGCGCTGCGTTCAGTTTCCTCGCGGGCGCGGGCGGCTGGCAGCGATGGTTCTTCCTCGCAATCGCCCTCGCGGTGTCGGCGTGGTTGGTCTGGCTACTGTTGCGTCCGCTGCGCAAACTTGAATGCCTTTCTTACTGTCTCATCCTGGGCGGGGCTTTGAGCAACGGATTCGACCGCGCCGTACGCGGGCACGTCATCGACTACCTCGACTTCCACCTGCGCGGCTGGCACTGGCCGGCCTTCAACATTGCCGACATGGCCATCGTGGGCGGGGCGGTTGCGCTGGTGCTCCAGACGCTCTTGAGTGCCGAAAACTCCGCCGCAGCAAATGAGTCCCGGTGAGTTGGGGCGAGCTGAAATTTTTAGCGTGGACACAGCACAAGACATCAATCTGTCGAAAGTAGTCCGAGGCATCTGCGCGGAGAGCCGCTGCCGTTTCCAGTGGCCATCGACGATACCGGCGCGGTTGCCAAGGCCTGGAGCGGCGTGAATGTCACCCCAACATCGTCACTCGCGAACAAGCGAGGGGAGATCGTCGAGCGCTTTGTAGGAAAAGCGGACTTCGCCGAACTTCATAAATTCATCGACCAGCTGCTTTCCGAAAGCTGAGCGAGACCATTCTTTTTTTCCGTTTTTCATCATGATCAAAAGACGCGTTTTCTGTAGCCTTGCGCTTCCGAGGGTTCCCGTGCGCGGCGTGCCAATTTTGGCGTTAAGGCTCTCTACGGGCTGAGACTCATTAGAAATCAATGAGTTAGGCCCTCGTATGAATCCGGCTGGATGATCTGAGCAAACTCGCCCTGCTCCGAGTTCATAGCTGGGAAACAATCAAACATCGATCAGGTTAGATGACTGCCGAGGCGCGTCGACGGCTGTCTTGCACAGGTTTTTGGACTGTATAAAATCTCAGTCCATGAGCGCATTCGATCGCCTTGCCGAGCGTGGGCCACTTCTCGATGGCCCGACGCAGCAGCACTACCTGTCAAAGTTCTACTTGAAGGGTTTTGCTCAGAACCGGCGCGTGGCTGTGTATGACCGAACCACTGGCATCGTCGATTCGCTGGCGCCAAGGAATGTTGCCGCACTTGAGCACTTCTACACCTTCATTGACGAAAGTGATCGGCAGCGATTCGAGCTCGAAGCCCTGTTCGGGCTGATAGAAAGTCGCGCTGGGACTGCATTGAATTCCGCAGTTTGCAATTCGCCTCTCAGCTTCGAGGATCGTGAGTACCTGGCATTGTTCGCCGCAATGCACTCAATTCGAACACCGGCTGCGCTCGCAGAGTCTCGTAGCGTGCGCGAGAAGGCAGAACATGCAGCGTTAAAGCTCCTCGTTTCGAGTGAGGCCGCAGCATACAAACTGCTCAAAGAGTCAATGCCTGCGGACACGTCCGAGGCAGAGCTGCACAGCTATGCGGCAAAGGTATTTGAGATGGTCAGCGGTGATCATTTTCATGTCGAAGTTTCCGATGAAGCGGCGCGTAGAACTAGGGGTCGTCTCAGAAAACGGAAAATAAAGCACGCTAAGGCGTAGTTGGGGTCTGCTCACGAAACGGAAAAAATCGTACGCTAAGCCGTAGCCGCCTCTCGGCTATGTCACGGCGGCACTACGAGGTTCTTTCTTCCCTTGCAGAGACGCAATCAGCGGACAGGAAACGTTCCCCTTCCGCGCATGGCAGGCGCACACCAGTTCAGACAGCACGGCCTCCATGCGCGCCAAGTCGGCCATCTTCTCGCGCACGTCTTGGAGCTTGTGCTCGGCCAGATGACTCGCTTCGTCGCAATGGGTGCCATCCTCCAGCCGCAGTAGCTCGGCGATCTCGTCCAAGCTGAAGCCCAGCCGCTGGGCTGATTTCACGAAGCGCACCCGCGTTACATCCGCTTCGTCATAACGGCGGATGCTGCCATAGGGCTTGTCCGGCTCTGGCAGCAGGCCCTTACGCTGATAGAAGCGGATGGTTTCCACGTTGACCCCGGCCGCCTTGGCGAAAACGCCAATAGTCAGATTCTCTAAATTGTTTTCCATATCGCTTGACTCCGTACATTGGTACGGAAGTAAGGTTACGCTATCCATTCCAAATTCAAAAGGACAAAAGCATGTCGGAACCACAAAACGGGCGCGGCGCGCTCTTCGCCGGCGGGCTGGCCGCCATCCTCGCCTCTACCTGTTGCCTTGGGCCGCTAGTCCTGGTCGCTCTGGGATTCAGTGGCGCGTGGATCGGCAACCTGACGATATTGGAGCCGTATCGGCCGATCTTCATCGGCGCGGCGTTGGTTGCGCTGTTCTTTGCCTGGCGGCGCATCTACCGCCCGGCAGAAGCCTGCAAGCCGGGCGAGGTGTGCGCGATTCCACACGTGCATACCACCTACAAGCTCATTTTCTGGATCGTGGCCGTGTTGGTCTTGGTCGCGCTTGGTTTTCCCTACGTCATGCCATTTTTCTATTGATCACAGGAGTTCATCATGAAAAAACTGTTTGCCTCCCTCGCCCTCGCTGCCGTTGTTGCCCCCGTGTGGGCCGCCACCCAGACCGTCACGCTGTCCGTACCGGGCATGACCTGTTCCGCCTGTCCGGTCACCGTCAAGAAGGCGATTTCCAAGGTCGAAGGCGTCAGCAAAGTTGACGTGACCTTTGAGACACGCGAAGCGGTTGTCACCTTCGATGATGCCAAGACCAGCGTGCAGAAGCTGACCAAGGCCACCGAAGACGCAGGCTATCCGTCCAGCGTCAAGAAGTGAGGCACTGAAAACGGCAGCGCAGCACATCTGACGCCCTTGTCTGCTGCCACAAACGAAAAAGGATCTGTCGCATGACCCATCTAAAAATCACCGGCATGACCTGCGACTCGTGCGCGGCGCACGTCAAGGAAGCGCTGGAAAAAGTACCCGGCGTCCAATCTGCCATCGTGTCCTATGCCAAGGGCGCGGCCCAGCTCGCCCTTGATCCAGGCACAGCGCCGGACGCACTGACCGCCGCCGTGGCCGGACTCGGCTACAAAGCGACACTCGCCGATGCGCCACCGGCAGACAACCGCGCCGGACTGCTCGACAAGGTACGCGGCTGGATGGGTGCCACCGATAAGCATAGAGGCAGCGAACGCCCATTGCAGATCGCTGTGATCGGCAGCGGCGGCGCTGCAATGGCGGCGGCGCTGAAGGCCGTCGAGCAAGGCGCGAAGGTCACGCTGATCGAACGCGGCACCATCGGCGGCACCTGCGTCAATGTCGGCTGCGTGCCGTCAAAAATCATGATCCGCGCCGCCCACGTCGCCCATTTGCGCCGGGAAAGTCCGTTTGATGGCGGCATTGCGGCGACCGTGCCTGCGATTGATCGAAGCAAACTACTGCCCCAGCAGCAGGCCCGCGTCGATGAGCTACGCCACGCCAAGTACGAAGGCATCCTGGACGGCAACCCGGCCATCACCGTGCTGCACGGAGAAGCGCGTTTCAGAGACGCACAGAGCCTTGCCGTCCGTTTGAACGAGGGTGGCGAGCACGTCGTGATGTTCGACCGCTGCCTGGTTGCCACGGGCGCCAGTCCGGCCGTGCCGCCGATTCCTGGCCTGAAAGAGTCACCCTACTGGACTTCGACCGAAGCGCTGGTCAGCGACACCATTCCCAAACGCTTGGCCGTGATCGGCTCGTCGGTGGTGGCGCTGGAACTGGCGCAAGCCTTCGCCCGGCTCGGTAGCCAGGTCACGATCCTGGCGCGCAGCACGCTGTTCTTCCGCGAAGACCCGGCCATCGGCGAGGCGGTCACAGCCGCCTTCCGTGCCGAGGGCATTGAGGTTCTGGAGCACACGCAAGCCAGTCAGGTCGCCCATGTGGACGGCGAATTCGTGCTGACCACGGCGCACGGGGAATTGCGCGCCGACAAGCTGCTGGTCGCTACCGGCCGGACACCGAACACGCGTAGCCTTGCACTGGACGCGGCGGGGGTCACCGTCAATACACAGGGGGCCATCGTCATCGACAAAGGCATGCGCACGAGCAACCCGAACATCTACGCGGCTGGCGACTGCACCGACCAGCCGCAATTCGTCTATGTGGCGGCAGCGGCCGGCACCCGTGCCGCAATCAACATGACGGGCGGCGATGCGGCCCTCGACCTGAGCGCGATGCCGGCCGTGGCGTTCACCGATCCGCAAGTAGCGACCGTGGGCTACAGCGAAGCGGAAGCGCATCACGACGGGATCGAGACCGACAGTCGCACCTTGACCCTGGACAACGTGCCGCGCGCGCTGGCCAACTTCGACACACGCGGCTTTATCAAGCTGGTCGTCGAGGAAGGTAGCGGACGGCTCATCGGCGTGCAGGCCGTGGCGCCGGAAGCGGGCGAACTGATCCAGACGGCGGTACTCGCCATTCGCAACCGCATGACGGTGCAGGAACTGGCCGATCAATTGTTCCCCTACCTGACGATGGTCGAAGGATTGAAACTCGCGGCGCAGACCTTCAGCAAGGACGTGAAGCAACTGTCCTGCTGCGCCGGATGAGGAAAAAGGAGGTGTTCGATGAACGCCTACACGGTGTCCCGGCTGGCCCTTGAGGCCGGGGTGAGCGTGCATATCGTGCGCGACTACCTGTTGCGTGGATTGCTGCGGCCGGTTGCTTGCACCACGGGCGGCTACGGCTTGTTCGATGACGCCGCCTTGCAGCGGCTGTGCTTTGTGCGGGCCGCTTTTGAGGCGGGCATCGGCCTGGACGCATTGGCGCGGTTGTGCCGGGCGCTGGATGCGGCGGACTGCGATGAAACAGCCGCGCAGCTTGCCGTGCTGAGTCAGTTCGTCGAACGCCGACGCGAAGCGTTGGCCGATCTGGAAGTGCAGTTGGCCGCGATGCCGACCGCGCCGGCCCAGCAAGCGGAGAGTCTGCCATGAACAGCCCCGAGCGCTTGCCGACCGAGACACACAAGCCGTTCACCGGCTACCTGTGGGGTGCGCTGGCGGTGCTCACCTGTCCCTGTCATTTGCCGATTCTCGCCATTGTGTTGGCCGGCACGACGGCCGGCGCGTTCGTCGGGGAGCACTGGGGTATTGCAGCCCTCACGCTGACCGGCTTGTTTGTTCTGTCTGTGGCACGGCTGCTGCGGGCCTTCAGAGGTCGATCATGAGCGCTTCCCAGCCAATTGAATGGACAGTGGCGCAACTGGCGCAGGCGGTCGAGCGCGGGCAGCTTGAGCTGCACTACCAGCCGATTGTCGATTTGCGCAGTGAGCAGATTGTCGGCGCGGAAGCCTTGTTGCGCTGGCGTCATCCGACGCTCGGGCTGTTGCCGCCGGGCCAGTTCCTGCCCGTGGTCGAATCGTCCGGCCTGATGCCAGAAATCGGCGCTTGGGTGTTGGGTGCAGCCTGCCGCCAGATGCGCGACTGGCGGGTGCTGGCATGGCAACCATTCCGGCTGGCCGTCAATGTTTCGGCGAGCCAAGTGGGGCCTGACTTCGACGGGTGGGTCAAGGGTGTGCTGGCCGACGCCGAGTTGCCTAGCGCAACTGGAGCGACAGCTCGAATCCCTGCAACGCGACATCCGGCAACTGCAGTTGGAACGCGATCTCTTGAAGAAGGCCAATGAACTGCTAAAAAAAGGCCTGGGCGTCGATCTGCAACTCCTGACCAACCGGGAGAAGACATTGCTGATTGACGCCCTCAGGGAGCACTACGGTCTGCCAGAGCTCCTCGCACAGTTGGGTATTGCACGTAGCTCGTACTTCTACCATCGCGCCCGTACGATGGTGGGCGACAAGTATCTCTCGGTGCGGCAAGCCATGACCGACATCTTTGAGTCCAACCATCGCTGCTACGGCTACCGCAGGTTGCAGGCCTCACTGAGCAGGCGGCACGTCATTGTCTCTGAGAAGGTGGTGCAACGGCTGATGAAGCAGGAAAGCCTGGTCGTTGCCAAGCCCAAACGGCGTAGGTACGCGTCCTACCTTGGCGAGATCAGTCCAGCGCCTGAGAACATCATCAACCGCGACTTCCAGGCTGCTGCGCCCAACGAGAAGTGGCTCACGGACATCACAGAGTTCCAGATCCCCGCGGGCAAGATCTATCTGTCACCCATCATCGATTGCTTCGACGGGATGGTGGTGAGCTGGACCATTGGAACCAGCCCAGACGCGGAACTCGTCAACACGATGTTGGATGCCGCCATCGAGACGGTGGCAGAAACCACCGACCGGCCTGTGGTCCATTCAGATCGTGGTGGCCACTACCGCTGGCCAGGCTGGCTGGCAAGAATGAGCGAGGCGAACCTCACTCGCTCGATGTCACGCAAAGCCTGCTCACCCGACAACGCGGCCTGCGAGGGCTTCTTCGGTCGGCTCAAGACCGAACTGTTCTATCCTCGGGACTGGCGAAGCACCACCGTTGAGCAATTTATTGAAGTCCTTGATTCCTACATCCGCTGGTACAACGAGAAACGGATCAAGATCTCGCTCGGCTCTCTGAGCCCCATCGAATACCGAGAGAGCCTCGGACTTACGGCATAAATCCAGTCCAAGTTTTTATCCGCACCCCCTGACGACATTGAATGTCATCATGCGTTGAGCAGTGCGAGAACAGATGCCCATTCGCGAGATCTCCAGGCGCACAGGCCTGGCTCGCAACACAGTGAAGAAGTACCTGCGGTCGGATGAGACCGAGCTCACCTACACAAGGCGGGTCAACCCAAGCAAGCTCGATCCCTACGCCGAGAAGCTGGCCACCTGGCTAGGAATCGAGGCAAAAAAATCGCGGAAACAGCGGCGCAATCTGAAGCAGATCTACACAGTTTATTGGAACCGGGGCGATTCACACGCTCGTCGCAAAGATCTCCGCATCACCAGCAGCCAGACGGCCGGGATCACCAGCATAGACAGCAAGGGCGCTGTGATCATGCCTCCCGCCATCGGCGCAGCGATGCGCTGCATCACCTCTGATCCTGTACCTCCACTCCAGAGTATGGGCAGCAGACCGGCAAGGATCACTGCCACCGTCATGGCTTTCGGCCGTACACGTAGCAGGGCCCCTTCCGTGATCGCCTCCAGCAATAGTGCCTCGCTCGGACTGGTACCAGCCGCCAACCTGTGCTCCCACGCATTCTTCAGATAGACCAGCATCACGACGCCAAACTCTGCTGCGACTCCGGCCAAAGCCAGAAAGCCCACGGCGGTGGCCACAGAAATCGCATGCCCAAGCATCCAGATAAGCCAGAAGCCACCTGTCAGGGCAAATGGAACCGCCAGCAGGATCAGCAAGGCTTCGTCAATACGCCGGAACGTCAGATACAGCAGGAAGAAGATGATGGCAATCGTGAAGGGAATAACGACCTTGAGCCGCTCGGCCGCGCGCTCCAAGTACTCGAACTGCCCCGACCAGTTGATGGCATAACCGGTGGGCAAAGCCACCTCCTGGTTGACCCGCTCCTGCATCTCTTTGACCGCAGAGCTCAGGTCTCGACCACGCAGGTCGACATAGACCCAACCCGAAAGCCGAGCATTCTCGCTGCGCAGCATCGGCGGGCCGTCCTGGATCTGAATGCGGGCAACATCAGCCAATCTGAGCTGGGCGCCCTGGTCGCTCACAAACGAGAAGTTGCGCAGCTTGTCGACAGAGTCACGCAGCTCACGCGGATAGCGGACATTGATGGGAAAACGTTGCCGGCCCTCCACAACCTCGCCAATGTTCTCGCCCCCGATGGCAGAGGACACCAGCATCTGCACATCGGCCACATTGAGTCCATAACGGGCGGCTGCCCCCCGATCAATCGCGATGTCGACATAACGCCCGCCGACGAGCCGCTCGGCCAGCGCGGAGGTCACACCCGGCACGTCCTTGACGACACGTTCGACCTGACTCGCCAGCCGGTCAATCTCCGCCAGATTTGGGCCGCTGACCTTGACGCCGACCGGACTTTTGATTCCCGTAGCCAGCATGTCGATGCGGTTGCGGATAGGGGGAACCCAGATGTTCGAGAGTCCGGGTACCTTGACTGCCTGATCCAGCTCAGCGACGAGTTGTTCCGGCGTCATTCCGGGGCGCCACTGCTCACGCGGCTTGAACTGGATCGTCGTTTCGAACATTTCGATCGGCGCTGGGTCAGTTGCTGTCTCGGCGCGGCCAGCTTTGCCAAACACCCGGGCCACCTCGGGCACCGTCCGGATCATCCGGTCGGTCTGTTGCAACAGCTCAGACGCCTTGGCCGCTGACAGGCCTGGCAGGGCCGAAGGCATATAGAGCAGGTCCCCCTCGTCCATGGGTGGCATGAACTCGCCCCCCAACTGTGACAGAGGAATAAGGGTACTGGCCAGTGCCAGGACAGAAGCCACGATGGTGCTTCTCGGGAAGCGCAACACCAGCGTCAAGACCGGGCGATAGAGCGTGATCAGGAAACGATTGACCGGATTGGCACGCTCATGCGGAATCCGCCCGCGAATCAAGTAGCCCATCAGTACCGGGATCAAGGTGACAGCCAGCGCCGCCGACGCGGCCATGGCATAGGTCTTGGTGAACGCCAGGGGCGAGAACAACCGCCCCTCCTGTGCCTCCAACGTGAAGATCGGGACAAAAGAGAGCGTGATGATGAGCAAGGAGAAGAAAAGCGCAGGACCAACTTCGACCGCAGCCTTGCTCACAACCGACCAGTGCTCATGCGCTTGCAGTTTCTGACCCGGATGAGCCTCTTCCCACGCCTCCAAGTGCTTGTGGGCGTTTTCAATCATCACGACGGCGGCATCCACCATTGCACCGATGGCGATCGCAATGCCCCCCAGGGACATGATGTTGGCGTTGACACCCTGGTAGCGCATGACGATGAAGGCAGCCAGGATGCCGATCGGCAGGGAGATCACGGCGACCAGTGAGGATCGCAGATGGAAGAGAAAGAGCAGGCAGACCGTCGCCACCACCAGAAATTCCTCGATGAGCTTGTTGCGCAGATTCGCTACCGCACTTTCGATCAGTTGGGAGCGGTCGTAAGTGGGCACGATCTCGACACCACTCGGCAAACTGGCTTTGAGTTGCTCCAGCTTGGCCTTGACAGCCTGGATCGTTTCCTGCGCGTTCTTGCCGGTCCGCATGACCACCACACCGCCGACCACCTCGCCCTCACCGTCAAGTTCAGCAATGCCACGGCGCATCTCCGGGCCGATCTGGATGCGTGCCACATCTCCCAGCCGTACGGCAACGCCACTTCTGGAGGTGCGCAGCGGTATGTTGCGGAAATCATCCAGACTGGACAGATAGCCCCGGGCCCGCACCATGTATTCCGTCTCCGCCAGCTCCAGCACGGCCCCTCCCGTCTCCTGGTTAGAGCGCCGGATAGCTTCCAGCACCTGGCCGTGCGCAATGCCATAGCTGCGCAGGCGATCGGGATCGATCACAACCTGGTACTGGCGCACCATGCCGCCCAGGCTGGCGACCTCGGCCACATTGGGCACGGATTTCAGCTCGAATTTCAGGAACCAGTCCTGCAGGGCGCGAAGCTGCCCGAGGTCCGTTCGGCCTGTGCGGTCGACCAGCGCGTATTCGTAGACCCAGCCTACCCCGGTGGCATCCGGTCCCAGAGCAGCCGTTGCACCGGCGGGCAAGCGCCCTTGCACCTGGTTCAGGTACTCCAGCACCCTGGAGCGCGCCCAGTAGAGGTCCGTGCCGTCCTCGAACAGGACGTAGACGAAGGAGTCGCCAAAGAAGGAGTAGCCACGAACGGTTTTGGCGCCCGGCACGGACATCATGGTCGTCGTCAGCGGGTAGGTGATCTGGTTCTCGACGATCTGCGGCGCCTGGCCCGGGTAGCTGGTTCGGATGATGACCTGCACGTCGGAAAGATCGGGTAATGCATCAAGCGGCGTACGTGCCAGAGACCAGAGACCAACCGCCACCAGAAGCAGGGTGGAGGCCAGGACCAGAAAGCGGTTGCCGATAGACCAGCGGATGATTTTTTCAATCATGGCTTGCCTCTCTCGGCCGCCGACACAACACTTTGCAGCACGTAGTCGTCGCCGTCCTGAACGAAGTCGAACTTGACCCGCATCCCTTCCTTCAGACCCTTGGGTAGGCCTTGTGACGGCGCTTTAAAGGGCATGGTCATGGCACCCCACTGAAGAGAGGCAATCGGCTCGTGCGTCAACGTGAGTCCATCGGCATCCATGCCGCGAATCACACCGATGCCGGAATGACGGGCAGGCACGGAGGCTGTGGTGGCTTCCGTGCCCATACGGCCCAGGCCAGACTTCAGGTTGGCTTCGGAATCCAGAAGGAACTGGCCCGAAACCACCACACGTTGCCCCTCGGACAGGCCAGAGCGAATCTCAACTTCCTCGCCGTTGTCACGGCCCAGGGTTACATCGGTCGGTATGAATCGGTCATCCTCGGTCATCGCAATCACGACCGTTCGCCGTCCGGTGGCGATCACAGCCTCCTGGGGAATCAGGAGCGTCGGCTGAGTGGATGGCGCCTTGATCCTGACCTGCACGAAGAGTCCGGGCTTGAGCTGAGTATTCGGATTGGGCAGTTCGATACGGGCCTTGATCGTGCGAGTGGCTGGATCGACGTCGGGCAGGACCGTCCGGACCCTGCCTGGCAAAGACTGAGGCTCGATGCCGGGAACCTGGACTTCCGCCGCACGACCGGGGCTGAGTTGGCTGCCCATGGATTGAGGCACGTCGATCACCACCCAGACCGAGCGAAGGTCTGTGATTCGAAAAAGCGTCATGCCGGGGTTGATCATCGCGCCATCGCGCACGCCTAGCTCAGCCACCACGCCTTGGATGGGCGCAGTAAGTTCAAAACGGGTCTGGGCCGCGCCGGCGCGTTCGGATCTCTCGACCACGCCATCCGGGATCGACAGCAAACGCAGACGCTCCCGGGCCGCATCGATGAGCGCTGCGCCAGCCTGGGCCTTGCGCAGACCCAGGTACTCCTCCAGCGCCCCAGCCCACTCCGGGGCGTAGAGGGTCGCCAAGGTTTGTCCCTTGCGAACGGGATCCAGGGGCGCGCGAACATGCAGCTTTTCGATATAGGCTGTGACACGGGACTGCACCACCTCGGTGGCGCGTTCGTTCTCGGTGACAACTCCAACGGCGTCGAAATGTGTGGGAAGCTCCCCCCTGCGCACGATCCCCGTGCGCAGACCCAGGCTTTGCGCGGTCTGCGAACTGACGGTCACGCCGGCACCACCGCTTTCGTCGGCATAGACCGGCACGAGCTGCATGTCCATGAAAGGGGACTTGCCAGGCTTGTCGAAACGCGGCCCGAGCACCATCGGGTCATGCCAATAAAGCACAGGGCGGCCAGTCTTAGGATCGACCTTGGCGTCCGTTGCAGCGGGCTGAGTTGTCTGGGCGACGGCCGCATGGCGCTGTAAGCCCAGCTGATAGGTCGCAAGGGCAATCAACGCTGTGCTGACTGAGAACAAGGCAATCAGGGTACGGGTCTTCATGGCTGGGGTCCTCCCTGGGGCGTGGCATTCATGGGGTCAACATAGACGTACTGCAGTTGCGCCCAGAGTCGAGCCATCTCGCGTTCCAGCTCCAGCAGTTGCATCCGGGCCTCGACTTCGGCGCGCCTGGCCTCAAGAACACTGGCCAGCGTGGTCTGGGCAGATCGGTAGGCGGCGAGGGACAGCTCGACGCGCTGCTGCGTGATCGGCAGCAAGGCGGCGGCCAGTTTCTGGTGGCGATCAATCAAGGTTTGCCATTCTGCATGGGCAGAGAGCAGGTTGGTTCTGGTTTCACGCACCATGTTCTCATGCACCTGTTCCACCTGACTGAGCTGGGCTCGCCTGGCGGCAACGTCCTGATCCTGACGGCGGGCGGCGTTGAAAGTCAGGGGCACACTGACCCCAAACGAAACCATGTTCGAATAGTCGCTGCCGCGCTGCTGATAGGCAATCTCCCAGCTCCAGTTCGGTGATCGGTTTTGCTCGGCCAGTTTCAGCTCGGTCCGGGCGATGTTGAGCTCCTGCTCATGCTGGCGCAACTGGGGCGCGGAATGAACCACGTCCCCATGGACCAGACTCTCAGGTAATCGTCGAATATCGGGTAACTGTCCAGGGGTTCTTTGGGCAGCCGCATCCAGCCATCGGGACAGATTGATGATCGCGACACGCTCCTGCCTGTCATTGACCAGGACTCGATCATCGATCTGCAGCAGCATCGCCGCGGCCATCTGCTGCTCGGTTGCCATGGCCTTGCCGGCGCGAAGCTGGGAGTCCAGGGTGCGTAACTGCAGCTGCACCTCGTTTTGAAGGGATGTCAGCAACTCCCGATTCTTGATCGCGAAATAGCGATCAAGCCAGGCCAGTGCGACGTCACGACGCAAGTTCGCCTGCGCGGCAGCTCGTGCCAGCTCGGAACTTGCCGCTTCCAACTCGTTGCGCTTACGCTGCAGTTGCCGCTTCTCGGTCGAGACGTACTCCTGCATGAGACCGATACGGCGCATGGTCATGAAGTCTCGATCCAGCGAGAACCGATCGGCCCCATTGACTGGCAGGTTGTCCACGCCAGCACGCAAGATTGGATCCGGAAGCTGACCTGCCGACACGGCCGAAGCCTGTGCGGCTTGAGCACCCAGGCTTGCCGCGCTCAAGGCGGGGGCATTGGCTTGTGCCAGACTCAGTGCCTCCTCCAAAGTTATCGGAGGCGCTTGTTCGGCATGAAGTAGTTGCGCTGACAGGCCCAGCAGTACCGCCTGCAATAGACGTGCTGCAGCGCGAGGGCTGATGAAGAATGGTTGTGGACCCATGATCTTTCTCCTGAACACATGGCCGAAAATGGCCAGAGCAGCGCACTCGGCGTGCGCCCAGAAAAATCAGGGGTGGGTCAAATGCGCAGGCGGCCAGTGCGCCACAAGGGCGGTGGTGCTGCGAGGGGATGCAGGAGGGGTTCGGATCGCTGGGGCGCCCAGATGGTTTCCATCAGCGCAAAAGGCTGCGCCAAGGGCAACAGTGCCAGAGCAAGCTGGAAATCCGGTGCATGGGCTGAGCCTGCAGCCTGACTCTCCTGATCGCAGTGTTTGATGCAAAGCACCGGTGTGGTCATTTCAACCACCATGTCTTCCATGCCTCCGCATGGCATGCCGGCCATTTCCTGCCCATGTGCGGCCACAGCAGATGCCTGGCCTTCACTGCTGTTCCACAGTGGACACGCATATGCCGAAATCGCCAGCTGGGAAAACACGATCCCCAGCAGCGCGATCCAAGCATAGAGTGAGCGGCGGAATACTCTCATCAGTCGCAAGATTTTAGTGTTTGAGCAGCTTCTCGCAATAGCCTCAAGTTGTCTGCTGAAGTTTGGAACGCCCGCAGCCTGCCGTTGACAAGCCTCAGGCGTCACCATACCTCCGGGTCAAGAACCCTCATGCCCCAGCAGAATCAGGCTGTTCAGGCGTGCCACTTCGTTGCTCGTGGCCGTGATCTTCTGCCCATCAGTGGTTTCGAGAACCTGTCCCTTCTTCAAGAAAGCGGCACGGCCATACGCGTCTTCCAGGGCCATCTTGCCGTCCTTGAAAACGTACAGGGTACCGCCGTCCTTGAGGCGATACAGCTTGTCCGCGCTGGCGCTGGCCGCATCGTGCGCGAAAGCTGGGAGGGTAGCGACAGCCAGGACACCAGCGGCGATGAAGGTGGTGAGAGTGGTTTTCATGTCAGATCCTTTCGAGAAGATGAAGAAAACACCTTGACGGCGCTTTGTGCAATGCACAGTACGTATTCTGGAAAGGAGGTGCTGACAGAAAGATGAGGCGGCGATTACAAGCGCGCAAGCTGGCGTAAATGCAGCGTAACGTCGGACGAGCAAGCAAGATCGACGTAACCGGAATGGAAGGCAGCAGCAAGGACCGCCGTACATCCTCGATTTAACGTGCCGCACATGGAGCACAGGCAAGCATTGCCTGCTCAAAAGACAAGAAGATGGCCGTGAAAATGACGCGTCACGGCACACGACCCAGGTTCAAGAATCTTTCTTTGCTCGGGAATGATCGTGGCTGGAGCCATGACCTCCATGTCCATGAAGCAGATGCATGAGCGGGCACAGCATGAGCAGCAGATAAGGCCACCAGCCCAGCAGGTGCCCCCAATGCTCTCGCAGGAGATAGAACGCCGCAATCACGGCGGCAGCTGTCCATGCCAAGATTGCAGGCCGTCGCCACACTGACACGCTCTGCTCGTTCGAATGCTTGTGTTCAAAGGGATTCATGTCTTATCACTCCTAAGACTGGACTCATTGCCCTTGGTCTTGCCGGCATCACGCTCTAGCAATGCCTTCGCCTGCTCGTATGCCTCGGGGCTCAGTTCGCCTTTGGCAAAGCGTCGCTGCAGGATTTCCAGTGGGGACTCTCTCGTTGACCGCCCGGAGCGTCCTGCTGGTGAGCGTGCAGCGTAGACGAACGCCACCACCAGGACAAGCCAGAACAGCCACCAGAAGGCGTGCATGCCACCCATGTAGTAACCGTGATCGAAGAACATGGCAATGTATCCTTTCTTACCTGGGTGACGAGGCTGGCATGCGGTCCATCATCATCTGCATCATCTCCATGCGCTTTTCCATCATGGTGTGGCGCTGCATCATGCCGGCCATCATCTGCGGCCTCATCGCCGGTGCTGCCGACGCTGCATTGGCGTCAGGTGCGACTGGCGGTGCGTTCGAGGCGCTGCTTGGCATGCCAGCACCGCCACCCATCATCATGCCGATACCCCCCATCCCGCCCATGGACAGCCCCTGCATCTGGCTCATCATTCTCATGCTCTCCTGCATGGTTTTCTGATGCTCGATCATCAGGGCCTGTCGCTCTTGCGGGGTCTTGGCAGCGGCCAGCTTATGGCTCATATCGCGCATACGCTGCAGCTGCGTGTCCATGGCCGACATCTGCTGCTCGGCCGTGCGAGGGGCCGGCGAGGCGGTGGCGGGTGCAGCCCCGCCCGGATGGTGCTGTTCATGTTCCGCCGCGGTCTGCGCCGATGCAGCCAGAGAAGCCATTGCGATGAGCAGAGTAACCGGTAGTGATTGCAAAACCTTCATGATCAAACCCTTTCGTGGCTGGTGCCGGCAAGTTCTGCCGGATATGGCGCCATCTCCGTGTCCCGATGACGTGTGATGCGCATGCTATATCTCTACTTTAGGTTTTTAAAGACGCCCTGAAGATGACGGCGAGATTACAAATCTGTCAGGAAGAGTGCTTGGCCCCTCGCGCGATCTGCGGACAAGTTCCCAAACGAAGGGATCAAGATGCTCAGTCGTGAAAATTCAGGTCCTAACGAAGCCGTAGTGCGTTTCCGATCACCGACACCGAACTCAGACTCATCGCCAGAGCAGCGATCAGCGGCGAAAGCAGCCATCCGGTCAACGGGAACAACACGCCTGCAGCTACGGGAATACCCAAGGCGTTGTAGATGAAAGCGAACACGAGGTTTTGCTTCATGTTGCTGACGGTTGACTCGGACAAGGCGCGAGCGATCGCAATGCCTCGCAGGTCACCCTTGACCAGCGTGAGTTGGGCGCTGTTCATGGCGACATCGGTGCCCGTTCCCATGGCAATGCCGACATCGGCCTTAGCCAGGGCCGGAGCGTCGTTGATCCCGTCACCCGCCATGGCCACGACACGTCCTTCCCGCTGCAGCTTCTCAACCAACAGCAGTTTGTCGGCGGGCTTGACCTCTCCATGCACCTCATCAATACCCAGTCGAGCGCCGACGGACCTGGCCGTGGTCAAGCCATCCCCCGTGGCCATGATGATGCGCAAGCCCGCTGCCTTGAGCGTCTCCAGGGCCTCGGGGGTGCTGGCCTTGATCGGGTCAGAGACCGCCAGCAGGCCGGCCAACTGGCCGTCAACGGCCAGATACATCACGCTCGCGCCTTCTGTGCGCAAGGCCTCAGCCCGCGTGGTCAGGGGCATCGTTGAGACCCGCATTTGCTCCATCAACGCCGTATTGCCCAAGGCAAGCTTGCGTCCTGTCACCAAGCCGCTCACGCCGATCCCGGAGCTGGACTCAAACTGCTCCGGCTTGTCCAGAACCAACTGACGTGCCCGCGCAGCCTGAACGATTGCGTCCGCCAGGGGGTGTTCGCTGCCCTGGTCCAGACTGGCGGCCAGACGCAATACCTCGTCCTCGGTGTACCCTTGGGTGGCGACCGCACGATTGAAGGCCGGGCGCCCTTCTGTCAAGGTGCCGGTCTTGTCGATGATCAGCGTATCTACCTTACGCAGATGCTCAATGGCAGCCGCATCACGGAACAGGATGCCTTTGTTCGCGCCCCGCCCAGTCGCCACCATGATGGACATGGGCGTGGCCAGACCCAGGGCACAAGGGCAGGCGATGATGAGAACAGCCACGGCGTTGATCAGGCCATACACCCAGCGCGGCTCGGGCCCCCACAGGCCCCAAACCAGCAATGTCAGCAAGGCAATGAAGACCACCACCACCACAAAATATCCTGCGACGATATCGGCCATGCGCTGCATGGGTGCCTTGGAGCGCTGGGCCTGAGCCACCATCTGCACGATCTGCGCCAGCATGGTTGCAGCCCCGACCCGCTCGGATCGCATCACCAGTGCGCCACTGGCATTCAGCGTCGCTCCAATGATCTTGTCCCCCATGCGCTTGGTCACGGGCAAGGGCTCCCCGGTCAGCATGGATTCATCCACGGCGCTGCTGCCCTCGGTCACCACCCCATCGACGGGTACCTTCTCCCCGGGACGCACCCGCAGCAGATCGCCCACATGCACGTGCGTGATCGGCACATCCTCTTCCGTTCCATCTTCTCGGATACGGCGCGCTGTCTTCGGAGCCAGTCCGAGCAGGGATTTGATTGCTGCTGAGGTTTGCGACCTGGCCTTGAGCTCCAGTACCTGACCCAACAGCGTCAGGGAAATGATGACCACCGCGGCCTCGTAGTAGACAGCAATGCGCCCCATCGACAGGAAGGAGTCGGGGAATACGTTGGGGGCAACCGTGGCCACCATGCTGTAGACAAAGGCCGCCCCCGTTCCGAGCCCGATCAGCGTCCACATATTGGGGCTGCGGTGCACGACAGACTGCCAGCCTCTTTCGAAAAATGGCCAGCCCGCCCACAGAATGACAGGCATGGACAGAATCAGTTCGATCCATGTCTGAGTACGTGTCTCAAACCAATGGAACTGGTGGCCGAACATGGCCAACACCGTGACGATGACGGTCAGAGGCAGGGTCCACCAGAAGCGGCGCTGGAAGTCGCGCAGCTCCGGGTTTTCCTCTTCTTCAAGCTCGGGGATCAGGGGCTCCAGCGTCATGCCGCACTTGGGGCAGTTGCCAGGCAGACTTTGCCTGATCTCGGGATGCATTGGGCAGGTGTAGATGGTTCCCGACGGGGGTGTCATCGCATCGGCCGTGAGGGCTGGGGGAACAGATAACGCCGTGTGCTTCGGATCTTGGTGAAGATGATCCGATCCGCTCTTGTGCTGGGCTGGATGGTCGATGTACCGAGCCGGATCAGCGATGAAATTGGACTTGCAGTTCACACTGCAAAAATAGTACAAGCGCCTTGCCTGCTCACTATGGTGCTCAGATCGCTGGCTCACCTTCATGCCGCAGACCGGGTCATGGAGATCACCCTTGGACTCGGTACCGTCTGCGTGATGATCGTGGGCGTGATGTTCGTGCGCCATGGCTCGTTCTCCCATCTGTTTGATATTTCAGCACAAACAGCCTCCGCCCGCAGTCTGCTGACGGAGGCGCTGGATGCCTTTTGCCGACCAATGCCAGCATTGATCAATGCCTAAGGCGCAGGCCTGATCTCGGTCACGAAAAACTTGCCCGACTCCTGGACGACCATGAATTCGACTTTTTCACCCAGCTTCAGATTTGACAGGATGCTCTTGTCCTTGGCGGTGAACACCATGGTCATGCCGGGCATGTCCAGGTGCTTGATCTCACCGTGCTTGATGGTGACTTTGCCAGCATCAAGATCCACTTTGCGGACTTCACCCTGGGTCATCGAAGCCGCCATGGGGGCTCCCATCTTGTTGTGGTCCATGGCCATTTGGGCCATGCTGCTCATGGGAAGCGCGACTCCCATCGACAGGGCAGAGATGGCAAGAATGCGTTTGAGTGACTTCATGTTTTCCTCGCAGATAAAGACCTAGGGCAACGGATGAGTTTTGCGGACAGGCGCTGCTCAGCGCTTGCCCACCTTGACGGCGCCCTTCATGCCAGCTTCGTAGTGACCCGGCATCAGGCAGGCAAAGTGCACGGTGCCTGCTTTGGTGAACTGCCAAATGATCTCGCCTTGCTTGCCGGGTGCCAACGTCACCTTGCCGGGCTCATCGTGCTCCATGTCCGGGAACTTCTTCATCTGCTCCAGGTGCTCCAGCAGCTCTTTCTCGGTGCCCAGGCTCATCTCGTGCTTGACCTTGCCGACGTTCTTCACGACAAAGCGCAGCGTCTCGCCTTGCTTGACCTGAACATCTGCCGGGCTGTAGCGCATGTTGTCGCTCATCTCGATCGTGACGGTACGACTGACCCGCGCCGCCACGCCAGGTTTGCCGATGGCCGTTTCCTCGTCTCCGTGACCATGCCCCCCTCCATGGTTGCCGCCTGCAAAAGCACCGATTGAGGCCGACAAGGCGACGAATGTGGTGAGTTTTCGAATGAGCGAGACGTTAAATTTCATGGTGTTCTCCTGGGTTGGGTTGGGTTGGGGTGTCAATGACCTGTGTGTGAGCTCGGCTTGCGAACCTTGACCTCGGTGGCCTTGGCTGGCTGTTGGACGCGTGGCATGGACTGGCCGCCCTCCGACTTGAAACGTGCCGGCTCAGCCAAGGGAGCGGTGTATTCATGCGCGACGGTGCCTTCGGGGTGCTTGAACCAGCCCGGATCCTTGTAGTCCCCAGGTTTCTGGTCTTTGCGTACTTTGACCACGCTGAACATGCCGCCCATTTCCACCGATCCAAAGGGACCTTGCCCGGTCATCATGGGGGCGGTGTTGTCAGGAATGGGCATTTCCATCTCAGTCATGTCGGCCATGCCGCGCTCGCCCATCACCATGTAGTCCGGGATCAGGCTGTTGATCTTCTTGGCAATATCGCGGTGATCCACGCCAATCAGCGTCGGAACGTCATGGCCCATGGCATTCATGGTGTGGTGGCTCTTGTGGCAATGGAAAGCCCAGTCTCCCTCTTCGTCTGCCAGGAACTCGATTTGCCGCATTTGGCCGACGGCCACATCGGTTGTCACCTCATACCAGCGCGTGCTCTTGGGTGTGGGGCCGCCATCGGTTCCTGTGACCAGGAATTCATGCCCGTGCAGATGGATGGGGTGGTTCGTCATCGTCAGATTGCCGATGCGGATACGCACCTTGTCGTTCAGGCGCACGTTCAAGCTGTCGATGCCCGGGAAGATCCGGCTGTTCCAGCTCCACAGATTGAAATCCAGCATGGTCATGATCTTGGGTGTGTAGCTGCCCGGATCAATGTCATAGGCGTTGAGCAGAAAGCAGAAGTCCCGCTGGACCTCATCGATCAGAGGATTCCTGTCCTTGGGATGTGTGACCCAAAAGCCCATCATGCCCATGGCCATCTGCGTCATTTCATCGGCATGCGGGTGGTACATGAACGTTCCAGGCCGGCGCGCGACAAACTCGTAGACAAAAGTCTTGCCTGCGGGAATCGCGGGCTGGTTCAGACCCGCCACACCATCCATGCCGTTGGGCAAACGCTGCCCGTGCCAGTGCACACTGGTGTGCTCTGGAAGCTTGTTGGTAACGAAGATGCGCACGCGATCACCTTCGACTACCTCGATCGTTGGTCCCGGGCTCTGACCGTTGTAGCCCCAGAGATGGGCCTTGAACCCAGGCGCCATTTCTCGCACCACGGGCTCGGCGACCAAATGAAACTCTTTGACGCCGTTGTTCATGCGCCAGGGCAGGGTCCAGCCGTTGAGCGTCACCACCGGGTTATAGGGACGTCCACTGTTGGGGATGAGGGGGGCCATGGTATCCGGACGGGTCTGAATCACGGGCTCAGGCAAGGCGGCCATGGCGACGCGGCTCACGGCACTTGCGGCAACCGCACCACCGGCAATACCGGCGAACTTGAAAAATTCTCTTCTGGAATTCATCGGATATCCTTGAATCAGTGTCCTGCACCGCCGCCGGCGGGCGCATCGGGCATCGCTGTCAGTGTGGTGTTGATCGGTCGGCCGATCAGGGAGGCCTGAAGCGCAGCGTCCGCCAACCAGAACTGCTGTTCGGAGTTGATGGCGGTCATGACCGTGGCGATCTGATCACGCGCGTCGGCCAGCAGCTCGAAGATGCCGATGATCATTCCGTTGTAACGCAGCTGGTTCTCTTCTGCGATGACCTTGCGCAGTGGCACCACCTCGTCTCGGCTATGGCGTGCGATGTCATAGGCCGTGCGGTAGGCAGAGTAGCTTTCGCGCAGACTCGACCCGGCTGATCGGACGGTGGCGTCCAACTGATTGGCGGCGGCCAAGGTACGGGCACTCATGGCATCGCGTTGCATGCCGCCCCAATCGAAGATCGGTAGGCGAACGTCGATTTCGTACCCACGTGCAACGCTACGTTCCCCCGCGACGTTGTCAGTGCTGGTGTTGCGCCGGGCGGTCAGTTCGATATCGGTGAAGCTGGTAACCATGTTCAAGCCTTGCGCCCGGGCCGAAGCGGCCAGCGTGGTCTGGGCAAGCCGGATGTCGAGGCGATTGCGTGTGGCAAACGTGCCGACAGTCTGGGGATCGACGGCCTGCTTCGGCAGTTCTGGCAGGCGATCAGGGAGTTTGAGCATCTGCGCCTGTTGCACATCCAGACCGAGAAGCCGGACGAGTTCTTCGCGGGTCGCCGTCACCTGGTGGGTGGCAGTTGCCAACCGAGTCCCGGCATCTGCGTAGAACGCCTGCTCACGCGCTCGGGTGAGGCGATTGAAGTTACCAATCGCCTGCATTCTGCGGGCCAGTTCGGCACTGGCGGCGGCACTGTCGTACACCTGCCTGGCGTACTGCAGGGACTGTTGCGCAGCTACCGCGCGAACCCAGGCCTGGCGCACGCGGGTGACCTGGTCAACCACGTCGCCAGTCAGCCGGAGTTGAGCCACCTCAATGCGCCGGGTGGCGATCCCCTGACGGCCGGGCAGCGTCAGAATGTCCAGCAGACCGAAGGAGAGCGCACGGCCCAGCTCCAGTTCATCACCTGCCACCATGCGTTCCAGCGAGAAGATGGGGTTTGCAATTCTCCCAATCTGCGCCGCATCTGCGGATTCAGCCCAGCCCTGGGCCAGAAGCGCCTGCAGCGACGGGCTGTTGAGCAGAGCCAGCTGGACGGCCTCCCGCTGGCCCAAAAGTGTTTGAAGCAACTTCTGGGTTGCCTCAGCTCGCTGCTGACGCTCATCGGCTGTACGCGCCAGAGACAACTGGCCTTCAGTGAAGCTCTTGGCTTCCTCGTTCACCCGGTCTAAGTTTTGCTCGACGCTCACGCTGGCGCAACCGGAGAGAATGGCCAAAGACATGGCGGACAGAACCAACTTGCCCCGGGAGGTACTCAAAAGGCGTTTCATTGTTTGCCACCTCCATGGTGACCCGAGTGGGGGTCGGGGGCGTCGGAAGCGTCCTTGACGGCCTCGCCCGTGGCAATTTCCTTGGCATAACTACGCCAGCCACCAATGCGGCCCACCCTGTCGTTGGCCTCGGACCAGGACTGGATGGTCTGGTCTGTATAGGGCTGGAAGTCACTGAGCGCGGACTTGTACTCCACTTGAACGGCAGGAATGTTCTGGGATGGGTCAGCCGTGGTTTGTGCTGCGGCTACCCCAGCAAACATGACTAAGCTGATGGGCAGCCATGCCTGGGTTAGTAAACGGTGGGGTTGGACGGGCATGCTTTCCTCGATCTGAATATCAACATTCGCGGATCGGATTCTGCGGATCCCAGGTCGTCAGATTGCTGTCGAACGGATTACATTTTTGTAATCTTGAGGCCGCCCTGTCTGGAAGTTGCCACACTACGGGCCAGCGATGGAGTGGAAACAGCCCGTGAAAATTCTGATTGTTGAAGACGAAAGCAAGACCGGCGAGTACCTGCGTCAAGGTCTGAGTGAGGCCGGTTTTGTGGTCGACCTCGCCCAGGATGGCGCCGATGGCCTGCATCTCGCCCTGCAGGGTGATCATGCCCTCGTTATCCTGGATGTCATGTTGCCCAGCCTGGATGGATGGCAGGTGTTGAAGACACTGCGCAAGCGCGGCCTGCAGATGCCGGTTCTGTTCCTGACGGCGCGTGATCAGGTGGAAGATCGGGTCAAAGGACTTGAGCTGGGCGCGGATGATTACCTGGTCAAGCCTTTCTCTTTCTCCGAACTCCTGGCCCGGGTGCGAACGATCCTGCGCCGCGGCCGAAACAGCACAGACCCCACCACGCTCCGTGTAGCCGATCTTGAACTCGACCTGCTGCGTCGAAGAGTTTCACGGGATGGCCAACGCATCGATCTCACGGCCAAGGAATTCGGCCTGCTGGAACTTCTGATGCGGCGCCAGGGCGAGGTCTTGCCCCGTTCCCTGATTGCCTCGCAGGTCTGGGACATGAATTTCGATAGCGACACCAATGTCATCGAAGTGGCGATGCGACGACTGCGTGTCAAGATCGACGAAGGGCGCACCGTCAAGCTGATCCAGACTGTCCGTGGCATGGGGTATGTGCTGGAAGCCCCGGAGGAAAGCTAGATGTTCCAGTCTCTTTCCCTGACCAGCCGACTCACGATTTTCTTCACGCTGGTCGCCGCTGTCGTTGTCTTGGGCCTCGGCGCGATTCTGCACATCGCGACCGAGAGACACTTTGTCGAGTTGGATCACATGGCTTTGAAAGACAAGCGACATCTGATTGAGGAAATTCTCGAAAGCTCTCGCAGCGTTGAGGACAGTACCCGGAGGCTGAGCGAAGCGCTGGGCAGTCACCATGGGCTTTTTGCACTCATCACCGACGGACAAGGCAAGGTCATTTTCCGCTCAGAGGGCTTTCGCCCTCCGCAATCCACAGATCAGAAACTCAATTCTTACGGGGCTGAGTCCTATCTGTATTGGCGCGATGCGCAGCAGGAGTTTCATGGCCAGACCTTCCAGGTCATGCCAGCCTACAGGCCCTCGGTTGCGGCGCAGGTCATGGTAGCTCTGGATTCGGAGCACCATACGCAATTCATGTCTGAGCTGCGGCAGACACTTTTGATTTATGCCATGTTAGCGACCATGGTCAGCGGCTTACTGGGTTGGTTGGCCGCGCACCATGGCATGGCCCCGTTGAGGGCCATGAAATCGCGAGCTTCCAATGTGACAGGACAAAAGCTGAATCAGCGTATGTCTGTTGACGCCGTACCTGTCGAAATGGCTGACCTCGCTCATGAGCTCAATCAGATGCTCGACAGATTGCAGAAAGACTTTCAACGCCTGTCGGATTTTTCTTCTGACTTGGCGCATGAGCTACGCACTCCGATCAGCAATCTGATGACACAAACCCAGGTCGCACTGTCCAGTCGCCGGAATGCAGAGACCTACCGAGACATTCTGGCCTCCAACGCCGAAGAGTTTCAACGTCTGGCCAAGATGGTCTCCGACATGCTGTTCTTGGCCAAGACAGAGCGCGGCGTCGACTTGCCGCACAAAGAGAGCTTCTTGGCTGCCCAGGAAGTTCAGACCTTGATCGAGTTTTATGACGCGGTTGCCGACGAAAAGGATATTCAACTGGAGCTCCGGGGAGATGGCGAAATCGTCGGTGACCGATTGATGTTCCGCAGAGCCGTGAGCAATCTGCTTTCCAATGCGCTGCGACACGCAGACCGAGGGACGTCCGTGGTGATTGGCATAACCCAGATCGACGGATATACCCAAGTAGAGGTGAGCAATACGGGTGATGAGATCGACCCGAACGCCTTACCACGGTTGTTTGACCGTTTTTACCGAGCCGCTCCTGCTCGCAATCGACCTGAGACAGAAGGTGCAGGGTTGGGCCTATCGATAACCCGTGCGATAGTCGAAGCTCATGGCGGGCATGTCCTGGCGCACTCGTCTTCCCGAAGCACAAAGTTTGTAATGAATTTTCCGCTTAGCTAAGGAACGTCTGAACAAGAGCACGATTCTTGCGTGGTGATCTGAATCGGTCAATGGAGCAAGAGCGATGAACCAGATCAGTTTCGCTGACGCCGAGCAGGCGGGCAAGAGGAAGACGACGCGGCGCGAGGTGTTTCTGGCCGAGATGGAACTGGTGGTGCCGTGGAAGGCCTTGCTCAAGGTGATCGAGCCGCACTACCCGGTGGCAGGCCGCGGGCGGCGCCCCTACGCGCTGGAATCGATGCTACGGGTACACCTGATGCAGAACTGGTTCACCCTGAGCGATCCAGCGATGGAGGAGGCCCTGTACGAGATCGCCTCCATGCGTGCGTTCGCTGGACTGGACCTTCAAGCGATCCCCGATGAGACGACGATCCTGAACTTTCGCCATCTGCTCGAAGCGAGTGATTTGGCAGAGGACATCTTCAAGCAGGTCAACGCGCACCTGGCGCGCAAGGGCCTGCTGCTCAAGAAGGGCTCGATCGTGGACGCCACGATCATCGCGGCGCCGAGTTCGACGAAGAATGCCGAGGGGGAGCGGGACGCGGAGATGCACCAGACGAAGAAAGGCAATCAATGGCACTTTGGGATGAAGGCGCACATCGGGGTGGATGCGAACTCTGGGCTGGTGCACACGGTGACGACGACGGCAGCCAACGAGGCGGACGTGGAGCAAGTGGCTGATCTGCTGCACGGCAAGGAGGAGCAGGTGTGGGCGGACTCGGGCTACCGGGGTGCGCCGGCGAGAGTGCCGCATGTGCAGTGGCACATTGCAGCGCGGCCCAGTGACATGGCCAAGCTGCCCGAGGGCAGGCGCAAGACCAAAGCAAAGAAGCAAGAGCACTGCAAGGCCAGTGTGCGGGCCAAGGTGGAGCACCCGTTTCGGGTAATCAAATGCCAGTTCGGTTTAACCAAGGTGAGATTCAAGGGTCTGGCCAAAAACACGGCGCACGTGATCACGCTGTTTGCGCTGTCCAATCTGTGGATGGCGCGCAAGAAGCTGATGGAGATGATGGGAGTCGACCGTGTGCAGGGGGCGTAGGCTCTCGCAGAAGGTGCCAGATGGCACCGCAGCGGCTTTCGACCCGCTGGCTCTGCTGGATCACTTGGCTTGGTAGATCGCCAACGGCCATCGTTTTATGACTTGATCATACGTTCCCTAACGAGCGGTGTCGGCTTCTCGGCATGGGGATTGATGACCACGCCGCGATACTCGACCACTTTCTGGGATGAGCGTGCTCGGCAAGAATCAATGCACCCTCCGGCACAGTTATGCTTCCCACTGCGGAATATTTATGGTTCCGGCGACAGCTTTTGTCGCTGGAACCATAACTGTTCCGCTTCGGAACGCTTATGCTTCTTTTTGGGCCGGAACGGTTTTGCTTCCGGCGATTTTGGCTCTTCGCCAGAATTCGCTGACCAGCATGGCATGAACTGCGTCAGACAGAAAATCCCTGTAATTCAATCGCTTAGGTGCTGATGCTCTTCCCGAGCACACTTGTGACCACGTCTCTCCAGGGCTTCAAATCGGCTCTTTTTCGGCACGGTTATGGCTCCAAGCGGAACGGAATTGCTTCCTCCCGACTGCCAGGAGGATGGCCCACAAGACAGACCACACTTACCCCAGATGGTGTGCGAAGCGATTGCATAGATTGCCGGCCGCTTATGGCTGGCAGTGGAAGTTCACCAAGAACCGATTTGCAGCTCGTCAGCACCAGGGAGGGAGTTCAAGCGGCTGCGCGCAGCACTGCCGCCCATCCGGACCGCATGGATGTAGATCATGGTCGTCGCGACATCGGCGTGCCCGAGTCATTTCTGCACGGTACGGACGTCGCTTTTCGTGATTGGGGCGCATCGCCCTGTGGTCTGCAGTCCTATATCATCAAGCTGCTCGTTGCGCCCATCACACGATAAATGAACCAAGGCTCCCTGACCAACCAAAGTGGCCGGACGCGGGGACACCCAGCAGAAGCTTCACTTGGCTAGGGTGGGAAGGCGGTAAATTGCCGCCCTCAGCAGTTCCTTGTCGGTAAAGGTCAGGCATCGCCGAACGGCGCCCGGTCCAACATGCAGTCGATAAACGAGCCCAGCAGCGCAGGGCGATGGTGCCGGTTGGAGTAGTACAGGAATACGCCCGGACGAGTAATCGTCCAGTCAGGCAGGATCTGTACAAGACGCCCCTGCTTGAGCAGTTCGCCGACCTGATCCACCTCGAAGTGGTAGGCAATACCTAGACCGTTGACCGCTGCCGCCACGCCGATGTCGGCATCGTTGGTGACGACAGGCCCATCGACGGCTATCTCGTGCCGCTTGCCGCGCTTCTCGAACTCCCACCGGTAGAACCTCCCATCCATCTGGAGTCGCCAGTTGATGCATGCGTGGTCGCGCAAATCGGTGGGCGTCTTGGGCGTGCCGTGGCGGGCCAGGTAGTCCGGAGAAGCAACGGCCATCATCTTCATGTCTGGTGACAGACGGACGGCAATCATGTCCTTCTTGAGCTGACCACCGACCCGTATCCCGGCGTCGAAGCGGCCTGCCACGATGTCCGCCAGTGCGTCGTCCACCACGATATCCAGCACCACGTCAGGGTGCACCTGATGGAAGCGCTGCAGTCTTGGCGCAATGAGCGTTCTTGCGGCTATCCCGAGGGTGTTGATCCGCAAAGTTCCACGGATCTGCCCGGTGGCGTCGCTTGCCTCGGCCACCGCGTTGGCCATTTCACGGAACAGCGGCGCCACGCGCGAATAGAGCTGCTCACCGCTTGCGGACGGGGCGACGCTTCTTGTCGTGCGATTCAACAGGCGCGCACCGATGCGGCTTTCCAGTTGTCGGATGGTCTGGCTCAACGCCGACGGTGACAAGCCCAGATGCTCCGCCGCGCGGGCAAAGCTTTGCCTTTCAACGACGGCGATGAAGGCTTTGAGCTCGGCAAAGTCGGACCCTCTCATTATGTACTCTTTTCTACATAGTCCATTCGAATTCTAAGAGATTCTCAAAATTACTGTGCGGGCGCATCCTTCGATCCGTCCCAACCAAGGAGCACACCATGCCCTATTCATTAACTCTCCCTGACCCGATCGCCGCGTATTTCGTGGCAGACACGCAAGGCCCTGACCAGGTCGCGCAATGCTTCACCCCGAAGGCCGTGGTGACTGACGACGGTCACATCTACACCGGTCGCGACGCGATCCGGGCGTGGAAGATGGCGGCCGACGCCAAGTACACCTGCACGACCGAGCCCTTTTCCCTGGAGCTGATTGAAGGCGTTCACGCAGTGAAGGCCCACGTGGCCGGCAATTTCAAGGGCAGCCCGCTCGATATGAAGTTCTTCTTCCGCCTCGAGCGAGGTCTGATTGCAAACATGGAGGTGACGGTATGAGCTTCGATCTTCAACTGAACGGCCTGCGGGCCGTTGTCACTGGCGGAACCTTGGGCCTCGGCGCCGCGGTTGTCCGCGCTCTGGTGGATGCAGGCGCGCGCGTGGCGACTTCCGCTCGCAAAGCACCGCAAGCGCCGGTCGAAGGTGTGTCGTACATCCTTGCCGACTTGACGACGGCTGCTGGCGTGAAAACCCTGGCCGACTCCGTTCTCAAGGAGTGGGGTGGCGTCGACCTCCTGATCAACGTGCTTGGCGGCTCCCATGCCCCCACTGGCGGCTTCGCCGCACTCACCGACGACCACTGGCTCTCCGAGCTGAGTTTGAACCTCCTGCCGGCCGTTCGCTTGGACCGTGAACTTGTGCCGTCGATGCTCGCGCAAGGCTCCGGTGTGGTCATCCATGTCAGCTCGATTCAGCGTGTTCTGCCGCTGCCCGATGCGACCACCGCCTATGCTGCTTCCAAGGGGGCACTGACGACATACAGCAAGGCCTTGTCACGTGAAATCACACCCAAGGGTGTTCGCGTGCTGAGCGTCGCGCCAGGCTGGATCATGACCGAGGCTTCCGAGGTATTCGCGAAGCGTGTAGGCGCCGATGCCGGCACCGACTACGAGGGCGGCAAGAAGATCATCATGGATGCCCTTGGTGGCATCCCCGTAGGCAGGGCGGCCACGCCGCGGGAAGTTGCCGATTTGATCGTGTTCCTGGCGTCGCCCCGCTCGGCATCCTCCGCAGGCTTCGAGTACCGCATTGATGGCGGCACCGTCTCGACGCTATAAGCGCTACCTCGAGGCGCCAGAGCGGCATTGAGGCCACAACTCATCACCACCTGGCCCTCGGACGCGCCCGACGCTGGACACGCAACGATGACCTGGCGCTTGAGTTCTGCATCGTGACGCCGGCGAAAGACCGGCTTGGCGCGCCTGACATGGTGCCCACCTCATACATCTGGTGGGCACCCACCTGCGATCCACGTCTTGAAACCGGGAACATCAGCCACCGGTTTAATCGCAATTCCACAATTACTGCGCCGAATATGGCTTTCCCTGATTTTGCTCGTCCATTTCATCTCTTTTTTCCTGACAGAGAGTGAGATAAGCTGAGACCAACAAACCACCGGAGCTCGCATGCTGTTTCAGTTCATCCGTCAAAGAAATGAAGCCTCCGCCACGGGCCGCGCGATAGACCTCTCAACAGCCATCGTCAATTTGGGGCCTGACGGCAAGGTCCTTTCCGCCAATGCCTTGTTTGGCAATATCTTTGGGTTCAGCCCGGCTGAACTCAAGGGCAAGCACCATTCGGAGCTTTGCTACCCGGACTACGCCACCAGTTCGGAGTACCAGCAGTTCTGGCGCAAGTTGCGCGCCGGGGAGTCCTTCGGCGGCCTCTTCAAGCGGCGCCGGCGTGATGGCAGCACGGTCTGGCTGCGCGCAACCTACACCCCTGTCAAGAACAGGCGCGGCGAGGTGGTCCGGGTCGTCAAGCTCGCCTATGACGTGACCCAGCAGACCAATGAGCGCATGGAAACCTCGGCTGTGATGACGGCCATCAACCGCTCCATGGCGCTCATCGCGTTCGACACACAGGGCTACGTTCGGCGAGTCAACGAGAACTTCCTCAAGGCCATGGGTTACCGGGAGGCCGATGTCCTTGGTCAGCACCACAGCATGTTCTGCCGCCGGGACTACGTCTCCAGCCCCCAATATGCGGCTTTCTGGGACGACCTGCGTCGAGGGGTCTATCACCAGGGGCAGATTGAACGGGTCACCCGCTCGGGCGCGCCCATCTGGTTGACTGCGAGCTATAACCCCATCGAGTCAGAGGATGGCGAAGTCATCGGCGTGGTCAAGCTTGCAACGGACATCACGGCCAGCGTGCTCGAAAGCCAGGCCCGCCAGGAGGGCGTGAACAAAGCGTACACCGTGGCGCTGCAGACGCAGGAGCTTTCGTCGCGGAGTTCTGAAACCGTCGAACAGGTCGTGCAGCGCATTCAGTCCACGGCGCAGTCCATCGAGGGCTCTTCCAAGGAAGTGACCGCCCTGGGCGAACAGACCCGGAGCATCGTCAATGCGGTGGACGCCATACGTCGGGTGGCCGATCAGACCAACCTGCTGGCGCTCAATGCCGCCGTGGAGGCCGCGCGCGCCGGCGAGCAGGGCCGCGGCTTTGCAGTGGTGGCTGGGGAGGTGCGCTCGCTGGCTGCCAGCAGCAAGGAAGCCACCCAAAGCATCGTCAGCGTCATCGCTGCGGTGGAGCGACAGGTCTCGGGCTTGACCGTGGCCATGAAATCCAGCATTGAGGCGGTGAACGACAGCGTGGGACTGGCTGCTGAGGCAGTCCAGCACATCCAGCGCATCAAGGCGGACTCGGGCGAAGTCGTGAGCGCCGTCCAGGCTCTGCGTACTGAGTAGCGCCCTGGGGGCGCAGAGGTCATCAGCCGAGCACAGCTACCATTCGGCCATGACCCAAGACACCCAAGACCCGATACACGAAAGCCGTGTGTGGAGCGATGCGCAGTGGACCGCACGCGTCATCAAGAACGATGACGACGATGGCTGGGCCGTGGCCATGTACCTGAATGGCGAAGCCGAGCCGGCCTTGGTCGGCCCCTGGACCATGGGACGCGACAAGAAGAACCCCAAACCGCTGGACACCGCAGCCTTCAACACCCTGGTGAAAACCGCCAAGGAGGTGGTCCGCCGTTCCGAGCAGCAACGCCATGCCGAGCTCAACAGGAACATCACCGTGGCTTTTGACGGGCGGCGCATCCGGGTCGAGTTGGCCATCGTTCCAGACGACGAAGGCGCTACCGCGACCTTGCGCGCCGTAGACGAGTTCGACGAGGAGTTGGCCCGTGTTCCGGTGCCACCCACCTTCAAGCTGAACGTGGACAGCGCGCAGGCCTGGATGGCCTCCGGTTTCGAGAGGCCACGTTGATGCTCATCGCGGATGCAGACGGAAAGGCGCTTGCATGATCAACGGATTGATCGCGGGTTGCCTGATGGGCGACGCCTCCCGGCGCGTCGACAAAATGGGCCGTTCCTACACCGTGGCCCGGGTGCTGGCCCGCAACCGAGACGACGAGGAGTTCATCGTCAACGTCATCGCCTTCGATGCGGCGTCCTGCGCGACCCTGCTCGCGCTCGGCGACGGCGAGGCGCTCAGCCTTGCGGGTTCGCTCACGCCCAAGGTGTGGACCGACAAGCAAGGCAACCCCCGCCCCAGCCTGGACATGGTGGCCACCCAGGTGCTGACGGCGTACCACGCGAACCACAAGCAGGCCGCTCCGGGAATGCCCGACGGCGGGCCATGATGAGGCGCTCCACGCTCAGCCCCTGGCTTTTGTGACGCGGCGTTTTGCAGTGCACTGCGTGGGCATGTCACTCAAGTCACCGGTGATCGACGTGCACCTGTTCTGGCATCAGCGCTACCCGATGGACCTGGCCCATGCGTGGCTGCACAAGCCGGCCCATGAAATGGTCCGCAAGGACAAGGTAGTCTGAATGGCCTTTGACAGACTGTCCAAGCTGCTATGCTGGGCCAGTCATGCCCGACCCTCAATCCGAACCGCAGGCATCTGTCCAATTGCCCCGGGAACTGATAGACCGGGTGGCGCCTGCGTTCGTCAGGTTTCTGCACATCGAAGCCGCGGGCGGCGCCGTTCTGATGCTGTTCACCATCGCGGCGCTGGTGCTGTCCAACTCGCCGTGGTCCGATGCTTTTCTCGGCATCTGGGAGAAGCGGATCGAGTTTCGGATCGATGAGATCGAATTCGGCCGTTCCCTGCGAGGGTGGATCAACGATGGCCTGATGACGCTCTTTTTCTTTCTCGTTGCGCTCGAGCTCAAACGGGAAATCACGCTGGGCGAGATGCGTAACCCGCGCATGGCCGCGCTGTCGGTGGCCGCGGCCTTGGGCGGCATGCTCGCTCCCGCGGCCCTTTATCTGGCGATCCAATGGGGACAACCCGGCCAGCATGGCTGGGGCATCGTGATGGCGACCGACACCGCGTTTGTCATTGCCTGTCTCGCATTGCTCGGCACGCGCATTCCACACAGCCTGCGCGTGTTCATGTTGTTCCTGGCCATCGTTGATGACATCGGCGCCATCCTGGTCGTCGCCATCGGATACAGCCATCACCTGGATTGGCGCATGCTGGCGCTGGCTGCTCTGTTCATCGGCGTGTTGCGCATCCTCGCGAGCATCGGGATACGAAGCCTCCCCATCTATGTCTTCGTGGGTGTGGCCACCTGGTTCGCCATCGACGCGTCAGGGCTCCATGCCACGGTCACGGGAGTGATCCTCGGGCTAATGACGCCCGCCAGGCGTTGGGTCAGTGACAGCCGCCTGTATTCCATCCTGAACCAGGTGATCGCTCACCCCGCGAACAGTCAGGGCAGTGGCGACACCCGCGACAGGAAGACCTTGCAGACCGCCGAGACCGCTGCACGCGAATCGTTGTCACCGGTTGAACGGCTTGAAATGACGCTGCACCCGTGGGTCAACTTCTGCATCATGCCCATCTTCGCCCTTGCCAACGCCGGCTTGGACCTGTCTTGGTGGAACGCGGGACAACCCGTCGCAGTCGCCGTGTTTCTGGGATTCACCGTGGGCAAGCCGACGGGCATTCTGCTCTTCAGTTGGCTGGCCCTGCGCACCGGGCTCGCCGTCCGCCCGCCGGACCTGAACTGGCGGGCCATGGCGGGTGGCAGCTTGCTGGCGGGCATCGGCTTCACCATGGCGCTGTTCATCGCCAGCCTGGCCCTAGACGGAGCCTTGATGGAAAGCGCGAAGATCGGCATCTTCATGGCTTCGCTGTTCTCGGCGGCCGCCGGCTTGGCCTTGCTTTTCCAGATGCCACGCCAGCCGGCCAGCCAGCTTAAATGACTGTTCTTGCGAACGGCATACCGGCCCTATGGCTGGATGGCACGCAAGGCAAGGTTGAGCTGGTCCACCACGCCACACCAGTCCGCGTCATCCTGGAGCTTTTCGCGCAACAGCGCGGCCTGGGATGGTGACCAGAAGATGGCGTCCTCAATCCGGATGTTGCCGTGCAAGGGTGCATGGCAGCGGATGAACGCCGCGATGGCAGGCGCATCGCGCGCCAGACCCAACTGCTCGAACAGTTCGCCGTACTGGCGGAAGGTCACAAGCGGCCCAGGAGCACCAGCACCAGCACCACAAGGACAACCACGCCCAAACTCACGCTAGGCGCATACCCCCAGGTCTGACTGTGCGGCCAGGTCGGGATGACCCCCACCAGCATCAGGATGAGGATGATCAGCAGCACGGTTCCCAGACTCATGACGTTCTCCATTTCGTTGCCCAGACCCAGCATAGGCATGCCGCCGTGGTGGCTCTGTGCGTCTGCACGCATAAGCCTCGCGGAAACGTCCATAACACCGTACAGGCTCAGGGCCGCAGCCGGTGATGAAACCGCCGCACCCTGGCCTACACCAGCTCAGCGCCCGACCATCCGGGCCGGCACCACCCATTGGTCAAACTGCTCGGCCGTGACGTGGCCGCTGGCCAGGGCCGCGTCGCGCAGGGTCAACCCTTCGTGGTGCGCTTTCTTGGCGATCTGCGCCGCCTTGTCGTAGCCGATGTGCGGGTTGAGCGCGGTCACCAGCATCAGCGAACGCGCCACCAGTTCGGTGATGCGTTCGCGATTGGGCGTGATGCCCACAGCGCAATGGTCGTTGAAGCTCCTCATGCCGTCGGCCAGCAGCCGCACGCTTTGCAGGAAGTTGTGCGCCACCATCGGACGGAACACATTCAATTCGAAATTGCCCGAGGCGCCCCCCAGATTGATCGCCACGTCGTTGCCGAAGACCTGGCAGCACAGCATGGTCAGCGCCTCGCTCTGCGTGGGGTTGACCTTGCCGGGCATGATGGACGAACCGGGTTCGTTCTCGGGAATGCTGATTTCGCCGATGCCACTGCGCGGCCCGCTGGCGAGCCAGCGCACGTCGTTGGCGATCTTCATGAGGCTGGCCGCCAGCGTCTTGAGCGCGCCGTGCGCGTGCACCAGCGCATCGACGGACGCCAGCGCCTCGAACTTGTTGGGCGCGGTCACGAAGGGCAGGCCCGTCAGGCGTGCCAGTTCCTGCGCCACGGCCTCGGCGTAACCCGCGGGCGCGTTCAGCCCCGTGCCCACGGCCGTGCCGCCGAGCGCCAGTTCGCACAGATGCGGCAAGGCGGCGCGCACATGGCGCTCGCCGTGCGCCAGCTGCGCCACCCAGCCCGAAAACTCCTGCCCCAGGGTGAGGGGCGTGGCGTCCTGCAAATGGGTGCGCCCGATCTTGACGATGTCGTCGAATTCGCGCGCCTTGGCATCCAGCGTGGCGCGCAGCGTTTGCAAGGCGGGCAGCAAGCGCTGCGTGATGGCCTCGACCGCCGCCACATGCATGGCCGTGGGAAACACATCATTGCTGGATTGACTGCGGTTCACCTCGTCGTTCGGATGCACTTGGCGAGCTTCGCCGCGCACGCCACCCAGCAACTCGCTGGCCCGGTTGGCCAGCACCTCGTTGACGTTCATGTTCGTCTGCGTGCCGGAGCCGGTCTGCCAGACCACGAGTGGGAATTCGTCCGCATGCTGGCCGGCCAATACCTCGTCGGCCGCCGCCACGATGGCGCGGGACTTGGCCGCGTCCAGCAGGCCCAGCGCCTGGTTCACCGTGGCCGAGGCCCGCTTGACCTGGACCAGGGCATAGATGAGCTCGCGTGGCTGGCGCTCGCCCGAAATATCGAAATTGAGCAGCGAGCGCTGGGTCTGCGCGCCCCAGAGCCGTTCGGTGGGGACATCGATGGGGCCGAAGGTGTCGCGCTCGATGCGGGTGTTTTCTTTGCGTGTGTTCATGAATTGGTCCACCTAGAATGAGGATGGGCATCCGGCTGGCTGAACCTTACACCCATTGCAGGGCGGCCAATTACAAGGGTCCGCCAATCATCATGAATCAACGCCGTATCCCCCCCGAGCACATTCCCTCCACGGGTCTGAACGGCTTAGGCATGTCGTCGGCTCAGGTCGAGGTACAGCGCCGCGCCTTTGGCTGGAACGACATCGTTCCCGAGACGACCAGCAACTGGCTGATCATCGCGCGCGACACCGCCCGCGACCCCATGCTGTGGTTCCTCGTCTTCACCGCCGGACTGTTCGGCCTGCTGGGACAGGTCACCGAATCATTGACTTTGCTGCTCGCCATGGTGCCCCTGCTGGGGATGGACGCCTACCTGCACCGGCGTACCACGGCATCGTCCGCGGGTCTGGCAAGCCGCTTGGCAAGTTCGGCGCGGGTGATGAGAGATGGCGAGTGGCGAGAACTCGCGTCCAGGCAACTGGTGCCGGGAGACCTGGTGGAGGTTAAGCCCGGGGAGTATTTCCCGGCCGATGGCGTCCTGGTGACGGGCGCCGAGCTGCAAGCGGACGAGTCGACATTGACTGGCGAATCACTGCCCGTGCCCAAGCGGGCGATCGCCCACCCCGGCCCGTTACCTGCATCGGCGCTGGACGAAAACTGGGGGACCGCGGGAACGCGTCTGTTGACCGGCACGGCCAGGCTGCGCGTCGTCTTCACGGGGGGCGACACGCGCTACGGGGAAATCGTCCGCACGGCGACCGTGGGACATCCTGGGTCAACGCCTCTGCAAAAAGCCATCGGTGAACTCGTCGTCATGCTGCTCGCGGCGGCACTCATCGTGTGCGCCGTGCTCGCGGCGGTCCGCCTATGGCAAGGCCATGGATGGATCGATGCCTTGCTGAGCGCGGTGACCCTCGCCGTGGCCGCCGTGCCGGAGGAGTTCCCCGTCGTCTACACCTTCTTCCTCGGCGTGGGTGTCTTCCGGCTGGCACGCAAGAACGCCCTGGTCCGCCGCGCCGTCGCGGTCGAGAACATCGGGCGCGTCACCTGCATTCTGTCGGACAAGACAGGCACCCTCACCGAGGGCATGCTGGTGCTGTCACACCGGATACCGGCTGCCGGACTCGATGAAGCCGCCGTGCTGCAAGTCGCCACTTTCGCGGCGCGGCAGGACAGCGGTGACCCACTGGACCAGGCCTTGCACGCAGCCGCCGGACCGCTGCCCTCCGCGGACAGGCGCGCCAGCTTCCCGTTCACGGAAGCCCGGCGCCGTGAGACAGCCATCTGGTCCCACAACGACGGCCGCCTCACCGCCTACACCAAGGGCGCCCCCGAGACCGTGTTGGCGGTGTGCGCTCTCTCAGAACTGGAACGGTCCCGCTGGCTGGCCCTGGTCGACACGCATGGCAAGTCCGGCCACAAGGTCATCGCCTGCGCCTCGATGGACATGGCGGGCACCATGCCCTTGGAACAGGAGCCCGGCCTGGGATTCCAGTTCGCGGGGCTGTTGGCCTTTGAAGATCCGGTCCGGGACGGCGTGCGAGAGGCGATGGCCGATTGCCTGGCCGCGGGCATGCGCGTCATCATGGTCACGGGCGATCACCCGGCCACGGCCACGGCGATCGCGCGCCAGATCGGCTTGGGCGGGGGCAATCCCAAGACCGTCATGCTGGGGTCCGAGGACGATCCAGACCAAACCTTGCGCTCGGCCGGTGAACTGGACGTGGTCGCGCGCGCGACGCCCACGCAGAAACTGGCCTTGGTCCAGGCGCTCCAATCTCAAGGAGAAATCGTTGCCGTCACGGGGGATGGGGTCAACGATGTGCCGGCGCTGCGCCAGGCCGACATCGGTCTGGCCATGGGTGCGCGTGGCACACGCAGCGCGCGTGAAGTTGCCGCGGTGGTTCTGCTGGACGACAACTTCAGGACCATCGTCGATGCCGTCGCCGAAGGCCGCCAACTTTTTCAGAACCTGCGCCTGGCATTCGTCTATCTGCTGCTTGTGCACCTGCCGCTGGTGATCGGCGCCGCGGCCATCCCGCTGATGGGCCTGCCCCTGCTGTTTCTGCCCATCCACATCGTGTGGCTGGAACTGATCATCCATCCCACCGCGATGATGGCTTTTCAGGACCTTCCGTCGAAAACCCCTCTCGCCAGGGTGCAACGCCAGCGGACCACGCGTTTTTTCACGACCCAGGGATGGCTGGGCATCGGACTCGTGGGTGGCTTGCTCAGCGTGGCCACCATCTGGAGCTACCTGCACGCCCTGGGCGCGGAGCGTGATGCCGAGCACGCACGCGCCATGGCGCTGGCCGTTCTGCTGGTGGCCAGCGCGGGGATCACGACGGGCCTGACCCGACTGCGCCACGCGGCGCCACGCTGGCTGGTCTTCGGCACGTTGGCGACACTGGTACTGGCCATCCAGATCCCTGGCCTGGGCCGCTTCCTGAATCTGCGACCACTGCACGCCGAGGACTGGATGTGGGTCGCCGTGACCTTCTGCGCGACCGTCTTGTCAACCTGGCTGCTCTCTGCAACCTTCTGGCGGCGACAGGCGTGAGCCAGCACCGGCAGAGGTTCCAGCTTCCGGCAGCAGCCGCGCATGCCAGTTCACAGCTACTCAGGCCAGCTCGGACTTGCGCTCGATGATGCGTGACACCAAGCCGTAGTCCACCGCCTCCTGCGCGGACAACCAGCGGTCATGCTCGATGTCGGCCAGCACGGCCTCCAGCGACTTGCCGGTTTCGCGCGCGATGGTGGCGGCGATGCGCTCGCGGGCCTTGACCATCTCCCGGGCCTGGATGGCGATGTTGCTGGCCGGCCCACCCGCGCCACCGCTGGGCTGGTGGATCAGAAAGCGGGTGTTGGGCAAGCAGTAGCGTCGCTCGCGCGGCACGGCCAGGTAGAGATGGGTGGCGGCGCTGCCGACCCAACCGGTGCCGACCATGTGCACCGGCGCAGCGATGAAACGCACGATGTCGTGGATGGCGTCGCCGGATTCCAGATGACCGCCGGGCGAGCTCACCAACAGGTGGATGGGGTCGGCGCTCTCCGCATCCAACGCGATGAGCCGGCGCGTCACGTCGGCGGCCATGGCGTCGGTCACGGTGCCAAAAACCAGCAGGGTGCGGGTCTTGAAGGCCTTTTCCTCCAGGTAGGAGGCGGTGCGGGGTTCGGTGGCACTGGTCGGTGCGGGGCTGTCGGGTGTGCTCATGGTGTTTTCCTAGTGGTAAAGCCGCCATGACGAATGAAGCGCATGGCGCGTGACACCCTGACGCGCCTCGCGCGGCCCTGTCCCACCATGGCAAGATGGTTGCATGCGCGATGAACGTCTGCCCCTCCTCCCCACCCAACCTGCCCAGTCGGCACTGTTGTCGGCCAATCGCCACCACCTGGTGCGCGCCGCCACCCGGCTGCTGGGAGCCGCAGACGCCGAGGACGCGGTGCAGGATGCCTATGTCCGCGCGCTGGAAAACCAGGAACTGGAACTCAACGCCGCGCAGGCCTGGCTGCTCACCGTGATGCGCAACCTCGCCATCGACCGGCTGCGGCGGCGGCAGTGGCTGCAGCAATGGTTGGCGGAATCGTCCTCCGAGGACGGCGCGCGTGACACACCTTCGGCTGAGTCGCAAGCCGGTCTGGCACAAGAAGCCGAACTCGCGCTGCGTCTGCTCGCGCTGCGTCTGACGCCTGCGGACGGCGCGGTGGTGCTGCTGCACGAGGTATTCGAGGCGGACCACGCCGAAATTGCCCAGGCCCAGGGCAAGACGGAAGCAGGCAGCCGCCAGCAATTGCGGCGCGCTCTGCTGCGTCTGCGCACGGGGAGCACAGCACCAGCCTCGTCGGATCTGGAGCCGAGACAAGAAGGCCTGTTGCGCATTTACCTGCATGCGCTGCGCCTGCGTGATCCACACAGCTTGTGGGCCTTGCTGCGCCAGCCACCGATCCGCGCCAACGCAGGAGCCAGCCGTTCGCCCACAGCAACCTTGGAGGCCGTAGCCGCCTCGCCCATGAGCCGTTGTGCCGTCACCCAGGTCGGCGGACAGCTCGGCCTGGTGCTCACGCTGGACGGCGTGACGCTGTGCGTGCTGCCCCTGGGCACGCGCCCAGAGCACGAGCCGCACACCACGATCGACGCCTGAACCTCGCTTGCCCCCAGACTAGGCCGGCCGGCGCATCGTGACGTGGGGGATGCCGTCCTCGTCGTAGACCGGAGACACCACGACAAAACCGTGCGCGGCATAGAAATCGGCCAGATGGGCCTGCGCGCCCAACTGGACCTCGCTGCTCGGCCAGCGTTGGCGCAGATGACTCAGCGCCTCGCGCATCAGCACATGGCCCAGGCCGGTGCCACGGTGCGTGGCGGCCACCACCACGCGCCCGATGCTCGGGCAGGGGTAGCCCAGTCCGGGCGGCAGGATGCGCACGCTGGCGGCCAAGGTGTCACTGTCGTAAGCCATGAGGTGCAAGGCCTGGGGATGCACATCCTTGCCATCAGGGTCCAGATAAGCGCAGCGCTGTTCAACCACGAAGATCTCCGCACGCAAGCGCAACAGGGCGTAGAGCTGGTGGACGGTCAAGGCCTCGAAGCCCAGGCAAGACCACCGCAGCCCAGAAGAAACAGGTAATTGCATGGCCCGATGATAAGGACGCACCATGCGTCATGGCCATCACCACGACGCAATGCGAAGACCGAGGCATCAGCCCCGGCTCATCCCGTCAGCACATGCGGATGGCGGGAAAACAGCTCCGCCGTCCACTCCACGAAGGCCCGCACCTTGGCGCTCAAGTGCCGGTTGGGCGGGTAGACCACGTAGAGCGGAATCATGGGGCAGGTCCAATCCTCGAGCACCCGCACCAGTTGGCCACTCTGGAGCAAGGGTTCCGCCGTGAAGGCGGGGATTTGGGACACACCCAGGCCCGCCAGCACCGCCGCCGTCAGGGCATTGCTTTCGTTCACCGAGATCTGGTAGCGCCCCAGCACTTCCAGCGTCTCGCCGTCCTGGATGTATTCGTTCACATAGGGGCGGCCGGTGCGCGCGGAAAAGAAGTTCACCGAGGTGTGTTCCTTTTCCAGTTCGGCCGGGTGCCGGGGCTTGCCGCGCGCCGTGATGTACGCCGGCGAGGCCACGGTCACCAGGGGCACATTGCCCAGGCGCCGCGCCACCAGGAATTGTTCCTGCAACTCACCGCCCCGGATCACGCAGTCCACGTTGTCGGTGATCAGGTCCACCGGACGGTCGGTCACGCCCAGGTCCAGCTGGATGTCGGGAAAGCGGGCGTAGAAATCGTGCAGGGCCGGGATGAGGATCTGGCCCGCCACCGAAGTGCCCACGTCCACCCGCAGGCGACCGCCGGGCTTGGCCTGGGCATTGGTCATGCTGGCCTCGATGTCGTCCAAATCCTTGAGCACGCGGGTGGTGCGCTCGTAATAGGCCGCGCCGTCCGGCGTCACGGTCACGCGCCGGGTGGTGCGGTTCAGCAGCTTGACCTTCAGCCGCGCCTCCAGCTGCTGCACCAGTTTGGTCACCGTGCCCTTGGGGAGATCCAGCGATTCAGCCGCCTTGGTGAAGGTTCCGGCCTCCACCACCCGCGCGAACACGCGTATCGATTGAATCTGGTCCATGCTGTGTTGTGTCCTGTTTGCGCATCGCGCAGGCGGGATTGTTCACAAACGGGAAACAGACAACTGGTTGGGGGCTGCTTTATCCCTGTGCCACGCGTGTCTATAGTCGTGTCCATGGTCAGCTCAACCTCCTCCCCCTTCCTGCCCTCCCCGACGCAGACCCTGTTCGTGCCGGGTGACCGGCCGCTGGAACTGCGCGTGCGCGGCCAGAAGGTGCGCGGCGCCGCCGTGCCCCTGGTGCTGCATTTCCATGGCGGGGCGTTTGTCTCGGGCGATCTGGACAGCGGCGCGTGCCTGGCCGAGCTGCTGGCGGGCTCCGGTGCCGTCGTGGCCTCGCTGGCCTACCCGCTGGCGCCCACGCACAAATTCCCCGAGGCGGTGGAAGCGGGTTACACGGCCCTCGAATGGCTGCACAAGCAGCGCACCCGCCTGGCCGGCACCGGCGCGCCGCTCTTCGTCGCGGGCGAGGAAGCGGGTGGCAACCTCGCCGCCGCAGTGGCGCTGATGGTGCGTGACCGCGCCCACCCCGCGCTGGCCGGTCAGATCCTGGTCTCGCCCATGCTGGACCCGTGGAATGCCACGGCCTCGCTGCGCGAAACCCTGGGCCCCACCACCTGCTGCAAATGGATCGACGGCTGGCGCGAGTACCTGCGCGGTCCCATGGACGCCGAACATCCTTATGCCGTGCCCGCGCACGCGCAACGGCTCGCGGGCCTGCCGCCCACGCTCATCCTCGCGGGTGGCGACGACCCCATGCGCGACGAAGCGCTGGCTTACGCCGACCGCCTGCACGAGGCTGGCATTGCGGTCACCCGCATCCTGCTGCCAGCCAAAACCGGCTGGCCGGATTCCCTGGCCGAACCGCTGGCCGGTGAAGTACCCGCTTGCGCGGCACAGGCGCATGAGCACCTGCGCAGCTTCTTCCAGGCTGCGGGTCCGCCCGCGGACTGACGGTCCCCGTCCACTGACCTGACTCCCCCTGTTCCGTTCAACCCGGCCGATGGCCGGGATGGACCCTGCTCGCCCTTTTTTCCCATTTTTTGTTCCGCTTTCTTTTTTCTCTCCTCTTCAGCCATTTCGTTTTTCGCTCTTTTCGTCTCTTTGCCTTTTTGCTCTTTTCAAAGGAAACCCCATGTCACGCTTCCCCCTGCGTCCCCGCCGCCGCCTCTGGTGGCCCGCCGCCGCCGCGCTGACCGCCGTCACCGTGGCCGTCATCGTTCTGCTGCACCAACCCAGCACGGCGCAAGCCAGCGCCGCCAACGGCGCACCGCCGCCCATGCCCGTCTCCGTGGCCACGGTCACGGAAAGTGATGTGTCCGCCTGGGAAGAGTTCTCCGGCCGGATCGAAGCCATCGACCGCGTGGACATCCGCCCCAGGGTGGCGGGCGTGATTCAGGCCATGCATTTCCGCGAAGGCGCGCTGGTCGCCAAGGGGGATCTGCTGATTTCCATCGACCCGGCGCCCTACGAAGCCGAAGTGGCACGCGCCGCCGCGCAAGCCGCCGCGGCCCAGGCCCGCGTGACCTTTGCCACCAATGAATATGCCCGCGCGCGCCTGCTCTGGGCCGAAAAGGCGATTGCCCAGCGCGAACACGACGACCGACAGAACACGCTGCGCGAGGCGGAAGCCAACCTCAAGGCCGCCCAGGCCCAGTTGCAAGTCGCGCAGCTCAACCTGGACTACACCCAAGTGCGCGCGCCGGTGGCCGGACGCATCGGCAAGCTGGAAACGACCGTGGGCAACCTGGTCGCCGCCGGTCCGGGCGCGCCCGTGCTGACGACCCTGGTCTCGGTGCACCCCATCTACGCGAGCTTTGACGCGGATGAACGGGTGATCGCACGGGCACTCAAAGGTTTGAGCGCCGCCGGGGGCAACGCGCGTCAAAACGTGGAGCGCATCCCGGTGCAAATGGGCACCTCCGACACGGAGGACACGCCTTACACCGGCAGGCTGCAGCTCATCGACAACCAGGTCGATCCGCGCAGCGGCACGGTGCGCGTGCGCGCCGTCTTCGACAACAAGGACGGACAACTGATGGCCGGACAGTTCGCCCGCATCCGCATGGGTCAGTCGCAGAGCGCGCGCACCCTGCTGGTGAGTGAACGGGCCATCGGCACCGACCAGAACAAGAAATACGTGCTGGTCGTGGGCGCGGGCAACAAGACCGAGTACCGCGAAATCACGCTGGGCGCGCCGGTCGACGGGCTGCGCACGGTGCGCAGCGGCCTGCGCGCGGGTGAACGCATCGTCGTCAACGGCCTGCAACGCGTGCGCCCCGGTGACGTGGTGCAACCGCAAGACGTGCCCATGAGCACCGCCCTGCGCGGCAAGTCTGGTGACAGCAGCACCCAAGCCGTGGCCTCGGCCCAGCCCTGAACCGCGAGAACGAAACCACCATCATGAATCTCTCGAAATTCTTCATCGATCGGCCGATCTTCGCGGGCGTGCTCTCGCTGCTGATCCTGATCGCCGGTCTGGTCGCCTTGCGCGGCCTGCCGATCTCCGAGTACCCCGAGGTCTCGCCGCCGTCCATCGTGGTGCGCGCGCAATACCCCGGTGCCAACCCCAAGGTCATCGCCGAGACCGTGGCCACGCCGCTGGAGGAATCCATCAACGGCGTGGAAGGCATGCTCTACATGGGCAGCCAGGCCACGACCGACGGCGTGATGACGCTGACCGTGACCTTCAAGCTCGGCACCGACGTCGACAAGGCGCAGCAGATGGTGCAGAACCGCGTCTCGCAAGCCGAGCCGCGCCTGCCCGAGGAAGTGCGCCGACTGGGCGTGACCACGGTCAAGAGCTCGCCAGACATCACGATGGTGGTACACCTGGTCTCGCCCAATGACCGCTACGACATCAACTACCTGCGCAATTACGCGGTGCTCAACGTCAAGGATAGGCTGGCGCGCATCGAAGGCGTGGGCCAGGTGCAGATCTTTGGCGGCGGTGACTATTCCATGCGCGTCTGGCTGGACCCGCAGAAGGTCGCCCAGCGCGGCCTCTCGGCCAGCGACGTGGTGAACGCCATCCGCGGCCAGAACGTGCAGGCCGCGGCGGGCGTGGTCGGTGCCTCCCCCGGACTGCCCGGCGTGGACATGCAGCTGTCCATCAACGCCCAGGGGCGACTGCAAAGTGAAGAAGAGTTTGGCGACATCATCGTCAAGGCGGGCGACAACGGCGCAGTGACCCGGCTGCGCGACATCGCCCGGCTGGAGATGGGCGCGGCCGACTACTCGCTGCGCTCCCTGCTCAACAACAAGCCCGCCGTGGGCATGGGCGTGTTTCAGGCGCCCGGCTCCAACGCGCTGGAGATCTCGGCCGCCGTGCGCCAGACCATGGACGAGCTGCAGCAGCTCATGCCCGAGGGCGTGGAATACCGCATCGCCTACGACCCCACCCAGTTCGTGCGCGCCTCCATCAAGTCGGTCATTCAGACCCTGCTCGAAGCCATTGCCCTGGTGGTGCTGGTGGTGATCCTGTTCCTGCAAACCTGGCGCGCCTCCATCATTCCGCTGCTGGCCGTGCCGGTGTCGGTGGTCGGCACCTTCGCCGTGCTGCACCTGCTGGGCTTCTCGATCAACGCGCTGTCACTGTTCGGCCTGGTGCTGGCCATCGGCATCGTGGTGGACGACGCCATCGTGGTGGTGGAGAACGTCGAACGCAACATCGAGGCCGGGCTCTCGCCGCGCGAGGCCACCTACCGCGCCATGCGCGAGGTCAGCGGCCCCATCATCGCGATTGCCCTGGTGCTGGTCGCCGTGTTCGTGCCGCTGGCCTTCATCAGCGGCCTGACCGGTCAGTTCTACAAGCAGTTCGCGGTGACCATCGCCATCTCGACGGTGATCTCGGCCATCAACTCGCTCACGCTCTCACCAGCCTTGGCGGCCTTGCTGCTCAAGGGCCACGACGCGCCCAAAGACGCGCTGACGCGCGGCATGGACCGCGTCTTCGGTCGATTCTTCGGCGCCTTCAACCGCTTCTTCCAGCGCGGCTCCGAAGCCTACAGCGGCGGCGTCGGGCGGGCCATCGCGCGCAAGGGACGGATGATGGGCCTCTACCTCGCGCTCGCGGCGCTGACCGTGCTGCTGTTCAAGGTGGTGCCCGGCGGTTTCGTGCCGGCGCAGGACAAGCAGTACCTGATCGGCTTCGCCCAGCTGCCCGATGGCGCCACGCTGGACCGCACCGAGGACGTGATCCAGCGCATGGGCGAGATCACGCGGCAGAACCCCAACGTGGAAGACGCCATCGCCTTCCCCGGCCTGTCGATCAACGGCTTCACCAACAGCTCCAACTCAGGCATCGTGTTCGCCACGCTCAAGCCCTTCGCCGAGCGCAAGCGCGCCGACCAGAGCGGCGGCGCGGTGGCCGGCCAATTGAACCAGGCCTACGGCCAGATTCAAGACGCCTTCATCGTGATGTTCCCGCCGCCGCCGGTCGCGGGCCTGGGCACCACGGGCGGCTTCAAGCTGCAACTGGAAGACCGCGGCGGCGTGGGTTACGACGAGATGGACAAGGCCGTGAAAGCCTTCATGGGCAAGGCCTGGCAAACGCCTGAGCTGGCCGGCATGTTCACCAGCTGGCAGGTCAACGTGCCGCAGCTCTACGCCGACATCGACCGCACCAAGGCACGGCAACTCGGCGTGCCGGTGACGGACATCTTCGACACCATGCAGATCTACCTCGGCAGCCTGTACGTCAACGACTTCAACCGCTTCGGACGCACCTACAGCGTGCGTGCCCAGGCCGACGCGCCCTACCGTGCGCGCGCCGAGGACGTGGGCCTGCTCAAGGTGCGCTCCAGCAGTGGTGAGATGGTGCCGCTGTCGGCGCTGATGAAGGTGAACTCCAGCTTCGGCCCCGACCGCGCCATGCGCTACAACGGCTACCTCTCGGCCGACATCAACGGTGGCCCGGCGCCGGGCTATTCCTCGGGCCAGGCGCGCGCGGCCATCGAGCGCATCGCCGCCGAAACCTTGCCCAAGGGCGTGGGTTTTGAATGGACCGAACTCACCTACCAGGAAATCCTGGCGGGCAACTCGGCGCTGTGGGTCTTCCCGCTCGCCATCTTGCTGGTCTTCCTGGTGCTGGCCGCCCAGTACGAAAGCCTGGTGCTGCCCCTGTCCATCATCCTGATCGTGCCCATGGGCTTGCTCGCGGCCATGACGGGCGTGTGGCTCTCGGGGGGTGACAACAATGTGTTCACGCAGATCGGGCTGATCGTGCTCGTGGGCTTGTCAGCCAAGAACGCGATCCTGATCGTCGAGTTCGCACGCGAGCTGGAATTCGCGGGCCGCACGCCGATCCAGGCCGCCATCGAGGCCAGCCGCCTGCGCCTGCGCCCTATCCTGATGACCTCGCTGGCCTTCGTGATGGGTGTACTGCCCCTGGTGCTGGCCACGGGCGCGGGCGCCGAGATGCGCTCGGCCATGGGCGTGGCCGTCTTCGCCGGGATGATCGGCGTGACCGCCTTCGGCCTCTTCCTCACGCCCGTCTTCTACGTGTTGCTGCGCGGCCTGACGGGCAACCGCCCGCTCAAGCAGCACGGCGAGACCCCCCATTTCGAAGGCTTTGCCGCCGGTGGGCTGCCGTCCGCGGCGTCGCCCACGGTGTCACTGCCCCGCTGAAAGACCGCTGTCATGAAACGATTGCACTATTCCCTGTTGCCCCTGGCCGCGGCCCTGCTGCTCGCGGGCTGCGCCACCGACGTACCGTCCACGCCCGCGACGGTGGACACGCCACCGCTGTTCAAGGAAATCCAGGAACACTGGACCACCGCCGAACCGGCGGAAGCGCGCGACCGTGGCACTTGGTGGAAAGCCTTCCGAGACCCCGTGCTCGACGATCTGATCGAACGCGCGGCGAACCGCAACACCGACATCCAGCTGGCTGCGGCCCGCCTGACCCAAGCGCGCGCCTTGGTGCAAGGCGCCCAGGCCGAGCGCATGCCGCAAGTCGGCGCGGGCCTGGGCACCAATCGCGGCGCGGGCACCTACACAACAGGCGACACCGCGCCTGCCACCGTGGTGCAAGCCAAGGTCAACGTGTCCTACGAGGTGGACCTGTTCGGCCGCCTGGCACGCGCACGCGACGCCGCGGGTCTGGACGCTCAGGCGCGCGCCGCGCTGCTGCAAAGCACGCAGTTGCTCGTTCAGGCCGAGGTGGCCGAGACCTACCTGGCCTTGCGCGCCGCCGACACCGAGCATGCGCTGGTGAGCGACACGGCCGCGGCCTACGCCGACACGCTGCGTCTGACCCAGCGTCGTTACGAGGCGGGTGACGTGGCCGAGTTGGACGTGATCCGCATCCAGACGGAACTCGCCGCCACCGAGGCCGAGGTGCACGCCGTGCGCCGCAGCCGCGCTGAACTCGAACACGCCTTGGCCGTGCTGGTGGGTGAAGCCGCGTCGAGCTTCACGTTGGCGCCCGCCACCGGCACCACAGCTCTGCCCCTCATCCCCGCCGGTGTTCCGGCCACGGTGCTCGCGCGCCGCCCCGACGTCGCGGCCGCCCAGGCCTCGCTGCTGGCGGCGCAGGCCCGTGTGGGCGTGGCCAAGGCGGCCTGGTTCCCCAGCATCGCCTTGACCGCCGAAGCGGGGCATGCCTCGCCGGACCTGGGTGATCTGTTCCGCTGGTCGACCCGCGCCTGGGCCGTCGGCGCCCTGGCCTCGGTACCGCTGTTTGATGGGGGCCGCCGCGAGGCGGGCGTGCGCAGCGCCGAGGGGCAGTTGGACGCGGCCGCGGCGAGCTATCGCCAGCAGGTGCTCAACGCCTTGCGCGAGGTGGAAGACCAACTGTCCTCGCTGCGCCTGCTGCAGGAACAGTCCGCCGCACAGGGGCGTGCCGTCAGTGCCGCGCAACGCGCCAGCACCATCTCGGAGACACGCTACCGCAGTGGTTTCGTCGGTCAGCTGGAACTGCTGGACGCACGCCGCAACGAACTGCTCAACCGCCGCCAGGCCCAGCGCGTGGAAGCCAGCCAGCGCCAAGCCACGGTGCGCTTGATCCGCGCGCTCGGCGGCGGCTGGGAGGCCGCACCGCTCAAGCCCTTGGAGCCCGTGCAGGTCTCGGCCCGCAGCGAGGCTTCCTAACGGCCTCTACCTGGGAGTGGACCCGGAGGATGACGCAGGCCATCAGGTTGTTGCGCAAGTCCTCGATGCCGGTGGCCTGATGTTCAAAGCAGAACTCAGGGGCCACCTGAGTCAGCACGACCGGCAGCCCATCGGCTTGTTTCAATCGTCGAGTTCGACTGAATCGGTTGGTGCCTGTCTGGAGACCATTACTCTATCGCCCGTGCGCTCACTGCCGACCCGTTGCGGGCCTCTGATGGTTGTGAAAGCGGCCACTCGGCGGCGATGAGGTGTGGAGAAATCTACAGGAATCGGTTCGATGCACTTGCGCATCGAGGCACGCAGCCAAGGTAGGAATCGTCCTCAAGGCGCCATCCAATTCCCACGCCAGAACCGGCCGCTTCCGATGGTGTGGTAGCTCGCGCGTCGGCACCATGGGGACCATGAAGATCCTCCTCTTAGACCACTCCCTCCCCGTCCGCTTTCGCCTGACTCGGCAGCTCTGGGCCATGCCCGGTGTCAGTCAGGTCATCGCTACTGCGGAAGGCCTGCACGCACTGCGTCTGCTCAAGCACATGCAACCCGCGATGCTTTTGCTGGACCTGGATCTGCCCAATGGCAAACCCCTCCAACTGATTCCGCAATTCAAGCGCGAGTTTCGGGGCCTGAAGGTCATGGCGCTAACCAGCAAGGCCACGGACGACAAACGCCAACGCTACCTGCGGGCCGGCGCTGACTGGTTCTTTGATAAATCGACCGATTCCGAGCCATTGCTGATGCAACTGAGGCAACTCTCGGATTCCAACTGAATTACCCCGGTCATCGAGAAGGTTGCTTGGTTTAAGTTGTTCTGAAGCAGGCAAGCTGGGCTGAGGGGGCTCGTCCGCCCCTCCTCCCGCTCACGGTGGCTGACGCTTCACATCGTCGGCATGGGCAGGCACTCCATGACCTCAACAGCCGTGCCGGGAAACAGGGTGAAATGCGGATGGTGCACGAACAGACGCGCCGCTTCCTCGTGCGAGCCGGCCTGGAGGATGACGTAGGCGGCCAGGTTGTTGCGCACGTCCGCGATGCCGGTGGGTGAGATGGACTTCGTGCGGCCCAGCGGCGCGCCGTGGTCCACGATGATGGCCGCGTGCCGCTCGGCCCAGGCCTGCCATGCGCGCATGCCGGCAGCCTGGCGTTCAGCGCGGACCTCAGGGGCCAGCGCATTCCAGGCGGACATCGCGTCGGGGGTACCCAGGTAAACGGCGAGAAAAGTCTTCATGGTCTGCATCTCCAGGTGAGTTGACGACCGGCCAGCCTGAATGATGCCGCCGGTCATCCTCACGACGAACGGACAGACGCCTTTTCGACAGGCCTCCCAGCCGTCACAGTTTGCGCGGGCTGCGCACGGCGAAATAGAACCATTCGTTGCCGACCAGCGCCGCGGGGTTGGGGAAGACGACAAAACCATCGGTGGGCGCACGCACCGCCGAACCATCGGCACGCAGGCCGATCACCTCGCCCGCGCCCACCGGGTCGAAGCTGGCCCAGGGGCGGGCCAGTTGGTCGGCCGGGCTGTCACGGTCGATCACGTCCACCAGGCGCAGCACTTCGAAGCGCTCATTCGCAGGCGCCAGGGGTAGTGACGCCAGCCCCAACAGGGCCACGGTCTGCCGGATGGCCTGGTAGGCAACCTCGGGTGCGTGCGGGTCTTCATGCTGCCCGCATTCCAACGTGACGCCGTAACCGCCTTGCGTGCGCATGTATTCCGAGGTGCCCACGCCATAGCGCGCATCCAGCAGGTCCTCGGCAGCACCTCGGCCCGCGGCACGACGGCGTTCCACGCCGCGAGCGTAGGTCTCCATCCAGCCCTCGATGACCCGGGTCGGCCCGAGGTGCCGCACCAGCTGCAGTTCTTCGCGCGCATGGGTGAAGGGCTCCAGGGGGCCGGTGTTGTCCTCCGGCCCGATCATCACAAAAGGCTGCCCTGGGGTATGGAAGGAATGCAGGTCCAGCAGGACGTCATGGGCCTGCAGCCAGGGGCAGAGCACATTGGCCACGTGGTCCTCGAAGTCCACGGGGTTGGGCGTCACGCCCAGATTGCGATTGAGGTTGCGGTCGCCTTGCCGTTGCCCGAGCTGATAGGCCAGGGGATTGGTGACCGGCACCAGGGTCAGCGTGCCGCGCTCGACGGACCAGACGCCCTGCGTGAGTTCATCCAGCACGCGCAGGATGGCCTGGGTGCCGCAAGTTTCGTTGCCGTGCACGGCCCCGAGCACGATCAGCCGGGGGCCAGGCGTGAGGCCGACAAATTGGTGAGCGCGCAAGGCGGTGGGGCGGTTCATGGGCATGTACTACGGCTTGCTACATCAAACGGCACGACGGGGTTCCATCGCCATCTTCACGGCCAAGGCCGCCAGCACCGAGCCCATCAGGTAACGCTGCGCGGCCAGCCAGCGCGGGCTGCGGGCAAACCAGGCCGCCAGTCGCGCCGCCGACAGCACGATGGCAAGGTTGACCGTGAAGCTCACCACGATCTGGGTCAGGCCCAGTTGGATGCTCTGCGCGAAGACCGAGCCATGCGCAGGCGAGACGAACTGCGGGAAGATGGACAGGTACAGCACCGCGGCCTTCGGATTCAAAAGATTGGTGACGAAGCCCATGAAGAACAAGCGGCGCGGTGGGTCGATGGTCAGCGCACGCGCCTCGAAAGGCGAACGAGCACCCGGCTTCACGGCCACCCAGGCCAGGTAAAGCAGGTAGGCCGCGCCCGCCCCCTTCAGCACCTCGTAGCCCAAGGGAATGGCGAGAAAAAGCGCGGTCAGCCCGGCCGCCGCCGCGAACATGTGCACAAGGAAGCCCGCAATGACACCCAGCAGCGAAATCACCCCGGCCTGCCGGCCCTGGCAGATGGAACGCGAGATCAGGTAGACCATGTTGGGCCCAGGCGTCAGCACCATCAGCAGGGCCGCGCCCGCGAACAAAAGCCAATCGGGAAGGGGAACCATGGACTGAGGGTCTTTCTTTTGAGGTCTGGGTTTCGTTCGGAAAGGACGGCGCACAAGCGGGCACATCGCATGCCTGCCATCGTAGCCGGCCGTGGGGCGCTTCACTCACGCCCCACCCACCTCGGTTCGCCCTCGTCACTTGCGCGAACCGCGCTTGTTCCAGCCGGCGCCCATCCGTTTATACTGTTTTTAAATACAGTACTCATCCAAGCCCTCCGCCCTAGCCTCAGCCGCAGGAAGACCGACCATGCTCGCCGCCCCACCGGCTTCGATCGCCACCACCACCCGGGCCGGCCACGCCGCCCTGGACGCCCTGCCGGGCGTCTGGCGCGCGGATGAGTTGGCCCGCTCGCCACAGGCTTTTTTGTCCAGCGGCCACGCCGAGCTGGACCCGGAACTGCCCGGCGGGGGCTGGCCACTGGGGCAGCTGACCGAGGTCCTGCAAACCCAGGCCGGCCTGCATGAATGGCGCCTGCTGCTGCCCGCGCTGCGTCTGGCCGTGGCGCACGGCCCCCTGGTGCTGGTCGGCGCGCCCTGGTTGCCTCACCTGCCTGCCCTGGCCGCGCTGGGCATACCCGCCGGGCAGGTCTTGCGCGTGGACGCGCATTCGACCGCAGAACGGCTCTGGGCCGCCGAGCAGGCGCTGCGCTGCCGCGAACTGGGCGCACTGCTGGCCTGGCTGCCCCAGGCTCGGCCCGAGCAGTTGCGCCGCCTGCACCTGGCCGGCGGCGCCAACCAGGCCCTGGTGGTCGCCTTTCGGCCCGAGACGGCGAGTCACCTGTCCTCCCCCGCGCCGCTGCGCCTCATGCTGCGCACCCCGCCCGACCGACAAACGCAGGCCCTGAGCGTCGAACTGCTCAAACGCCGTGGCCCCACGCTCGACCACCCTGTCACACTCGCCGCGCCGCTGCCTGTCTGGGCCGCGCTGCGCCAGCGACGGCCCCTCGAGGAACCCCACCATGCTGTGGATCGCCCTGCGCCCGGGCGCGCCGCATCCGCCCCCTCATCCGTCCCCGCACGCCAGCCCCAGCACGCCTGAGCCCGAGCAGCAGGCCCTGGCCTGGTGGGCCCTGCAGTTCAGCCCACGGGTCTGCGTGATCGAGGAAGCCGTGCTGGTGGACGTGGCGGACAGCCTGCGCCTGTTTGGCGGTCGGCGCGCGCTGCTGCACCGCCTGCGCGCCACCCTGCCCTCGGTGGGCGGCACCGGCCTGGCCGCCGCCCCCACGGCCCTGGCCGCGCTGGCCCTGCTGCGCACCCTGCCGCCTTTTGACCTGCCACCGTTCAACCTGCCGCAGGCTGCGGAGGTGCAGCACACGCCTCCAGTCCGCGCAAACCTCGGCCCCAGGCACGCGAATCGTCCTGCACCTGACACCCGGGGGCCCGGCCCCAGGCGGGTTGTCACGGCCACGCCACCCCTGCCCGCCCTGGCCTGCCCCAGGCACCAACTCCAGGCCACGCTGGACGCTCTGCCACTCGCCCACCTGAGCGCGGCGCGCGACCACCTGCCTCTGCTCGCGCGCCTGGGCTGCCAGACCTGGGGACAGCTGCGCGCGCTGCCGCGTGATGGCTTGGCACGCCGCTTCGGAGCGGCGCTGCTTGAAGCGCTGGACCGCGCTTACGGCCTGCGCCCCGAGGCCTGGACCTGGACCGTGCTGCCCGAGACCTTCAGCGCCCGCTTGGAATTCACGGGCCGGGTCGAGGTGGCGCAGGGTCTGCTGTTTGGCGCGCAACGCCTGCTGGCCCAACTGGACGCCTGGTTGCAGGCCCGGCAACGCGGGGTGCTGGCCCTCACCCTGCTCTGGGAACACGACCTGGTGCGCCGGGGCGAGCTGCGGCACGGCGAACTGCCGCTGCGCACCGCCACGGCCACACGCGACATGCGCCACCTGGCTCGCCTGCTGGGCGAACACCTGGCGCGCACCCCGCTGGCCGCGCCCGTGCTAGCCCTGCGGCTTGACGCCACCGAAACGGAACCCTGCCAGGCCGACAACGGCAGCCTGCTGCCCGAAGACCTGAAGGAAGGCGAGTCGATGGCGCAACTCATCGAACGGCTCTCCGCCCGCCTGGGCGCGGAGCGCGTGCTGCGCGGCCGCGTGCTGGCCGACCACCGCCCCCAGCACATGCAAGTCTGGTTTCCCGCCAGCCTGCCCGTGGCCCCGGCCCGCCCGCCCACGCTGCCCCACCACCTCTGTCTGCAACCGCCCTGGCTGCTGCCCGAGCCCCTGCGCCTGGACATGCGGGGGGAAAGCCCTTGGTACCAGGGACCGCTGCGCATGCTGGCCGGCCCCGAGCGGCTGGAAACCGGCTGGTGGAGTTTTGCCGACGCCGCCGACACCGAGGGAGAGGAACTGGCCCTGCGCGACTACTACGTCGCCCGCAGCCCGCAGGCGGGCCTGCTCTGGGTCTACCGGCGCCGCAGCGCGGGAGAACCAGCCTGGTTTCTACAGGGCATCTATGGCTGAGACCTGCCGCCCCGCGCACGCCCTCACCTGGGCTTGAAACCCGTGCGCCCGGCCCAACCCGGGGCCTCCCCAGGCGAGGCGCCGGGGCTGGGGCAGGCGTTTGCACACACCCACGGCAATATCCGACTCGTTCAGAAGGTCTTTTGAAATAAATAGAATGAACGTTCATTCAGTGATTCAAGTCCTCCCTTGAATCACTCCACAAGCCCAGTTTTCCAGCCCTTCCCGTCTTTCTTCCTTGCAAAGGTCCTTCTCATGCACACCCCAAGCAACACCCGACGCGCCTACCTGCTCAGCGCCACCGCCCTGGCCACGGCCCTGCTCATCTCCGGCTGTTCGCCGAGCCAAGGCAGCGAACGCCAGGGTCAGGGCGGCGCCCGCGCACCCGTGGTCGAAGTCCTGGCCGTCCAGGCCCAGAATGTCATGCTCACCAGTGAGCTGGCCGGTCGCACCGCGCCGTATCTGATCGCCGAGGTGCGCCCGCAGGTCTCGGGCATCATCCAGGCGCGCAACTTCAGCGAAGGCGGCGAAGTCCAGGCAGGTCAGGCCCTCTACCAGATCGAGGCGGCGCGTTACGAGTCCGCCCTGGACAGCGCCAAGGCCAACCTGGCCAAGGCCGAGGCCAACCTGACGTCCACCAGCCTGCGCGCCGCGCGCTACGAAGAGCTGGCCGACATCGAGGCGGTGAGCAAGCAGTCCCGCGATGACGCCCGGGCAGCGCTCAAGCAGGCCCAGGCCGAAGTCCTGTCCGCCCGGGCCCAAGTGCGGGCGGCCGAGATCGACCTGGCCTACACCCGCGTCAACGCGCCCATTTCGGGCCGCATCGGCCGCTCCAGCGTCACGCCGGGTGCCCTGGTCACCGCCAACCAGAGCAGCACCTTGGTCACGGTGCAGCAGCTCGACCCCATCTACGTCGACCTGACCCAGTCCAGCACCGAACTGATGCGCCTGCAGAAGGATGTGGCCGAAGGGCGCGTCAAGGCCCAGGGCCAGGGCAACGTCAAGCTGCTGCTCGAGGATGGCAGCACCTACGCGCATGCCGGCAAGCTGCAGTTCTCCGAGGTCTCGGTGGACCCGTCCACCGGCACGGTGACGCTGCGCGCCGTCTTCCCCAACCCCAAGCGTGAGCTGCTGCCGGGCATGTATGTCCGCGCCGTGGTTGAGAAAGGCGTGAGCCAGCAATCCATCGTGGTGCCGCAAAAGGCAGTCAGCCGCGATGCCAAGGGCAACGCGAGTGTCATGACGGTGGGCGCGGACGGGACGGTGCAAGCACGTCCGGTTGCGATCGGCCAGTCGCTGGGCAACAACTGGCTCGTGACCTCCGGCCTGCAGGGCGGAGAGAACGTCATCGTCGAGGGTTTGCAGGTGGTCCAGCCCGGCATGACCGTGCAGGCGACCGCGTGGCGGGCCGAAGGCGTGCAGCAGACGGCGCAGGCCATGCAGGCCACTCACTGAGCCCAGGGAAGGAATCTGACCATGTCGCGCCTCTTCATCAACCGGCCCATCTTTGCGTGGGTGCTGGCCATCGTCGTCATGCTCGCGGGCGGCCTCGCCATCCGCAGCCTGCCCATTTCGCAATACCCGCAGATTGCTCCACCCCAGGTGTCCATCAATGCCAACTATCCGGGAGCTTCCGCCAAGACGCTCGAGGACACGGTGACCCAGGTCATCGAGCAGAAGATGAAGGGCATCGATGGCCTGACCTACATCACCTCCACCAGCGACTCGTCCGGCAGTGCCTCCATCGCGCTGACCTTCGCCTCCGGCACCGACCCCGACATCGCCCAGGTGCAGGTGCAGAACAAGCTGCAGGTGGCCATGCCCCTGCTGCCACAGGAAGTGCAGCGCCAGGGGGTGCAGGTCGTCAAGTCGACCGTGAACTTCCTCATGGTGCTGGGGTTCGTCTCCGAAGACGGCAGCATGGACCAGACTGACCTGTCCGACTACGTGGCGTCGAACATCGTTGATGCGCTGAGCCGGGTGGAGGGCGTGGGCGAGGTCCAGCTCTTCGGCGCCCAGTACGCCATGCGGATCTGGCTGGACCCGAACAAGCTCAACCAGTACAAGCTGACGCCGGCCGAGGTCGTCGCGGCCATTCAGGCTCAGAACGCCCAGGTGTCGGCCGGCCAGATCGGCGCCGCGCCTTCCCGGGCCGGCCAGCAGATCAACGCCACCATCACCGCGCAGACCCGCCTGCAGACGCCGGCCCAGTTCGAGGCCATCCTCGTCAAGAGCCAGGCCGATGGCGCCCAGGTGCGCCTGCGCGACGTGGCCCGCGTCGAGATGGGCGCGGAAAGCTACGCCGCCGTCTCGCGCTACAACGGCAAGCCCGCCGCCGGCGTGGCCATCAAGTTGGCCTCGGGCGCCAATGCCCTGTCCACCGCCAAGGCGGTCGAGGCGGCGCTGCAGGACCTGCGTGCCACCATGCCCGCCGGCATGAAGGCCGTGGTGCCCTATGACACGACGCCCTTCGTCGAAGTCTCGATCCACGAGGTGGTCAAGACCCTGGCGGAAGCCATCCTGCTGGTCTTCCTCGTGATGTACCTCTTCCTGCAGAACTTCCGCGCCACGCTGATCCCGACCATCGCCGTGCCCGTCGTGCTGCTGGGCACCTTCGGCGTGATGGCGGTGGCTGGTTTCTCGATCAACACCCTGACCATGTTCGGCCTGGTGCTGGCCATCGGTCTGCTGGTGGACGACGCCATCGTGGTGGTGGAGAACGTCGAGCGGGTGATGGCCGAGGAGGGCCTCTCGCCCAAGGAAGCGACGCGCAAGTCCATGGGTCAAATCTCCGGTGCCCTGGTGGGCATTGCCATGGTGCTGTCGGCCGTGTTCATCCCCATGGCCTTCTTTGGCGGCTCCACGGGCGTGATCTACCGCCAGTTCTCCATCACCATCGTCTCGGCCATGGTGCTGTCGGTGCTGGTGGCCATGGTGCTGACGCCGGCCCTGTGCGCGACGCTGCTCAAGCCGGTCGACGCCTCGCACCAGGCGCAGCGCACCGGCTTCTTCGGTTGGTTCAACCGCGGCTTTGACCAGACCGCCCGCCGCTACCAGAACTTCGTGGAACGCCTGCTGGGCAAGCGCGGACGCTCCATGCTGGTCTACGGTCTGCTGGTCGTCGGCATGTGCGTGCTCTTCCTGCGCCTGCCCACCTCCTTCCTGCCCGAGGAAGACCAGGGCATCCTGTTCTCCATGGTCCAGCTGCCGGCCAACGCCACGCAGGAACGCACGCTCAAGGTGGTGGAACGCGTTGAGCAGCATTTCCTGCAGTCCGAGCAGCAGAACGTCGAGTCCGTCTTCTCGGTCGCTGGTTTCAGCTTCGCCGGCCAGGGCGAGAACATGGCCATCGCCTTCGTGCGACTCAAGGATTGGAGCGAACGCCCCGACGCACAACAAGGCGTGCAGGCCATCGCCGGCCGCGCCATGGGCAGCTTCATGCAGTTTCGCGACGCCATGGTCTTCGCCTTCGCTCCGCCGGCCGTGATCGAACTGGGCAACGCCTCGGGCTTCAACGTCTATCTGCAGGATCGCGCCGGCCTCGGCCACGAAGCACTGATGAACGCGCGCAACCAGTTGCTCGGCATGGCGGCCCAGCACCCCGACCTCGTGGGTGTGCGGCCCAACGGCCTGGAAGATTCGCCGCAGCTGCGCCTGGACATCGACCACGCCAAGGCCTCCGCGCTGGGTGTCTCGGTGGCCGACATCAACGCCATGCTCTCAACCGCCTGGGGCAGCGCCTACGTCAACGACTTCGTCGACCGCGGTCGTGTCAAGCGGGTCTACATCCAGGCTGACGCCAACTTCCGCATGCAGCCCGAAGACCTGAACACCTGGCGCGTCAAGAACAGCGGCGGTCAGATGGTGCCCTTCTCGGCCTTCGGCAGCGCCCACTGGGAAATGGGTTCACCCCGCCTGGAGCGCTTCAACGGTCTGCCCGCCGTCGAGATCGCCGGCCAGGCCGCGCCGGGCAAGAGCTCGGGCGCCGCCATGCAAGCCGTCGAGGAAATCGCCGCGAAGCTGCCCCCGGGCGTGGGCCTGGCCTGGACGGGCCTGTCCTACCAGGAGCGCCTCTCCGGCTCGCAGGCCCCCGCCCTCTACGCCTTGTCGTTGCTGGTGGTCTTCCTCTGCCTGGCAGCGCTGTATGAGAGCTGGTCCGTTCCGGTCGCGGTGATGATGGTCGTCCCGCTGGGGGTGATCGGCGCGCTGCTGGCGACCGTTCTGCGCGGATTGTCCAACGACGTCTATTTCCAGGTCGGCCTGCTGACCACCATCGGCCTGGGGGCGAAGAACGCGATCCTGATCGTCGAATTCGCCAAGGAGCAGATGGAGCGTGGCCAGACGCTGATCCACGCCACCCTGGAAGCCGCGCGCCTGCGCCTACGCCCCATCCTGATGACCTCGCTGGCCTTCGCGCTCGGCGTGCTGCCCCTGGCCCTGGCCAGCGGTGCCGGCGCTGGCAGCCAGAACGCCATCGGCACCGGCGTGCTGGGCGGCGTGCTCGCCGCCACCGTGCTGGGCATCTTCTTCGTGCCCCTGTTCTTCGTGATCGTGAAGACGCTGTTCCCGGGCCGCACAGCCCTGGACCACCAGCTCCGCATCCCCACGCAACATTGAAGGAAATCCGTATGCGCTCCCCTGTTTTCCCCCTGCGCCTGCTCACTGCGGTCGCCGCCGCCACGCTGCTGGCCGCCTGTTCCACGATGGCGCCCGACTACGAGCGCCCCCTCTCCGTCGTGCCCGACACCTGGGCCGCCACGCCGGCCAACGCGCCCGCCATCAGCACCAGCGGCAACGATGCCGACGGAGCCCCAACAGCCGAAGCACTGGGTTGGCGGGAATTTTTCGCCGACGAGAAGCTGCGCAAGGTCATCGAACTGGCGCTGCGCAACAACCGGGACCTGCGCGTCTCGACCCTGAACGTGGAACGCCTGCAGGCGCTCTACCAGGTGCAACGCGCCGAGTTGCTGCCATCCATCAGCGCCGGCGTCGGGCAAAGCGCCCAGCGCCTGCCGGCTGACCTCAGTCAGGCTGGTCAGTCGGTGATCTCGCGCCAGTACAGCGGCACCGTCGGCATCAGCGCCTACGAACTCGACCTGTTCGGACGCGTGCGCAGCCTCAAGGATGCGGCCCTGTCGCAGTACCTGGCCACCGAGCAGGCACAGCGCAGCGCGCAGATTTCGCTGATCTCGCAGGTGTCGGTGGCCTACATGACGCTGGCCGCGGACCGCGAGCTGCTCGCGCTGGCCGAGCAAACGCTGCAAAGCCGCCGCGAGACCCTGCGCCTGACCCAGCGCATGCAGGAGCTGGGCGTTTCCTCAACGCTGGATCTGCGTCAGGTGCAAAGCACCGTGGACTCCGCGCGCGCCGACGTCGCCAGCTACAGCCAGTTGGTCGCGCAAGACGGCAATGCGCTGAACATGCTCGTCGGTGCGAGCGTGCCGAGCGCTTTGTTGCCCAGCGACATCTCCAGCGCCGCCCTGACCCTGACCCAGGACCTCGCCGCCGGCCTGCCCTCGGACACCTTGCTGATGCGCCCCGACGTGCAGCAGGCCGAGAAGACGCTGGAGGCAGCCAACGCCAACATCGGCGCGGCCCGCGCCGCCTTCTTTCCGCGCATCTCGCTGACCGCCAGCACGGGCTCGGCCAGCGCCGACCTGGACAATCTGTTCAAGAGCGGACAGGAATTCTGGAGCTTCTCGCCGCAAATCAGCATCCCCATCTTCAGCGGCGGACGCAATCGGGCCAACTTGCGCGTCTCGGAGCTGGACCGCGACATCGCCGTGGCCCAGTACGAAAAAGCCATCCAGTCCGCCTTCAAGGAAGTGTCGGACGCGCTGGCGCAGCGCGCCACGGTGGGCGAACAGACCGCCGCCCAGGAAGCCCTGGCCGCCTCCACGCAAGACGCCTTGCGCCTCGCGCGGGCGCGCTACGACAAGGGCATCGATGACTACCTGACAACACTGGACGCGCAGCGCTCCAGTTACGCAGCGCAACAGGCCTTGATTTCGGCGCGCCTGGCACAGCAGATCAACCGCGTCACGGTCTACAAGGTGCTGGGCGGCGGCCTGCGGGAGACGGGGACGCCCAAGGGATAATCGTGGTGCCTCCCATGAACAGCACGAACCCACAACAAACCCAGTCGCACAGCGAGCGCGCTCGCGACCGCCGTGAACAGATTCTCGAAGCGGCGGCAGAATGCTTTCGGCGCAGCGGTTTTCACGGCGCGAGCATGGCCGAAATCGCCAAGGCCGCGCGGATGAGCCCCGGACACATCTACAACCTGTTCGAGAACAAGGACGAGATCATCGCCGCCATCGTCGAACGTGACCGTGACGAGATCGTGCGCAGCATCTCAGAGATCGAGGAGGCCGATGATCTCGCCGTCGACGTGGCCGGCTGGATCGAGAATTCCATCGAGGACATCACCGCGCGCAACGAGGTCGCCCTCAGCATCGAGGTGCTGGCCGAGGCCTGCCGCAACCCCAAGCTGGCGGCCGTGGTGCAGTCCAGCGAACTCGTCATCCAGCATCGCGCCGCTGCCTACGTGCGCAAGGCGTTGAACGAACGGGGCATCGAGTTGAGCGACGAGGAGATCATGGCCCGCTCCACGGTCATCGGCGCCCTCTTCAACGGCTTGATGAACCAGAGCATCTCCCAGCCCCACATGAACAAACCTGCGGTGATCCGGGTGATTCGGCAACTCGTGCGTCAATTGCTGACGAGCTGACGCGCGCCGCCTGCGCGCACCCGCAGCCCTTTGCGCGCGCCTTGCCTGCGGTGAAAGCCGTGGACGCCGCCGCGGTCTTGGAGGACTGACCGCGTGCGAGACAGTCAAAGCAGCCCGGCCTGCTCGGCCGCGTCGCGCCAGGCGGCCCGCTTGCGCTCCAGGCTCCAACTTGCGTTGGCCGGGCTGGTCGATGGCAAGCGCAGCACGGGCAAGCCGAAAGCGGCTGTGTGCTTGGCGTGCTTGTGGCTTTCACCGCCGTTGTGCGCGATCAGCCGCAGCTCGGGACAGGCGGCGCGCAAGGCCCCGAAATCGTTCACCACGGCGTTGCGGATCGCGCTGTCCAGGCTGCCCTCCCGCTCGCAGCTCGCGTACACATCCCAGATGCCCAGGCCCCGCGCCAGCACCCAGGCGCAGCGCGCCTCGTAGGCACTGGCGTCGGGCAGAGGAGGGTCTGGCCAGATGGATTGCAAAATCTTCCAGAAATGGTTTTGCGGGTGCGCGTAGTAACGCTGCTCGCGCAGGGACGCGACGCTGGGAAAACTGCCCAGCACCAGCAGGCGGGTGCGCGGCCCCACGATGGGCGCCAGGCCGTTCAGTCGCGGCATGCCGTGGCCTCGCTGGCGAGCGCCCCCCCTTGTGCTCCCATCAAGGCGCCCAGGCGCGGCAAGGCAGCCCAGGCATTGGCCCGGGTGGCCAGCGCCAGCTGCCCCAGGTCCAGACCGCGCAGCTCGGCCAGGGTCTGCGCGATGCGCGGCAGTTCGCCCGGCTCGTTGCGCCCCTGGGCGATGCCCTGCTCGCGTTGCGCCGCCGTGGTGTAGAGCCAGTGCGGCGGAATGTCGGGGGCATCGGTCTCCAGCACCAGGGCCTCCAGCGGCAAGACCCGCGCCAGTTCACGCAGCTTGGTCGCGCGTTCATAGGTCAGTGCGCCGCCAAAGCCCAGCTTGAAACCGAGGGCGGTGAAAGCCTGGGCCTGCTGCAAGCTGCCGTTGAAGGCATGGGCGATGCCACGCCAGGTTTCGCCCGGTCGTGCCAGCTCGCGCAGGCCCTGCAGCAGCAAATCAGCCGAGCGCCGCACATGCAGGATGACCGGCAGGCCGTGTTTTTTCGCGAGCTTCAACTGCTCGCGGTAGAAGAAGATCTGCCGCCTGCGCAGCGGCTCCTCCCGCAGGGCGGGCACGAACAGATCCAGCCCGATCTCGCCCACGGCCACCAGGCGCGGGTCGTCCCGGTGGCGGGTCAGGGCCTGGTCCAGGCGATCCAGGTCCGTGTCCTCGGCCGCCGCCACGTACAAGGGGTGAATGCCCAAGGCGTAGACATCGCCATGCTCATGCGCCAAGGCACGCGCGCGTTCGAAATCCCGCGCCTGCACGGCGGGCAGCACGCAGCAGGCCACGCCCTGGTCGCGCGCGCGGGCGCGCACGGCGGCCAGGTCCGGCAGGAACTCGGGCGCGTCGAGGTGCACATGCGTGTCGATGAAGGTGTCGCGGCGCTCCGTCATGCCCTGAATGATGCCGCAAGCCTTGTGGTCACCAATATACTTGCCAAAAGCAAGCATCTGCGCCACACTGGCGTCATGAACCCCGCTGCCTCCTTGGCCATGCCGTCCATGGCCGATCGCGCCGCGACGCTGCGCGCCTTCAACCGTTTCTACACCCGCCGCATCGGCGTGCTGCAGGATCGCCTGCTCGAATCCTCCTTCACTCTGCCCGAATCACGCGTGCTCTGGGAGCTGGCGCACACACCAGGCATCACGGCCCGCGAGCTGGCCGAGGCACTGCAGCTGGACACGGGTTACCTGAGCCGCCTGCTCACCGGCTTGCGCGAGCGCAAGCTGGTGAGGGCTGAACGCGCGGCCCATGATGGCAGGCAAACGCTGCTGTCCCTGACACCCACGGGGCAACGCGCGCTGGCGCCGCTCGAGCAGCGCGCGCAGGCGCAGATGAGCGCCCTGCTCGCGCCGCTGACCGAAGGCGAACAGCAGGAGCTGCTGTACGCAGCGCGGCGCATCGAGGCCCTGCTCGACCGCCGCCAGGCGGGCCCCATCCGCTTGCGCGGCCTGCGGCCCGGCGATGTCGGCTGGATGATCGCGCGCCACGCGGCACTGTACGCACAGGAACACGGTTGGGACGGGCGCTTCGAGGCCATGGTCGCACGCATCGGGGCAGACTACATCGACCACCTCGACCCCCGCCGCGAAAACGCCTGGATCGCCGAGCGCGCGGAGACTTCGGACGCGGCGGGAGCGGCTGGCCTGACCACCGATGCGCCCGGTCACCCCCTGGGCTGCGTCTTTCTGGTGCAGGCTCAAGACGAAACCCGGGGCCAGTCCGAACCGGACGTGGCCCAACTGCGCCTGCTGATCGTCGAACCCGCAGCGCGCGGCCTGGGCGTCGGCCGGCGGCTGGTGGACGAATGCACGCGCTTCGCTCGCGCGGCCGGTTACGCACGCATCCGGTTGAAGACCCACAGCATCCTGAGCGCCGCGCGCACGCTCTACGCCCAGGCTGGCTACCAGATGATCGCCAGCACGCCGCACGAGAGTTTCGGCCAAAAGCTGATCGCCGAAACCTGGGAGCTACGGCTATGAACGCGCTAGCACGCACGCCCTGCCCTTGCGGCATCGGCGCCCCCTACTCAGCTTGCTGCGGGCGCTGGCATGGCGAGGCCGCGCCTGCTGGTGGTCTTGGGCCGATCACCCCGACGCCACCACCGGCCCCCAGTGCCGAAGCCTTGATGCGCTCGCGCTACAGCGCCTTCGTGCTGGGTCGGGTGGACTACCTGCTGGCCACCTGGCATCCCGACACCCGACCGCCTGAACTGACCCTGGACCCTGGCACCCGCTGGCTCGGCCTGGACCTGCGCGCCGCGCGCGAGGAGGGAGCGCGCGCGACGGTGGAATTCGTGGCGCGCAGCAAGCTGGGCGGGCGCGCCAACCGCTTGCACGAGCTCAGCCGCTTTATCCGCCTGGCGGGCCGCTGGTACTACCTCGACGGCGAACTGCGAAGCTGAGCGGCCGACACAGGCCAAGACACCCGCACAACAACGCCCCACCCTCCCAGCTCAGTCGTGCGGGAAACCACTGGGCGGCGCCTTGGTTTTCCCCTGCCCCTCGCGGGGGCTGCAAAAACCACGCGTCCGTGCTACTGTCGCGCCATCCTTACGCAGGAGCCCATCATGCGTGTGCCGTCCGGTCTGCCATCGAGCGCGCTGCTCACCCCACTGACCCGGTGGATGCAAGGCTTGCGGCCGCATTTCTGGCGTGTGCTCGCACTGTTGGCCTTGTTCATGCTGCTGATCCAGGCCCTGTGGCCCGAGCCGCCCGCGCGCAAGCTCACGCAACAGGACATCGACGCGGCCGTGCTCAAGACACTGGAAACCACAGTGCTGCCCTCAGCAGCTGCGCGCGCCGCCGCCGCCATCGCACCTTCGGTGGTACGCGTCAAAAGCTACGCCGCCGCCAAGGGCGAAGAGGAAGAGCATGGCGTGGGCACGGGCGTGGTGATCGTCAACAGCGGCGTGATCCTGACCAATCTGCATGTGGTCGCCGGCGCGCAACGCGTCGAAGTGACCTTCTTCGACGGCAGCACCTCGCCAGCCTACATCAGCAACACCCAGACGGAAAACGACCTGGCCGTGCTGCAGGCCCGCCTGGTGCCGGACGATCTGGAACCCGCCACCCTGCGCTCCACGGCGGATCTGCAACCCGGCGACGGCGTGGTCGCCGTGGGTTTTCCCTTCGGCATCGGCCCCTCGGTGAGCCATGGCGTGGTGTCGGGGCTGGGCCGCAGCTTTCGTTCGCCCGAGGGCAAGCAGGTGATCGGCAACCTGATCCAGTTCGACGCCGCGGCCAACCCCGGCAACTCGGGCGGACCGCTGGTGACGTTGGACGGCAAGGTGGTCGGCATCGTGACGGCCATCCTCAACCCCAGCGATCAGCGCACCTTCATCGGCATCGGCTTCGCCGTGCCCATCGAGAACGCGGCCTCGGCCGTCGGCATGCATCCGTTCTAAGCAGAAAGGGCCTCCATGAGCACGACTCCCCAGAACCTCACGCCCACCGACGCCACGGAAGCGGCACGTCTGATGGAGCAAGTGCTCTACGAGGTCAAGCGCGTCGTCGTCGGGCAGGACCGTTTCCTGGAACGCGTGCTGGTGGCCTTGCTGGCCCAGGGCCACCTGCTGGTTGAGGGCGCGCCCGGTCTGGCCAAGACGCTGACCGTCAAGACCCTGGCCCGGGTGGTGCAAGGCCAGTTCAAGCGCATCCAGTTCACGCCCGACCTGGTGCCCGCCGACCTGGTGGGCACACGCATCTACAACCAGAAAACAGGGGACTTCGGCACCGTGCTGGGCCCCGTCTTCGCCAACCTGCTGCTGGCGGATGAAATCAACCGCGCGCCCGCCAAGGTGCAAAGCGCGCTGCTCGAGGCCATGCAGGAGCGCCAGGTGACCATCGCGGGCGAAAGCCACCGCCTGCCCTCGCCCTATGTGGTGATGGCCACGCAGAACCCCATCGAGACCGAAGGCACCTACCCCCTGCCCGAGGCGCAGGTCGACCGTTTCATGTTCAAGGTGCTGGTGGACTATCCCAGCGACGAGGAAGAATTCGTCATCGCCCAGCGTGTCACCGGCGCGGTGTCCGGCGAAGCGCCCGCGCAAGCGAACGCCGTCACCGACACGGCGCAACTGGCGCGGCTGCAGGCCCAGTGCCGCGCGGTCTACGTTGATCCGGCGCTGGTGCAGTACACGGTCAAGCTCGTCACGGCCACGCGCGATCCGAAACGCGCCGGCTTGCCCGAACTGGAAAAGCAATTGAGCTACGGCGCCAGCCCCCGCGCCACCATCAGCCTGGTGGAGGGAGCGCGGGCATTGGCCTTGCTGCGCGGCCGCGCCTACACCTTGCCCGAGGATTTCGGCGATCTGGCCGCCGACGTGTTGCGGCACCGCCTCGTGCTGTCCTACGAGGCCCTGAGCGACGGACTGAACAGCGACACACTGATCGGCCAACTCATGGCCCGCGTGCCGCTGCCCACCAAGGTCATGGAACATGACAAGGCCGCGTGAACCCTGAAGCCACCTCAGCCTGGAAGCCCGGACCCATGAACACGCTCGGCGCGGCGGAACAAACCCTCCATCGGCTGGAGTGGACGGTGCTGCGCCGTCTCGACGGTCTGCTGCAAGGCGACCACCGCACCGTGCTGCGCGGCGTCGGCCTGGATCTGGCCGACCTGCGTGAGTACCAGGGAGGCGACGATGTGCGCCACATCGACTGGAACGTCACCGCGCGTCTGCAGCAGCCCCATGTGCGGGTCTACACTGAAGACCGCGAACTGAGTGCCTGGTTCCTGATCGACCTCAGCGCCTCGCTCGACTTTGGTTCGGGGCAACGCCCCAAGCGCGCGCAGTTGGTGGATTTCACCGCCGTGCTGGCGCGCCTGCTCACCCGCCATGGCAACCGGGTCGGCGCCCTGCTGTACGACGGTGAGGTGCGCGCCATCCTGCCGCCCGGTGCCAGCCGGTCCCATGTGCTGCGGCTGCTGCACCTGCTGAGCGCACACCCGGACTCGCCCGCGGCGGACTCTGGCCCCACGCGCCTGCAAGACCTGCTCAAGGCCGCCAACCATCTGCTGCGCCGCCGCAGCGCGGTTTTTCTGCTGTCGGACTTCATCAGCGAACCCGGCTGGGAACGCCCCTATACACACCTGACCCAGCGCCACGATGTCGTCGCCGTGCGCCTGTACGACCCGTTGGAACAGCAATTGCCCGATCTCGGTCTGTTGCCCCTGCAGGACGCTGAAACCGGTGAGGTGCTGCTGGTGGACACGCAAGACCCGGTGTTCCGCGAGCGCTTCGCTCGGTTGGCCGCGCAGCGCGAGGACGCCTTGCGCGACACCTTGGCTCGCGCGGGTGCCGACACACTCGAACTCGCGGCCGACGAAGAACTCTTGCCCGCCCTGCTGCGCTTCGTTCAACTGCGGCAAGCACGCGCGCGGCGCGGTCGTGTGAACCCGGGTGGCGCCTCCCGGGCCAGCGCGCCGATCCCGCGCAGCGCTCGCCTGCGCCTGGTGGCGCGGGAGGCCGCGTGAATTCCCGAATCGTCATGGTGGTGTGGAGGTGCGCGGCGGCGCACGACAGGGAGGTGTTCCCATGAGCTTTCTTTGGCCCACGTTCTTGTTCCTGCTGCTGACGCTGCCCTTGCTGACCGGCTTGTATGTCTGGCTGTGGCGGCGTAAGCGCCAACAGGTGGTGACCTACGCCAGCCTGTCCCTGATCAAGCAGGCGATGACGCCCCGACGCAACTGGCGTCGACACCTGCCTGCGGCCCTGCTGCTGCTGGCGCTGGCCGCCCTGCTGCTGGCCGCAGCGCGCCCCATGGCCCGCATCGCCCTGCCCACGCAGCAAGAGACCATCATGCTGGCCATCGACGTGTCGGGCAGCATGCGCGCCACCGACGTGCAACCCAGCCGGCTGGAAGCGGCACAGGCCGCCGCCCGCGCCTTTCTGGCCGAGCTGCCACGCCACGTCAAGGTCGGCATCGTTGCTTTCGCGGGTTCGGCGCAGATCGCGCAACTGCCCACGACCAACCGGGAGGATCTGAACGCGGCCATCGACCGCTTCCAGCTCCAGCGTGGCACGGCCACCGGCAACGGCATCGTGCTGTCGCTGGCCGCCCTCTTCCCCGATTCCGGCATCGACCTGGGCCAGCTCGCCCATGGCCGCTACGGCCAGCCTCGAGGCATGTCGCTGGACGCCTCCCCCGCCATCCCGCCGCCCGCGCCGGTAGCGCCTGGCTCCTACGGTTCAGCCGCCGTCATCCTGCTCACCGATGGCCAGCGCACGACGGGCGTGGACCCACTGGAAGCCGCCAAGCTGGCCGCCGACCGCGGTGTGCGGGTCTACACGGTGGGTGTGGGCACGGTCGAGGGCGTGACCATCGGCTTTGAAGGCTGGTCCATGCACGCGCGGCTCGACGAGGAGTCGCTCAAAGGCATCGCCAAGCTGACCCACGGGGAATACTTCCATGCGGCCTCGGCCGAGGCACTGACCCAGGTCTATGAAAACCTCAGCTCGCGCCTGACCGTCGAGAAAAAGGAAACCGAGATCACCGCCTTGCTGGCCTTGCTGGGCGCGCTGCTGGTGATGGCGAGCGCCACCTTGTCCATGCTGTGGTTCCATCGCGTGGCCTGAAGCCGCGCGCGCCTCTGCGCCCCGGGATTCACAGCGAGCGCAAGTCGGTCTCCAGCATCCAGAGCAGGGCCGCGCCGACGCCGTAGGCAGCCCAGTCGGGTTCCTCGTTCTGGATCTCGGCCAGAACGGTCGTGTCCCCGTGCCTGAGCAGTTGCTGCAGCTGGGCACGCTGCGCCAGCGTCAATTCGGGCATGACCCGCGCGCAGGCCTGCGCCTTCATGCGCGCGCGCATGGCCGGGCTCGCGGTTTCATAGATTTCCCGTGTCAGCGCGTCCACCGTCACTGAAAAAATCTGGTGCGGCGAGGCTGGGGACGTGGCTGGATGGGCTTGCAGGGTCATACGCGCTCCGTCGCGGCCATGCTGTGGTGGCGCAAGTCACGCCTGGTGTGCCGCTGGACGTCAATCGTGCGACCAGGCTGTAGCCCGCGAGTGAGGCGATTGCAAACCTGGGTAAAGCGAGGGTAAAAATTCGGTGGCCCGGACGGTTCGAGGGACCACGCGGCCCGCATCGCGATCGGCCGCATCCCACCGCGGGGCGGGCGAGATACGACGCAGTTTGCCTACGGCGCGCTCATGAAAGGCTACGGGGCCGACTCAGGACCGCAGCATGCCTTGGTCCAGGCGTAGCGTGCGTTGGCAACGAGCCGCCAGGGTCTCGTCATGCGTGACGACGATGAAGGCCGTGCCTTGCTCACGCGCCAACTTCAGCATCAGCTCGAACACGCCCTCGGCGGTGCCCCGGTCCAGGTTGCCCGTGGGCTCGTCGGCCAAGACGCAGGCGGGGCGCGTGACCAGCGCCCGGGCAATGGCCACGCGCTGGCGCTCGCCGCCAGACAGCTCAGCGGGGCGGTGCAGCAGGCGCTCACCCAGGCCCACGGCTTCCAGCACCCGGTCGGCCTGTCGCGCCGCCTCGGCGCGCGGCAGGCGGCGTATCCACAAGGGCATGGCCACGTTGTCCTGGGCACTGAACTCGGGCAGCAGATGATGGAACTGGTAGACGAAGCCCAGGTGATGATTGCGCAACTGCCCTTGCACGGTCGCTGAGAGCGTGGAGAAATCCTGGCCCATGAGCTGCACACGGCCCGCGCTCGGCGCGTCGAGGCCACCCAGCAGGTGCAACAGCGTGCTCTTGCCCGATCCCGAAACGCCAACCACGGCCAGGATCTCGCCCGCGTGTACCTGCAGGTCCACGCCGCGCAGCACGCTCACGTCGAGCCGGCCTTCGGTGTAACGCTTCTGCAGGCCCTGGGCCTGCAAGACCACAGCTTCGCCGCCGGGCCGCCCCAAGGCGAAACCAGCCCCCTCGGGGAGCATGGGGGTCGTCAGTTCACTCATAACGCAGCGCCTCCGCAGGATTCACGCGGCTGGCGCGCCAGCTCGGGTAAAGCGTGGCCGCGAAGGCCAGCACCAGGGAGATCAGCGCGATGGGCACGATGTCGCTGGCCAGCGGTTCGCTGGGCATGCGGCTGATCAGGTAGATGTCCTGCGGCAGGAAGCTCGCTTGCAGCAGGCGCTCCAGCGCGGGCACCAGCACATCGATGTTGAAAGCCACGCCCAGGCCCAAGGCCAGCCCAGCCAAGGTGCCGATCACGCCCACCAGCGATCCCTGCACCACGAACACGCCCATGATGCTACCCGGACTCGCGCCCAGCGTGCGCAGGATGGCGATGTCGGCGCGCTTGTCGGTGACCGTCATCACCAGCGTGGACACCAGGTTAAAAGCCGCCACCGCCACGATGAGCGTCAGGATGATGAACATCATCCGCTTCTCGAGCTGCACGGCGGCGAACCAGGTGCGGTTCTGCTGCGTCCAGTCACGCACGATCAGGTCCTGGTTTTGCCCCCGCGACAGGGTGGCGACGAGGTCCGAGGCCACCTCGCGCGCCTGATGCAGGTCCTTGAGCTTGACTCGGATGCCAGTGGCGCCCTCGAGCCGGAAGATGCGCGCCGCGTCATCCACATGCAACAGCGCCAGGCCCGAGTCGTATTCGTAGTGGCCGGAGTTGAACAGGGCGACCACCCGCATTTGCTTCATGCGCGGCAGCACGCCAGCGGGCGTGATCTGGCCACTGGGTGCGATCAGCGTCACCGGGTCGCCCACGCGCACACCCAGTTGCCGCGCCAGCTCGCGCCCGAGCACGATGCCGAACTCGCCAGGCACCAGGCGTTGCAACAAATCCTGCTGCAGACCCGCGGCCAGGTCGGTCACCTGCCCCTCCAATCCGGGCACGATGCCGCGCAGCAACGCACCCTTCATGTCCTCGCCGCGCGCCAGCAGGGCCTGCGAGCTGATGAAGGGCGCGGCACCGACGACTTCCGGGTGCTGGCGCACCAGGTCCAGCGTGCGGTCGGCGTCTTGCAGGGCCAGGCCGTCGGCGGAATGGATCTCGATATGCGAGACGACACCCAGCATGCGGTCGCGCACTTCCTTCTGGAAACCATTCATCACCGACAGCACGATGATCAGCGCCGCCACCCCGAGCGCGATGCCCAGCATGGACACGCCTGATATGAAGGAGATGAAGCCGTTGCGCCGGGTCGCCCGACCGGCACGCGTGTAGCGCCAGCCCAGGCTGAGTTCATAAGGCCATTCCATGCAGGTCCCGTCGGTTCTTTTCCGGATTGCTCGAAGCGGTGGGACTGTACAGGACAATCCTGCCCATGCCTTTTTCGCACCTCCTGATTCCCCATGCCCTGGTGGACGACGCCGAGGCCGCGCCCGCGGCCCGGGCGGCGCTCCAAGCCGTATTCAAGAACGGCGGCGCGTCCTCACGCGCTGGTGGCCGCTGGCTGCCCTCGCTGCAAGGCCTTCTGGACCGGGCTCCCCTGCAAACCCGAAGGCTCGACGCGAACGGTGTGACCAGCGCACACGAAGCCATGCTAGCCCAGGCCCTGGGTCTGGACCCGCTGGTCCCGCCCTGGGCCGCATTGCGCGCACATGCCTTGCGCCTGCCCGAGGCCGACACGGCCGCCTGGGCCTTTATGACCCCCGCGCACTGGGTGCTGCCGCAAGGTGTGGGCCAGTCCCAGGTGCGCCTGAGCGACCCCGACCAGTTGCGGCTGGACGAGGCCGAGGCCCAGGCCTTGTGCGCCGCCATGCAAGCGTATTTCGCGGAGGATGGCCTCAGCCTGCACATCGACCGTCCCGGGTTATGGCTGGTGCGCGGCGATGCACTGCGTGGGCTGCGCAGCCCCGCGCCCGAGCGCGTGCTGGCCCTGGGCGGCGACGTGGCGCCCTGGTTGCCGACCGCCTCACCCGCCGCGCCGCTGTTGCGACGGCTGCAAAACGAGATGCAGATGCTGCTCTACACCCACCCGGTCAACGACGCGCGCGAAGCGCGCGGCCTGCCGTCCGTCAACTCCTTCTGGTTGCACGGCGGCGGAAAGCTGGCCGCCGTGCCCACGCCGCAGATCACCTGGACCGTGCTGGACAGCCTGGTCGCCCCCGCGCTGCAGGGCTACGCCTTGGGCGACTGGCGGGCCTGGGCCGAGGCCTGGCGAGCACTCGACGCGCAGCTGGCCCTCACGCTGACCGAGCCCACCGGACCCCAGGACGCCCAGCCTCGGACGACGCAAGCCCCGACCCAGCTCGTGCTCTGCGGCCTGCACATGCTCGCGACCTCGGACAGCACCGAGCCAAGCTCGAACGGCTTCTGGCGCCGCCTGCGCCAGCGCATCCGCCCGGGCCTGCAGAATGAGGCCCTCGCCGAACTGCTGGTTCCCGCATGAAGATCGTCACCCGTGATGTCCCGCCGCGCACGGCCTGGGCCCTGGAACAGGCCGGCGTGCATCCCTTGCTGGCGCGTCTCTACGCCGCCCGGGGCGTGCGCGACAGGGAAGAACTGGACGACACATTGGCCCGCCTGCTGCCGCCCGCCACGCTCAAGGGTGCGACCGAAGCCGCCACGCTGCTGGCCGATGCGATCCAGCGGGACCACAAGCTCTGCATCGTGGCCGACTACGACTGCGACGGCGCCACCGCCTGCGCCGTGGGCATCCGCGGCTTGCGCATGCTGGGCGCGCGGCATGTGCATTACCTCGTGCCTGACCGGGTGGTGGACGGCTACGGCCTCACACCCCCGATCAGCCGGCGCGTGAAGGACAGTGGCGCGGACCTGCTGATCACCGTGGACAACGGCATTGCCAGCGTGGACGGCGTGGCGCTGGCGCGCGAACTTGGCATGCAGGTGCTGGTGACGGACCACCACCTGCCCGGCGCTGAATTGCCGCAGGCCGATGTCATCGTGAACCCCAACCAGCCTGGTTGCACGTTCGAGAGCAAGCACATGGCGGGCGTGGGGGTGATGTTCTACGTGCTGCTGGCGCTGCGCGCGGAGCTGCGCGCCCGCGGTGTGCTGGATCCGGCCACGCAGCCCAAGCTCGACGCCCTGCTGCCCCTGGTCGCGCTTGGCACCGTGGCCGATGTGGTGAAGCTCGACGCCAACAACCGCCGCCTGGTCGCGCAAGGCCTCAAACGCATCCGCGCCCAGTCCATGCCCGAGGGCCTGCGGGCGCTGTTCCAGATCGCCAGCCGCGACCCCACGCGCGCCAGCGCCTTTGACTTCGGGTTCGCGCTCGGCCCGCGCATCAACGCGGCGGGCCGGCTGGCCGACATGACGCTGGGCATCGAGCTGCTGCTGACCGACGACGCCAGCCGCGCCGACGAACTCGCTCGCCTGCTCGACGGCATCAACCGCGAACGGCGCGAAATCGAGGGCGACATGCGGGCGCAAGCGATGGACATCGTCGAACAGCTTTACGATCCTGAGAAAGAAGCACCCAGCGCACTCTGTGTCTACGACCCCGATTTCCACGAGGGCGTGGTCGGCATCGTCGCCGCGCGACTCAAGGACAAGCTGCACCGCCCCAGCTTCGTCTTCGCGGCCAGCCGGGCACCGGGGCACGAGGGCGAGCTGAAGGGTTCGGGCCGCTCCATCCCCGGTTTTCACCTGCGCGACGCGCTGGACTTGGTGTCCAAGCGCCATCCCGGCGTGCTGCTGCGCTTTGGTGGACACGCCATGGCGGCGGGCTGCACCATCGCCCAGTCACATTTCGAGGTGTTCGAGCGGGCCTTGGACGAAGTCGCCCGGGAATGGCTGGACGCCGCCACCCTGACACGCCGCATCGAGACCGACGGCGCGCTGCCACCCGAATACCGCCGCACGGACATCGTGGACGCCCTGGCCCGCGAGGTCTGGGGCCAGGGTTTCGCGCCGCCCACCTTCGGCGAGGAGGTGGAAGTGCTTTCGCAACGCCTGGTGGCCGAGAAGCACTTGGCGCTCAAGCTGCGGCACCAGGGCCAGCCGGTGGACGGCATCTGGTTCGGTCGCGCCGAACCCCTGCCCCCCGCACGCAAGCGGGTCAAGCTGGCGTTTCGCCTGGAAGCCGATGAATGGCAGGGTGTGCGACGACTGCGTTTCCTGATCGAAGGCGCCGAACTCTAGCCCGCCACGGGTCCAGCCTCCACCGGCGCTGCGGATTCGGCCAGACGGGTATGCCCTTCCCCCATTGCTGGGATGGACCCCGCCCGCCTTCAAATTTAGAGTGTTCGGATTTGCGCGTCATCCGGCACTTCATGAACCTCCACTCGCCGACCCACCTGATGAGGGAGCTTCCCCGCCCGGCGAACCAGGCGTTGGCCGACTGCGCCCCTGATCTGACCGCCATGTCGCCCCCCGCAGCTGCCCGCCCCAGATCGCAACCGCCCACGGAGCGGGCGCGCGCGCATTGGCTGGTGCGCATGAACTATTCCAATCGGTTCTTCGTCTGCGCCCTGCTGGGCCTGCCCCTGGGCGCGCACCTGATCGACATCGATGCCCCCCTCTGGCTCTGGGCCCTGCTGATCACACAGTTCTACATTTACCCGCATCTGCTGTACTGGCGCGCGCGCACCGCACGCGACCAGTTGCGCGCGGAAATGCCGCACCTGCTGCTGGACTGCGCGGCCAGCGGAGCCTGGGCGGCGGGCCTGGGCTTTCCAACCTGGCTCAGCTTCGTGCTGTTCGCCTGCAACAACATCAATTTCGTCGCTTTCTACGGCGGGCACGCAGGCGTGCCCCGGCTGGTCGGGGCCATGGGCCTCGGCGCCGCGGTGGTCTGGTTCAGCGGCCTGCATTACCCACTGAACCCGCACACCGGGGTCGCGGCCACGGTGCTGTCCATGGTGGCGCTCACCCTCTACTTGGTCGCCTTCGGGCACACCGGCCACCAGCGGGCCCTGGCCTGGCGCAAAAGCAATCTGAAACTGCGCGAGCAATACCAGAAGATCAATGCCCTGCAAGCCCGGTTGCGGGAACAGGCCGTGCGGGATCCGCTCACCGGCCTGTACAACCGCCGCCATCTGGGCGAGGTGCTCGAACCTGAGCTGGCGCGTTGCCGCGCCGCACGCTCCTCGCTGGCCGTGCTGCTGGTGGATGTCGATCACTTCAAGTGCATCAACGACACCCGAGGCCATGCCGTTGGCGATCTCGTGCTGCAGAACCTGGCCCAGCTGATGCAACGCCATGTGCGCGCGCAGGACATGGTGTTCCGGTATGGCGGCGAGGAATTCCTGCTGCTGCTGCCCGACATCTCGCTGGACACCGCGACCCAGCGCGCCGAGGCGTTGCGCACGGCCTTCTGCCAGACGCCCTTGCGCGTGAGCGGCAAGGATACGCCCCCGCTGACTGTCACCCTGTCCTGCGGCGTCGCGGCCTTCCCGCTGCATGCTGACCAGGGAGAGGCCCTGATCAGTTGCGCCGACCAGGCCTTGTACGCGGCGAAACGGCAGGGCCGCAACCGCACCCAGGTCTGGCCACCTATGATGCATGCGGCGTGCGGGTGAAGGGCCGTTTCACTCAGAACAGGCCCCAGCCGTCCTTCTCTTCCACCTTGCCAGCGCCGCCGTGGCCCAACTGCCGGGCCGGCGCGCGTTGGGTGGGTGCGGATGTCGCGACCGGTTTCGGCTTGGCCCCAGACAAAGCGGCCGCAGGCGCCTTCGGTGTCACTTGCGGCGCCTCGGCAGCCTGCTGCTGAACCTGGAACACCGCCACCACTTCGGCCAGGCGTCGCGCCTGATCACGCAGGGACGCGGCAGCCGCGCCGGACTCCTCCACCAGCGCCGCGTTCTGCTGCGTGACCTGGTCCAGGTTGGTGACGGCCTGGTTCACCTGCTTGATGCCATCGCGCTGCTCGGCGGCGGCGGCGGTGATTTCGCCGATCAGGTCGGACACCCGCCGCACGCCAGAGACGATCTCCTCCATGCTCTTGCCGGCCTGCGCCACCTGGATCGAACCCATCTGCACCGCGTCCACCGAGTTGCCGATCAGGCCCTTGATTTCCTTGGCGGCCTCGGCGCTGCGCTGCGCGAGGCTGCGCACCTCGCCCGCCACCACCGCGAAACCCCGCCCCTGTTCGCCCGCGCGCGCTGCCTCCACCGCCGCGTTCAGCGCCAGGATATTGGTCTGGAAGGCGATGCCGTCGATCACGCCGATGATGTCGTTGATCTTGGTCGACGCGTCGGTGATCAGCTTCATGCTTTGGATCACCTGCTGCACCACATTGCCGCCTTCCTGGGCCGAAACTGCTGCCTTGGAGGCCAATTGATTGGCCTGGGTGGCGGTGTCGGCCGATTGCCCCACGGTGGAGGTGAACTCCTGCAGACTGGCTGCGGTCTGCTCCAGATTGGCCGCCATCTGCTCGGTGCGGGCGGACAGGTCGGTGTTGCCACTGGCGATTTCACCCGAGGCCGCGCTGACCGATTCCACGCTGGACCGCACTTCGGCGATCAGGCCGCGCAGGCGCTCGGCCATGGTGGCGGTGGCGCGCAGGAGGTTGCCGAATTCGTCGGTGCGCCGGACGATGACCGTGACGGTCAGATCCCCGCTGGCGATTGCCTCCGTCACCTTGACCGCATGCGCCAGCGGCTTGGTGATGGCGCTGATCAGGTACATCGCAAGCAAGATGCCAAGCACGACGATCACGGCCGCGCAGACGAAGGCAATGATCAGCAGTCGCGTCTGCGCCGCCTCAGCCTCGGCCACGGCGGCGTCGCGGCTCTTTTCCTGGACCTGGACAAACTTGTTGATCGCGCCGATGTAGGCGGCGGCGCGCGGCTTGTATTCCTTCTCCACGAAAGCCTGTCGAGCGGCCATGTCGGCGCCCTGGTTGATCATTTCGTTGATCTTGGGCGACAGGCCACGGACTTCGGCGCGTATGGCCGCCACCGCCTCCAGCGCTGCTTTCTCCTCGGGTGTGTCAACTTCCTTGTTGATCTTTTCCTGCACAGGATTCAGGCTGGCCGTGATGGCGGCCACCTTGTCGCTCAGGATCTGCGTCAGGGTTGGATCGGCGGACACCATGCGCCCCATGGACATGTCCATGGCGCTTTCCGCCCGGTCACGCCAGTGCGTGGCGATGGTGATGCGGCCCTCGGCCGTGCGCACTTGTTGCAGCGCGCTGTCGGCCAAATGCTCGAAGCGCAGCAGCGTCACCACCGACAGCGTCAACAGGGACAGTATCAATAACAGCACGGTGGCCCACAGTTTGTGGGCCACGCGCAGGTCGTCGAAGAATTTCATGAGCCTTGCTCTCTTGGTTGGAATTTATTGACTTGCAGGCATGGGTTGTCAATTTCTATGAGCAGCCCGCCGTGCGCCGCCCCATCGTGTGCGGTGGCGCCCAGGCAGGGCTTTTTCATCCCTTTGCTCCTGTCTACTCTGATTTCGACGCGCCGCCTGAAATCTGTAACTCAACCCTGCTGCCAAGCGGACGGGGTCTGCCCTCTAGAATCTCGCCATGGCCTCCTATCTGAATGCCGATCTTCATTGCCATTCCGTGGCCTCCGACGGCACCCTCAGCCCGGAGGCCTTGGCACGGCGGGCCAAATCGGCGGGCGTGGAGTTGTGGGCCCTGACCGACCACGATGAAGTCAGTGGCCAGCAGCGCGCCCTGGAGGCGGCCCGCGCCGAAGACCTGCCCTATCTGACGGGCGTGGAAATCTCCATCACCTTCGCCGGCCAGACCGTGCACATCGTCGGCCTGGGTTTCGACGCGGCGGACAGCCGTCTGGTCGAAGGATTGCGCCAGACCCGTGGCGGACGCGGCGAACGGGCCCGCGAAATGAGCGCGCAGCTGGCACAGGCCGGCATTCCGGGCGCCTACGAGGGTGCGTTGAAGTACGTGGGCAATCCGGAACTCATCTCGCGCACGCATTTCGCACGCTATCTGGTGGAAGCCGGCGTCTGCGCGGACACCAACGAAGTCTTCCGTCGTTACCTGACAGAGGGCAAGCCGGGTTACATCCCGCACCGCTGGGCCTCGCTGAGCGACGCCGTGGGCTGGATCACCGACGCCGGCGGCGCGGCCGTCATCGCCCACCCGGGGCGCTACAAATTCACCCCCAACGAGGAGTACGCCCTGTTCTCCGAATTCAAGCAACATGGCGGCGCGGGTGTCGAAGTCGTGACGGGCAGCCACCTGCCCAGCGAATACGGCAAGTACGCCGACATGGCCCAGGAATTCGGCCTGGCCGCCTCGCGGGGCAGCGATTTCCACAGCCCCGACGAATCCCGCATTGATCTGGGCGCCCTGCCCTACCTGCCTGGCCAGCTCACGCCCGTCTGGGAATTGCTGACCGAGCGCATCCACCACTGACCCCCTCTTTCCATGACCTCTTTTCTTGCCCGCCGCAACACGGTCGGCGGCATGCTGCTGGCGCTGGCCGCGCTGGCCTGCTTCGCCACGTTGGACACCTCGGCCAAGATCGTCGCCCTCACCCTGCCCGTGCTGCTGGGCCTGTGGTTCCGCTACATCTTCCAGGCCGTGCTGACCACGGTCGTGATGCTGCCCCAGCGGGGCCGCGCCATCTTCCACACGCGGCATCCCGGCCTGCATGTGCTGCGCGGTGCCCTGCTCGCGGTCACCAGCCTGCTGACATTCCTCAGTGTGAAGTACATGCCCGTGGGGGAATTCACCGCCATCGCCATGATCGCGCCCCTGGTGGTCACGTTGCTGGCGGCCACGCTTTTGGGTGAATATGTCTCGCGCCTGCGCTGGACGCTGGTGGCGGGCGGTTTCATCGGCACGCTCATCATCATCCGCCCCGGTGGTGACCTGTTCGGCTGGCATGTCTTGCTGCCCTTGATCCAGGTCGGCACGCATTCGGCCTTCCAGCTCCTGACCGGCAAGATGGTGAAAACCGAGGACGCCGTGACCATGCACTTCTACACCGGCTGGGTCGGCGCCCTCCTGGCCTCGCTGGCCCTGCCCTTCATCTGGGTCACGCCGCAGACCCTGCCCGAATGGGGCGCGCTGGTCTTGATGGGGCTGACGGGCACCATCGGCCACTTCGCGCTCATCCAGGCCTATCGGCGCGCGCCCGCGTCCACGCTGATGCCCCTGATGTATGTGCAGATCGCCTTCGCCATGTTCGCGGGCTGGCTCGTCTTCGGCCACTTCGCAGACGGCTGGGGCTTGCTGGGCATGCTGATGATCGCCACGTGCGGCGCCGCCAGCGCCTGGCTGGCGCTGCGCGAAAAACCGCCGCAGCGTTCCAAGGATTTCCAGAACAGCGCGCTGCGCGAGCCGATGGAAGTTTGAACCGGACCCTCTACGCACCGCAGCCCCACCATCCATGGCCCAGTTTTTCGAACTCCACCCCGAGAACCCACAGCAGCGCCTGCTCAAGCAGGCGGTCGCCCTGCTTGCGTCTGGCCAGGTGCTGGCCGTGCCCACCGACTCCTGTTACGCCCTGGTCTGCCACCTCGACGACAAGGCCGCCGCCGAACGCCTGCGCGCGATTCGGCGCATCGACGACAAGCACCACCTGACGCTCCTATGCCGCGACTTGTCGGAACTGGCGAACTACGCGCGCGTGGACAACCGCCAGTACCGCCTGCTCAAGGCCGCGACGCCAGGGCCCTGGGCCTTCATCCTCGAAGCCAGCAAGGAAGTGCCACGCCGCCTGAGCCACCCGGCGCGCAAGACCATCGGTTTGCGCGTGCCGGACCACAAGGTGCTGCAGGAACTGCTGACGCTGCATGACGCGCCCTTGCTGGCGACCACGCTGATCCCGGCCGGCGAGACCGAGCCGCTGAACGACGCCGAGGAGATCCGCGCGCGTTACCAGCACGAACTGGCCGCCGTGATCGACGCCGGGGCCTGCCCGCTGGAGCCGACCACGGTGATCGACCTCACTGGCGACGAGCCCGAAATCATCCGGCGTGGGCGGGGCGATCCGGCGGTGCTGGGGTTGTGAACTTCGCGCTGCTCTCTTGTTTCACTCAGCATTGACAGATGAGGGTTGGCGCGCCTCGCGAGGCTCGGGCGGGCAACCGTCCGCCTCATGAGATTAGCTGCGCAAATCAAAATCGGCGGCGCGGTCGCCCACCCGCACCTCGCTGGAATCGACCGGCTAGCACGTGCCACCATGGACGACCCGCACTTGCACACCAGGCCTGTGACAGGCGCGCGGGGCAGGGAATCCCGACGATTTCTGATTTGCGCAGCCAATCTCATGGGGAGCGGTTCCCTGCCCCGCGCGCCTGCCGCCCCCAGCCAAAGCCCAACCCCTGACTTCACCAACGCAGCAAGGCAAGCCCCAACCCCGCAAGATTCAGGCATTGCGGGAATGAGACAATCCCCCCGTGGATTTCAACAACCTGATTCAAACTGTCCTCATCTACGCCCTGCCCGTGATCTTCGCCATCACGGTGCACGAAGCGGCCCACGGCTACGCGGCCAAGCGCTTCGGCGACGACACCGCCTGGATGCTCGGGCGCATGACGCTCAACCCGATCAAGCACATCGACCCGCTCGGCACCTTGCTGATGCCGGTGTTGATCTACTTCGCGACCGCGGGTGCCTTCGTCTTCGGTTACGCCAAGCCCGTGCCGGTGCGCTTCGACCGTCTGCGCCATCCCAAGCGCGACATGGTCTGGGTCGCACTGGCCGGGCCGGGCGCCAACCTGCTGCAGGCCCTGCTCTGGGCCATCTTGCTGTTCGTGCTGATCGCCCTGGGCCTGAACACCCAGGCCAGCGAACGTTTCTTCCTCGAGATGTGCCGCGCGGGCGTGCTGGTCAACGTGGTGATGTTCGCCTTCAACCTTTTCCCGCTGCCGCCCCTGGACGGCGGTCGAGTGCTGGTCGGCCTGCTACCTAACAAGCAGGCCTACTGGCTGGCGCGCGTCGAGCCCTGGGGCTTCTTCATCGTGCTGGGCCTGGTCATCCTGGGCGTAGTCAGCACGTACTGGATGCAACCCGTGATGCGCCTGACCTACGACTTGCTGGACGTGCTGCTGACGCCCTTCGCCTACCTGCTGCGCTAACCCTCTGACGAACCCTGACGATACCCGCGACATGAGCAATGAGACACCACGCGCCGAGCCCTTGCGCGTCCTCACCGGCATCACCACCTCAGGCACGCCGCACCTGGGCAACTACGTTGGCGCCATCCGCCCCACTGTCATCGCCAGCCGCACGGCGGGTATGGAAGGCTTTTACTTCCTGGCCGACTACCACGCCCTCATCAAGACCGGCGGTGACCCGGCCCGCGTGCAGCGCAGCACGCTGGAAATCGCCGCGACCTGGATCGCGGCGGGCCTGGACCCGGAGCGCGTGACCTTCTACCGCCAGAGTGACATCCCCGAAATCCCGGAACTCACCTGGTTCCTCACCTGCGTCTGCGGCAAGGGACTGCTCAACCGCGCGCATGCCTACAAGGCTGCGGTGGACAAGAACCGCGAGAAAAGGGCAGTGGCAGGTGCCGCGGACCTGGACGAAGACGAGGACGCCGGCGTCTCGGCCGGTCTCTTCATGTACCCCGTGCTGATGGCGGCGGACATCCTGATGTTCAACGCCCACCGCGTACCCGTGGGACGTGACCAGATCCAGCACATCGAAATGGCGCGCGACATCGCCGCCAGCTTCAACCACCTCTACGGCGAACACTTCACCCTGCCCGAGGCGCAGATCGAGGAAAGCGTGGCCACGCTGCCCGGCCTGGACGGGCGCAAGATGAGCAAGAGCTACGACAACACGATTCCGCTGTTCACACCGCGCGATCAGTTGAAGAAACTCATCGCCGGCATCAAGACCGATTCACGCGCGCCCGGCGAGCCCAAGGACACCGAGGGCTCCGCCCTGTTCCAGATCTACGAAGCCTTCGCCACGCCCGAGGAAACGGCGCAACTGCGCAATGCCTTTGCGGAGGGCATCGCCTGGGGCCAGGCCAAGGAACTGCTGTTCGAACGCATCGACCGCGAAATTGCGCCCATGCGTGAAACCTACCAATCGCTCATCGACCACCCCGAGCGACTGGAAGACATGCTGAAGGCTGGCGCGGCCAAGGCCCGCCGCATCGCCACGCCCTTCACCGCCAAGCTGCGCCACGCAGTGGGCCTGCGCGACCTGCGCGCACAAGCCACGGACAAGAAAAGCAAGGCGACCAAGGCCGCGCTGCCCAGCTTCAAGCAATACCGCGAAGCCGACGGCCAGTTCTATTTCAAGGTCGTCGGCGCCCAAGGCCAGCTGCTGCTGCAAAGCGCGGGTTACGCCAGCCCCAAGGACGCAGGCGCGGCCATCAAGGCCCTGCAGGCCGACGATGCGGCGCTGGCGCAACTGCCCGCGCCCACCGACGCCCAGGCCCTGCACGCCGCCCTGCGCCTGCTGCGCGAGGCTGCCGAGGCATAAGGCAGAAGCGAACGCGGCAAGAGAAACACCCCGGGGTCGGGGCGTGGCGGAAAAGCCGGTGCGGTGCTGCTACAATCCGGCGCTTCGACACATGCGTCTAAAGCCGGAGAGGTGGCAGAGTGGTCGAATGTACCTGACTCGAAATCAGGCGTAGGCGCAAGCCTACCGTGGGTTCGAATCCCACCCTCTCCGCCAAGTTTTCAACGGGTTGCTGCAGGAATGCCGCAACCCGTTGTTGTTTCTGACAGTCCCTGCGCACCGCACGGGGAAGCAGGGATGAACGTGTTCACTATTCTTCCGACAGTTGCTAGGCTGTGAGTGACTGATTCATCTGGCCGGACGTATGGGCACTTGCCCGAACGCTTGACGCTCGCCCGCAACCATGCGAAGGTTCAAAGAACCGCGCACGCCAGAGCCCAGCTTCCAGCGTGCCTCGAATCTCCGCCTCATACCATGCCTTTCCTGACCCCTTCGCTGCTCGTGGGCGTTTCCGCTCGCATCTACTACCCCGCCACCCCGGTGCTGGACCTGGGCGGTGTCTGGACCAAGACCTTGCATTACATGGAGCAGTCGGTGGCCCAGATGCTGATGCGCTGCGGCGCGCTGCCGGTGATGGTGCCGGCCGTCGATGAGCGTAGCCTGGTCCGGCCCAGCGAGCTGAATCTTTCACACTACGCCGAGTCACTGGATGCCCTGGTGCTCCAGGGCGGCAACGATGTCGCGCCTGAAAGTTATGGTGAGACGCCCATCAATGCGCAGTGCCACGGGGACCTGGTGCGAGACCAGTATGAAATCGCCCTGATCCACGCCTTCGTGCAGGCCAGAAAACCGGTGTTTGGTATCTGTCGCGGTCTGCAGATCCTGAACGTGGCGTTTGGCGGCACGCTGTGGCAGGACATCGAGACGCAGGTTCCAGACGCCCTGGACCATGTCCGCCGAGACATCTATGACCAGAACGCACATGAGATCGAACTGAAGGCTGGCACGCGCCTGCAGGCCCTGTACCCCCATATGTCGCACGGCAGGGTCAACAGCATCCATCACCAAGCCATCAAGCAGGTCGCGCCGGGTTTCGTGGTGGAGGCGGTCTGCCCTGAGGACGGCATCGTGGAGGCCATCCGCAAGGAAGGTGAGAGCTACATCGCGGGAGTGCAGTGGCATCCCGAGTTCCATGCGCCGGATGGGAAGGCGCATCTCGACGATCAGCGCATCGTGATGGATTTCCTGCGGACGGCCCGGCGGCTCAAGAGCGCACGCGCCCCTGAGCCCTCGGCACCCTTCTAAAGAAAGCCCAGCGGTACGCCTGATTCCAGCATGCGCTGCCGGTCGCGCACCGGCGGTGCGCCGAACATGCGGGCGTATTCGCGGTTGAATTGCGAGGGGCTTTCGTAGCCGATCTCGAAGGCGATGGAAGCCGCGTCCCGGTCGGTGGCACCCAGCATCAGCCTGCGGGCTTCCTGCAGGCGCAGCTGCTTCACGTACTGCAGCGGCGTGAACGAGGTGACGGCCTTGAAGTGGAAATGCAGGGCCGAGGCGCTGAGGTGCGCGATGTCGGCCAGCTCGTTCACGCCGATGGATTCGCGGAAGCGGGCCTGCAGCACCGCGATGACCCGCGCGATGCGCTGGTCGCTGCAATCGGCCTTGGCGGTGCGCGCCATGCGCCACCCGTTGGGCGAGGACAAGAGCCGGTAGACAATCTCGCGCCGGATCAGGGGCGCGAGCGCCGCGATGTCGCGCGGCGTCTGCAGCAGGTGCACCAGGCGCAGCACCGCGTCCATCAGTGCTGGCGATGAGGGTTCGGTGTACAGGCCCCGCGCTGCGTCCGTGGTGGCATTGGGCGGCTCCGGGGGCAGGCCATGGTCCAGGAGGATCTGGCTGACGTCCGAGTGTTCAATGCGCAGGTGCAGGCTGAGGTAGGGCTCGCGCGGTGAGGCCTGCACCACCTGCCCCACCACGGGCAGGTCCTGCGAGATGACGAGGTGGCAGCTTTCGCTGTACTCCGTCACCTGGTCGCTCAGGAAGACCCGTTTGCGCCCGCCCAGCAAGATGCATAGCGCAGGGCGGTACATCACGTTCAACGGTTGGCTGGGCGCGCTGGCGCGGATGAACTGGAGGCCGCTGACCGCCGTGGGCGTGAAACCGTCCACGCGGGCCTGCGCGTCCACCAAGGCGCGCAAGGCGTCGAGGCGCGAGGACAGGTCCGCGGTCATGCCGAAGGCGGATGGGGTGGCAAGGTCGACGTGGGCCATGCGCTGACTATAGAAGATCGATCGCCCAGATTCGAGCGCACCCGATCAGCCCCACAAGATCGGGCAAGGAATCTGGAGGATCAGGCAAGGCCAAGGCGCCTTGTCACGGACCCGCGCGGGGATGCGGAGCTATGGGCAAGCTTCGAGGAGGAAACGGCAAAGCTAGCGGGCGGGTGCTGCGCACACTGGCCTGGAGGAGAGGCACACGGTCGTGCCTCTTTGCAACCCCAGGAGAAACAAGACATGGAAGCAATCAAGGACCAGGTGATCGCCATCACGGGCGCGAGCAGCGGCATCGGCATGGCCACCGCCCAGGTGTTGGCGGGCATGGGCGCCCGGCTTGTCATCGGCGCGCGGCGCATGGACAGGCTGGACGAACTGGCCGGCAGCCTGCGGCAACACGGTGCGCAGGTGCTCACGGTGGCGCTGGACGTGCGGCAGCGCGCGTCGGTGCAGAACTTCGTGGACCTCGCCGTCAGCACCTACGGGCGCATCGACGTGTTGATCAACAACGCGGGCGTGATGCCGCTGTCCAAGCTGAGCGTGGGCAAGGTGGACGAATGGGAGGACACCATCGACATCAACGTCAAGGGCGTTCTGTACGGCATCGCCGCCGCGCTACCGCGCATGAAGGCGCAGGGCATGGGGCATCTCATCAGCGTGGCCTCGATCGGCGCGCACCACGCCTTCCCGGGCGCAGCGGTGTACTGCGGTTCGAAGTTCGCGGTCTGGGCCATCTGCGAGGCCTTGCGCCAGGAGGAGCTCGATGGCGACATCCGCGTCACAACGATTTCGCCCGGCACGATCCGCTCGGAGCTGGCCGACAGCATCACGGATGCGGATGCCGCCGCCGCCATGCGCGATTTCCGGGCCGTGACGATCGAACCCGAGGCGATCGCGCAGGCCATCGCCTACGCCATCGCCCAGCCACGCGAAGTGTCTGTGAGCGAGGTGGTGGTGCGCCCCACGCGCAGCCCTGCTTGATGGGTCATGCCGATGCCGCTGACCGTCCGCGTGGAGGGGCTATGGGCGGCATCGGCGCACGGGGCGACGCGTTTGGCGACGCCCCGCCCGTGGTTCAAGGCGTCCGGCCCGCCGGCACGCGCCGGAAGACATACCCACCATGGAGGAACACGTCGCCACGGAACTGGCCATCGGCGGTGAAGCCCGTGTCGTCCAGGTACCAGATGCGGTCACCCAGGACCCAGTAGCGCCCCTGGTACGCGCTCTTGCGGCTACCACGCTGTTCGTCGTACCGCCCGTTGGGCAGAAGCTCGTGGCGGATGTATCCGTCCTCGGTCACCCACATGCCCAGATAGGGATGGCTGGTTGGATCATCATGACGGTTCGGCCCGGGCTGGCCAGCCACCTGCACCGCGGGGGGCAGCCTGGCGGGCACGGTGTCGGCCAGCACAGCGCTGGAAGCCAGCATGGTCATGGGCAGCAGCGTTTTCATCGGCGGCCTCCCGCCGGGTTCAGGCCCCGCTCGGCGAACAGCTCCTGCAGGGTCTGCGAGGCCTCGATGGCTCTCGGAAAACCGGCGGGGACCGTGACCAGGTAGACGATTTCCTTCAGTTCCTCCGGCGTGGCGCCGAGGTTGAGCGCATACCCCGCGTGGGTCTTGAAGAAGCTGCGCAGCCCCAGGGACGCGAACGCGGCCATCGCGGCCAGTTGGCGGGTCTTGGGGTCCAGCACCTGCCGGCCCCACACGTCGCCGAGCGCGTAGGAGGCGGTGCTGTCGGCCAGGAAGGGGAATTCGCGCCGCATGGCTTCGAACACCGGCTGCGTCTGGCCCTGGTTGAGCTCACGCAGAACCTGCAGACCGCGCTCGTAACGCGGGTCCGGGCTGGGCGGCGCACCAGCGGGCGAGGCCTGCGCATGCAGGGCCCCAACCCCGACAAACAGGGTGACGGTGCACAGGAGTCCTCGTATCGGGCGAGGACGGAGATGGCGGGTTTCCATGGCGGGAGCCTTTCCGGGAGTGATGGATGAGAGCCCACACTCTAGGAACGTCCCCACCTCTTGCCTTGCCTAAAACCGGCGGCGGATTGCCCCATCCTCCAGGAAATCAGAACACGCCCCAATCCCCGTCGTCGCCCTTGCCGTTCGCCGTCACCGGCTTGGGCTTGCTTGCCGAGGCCAGGGTGGAGGTGAGGCGCGGTGGCGTGGCCGCCGGACGGGACGCAGCAGGCTTGGGTTGAGCCGACAAGGCGGGCGCGGGAGCCGGCGCGGCGGATGAGGCCAAGGGCCGGGCCGCGATCTGCGCCGCCATGGGGACGCCGGTCCCCACGTTGAACACCGCGACCACCTGCGCCAGACGCAAGGCCTGGTCCCGCAGGCCGGAAGCCGCGGCGGCCGACTCCTCCACCAAGGAGGCGTTCTGCTGCGTCATCTGGTCCAGGGTGGTGATGGCCTGGTTGACTTGCTTGATGCCGTCGCGCTGCTCCTCGGCGGAGCTGGTGATCTCACCGATCAGGTCCGACACGCGCTTGACGTTCGTCACGATCTCGTCCATGGCCATGCCAGCCTGCTCGACCTGGGTCGAACCCGTCGCGACGGTCGCGACCGAGGCCCCAATCAAGGTCTTGATTTCCTTGGCCGCGTCAGCGCTGCGGCCCGCCAGACTGCGCACCTCGCTGGCCACCACCGCGAACCCCCGGCCTTGTTCACCCGCGCGCGCGGCTTCCACCGCCGCGTTAAGGGCGAGGATATTGGTCTGGAAGGCGATGCCGTCGATCACGCTGATGATGTCGTTGATCTTCTTGGACGACTCGCTGATCTGCTGCATGCTCTGCACCACCTGGTCCATCACCTCGCCACCGCGCGCGGCCGAGCCGGCCGCCGAGGTCACGAGTTGGTTGGCCTGGCGCGCCGTGTCGGCGGACTGGGCCACGGTGCTGGTCAGTTGCTCGATGCTGGCGGCGGTTTCTTCCAGATTGGCGGCGGTCTGCTCGGTGCGCGCGGACAGGTCCTGGTTGCCGCTGGCGATCTCGTCCGAGGCGTTGGACACCGACTCCACGCCGGCACGCACCTTGGACACCAGCTGGCGCAGCCGCTCGTTCATGTCGGCCAGGGCCTGCAGCAGCAGGCCAAATTCATCCTTGCGGCGCGTCTTGAGGGATTGGGTCAGGTCACCCTGGGCGATGGCCTGCGCGACGCTGACCGCGCTGTCCAGCGGCTTGGTGATGGACAACACCAGCCAGCGGATCAGCCCCACGCTCAGCGCCAACACCACCAGCACACCCACGCCGCTGATCATGAGCAGGCGCTGGTGTTGCGCCTCCAGCTCGGCGCGGGCTTCGTCGCGCTGGGCCTGCTGTTCGGTGATGTACTTGCCGATGGTCGCCAGGTAGATGCTCTGGGTCGGCCGGTACTGGCTTTCGACGAAGGCCAGCAGACCGGCTTGGTCTTGCGCTTCCTCGAATTTCTTCATCTGATCGCGGTTGGCCAGCACCGTGACCCGCAGCTTGGCGATCTCGGCCAGCACGGCCTTGTCGCGTTCGGAGCGCGCGGTCTTGGAGATTTCCTCCTGAACCGGCGAAATGCGCTTGCTCAACTCGATGGAGCGAGCCTCGAAATCGGCGCGCAAGGCGGCATCGGTCACCTTGGCCCGGCTCAGGGTCATGGCCGTGGCCAACTCGGCCAAGCCCTGCCAACGCACGGCCGTCGTGATCGAGGACTCGTAGTGCGCCACGACTTGCGCGGCCCGGTCGGTGGCGGAACGAACCGCGATCTGGCCCCAGACGCCGACCACCAGGATCAAGGTCAGCAGACCCATGATGACCAGCCAGAGCTTTTGCGCCACGCGCAAATTGTTGATATTCATTCAGCTACCCCTAGGGCCCGAGGATGGGCGCGTCAACGGACTCCATCGCAGGACGATGGGCTACACAAAGTCGACACCTGGGGAAAGAAGGCAGAACCGAATGTCAGCGGTTGGCTGCGGAGACTGCGGCCCCACGATCCTGGTCACCCGCCGTGGCGGGCAACTTTAGACTGGAAGCTTTGCGACCCCGGCTTTCGCTCGGGTGTGCCTTTGCGTGATTGGCATTCTAGTCTGCGCACGGACTTGACATTCCCTCACGCCCAAGGAAGCCGGCCGCGGATGGCCGCTGCGCTACTTCACCCGCTTGAGCGCGGGGCGCCCGCCAGCAGGCGGCGTGGTCGGCCGAGGAGGTTCGGGGTCCGAACCATCACCGTGGTCAGCAGCGTCCGAATCGGACGCCAGGCTGAGGATGGCGGCACCACCGCTGCCCGGGGTTTCGCCATGGGAGGGCGAAGACTCGGCGGCGATGGTCTGCGCGTCCCCGGCCTCCTCGGCCCGTTCCTCGTCGGGTGCGGACTCCAGCGGAAAGGCCATGCCCTGCCCGTTCTCGCGGGCATAGATGGCCATGACCTGCCGGATGGGCACCAGGATGTCGCGCCCCACGCCAGCGAAACGGGCCTTGAACTCGATGTACTCGTTGCCAATCTGCAAGGCACTCGTGGCGTCCATGCTGATGTTGAGCACGATCTCGCCGTCCTTCACGTACTCACGCGGCACACGCACGGTGTCGTCGACCCGCACCGCCACGTAAGGCGTGAGCCCGTTGTCGGCGCACCATTCGTAGAGGGCTCGGATCAGGTAAGGCCGGGTGGACGTGGCCTGGGGCGGTTGAGACCCCGTCGTCGTGCTCTGGCTCATCTGCGCTGTTCCAGGTTCCCGCGAGGCGCTTACTTGCGCATCACCTTCTCGGAGGGCGTGAGCGCCTCGATGTAGGCAGGACGCGAGAAGATGCGTTCGGCGTACTTGAGCAGGGGGGCTGCGTTCTTGGACAGATCAATGCCGTAGTAATCCAGGCGCCAGAGCAGGGGCGCGATGGCCACGTCCAGCATCGAGAAGTTGTCGCCCAGCATGTACTTGTTCTTCAGGAACACGGGGGCCAGCTGGGTCAGGCGGTCACGGATGTGGCCGCGGGCCTTTTCCAGCGCCTTCTCGTTGTTCTTGCTCGCGCGGTTTTCCAGCGTGGACACATGGACGAACAGTTCCTTCTCGAAATTCAGCAGGAACAGGCGCACGCGGGCGCGGTCCACCGGGTCGCCGGGCATCAGCTGCGGGTGCGGGAAGCGCTCGTCGATGTACTCGTTGATGATGTTGGATTCGTACAGGATCAAGTCACGCTCGACCAGGATGGGCACCTGGCCATAAGGGTTCATGACATTGATGTCCTCGGGCTTGTTGTAGAGATCCACGTCACGGATTTCGAAATCCATGCCCTTCTCGAACAACACGAAACGGCAGCGGTGGGAGAAGGGGCAGGTCGTGCCCGAATACAGCACCATCATGGCGGGTAGCTCCTGGGGGGATGGGGGAAAGAAGGAAATTCAGAAACGAAAAGAGTGGGCTGCATTATCGCAAACCCACTCATCGAAAAGCAAATTTTGCACCATATTGGTGCAAAATTCAGACCTGCGTCTTACTTGACGTCTTTCCAGTACGCGGCGTTGAGACGCCAGGCCAGGATGGTGAAGCCCAACAGGAAGATCAGCACCCAGACACCGATACGCACCCGGGTGTTCTGAGCGGGCTCACCCATCCACTGCAGGAAGTTCACCAGATCGCCCACGGCCTGGTCGTATTGCAGCGGGGTCAGGGTACCCGGTGTGATCTGTTCCCAGCCCGTGAACACCTTCACATCATGGCCGTGTTCCTGATGGGTCTCATAGACCGGCTTGCGCTGGCCTTGCAGTTCCCACAGCACATGCGGCATCGCCACGCTGGGGAAGGCCAGGTTGTCCCAACCCGTGGCCTTGCTGGCGTCTGGGTAGAAGGTGCGCATGAAGGTGTAGAGGTAGTCCGCACCGGTGCCGCCATGGCCCGCGCGCGAGCGGGCGATCAGCGTCAGATCCGGCGGGTTGGTACCAAACCAGTCCTTGGCCTGCTTCGGATCGATGGCGGCCTTCATCAAGTCGCCCACCTTGTCGCTGGTGAACAGCAGGTTGTCCTTGATCTGTTGTTCGGTGAAGCCGATGTCCGTCAGGCGGTTGTAACGCATGTAGGCGGCCGAGTGGCAGCTCAGGCAGTAGTTCACGAACAGGCGAGCACCATTCTGCAGGGACGCGGTGTCGCTGGTGTTCACCGGGGCCTTGTCCCAGGCGATACCGCCACCCGCGGCCAGGGCACCCGCGCTCAGCGCAAAGAACGTGGAGAGGGCAAGAATCAGTTTTTTCATGTTGTTTGCTCCCCGGCTCAATGCGCCTCGAACGTCACACGGTCGGGAACCGGCTTGGGTTCACCCAGACGGCTCCACCACGGCATCAGCAGGAAGAAGCCGAAATAGAACAGGGTGCCGACTTGCGAAACACGCTCGCCGATCGGCGACGGTGCCTGCACGCCCAGATAACCCAGGATCAGGAACACGATCACGAACACGCCGTAGAGGTATTTGTGCCAGCTCGGACGATATCGGATGGACTTGACCGGGCTGTGGTCCAGCCAGGGCAGGAAGAACAGGATGATCACCGAACCGCCCATCACCACCACGCCCCAGAACTTGGCGTCAATGCCCAGCATCAGGGCGATCCCAACCAGGGCCCCCACGGCCACGGCCGCCTTGCCCTTGCCGCCCAGGCCACCCTTGACGATGGCCAACACGGCGGCCAGCGCCACGATCAGCACCAGCGCGTACATCATCTCAGTGGTGATGGCGCGCAGCATCGAATAGAAGGGCGTGAAGTACCAGACCGGGGCGATGTGGGCCGGAGTCTTGAGCGGGTCGGCCGGGATGAAGTTGTTGTACTCCAGGAAGTAGCCGCCGAACTCGGGCGCGAAGAACACAACGGCGGTGAAGACCATCAGGAACACGCTCACGCCCATGATGTCGTGCACCGTGTAGTACGGGTGGAAGGGAATGCCGTCGGCCGGCGCGTCCTTGGACCAGCGGTTGCCCTTGGGGCCCTTCTTGATCTCGACGCCATCGGGGTTGTTGGAGCCCACGTCGTGCAGCGCCAGCAAGTGCGCCACGATCAGGCCCAGCAGCACCAGGGGCACGGCGATCACGTGGAAGCTGAAGAAGCGGTTCAGCGTCGCATCACCCACCACGTAGTCGCCACGGATCAGCAGGGCCAGGTCCGGACCGATGAAGGGAATCGCGGAAAACAGGTTCACGATGACCTGAGCGCCCCAGTAGGACATCTGGCCCCAGGGCAGCAGGTAACCCATGAAGGCCTCGGCCATCAGCACCAGGAAGATCGCGCAACCGAAGACCCAGACCAGCTCGCGCGGTTTGCGATAGCTGCCGTAGAGCAGGCCGCGGAACATGTGCAGGTAGACCACGACGAAGAAAGCCGAGGCGCCCGTGCTGTGCATGTAGCGCACCAGCCAACCCCAGGGCACGTCGCGCATGATGTATTCCACCGAGGCGAAGGCCAAGGCCGCGTCCGGCTTGTAGTGCATCACCAGGAAGATGCCGGTGACGATCTGGATCACCAGCACCAGCATGGCCAGCGAGCCGAAGAAATACCAGAAGTTGAAGTTCTTCGGGGCGTAGTACTCCGACATGTGGACGCGGTAGGCGTCGAAGGCGGTCGGGAACCGGTTCTCGAACCAGTTCAGCACCTTGGCGCCTGCGGGCGCGTCGGCGGGGAGTTCCTTGAATTCAGCCATGATGTTCTTCTTCCGTATGACCTTCAGGCCTTGTCTTCGCCGATCAGCAGCTTGCTGTCGGACAGGTACATGTGCGGCGGCACTTCCAGGTTGTCGGGCGCCGGCTTGTTCTTGAACACACGGCCCGCCATGTCAAAGGTGGAGCCGTGGCAGGGGCACAGGAAACCACCGGGCCAGTTGTCGGGCAGCGAGGGCTGAGCGCCAGGCGTGAACTTGTCGGTCGGCGAGCAGCCCAGGTGGGAGCAGATGCCCACGCCCACGAACACTTCCGGCTTGATGGAACGATGGCGGTTCTTGGCGTACTCCGGGGTCGGGTAGGCCTTGCGATCGGAGTTGGGATCGGCGAGCTGGTCTTCGTCCTTTTCCAGCGTCGCCAGTTGCTCGGGCGTGCGCTTCATGATCCACACCGGCTTGCCGCGCCATTCGACCGTGACCTTCTCACCCGGTTTCAGCGCGGCGATGTCCACCTCGACCGCCGCACCGGCAGCCTTGGCACGCTCGGACGGCTGGAAGGTGCTGACGAACGGGACGAGCGTGGCCACGCCCCCCACGGCACCCGCAGCGCCCGTGGCGATCAGCCACGTCCGTTTGCTCGGGTCCATCTGACTCTGATCGGCAAGCGTGTCGCTCATGGAGTTCCTCAATCAAATCTACCGGGGTTGAAATCGTGCCGGCCCATGATGGCCGGACTTACAGCGGGGGGATTCTAGCCGACTCAATGCGCCGCCAGACGCTTGGCGACCCTCACCGCCTCGATCAGGCTGGATGCATCGGCCACCCCCTGGCCGGCGATGTCGAACGCCGTGCCGTGATCTGGACTGGTGCGCACCAGCGGAAGGCCCAAGGTCACGTTCACGCCCTGCTCCACGCCCAGGTATTTCACCGGAATCAGGCCCTGGTCGTGGTACATGGCGACCACCACGTCGAACTCGCCCGGATGACCCGGAGCCTGGCGCGCGCGCATGAACACGGTGTCTGGTGCGTAGGGGCCGCGCGCGTCGATGCCCTCGCGCCGCGCGAGGTCCAGCGCCGGGGTGATGAGCTCGATTTCCTCGCGTCCGAAGCGCCCGCCCTCGCCCGCGTGCGGGTTCAGGCCGGCCACGCCGATGCGCGGCGCACGGCCCAGCACGGGCCGCAGGGCGGCATCGGTGATGCGCAGCGTTTGCAGCACATTGTCCGTGGTGACGGCTTCGATGGCCTCGCGCAAAGACACATGGATACTGACCAGCACCGTGCGCAATTCCTCGTTGGCCAACATCATGCGCACCGGCATGCTGGCGACGGGTACGCCTTGGTGCGCGGCGGCCTCGGCCTGCAGCAATTCGGTGTGGCCGGGGTAGGCGTCCCAAGGCGGGCCGGCGGCGGCCAAGGCTTCCTTGTGCAGGGGCGCCGTGACCAAGCCGGCGATCTCGCCGCGCAGGGCCGCGCGGGCGGCCCAGACCACGCATTCGCCTGCCAGACGGCCAGCCGCCGCGCTGATCTGGCCGGGCGGCACGGCAGCCAAGCCGCCCTGCAAGGCCGCGACTGGCAGCACAGGCAAATGGTGGGCAGGCAGCGTCAGCGCTTGCGCCGGATGCGTGATCTGCACCAGGGTGGGCCGGTGCTCGGCAGGCGCGTTCACTTTGTCCCGCAGCCAGCCCGCCGCGCGGTGCAGCACCTCGGGGTCGCCCGCGACGAAACAACCGCGCAGCAGCTCCGGTGCCTCCCAGGCCGCCTTCAGGATGATTTCCGGCCCGATGCCCGCGGCATCGCCCAGGGTGATGGCGTAAGGCTTCATGGTTTCGCCGCCGGGCCGCCTGCGCGGCCAAGCCCGCGTTTCGCACGGACGGGCGCAACGCCCTCCCCTCGGGGGGCAGGGAGCCACACGTGGTGGGCGACCGTGGGGGACCTCATGTCAGGCAGGGTTGTCGATGTCGATGAACTCGTGCGCCAAGCCCAGCGGCGGCGCCACATGGGCGGCCACGGCGGGCGCGCCGTAGCGCTCGGTGGCGTGGTGACCGCAAGCCAGATAGGCCACGCCGCATTCGCGCGCGTAGTGGGCCTGGGGTTCCGAGATCTCGCCGGTGATGTAAGCGTCGGCGCCGGCCGCGATCGCGGCCTCGAAATAGCCCTGGGCGCCCCCGGTGCACCAGGCGATCTGGCGCAGCGGGCGCCGACCACCGTCCACCAGCGTCACACCCCGGCCCGAGACCGGGCCCAGGCACAGTGCCACATGGTCGGCCAGTGCCCGCGCGTCGGCGTACACGCCGCCATCCGCACGCTCGCCCAACCAGCCCAGCAGACCCTCGCCAAACGCCGCATGTCCACGCAGACCCAGGCGCACGCCCAGTTGGGCGTTGTTGCCCAGCTCCGGATGCGCGTCCAGCGGCAGGTGGTAAGCGTAGAGGTTGATGTCGTGCGCGAGCAGCAAGCGCAGCCGCTCCTTCATCCAGCCCGTGACGCGGCCATCCTGGCCGCGCCAGAACAGGCCGTGGTGCACAAAAATGGCGTCGGCCTGCGCGGCGATGGCGGCCTCGATCAGCGCGCGGCTGGCCGTCACGCCGGAAACGATCTTGCGGATCAGGGGTTTGCCCTCGACTTGCAGACCGTTGGGGCCGTAATCCTTGAAACGCTCGGGCTGCAGCAGCGCGTCGAAACTCTGGAGCAAGGTCTCGCGGGAAGTCATGCGCGCATTGTCCTTCATCCAATCGCGGCAACGGGATGGCAGGGCATCCCGATGCGGGCAGGCATGGCGACGCGGCGCGCCTACAATTTGCAGCCATGAAACGCTATTGGCTGCTGTTCTCGCAAACCGTCACCATCCTGCTGGCGATCTGGTTCATCGTCGCCACGCTCAAGCCGGGGTGGCTGCTGTCCTCCGGCCAGGCCGCCCCCACCGTGGCCCTGTTCCAGGCCCCGATGGACCGCTCGGCCGGCGGGCCACCGGGCAGCTTCCGACTGGCGGCACAGAAGGCATCGGCCGCCGTGGTCAGCATCAACACCAGCAAGGCACCCAAGCGCGGCCAGCCTGGCGGCGCGCTGAACAACGACCCCTGGTTCCGCTTCTTCTTCGGTGATCCGGAGAACGAGCCCCAGGTCGGCCTGGGCAGCGGCGTGATCGTCAGCGAAAGTGGCTACATCCTGACCAACAATCATGTGATCGAGGGTGCCGACGAGATCGACGTGATTCTCAATGACGGCCGACATACCCGCGCGCGCGTGATCGGCTCAGACCCGGACAGCGATCTGGCCGTGCTCAAGATCGAGTTGGACAAGCTTCCCGTCATCGTGCTCGGCAACTCGGATTCCCTGGAAGTGGGCGATCCGGTGCTGGCCATCGGCAACCCCTTCGGCGTGGGCCAGACCGTGACCAGCGGCATCGTCAGCGCGCTGGGCCGCAACCAGCTCGGCATCAACACCTTCGAGAACTTCATCCAGACCGACGCGGCCATCAACCCGGGCAATTCGGGCGGCGCGCTGGTGGACGCCAACGGCAACCTGTTGGGCATCAACACGGCCATCTATTCACGCTCGGGCGGCAATATGGGCATCGGCTTCGCCATCCCCGTGGCCACGGCCCAGCAGGTGCTGGAAAGCATCGTCCGGGACGGGCAGGTCACGCGGGGCTGGATCGGCGTGGAACCCAACGACCTGACGGCCGAGCTGGCCGAGACCTTCGGCGTCAAGGCCACCGAGGGCGTCATCATCACTGGCGTGCTGCAGAACGGCCCGGCGGCGCAGGCTGGCATCCGCCCCGGCGATGTCATCACCCGCGTGGGCGGACAGCCCGTGCGCAATGTGTCTGAACTGCTGACGCGGGTGGCCGCGCTCAAACCCGGCCAGGCCGCGCCCTTCGCCGTCCAACGGCAGGATCAGTCGCTGGAAATCAACATCACCCCCGGCGTGCGCCCCACGCCGCGCCGCTTGCAGGAGTAAGCCGGCTTATTTCGCCTGGGCGTCCGGCGTTTCTTCCGGTGCCTTGGTGTGTCGGATGAACACGCGGGCGGCGATGATGCCCACCTCGTAGAGCACGCACATGGGGATGGCCAACGCGAGCTGTGAAATCACGTCGGGCGGGGTCACGATGGCGGCGATCACGAAGGCCAGGACGATGAAATAGCCTCGGAAGGCCTGCAGCTTCTCGATGCTGACAATACCCAGCCGCGCCAGCACGATCACCGCGATCGGCACCTCGAAGGCCAGACCGAAGGCCAGGAACATCGTGAGCACGAAGCTCAGGTAGGCCTCGATGTCCGGCGCGGCCGTGATGGTCTTGGGCGCGAAACTCTGGATGAAGGCAAAGACCTTGCCAAACACGAAGAAATAACAGAAGGCCACGCCCATCAGGAACAGCACCGTGCTGCTGATCACCAGGGGCAGCACCAGCTTCTTCTCGTGGCTGTACAGCCCCGGCGCGACGAAGGCCCAGAGCTGGTAGAGCAACACGGGCAAGGCCAGCAGAAAAGCCGCCATCAGCAGGATCTTGAGCGGCACCATGAAAGGCGAGATGACCGAGGTGGCGATCAGCGTCGCGCCTTGCGGCAGATGCGCCACCAGCGGCGCGGCCAGCAGGTCGTACAAGGAGCCCGGGCCGGGATACAGGGCCAGCGCCGCGACGGCGATGCCCATGGCGATCACGCTTTTGAGCAGCCTGTCGCGCAGCTCCACCAGGTGCTGGACGAAGGGCTGCTCGGTGCCCGCCAGTTCATCGTCTTTTTTGTCGTCGGAATCAGCCATGGGTTCAGCGCTGCGTTCCCGGGCCCGATGCGGGAGGAACGCGCTTGTTTAGGGGGATGAAGAACAACAAGAAAAACTTACTCAACCCAGTTGGCGCGGCCGCCTCGCGGCGCCGGAGAACCCCGGCGGGCGGTGCCGCGCCACCCGAGCGGCGCCCGACAGCGCCTTGGTGCGCAGGCCCTGACGGGCCTTGTACCAGGCCGGCACACTGCCACGCTTGAGGCGCCAGTTCTTGCCTGGGTGTTTGTATTCGGGGTAGTTGACCAGTTCAGGCATCACCCCGCTCGACGATTCGAAACTGGATTCCAGTTCCGCGGCGGTGGTCGACCATTCCTGCTCGATGCCGGACGAGGCGCTCTGGATGGAGTTCTCCACATCGCGGGCCGCGCCCTCGACCGAGGTCTTCATCTTGCGCAGCTCGTCCAACTCCATCGAGCGGTTGACTTCCGCCTTCACATCGGACACGTAACGCTGCGCCTTGCCTAGCAAGGTGCCGATGGTGCGGGCCACGCGCGGCAGCTTCTCGGGCCCGATGACGATCAAGGCCACGGCGCCGATCAGCGCCAGCTTGGACAGACCGAGGTCGATCATGGCAGGGACACCACCGTCTCAGGACGCGGGCTGCGCGAGGGGCGCATCACGACTTGTGCTTGGCTTCGACGTCGATGGTGGTCTTTTCAGCGGCGGCAGCGCTCGTGACCTGCTGGGGCGGCGCGACCGGCTTGTCCTCACTGGAACCGTCCTTCATGCCGTCCTTGAAACCCTTGACGGCGCTGCCCAGGTCACTACCCAGATTCTTCAGCTTCTTGGTGCCAAACACCATGACCACGATCAGCAGCACGATCAGCCAGTGCCAGATGGAAAAGGAACCCATATCTCTTACTCCTAAAAATCCCGGAATCAGGGCGCAGATTCTAGGGCTTGTTTGTCAAGCCCAGGTAATTCGACCGCCCGGCAATTCCCTCTTAGCTTCAGCCTTTGAGCCAGGGACGCGGACCGCCGATGACGTGCAGGTGCAGGTGGTGCACTTCCTGCCCACCATCACCGCCCGTGTTGACCATGATGCGAAAGCCACCTTCCGGATAGGGACGGCATCCCTGTTCCAGCGCCAGCTTGGGCGCGAGGGTCATCATCCTGCCCATCAACGCCGCATGCTCCGGCCCGACCTGGGCCATCGACGCGATGTGCAGCTTCGGGATAAGCAGGAAATGCACCGGCGCCCAGGGGTTGATGTCGTGGAAGGCGAGAATGTCCTCGTCCTCGTAGACCTTCTTCGATGGAATCTGCCCTGCAGCGATCTTGCAGAAAATGCAGTTCGGGTCGTGGCTCATGCCGTCTCCTGTGGGTGGTCTGGAAAATCAGGGTTGCTGCTTGTCGGCGGTTTCCGTCGCGCTGCGCGCCTGCGCCTTGCGCAGGGCTTTTTCCTCGAGGCCGCTGGTACCTTCGCGGCGCTCCAGCTCGGTGATCACGTCGGCAGGCGTCAGGCCGTAGTGGGCCAGGGCGATCAGGCTGTGGAACCAGAGGTCGGCCATTTCGTAGAGCACCTTCTGCCGGGCAGCGTCGGCTGCCAAGACGCCCAGGGCCAGTGCATGGTCGGCGTCCTTGGCGGCCATCACGACTTCGGTGGCTTCCTCACCCACCTTCTTCAAAAAGGCATCTGGCCCCTTGTGCAGCAGGCGCGCGACGTAGCTTTTTTCCGGATCTCCGCCGTTGGCGGGCTTGCGGCTTTCTATGAGGGCCGCGAGGCGCGCCAGGGAATCGTTGCTGCTCATGATTTGTAGATTGTTTCAGGGTCCTTGAGCACGGGCTCCACCGTCCGCCAGGCCCCACTCTCGTAACGCTGGAAGAAGCAGCTGTGGCGGCCGGTATGGCAGGCGATGCCCGGCGTGTGGCCAGCCTGGGTGACTTTCAGCAAGACCACGTCGTTGTCGCAGTCCAGGCGGATTTCGTGCACGGTCTGCACATGACCGGACTCCTCGCCCTTGAACCACAGCTTGCCACGCGAGCGGCTGTAATAGACGGCACGACCCAGTTCAGCGGTTTTCAACAAGGCCTCGCGGTTCATCCAGGCGAACATCAGCACGTCGTTGCTGCCCTGTTCCTGCGCGATCACCGGCACCAGGCCCTGGGCATCCCAGTTCACCTCCTCCAGCCAGGTCGAATCCGGGGTCAAGGGGGTCATGGGCGCGCTCATGCGGGCAGCTCCTGAGTCGCCTCGATGCGCACAGGGATACCGGCCGCCGCCATGGCCGCCTTGGCCTGGGCGATGGTGTAGGTGCCGTAGTGGAAGATGCTGGCGGCCAGCACGGCATCGGCCCCGCCTTGCTTCACGCCCTCAACCAGGTGGTCCAGCGTGCCCACGCCACCCGAGGCGATGACCGGCACGCTGACCGCGTCGCTGATGGCGCGCGTGAGCGCCAGGTCGAAACCGCTCTTGGTGCCGTCGCGATCCATGCTGGTCAGCAGGATCTCGCCCGCGCCGTATTCGGCCATCTGGCGTGCCCAGGCCAGGGCATCCAGTCCGGTGTTCTTGCGCCCGCCGTGGCTGTAAACGTCCCAGCCGGGGCCGATTTCACGCCCGTCCACCAGGCGCTTGGCATCCGACTCGGAGCGGCGCTTGGCGTCGATGGCCACCACGATGCACTGCGCGCCGTACTTCTCAGAGGCGTCGCGGATGACCTGCGGGTTGGCGATCGCGGCCGAATTGAAGCTGGTCTTGTCCGCCCCTGCGTTGAGCAGGCGACGCACGTCTTCCACCGTGCGCACGCCCCCCCCAACGGTGAGCGGGATGAAGACCTGCGAGGCCACGGCCTCGATCATGTGCAAGATGAGGTCGCGCCCGTCGCTGGTGGCGGTGATGTCCAGGAAGGTGAGCTCGTCCGCGCCCTGCTCGTTGTAGCGCGCGGCGATCTCCACCGGGTCGCCCGCGTCGCGCAGCTCGACGAAGTTCACGCCCTTGACGACGCGTCCGCCCGTCACGTCCAGGCAGGGAATGATGCGTTTGGCTAACATGCCGAGGATTGTAGGCGGGCGCCATTGCACACATGACCAGCAAAGAAGTCTCGAACATCCCCTCAACCCATTTCCTGCACTACCGCCATTTCAACGGCGGCACCATTCCCCGGCATGCACTGGCCTTTTTGTTCACGCTGCTGTGGACGCGGTTTCGCTGGCGCGTGCTGGCCCTGACCATCACCAGCGTCGCGGGCATCGGACTGATGGCCCTGGAGCCGCTGTTCCTGCGCGACCTGGTCGAAGCCCTCGCCCGCTTCCAACCCGGCCTGGATGCCTCCTGGCCCTCCGACATCTGGCTGCCTTTCGCGCTGGTTGCAGGTGCCTGGGTCATTTCCGCCGGCTTCAACCGGCTGCGGGAATGGGTGGACCTGCACACCACGCCTGCGCTGCGCATGGAGGTGCAGACCTGCCTTTTCTCTTACCTGATGGAGCACGCGCCCGCCTACTTCCAGGATAACTTCGCGGGTCGGCTGGCGCAGAAGGTCAAGCAGGCGGGGCAGGCCGCGGCCAACCTGCTCGGCATCCTGTTCAATGAAATCACGCGGCTCATTGTCGCCATCGCCGTGGGCGTGGCCATCGTGGCGCCGCAGGCCTCAATTTTTCTATGGGTGCTGCTGGGCTGGACGGTGGCCTACCTGGCGCTGTCCGTCGTGCTGGCGCGGCGCTGCCTGGGTTTGTCGCGTGCTCTGTCAGAGGAAGTCTCGCGTTCCACCGGCGTGATGGTGGACATTCTCGGCAACTCAGAGATCGTGCGTGGTTTCGCCCGTGGGGCGCATGAGTGTCTGCGCCAGGCCGATGCCGTGCTGCAGGAAGCCGATGCGTCACGCCGACTGCGCCGTTTCCTGATCTTGATGTGGCTGCTGATGTTCAACGCCCTGCTGGCCTTCCAGATCAGCTTCATCGCACTGGCCATCGCACAGGTCATGGCGGGCACGATGACGGTTGGCGAGATGGTGATGATTTTTTCGCTGGCCGCCATCCTGAGCAACAACGTCTGGAACCTCTGCGCCCGCTTCACCGACCTGTTCGAGAACCTGGGCATCGTCGATGCCTCGCTGGAGACACTGAACGTGCCGCACGCGATCGCCGATTTGCCCGGCGCTCCGGATCTGCGCGTGCCCAAGGGCAGCATCACCTTCGAAGGGGTGGGCTTCCGGCACGGCGACGGCACCCCGGTCTTCACAGGGCTGAACCTGGCCATCCGGCCTGGCGAGAAAGTCGGCCTGGTCGGCCCCTCGGGTTCAGGCAAAAGCACGCTGATTCGCCTTCTGCGACGCCAGTACGAGCTGCAGGCTGGCCGCATCCTGATCGATGGCCAGGACATCGCCCAGGTCAGCCTCGCCTCGCTGAACCGTGCCATCGCCGAAGTGCCTCAAGACCCCGGCCTGTTTCACCGCTCGATCGGTGACAACATCCGCTACGCCCGGCCCGAAGCCCCCTGGGACGAGGTACTGCAGGCCGCACGCCAAGCCCATTGCGACACCTTCATCCGCCGCCGCCCCGGTGGTTACGAAGCCGTGGTAGGCGAACGCGGCGTGCTGCTGTCCGGCGGTGAACGCCAGCGGGTGGCCATCGCCCGTGCCTTCCTGAAGCAGGCGCGCATCCTGCTGCTGGACGAAGCCACCAGCGCGCTGGACTCCGAGACCGAACACGCCATCCGTGATGCCCTGTGGAACCTCTTCGAAGGCCGCACGGTGATCGCCATCGCCCATCGCTTGTCCACGGTCAGCCGCATGGACCGCATCCTGTACATGGAGGGCGGCCAGATCCGCGAGGAAGGCTCGCACGAGGCGCTGCTGGCCCAAGGCGGCGCCTATGCCCGGCTGTGGGCACGGCAGGTGGACGGGTTCATCGCGGACGACGACGAGTGAGGATGGTCGGCTGTTGCGCCGCCCTCACCCAAGTGCTCTTACCTCGCCACGTCACGCGCCACGGTGGACCGCTGCCAGCCCCGCCAAGTCCCACCCGGCGGCACCGTGACAGGCGCCAGCACCTGGGCTGCCTCGACGCAGAGAAAGTGCTGGTAGGCGTCTTCCGTCAAGTCCGGGATAGCCTTGCCCGCGCCGGGATTCCAGACCACGGTGTGGCCCCAGCTCGGGCTTTGCGCAATGGTGAGGCGCACAGCAGCGTCCCGTAGCGTCAGGGCCTGGGGCGCGGCCTGGTAGACACGGTCGAATTCCTCGGTGAAGCGCAACACTTCGGCACCCTGACCGTGCACGTCCCGCACCGAGTCCCACTCAGCCTGTCCACCCAGGCCTTCGAGCCGGGTGCGGGCGATGTCGTCCACCGCGTAGTAGGTGTGCAGGGCGCCGCTGAAACTCAGCGGCTGTGTGTCCGTGTTGTGCAGGTCCAGCGTTAGCTGCAGATCACTGGGGCGCAGCCCTATCGTGAGCCGTGCCTCGAAGGCCTGGGGCCAGTAGGCGCGGGTCGCGGCACCGTCCTTGAGCATCAGGGTCAGGCTCAGGCCGTCATCCAAGGCGCGGGCTGGCCCCTCGACTTGCCAAGGCAGGTTGCGCACGAAACCATGCTTGGGCAGCGGGCCCCGCATATTGAACTGGGGGAAGCACACCGGCACACCGCCGCGGATGGCGCCCTGCCCGTCCAGCACGGCCTTGGGGCTCAGGTAGAGGCGCTCTGTTCCGCCCACCACCCAGGACACCACATGTGCACCATGCAGCAGCACGCGCAGGCTGTCACCACCGGCAAGACGCAGCAGCAGTGAAGGCAGGCCATGAAAGGACTCTTCGGTCCACGCCACCGCGCCGCGCGGGGCCTGAGTGTCGGCCATCACGATCAACCGTTCAGTTCGTCGGCACGCCGCTGGGCGGCCTCGAAATCGAGGTCACCGCTGTAGATGGCGCGGCCGCAGATCACACCCTCGACCCCTTCGTCCTCGACCGCGCAGAGCTGCTCGATGTCGGACAGGCCCTTCAGGCCGCCAGAAGCGATGACGGGGATGGTCAACGCCTGGGCCAAGCGCACCGTGGCATCGATGTTGATGCCGGTCAGCATGCCATCGCGCCCGATGTCGGTGTAGATGATGGATTCGACACCATAGTCCTGGAACTTGCGGCCCAGGTCCACAACCTCGTGCCGGGTCAGCTTGCTCCAGCCATCCGTCGCCACCTTGCCGTCCTTGGCATCCAGGCCCACGATGATGTGACCGCCGAAGGCCGTGCAAGCGTCCTGCAGGAAGCCAGGGTTCTTCACCGCCGCCGTGCCGATGATGACGTAGCGCAGACCGGCATCCAGGTAGCGCTCGATGGTGTCCAGGTCGCGGATACCACCGCCCAGCTGCACGTCCACCTCGCTGCCCACTTCCTTGAGGATGCCGCGGATGGCCTGCTCGTTCTTGGGGCTGCCGGCAAAGGCGCCGTTCAGGTCGACCAGGTGCAAGCGGCGCGCGCCGGCCGTCACCCACTTGCGGGCCATCTGGACCGGGTCTTCACCGAAGGTGGTGGATTGGTCCATGTCGCCCTGTTTGAGGCGTACACAGTGACCGTCTTTCAAATCAATCGCGGGGATGAGGAGCATGACGCAGCAGCAGATGCAGGAGGGGATGCAGGTGCGGTGGTGCCGGGAAGCACGAAGACCAAGGGAAAACAGGCTTAGAAATCAGGGCCCGCCGGTCACGGCTTCCAGGCCAGGAAGTTCCGGTACAGCGCCAGGCCATGCGCCGCGCTCTTCTCGGGATGGAACTGGGTCGCGAAAATATTATCGCGTGCCAGGGCCGCCGTGAAGCGCTCGCCGTAATCGGTTTCGCCCGCGCTGTGGCGCGCATCCGACGGTTGCGCGTAGTAGCTGTGCACGAAGTAGTAATAACTGCCGTCGGGCACACCCGCCCATACGGGATGTTCTTTGGCGCCCTCTGCCGCAGACGGCTTGCGCCAGACCTGGTTCCACCCCATCTGGGGCACCTTGTAGCGGCTGCCATCGGGCTGAGTTCGACCGTCCAGGCGAAAACGTCGGCAGCGGCCAGAAATGAGGCCGAGGCCTGGCGTGTCTTGCTCTTCGCTGTGGTCCAGCAGCATCTGCATGCCCACGCAGACGCCAAACAAAGGCTTGCTCGCGGCGGCTTCGAGCACGGCGGTTTGCAAGGCACCACCATTCGCCTCGCGCAGCTCGCGCATGCAGTCCCGCATGGCGCCCTGGCCCGGCAACACCACGCGCTGGGCCGCGCGCACTACCTCGGGCCGCGAGGTGACGACCACCTGCCAGCCCGTGCCTGCGGCTGCGGCCTGCACGGCCTGGGACACCGAACGCAGATTGCCCATGCCGTAATCGACGACGGCGACGGTCTGCACGCTCACAGAGTCCCCTTGGTGGAGGGGATCACGCCCGCCGCGCGCGGGTCGATTTCCAGCGCCATGCGCAGGGCACGGCCGAAGGCCTTGAACACGGTCTCGCACTGATGATGCGCATTCACGCCGCGCAGGTTGTCGATGTGCAGGGTGACGAAGGCGTGATTCACGAAACCGTGGAAGAACTCGGAGACCAGTTGCGTGTCCATGGTGCCGATCATGCCGCTGGTGAAGGGCACATGCAGGTCCAGGCCCGGACGGCCCGAGAAATCGACCACCACGCGACTCAAGGCCTCGTCCAGCGGCACATAGGAATGACCGTAACGGCGCAAACCCTTCTTGTCACCCACCGCCTGGGCCACGGCCTGACCGAGGGTGATGCCCACGTCCTCGATGGTGTGGTGCCCGTCGATGTGCAGATCGCCCTGGGCCTGGATGTCCAGGTCGATCAGGCCATGGCGCGCCACCTGGTCCAGCATGTGGTCGAAGAAGCCGATGCCCGTGGACAGGCGCGATTCACCCGTGCCGTCCAGGTTCAGCTTGACGGTGATGCGGGTTTCCTTGGTGTTGCGCTCAACCACCGCGATACGGGGGCTGCTGGTCTGCGCGTCGGCGGTGCGGCTCATGGGCATGAGGACAGAGTCGGGAGAAACTGAAAGATCAGGATGAAATCAGAGCGATTCTCGCAGAGCGGCCAGCATCTGGGCGTTTTCCTGCGGTGTGCCCACAGTCAGGCGCAGACAACCGGCCAGCAGCGGGTGCATGGCCGAGACGTTCTTGACCAGGATCTTGCGCGCCTTCAGGCCAGCGAATACCTGGGCTGCCGCCTGCACGGCATCCCCTGAGCCGGTGCCCGCGCCTTGCGGGACACGCACCAGGATCATGTTGGCCTCGCTGTCCCAGACGGTGTAGCCCAACGCACGCAGCGCGTCAACCAGCATGGTGCGCTGCGCCTTGATCTCGCTTGCCTGGGCCGCGAACACCTCGGCATGCTCGAGCGCGAACAGCGCGCACTCGGCATTGAGCACGCTCACGTTGTACGGCGGACGCACCTTGTCGAACTCGGCCAGCAAGGCCGCCGGCCCGACCATGTAGCCCAGACGCACACCAGCCAGGCCGAACTTGGAGAGCGTGCGCATCAGCAACACATGGGTGTGTTTGCCGGGTTCGGCGCGCATTTTGTCCAGCCAGGTCCGGGCCGCGAAAGGCTGGTAGGCCTCGTCGATCACGACCAGACCGCCCTGCGCGCCGGCGGCGGCGATGATGCGTTCCATGGCACCGTCGTCCCACAGCGTGCCCGTGGGATTGTTCGGATAGGCCAGGTAGGTGATGGCCGGTCTGTGCCGACGAATGGTCTCCAGCATGGTGGCTTCGTCCAACTGGAAATCGGGCGTCAGGTTGACACTGTGGAAGGCCAGGCCCTGCAGTTGCGCGCTCATGGCGTACATCACGAAGCCCGGCGCGGGCGCCAGGATGGCGGCGCCCGGCAGGTCGCAGGCCATGGCGACCATTGAAATCAGTTCATCGGAACCGTTGCCCAGCATCAGCGCCTGACCCTCGGGCAAACCGATGTGGTCCGCCAATGCCCGCTTCAGATCCTCGATGCGCGCGCCAGGGTAACGGTTCACCGCCACGGCCCCGAGGCGACGGCCCAGTTCGGCCTGTAGTTCAGGCGACAGGCTGTAAGGGTTCTCCATCGCATCCAGCTTGACCATGCCCGTGCTGTCCTGCACCGCGTAGGCATGCATGCCCTGCACGTCACTGCGGATGCGGGAAAAGACGGGTGGGCGCGAACGGGAGAGGTCAGGCGCGTTCATGGAGCAGGATGGGAGGGGGCCGGGGCAAGAGGACGGGGGCTCGCCTTGAACAGCGCGGCCACCACGTCGGACTGGGTGATCATACCGACCACGCGCAGCGCTCCGTCCACCACGGGCAGATGGTGCAAGCCGCCGTCGGAAAACAGCTCGACCAGCTCCACCAGCGGCTGCGCGGGCCGAGCCACCCGCACGCGCCGCGTCATGATGTCCTGCACATGCCGGGCCGTGTTCATCACCGGCAGTTGACGTGGGTCCGGCGCGCTCTGGGCCAGGAAGAAGTCGTGCAGGGACACGATGCCCGCCAGCGTGCCGTCGTCGCGCACCACGGGCAGGGCCTTGATCTTGTGCGTGATCAACTGGGCCCAGGCTGCGTCCACGCGGTCACGCGGACCAGCGGCGATCACGTCGCGCGACATGATGTCCTCGCACAACAGGTCGCCAAACTGACGGCGACTGGCCTGCAACTGTGCGCGCACCAGCACCTGCTCCAGGCCGTCCGGGCTGATGTCCAGCTGATGCCCCTGGCTGGCCAACGCGGCATCCAGCTCGGCGCGGTTGAAGCCCAGGCGCGCGCTGGGCAGCGGGTCCGTCGTGCCATGTGGATGCGGCGCAGGCCGATTCGGGTATGGGCGGCGCACCAAGGCGCTGTAGAGCAAGGCCAGAGCGAGCAGCAGCAGAGAGTTCAAGCCTGCCGGCCAGAGCACGTAACGCCAGCCCAGCTCGGCGATGGCCGGTCCGCCCAGCACCGCCGTCAGCGCCACCGCGCCGCCGGGCGGGTGCAGACAGCGCAAGGCAAACATGGCCGTGATGGCGCCCGCACCCGCCAGACCCACCGCCAGCACGCCATGTCCGAAACCATGCATGCAGGCCACGCCGACCACGGCCGACACCAGATTACCCGCCAGCATGGGCCAGGGTTGGGCAAGGGGGCTGGCCGGGGCGGCGAACAGCAGCACGGTAGAAGCCCCCATGGGCGCGATGAACCAGGGATTGATCTCCCCCAAGATGAGATGGCTCAAGGCCGCCGAGCCCAGCAGACCCAGGGCCGCGCCCAGCACGCCGAGTCCGATTTCACGGGGGCTGACCCGGGGCTGCGCCGGCTTGAAGCCGGCCAGCCATGACACAGGGAAACGCACGGAAATGCTCCAAAAGCACCAAAGCGGGGCATTCTAGGGCTGCAAGTTCCACGCTTGTGGTGCGAATTGCGCAGAATTGACGTCGGTCAACTGGCTGACCGAGGCAGTCGCTCAGCGACTCAACTGGCACTGGCAGCGTCCAAGACGCCGCTTGCAAGGCCTGTGCTTTTTGTTCAACGCAGCCGCATCTCCGCCGCCCGCGCATGCGCCTGCAGGCCCTCGCCATAGGCCAGTTCGGCAGCGATCCGGCCCAGCCCCTGAGCACCAGCTTCGCTGACTTCGATCAGGCTGCTGCGCTTCTGAAAGTCGTACACGCCCAGCGGTGAGGAGAACCTCGCCGTGCCGCTGGTGGGCAGCACGTGGTTGGGGCCGGCGCAGTAGTCGCCGAGCGACTCGCTGGTATAGGCGCCGAGGAAGATGGCGCCGGCATGTTTGAGCAGCGGCTCCCAGCGGTGCGGATCGCGGCTGCTGACTTCCAGGTGCTCGGGCGCGATGCGGTTGCTGATGGCGCAGGCTTCTTCCATGTCGCGCGTGTGGATCAGCGCGCCGCGTCCGGTGAGGCTCTTGGCGATGATCTCGGCGCGCGGCATCTCGTTCAGCAGGCGGTCGATCTCGCGCTGCACGGCGTCGATGTAGGCAGCATCGGGACAGAGCAGAATGCTTTGCGCCAGTTCATCGTGTTCAGCCTGGCTGAACAGGTCCATGGCCACCCAATCGGCGGGTGTGCTGCCGTCGGCCAGCACCAGGATTTCACTGGGGCCGGCGATCATGTCGATGCCGACCGTGCCGAAGACACGGCGCTTGGCGCTGGCCACGTAGGCATTGCCGGGGCCAGTGATCTTGTCCACTTTCGGGATCGTGGCCGTGCCGTAGGCCAGCGCGGCCACGGCTTGCGCGCCGCCGATGGTGAAGGCACGCGTGACACCCGCCACATAAGCGGCCGCGAGCACCAGCTCATTGCGTTCACCACGCGCGGCGGTGGAGGCGCCGCTGCCGCCCGTGGCGACACTGCCCCGCACCGGCGTGGGCACGACCATGATGATTTCGCCGACACCTGCCACATGGGCAGGCACGGCGTTCATGATCAGGCTGGATGGATAAGCGGCCTTGCCACCGGGCACGTAGATGCCAGCGCGGTCCAGCGGCGTGACCTTCTGGCCGAGCAAGGTGCCGTCGGCATCGCGGTAGCTCCAGCTTTCACCGCTGGCCTTCTTCTGTGCCTCGTGGTATCGGCGCACGCGGTCGGCGGCGGCTTGCAGGGCGACACGCTGCGCCTCGGGCAGGCCATCGAAGGCGGTCTTGAAATCGGCCTGCGTGAGTTCCAGATCGGCCACCTGCCGCGCCTGCACGCCATCGAAGCGTGCGGTGTACTCCAGTACCGCCGCATCCCCGCGTCGCTGCACATCGGTCACGATGTCGGCCACGCGCTGCTCGATGGCCGCGTCGGTGTCCGCCGCCCAGTGCAGGCGCTGCTGGAAGCGTTGTTCGAAATCAGCCTGCGTGGTGGACAGGCGCAGGGGCTCGGCCGTGAAACTCATGCCGTGGTCTCCAGGGCGCGCCCGAAGGCGTCGACGATGTGGCGCAGGGGCTCGCGCTTGAGCTTGAGCGCGGCCTGGTTCACGACCAGGCGGGCCGAGATGTCCATGATGCGTTCGACCTCCACCAAGTTGTTGGCCTTGAGCGTGTTGCCGGTGGACACCAGGTCCACGATGGCATCGGCCAGGCCCGTGAGCGGCGCCAGCTCCATGCTGCCGTAGAGCTTGATCAGGTCCACATGCACGCCCTTGGCGGCGAAGAAGTCGCGTGCGATGGTCACGTACTTGGTGGCCACGCGCAGGCGCGCGCCTTGTCGCACCGCGGCGGCATAGTCGTAGCCCTCGCGCACGGCCACGCTCACGCGACACTGGGCGATGCGCAGGTCCAGCGGCTGGTACAGGCCCTCGTTGCCGTGCTCGATCAGGGTGTCCAGTCCGGTGATGCCCAGGTCGGCGCCGCCGTACTGCACATAGGTGGGCACGTCGGTGGCGCGCACCAGCACCACACGCACCTCGGGCCGGTTGGTGGCAAGGATGAGCTTGCGGGTCTTCTCCGGATCGTCCAGCACCTCGATGCCCGCGCTGCGCAGCAGGGGCAGGGTCTCGTCGAAGATGCGGCCTTTGGAGAGCGCGAGGGTGATCATGCGAGGACCTCGTTCACAACACGCGCGTTCACTTGACGCGCTCAATGTCGGCGCCCAGCGCCGCCAGCTTGGCTTCCATGCGGTCGTAGCCACGGTCCAGGTGGTAGATGCGATCCACGACGGTTTCACCTTCGGCCACCAGGCCCGCGATGACCAAGCCGGCGGAGGCGCGCAGGTCGGTGGCCATGACGGCGGCGCCCGAAAGCTGCGGCACGCCCTCGATCATGGCCAGTCGGCCATCGATCTGGATCTTCGCTCCCAGACGCAGCAGTTCGTTGACGTGCATGTAGCGATTCTCGAAGATGGTCTCCGTCACCGTGGAAGTACCTTGGGCCACGCAATTCAGCGCCATGAACTGGGCCTGCATGTCGGTCGGGAACCCCGGGTATTCGGTGGTGCGGAAGCTCTGGGCTTTCAGACGGCCTTGTGACTGGATGCGCACGCCGCCTTCCTGCACGGTGATCCGCGCGCCCGCAGCGGCCAGCTTCTCGATCACCGCATCGAGATGGTCGCCTCGCGCATGCCGCAAAAACACGTCTCCACCGGCAGCTGCTACCGCGCATAAAAACGTGCCCGCCTCAATTCGATCCGCGACCACCGCATGCTGAGCACCATGCAAGGCATCAACACCCTGGATACGAATGCGGCTGCTGCCATGGCCTTCGATCTTGGCGCCCATCTTGATCAACAGCTCGGCCAGGTCCGGAATTTCCGGTTCTTGAGCGGCGTTCTCCAGAATGGTTTCGCCTTCTGCCAAGGTGGCGGCCATCAGCAGATTCTCGGTGCCCGTGACCGTGACCATGTCCGTGGTGATGCGCGCGCCTTTCAGACGCTTCTGTCCGGCCGGCAGCTTGGCGATGATGTAGCCGTGCTCAACCACGATGTCCGCACCCATGGCTTGCAGTCCCTTGATGTGCTGATCCACCGGGCGCGAACCGATGGCGCAGCCACCCGGCAAGGACACGCGTGCCTGACCAAACCGCGCCAGCAAGGGGCCGAGGGCCAGGACGGAAGCGCGCATGGTCTTCACCAGCTCATACGGTGCTTCGGGCTGGTTCAGCGTGGAGGCGTCCAGCGCCACGACGCCATCCTCACCCTGCGTGACTTGGACACCCATGTTGCGGATGAGCTTGAGCATGGTGGACACGTCCTGCAAGCGCGGGACATTGCTCAAGGTCACGGCTTGCTGGCTCAGCAGCGCCGCGCACAATTCCGGCAGGGCTGCGTTCTTGGCACCGGCGATCGACACCTCGCCTTGCAACTCCCGACCGCCGCGTATCCGTAGTTTGTCCATGATGTTTTTTTGATGACGCCGCCTGACGGCAGACGATTATTGGGATGCCGCCCGCCACTCAGCGGGCGTGTAGGTTTTCATCGAGAGCGCGTGCACTTCATCGGTGTGCATGCGTTGACCCAACGTGGCGTAGACGCGCTGGTGACGTTGGATCAGGCGCTTGCCCTCGAACTCGGACGAGACAATGACGGCGCTCCAATGCCGACCATCACCTTCCACCGTGATGTGCTCGCAGGGCAGGCCGGCTTGTATGAGTGCTTGCAGGTCGTGTGCTTGCATGTCGGTTGGGGACGCGATGGGTTCGGGATCAATGGCGGATCTTGTAGCCGATGCGCAGCAGGTGCACGGCCAGGGAGCCGACGGCCAGCAAGGCCACTCCGACCACGCCCAGGCTCAGCCAGGGCGAGACATCACTCACGCCGAAGAAGCCATAGCGGAAGCCATCGATCATGTAGAAGAAGGGGTTGACGTGGCTCAGGCCCTGCCAGAAGGCGGGCAAGGTGTGCAGTGAATAGAACACGCCCGAGAGAAAGGTCATGGGCATGATCAGGAAATTCTGGAAGGCCGCGAGCTGGTCGAATTTCTCGGCCCAGAGCCCCGCGATCAGGCCCATGGCACCCAGCAGGGCGGCGCCCAGCACCGCGAACACCAGCACCCAGAGTGGCGCCACCAGGGTCAGGTCGGCGAACCAGACGGTGACCAGCAGCACGCCCGCCCCCACCACCAGGCCACGCAGCACCGAGGAGCCGACATAGGCCACGAACCAGGCCCAGTGCGAGAGCGGCGTGAGCAGCAGGAAGATCAGGTTGCCCGTGATCTTGCTCTGGATCAGGCTGGACGAGCTGTTGGCAAAGGCGTTCTGTAGCACGCTCATCATCACCAGGCCGGGGATCAGGAAGGCTGTGTAGCTGATGCGCTCGTAAACCTTGACGTGATCCTCCAGCACATGGCCGAAAATCAGCAGATAGAGCAGGGCCGTGAGCACGGGCGCGGCAATGGTCTGGAAGCTGACCTTCCAGAAACGCAGCACTTCCTTGTAGAAGAGGGTCTGCCAGCCTTGCAAAGCCCCCCCTGCCCTGCTGGCCCGGGACTGCGCATCCGCGCCGGGCTCCAGAGCGACCTGGGTGCCTTGCAATGGTTCAACGGCGCTCATGCAGCCTCCCTTTGTTCGCCCATGACCTGGATGAACACATCTTCCAGGTCGGCCTTGGTGATTTCCACCTCGTCCACCCGCACGCCCGCGGCACGCACGGCGGCCAAGTAGTCTTCGATCGCGCGCGCGTCTTGCGCGGGAAACTGCACGCTGCGGCCCGTCACCCGCGCGCGGGCGGCCAGCTCGGGCGGCAACTCACCTTCAATTTTCAGGCGCAGCACATGGCTGGACGCGGACTTGAGCAACTCGCTCGTGCGCTCCAACGCCACCACCCTGCCCTGCTTGAGCATGGCGATGCGGCTGCACAGTGCCTCGGCCTCTTCCAGGTAATGCGTGGTCAGCAGCACGGCGTGGCCTTCGCGGTTCAGGCGCAGCACGAATTGCCAGAGGGTCTGGCGCAGTTCCACGTCCACACCCGCGGTCGGCTCGTCGAGCACGATGACCGGCGGCTTGTGCACCAAGGCCTGCGCCACGAGTACACGACGCTTCATGCCGCCAGAGAGCTGGCGCATGTTGGCGGTGGCCTTGTCGGCCAGACCCAGGCCTTCCAGCAGCTCGTCGATCCAGGCCTCGTTGTTCTTGACACCGAAGTAACCGGACTGGAAACGCAGCGCCTCGCGCACATTGAAAAAGGGATCAAAAACCAGCTCTTGCGGAACGACGCCCAAGAGGCTGCGGGCCGCTGCGTAGTCGGTCTGAACATCATGACCCAGCACAGTGACGCGCCCGCTGCTGGCCCGGGTCAGGCCCGCGAGGATGCTGATGAGGGTGGTCTTGCCAGCGCCATTGGGGCCGAGCAGACCGAAGAATTCACCTTGTCCGATGTCGAAGCTGACTTCGTCCAGGGCGGCAAAGGTCGTTGTGTCGGCTCCTGTCTGCCCCCCGCGCGCCGCGCCCTTCGGCAAAGGGTAGCGCTTGGTGATGGACTGGAAGGAGATGGCGGGGAGGGAGTTGGCTGCTGGCATGAGAGCCGGCTATTTTAGCGAGCGGGGTGAAACTCGGCTGGCCAGCCTGAAGTGCCCCTCGCCACCTCACCGGCGGTACGCGCCAACATGTCCGCCGAGCAGGGCGGATGGGGTGTTCAGTGGATGGCCAGCAAGCCATCCACGCCGTAGAGGCGAGCCAACTCGATCAGACGAGGATTCAAGTGCAGCAGTTCCAGCCCCTTGCCCTGAGCCAAGCAGGCTCGGCGGAATTCAAGCAAGACCGCCAGCGTCGAGGAATCGAAGCGCTCCAGGGCACTTGCATCGACTTGTGCCGCGGGCCCGGTCTGCGAGGGAATGGCCTGCACCAGCATGGGCAGGCAGGCATTGGCTTGGAGGTGCGTCAGATCGTCGGGCAGCACAAGCAAGGGCGGGGTCGGCATGAGGACGCCTTTCTGCTGAGTGGGATCAGTTCTTGGCAGCCGCGGCCTGGGCCGTGGCCTTGTTGCGCTCGGTCAGGGTGGCGATGAGCCCATCGATGCCGCGCGCATTGACTTCTTGTGCGAACTGGCTGCGGTAAGTTTCGACCAACCAGACGCCCATCACGTTGACGTTATAGATGCGCCAGCCTTTGGGAGAGTTCGGCGCCTGTTCCAGCCGGTAATCAAGCTGTAAGGGTTCGGCGGCAGCGGGACCGCGCAGCTCGGTGCGAACGACCACATCCTTGGCATCCGTGGGGGCACGCATGGGCTTGGTGCTGACCTTCATGCCCTGTACCTGCGCCAGGGCGCCGGCATAGGTGCGCACCAGCAGGATCTTGAACTCGTCCTGAAGGCGCTGACGCTGCTCGGGCGTGGCCTGACGCCAGCCCGGCCCCACCGCAGACGCTGTCATGCGGGGGAAATTGATCAGGGGCATGATCTTCGCGTCGACCAGGTTCATCAGACGCGGCATGTCGCCCGCCATCAGCGCCGGATCGGCCTGAATGGTGTTGAGCACCTCGTTCGACATGCTCAACACCATCTCATCGGCGGGTGTTGGTTGTGCCTGGGCGGCTGGCATCCAGGCCAGCAGGGCCAGCAAGCCGCCGGCCAAGGCGCGGCGCAGGGAAAGACGATGGGAGACAGAACCTTGCATGGGAAGAAACTCCTTGCCCGCACGCGCCGTCCGCGAGGGACGGCCTGACAAAGCCAAGCGCGCTGCTTGTGGGTGGCTCTTTGCTTTGTGAATAGGCTATTTGATGATCTTGATACCCGGCAGCCCCAGATCCAGGGGCACCGTCGGCGTGCCGGGAATTCTACCGGGCACCCGCGTATCGCGCTCAACCTGGGGTTGTGTGGGGGATGCAGGCTTCTCGGCGGAGGCATCCCCTGCCTCGGCAGACCCGGGCTCGGTTTCACCCGCACCCTCGACGGGCTCGTACTCCTCGTACCCATAGTCGTCCTCGGGCATGGGCTCGTCGGGAGGGTCGCCGTCATAGACCAGATGCCGGCGGTACTGCAGGTAGGCATCGCGTATCAGCACGTAGCGATCGAAGGTTGCACCCTCCATCAGGGCTTCCTGCTTGAGCAGCCCGGCGCGCGTGTCCAACTGATCAAGCACGAACAGTGAGTTGCGCAGCCGCACATCTTGCTGCTGACTCAGTGGATCGGCCGCCATATCGATGGGCAGGGCCGCCGTGTCACGCAAGGTGGATGGTCCTAGCAGGGGGAGCACAAGGTACGGCCCCGGCCCCACTCCCCAGTAGCCCAGGGTCTGGCCAAAATCTTCGTTATGGCGCGGTATGCGCATCTCGGTTGCGACGTCCAGGATGCCGCCCAAACCAAAGAAGGTGTTGACCCACAAGCGGGTGAAGCTCTCGCCTGCCGCCCGACCCTTCAGCTGGAAGGCACTGTTGACCGTGGTCCAGGCCTCTTCCAGATTGCTGAAAAAATTGCCTACGCCCTTGCGCACCAACGAGGGGACATAGTCCTGGTAGGCTGTGGCCGTTGGCTTGAGGATGGCACGGTCCAACGCATCGTTGAAACCATGCACACCACGGTTCCAAGACTCCAGCGGATCAGGGTTCGCGCGGACCTGGGGCGGCGGCTCCTGGGTGGAAGAGGCCGGGCTGTGCGCGCAGCCAGCCAGCCCCGTCACCAGCAACAGGCCCCCGAGAACCCGCATGGCCAAGCCTGAGGCCCAAGCTGAGCGTGGGCCCGTCTGTTCTGCACGGCCATGTGACTGCGGCACCGGGTCCGCAGCGGCGTGCGTGGCACCCTCAATCATTTTTTGGCCGGTGCGTCACTCGCCTGGTTGTAAAGGAACTGGCCGATCAGGTTTTCCAGCACGATGGCAGACTGGGTGTTGGCCACCAGGTCACCCTCGACCAGGTTCTTGTCGTCGGCGCCAGCCTCGATGCCGATGTACTGGTCACCGAGCAGACCGCTGGTCAGGATCTTGAGCGAGCTGTCCTTCGGAAACTTGTAGCGGTCTTCCATGTCGATGCGCACGCGGGCCTGGAAGCTCTTGTCGTCAAAGCTGATGCCCGCCACGCGCCCCACCACCACGCCACCGCTCTTCACAGCCGCCCGGGGTTTGAGGCCACCGACGTTGTCGAACAAGGCCTCCACGCGGTAGCTGGACTGAAAACTCAGGTGCAGCAGATTGGCCGCCTGCAGGGCCAGAAACACCAAGGCCGCCAGCCCGATCAGCACGAACAGACCGACCCACACATCATTCTTCGAGCGTTCCATCACGCACTCTCCTAAATCGTGAACATCAAGGCGGTCAGGACAAAATCCAACCCCAACACCGCCAACGAGGCCATCACCACCGTGCGCGTGGTCGCGCGCGACACGCCTTCGGGCGTGGGCTGCGCCTCATACCCCTGAAACAGCGCCGTGAACGAGACCGTGAAACCAAACACGATGCTCTTGATGACGCCATTGCCAACATCGCTCCAGACACTCACGCTGGACTGCATCTGACCCCAGAAAGCGCCTGGGTCGACACCGATCATGATCACACCGACCACCCAGCCGCCGATCACGCCCACCGCGCTGAAGACAGCGGTCAGCAGGGGCAGCGCGATGACGCCGGCCCAGAAACGCGGCGCGAGGATACGCTGAACCGGATCGACCGCCATCATGGCCATGGCACTCAACTGCTCACCGGCCTTGAGCAGGCCGATCTCGGCCGTCAACGAGGTGCCCGCCCGCCCCGCGAAGAGCAGCGCAGCGACCACCGGCCCCAGTTCTCGCACCAGCGACAGCGTGACCATCTGGCCCAGCGCCTGCTCCGAGCCGAAATCCACCAGGATGTAATACCCCTGCAGACCCAGCACGAAGCCCACGAACAGGCCCGATACCACGATGATGGCCAGCGAATGGTTGCCCAGCAGGTGGATCTGCTCGCTCACGAGGCGGAAACGCCGGAAGGTCGGCCGCGCCAGTTGCCAGAAGCGAAAGAACAGTCGCGTCGCGCGGCCAATGTCGCCCAGCTTGCGACGCACCGCATACCCCACGTCGGAAGGACGCCACCAACTCATTGAATCACCTCCGTGCCGCGCGCCGCGATGCGAACCCGCTTGGAATTGCCCCGCGCCGCGCTCATGAACGCGCCCCACCAAAGTCTTCGTCGATGGTCGGACCGGGATAGTGGAAACGCACGGGACCGTCCGGCAAGGCATGGACGAACTGCCGCACCAACGGATCGGTGGAACGCTGCACCTCCTCGGGCGTGCCCTGCACCGCGATGCCCCCGTTGGCCAGGATCACCACATGGTCGGCGATCTGGAAGGTTTCCTCCAGATCGTGCGAGACGACAATGCTGGTCACGCCCAGGCTGTCGTTCAGTCGGCGGATCAACTGCGCCGCCGTGCCCAGGGAAATCGGATCCAGGCCGGCGAACGGCTCGTCGTACATGATGAGTTCCGGGTCCAGCGCGATCGCGCGCGCCAGCGCCACGCGTCGCGCCATGCCACCCGAGATTTCGCTGGGCATCAGGTCACGCGCGCCGCGCAAGCCGACGGCGTTGAGTTTCATCAGCACGACGCCGCGCAGCAGGTCCTCGTTCAGCTTGGTGTGCTCGCGCAGCGGAAAGGCCACGTTTTCGAACACGCTCAGATCGGCGAACAGCGCGCCGAACTGGAACAGCATGCCCATGCGACGGCGCGCCTCGTAAATGCGAGCGTGGTCCATCTGACCCACGTCCTGCCCATCGAACAGAACCTGACCCTGCTGGGCCCGGACCTGCCCGCCGATCAGGCGCAGCACGGTGGTCTTGCCACCGCCCGAAGCCCCCATGATGGCGGTGACCTTGCCACGTGGAACGACCAAACTGACGCCGTTCAAGATGGCGCGCTCGCCATAGCCGAACACGACATCACGTAATTCGACCAAGGCGGAAGCTTGAGACCCCTGTTGTGTTGATACAGCCATGTAATGAATTCGTTAGCCCGGGAGCGGCACGCTTGCCCAAGCCGGCGGATCATAAAGCATGGTTGCACCCCCTCGCTCCCAGGGGAAAGCCCGGTATACCCATGGGCGACCGGGCGAGCCGCCTAGCGCGGCAGGGTGCTGGAGCCCATCAGGAACTCGTCGACCGCACGGGCGGCCTGGCGGCCTTCACGCAACGCCGGGCGGTCGCCCGGCATTTCATGGAACCGCCCATGGGCGACCGGGCAGGCCGCCTAGCGCGGCAGGGTGCTGGAGCCCATCAGGAATTCGTCGACCGCACGGGCGGCCTGGCGGCCTTCCCGGATCGCCCAGACCACCAGGGACTGGCCCCGGCGCATGTCACCGGCCGCGAACACCTTGTCCACGCTGGTGCGATAGCCACCCTGGGCTTCCACACCCGCCTTGACGTTGCCACGCGGGTCTTTCTCGACGCCAAAGGATTCAAGGATGCTGGCGACCGGGCTGACAAAGCCCATCGCCAGCAGCACGAGGTCGGCCTTGTATTCCTTTTCGGTACCCGGGACCTCGACGAACTTGCCGTCCTTGAACTCCACGTGCACGGTCTTCAGAGCGACGATGCGCCCCTTGTCCTTGCCTTCGCCGCCAATGAACTCCTTGGTCGACACCGCGAACTCGCGCACGCAGCCTTCCTCGTGGCTGGAACTGGTGCGCAGCTTCAGCGGCCAGTAAGGCCAGACCAGGGGCTTGTTTTCCTGCTCGGGCGGTTGGGGCATGACTTCGAACTGGGTCACGCTGGCCGCGCCATGGCGGTTGCTGGTGCCCACGCAGTCGGAGCCGGTGTCACCGCCGCCGATCACGATGACGTGCTTGCCGGTGGCCATGATCTGGTCCTTGACCTTGCCGCCCGCGTTGACGCGGTTCTGCATGGGCAGGAATTCCATGGCGAAGTGGATGCCGTCCAGGTCACGACCCGGCACCGGCAGGTCGCGGCTCTGCTCAGCGCCGCCCGCCAGCAGCACGGCGTCGAACTCGCTCTTGAGCTGCTCGGGCGTGACCGTGTCCTTGGCCCAGTTCGTGACCTTGCTGCCCTTGGGCAGTTCACCCACCAGCGTGTTGGTCTTGAACACCACGCCCTCGGCTTCCATCTGCTTGACACGACGGTCGATGTGCGACTTGTCGAACTTGAAGTCCGGAATGCCAAAGCGCAGCAGACCGCCGGCCGTGTCGTTTTTCTCGAACACGGTCACGGCGTGGCCAGCGCGGGCCAGTTGTTGCGCGGCAGCCAGACCGGCCGGGCCGGAACCCACGATGGCGACCTTCTTGCCCGTCTTCACGGCGGCGGGCTGGGGCTTGATCCAGCCCTCGGCCCAGGCGCGGTCGATGATGGCGTGCTCGATGGACTTGATGCCCACCGCGTCGTCATTGATGTTCAGCGTGCAGGCCGCCTCGCAGGGCGCGGGGCAGACACGGCCCGTGAAATCCGGGAAATTGTTGGTGCTGTGCAGCACCTCGATCGCATTCTTCCAGTCGCCCTGATAAACGAGGTCGTTGAAGTCCGGAATGATGTTGTTGACCGGGCAGCCGCTGTTGCAGAAAGGCGTGCCGCAGTCCATGCAACGCGCGCCCTGCTGCTTCGCCTGCGGCTCGCTCAGGCCGATCACGAATTCCTTGTAGTTCTTGACGCGCTTCGCGACGGGCTCGTAGCCCTCCTCGAGGCGTTCGTACTCCATGAAGCCAGTGACTTTTCCCATCTTCTTTCCTTACTTGGCCGGAGCCACATCCTTCTTGGTCGCGGGCTTGGCGGCCGTTGTTGCTGGCGCCTCGGCAGCAGCGGGCTTGCGCTCCGCCAGAGCGCGCTTGTACTCGTTCGGGAAGACCTTGACGAACTTGCCGCGTGCGTCCTTCCAGTGGTCCAGCAGCTCGCGTGCGCGCTTGCTGCCCGTCCAGCGGTTGTGGTCCTCCAGCAGCTTCTTCAACTGCGCCTCGTCGCTGAGCCCACGGTGCCAGTTCACGGCCTCGCCCGCTTGCTCGGCGGTCGGCACGACCTTCTCCAGCGAGACCATGGACGTGTTGCAGCGCTCGGCGAACTTGCCGTCCTCGTCATAGACGTAGGCCACGCCACCGCTCATGCCGGCGGCAAAGTTGCGGCCGGTCTTGCCCAGCACTGCCACCGTGCCACCCGTCATGTACTCGCAGCCGTGGTCGCCCACGCCCTCGACCACCGTGGTCGCGCCCGACAGACGCACCGCGAAGCGTTCGCCCGCGACGCCGCTGAAGAAGGCCTCGCCCGTGGTCGCACCGTAGAGCACGGTGTTGCCCACGATGGTGTTGCGCGTGGCGTCGCCGCGGAAGTCGATGCTGGGGCGCACCACCACACGGCCACCCGACAGGCCCTTACCCGTGTAGTCATTGGCCTCGCCGATCAGGTAGAGCGTGATGCCCTTGGCCAGGAAGGCGCCGAAGGATTGACCGCCCGTGCCTTCCAGCTGGATGTGGATGGTGTTGTCGGGCAGGCCCTGCGGGTGCACCTTGGTCACCGCGCCGGACAGCATGGCGCCCACGGTGCGGTTGACGTTGCGCGCCGCCTCGATGAACTGCACCTTCTGGCCCTTGTCGATGGCCGCGCGCGATTTCTCGATCAGCACGTTGTCCAGGCTCTTCTCCAGGCCATGCTCCTGCTCTTCGACATGGCGGCGCGGCACGTCGGCGGGCGCGGACGGCAGCGCGAACAGGCGGCTGAAGTCCAGGCCCTTGGCCTTCCAGTGCGCGATGCCCTGCTTCATGTCCAGCAGGTCGGCGCGGCCCACCATGTCGTCGAACTTGCGGATGCCCAGCTGCGCCATGATCTGGCGCACTTCCTCGGCGACGAAGAAGAAGTAGTTCACCACATGCTCGGGCTTGCCACTGAACTTCTTGCGCAGCACCGGGTCTTGCGTGGCCACGCCGACCGGGCAGGTGTTGAGGTGGCACTTGCGCATCATGATGCAGCCTTCGACCACCAGGGGCGCGGTCGCAAAGCCGAATTCGTCCGCGCCCAGCAACGCGCCAATGGCCACGTCGCGGCCGGTCTTCATCTGGCCGTCGGCCTGCACGCGGATGCGGCCGCGCAGGCGGTTGAGCACCAGGGTCTGCTGGGTCTCGGCCAGACCGATTTCCCAGGGCGAACCGGCGTGCTTGATGGACGACCAGGGCGAGGCGCCCGTGCCGCCATCATGGCCTGCGATCACCACATGGTCGCTCTTGCACTTGGCCACGCCCGCAGCAATGGTGCCCACGCCAATCTCGGAGACCAGCTTGGTGCTGATGCTGGCGTGCGGCGCCACGTTCTTCAGATCGTGGATCAGCTGGGCCAAGTCCTCGATCGAATAAATATCGTGGTGCGGCGGCGGGCTGATGAGGCCCACGCCCGGCACGCTGTGGCGCAGGAAGCCGATGTATTCCGTCACCTTGCCGCCGGGCAGCTGGCCACCCTCGCCGGGCTTGGCGCCCTGCGCCATCTTGATCTGGATCTGGTCGGCCGAGGCCAGGTACTCTGCGGTGACGCCGAAACGGCCTGACGCGACCTGCTTGATCTTGGAACGCAGGCTGTCGCCGTCTTGCAGCGGCAGGTCCACTTCCACGCGGCTTTCGCCGATCACGCTCTTGAGGGTTTCACCCTTCTTGATCGGGATGCCCTTGAGCTCATTGCGGTAACGCGCCGGGTCTTCGCCGCCCTCGCCCGTGTTGCTCTTGCCGCCAATGCGGTTCATGGCGACGGCCAGCGTCGCGTGCGCCTCGGTGCTGATGGAGCCGAGCGACATGGCGCCCGTGGCGAAACGCTTGACGATCTCACTCGCGGGCTCGACCTCCTCCACGGGAATCGCCTTCGCCGGGTCGATCTTGAACTCGAACAGGCCACGCAGCGTCATGTGGCGCTTGCTCTGGTCGTTGATGAGCTGCGCGTATTCCTTGTAGGTCGAGAAGTTGTTGGCGCGCGTGCTGTGCTGCAGCTTGGCAATGGCGTCCGGCGTCCACATGTGCTCCTCGCCGCGCGTGCGCCAGGCGTATTCGCCGCCCGCGTCCAGCATGGTGGCCAGCACCGGGTCATTGCTGTAAGCCGCCTTGTGCATGCGGATGGCTTCCTCGGCCATCTCGAACACACCGATGCCTTCCACCCGGCTGGGCGTGCCGGTGAAGTACTTGGCGACGGTCGCGCTGTTGATGCCAATGGCCTCGAACAGCTGCGCGCCGCAGTAGCTCATGTAGGTGCTCACGCCCATCTTGGACATGATCTTGGACAGGCCCTTGCCGATGGCCTTGACGTAGTTGTAGATCGCCTTGTCGGCGCTCAGGTCGCCCGGCAATTCCTTGTGCATGGCGGCGATGGTTTCCATCGCCAGGTAGGGGTGCACGGCCTCGGCGCCGTACCCAGCCAGCACGGCGAAGTGGTGCACCTCGCGCGCCGCGCCCGTCTCCACCACCAGGCCCGCGCTGGTGCGCAGGCCCTCACGCACCAGGTGCTGGTGGATAGCCGACAGCGCCAGCAGCGCGGGGATGGCCACCTGACGGCTGCTGCTGGTGCGGTCGCTGATGATCAGGATGTTCTTGCCGCCCTTGATGGCGTCCACCGCCTCGGCGCACAACGAGGCCAGCTTGGCTTCCACGCCCTCATGGCCCCAGGTCAGGGGGTAGGTGATGTCCAGCGTGGCGGTGCGGAACTTGCCCTGGGTCGCGGTCTCGATGCGGCGCAGCTTGGCCATGTCCGCGAAGTCCAGGATGGGCTGGCTCACTTCCAGCCGCATCGGCGGATTGACCTGGTTGATGTCCAGCAGGTTGGGCTTGGGGCCGATGAAGCTGACCAGGGACATGACGATGGCCTCGCGGATCGGGTCGATCGGCGGGTTGGTCACCTGGGCAAACAATTGCTTGAAGTAGTTGAACAGCGGCTTGTTCTTGTCCGACAGCACGGCCAGCGGGCTGTCATTGCCCATGGAGCCTATGCCCTCTTCGCCGTTGGTCGCCATCGGCGCCATCAGGAACTTGATGTCCTCCTGGGTCATGCCGAAGGCCTGCTGGCGGTCCAGCAAGTCGTTCGCGGCGGCGGCGGGAATGCCATCGGAGCCGCTGCTTTCCACGTCGTCCAGCTTGACGCGCAGGTTCTCGATCCACTGCTTGTAGGGCTTGCTGTGGGCGAGGTTGGCCTTGAGCTCTTCGTCCTCGATCATGCGGCCCTGTTCCAGGTCGATCAGGAACATGCGCCCCGGCTGCAGACGCCACTTACGCACGATCTGGCTTTCCGGCACCGGCAGCACGCCGGATTCGGAGGCCATGATGACCAGGTCATCCTCGGTGATGCAGTAACGCGAGGGACGCAGGCCGTTGCGGTCCAGCGTGGCGCCGATCTGGCGGCCGTCGGTGAACACGATGGAGGCCGGGCCGTCCCAAGGTTCCATCATGGCCGCGTGGTATTCGTAGAAAGCCTTACGCCGCTCGTCCATGGTGGCGTGCTGTTCCCAGGGCTCGGGAATCATCATCATCACGGCCTGCGACAGCGGGTAGCCCGCCATGGTCAGCAGTTCGAGGCAGTTGTCGAACGTGGCCGTGTCGGACTGGCTGGCGAAACTGATCGGGTAGAGCTTCTTCAGGTCGTTGCCCAGCACGGGCGAGGACATCACGCCTTCGCGCGCCTTCATCCAGTTGTAGTTGCCCTTGACCGTGTTGATTTCGCCGTTGTGCGCGACGTAGCGGTAGGGGTGGGCCAACGGCCATTCGGGGAAGGTGTTGGTCGAGAAACGCTGGTGCACCAGGCCCAGGGCCGAGACGCAGCGCGGATCTTTCAGGTCCAGGAAGTATTCACCCACCTGGTTCGCCAGCAGCAGGCCCTTGTAGACCACCGTGCGGCTGGACATGCTGGGCACGTAATACTCTTTGCTGTGCTTGAGCTGCAGCGCCTGGATGGCGGCGCTGGCCGTCTTGCGGATCACGTAGAGCTTGCGTTCCAGCGCGTCCTGCACGATGACGTCGGCGCCCCGGCCAATGAAGACCTGGCGCATGATGGGTTCCTTGGTGCGCACCGTGGGCGACATGGGCATCTCGCGGTCCACCGGCACGTCGCGCCAGCCCAGCAGCACCTGGCCTTCGGCGCGGATGGCGCGCTCCAGCTCTTGTTCACAGGCCAGGCGCGAAGCGTGTTCCTTGGGCAGGAAGATCATGCCCACGCCGTATTCACCCGGCGGCGGCAGTTCCACGCCCTGCTTGGCCATTTCCTCGCGGTACAGCGCGTCCGGCAACTGGATCAGGATGCCCGCGCCATCGCCCATCAGCTTGTCCGCACCGACGGCGCCACGGTGATCCAGGTTTTCCAGGATCTTGAGCGCGCCGCGCACGATGTCATGGGTCTTGACGCCCTTGATGTGGGCCACAAAGCCCACCCCGCACGCGTCGTGCTCGTTCGCACCCGAATACAAACCGGTTTCCTCGAGATGCTGAATCTCGGCAACCGCGGACATCGCGCCATCCTTCATGGCCTGCTCCTGCTAATCATGACAAGGGGGCCGAGCATAGAGCAGATTCAGTAGGCCTCCAAGAAAACAATAGGGGTCAGATTCCGATTTAAAGACCGAGTTTTTCAATCGGAATTTAATTGGGGACATATGAAAAGACGGTTCGCCGGAACCCGGTCAGACCGTGCAGGCGTCGTGCTTTTCAGCAACTTGCGTGCCGCCAGGCCCGCCCCGCTCGCGTGCGATGATGGCCCGCCACTGGCCCACCACCTCAGCGAGCAATCCCCGCGACCCGCGCTGCCAGCCAATTTCTAGCCCCCAGCCTTCGCCATGAGCCCCTCCACGCCCGAGTTCATCTTCTGCCCGCGCTGCGCAGCGCCACTGCACGACCGGGTGGAAGGCAGCTTCACGCGCCGCGTCTGCCACGCCGAGGGCTGCGGCTTTGTCTGGTGGGACAACCCCACCCCGGTGGTGGCCGCCGTGGTCGAGCACGAAGGCCGTTTGTTGCTGGCCCGCAACGTGGCCTGGCCACCGGGCTTCTTCGCCCTGGTCACCGGCTTTCTGGAAAAGCACGAACTGCCGCACGAGGCGGTGCAGCGCGAAGTCGAGGAAGAACTGAACCTCAAACCCCTGGGCGCGACCTTCATCGGCCACTACACCTTCGAGCGCATGAACCAGTTGATCATTGCCTACCACGTGCCGGCCAAGGGCACGGTGCGGCTCAACGAAGAACTGGCCGAGTACAAGCACCTGCGTTTCGAGCAGGCCCGCTACTGGCCGTCCGCGACCGGGTACGCCTTGCGCGATTGGCTGCGCAGCAAAGGCTTGGACCCGCAGGAAATCGCACCCCGAACCCCTTGAGGGCACGGGGCTGCGGATTTGGGCCTCTTCATTTCGGCATGGGCCGAAATATCCCCCGTGCGGCGGCTCCCAGAATGAGCGCTCTTACTTCAGGAGCCCCCGCACCATGTCCCTCACCTGCTTCATCCGTTACCAAATCGACCCCTTCCAGCGCGCGGCCTTCCAGCGCTACGCCGAGGCCTGGGGCCGCATCATTCCGCGCTGCGGCGGCAATCTGCTGGGCTACTTCCTGCCGCACGAAGGCACGAACGACGTCGCCTGGGGCCTGATCGGCTTTGACGACCTGGCGGCCTATGAACGCTACCGCGCCGTGCTGCGCCAGGACGCGGAAGGCCGGGCCAACTTCGAGATGGCGCAGACCCAGCGCTTCATCCTGCGCGAGGAGCGCACCTGGCTGGACGACGTGACCAGCACCATCAACCAGCCCCGTCAGGTGCGGCCGTGATCGCCGTGCTGTTCGAACTCGAAGCGAAACCCGGCGCAGAAGCGGCCTACTTCGAAACGGCCGCGCAGCTGCGGCCGCTGCTGGACGGCATTGAGGGTTTCATCTCGGTCGAGCGCTTCCAGAGCCTGTCGCACCCCGGCCGTTACCTCTCGCTCAGCTTCTGGCGCGATGAAGACGCCGTGCGTGCCTGGCGCCAGCAGGCCGAACACCGCGCGGCGCAGCAGGCGGGCCGGGCCGAGCTGTTCGCGCACTACCGGCTGCGCGTGGCGGCCGTGCTGCGTGACTACGGCTTGCACGACCGCGACAATGCACCCAACGATTCACGACAAGCCCTGCTCTGAAGGCCATGCCTCCGTCACCGTCACGCGCGCCCGCATCCCCGCCCGCACCCTCGCCCCACGAACCGCGCCTGGCCCGGGTAGCGGCGATCGTGGCCGACCCGGCGCGCTCGCGCATGCTGGCCTACCTGCTCTCGGGCGACTACGCCAGCGCGGGTGAGCTGGCGCGGGCCGCCTCGGTGACGCCCGCCACGGCGAGCGGGCATCTGGCCAAGATGCTGGAAGCGCAGTTCATCGCCTGTGAACAACGCGGGCGGCACCGCTACTACCGGCTGGCCGACGCCGACGTGGCCCACGCGCTCGAATCCCTGGCGCTGGTGGCGGAGCGCGGCACGCATGAAGAAGCCTGGTCGCGCCCCGAGCGCGAACGGCTGCGCCAGGCGCGTTGCTGCTACGGCCACCTGGCCGGCGCCCTGGGCGTGCGCCTGTTCGGCAGCCTGCTGCAACGCGAAGGCCTGAGCCCCAGCCCCGAGGGCTTCGATGTCAGCGAGGCGGGCCGGGCCTGGCTGGCCGAACTGGGCTACACCCCCTCCGCTCCGACGCGCAAACGCCGTTACGCCTACCGCTGCCTGGACTGGTCCGAACGCCGTGACCACCTGGCCGGGCAACTCGCCGACGAATTGCTGCAGCACTTTTTGGAACGCGGCTGGTTGCGGCGCGGCACGGGGCGCGCGGTCGAGCTGACGCCCACCGGGGTGCAGGAACTGCTGCCCCGGCTGGAAGATTCAGCCCTCACAATGCCCTAGTCCCTTTGCTCGCGCCCTGCCCTGACCATGACGCCCTCCTCCTGCGCCCTGATGGCGGACTACAACCGCTGGATGAACACCAAGCTCTACGAGGCCGCCGCCCAGTTGAGCGATGAGCAACTGCGGCAGGACCGTGGCGCCTTCTTCGGGTCCCTCTACGAAACGCTGAACCACCTCGCCGTGGCGGACACCATCTGGCTGCAGCGCTTCGCACAACACCCGGCGCTGGGTGACTTGAAAACGGCCATGCAGGACTTTCCCAAGCCCACCTCGCTGCGCCAGCCGCTGGCGAATTCGTTCGCGGAGCTGCGGGACTACCGCACACGACTCGACGCGGTGATCCTCCAATTCGCCCAGCAGCTCACACCCGCGCAGTTGGCCGAGGCGCTGCGTTACGCCAACACCGCCGGCCAGCCCCATGCCCGCAACTTCGGCGCCGTGCTGCTGCACTTCTTCAACCACCAGACCCACCACCGCGGGCAGGCGAGCACCCTGTTGTTCCAGGCGGGCGTGGACATCGGCGTGACGGACTTGTTCACGCTGATTCCGAACGAGGTGTGACCCGGGCGCCGATCAGCGCTTGCCGCCGATCAGTGGCCAAGGGCGAAGGCAAAAGGACCGCCGGGGCCTTCAAGAACTGGGTTACGCCTCCGACCCAAAACGCTGGGCCGAACGCGCCTTGGCCTTGAGCGCTTCGACCTCCCGGTTGCGGGGTTCCGCATGGGTGACCAGGCTGGCCATCAGCTTGCGCGCCGTGGCCGCGACCTCCTCCACGGCCTGATTGAAGGCCGCCTCATTGACCCGCGAAGGCACCGAGAAGCCGCTGAGCTTGCGCACGAACTGCAGCGAGGCGTCGCGTATCTCCAGCTCGGTCGCCGGAGGCTCGAAGTTGAAGAGCGTCTTGATGTTGCGGCACATGGTGGGGTGGCGGTAGTTCGGTCGCGCCAGTCTAGCTAGACTGGCGGTTAAGCACCAGTGGGACGATAAACATGCGTTGATTTTGAAGTCCTTGCCTGCGTCACTTCCCTGCAAGAAAGAATCCATGACAAACCTTCGCGTCTATCAGGATCACACCGACCGGCTGCAAGTCGTGTCTCTGTGGCGCATCGTGTTCGGATACGAGACCGCTCACAACGAGCCTTCACTCGCCATCACAAAGAAGGTGAACGCGAACGATGGCCTCTTCTTCGTGGCGGAAGAGAATGGGACCTTGATTGGAACAGCCATGGCGGGCTATGACGGCCATCGAGGCTGGCTCTACGCGATTGCCGTTCATCCGGAGTTCCGGCGTTCTGGCTTGGGCACCCGTTTGGTTCGCCACGCCGAGCAGGCGCTTGTTTCATTGGGCTGCATGAAGGTCAATCTTCAGCTACTCGCCAGCAATGAGGCGACGGCTGCGTTCTACAGATCACTGGGTTACACGGTCGAGCCGCGCATCAGCATGGGCAAGGTCTTGCACGAGAACGTGCCCGCGCAGCACACGATCTGACACGCACATGGTGAGGTGGCTGTGGGCCGGTCCCGCCAGCCTAGCTAGACTGGAGGTAAACCACCCGTGCTGCGATGAACCCCCTCCTAGGCTCCGACATCCGATCCATGGCGCAGCGCAGCGTGCTCTGCTGGCTGGCCACGGCCGACGCATCCGGTCAACCCAACGTCACGCCCAAGGAAATCTTCCCCGTCCTGGACGACGAGCACATCGTCGTGGCGAACATCGCCTCGCCAGGCTCGGCGAAGAACATCCGCGCCAACGCCAAGGTGTGCCTCAGCTTCATCGACGTGTTCGCCCAGAAGGGCTACAAGGTGCTCGGCCTCGGCACGGAAGCCCAGCCCACAGAAGACGGGTACGCACATTGGGTCGCGCCCCTGCGCGCGATGGCTGGCGAGCGCTTTCCCATCCACAGTGTGTTCGTGGTGCGCGCGACAGCGGTGGAGCCCATCGTGGCACCCAGCTACCGGCTGTACCCGTCGGAAACGAGCGAGGAAAAGCAGATTGAATCCGCGCTGCTTGCTTATGGCGTGCAGCGATCAGAACAGGGCGAGCTGTAGACACTACCCAGCCCTCCAATCAGCTCGTGGCACTTGGTTTGCAACTCGGGAGGCACCAGGATGAGCATCACACTAGATGGAGTTGCCTCAACGCGACTACCCGATAGGCTGGGCTTGGAACAGGCAAGACTTGGCGGTCAGGAGCGAAGGCCCGAGACCGCTGTCCGAATCGGATACAACATTCAAATGAACTGCGGCGCATTGACAGAAAACGCGGCTTCCAAGAACCATAGGCTGGTCATCATCGAGGGCATCATGGGCTCCGGAAAGTCCACCACCATGAGGATCGTCGCAAAGGCGCTGGAAGATGCAGGCCGACCGGCACTTGCGATACACGAGCGCACCGACCCCCACCCCGTTCGGGCGACCGATGAGCTCGAACATTGGTTTGAACCCTGGCGCGACTCCACGGCTGAGCAGCTGGCGCATCGAGCCGTTTCAAGGTGGCGTTCGTTTGCTGAAGAGACCCAACGTAGCGGATACGTGCCCGTGCTGGACGGTCAACTCTTCCACGGCGACCTGACCCATCTCTTCCTGATGGAGGCAAGCTTCGATGAACTTGCGGCGTACTGCGAACGCTTGGCCCAAGTCATCGAACCATTGAACCCGCTCGTCGTCTACCTGCGGCAGCAGGATGTTGAACGTGCCGTGCGCATCGTTTGTGCAGAGCGCGGGGAGGACTGGGTGAAGTATCAGGTCGACTGGAAACTGAAGGGACCGTACGCGGTCCGCCGGAATCTCGCTGGTCTCGAAGGCCTCATCGCGCTGTACCAGGACTACCGACTCATGACGGATGCGCTCTATGACCGATTGCGGCTGAACAAGATGGTGATCGAGAATTCCGAACGAGACTGGGCGCGGTACAACCAGCAGATCCTCGAAAGACTTGGGCTAGAGGGTGTCCCACGCGCCAATTGAGTTCCTTGCTCTCAGGCAGAAACCGGCCAGAAGCGGAATTTCAAGGAATGGCCTGAAACCTGTCGTTCAATGACCCTTTCTGGGGTATCACCTCACTATCCGGCATTACTAGAATGCATTTAGGCAACTGCGTGGTTTGTCAGTTTTACTTACACCTGCAAAAAGGCCAAGTAGATTTAGATTTCTTCAATAGCGACAAGACATTAGGGGGGGGACTGAAGAACGGTCCATCACGCGGTCGCCATTTTTCTAGCCGGTTCTGCAATCTGCATCCAGTTAGGGCTCACAGCCTTCGCCAAGGGAGCTTCAAATGGACGATTCATTGAAATTGCATCTGTTCGTTGACAACTCGAACGTCTTGATAGAAGCGCGACGACATGCCTCTATGAAGCGGCGCGGCAAAGACAAGCTCGACCGGGAGTTGGACGATGCTTACGAGGTCGATTGGGGCAAGTTTCTCTTCGTTGTGAAGAGCAAGGGGAACCGACCACTCGCCCAAGTACCAGTTCTTTACGGCTCTCGACCGCCTCCGGAAGATACGATCTGGCAGCGCATTCGCGACGAAGGCTTCGACGTCAAGCTCTTTGACCGGAACATCCGAAACAAAGAGAAGGGTGTGGATATGGAAATGGGTATGGATGTAGTCGAGCGCGTATTGACAGTAACACCTGCAGGAAAGCTAGTTCTAGCCTGTGGCGATGCCGACTTCATTCCTGTTATCTCTCGCGCAAAGAAGCGCGGCTGGCATGTCGAAGTTTGGTTCTGGAGCAATGCGGCGGAAGCGATTAAGAAGGAGGCTAGTGAATTCTGCGTGCTGGACAAGTACCTTCCATATCTGCGCATCGGAGGCGGTGTTGCGTTACCGCCGTAAAGCGAGCCCAACCAGTCGCTCGAGCCGACTTGCGTCGGCAAGCTGCAGCTCGCGACTAAGCTACAACGTTATGGATCAGATTTCTATGTTGCCGACCTGCTGCAAAGGGGCGAAAACAGAAGTCGGAACCAGCTGAAATTGGCCAGACGTGGAAAGCGAATCTGAACACCAATAGCAGGCACTCAAAATTTCTACAGTTTTCGGTATACATCGTGTCAATAACCACAAGTGAGATCATGGATTCACTGCAACTTTTGAATACTGTTAACGGCTTCTACGATCAGGCATTCAACAAGCTCCTGATCGTTACGTTTGGCGTAATTGCCTTTATAGGTGTACTTGTTCCGCTGGTTGTCGGATGGGTACAAATCCGCTCTCTACGCACAGAAAAGGATTCGATCTCGCGTGATCTGAAATCAGAAATCGAAACAGAGAAAAGGAGGATTCGCGAGGCAATCGAACAGAGTGTTAGGGATGAGATGAAGAATGCTCGTTCGGAATTTGCAAGGCGCATCGAAGAACTTAGTGGTGACCTAAAGAAATCAGCAGCAGCCGCAGAAGCTCGGGCATTACACATTCAAGGAATTAGCTCCCTTGAAAGAGGGAATGCACCTAGTTCGGTTGAAGATTTTGCGGCGGCAGTACCCTTATACATCGCTGCAAATGATGAGTTGAACGCGCAGCGTTGTATCGAATCATTAATAGATTTTTGTCTACCGAGGACTGACAAAGAGGAATTCAAGCGCTATAAGGTCAAAGGTTACTGTGAAATTCTCTTAAAAAGTCTCCGCGAAAGTGACGAGAACGGACGATACTTTAATTCCATTGAAAAAATTGAAAAGGCCTTGGATTTGGCCTCCAATCGAGCGGTTCCACGTAAATCCACGGGTGGTGCCTAGCACCAAATTCAAGCCTACGCCTGATGGCTCCGCGTGACTCAAACGTTGAGTGACTGCATTCTTGGGGTTCGACAGGCTGCAATGGGTCGAGAACCCTAGTCCCCGTTCTACGTTCAATTTCTCTGCCTACCCGAATCACTTCACGTCGGACTGTCTATGCTTTTCATCAAGAAGCCATGCCCGTGCTGCGGGTTTGACCATGGATATTCACGTTGGGCCGTCGTCAATTGCTCTGTGTTGAAACCTCTGCGTTGCAAACACTGCAAGCAGTACTTCCACCAGCAAGGGTTGGCTGTGTGGCTGTGGACTTTCCTCTTGTTTCCCTCAGGCATTCTTGTGGTCATTCATTGGTCTCTGGGGCTTGCTGTTTTTCTGGCAGAACTCACCTTGACCGCCCTTTACGTCAATCGAAAAAAGCCGCTCATCCCAGGTCCCAGGCATGGATAGGCTCAGTCAATTTGGCGTCACCCACAGGCATAGGGACAGAGACACCTACTCCCCTGTCACCCGCCCCGCCGGCCTCCCCGCCTTCCCCTTGCTCAAGCGCCTTGCCGTCTGCTTCTGCAGCGCGGCCATGAACTCGGGGCCGCCCAGGGCCCAGCCTTTGAAGGCGGAATCGGTCAGGGCCTCTTGCTGTTGTTGTGTCAGGCCCTCGGCAACCAGGCGGGTGTAGGCGGCTTCGCGGGCGAAAGGGGTGTTGCCCAGGGCCCAGTAGAGGGCGTGGGGCGTGACGAGGCGGTCGGCGCGTTGGCCGATGTGGTGCGTGTGGCTGGACCAAGGGTAGTCCGCGGCCTGGGCCACGAGGCCGGCGCGCACGGGGTTGAGGTCGATGTAGGCCATGCAGGGCAGCAGGTGGCGCTCGGCCTCGATCACGGTGGAACGGTAGCGCCCTTCCCACAGCGTGCCGCTGCGGCCGTGGCGGTCGTTGAACCAGCGCACGTAACGGCGGCCCACGGCCTGCATCATCTTGGGCAGGCCCTCGGCCGTGGCGGGGGTGAGCAGCAGGTGGACATGGTTGTCCATCAGCACGTAGGCGTGCAGGGCGACGCGGTGTTCACGCGCCTGCGTCTCCAGCAGTTGCAGCATCTGCCGCCGGTCCACCTCGTCGCGGAAGATGGCCTGGCCGTCGTTGCCCCGCTGCACCACGTGGTGCGCTTGACCAGCGACGCTGAGGCGGGGCAGGCGTGCCATGGTGGTAGGCCTTGCTGGCGGAGTGTTGAGCGCGCCGCTTCAGGCGGAGGCCGGGCCAGGGCCTGAGCCCGAATCTGAGCCCGGGGCGTGGTCCGCACCTTGAACTGGGCCGTGAGCCGGACCGTGAGCCGCGCCCAGGCGCGCGTAGCGCACGGGCAGCAGGGATTCCAGGCCGAACTCGCCCAGCATGGCGCGCAGGCGCTCGGCGGCGCTGCGCTTCTTCTGGCCGGTGTAACGCGCCAGGATCAGCTCGTTCTTCATGCTGTGCTCCCAGCCCACCAGCTCGGTCACCGTCACCTGGTAGCCCATGGCCTCCAGGTAGAGGCAGCGCAGCACATTGGTGATCTGGCTGCCGAACTCGCGCGTGTGCAGGGGGTGGCGCCACAGCTCGGCCAGCGGCGTGCGCGCCAGGGCCAGGGCCTTGCCGCCGCGCAGCACGCCCGCCACCTCGGCCTGGCAGCAGGGCACCAGGGCCATGAAACGCGCCTGCTTGGCCAGGCCGAAGGCGATGGCGTCGTCGGTGGCGGTGTCGCAGGCGTGCAGGGCCGTGACCACGTCGATGCGCGCGGGCAGTTCGGTGGCACGCTCGGACTCGGCCACGCTGAGGTTCAGGAAGCGCATGCGCTCGAAGCCCAGGCGCTCGGCCAGCTCGCGCGATTTCTGCACCAGCTCGGGGCGGGTTTCGATGCCGTAGATGTGGCCGTCTTTCAGCGCCTTGAAGAACAGGTCGTAGACGATGAAGCCCAGGTAGGACTTGCCCGCGCCGTGATCGGCCAGGGTGGGCGCGGCGTCCGGCGGCAGTTCCTTCAGCAGCGCTTCGATGAACTGGAACAGGTGCAGCACCTGCTTGAGCTTGCGGCGGCTGTCCTGGTTCAGGCGGCCTTCGCGGGTGAGGATGTGCAGTTCCTGCAGCAGTTCCAAGGACTGGCCAGGGCGCAGGCCCAGGTCATCGGCCACGGAGGCTTGGGCCGTCTTGGCAGCATTGCCTGTTTTTGCGGCCTTGTCCGTCTTGGCGTGGCGGGCCTGGGGTTTCATGGCGGCGTTCATGCTCACTCCCCCACGCTGCGGCGGATGTTCAATGCGGCCCAGCCGGCCGCGCCCAGGCGCTCCAGCGCCTCGATGTTGCGTTCGTAAATCATCTCGGCCTCCGGGTAGGCGGCCACGGCGCGGTCAATGCTGCTCTCGCGCAGCAGGTGCAGCACCGGGTAAGGCGCGCGGTTGCTGTTGTTACTCACGTCGTCGTCGACGGTACCGGCGAACTGGTAGTGCGGGTGGAAGTTGGCGATCTGCAAGGTGCCGTCCAGTTCCAGTTCTTCGAGCACGGCGTCGGCTTCGTCGAGGAAATCGTTGAAGTCCAGAAAATCCGCCAGGCACCAGGGCGCGGCCAGCACCGTGGTGTCGCGCAACTCGGCGTCGCTCTCGGCCAGGGCCAGCAGTTCGGCACGCAAGTCCTCGCGCAAAGCGTCGGTGTCGCGCGCGTCGCTGACGGCCCAGTGGATCTGACCCTTCACGTGCACGCCCTTGGCGAAGGGGCAGAGGTTGAGGCCGATCACGGCCTGTTCCAGCCAGTGCCGCAGGTCGGCCTGCACCGTGGCGTGGCGAGGGTCGTCGGCGGGCAGCCTCATGCGCCTTGCTCCCGAGGTTGGCGCGTGTGCAGCCCGCTTTGTTGATTCTTTTGTCGGCGCAGTTGGCGGCCGATGCCCCAGGTCAGCACCAGCCCGGCCAGGGCGCAGGCACCGGTCAGCGCCCAGGTCCAATGCCAGCCGCCCACACGCTGGGCCAGCCAGCCCGCCAGCGGCGGCAGCAGCACCTGGCCTGCGGACGAGCCCTGCTGCATCCAGCCCACCGTGGAGCCCACCGTGCGTTCGCTCGGGGCCAAGCGCACCGAGAGCGCGAACAGCGTGCCGGGGATGACGCCACCCACGGCGGAGAACAGCAGCACCGCGAGGTAGCGCGCCAGGCCAGTCACCGTGGACGACTCCAGGCCCAGCCAGTGCGGCCAATCGGCAAACGCCACGAAAGCCGACACGGCCATCACGCCAAAGCCCGTGCCCAGCACGGAGCGCGCGGGCACATGGGCTTGCAACAGACGGCCCGCACCGACATTGCCCACGATGTTGATCAGCGCCACGCCCGCCGTGAGCAGACCGGCCCATTGCACCGAGATACCGGCCTGCGCGTAGGCCGAGGGCAGGAAGCCGACCACCGCCAACCACTGCGCGGCATAGACGCCGAAGGTCAGGGCCAGCAGCCAGGGGCCGAGGGCGCCCAGGGTCTGGCGCAGACGCGCCGCCCAGTGGTCCGACTTGGCGATCTGAACGGACTTAGCGGTCTGATCGGCCTGCTGCAGACCGGTGCGCGGGGCGTCCGGCGGCAAGGCGCGCGCCACCAGCGCGGCGGCCAGCAAGGCCAGCGCCGCCAAGACCCACCAGCAGGCGGCCCAGCCGACCAAGCCGATGACCCAGGGCGTGGCCAGCAGGGCCAGCGCCGTGCCGGCCGGCATGTACATGCTCCAGAGGCTGAGCGCGGCGTTCAGCCGGCCCGGGGACGGACCCAACGCCCCGCCTTCCAGACTCACGATGCGCCGGATCAGGCCGGGCCCGGGCATGGTCGCCATCAGCACGCCGCAGCCTTCCAGCGCGCGCAGCAGCAGCAAGGCCGTCGCGTCCTGCGCCAGGCCACCGGCCGCGCTGCTGGCGCCCAATAGCAACAGGCCAAAGATCATGCTGCGGCGCAGGCCCATGCCGTCGGCCAGTAAACCCGCCACCACGCCCAGCAGCATGCCGGCCAGTTGCACCAGGGCGAGCATGAAACCCGCCTGCACCAGGGTCAGGTCCAGCGCCTCGCGCAGCACGGGGATGGCGGGCGGCAACTTACCCACATGCAGGGCCGCGGCCACGCCCGCGACGATGACGACCCAGGTCGCCGTCGATGCATGGGCCGTCTGTGTTGTCTGAGCCGCGTTTGTCTTCGGCATACGCTTCATTCCCACAGTGTGCGCCCCGTCAGGCGGCCATGTTCGCGGCTGGCGTAGCGGTCGGTCATGCCGGCGATGTAGTCGGCCACCACGCGCTGCGGGCTCTCGGCCTGCGCAGCTTTATCGGCGTAGCCCTGCTGCATTTCCTGCGGCGCGGCGCAGTAGCAGGCGAACAGCTCCTGGATGACCCGGCGCGCCAGATCCATGGTCTGCGTGACTTGCGGGTGGCGGTAGAGGTTCTGAAACAGGAACTGCTTGAGCGCGATGGACTGCTCACGCATGGCCGCGCTGAAGCCCACTTGCGGCGGCAGGCGGCGCGCCTCGTCGGCGCTGGCCGGGCGGCTGTCGGCCAGGCGGGCCTGGGTCGCGGCGATCACGTCGTAGACCTGGGCGCTGAGCATGCGGCGGATGCTTTCGTAGAGCAGGCGCCGGCCCGCACGCGGGGCGTCGAGGTCAGGATGCTCACGCAGCACCTCGAGCCGATGGGTGTCGAACAAGGGCACGGCTTGCAGCTGCTCCAGCGTGATCAGGCCGGAGCGCACGCCATCGTCGATGTCGTGCGCGTTGTAGGCGATCTCGTCGGCCAGGTTGCACAACTGGGCCTCCAGGCTGGGCTGGGTGCGGTCCAGAAAACGCCGCGCCACGCCGCCGGGCTCGGCCGCTTCCAGCGCCTCGGCGTTGGCGCGGGAGCAATGCTTGAGGATGCCTTCGCGGGTCTCGAAGGTCAGGTTCAGGCCGTCGAACTCGGGGTAACGCTCTTCCAGCGCATCCACCACGCGCAGGCTTTGCAGGTTGTGCTCGAAACCGCCGTGCTCGCGCATGGCTTCGTTGAGCGCGTCCTGCCCGGTGTGGCCAAAGGGCGTGTGGCCGAGGTCGTGCGCGAGCGCGATGGCCTCCACCAGGTCTTCATTCAGGGCCAGGGCACGGGCGATGGAACGCCCGAGCTGCGCCACTTCCAGCGAGTGCGTCATGCGCGTGCGGAACAGGTCGCCCTCGTGGTTGAGGAAGACCTGGGTCTTGTAGACCAGGCGACGAAAGGCCGTGGAGTGGACGATGCGGTCGCGGTCGCGCTGGTGTTCGTTGCGCGTGGGCGCGGGGGCCTGCGGGTGGCGCCGCCCCCGGCTGCGCGCGGGGTCGCTGGCCCACGCGGCGAGCGTCTGCGTCATGGTTCTGCCGATTTCCGTTCCAACCGCCGTTCCGATGCCTACTGCGACTGCCGCTGCGACCGCCATTCAGGCCGCCGCCGCGCAGGCATCGATGACTTCACGCACCAGCGCGTCGGGCGCGCCGCGCACCACGGCCTGTCCGGGCCGCTCGATGAGCACGAACTTGATTTCACCGGCCTCGGCTTTTTTGTCCAGGCGCATGAGGTCCAGGTAACGCCCGGCGTTGTCGTTCGGGTCCAGCACTGGGGCCACGACGGGCAGGCCCGCGCGTTCGATCAAGCGCTTGAGGCGCGCCACGAAGGCCGCGTCCACCAGGCCCAGGCGTTGCGACAGCGTGGCAGCCAGCACCATGCCGCAACCGACCGCTTCGCCGTGCAGCCAGGCACCGTAGCCCAAGCCTGCCTCGATGGCGTGACCGAAGGTGTGGCCGAAGTTGAGGATGGCGCGCAGGCCGCTTTCGCGTTCGTCCTGCCCCACCACCTCGGCCTTGATCTCGCAGCTGCGGCGCACGGCATGGGCCAGGGCCGCGGTGTCGAGCGCGCGCAGTGCATCGATGTGCTGCTCCAGCCAGTCCAGCAGGGCCATGTCAAAGATGGGGCCGTACTTGATGACCTCGGCCAGGCCCGCGCTGAGTTCGCGCGGGGGCAGGGTCTTGAGCACATCCAGGTCGCACACCACACGCCGCGGCTGGTAGAAGGCGCCGATCATGTTCTTGCCCTGCGGGTGGTTGATGGCGGTCTTGCCACCCACCGAGGAATCGACCTGCGCCAGCAGGGTGGTGGGCACCTGCACAAAGGGCACGCCACGCATGTAGCAGGCGGCGGCGAAACCGGTCATGTCGCCCACCACGCCGCCGCCGAGCGCGTAGAGCACGGTCTTGCGGTCCGCGCCGTGGCTGAGCAGCGCATCGAAGATGAGGTTGAGCGTGGCCCAGTCCTTGTGCTGCTCGCCATCGGGCAGCTCCAGCACCGTCACCTGGGCATGGTGCGCCAACAAGGCCTGCTTCAGGGTCTCGGCGTACAAGGGCGCGACAGTCGTGTTGCTGACGATCAGCGCCTGCGCGGCCTTGGGCAGGCCGGCGAAACTGGCCGACCAGGACAGCAGGCCGCTGCCGATGAAGATGGGGTAGCTGCGGTCACCGCCGGACTCGCGCAGGTCGATGCGCACCTGCTGGGGCGAAGTCACGTCGGCAGCGTCCTCGGCCCCCGCCCTGTCCGCGCCGGAGGTCACGGCTTCGGAAACGGAGTAGGACACAGGCCGGATGGACGCAGACGCCGACACGGGCGCCGATGGGGAGATGGAAGACATCCCGCTAGTTTACGTGGGGCCGGGCCCGTCCCAGCGCGTGAACACGGCGCCCCGGAAGACCCGAAACGCCCGCCACGGCGGGGCCGACTCAGGAGGCTGGGCCGGCGGTGGGCGACGGGGCCGCCTCCACCGGGATCACTGCAGCGAGTTCCAGTTGCATCACGATCATGTTGACCAGGCTGCCCACCGAGGGCCGACCGGTTTCGATCACGAAATGCGCGGTTTCGCGGTACAGAGGGTCGCGCTGGGCATGGAGGTCGCGCAGGCGCTGCAGCGGGTCACTGGTTTGCAGCAGCGGCCGGTGCGTGTCGCGTTTGAGGCGGCGCATCAGTTCCTCGGGCGTGGTGCGCAGGTAGATGACACGGCTGTGTGCTCGCAACTGCTGGCGATTGGCGGCGCGCAGCACCGCGCCACCGCCGGTCGAGAGCACTCCACCCGGTCCGTCCGGCACGCTGCCTTGCGCGCAGAGGCTGGCGATGGTTTCGGCCTCCATGTCGCGAAAGCGGTCTTCGCCTTCACGCTCGAAGAATTCACGGATGGAGCAGCCGATGCGCTGCTCGATCACATGGTCGGAATCATGGAACGGCAGATGCAGGCGGCGCGCCAGATGGCGCCCCACGGTGGATTTGCCCGAGCCGGGCATGCCGACGAAGCTGAGGAACAAAGAAGCCGGATTCAAGACAGACGAGGGGAAACGGAGGTCAACGCGTGGAGGGCATGGGGTCCGTCAAGGCCTGGGGGGTGATGAACACCAGCATCTCCCGCTTTTCCGAGCGCATCTCCCGGGCGCGGAACAACGCCCCCAGGCCGGGCAAGTCCCCAAGGAAGGGGATCTTGGTCACGGTTTCGCGCTCTTCCTGCGTGTAAATGCCGCCGATGACGACCGTGCCGCCATTCTCCACCAGAACCTGGGTCTTGACGTGCTTGGTGTCGATGGCGAAGCCGGCCTGGGTGTCCTGGCCCACCGAGTCCTTGCTCACGTCCACCTCCAGGATCACATTGCCCTCGGGCGTGATCTGCGGCGTGACCTCCAACATCAAGTTGGCCTTGCGGAAGGAAATCGACGTTGCGCCGCTGGAGGTCGAGACCTGGTAGGGCAGCTCGGTGCCCTGCTCGATCAGGGCCTTGACCTTGTCCGCCGTGACCACACGCGGACTGGAGACGACCTTGCCCTTACCGTCCGCCTCGAGCGCGGAGATTTCGAGGTTGAGGAAACGCGCGGCGTTCTCGCCAAAGATGGAGACCGCGAAGACCCCGGCCGACTGGCCACCCAGGCCGGGCGAAGGCAGGTTGACGAAGGAACCACCTCCGGCGCCGGCAGCGGTGGCGCTGTAGCTGCCGCCGAAACCGAGGCCCGCGCCGCCCCGGGAAGCGCGGCCACCCGCACCCCCGAGGCGGGCACCCAGGGAACGGCTGAAGGTGTCCGAGGCTTCGACGATGCGCGCCTCGATCAGCACCTGCCGCACCGGCACGTCGATCTTCGTGATCAGGGCCTGCACGGCCTCCAGCCGCGTGGTGATGTCGGTCACGAAGAGCTGGTTGGTGCGCGCCTCGGCGATGGCGCTGCCGCGCGGCCCGAGCAGGCGCGCCGCCGCCACTGCGCCAGCCCCGCCCACGGCCCCTGCGCCGCCCAGTTGCTGGGCCACGTCGGCGGCCTTGGCGTAGTTGAGCTGGAAGCTGCGCGTGCGCAGGGGCTCCAGCCCTTCCTGCGCGGCGCGTGCCTCGTTTTCCTGCCGCTCGCGGGCCACGATCTCCTGCCGGGGCGCGATCCACAGCACATTGCCCTGGCGGCGCTGGTCCAGACCCTTGGTCTGCAGCAGGATGTCCAGCGCCTGGTCCCAGGGCACGTCGCGCAAGCGCAAGGTGACGTTGCCGCTGACTTTGTCGGAGGTGACCACGTTGAAACCGCTGAAATCGGCGATCACCTGCAGCAGGGCGCGGACATCGATGTTCTGGAAGTTGAGCGTCAGCTTCTGCCCGCTGTAGCGCGGCGGTGCCACCGGCTCGTCGGGCGAGGCAGATCGGGGCACGAGGTCCACCACGAACTGGTTGTCGTTCTGGTGGGCGCTGTATTCCCAGGCACCGTCGGCCTCGATGCGCAGGCGCACGCGCTCGCCGACCTGCTGCGCGCTCACGGAGCGCAGTGGGGTACCCAGGGCGCTCACATCCCGCTCCCCGCCCAGCCGCTGCGGCAGGTGCGTGCCCGGAAACTCCACCGTGAGCGCGCCACCGCTGGCGCGGATGTCCGCGGCCACCTCGCTGCTGGGCAGGGCCACGATGACCCGGCCCGAGCCGTCCGCGCCACGGCGCACGTCCAGGGCCTGGATCGGCTCCAGCGGTGGCCGCGCTCCGGCCCGAGCGACCGGGCCGTCCACGTCGTGTGCAGCCCCGGCATCCTCGGATGCGCCCGAGGCCCCACCCAGCACGGCCGTGCCAGGCGCTGCCTGCGCGCCCGGCACGGGGCTGAGGACGATGCGCAAGGTCTGGTGCTGCAATTCGGTTCGGTAGCCGGTGGCCTGCCGCAGATGGACCAGCATGCGCGTGCGCTGCCCCATGGCCAGCAGTTGAACCGAACGCAGATTGCCCTGCTGGATCGCCTCAGTCGCACGTTCAAACACGGGCGCCACCTCGTCTAGGTCAAAAGCGATGCGGGCCGGCGCGTGGCTGAGCAAGCCCGTGGGAGGCACCGCCAGCGGGGCGGACAATTCGATGCGCAGCACTTCCAGGCCCTGCTCGACCGATCCGGCCACCGACACAATGCGCGGGCGGCCCGGGGGCTCTGAGCGTTCGGTCTGCTGCACCGTTTCCTGTGCCACCCCTTGGATCACGCCCTGGGCCATGTCGTGCGGCACCGTCTGCTCCGGCGCCTGCCCGGTTTCCTGGGTTGTCACGGGCAAGCTTGCCTGCGCTGCCTCCTGCTGTGCCGTCGCGTGCGCCATGGGCAGACTGCTCGCGCACCACCAAGCGACCCAGCACCAGCCGGACCAGCGGGTGAGGAAGAGCAAGATCACAAGCGCAACAGGTTTCATGCTTCAACGCCCTTGCAGGGGCAATGTCAGGGTGCGGGCCCCAGCTTCACCCTGGGACCCAGGCGAGGCCAGGCGCAGGGTGATGCCGTCCTCCGAAATGCGCAGCACCTGGGCACGGCCCGTGCCCAGCAGCGCGCCCACCGGTACCTGGTAGATCTGCAAATCCGCCTGCACCAGCGCAACGACTTCTTCGCCCCGGCGCAGACTGCCCACCATGCGCAGGGCGGACAAGGGCCGTGCTTCCAGCGGCTGGTCCGGACCCGTTTCGGTGCGCCGTGGCGATGGACCTGCAAGACGACGTGGGTCGAAAGGGTCCGCCCCCAGGGGCCGCTCGAGCGGCAGGGGGGTCAAGGCCGTCGTCACCGCAGATGGGGGGACGGGCACCGCGAGGGATGCGGTGCCCGCATCCACTGGCTGGCGCTGCTCGGCCAACCAGTCGCGCAAGTCCGGTTCCTCAGCCCGTTCGCACGCAGCACAGACCAGGGCCAGGGCGAGCATGGCTGGGAACCGCCCGCCACCCAAGCACCCGCGCACGCTCCTGCGCGGCAGCCACGAGCTGCCTGGCACGGGAGTCTTGTGCTGCATCACGGTTTGCCCGGGCTAGTGGGGGCAGGAGCCGCCGCTGTCTGCCGAGGCGCGGCGAGCGGCCTGCTGGCCCGGGCCACCAGGTCCAGCGCCAGCAGGCCGCCGGGTTCTGCGCCGGTGTCTCCTGCCTCACCCTTGCTGGCACGGGGCAGCAGCATCAGACGGTCCAGCACGACCCCAGGGGTCAGCGTCGCCAGATCGGTGACAAAGGCGGTGATGTCCGGGTAGGTCCCGAGGGCGCGCAACGTGAACGGCAACTCCTCATGGTGCGGGCGCGTCACGGGCTGGCCCGGCCTGAAAAGCTCGAAGCGCAGCCGCCCCCGGCCTGCCCGATGGATGTCCCGCAGCAAGGCTTCCGTCCAAGCCTGCGCGGCGACGGGCGGGGTCTCGCCGGGCGGATGTGACCACAAGGCATCGTGCAAGGCCACCCGCTGCTGGCGCAAGGCCACCATGGCCTGGCTCTGCGCGAGCCGGCTGCGATAGTCCTCCCGCCCCTGCCGCGCCTGGGCTTGCAATTGGTCCAGCAGGCGCATGTCGCTGCGCAGGCTCAGCTGCCCGAGCAGCAGCGCGGCCAGGACGGCGATCAGCAACAACAGGCCCCCGCGCGCCTGCGCAGGCCATGCGTCGGGCGCGGACCAGGACGCAGGTAGGAAGCTCATGGTGCGCGCCTCCTATCAGGGCTCACGCCTGGCATGGGCGCCGCCTCAGCGTTCGTGGGGGCCGGCGCCACGGCGGGCGGCGCAAGGCGGGTCCGCACGGTGAACCAGGTCGTCCGCGCCCGCGTGGCGTCTTGTTGAGTAGGTACGGCCTCGGCATCCGCAGTGTCCGGCCCGGTCATCCACACGCCGGTGAATTCGACCAACTCGGGCTGCTGGAAGCCGGAGCCTGGCGTGGCCAGATGGCGCAGCAAGCCCGACAGGTCTTGCTCGGAGCGCGCCACGCCGCGCAAGGTGACCAGCTCACCTTCCTGGGCCAGGCTTCTGAGGTAAAGGCCTTCGGGCAGTGCCTGAGGGATCAGGCGCAGCAGACGCGCGGCGCGGACACGGCTGGCCTGCAGCTCGGTCCAGGCCTCGATGTCCGCCCGCAACACGGCCATGCCCTGGAGCTGGGCATCGAGCCGGCCGACCTCGCGCGCCAGCATGGCGTTGAGCGCGCGTTGCGCGGCCACGCGCTCGCGCCCCTGCAGATGCAGCAGGCCCGCCGCGACCACGCCCACACTCAGGGCCACCAGCACGGCGCGCCTGAAGCTGCCGCGTGATCGCGGGCCCTGGTCGCGCGGCCGAGGCAACAGGTTGATCGCGGGGGTCATGGTTGAAACCCGCGCAAGGCCAGGCCGCAGGCCTGCAGATAAGCCGAAGCGGCGCTTTCTTGCGGCGCGGTCACGCCCTGGGCTCCCTGGGCTCCCTGGGCTCCCTGGGCGTCCCAAGCGCGCCTCGCGCGCGTGATGCGCCAGGCGGGCGGGCGTCGGTGCACCATGCCCTCGAAAGGGTTCGCGACCCGACAGGGACACGCCAGCAAATCCGACAAGGCTTGGGCCAGGTCCGCGCAATGGTCCACCGCGCCCATCAGCCACAGGGCGTCGAGGGGACCCGCCGCCATGCTGGCCTGGGACAGGGCCGGCGCAAGCGCTTGGGCCCATTCCAGGCCCGCGCCTGCGTGGTGTTGCGTGCTGACACCGCCCAGGTCATGGCGCAGATGCTGGTTCGCATGGATGAGTTCGTCGCCGCGCAGCAACTGCCAGTCAACGCGGTCCGCACGGAGATCAAGCAGGGCCACGATGGGCTCGGCGCGCGGGCGCGGGTCCGCCAGCCCGTCAGCCCCTGCCCCTGCAGGCCGAGACATGGAACGCGCCATCAGGTGTCGCACGGCACGGCGCGCCGCGAACGCGGCCACGTCCACCGCCACCGGTTTCAGGCCCACCGCCTCGGCCAGGGCCTGCAGCTCACGCACGCGCTCGCGTCGCGCGGCCACGAGCAGCAGATCCATCGGGTCCGCGTCTTGCACCCGCCGCACAGGCCACGGCGCATGCGCTGACCCGTCCTGAGCGGCCAAGGCCGCACGGGGTTCCAACACGGCGTAGTCCAGGTACACCTCCTGCAAGGGTACGGGGATGAGCCGCTCGGCCTCCGACCGCACCCGGGTCTGCAGTTCTTCGGCCGCGAGCATCTGGGGCAGCGTGATGCGCCGCACGATCACCGCTGCCTCTGGCAAGGCCATGGCCACATGGACGGCACGCACGCCGGAGCGTCGCAGCAGGCGCGACACAGTCTGAGTGAGGGCATCGAAGTTGTCGACCCGGCCGTCGACCAGGCAAGCTGGGGCCATCGGCTCGCAGGCGCAATGTTCGAGCACCAACTGTCCCCGGCTGGTCCGCCCCAGGGCGACCAGCCGGGCCGCGTCAGGCTGCAGGTCCAGGCCGAGCAGGGCTTGTGACGGGCGACGCGGTGACAGCAAGGGCATGGGCATCCTTCCGAAGAGACGAATCCATCGCCAAAGCCCTCGGAAGCGGGACGATCCGGCTTTCCTGGGCAGGCGTCTGGATCGTAGCAGCGGGTTTCGCACGTGATGTCCGAAATGTGAGCTTCACCAAGCCTCCGTTTAAAAGCTTGCACTCACATTCTTTCGATTTTTATGACTCGAACACTGACCCGCTCAACCCTTGGCCCTGGACGGCCAAGCCTCGCACAGCCCACATGATTTTTATAATGGCGGCTCTTCGGAAATGCCATGCCGCCTTGGTGAACCGCCCAGGCGCAAGTCGCAACCCGGCATGGACCCGCCTGCGCGTGCTGACGGCCTTGATGGCCCTGCCCCAGATTCCCACCACCCGAGGCCGCCCGGCCAGACAAGAGCCCCATGTCAGCCGATGATCATTCCTCTCCGCCCCGCGCTTCCCGCCTGGGCGCACAATTCGCCCACATGAAATCGACGCTCTCCCGACGCTGGGCCACCCTGCATCCCTTCGCGCGCATTGCGGTGTGGGCTGCTGGCATCGGCGCGGCCGGCTTGCTCAGCGGCCTGATGCTGCTGGCGCTGGCCATGGCCTTCGCCTTCCCCAACCTGCCGGACGTGTCCGATCTGTCCGAGTACCGCCCCAAGCTGCCACTGCGCATCTATTCGGTCGAGGGCGAACTGCTCGGCGAATTCGGCGAGGAGCGCCGCCGTTTTGTCCCGATTGAAAAAATCCCGCGTGCGCTCACGAACGCCGTGCTGGCCATCGAGGACGCCCGCTTCTACCAGCATGGGGGCGTGGACTACGTGGGCATGGCGCGCGCCGTGCTGGCCAACCTGCGACGGGTCAACAGCCAGGGTGCGTCGACCATCACCATGCAGGTGGCGCGCAACGTCTACCTCTCGTCCGAGAAGACCTACACGCGCAAGATCTACGAAATCCTGCTGACCTACAAGCTCGAGCACCTGCTAAGCAAGGACCAGATCCTCGAGATCTACATGAACCAGATTTACCTGGGTCAGCGCGCCTACGGCTTCGCCGCCGCGTCGGAAACCTACTTCGGCAAGCCGCTCAAGGACATCTCGGTCGCCGAGGCCGCCATGCTGGCCGGCCTGCCCAAGGCCCCCTCGGCCTACAACCCGATCAGCAACCCCAAGCGCGCGCGGGCACGTCAGCTCTACATCATCTCGCGCATGCTGGACAACGGCTTCATCACGGAGGAGGAGGCCGCGGTCGCCCGGGCCGAGGAAATCGTGGTGCGCACCCTCAACCCGCAGGGCGAGCGCCCCGGCCAGGGGCATGCCGAATACGCCTCGGAAATGGTGCGTCAGATCATCTTCGCCCAGTATGGCGAGGAAACCTACACCCGTGGCTTGCGCGTCTACACCACCATCCGCGCTGGCGAGCAGGAGGTGGCCTACGCCGCGCTGCGGCGCAGCATCATGGACTACGAACGGCGCCAGCCTTACCGGGGACCTGAGAAAGTCATCGCCCTGCCGGCGCAGACCACCGACAACGCTGACGCCATCGCCGAAACCGTGGCCGAGGCGTTGATGGAGCATCCGAACAACGGCGACCTGTTGAGCGCCGTGGTGCTCGACGCCGAGCCGCGCAAAGTCACGCTGATGCAGCAGGACGGCGAAACCCTGGAAATCACCGGCGCTGGCCTGCGCTACGCCGCGGAAGGTTTGTCTTCCCGCGCTTCGCCGACCATCAAGATCCGGCGCGGTGCCATCGTGCGCATCCGCCAGATGAACCCCGAGGACCCGGCCAAGAACCAGGCCGCAACCTGGGAAATCCTGCAGCAGCCGGAAGTGGAAGGCGCTTTTGTCTCGCTCGACCCCCGCAACGGTGCCATCCATGCCCTGATCGGCGGTTACGACTACGACAAGAACAAGTTCAACCACGTCACCCAGGCCTGGCGGCAACCCGGCTCCAGCTTCAAGCCCTTCATCTACTCGGCGGCGCTGGAGAAAGGCTTCACGCCCGCCACCGTGGTCAACGACGGACCGCTGTTCTTCGAGCCTGAAACCACCGGCGGCCAACCCTGGGAACCGAAAAACTACGATGGCGTGTTCGAAGGCCCGATGCCGCTGCGCCGCGCGCTGGCGCGCTCGAAGAACATGGTGTCGATCCGCGTGCTGGACGCCATCGGACCGCGTTACGCCCAGGAGTGGATGGCGCGCTTCGGTTTCGAGCCGCGCCGGCACCCCGCCTACCTGACCATGGCCCTGGGCGCGGGCACCGTCACCCCCATGCAGATGGCCGTGGGCTACTCGGCGTTCGCCAATGGCGGCTACCTGGTCGACCCCCAACTGATCACCAAGATCACCGACCCCAACGGCAAAGTGCTGGTCGAACCCCCGCCCGTGGTGCTGGACGAAAGCATGCGCACGCTGGAGCCGCGCAATGCCTTCATCATGTCCACGCTGCTGCAGGAGGTGACCCGCGTCGGCACGGCCGCGCGGGCCCAGGCCCAGCTCAAGCGCCCCGACATCTACGGCAAGACCGGCACCACCAACGATTCCATGGATGCGTGGTTCGCGGGCTACCACCCGACGTTGACGGCGGTCACCTGGATCGGCTACGACACCCCGCGCAAGCTGGGTGACAAGGAAACTGGTGGCGGTCTGTCCCTGCCGGTCTGGATCAGCTACATGGAATACGCCCTGCGCGGCGTGCCGGTGCAGGAAGTGATCCCGCCCGAAGGCGTGGTGCAGACCGGCATCGACTGGATGTACGCCGAGCATGCCGATGGCGGCGGCGTGCAGTCCCTGGGCATGGACGAGGACAACGGCGGCATGATGATGACCCTGCCCGGCGGCATCATGCCCAACCTGCCCTACAGCCCGCCCCCGCCAGACGAGCCACAAGGCGCGTCGCAGGGTGAGGAGCGTTCGCGCATCCTCGACCTGTTCCGCCGCAACTGAGACGAGCAAAACAGAAGCGTCTGGGTGCCGTGACGGTGCCCAGACGTTTTTCTTCAGGCCCGCAGTAGCCCTTAGCTCAGGCCGAAAATGCCAGGGGCACGCGCGCCTGCTCGCTGGCGTAACGCGACAGGCTGGCGAAGAATTCGCCCTGGCCCTTGGTGTCCATCCAGCGCTGGCCGTCGAACTTGAAGTGGAAACCACCAGCCCGCGCGGCCAGCCAGATTTCATGCAAGGGCTTTTGCAGGTTCACGACGATCTGGCTCCCATCGGGGAACACCAGGGTCACCATGCCGCCCGTGCGCTGGTTGTCGATGTCCGCATCGCTCTGCTCGTTGATGCGGTCGCAGTTCGCCTCGATGGCGCGCAGCACGGCCTCGGCGCGGTCCAGGAATTCCAGGTCAGTCATACAATTTCATGATGTTGAAAGCTCGATCGATCGTCCGTGCCACTGTCAGGTCCCTGCCGATTCTAGTCAGCCCCCCCGCCTCCTCCCCGCGCCGCGTTTTTGCCCCTGTCGCGCTCGCCGTCATCGGCCTGTCCGGGTCGCTGCTGCTCGCGGGCTGCGGCCAGACCGGCGTGCTTTACCTGCCGACCGAGCCAGCGGCGGCCCAGCGGGCCAGCCTGCCGAAATCACTCTGGCCCCTGATGCCGTCGAAGAAAAAGGACGAGGCACAGCCCGAGGCCGATCCGAAACCAGGCGCGAGCACCCCCGCCCCAACCCCTGCCAACACTCTTCCCCCGCAACCACAACCATGACCACTCCCTTGCTGCCTGGCCACCCGCATCTGGCCTACCGCGCCACCCCGTCCGGCCAGGATCTGTACCTGGAAGGGGTGCGCCTGGCCGACCTGGCCCGCGCGCACGGCACACCACTCTTCGTCTATTCGCGGCAGGCCATGCTGGACGCGCTGGCCGCCTACCAGCGCGGACTGGCCAGCCGCCTCGCACAGGGCAAGGCCCTCATTTGTTACGCGCTCAAGGCCAATTCCTCCCTGGCCATCCTGCAACTGTTCGCGCGCGCGGGCTGTGGTTTCGACATCGTCTCGGGCGGCGAACTGGAACGCGTGCTGGCTGCTGGCGGCGATCCGGCCCGGATCATCTTCTCGGGCGTGGGCAAGACCCGTGCGGAAATGCGCCAGGCCCTGAATGCCGGGAATGGCGCCGGAATCGGCTGCTTCAACGTCGAGAGCGAGGCCGAGCTGGACGTGCTGAACGAGGTCGCCACCGGGCAGGGCAAGGTGGCACCGGTGAGCATCCGAGTCAACCCCGACGTGGACGCCAAGACCCACCCCTACATCTCCACCGGTCTGAAGGGCAACAAGTTCGGCATCGCGCACGAACGTGCCGTGGCCGTCTACCAGCACGCCGCGCGGCTGCGGGGCTTGAAGGTGGTGGGCATCGACTGCCATATCGGCTCGCAGATCACCGAAGAGCGGCCTTACCTGGACGCGCTGGAACGCGTGCTGGACCTGGTCGAGGCCATCGAAGCCGCTGGCATCCCGCTGCGGCACATCGACCTGGGCGGCGGCCTGGGCATCGATTACCACGGCGACACCCCACCTGCGGCCGATGCACTCTGGCACAAGCTGCTGGCCCGTCTGGATGCGCGTGGCCACGGCGCCAAGGCCATCTACATCGAGCCCGGCCGCTCCCTGGTCGGCAACGCGGGCGTCTGCCTGACCGAGGTGCTCTACCTCAAGCCCGGCGAACAAAAAAACTTCTGCATCGTCGACGCGGCCATGAACGACCTGCCTCGCCCGGCCATGTACGAGGCTTATCACCAGATCGTTCCACTGGCCCCGCGCACATCGGCGCAGGCCGGCGGGACAGTGAGCCAACTGAACTACGAAGTGGTGGGACCGGTCTGTGAAAGCGGCGACTGGCTGGGCCATGACCGCGTGCTGGCCGTGCAGGCAGGTGATCACTTGGCTGTGCTATCGGCGGGCGCCTACTGCATGAGCATGGCCAGCAACTACAACACGCGAGGACGCGCCGCCGAAGTGCTGGTGCAGGGCGAGCAGGCCACCGTCATTCGTCGGCGCGAAAGCGCGGCGGACAGCTTCCGCCACGACATCCTGCTCTGATCAGGCGCGAGGAGTCAGCCGGGCCTGACCACTGCCTTGAGCGCGCGTACCGCGCCAGCGGTGGACGGCACGCCAGCCCAGCAACAGTCCCAGGATGGCGCCATAGACCGCCACCTCTGCAAAGTCCTGCTTGCCCGCGCGCATCCAGTAAAAATGCAGCACGGCCAAGGCGGCCACGGCGTAGACCAGCCGGTGCAACATCCGCCAGCGTGGCGCGCCCAGCGCGCGGATCGCGCGGTTGAAGGACGTCAGGGCCAGGGGCAACAACAGCAGCAAGGCGACGAAGCCCACGAGGATGAAGGGGCGCTTGGGGATGTCGCGCACGATCTCGCCCCAGGCGCCCTCATCCAGGCCCACGCCCATGTCGAACACCGCGTAGCAGAGGAAATGCAGCAGTGCGTAGAAAAAGACGTACAGCCCCAACATGCGCCGCAGGCGCGCCAGCGCGGCCCAGCCGAATTGCACGCGCAAGGGCGTGACCGCCAAGGTCAGGCACAGGAAACGCAGGGCCCATTCACCGGTGGAACGGATCAGGTGTTCCGCGGGGTTGGGCCCCAACTGGTCGGTCAGCGCGCCATGGAACAGCCCGGCGAAGGGCAGCAGCGCCAGCACGAAGACCAGCGGCTTGGTCACCGGATGCAGGAGCAGCTTGTTCATCCGCGTGATCCCTTGCGGGCGGACGCCCCAGACAGAACCGGGGTGGACGTGAAAACCCAGGCCATCCTCAGTAGAACTTCTTCAGATCCATGCCCGCATACAACTGGCCCACCTGGGCTTCGTAGCCATTGAAGATCAGGGTCTTGCGCTTCTTGGCGAACAGGCCGTCTTCACCGATGCGGCGCTCGGTGGCCTGGCTCCAGCGCGGATGCGGCACGTCCGGGTTCACGTTGGAATAAAAGCCGTATTCATTGGCCGCCGCCTTGTTCCAGGCCGTGCCGGGCTGCTGCTCGGTAAAGCGGATGGTCACCAGGCTCTTGGCGTTCTTGAAACCGTATTTCCAGGGCACGACCAGGCGCACCGGTGCGCCGTTCTGGTTCGGCAGCACTTCGCCGTACATGCCGAAGCTCAGCAGGGTCAGCGGGTGCAGAGCCTCGTCCATGCGCAACCCTTCGGTGTAGGGCCAATCCAGAATGCGCGAACCCACGAATGGCATGGTCTTGCGGTCGGCCAGGGTCACGAACTCGACATACTTGGCGCTGCCCAAGGGCTCCACCTTCTTGACCAGGGCCGAGAGCGAATACCCCACCCAGGGAATCACCATGGACCAGCCTTCGACGCAGCGCATGCGGTAGATGCGCTCCTCCATCGGGGCCAGCTTGAGCAAGTCTTCCAGCGCGAACTGCATCGGCTTCTTGACCAGACCCTCGACGCTCACCGTCCAGGGCGTGGTCTTGAGGCGATGGGCATTGCGCGCCGGATCGGCCTTGTCCGTACCGAACTCGTAGTAGTTGTTGTAGGTGCTCGCGTCCTCGTAGGGGGTCGGTTTTTCCATCGTGACGGCACCTGTCACCACCGATTTCCCACCCGGCAGCGGCGCCAGCTTGCCGGGGCGCGTTGTCTGTGCAAGCGCCTCGCGACTCGCCCAACTTGCCATAGCCCCGCCCGCCGCTCCGGCTGCCATCAGGCGCAACCAGTCTCGCCGTCGGTGGTAGAGGGAGGCCGATGTGATTTCGCTGGAAATGGCGTGGTCGTAACCCTGGTTCTGCGTCCGTATCAGCATGGTGGTCTTCCTTGTTCCGAGCGCACAAGCCTACACCCAGCGTAAAAAACATGCACGCCCCCAATCGAGGAGGGATACCCGGTGCATGGGTCAACCTTGGGCCGAAGGCGTCTGGCCCGAGCACCGCCAGCCACGCGGGGAGGCACGGGCGGCCGACGTGTCGGTACCCGTCCCTGTCCTTACAGGGTTCCGTAGCTGTGCAGGCCCGACAGGAACATGTTCACGCCAATGAAGGCGAAGGTCGTGATGCCCAGGCCGGCCAGCGCCCACCAGGAGGCCACCGTGCCGCGCAGGCCCTTCATCAGCCGCATGTGCAGCCAAGCCGCGTAGTTGAGCCAGACGATCAGGGCCCAGGTTTCCTTCGGGTCCCAGCTCCAGTAGCCGCCCCAGGCCTCGGCGGCCCAGAGGGCGCCCAGCACCGTGGCGATGGTGAAGAAGGCGAAGCCGACGGCGATGGACTTGTACATCACGTCGTCCAGCACCTCGGCCGAGGGCAAGCGCTCGGCGATGCGCTTGCGGCCCAGCAGGATGCCCACGACGATCAAGGCCGCGACGATGAAATAGACCAGCCAGTAGCTGCCGCCGCCATCCATCTTCTGGCGGAAGGCGATGGGCACGAAACACAAAACGACACCGAAGATCCACAGCGGCGCCAGCTTGTACCAGCGCAGGCCGTTCTGGGCCTCCTGCTCGGCCTGGCTCTTGATCAGATATGCGTAGGCCACCATGGCGGCCAGCGCGAAGGTGCCGTAGCCGACAAAGTTGGCCGGCACATGCACCTTCATCCACCAGCTCTGCAAGGCCGGCACGAGAGGCTGGATGGCGTGGGCCTCTCGCACCAGGGTGTACCAGAGCAGGAAACCGACCGCCGCGCTGACCACCAGCATCACGAAGGCACCCATGGCGCGCGTCGCGTACTTCTGCTCGAAATAGAGGTAGAACAGCGCGGTCATCCAGCAGAACAACACGAACACCTCGTAGAGGTTGCTCACCGGGATGTGGCCTATGCCGGGGCCGATCAGGTAGCTTTCGTACCAGCGCACCAGGGTGCCGGTCAGCGCCATCACCACGGCAGCCCAGGTCAGCCGCGAACCGATCAGCTCGAAAGCGGCGCTCTGCGCGTTTTCCTTGGCACTGACCAGCAGACCCAGCCAGTAGAACGCGGTGCCCATGAAAAAGAGCAGGCTCATCCAGAGGATGGCGGATTGGCTGGACAGGAAGTACTTGAGCCAGAACACCTGCTCGGCCCGCGCCAGATCTCCGCCTGGCAGGCCCTGCGCGTCCACGCCCTGGTAGGAAGCGATGGCCAGCAAGGCCAGCAGCGCCACGCCCAGGCTGAGGGCACGCAGCGGACGCCAGAACCAGCCCAGCGCGATCAGCGAGGGCATGGACAAGATCAGGATGCCCTGTTCGTAAACATCCATCGCCGTGTGATAACGCGCGAACGCATAGGAACCGCCGATGAGTAAAAGCAAGGCAAATACCCAGTCGAAGGCGTTGCGGCGGGCAAAGTAGCCCTCGTTCAATGTCAGGGTGGTGGTGTTCATCTCGTCACTCCTTGCCAAGCAACAGCTTGCGCAGTTGCTCAAATTCCTTGTCTGTGTCCAGTGTCTCGCGGTTGGTCGACAGCGCCAGGGTGGCCTGGCTGGCCGTTGCGTTCCCGGCATCCCCGCCCGCTGCGGGGGACACCCAGACCCAGAGCCTGCGCTCGCGCACGTACAGCATCGCAAAAATGCCGATGATCAACAAGGCGCAGCCCAGGTAGACCACGTTCTTGCCCGGCGCGCGCGCCACTTGGAACACGCTGGCCTGAACCTGGGTGAAATCGCTGAGCTGTAGCACGAAGGGCGCGGGGTAGAACCAGGCATCGCCCAAGGCCAGCACCGCCTGCGCCATCCAGGCCTGAGTCTGGGCATCGGTCGGCAACGGTGCCAGGCGTGCGCGCTCGCGCGCCGTCTGCAGCAGCTCGAACAGGGCACCGTTCAGGATGCGCATCAGCATCTCGCCCGCGCGCTCGCGCTCGGCCGCCGGCACCTGGCTTTCCATGAAGTCGGCCATGGCCTGCAGGCCACCCACCGGTTCACGTCCGGCCTGGGCCGCCTCCGCCCCGGCGAACAGCATCAAGGCCCGCAGCGCGGAAGCACCCAGCTGGGCCTGCAGATCGGGACGATCGGCGTCCACCATGCGCGCTGCATACCGGCGTACCGCCCTCTCGCGCATGGCCGGGTCGGCCAGCGCGGCGCGCAGGCGGAAGAAGTCGGCGCTCGTGCCTTCGGCATCCATGGGCACGCGCAGGTAGCGGAAGGGCTCGGCGGGGGATTCGCGCAGGCCCCACAGGAACACCGGCGCACCTTCGCCCAGGTCCACCGGCACCATGTAGTTGTTGAACTCGCGCGCCTGGCCGGCCGCGTCGCGCAGCTTGTAGCTCACGCTGGGACCGACGTTGCGCAGGGTTTGCGGCGCGTCGTGTTTGTTGGCTGCGCCCAGACGCTGGTGCAGGCCACTCAGGGGATTGCCCAGATCCACCTTGCGCACGTCGACGCCGGTATCGCCATTGCCCATGGCGCCTGCCTGGGCGTCGGCCATGTTCTCGACGTTGATGACGCGCAAGCCGGTGTATTCGAGCGTGATTTGCTCGGGGGCGGCGCCCGGCTCGCGTGTCGCACGCGTGAGCTGCGTGCTCTCGCCGATCCGCCCCTCCACCGAGAAGGGCGCGCTCACGCCGTCCATGGGCAAGGCCTGCAGCTTCACGAGGGACCCGCCGTCGTCAAAGCTGGACTGGTAGATCTGCACGCCCTTGTAGCTGGCCGGATGGTTGACCTCCACCCGCGCGGGCTGGGATTCACCCGTGGCCTTGTCGTGGATCACGATCTCGCTCGCGAACAAGCGGGGCATGCCGGTCGGGTAGTACTCGACGATGAATTTCTTCAGTTCCACCGCAAAGGGCAAGTCCTGCAGCACGATGCCGTTGGGCTGGGTCAGGATGGCCGTGTCGGCCGCCGAACCCTCGGGCACCAGCAAGTTGCCACGGAAGGTCGGGTTGCGTTCGGACAGCCGGTGTTGCGGCGGAACTTCGGACACAAGGCCGCCACCGCTGTAGACGGTCTTGCCACCCAGCCACATCTGGGCGCGCACGATCAGATCGCCATCCAACAAGCCGCCCAGGCAGATCATGACGATGGCGCCATGCGCCGCCAGGTAACCGAGTTTGTTGGCCGCACCGGCCTTGGCTGCGATCATCCAACCCGCCGGGGCAGCGCCTTCCGCGCCGTCGCGTTGCTGCAGCTTCACCTTCCAGCCGCGCGCGGCCAGCACAACCCCCATGCGCCGCGCTGCGGCTTCGGGGGCTTCGCCCAGGCTGGACTGGGCCCGATGGCGGAAGGCCTGAAGCGACTGGGCGCGGATGTTCTCCTTGTAGGTGCGCAGATCGCTCAGTATCTTGGGCGTGTTGCGCACGATGCACAGCGTGGTGCTGATGACCAGAAAGGCCAGGATCAGCAGAAACCACCAAGCGCTGTAGACCGTGTAGAGATTCAGCTTGCCGAACACCTCGGCCCAAAAGGGGCCAAACTGATTGACGTAGTTGACATAGGGCTCCGATTGCCGCAACACCGTGCCGATGACCGAGGCGATGCAGATCACCGTCAGCAAGGCAATGGCGAAACGCATGGAAGCCAGCAGCTCCATGGCCTGGCGCAGCCCATGCATGGCGCGTGCTCGAAAACCGCTCAAGGTGGCGTCGGGAGGAGATACGGTGGTCACGGGCAAGGTCGAAAGAAAACGGGCATGAAAAAGGCGGGCCTGCCTTGTGAGCAGCCCGCCTTGTTATGAATTTGCTTTGTGGCGGTCGGTGTCTGCGCCGAGATCAGCGCAGGCCGGCGATGTAATCGGACACCGCCTTGATTTCGCGGTCGTTCATCTTGGCGGCGACCTGCATCATGGGCGTGGAATTCAGGCGGGCACCGCCGGCCTTGGCATTGGCGGCGCCAGCACGGAAGGCGTTCAGCTGGGCCTCGGTGTAGGCGGCATGCTGGCCAGACAGACGCGGGTATTGCGCCGGAATGCCAGCGCCATTGGGGCTGTGGCAACCCGCGCAGGCCGCGATCTGGCGATCGGGAATGCCGCCGCGGTAGATGCGCTCACCCAACTGCACCAGGTCCTGGTCGGTCGCGAAACCGGTTTTGGGCTTTTGCGTGGCCAGCCAGGCGCTGATGTTGACCATGTCCTCGTCGCTCAGCATGGCGGCGAAACCCTTCATGATGGCGTTGTCGCGCTTGCCCGTCTTGAATTCCTGCAGCTGCTTGAGCAGGTACTGCGGGTGCTGGCCCGCCAGCTTGGGATTGGCGGCCACGGCGGAGTTGCCATCCGCCGCATGGCAGGCCACGCACAGCGCGGCGAACTTGGCCTCACCCTTGGCCAGATCAGGGGCTGCGGCCTTCTGGGCTTCCTCGGCGATGGCAAAGGCGGGCGCTGCCAGCGCGGCAGCCAACATCAGGGGGGCAAACAACTTCATGGTCTGGTTCTAGGGTTGTTGGGCTAAACAGTGGTCGGCCCGGGACCTGCAATTCAGCCCCGATGACCCGGATCAAACGCGGCGATTCTACAATGCGCCGCCCGCCGCGCCTTTTCGTGCCCGGCCTCGCGCACCCTCCCCGCCCCGCCACTGTGGCGCCCCACCCTTGCCCGCCCGACGCCATGCCTCCCACCCCCGCTCCCAAAGCCCCCATGCGTCGTGCCGTCGTCCGTGCACCCACGCCCCCTAGGAAGTCCGCCCCGGTCGCTGTGCCCCAGCACCCCTCCCTGGGCTGGCTGCACACGGCCCGTTTCCTGACGACCTCGCCAGATCTCCAGCACCTGCCGGCACTGGAAGTGCCGGAAATCGCCTTCGTCGGCCGCTCCAACGCGGGCAAATCCACGTGCATCAACACGCTGACGCAGCAAAAACAATTGGCTTTCGCCTCCAAGAAACCCGGACGCACCCAGCACATCAACCTGTTTTCCCTGGGCAAACAGGGGGTGACCGATGCCGTGCTGACCGACCTGCCGGGTTACGGATATGCCGCCGTGCCCAAGCAGGACAAGATCCGCTGGCAGCAGGTCATGGCGAACTACCTGGTCACCCGCGAAAACCTGGCCGGCATCGTGCTGCTGTGTGACCCGCGCCACGGCTTGACCGAGCTGGATGAAGTGCTGCTGGAAGTGATTCGCCCGCGCGTGGAACAAGGGCTGCAGTTCCTGATCGTGCTGACCAAGGCGGACAAACTCACCCGCAGCGAAGGGGCCAAGGCCTTGTCCATCGCCAAGCTGAATGCTGGCGGCGGTGAAGTCCGGCTCTTCTCGGCGACCAAACGCACGGGGGTGGAAGAGGTTTCTCGCCTGTTGTGGGACTGGACGCATGAAACGGCAGGAGCGCAAGCGGCGGACGCCAACTCGGAATGACACCATCGCCACCCGGGCTCCAGCACGGTGCGTTCCCTTTACACTCTGCCCCGAAACTTTCCTATCAAGCTGAAGAAAACCATAACGATGAAAATGGATTTTGTGATCACCTGGGTGGACATGGACGACCCCCAATGGAAAGCCGATTTCTTCAAGTACTCAGGCAAGATTGATAACTCCAAGAACGAAGTCTCGGAAGCACGCTTTCGCGACTACGGCTTTCTGAAATACTGGTTCAGAGGCGTGGAGAATTTCGCCCCTTGGGTGCGCAAAATCCACTTCGTCACCTCCGGACAAAAGCCGCAGTGGTTGGACGAAAACCACCCCAAGCTCAACCTCGTCAAGCATTCGGATTACATCCCGGATGAATTTCTGCCGACCTTCAACTCGGTGGTCATTGAACGGTATATGCACCGGATCCCCGACCTGGCCGACCGGTTTGTCTACTTCAATGATGATTTTTTCATCACCAACCACCTGCCCGAGAGCCGCTTTTTCGCGGAGAACGGCCTACCCCAGGACATTGCCGCCTTTCGCCACAACACGGGCATGGGGCTGTGGGCCAAGACCCTGAAGAACCATCTACGCGTCATCAACCAAAGATTCGACAAGCGCGAGGTACTGCGGCGCGACCATGCCAAATGGTTCCATCCGTCTTACGGAAGCAAGGCCCGATTGACGCGTTTCTTGCAGTTTTATGGCAAGTTCGTCACGCTGCGCACACCGCACAACGCCCAGCCTTACCTGAAATCGACTTTCGACGAAGTCTGGGACTACGCGGGACAAGAATTGACGGCGACGTCGAAGAACCGATTCCGCAGTCCGGATGATTTTTCGCCCGAACTCTTCCGGACCTGGCAGATTTGTCGCTCCAACTTCGAACCCTACAACACCTATGCGGACACCAAGATGTTTCCGCTGTTGATCAAACCCAAGCAGGCAATTGCGGCAATTCGCGACCAAACCTACAAACTTGTTTGCATCAACGACAACGTTCACATCCGCAACTATGCGAAGGTGATGCAGGAGATAGGCGCGGCGTTCGAGAGCATTCTTCCCAACAAATCGGCCTTCGAAAAGCAATGAGGGCCAAGGACCTTCAGACGGTCCGCTGGATTGGCGCCTCAGGCGCTTGTAGGTCTGGTGACGCCAGCCATGCGATCAAAAACCGACTCGACCATGCGACGGCTCGCCGCCAGAGCTTCAGTCATGCGCTCTTTCTCCTGCGCGGAGAAGTCAAGCCGCAGCTGAGTCATATCCAGCTCACGCAAAGCCTGTGGTGTGATCAAGCGCTGACGTGAAAGGCCCAGATCATCCAGCAGGGCCTCTATCTTCCAAGAATTGGATGCCACGGTCAGAACTGGTGTCTGCGCGAGCAGACTCAGGCAAACGCCATGAAAACGCCCTGTGATATGCAGCGCGGAATTTTCAAGCTCATGCAAAAACGCGTGGTCATCCGCGACAAACCGGATACTGTCGTCGCGCCAGCGGTTCAACTTGGCATGAACGTGTATATAAAAATCACGCCACGCGCGCAAGGGGGCTGGCCAACTGGGCCTGCGACTCTTGAGTGTCCGCATGACGGGTAAAAAGACCGATCCTTGGGTTTTTCGGTAGGCATCCACCAAGAGCTGGGTGGTTGCAGGATCGACCGAATCCCCAAAGGCCAGGCGCTGACGCGAGGTTATGGAATCGGCTGGGTGCTGGACATGCATGGACAAATCCAGTGCCTGATGCAAGGGCCCCGAATACACACGACTCAGCTCCCGGCTGCTCCTGCTGTCACGCGTCAGGATCAAGTCCACCTTGTCCAGATACCTGGACCATTCAGGCGGGTTGGCCTGATAAAGCGCATTGACGATGTAAACCGGCTTGCCTTGGCGCAAGGGATGGTCCACCACCTTGAGTACCCGTTCCGCCCTTGGGCGGCCGTGATGCAGAGACCCCTCGCCGTTGATCAGAATCGCATCGCAAACTCGCAGTGCTTTCAGAAACCGCTGGTCTTTCTCCCAGCGATCAGTACCAAAGACACGCGCTGACACCGTGGCTCCTCGTTTCCCAAGCAGTTCCTCGATCGTGCGCATGACACGATGACAACCGAAGTGGGGTTGCTCCCGCGTGTCGTTAAGAATGACAAATTTCATGGATGGATCAAGAGACAACAAAACGGGATCAAGCGCCAAGCCTTGAACAATACAATATATCCCAGCACCATGGACAAGCACCCATCACAACGCCCGGTAGACAGCCTAGCTGCCAGCCTGCGCTATGTTCCCAAGCCTTTGTATTCGATTTACTCCCGCTTGTTCAGGCGCAAGTTCGAGGACTTCGAGAGACGCCATGCACTGAATCCGCAGATCTTCGCCGGAAAGCGCGTGCTGATTGCGGGCCCGGCTCGCACCATCGACGACGATCTGAGCGATCTGGGCGTGCAAAGCGGGGACTACGATTTCATCGTGAAGATGAATAACGGACTGAGCACACCCATCACAACGCTCGGTTCAGACGCTTGGCGCTGCGATGTGTTGTTCCACAACTTCAAGGATGACACACGCGCCGTGGCTGTTGAGGACCTTCACCGGGCTGGCGTGCAGCACATCGTCTATCGCTCGGCTTCCCGCGTCTTTTATCCTGAGTTAGAGCAAACGATTGAGGAGTACGGTGCTCTGAAACCGCCGATTTCCGTGAACTTGATCCCATCCAAAGATTACAAGAGCCTGCGGCCACAACTGGGAGGGTACAGACCGACCAGTGGCTTGGTCAGCATTCGCTATTTTCTGGATGCACCTGTCACCAGCCTCACCATCGCCGGATTCACTTTTTTCACGACCCGCTACGTGGCTGGCTACAACGACGCGGTGGCCAGCGACACGCAATCGCTCGAGCGCATCCGTCGACACAACAGGCATGAACCGCGTCGGGAGGCGACCTTGCTCCAGATTTGGCTGGATCAGATTGGCAACGCGGAGAAAAAAATTCTTCTGGGAAAGAACGTAATAACCGCCATGCAGGAGATCACCGCACAGAACGCATCGTGAAACAAGACAGAGCGGCGGCCATCACTGGCGTCACATGGGCAATGCCACAGCGGTGTCTGGTTTGATCTCACGCGCCCATGTCAAATCAAGCCATCATTTGGAGCTTCTATATCGTCTTGAAAGTAACGCGCCAATACGCGCTGTGCTAACTCAGGTGCCACTTGCCCATCCCGAACCATGGGCCAGTCCTTCTCAGAGCCTGCCGCGATGACGCGTGGCCATGTTTGTCTTATACGCACCGGGATCCGCTCGAATCCCAGCGCAACCAGAGCAGCCGCTCGGTGCTTTCCGCCTTGGACAAAAAATCGGAACTGCGCCCCTGAACGCATGAAATATCCCTCGATATGCCCGTTGCGTGCGGGCTGGTACCCCTTGGCGACGATGCTATCCATCACGGAACACATCCGCTGGTACTCGACGGTGACTTTTTGTGAAGAGCAAGGACCGTAATAAGAAACTCCATGCTCAGCATCAAGGCCGGCTTCAGCAGAAGGAGGTCTTTGCTCGGCCCATGCACACCACGGCAGACACCAAGGTGGCAGATTTTCACCTTGCAGACCAGTTTCGACGACGCTGTGCATCTGCGCTAGATTGGCAGGTCGAAACTCTGCGTAATAGCGCTCGAGGGCATGTTCTCCCTGAGTGATCGCTTGTACCAGAGGGTGATTGGCAACAAATCTCTGCGTTCCATGCCAAGTCAACATACCTGGAGGAAGCCAGAACACAGGAGATTCACCTTGCCAATAGAGTTTGGCAGGTACATCTTGGTCTCCGTCGATGTACTCCACTGGATAGTTTTTTTGTCTTTTGAACAGGCGCTCGAGCAATGACATTGACGCCGACCTCTACGCACGAGAAACAAATACCACTTCGCTCCCGCTCTCGCAAGTTCGCAGGCAATCGCGCAAGACAACTGTCAATCTCTGAATATCATGCTCCGCGTCGATCGGCATCACACCAACGACTGAATTCAAGTCGCTCACATAGCCACGAATCTGCTGCCGCACGCTGGAAAGGATCCGATCGGGCCGTACACCTGCATCAAGCATCTGCTGAGCAGTGACCTTTCTCCATTTACGAGGAAGAAGGTTCAGGTCTTCAACCATGATACCTGCGGTGTAACCAGGCTCCGACGCATACCAAGCTTGAAAACGCCTGACGAGGCAAACACCCAGTGCTGCAGGGCCTAGACCTGCCGCGTGCAAACGCTGGGCGGCCAGGAAGTTTTCTGCTGCACGTTGCAGAACATTCTTGGACAAGGCATCGTGCCAGTCCTTCGTGCTATAGCGGCCACCATCAGGGATGGTGAATTTTCCTGCCAGTAATTGCTCTCGCGGAGGCGCCGAACTCGCCAAGCAATGCGCTTGACCGCCGAATGCGTGCAGAATCTTGACCCGAAAAGCGGGGACCCAAAAAGCCCATGCGCCGACTGAAACTTGATATGGGGAGTCACCAATATAGAGAGATTCCTGCATCAAACGCAGGTCGTCAAAGACGATAATAGATGGAAACAAGGACCCTGCAGACATGGAAGCAGATTCTACCGACAACCTCAGTCTCGTCGAATTGCAATCATTTCTGTCTGGGAAATCTGTTGCGATCATTGGAAATGCCAGCAGCATCTTTAATGACAGGCTGGGTGCAGAGATTGACGCGCACGAGGTGGTGATACGCATCAACCACGGATGTATCAAGAATCCTGTCGCCCAGGGCAGCAAAACCACAATCTGGGCGGGCTCAGTCGCGCTGAATGAGCACGAAGTACAAGAATACTTCGCACCGATCTATGCCATGTGGATGACTCCCAGGCGTAGAAGCTTGCCAAATTACAGCCCAGACTTTCGCCGCAAGCTTTTTTTGCATCCAGTGGAATTCTGGGAGGTCTTGCAAAAAGAGGTAGGCGCCCTGGGTGATAGACAGGCGCGCCCCACTACTGGCGCCATGGTCATCAACTTGGTCGTCAAGCACTGCAAGCCGTCACGGGTTCGGCTGTATGGCTTCGATTTCTTCAAGACCAAGACTTTTTACGAAAAACGTCTGCCGAAGAACAAGCCGCATGATTTTCATGCGGAAGAAGTGTGGGTGGAAGAACTCTGCGCCGCCTATTCATGCCTGGAAATAAGAAAGCACGGCAATAGAAATTTAGAACCGAAAACTCCGATGCACACAATTTTAAGTTGGGTTTTGCGTTGCATGCATCGACTAATTGACACACTGTTTCGTCGGAGGTGAGATTGATTTCAACTGTGTAGCCAACGCACAGACCAATAAAGGAAAGGCAGAGCTATGAATTTTCTTGACGACATTTGAGTCCGTCAGACCAAAACAGAACCAAGCCCCAACCACCAAGATTCCAGCCGCCGCATAAACTCGCTGATTGGCATTTCCTACCTTGCTGGAAATAGCAAGCGAGCGCCCAAAAAATCGTAATTGTCCTATCAGAAGCAAAAAATAAGCTGCCACCCCAATCGCACCGTTCGTTGCGAGTGTGTGCAGAATATCTGAATGTGCATGACCAAATACCTTCTGAATAGGGGGGAGTACGTTGGTCTCTAGCAAACCGGCAAGCTCTTGTTCAAAAACTCCCGGACCAACGCCCAAAACCGGATTCTTCTTGAACATTTCCAGAGCAGCTTGCCACATCACAAATCGGGCGCCGATGGAAGTCGCATAGTTTTTCTCGCTAGCCTCCGCAATATCCTGCTTCGCCTCCGAAAGGCGCAGATGTTCATGCATTGTGGATGATGTGAAAAAAAGAGCACCGGCAAGCAACATAAATGCCACTCCAAGTACCACTATGCATCGATGAAAGCGATCTTTACGTAAGAAGATCAATATCAAAGCCAGCACGGGCAACGCAAGGAGCGAGCCACGGGTCGCGGAAACAAGACTAGCCCCTAGAGGCAAAATACTCAACAACAACAATCCAAGCCGCCAACCAGCACGAACATGACTCGCCAACGCCGCCGCCATTATCAAAAGCATTCCCAGCAGAGCACACCAATTGCCAAAATCAATGGACTTGTTCATTAGCCCCGTGGCACGAGACTTGTCTAGATACAAATCCCAGGCGGCCTGTCCCGCCGCACTCACAGCTGCGACACAGATACCAACCAGCAGATATCGTGAAACAAAGCGCTCTTGCGAAGCCAATGCGAGGATACAAAGAGCCAATGGAAAACGAAGTGTCCAATGAGGGAAATTTGAAAACTCTGAGGCAGAAACCGCCCAAGAGAGAATATTCGCTAAGAACCAAATTAAGTAGGGCCAGGCAACCCAACGGATATCAGGATCTTGGCGTTTAAAGAAGAGACTCCAGATAGCTGCGCGTGCCTCAGCATTAGAAAAGGCTGTTACTACTGTAAGTAGAATGAGAAGGTCCGTAATTGGCAGTCGACCTCCTTGCCAAAAAAGCAACCCAAAAACTGAAAAAAAGGAAACTCCTAATAAGCACTTTCGCCAAGAATCATAGGAAAAAGTTATGTGCGTAAAATGCATCGAATACTCTTCATGCCGAAACTACAAACAAACAATCCGCGCACTACAAGCGAATTAACCTTTATTTGCCTGCAGGATTACATCAAACCGCTCCTTAACCAACCGACAATGTTCCATATCTGCCGTTCTCGTAGATCCCGAGATCAGGTAGTGTTCTTTTAAATAGGCAAGAAAATTCCTCCGCAGAATTTCATCAGGAGTGAATTGATCTAGTCGAGCCAATGCCGACGCCAATTCTTTGGAGTCGCGCGCAGACAGCGTCAATCCCGGGATGGCATAAAACGCGTCACCCAGCACGACCACTTTCTTGCCGAATAGCAACGCTTCAATTCCCACCGTCGAATTGATGGTGACTACAGCCTCCGCGCCTTTTATCAAAGTCTGCGTGGCATATTCGTTCGCAAAGATTCCTCTCCCAGGCGGGAGCATGTCGTGCAGATGCCGATAGTCACGTTTGCTTGATGGGTGCTCCTTGAATACCAACTGAGTAGAACCCATGGCATGAGACTGCTCCAACATCTCTCGGAACAAGCCCCGCATATCCCTCACCCATGGAGAAAACAATACGATCTGCGTATCGAAATCCACTTGAAACGGAACGAAGATATAGCGATCGGGAAGACTCTTGCCGGATATCTGGCGAGTTGCCCGCACTTCTCGCACAGTCAAATTTATCTGCTCAGGTTCTGGGGCCAAAGGAAGGCGACGATAAAAATCCGGATCGCGAGGCATCGAGTTATTTGCATTCACACCCTGACCATCACATACGGTGGTCTGGGGCAACAGGCCATTCTCCATGTAGACACAAGGAACACGGTTATGTTGAGCGACAGCAACGAATATGGAGCGGCGTGGCTGTAAACCGTTCCAAACCACGACCATGGTCGGAGTGACACGATCTAGAAACCTTCTATCACACGCATAGTGCCAATGCGCGGCAAGCCACTGACGAATTGTCCAAAGAACCCCTGGCAATCGCTGGTGATGCGCTTGGAATTCTTTGGTTGAGCGAGAAAGATACTCAATCAAGAGGCTCCTAGGCATATCTAGAAGAGCACGCCAAGCAGGTACAGCCAGCACCCTGGGGCGGTACACCAACGAGGAACCGCTAATGAAAGTAGCCAGCTTGTTGAAATAGCTTACGGATGCCCGGGTATTGGCAAAGAATATCACCATCGTCTACATACTTTCATGCGCTAACCTTCCAAGCCGCATGCCAGCGAGCTAGCGCAGTCGGCTCAACATGATCGAGCACACCCAATCGCAACAAAACATCACGCTCTTGTTTGCTGATTTGCATTTGACGGTACTCTTGCATCAGTTCACCTTTATCCAAACTAGATAGCCAGCGAAGATAGTGGGCACTCTGTTTTCGCTCTGGATGCCTAAGGCGTAAACGCTGACGATTCAGAATTTTGCTTTCAAACTCCGTAAAACTCCGAATCGGATAGTGATCCACAACAATGTCATCTGAAAAACGATCACGCCAGAAAAAAAGATGATCAGCACGATGATTTCCACCGCTGATCCTCCTCAGTCCTCGGGGATTGACAATCACCTTTGGACTGATTTTCTGCAGCGGCATGGACATCTTCTTTTGCAGCTCATAGTCGTGAGTGCCATAGAGAATGGGATTGATGACGCGATTGCAACAGGTGATATACGCGTCTCGTTCACTTTCACTACCCTCATCAAGAACGAAGTTGTATCGACGGACAGTGACGACCGTGTCTTTCATGGACAGTTTACTTTTCAACGAACTGCCGTCGCGCGTACTCCAGAACTCATCCGCATCGTTGCTTATGACCAAATCAGCTTGCATTTCCTTGCGGGCGCGTTTGGCCAAGGCTGTCATCCATTCCTTTTGTTGATACGAAGTCGAAGGATTTTCAACAATGGTGAGCTCATACTCCATGCTCAATCTTTTCAGAATTTCGACCGTGCCATCTTCCGAGCCGTTGTCCATGACGAGAAAGGCGTCCACACCTTGCATTGCGTGGAACCTGATGTTGTTTTCGACAATATCCTGTTCATTCTTCACCAACAAGGTCATTACCAGCTTCATAAACTCTTAGCCTTCTGATTCAATGATTTTTGAAATTATCAGAATAATCAGTTGATTAATACTTGTAATAAGATTTGAACCAATCAACAAATTGACGAAGTCCTTCTTCTATAGAAGTTGAAGGAGCGTATCCAACCTCAAGCTGCAATGCATCCACATCTGCATGCGTAGACTCCATGTCGCCAGACTGCATGGGCAAAAAGTTCTTTTCCACGCTGCGCCCGAGTTCTTTTTCGAGCAGCTCGATGAAATAGAGCAGCTCGATAGGTCGATTGTTGCCGATGTTATAGATCCTCCAAGGGGCTCGACTTGTTGCAGGATCTGGCAAAAAGCCTGACCACGCCTCATTCCCCTTAGGGATTTTTTCCATCACCGCCACGATACCGGTGACGACATCTTCAACATAGGTGAAATCTCTTTTATGCTTACCGTAGTTGAAAATATTGAGTGGTTTCCCTCTACAAATATCTTGCGCAAAGAGAATAGGTGACATATCAGGTCTTCCCCATGGCCCATACACCGTAAAGAATCGCAATCCTGTGGTTGGCAGACCAAAAAGATGACTGTAGGAATGCGCCATCAGTTCATTAGATTTCTTGGTTGCAGCGTACAGTGAAACGGGGTGATCAACGTTGATGTTTTCACTGAAAGGTACGCTCTGATTTGCACCGTATACTGAACTGGAAGAGGCATAAACGAGGTGAGCAATGCCATTGTGTCGACACGCCTCCAAAATATTAAGAAAGCCCACCAAGTTGCTGCTGACATAGGCGTGTGGATTCTCAAGCGAGTAGCGCACCCCAGCTTGTGCTGCCATGTGCAATACACGGTGAAACTGATTTTGCGCAAACAATTTTGAAACAAGACTCTGATCGGCAATGTCTATCTGCTCAAAAGAAAAACCAGAGAATTTTTCCAGTTGTTGCAACCGCCCACTTTTGAGCCCAGGATCGTAGTAGGCATTGAGGTTATCTATGCCTTTGACATGATGCCCTTCTAGGAGAAGCTTACGCGCCAAATGAAAGCCGATGAACCCGGCCGCACCAGTGACTAAGATGTTCATACCTTTGCGAGCAATCTTTAAAGCGTGTGTTTTAAATGGACCGAGCTGAAGTGATCATCGACATTGCTTCAAATCATTTTTCCCGACACTGAGCGGCCGGACTTCTCCACTCTTCGAATTTCTTGAAAAATCAGGTCCAGCGTTCTTGACATTGGGGCCGTGTTGTCCGCCAAGAAACTCTCTGCAGACCGACTGCAAGTTGTCCTGAATGATCTGTCGTTTAGGATTTTTAGCCAGAATTCCGCTAGCTCAGTTGCACCTGAAACACGAAACCCGAGCCCCGCAGCCTCAACCGCTAATTGCTCTTCTTTGAAGACACCGCGTTGGGGACCATATGCAACAGGTATTCCTGCTGATACAGGCTCCAGCACATTGTGCCCGCTGCCATGGAATGTGTTGCCGATGAATGCGGCCACACCAAACCGATAGACCTCCCCCAATTCCCCCCAAGTGTCCAGGAGAAGAACATCCACGACTCCTTTTGGTGTGCCTTGTGTCCGCCTGGCAATGCTGAGCCCCGCAGAAGTACAAAGCTTTTCGACGTAGTCACAACGATCGGTACGGCGCGGTGCGAGCAACAGCGTGGCTGCCTGCCCAGAGCTGGCATCCCGAAAAGCCTGCAGTACGATTTCCTCGTCACCTGGCGACGTGCTGCCGGCAATCAATAGGGCGCCGTGGCTGCCTGCCATGATCCACTCCCGCAATGACTGCTGCTGTGTTGTCGACAGTGAAAAGGTAGTCATACCGAACTTGATGCTACCGGTCACATCGACAGATGCACCGGAGGGAAGGAAGGGACGCAACATCGCGGCACGCTCTTCCGTTCTCATATTAAGTCGATGAAAACTATGAAGGGTGGAAATCAGCCCAAAGCGACGAGGACTGAGCCTTCGGGGCAAGCGCCGTACTTCACCATTGACAAGCAAAACTCTGGCCCCAAACCGGTTTGCACATAATGCAAGCCCATAGAACAAAGGGCGCTCAATAAACACGACGATATCCGGCTGAGCAAGTTCCAACCAGCGCTGCACACCTCCTGCCCAATCTTGGGGGGTGGTAACTATCTCCTCTCTTCGTCCAAGTGCTCGACTGCGCTCAATAATTTCGTGATTGACTGGCGCCCAGACAATCCGGATATTTTTGAACGCCGCTCGTATTGATTGCGTGATGTGATCAGCCATCACCATCTCGCCAACACCATTGAATACCATCGCGATGCATGGCCCGATGACACTAGGTTCACCGATCTGTTTCGGTACATGACGCGGCCAGATGCGCCTGAACAAGCCCCCTTTGTATGTTTTACGGCCAGTTAGCTCGGCAAGCAATAGCAATGGAAAACATAGGATTGCCCCTATCGTCCAGAGAAAATATCTGGGGCTTCCCCAGGCCGCTCGAAAAGCAGATTGACTCATCGTTCGCCTCAAGCGCTGATGCCGCGCGACATACCCTGCGAAGTGCCATCCCGCTTTATTTTGCACAGAGATACAAGCGTTAACAACGACATCGAGTTATAAGAATCGATCATGAGGCTAGTGTACGATGGTATCTGCGGCTAATCTCAGGCTGTCATGCCATGTGCAATTACTACAAGTCATAGATAGTTGCATCTGCTAGGCGAAGCTGCTTGACTCACAATCTTCCACTTTGACCGATTGACGACATTCTGGTCGAGACACGCAAAATGTCCCCCCCACTGATCCTGACTGAAAAATTCGCGGCCGGCCGGTATCGAATGTGCTGGCGTCACCCGCTAGATTTGTCTTTGTGCGTTAAGGTTTCCATTCCTGGCGCAAGCAAGAACGACAACGCCAACGAGCATCACTACTTGCGCCACTTGTCAGCTCGTGGCGTGCAAAGCAGACACCTGCCGCGTAGCCATGGATGGGTGAACACTAATCATGGGTTAGGACTTGTGACGGATTTGATCCTTACCCCTGATGGCACACCCGCTCCCGACTTGCGGTTTGCGATACTCAATGGTCTGGTGGACGAAAATAGGGCAACCCAACTTGTCAGCGACGCGTTCGATTGGGCGACTGAGCACGGCGTGATCGTTCTCGACGCCAGACCTCAGAACTTTGTGATCAGCGGGCACCCATCGTCAGGTGAATGGTTGGTTCTCATTGATGGCTTGGGCACCTACAATCTGACGGCACTTCCATATCGCTTGGCTTGTTTCTTCCGCCCATATGAATACTGGAGGGCGCGGCAGAAGATCAAAATTCGACGCAAGGTCATGCTGCAGAAAATCCAAGCTCTTGTAGCTCAGAAAGCAGTCTTATCCAATGCTCAGTAGATTCTTTTCTCGCCTCGCGGCCGGGTCTTGAATCGTTTGTGCACCCAGTAATACTGCTCAGGCATGGTGGCAATGACGCCCTCCAACCAGCGATTCATGAACGTCGTATCCACGTTCTCGTCCCCGGTGGGGTAATTGGTCCAGGCAGGATGCACTTCGATGTCGTACCCCGTATTAGTCACGCGCGCTGTCACAGGTACGACCTTGGCACGACCCAGCCGGGCAAACCTCGGCAGTGAAGGCACAGTGGAAGTCTGCACGCCAAAAAATGGGACAAAAATTGAATCCTTGCGCCCGTAGTTCATGTCAGGCAGCAGATATAGGAGCCCTCCAGCGCGCACTGCAGCGATGATGCTCTTGAGGCTTCCATCCTTCTGCTCAAACAATTGCACGTCGCCGAATCGCTTGCGTCCAGCTCGCAGCCACGCATCGGACACCTTGTTGCGCTGTGGCAGGTAGATGCTGGCAAAACGCCGATCAATTTGCTGACCCAACGCCGTACCGGCCGCATCCAGGCCAAAAAAATGCGGCGCAAAAATCACAGTGGGCATGTCGCCGTCAAGCTCATGGGCTGCACCAGTCAAACGCAAGCGCTGACGCACCACTTCCGGTCGGCCATGCCAGAGCCAAGCGCGGTCCAGCAGGGTCTGCGCGAAATAGACACAACAAGCCCGTGCCCAGCGGCGCCTTTGCGCCAGCGGCTGCTCCGGAAAGCACAAGGCCAAGTTGATCATGATGATGCGGCGCCGGGATGCCATGAACAGATACAGCGCATGGCCCAGGACGGACCCCAAAGCTCTCACCCACCCTAACGGCAAGGGTGCAATCACGCGCATGCACCAGATCCCCACTTTCGCCCACATCAGACCGACTCCTTACGCGGTTGCTTGTATCGAGAATAGCCCCAGAGATACTGACCAGGACTATTCAGTATCACTGTCTCCATGGCCTGATTGATGGCAGTAGCTGCAGCGACCAGATCATCGGGCAATGATTGCCGCCAAGCCTGGACATGCAGCCGATAGCCCCGTCCCCAGCTCAAACGCTCGCCGCGAAACAACAGCACCGCAGCGCCGGTCTGCTGCGCCAGCCGAGCTGAAAGGGTCATGGTATAGGCCTCACGCCCGAAGAAGGGCGCCCACACGCCGAGCCCCTCGGGAGGCACTTGGTCTGGCAGCAGACCGACACATTGCCCCGCACGCAAAGCCTTGAGCATCTGCTTGACGCCACCCATGGTAGTGGGCGCGGTCAGCAAATGTTCACGCTGGCGTGCGGTTGCCACGATCTCACGCAGATAGGGCTGACGCGAGGGACGATAGAGCACGGTGATGGGCTGTTGCGCACCGAAGCGTCGGGCGTATTCTTGAGGAATACTTTCGAAGCAGCCCAGATGGGGCGTCAATATCAGGATACCCTTGCCCGCGTCCAATGCCTGCTGGACCACCACGTCGCTTCCTGCTGCCCACTGTACCCGTGCTGGCCGGCCAAACCACAGACGCGGGGTTTCCAGCACCATGCAGCCCGTTTGCCCTACGGCCGCGCTTGCCTGCCGCCAGCTCAGGCCGGCCTGTCGGATGTTGGCGACAAACCGGCGCCGGTACGCCGGGGACACTCCGAACACCAGCCAACCCAGCAACCAGCCCAGGACATGCAGCAGCACCAAGGGCCACCGAGACAAAAAACGGAACAGGAGGATCATGAAGAGAGGACGAAATTTCCAGGCTAGAATGCCCTGGTCGCTGAGTTAAATGAGCAACTTGCAGGGCGACGTAAAACAATTCTGCTAAAGCGTTCGCCCTGAACTCCAGGCCGGCGCGGCGGCAAATACCGGAGTTTATTCAATGGCGAACGACTTTCTCTTCACTTCCGAGTCCGTGTCTGAAGGTCACCCGGATAAGGTGGCAGACCAGATCTCGGACGCGATCCTCGACGCAATTTTCGCCCAAGACCCCAAGAGCCGGGTCGCCGCCGAGACGCTGACCAACACCGGCCTCGTGGTGCTTGCGGGTGAAATCACCACCAACGCCAACGTCGACTACATCCAGACCGCGCGCGACACCATCAAACGCATCGGCTACGACAACACCGAGTACGGCATCGACTACAAGGGTTGCGCCGTGCTGGTGGCCTACGACAAGCAGTCGAACGACATCGCCCAGGGCGTGGATCATGCCAGCGACGACCACCTGAACACCGGCGCCGGTGACCAGGGCCTGATGTTCGGCTACGCCTGCGACGAAACGCCCGAGCTGATGCCGGCGCCCATCTATTACGCGCACCGTCTGGTCGAGCGCCAGGCCCAACTGCGCAAGAGCGGCAAGCTGCCTTTCCTGCGCCCGGACGCCAAGAGCCAGGTGACGATGCGTTACGTGGACGGCAAGCCGCACAGCATCGACACAGTGGTGCTGTCGACCCAGCACAGCCCCGATCAGAGCGAAAGCGCGACCAAGCTCAAGGCCAGCTTCTACGAAGCCGTGATCGAGGAGATCATCAAGCCCGTGCTGCCCAAGGAATGGCTGAAGGACACGCGCTACCTGGTCAACCCGACCGGCCGTTTTGTCATCGGCGGCCCGCAAGGCGATTGCGGCCTGACCGGTCGCAAGATCATCGTCGACACCTACGGCGGCGCCTGCCCGCACGGTGGCGGCGCGTTCTCGGGCAAGGACCCGTCCAAGGTGGACCGCTCGGCCGCCTACGCCGCCCGCTACGTCTCCAAAAACGTGGTGGCCGCGGGTTTGGCCAAGCAATGCCAGGTGCAAGTGGCCTACGCCATCGGCGTGGCCAAGCCCATGAACGTGACGGTCTACACCGAAGGCACGGGTGTCATCGCTGACGACAAGATCGCCGCACTGGTGAACGAACACTTCGACCTGCGTCCCAAGGGCATCATCCAGATGCTGGATCTGCTGCGCCCGATCTACCAGAAGACCGCCGCCTACGGCCACTTCGGCCGCGAGGAGCCTGAGTTCACCTGGGAACGCACGGACAAGGCTGCCGCCCTCCGCGCGGCGGCCGGCCTGAAGTAAGCATCGGCACGGGTGGCACGGGAGCCCGTTTTACTGAACTCGCCGATGCCACAGCAGCACATACACAGCTACTACGCCGCCTCTCGCCACCCCCGGGTGGCGTACCCGGCGCTGGTCGGGAAGGTGGACACCGATGTCTGCGTCATCGGCGCAGGCTACACGGGCCTGTCCGCCGCGCTGCACCTGCTGGAGCAGGGCTTCAAGGTCACGGTGCTCGAAGCCGTCCAGGTCGGCTTCGGCGCCTCCGGCCGCAACGGCGGTCAGATCGTCAACAGCTACAGCCGAGACATCGACACCATCGAGCGGCAGGTCGGCGCTGATCAGGCCCGCCTGCTGGCCGCCATGGCCTTCGAGGGCGGACGCATCATCCGCGAGCGCGTGGCCAAGTACGGTATTGCCTGCGACCTCAAGGACGGCGGCGTGTTCGCTGCCTTCACTGCCAAGCAGATGCGCCACTTGGAAGCCCAACAAAAGCTCTGGGCCCGCCACGGCTACACCCAGCTGAAACTACTCGACACCCAAGCCATCCGCGGCGTAGTCGCCACCGAGCGCTACATCGGCGGAGCACTGGACCATGGCGGCGGCCACATCCACCCCCTCAACCTGGCCCTGGGCGAGGCAGATGCAATAGTGTCGCTGGGCGGCGTGATCCATGAACACAGCCCAGCCATCCGTATCGACCGGGGCTCCGCGCAGGCAGCACCCGTCGTGCACACGCCGCAAGGCCAGGTGCGGGCCCGCTTCGTGGTCGTGGCAGGCAATGCCTATCTAGGCGGCCTGCTGCCCGAGCTTGCGGCCAAGTCCATGCCCTGCGGCACTCAGGTCATTGCCACCGAGCCTCTGCCCGAGGATCTGGCGTGTACCCTGCTGCCGCAGGATTACTGCGTGGAAGACTGCAACTACCTGCTCGACTATTTCCGTCTCTCAGCCAATGACCAGGGACGCGGGCGTCGCCTGCTGTACGGCGGCGGCGTTGTCTATGGCGCGCGGGACCCGGCGGACATCGAGGCCATCATCCGGCCCAAGATGCTCAAGACCTTCCCACAACTCCAGGGCGTGAAGATCGACTACGCCTGGACCGGCAACTTCTTGCTCACGCTCTCGCGTCTGCCGCAGATGGGCCGACTGGGCGACAACATTTATTACTCACAAGGCTGCAGCGGTCACGGCGTCACCTTCACCCACGTCGCGGGCAAGGTGCTGGCCGAGGCCCTGCGCGGCCAGGCCGAACGCTTTGACGCCTTCGGCGCCCTGCCGCACTACCCCTTTCCTGGCGGTCGGCTGTTCCGGGTACCACTCACCGCATTGGGCGCTTGGTACTACAGCCTGCGCGACAGGTTGGGCATCTAGCCCTGAGCGCCGACCACGGGCGCCAGCCTGCGCGCCCTGGCCTTCAGCCTGCGTGATCGACGCCAGCAGGCGAGCCGCAACCACAGCTCGCGCAACAGCCAGCAACAAGACCACATCACCACCGCGGCGAACAGCACGTCGCTGAGGAAATGCCCGCCTTGCAGGATGCGAACCGCGCCAAGGACACCTCCCGCCAACCAGCCTATACGACGCCAGCGCCGACGCGTCGCGGGCGCCCCAAACAGGCCCCAGGCCATGTAGACAAAACCGCCTGCAGCATGGCCGCTGACGAAAGACACGCAGTCTTTGCATTGCACACCGGGCTGCAAAATCGGCACAAAGCTGTAGTCCCCCCCCAACTCCTGCGTCTGGTGCGGGCGCGGACGGTTGAAGACCTCCTTCACCACGTCATGCACCAACCAACCCACGCCCAGCGCGGCAGCCAGCAGTAACGCCAGGCAGCGCCGCCGCCAGGGACGCGTCACACGCCAACGCCCGGGCAGGAAGCGGCCCAACAGCAGCGCCAACAAGGCAGCCACCACCAACCATTGCCCCGCCTTTGGGTAGTCGTAGATCGCCCTCACCCAAGCCCATTGCTTGGCCGGAAACTGGCCGTCGCCCGCGTAGAACCAGCTGCTCACTGCCAGATCCAGTATGGGCCAGACGCTGAACAGCAGCGCCAAGGTCAGGGCGAAAGCCAGCAATTGCAGCAGTTCCCGGTAACGCGCACGGCGCAGCCTGGGAAACATGGAAGAAGGGGATATGACGCTCATTCTTTTTCCTAGCCGGACTTGATCTTTGCATTTAATCGAATCCGGCATTTTCTCCCACCTTGGTCTGCGTGGCGAAGGGGGCAGTCTCAGTCGCTTCCATCGTGTGCCGGGCAACGGCGGGCGCGGCAGTGGCATCGGCCTGTCTCTGGTCGCGGGCATCGCGCGCCTGCATGGTGCGGCCATCGTCACGGGCACGGACCTGGACGGCCAGGGCTTCAGCGTGCGTGTGCAGTTCCCTGCCGCCAGCATCCCTCCGGCCGCAGCTTAGACCGGCAGCTTGGCGATCACCTTGATCTCGAACTGGAAGCCATAGAGCCAGGTCACGCCGATGCCGGTCAGCGTGGGGTGCGGCGCCTCGCCCCAGTACTCCGGCCAGATGTGCCAGATGCGCTCGAAGTTCTGCTCCGGGTTGACGATGAAGACGGTCACGTCGACCACGTCGTCGAAGGTGCAGCCGGCCGCGCTCAGCACCGCGTTCAGGTTGTCGAAGGCACGGCGCACCTGGGCCTCCAGTTCCGGCTCGGGTGAGCCGTCCTCGCGGCTACCGACCTGGCCCGAAACAAACAGAAAACCGTTCGACCGGACAGCCGGCGAGTAGCGGTTGCGCTCGTACAGGGCCTGCCGCCCAGAGGGGAAAACCACATCGCGTGGGGTCATCACATGCCTTTCATTGCGTGAAGAATTGACGGAAACAGGCACTGTAGGGAAGACAACCGTTTGAATAAACAGCAAAGTTTGTCCAAGACTATTTGCATAATCAGGACAATCCGCACGCACTGCGAGCCCAACCCAACCGTCTCGCCACCCCAAAACCGCCATGGACCGTTTCGATGCCATGCAGGCTTTTGCCCGCGTCGTGGAGACCCGCAGCTTCACCCAGGCGGCACAGACGCTGCACATGAGCAAGACCACCGTGACCCAGCTGGTGCAGCAGCTGGAAGCGCGCCTGCGGGTCAGGCTGCTGAACCGCACCACCCGTCAAGTGAACGTGACGGCCGACGGCGCCGCCTATTACGAACGGGTCGTGCGCCTGCTCGCCGACATGCAGGACGCCGAGACCAGCCTGAGCAGCGCGTCCGCCGCGCCTCGCGGCCGCCTGCGGGTGGACGTGCCCAGCCCGCTGGCCCGCCTGATCCTGGTGCCGGCCTTCCCGGACTTCCACGCGCGCTACCCCGACATCCAGGTGCACATGGGCGTGAGCGACCGGGTGGTCGACCTGATCGGCGAGAACGTGGATTGCGTGGTCCGCGGCGGCGAACCGGGCGACCCCTCGCTGGTGGCGCGGCACGTGGGCGACCTGGCCATCCGGCTGTATGCGGCACCGTCCTACCTGGCGCGCACCGGCATGCCCGCGCATCCCCGTGACCTGGAGGCGCCGCCGCACCAGATTGTGGGCTTTCTGTGGTCCAGCACCGGACGCATCCTGCCCTGCAGCTTGCAGCGCAACGACGAACGCGTGGAAGTGCGCGGCCGTTACGCCCTCGCGGTGGACGATGGCAATGCCTACCTGGCAGCCGGCCTGGCCGGGGTGGGCGCGCTGTGGCTGCCCCACTACCTGGCAGCACCTCATCTGGCCCGGGGCGAACTGGTGCCGCTGTTCGAGGACTGGACCATCGCCCCGATGCCGCTTTACCTGGCCTATCCGCCCAACCGCCATGTGGGTGCCCGGCTGCGCGTCTTCATCGACTGGGTGGTCGAGTTGATGGCCCTCCACGCGCCGCTGTCGGCGCGAAGGTGACGGAACCGCCGACCCCGGTCCGCTACAGCCTCACTGGCAACGGAAACTGGAGGCTTGTTCCACATCACCCCCCTGATAGCGGGCAACGGTCGGGTAAGGACAGAGCGGACGGCTACGGTCCTGCGCCCAGTCGGCGGGCAGTTCCTTGTTGACGCCACCGGGGTTGCCAGCACCGCGTGCGCGGGCCTCAATGCGCTCAGGCGCCTGGCCCTGCTCTACCCAGCGCACCAGCGGCGAGATGGCGTCGAACTGGTCGGTGGACATGCCGTCTCGGCAATGCGCCATGCCGGGCACGCGGAAGAAGCGCGCGTAATCGGCCGTCTGTGCGCCATCGCGTGCTTGCACGCGGCGGTACCAGGCTTCGGTGTCGTTGACCGAGAAGATCGCGTCGCTCACACCGTGGTAGACCAGCATGCGTGCGCCCCGCGCCCGCAGCTTCGAGAGGTCGCTGTCATTCGGCGGCGTCATGAATTCCATCGCCGATTGGGTGAACATGCCGCCCCGCGCCTGCACGGCGTCCAGCATCGCATCGACATCGCCCGCCAGCACGAAGTCCTGCGCTTGGAAGGTCTTGGGGTCGTAAGGCGGCGTCGCGAAGATGAAGCCCACCGCACCCGAGTCCCGCGTCAGCGGCGCGTTGAATTCCCAGCTCGCGACATCGGCGCTGGCCAGACCGGCATCGAAGGGGAAGCTGGCGTAGAAGGGTTGGCCGTTCTTGGTGGTCGCGCCGCTGAAAATCGGTCCGATCGCGCGCTTTTGCTCGGCCGAGAGGCAACTGCCATCCCGCGCGCCCTTGCACGTCGGCACGTCACGCGCCAGGTCAAAGGCCGCCGCGCAGGCATTCGTGTCCTGGATCATCCCATCGCGCGCTCCGTCCAGGCTGTCGCACTTGCCCAGCACCGCGTCGACCACGGTCTGCCGCTCGGCCGTGGTGAAGGCAGTGGACAGATCCTTCGGATCGGTGGCCACGCGCTTGTACTGCTGCGCGCCATAAATGTTGGCCACGGCGGCCAGCGGCAAGCGGTAGCCGGGTGAACCGACCAGATACCCGTCGAACATCTCGGGATGGCGCGCGGCGGCCACCATGGCGTGGCGCCCGCCGTTTGAACAACCGCCGATGTAGGAGCGGTCCGGCGGCCGGCCATAGGCCTGCGCGATCAGTGCCTTGGCCATGGGCGTAAGCGCGGCCACGGCGTTGTACCCGTAATCAAGGCGGGCTTGCGGATCGAGGCCAAAACCAGGGCCGCGCGTCACGCGGTTGTCGTGCCCAGCATCAGAGCTGATGACGGCAAAACCTTGGCTCAGGGCCGAGGTCACGGGGCCGCCGCCGAACTGGCCCGTGGCGGGAACCACGCTGCCATCGATGCCGCCGTTGGCCTGGTACCAAAAACGCCCGTTCCATAGTCGCGGCAGGCGCATCTCAAAACCGATCGCATACGCGAGACCATCGATGCCCACGCGCTCGTTCATCGCGCCTCGCACAAGGCAGTGCTCCGCCACCGGGGCGCCGCCCACGGTCAGCGCGCCCGCGGGCGTGCTGGCTGCCGAGGTGAGGCGCGTCCCGGCATACGAGAACAGGCCCGCCAATGTTTCGCACTGCTGGAGGGGGCCGGGGCGGGCCGCCTCCATCACGGGGACCGACCTTGGGCCGGACGAGGACAGTGGCGAAAGACCGCAGCCAGCCAGCAAGGCGCTGGGCAAGACCCACCAGAGGCGCGCCGGGCGTTGCGCGAGCGACGACGATGGGTGCAAATCTTTCATGAGGACACCTGAAGCAATGACTGAATCCATAACCTAACAACTGTCAGGTTGCTTTAGATTGCACTCTACGCAGTTGGGTGACGCCTCAAAATCGGGGGAACCCAGGCCACGGGTAAGCTCGGATGCGGCCCGGGCCGCCCGGCTTTCCCTGCCGCTCTTACCGATCCATGGACCACGCTCGAAGCGCTCACTCTGGCAACAAGCCGATTTCCTTGGCCACACTGCCCCAGCGCTCATGCTCGGCGCCGAGGAAGGTTGCCAGTTGCCGGGGCGTGCCCAGTGCCTCGGCCAGCGGACCCATGGTCGTCATGCGCTGCACCAGCTCGGTATCGGCCAGCAGTGCATTGATCTCCTTGTTGAGACGCTGCACCGCCGCCGCCGGGGTACCGGCTGGCGCGACCACGGCGAACCAGCCCACCATCTCGAAACCGGGCAGCAGCTCGGACAAGGCGGGCACGGACTCCCAACCGGGCACGCGCTTGGCCGACGTGACCGCCAGCAGGCGCAGGCGGCCCTGGCGCACGAGCTGAGCCGTCGAAGCCAGATCGGCCACCACGGCGTCGGCATGGCCGCCGATCACGTCCTGTACCGCCACGCCCACCGAGGTGTAGCCCACGAGGTTGACCTGCATCTTGGTGCGTGCGTTGATGAGGCGCGCGATGATGCCGCCGAATGTGCGCCCGCCCTCGTTGGCCAGGGCCAGCGTGCCGGGTTGGGCCTTGGAGCGCGCGATCAGATCCTGCATGGACTGGATGGGCGACTCAGCCTTGACCAACACGGCGAACGGACTCTTGGCGACGAAAGCCACGGGCGTGAAGTCCTTCTGCGCGTCGTAAGGCAGGGTCTTGAACAAGTATTTGTTCGACACCAAGGCCGCCGTGGTCGCGAAGTAGAAGGTATAGCCGTCAGGCGCGGCCTGGGCAGCTGCCTGCGCCCCGATCACGTTCTGCCCTCCAGGTTTGTTCTCAATCACGATGGGTTGGCCCAGCGAGCGGCTGAGCTTGTCACCCAGCAGACGTGCCACGTTGTCAGGACCTGAGCCCGGTGGCTGAGAGAGCACGAACTTGATGGGTTTGTCGGGCCATGCGCCAGGACCTTGAGCCCAGGCACCAGGAATGGTGGACACGACCGCGGCCAGCACGATGGCCTGGATGTAGTTTCTGCGTTTCATTCTTTGTCTCCTCGTGGTTATGGTGGTCGAACTCAGCACACTCTCACTACAGCCGCAAGGCGGCCAGCTGTTCACTCAGCGCCACGGCGTTGGCTGCGACGCCATAGACGTAGTGGTCAGGTCGCACAAGCGCGGCACGCACGCCATGGTGCTGGAACCATGCCGCAAGCACGCCATCGCGCTCGGTGAATTTGGGCGTGCCGAGCTGCACGGTGCGCAGCCCCGGCAACCCAGCCGCGCGCGCGGCCGCCTGCAGCGCGGCATCAGCGTCAGCGGCCAGCACGAGGCGCCAGCCGCAGCCCAGGGTATCGTCCATCCGCACCGCATCGGCACCCTCCTTGTGCAACCAAGGTTGTGGAAAGATGGTGCCCCGCGCAGCATGCGCATCGGCGGCGAGCAAGCCGGATTGCAGCGCGGGCTGCACATCCTGGCGCGGTGTGGACCCGACCACGCCGCCGCACTCGGCCAGCAGACGTGCATCCCGTTCGCGAGCGCGAACGGGATCGCGCTCGCTGATGATCTTTCCAATCGCCTTGATGCGCGTCGTCAGCTCGGCAACGTGGGCTTTGCGTTCCACGCCATAGCTGTCGAGCACCGCGTCCCCGGCGTCGCCACGCAACACACTCCCGAGCTTCCAGCAGAGATTGGCCACGTCGCGTGCACCTTGGCACATGCCCTGGCCTAAAAAGGGCGGCTGCTGGTGCGCGGCGTCGCCCGCGACAAAGACACGGCCCTTGCGCCATTCGTCCGCCACGAGGGCATGGAAACGGTAGCTGGCCTGGCGCCAAAGCGTTCCGTCCTCGGGCGTGAGCCAGGGTGCGAGCAGGCGCCACGCGCCTTCGGGTGTCGCAAGTTCCTTGGGGTCTTCGCCGGGATTGATGGAAATTTCCCAGCGGCGGTGCTTGCCCGGACAGATCAGGAAGGAACTGGGTCGCTGGGGAGTGCAGTACTGCACACTGGTGGTCGGCAGCTTGGCCAGGCCCCGCTCGTTGACCAGCACGTCCACCACCAGCCAGGGCTCGTCGAAGTCCAGATCTTCCAGCGTGATGCCGACTTGCCCGCGCACGAGGCTCGACGCGCCGTCGCAAGCGATCACGTAGCGCGCCCGCACGCTGGAGGAGCGGTCATCTTCGCTCCGCAGCGCGAGCAGCGCGCCATGCTCGTCTTGCGTCACCTGCGTCAAGGTTAGACCGAGCTCGACCGTCACGTTGGGAAAGGACTGCGCATGCGCGCGCAGGATGCGCTCCACGGGCGGCTGCGTGAAAACGACCGAGGGCACGTGACCCAGCGGATACGGCGGCGTCACGGTGGACATGCGCTTGATGACTTGTCCATCCATCCCGTAATAGACCGAATCGGTGAAGGGCTCGAGATGGGGCTTGATCTTCTGGGCCACGCCCATCTGCTGGAACAGGCGCGTGATCTCGTGGTCCAGCGCAATCGCACGCGGCTTGTCATAGACATCGTGCAATTTGTCGCAGACGTACGTGGACACGCCTTGCGCGCCCAACAAGCCCGCGGCGATGGCGCCCGTGGGGCCAAAGCCCACAATCGCGACGTCATACACTCCCGCGTCGCGCGCGGTCAGTCCGGCCTTGCTCACTGTGCCCATGTTCAAGCCGCCTCGTCCTCGATGGTGTTGCGCAGCAAGCCCACGCGCTCGATCTCGATCTCGATCTTGTCGCCGTGCTTCATCCAAACGGGTGGGGTGCGGGCCTGGCCCACGCCCGCGGGCGTGCCCATGACGATGAGGTCACCCGGCTCCAGCGTCATGCACTCGCTGAGCAGTTGGATGGTCTCGGCCACGCCCCAGATCATCTCGCGGGTATTGGCGTCTTGCATGACCTGCCCATTGAGACGGGCCTGGATGCGCAGGTCGACCGCGCCGGGCGGCAGCTCGTCGGCCGTGATCAGCGTGGGGCCCAGCGGGCCCGTGCGGTCGAAGTTCTTGCCGATGGTCCACTGCGGCGTCTTCTTCTGGTAGTCGCGCACCGAGATGTCGTTGAAGACTGTATAACCGAAGACCGCGTCGAGCGCGTTTTCCATCGTGCAATGCTTGGCGGTCTTGCCGATCACCACGGCGAGTTCGGCTTCCCAGTCCAGACGCTCGGAAACTTTGGGACGCAGGGCCGCCTTGCCGTGGGCCAGCAGCGACGTGGCGCAGCGCAGGAAAAACCAAGGGTAGACCGGCTTCTCACGGCCTCCCTCCTTGGCGTGGTCGTAGTAGTTCAGGCCCAGGCAGACGATCTTGCCTGGCTCAGGCAGCAGGGGCGCGAGTTCCAAGTCTTCCAGCTTTCTGCGCGGCGCGGCGGAGGCAATGGCGGCCTTGGCGGCCGCGTCGAGGTTCTGACCGGATTTGAGCGCGGCGCGCAGATCGGCGCTGATGTGCGGTTGCGCGCGGTTCAGGTCGATGACCTCGTTGTTGTGAACCACGCCGAGACGCGGCTCGCCGTGATCGATGTATGTGGTGTAGCGCATGGTGCTCCTTGGAAAATCTCAGGAATTCGTTTCGAAAAAAATGGCTTTTTGAGCCTGCTTGAGTTGGGTTGTGGGCGAAACGCCGATACCCCACTGGTCGATGCGGCCAGGCGGCCAGGTCCAGTCCGATGGACCGCCAGCTTGGTAGCTGTCGTCGATCTGTTCGACCTCCGCGGTGTATTCAATGACCACGTCGAAGGGCCCCACGAAGTAGTTGAATGCGTTGTCGCCAGGGCCATGCCGCCCCGGCCCCCACTGAATGCCGTAGCCTGCGTCCTTCATGCGGCCGCCGCCGCGCATGACCGAGTCCAGGTCGGGCATGAGGAAGGCGATGTGATTGAGGGCGTCGTTGTCGGTGTCGCCCAGTGCGATGCTGTGGTGGTCATTGCCGCAACGCATGAAAGCCATGATGCGCGTGCGGTCCGACAGAGAGAAGTCCAGGACTTGCTCCAGGAAGGCCCGTGTAGTCTCGACGTCGTGGCAGTTGAGCACCGCATGGGCCAGGCGAACGGGGCGGTCTTTCTCCTCGCGTGCGTCGGCGTGGCGTGCGTCGTCCCACACCAGACGGAAGGCACGGCCGTCGGCATCGGCCACGGTCACCGCGATGCCTCCACCGGGCTCATCCACGGACCCTGCCGGGGTCAGCACCCGGCCGCCCTGCTGCGGCGCCCGTCGGACCACCTCGTCGAGCGCTTCGCGGCTGCGCGCGCGCAGCGTCACATGGCGGATGCGCGCGGGTCCCTCGGCGCGATGCAAGGCCAGCACATGGTGGTCCGCCCCGGTCGCCCGGAGATACAAGCCCTCCGAGGTGCGAGCCGCCACGCTCAGATGCCAGGTGTCGGTGTAGAACTTCTCGGCCAGCACGAGGTCGGGGACATTCAGCGCAACGCTGCGCAGGCCGCTGACAAGGGACGAGGCATGGGTCATGGGAGAGTTCCTTTCGTGAGCCCAAGGAAACGGCGAGCATTGGTGTGCGTCAGCTGGTCCATGACGGCATCGTCAAAGTCGGCCGCGCGGCAACGCTCCAGAGGACGCGCGTCGTGGAAATTGAAGGGGTAATCGGTGCCCACCATGAGCTGTGAGGCGCCGAAGGTCCGCACCAAATGCTGCAGGGTCGGCGTATCGAACACCAAGGTGTCGTAGTAGAGTTCGCGTGCCTGCTCGAGGGGAGACCTCCGCACGCTGTCTTTGAGCGACGGGAATACGCTGATCGCCTGCTGCAGCCGTGGCAACAGCATGGCCAGCGTGCCGCCACCGTGACTGAAGGCCAGGCGCAGGCAGGGCACACGGGACATCAAATTGCCGGTCAGCACGGAAGCCGCCGCCAAGCCCACGTCGGTGGGATAGGCCAGTACCTGCTGCAAGGGCGGCGGACCGACCAAGCGGTCCATGCCGGCCGGACGCAGCGCGTGCACGAACACCGACAGGTCCAGCGCGGCGCAGGCTTCGAAGAAGGGAAACCAGCGCACGTCGCCCATGACCACGCCGTTGATGTTGCTGCCGATCTCCACCCCCTTCAAGCCGAGCGAGGTTTTGATGTAACTCAATTCGCAGATGGCCAGATCCATGTCCTGCAGCGGCACGGCGCCAAGGCCGACCAGCCCGCCCGCGGATTCGGCCACCATGCCCGCGATCTGTTCATTGAGGTAACGCACCAACTGGGCGGCGGCGCTTGTGGGCATCCAGTAGGACAGCAACTCCGGCATGGGCGAAATCGCCTGCACGGCCAGGCCCATTTCCTCGAAATCCGCCAGGCGGCGCGAGGTGGTCCAACTCTTGTCGGTCACCGTGCGGTAGTTCTTGCCATCGATCATCACGTTGCGGTGCTGGCAGTCCTGCCCAGGCACCATCGACGGCCAGCCCGCGGGCGCGGCGCTGGCACCCAGGTAAGCGGGAAATTCGCGTGGAACGACATGGGCGTGTACATCCACGCCTAGGCAGCTGCAAGCGCTCATTGCGTCTCGCCCACGCGAGTCAGCGCATCAAAACCGTAGCGGTTCATGCTGCCGAACACCGGCATCGAGGGATGCGGAACGAAACGGGTACGGCAGTCCAACACCGCAGCAAACCCGAAGCCAAGGCGCGCTCCAAGGCGCTGGCGACGGCATCGGCGCATATCACGACCTCGCCGGCCAGCGGCCGCGCGACATGGTCGCCCATGCCACCAGCCGGAAAGCCGGAGACGATGGAGGCCGTGCCCGCGGTCTGGGCACGGGCTGGCGGGAACAGGCTCGCGGTGCAAGCCAGCAGGATGAAACGGCGATCAATCATGGTTGTCTCCTCTGTCGTTGGGTCTTCGCGTGCGGACCGGTCGTGCGCCGGACCCGGGCATCAGTCATGCCGCAGCCCAGCGGACTTGACTCCCGCCATGCAAATCGCCTCGTCTTGGTCACCGGTGCCGCCACTCGCACCGACCGCGCCGAGCAACAGTCCTGCCGCGCTCTTGATGAGCACGGCGCCTGTCTGGGGCAAAAAGCGCCCCCCCGATGTGGACGACAGGGAAACAAAGAAGTTCGGGTTTTCCTTGGCACGCTCGCCCAGCACACGGCTGGGAACGCCCATGCCCACCGCCCCCCAGGCCTTGGCGCGGGCAATGTCGAAGCGAAACATGCTTGCGCCATCCTCGCCAGCGTATGCCTTGAGATGGCCTGCGGCGTCCAGCACGGCGATGGCCATGGGTTGGTAGCCTGCCGCGCGTGAATGGATCAATGCGCCAGCAATGATCTGCTGCGCCTGCTCCAGCGTCAGTGTTTCCAAGCGGGTCTCCTCTTTATTTCTGATCTGCATTGACGCGGATCAGTTCTTTGATGGCGCAGTCTAGGGAGAGCCCTTCTATTCATCTAGTCGATTTTTTGGATAAATAGAATCCACGCCATGGATATACGTTCCGTCGACCTGAACCTGCTGGTTGTTTTCGAGGCGATGCGCCAGCACCGCAGCGTGACGCGCGCGGCGGAAGCCCTGGGACTCAGCCAGCCCGCCATGAGCGCCGCCCTGGCACGCCTGCGCACGCTTTTCGACGATGCCCTGTTCGTGCGATCGGGCGCGCAGATGAGCCCAACCCCACGCGCGGAGAGCCTGGGTAGTGCGATACACCGCGTCGTGCAGACGATCGAATCAGACATCCTGCTGCCGACGATGTTCGATCCAGCGACAAGCACGCGCACCTTCACGCTGCTCACTCCTGACATCGCCGAAATGAATTTCCTGCCGCGCCTGCTGGCGCATTTGTCCGAGCTGGCGCCTGGCGTGAACCTCAAGACCTTGGCCATGCCACGCCACATGGCGGCATCGGCGCTTGAATCAGGCGCGGCCGAACTGGCCATCGGTTACTTCCCCGATCTCCACCGGGCAGGCTTTTACCAACAGCGACTGTTTCGCAGCTCGCATGTCTGTCTGCTGCGCAAGCAGCACAGCAGTATCGGCAAGAAGCTGAGCATGAAGCAGTTTCTCTCCGCCTCGCACGCCGTGGTTCACCCCGACGGTCGCGAGCATGTGTTCGAGCGCTTCATCCAGGAAAAGGGCATCCAGCGCCGCGTGGTCGTCGAGTTGTCGCACTTCATGAGCCTGCTGCCCATCGTCGAGAACTCCGACATCATCGCCACCGTGCCCAAGGACCTGGCCGATTTCTTCGTCCACCACGGCGAAGTGCGCTACGTGGACGCGCCCGTCAAGCCCCCCGTCATCGACGTGCATCTTTTCTGGCACCAGCGCTACCAGAAGGACATGGCCCACACCTGGCTGCGCAAGCTGGTCTACGAAATGTTCCGCAAGGACAAGGTGAGTTGAACCGCGCCGGGTCGACTCGTCACGACGGACCCCCGCATTTTTGACCGCGCGCCACGCATCCTCACATCGGCGCCATCTGAAGCCGATCTGCGCACGCCTGCGTGGCTAGAACCGCTCGCCCGCTGGCAGATAACGCCACTGCCCCAGCGGTAGGCCCGCCATGGCGATGCGCCCGATACGGATGCGCCGCAGCGCGCGAAGTTCCAGGCCGACCTGCGCGCACATCCACCCTGTCCATTCCGGGGCGATGCCTTTCGTCGCGAAGCGCAGGCGCGTCTCGCTCTGCCAGCTCACGCGCGCTGGCGGTAGCGGCCGCCCGTCCCGCGACAGGCCATGGCCAAGGCGCGCCAAACCGTCGGGCGCGATCACGCCCTGCACTTCGGCGACGAGTTCCTGCTCGACGAAGGCCGCGTCTTCGGTGAGCTTGCGCACCACGCGAAAGTCCTGGCTGAAGACGCACAGGCCACTCGCCTGCACTGGCAGCGCCAGTAGCATCTTGAGCCCGAGATGATGGGCCTTGCTGCGGCGGATACCCGAGACATCCCCGCTCCAGTGACTGCTCTCCGCGAGCAGGTCCATCGCCGCTTCGGTCGTCATGCCCGCCGGCTTATGGACCAGGAAGGTCGCGGCCACGACGGGCTGCAAGCGCGCCTGCGGATCGATGTCGACACGCTGGCTGGCGGTGACGCGCACCTGCGGCGAGTCAACACACTGCCCGTCCACGCGCACCCATCCTTCCACGATGTATTGCTCCGCCTCGCGGCGTGAACAGGGCACCAGCCCAGCGACCACCTTGGCAAGGCGCTGTGCATCACCAGCACCAGCACCCGGCAATGGCGGACTCGAAGCGGGTGTGCCCGTGCCCATGCTATGCCCCGTCCGTCAGCAGCCGCGCCTTCACGGTCCGGCCCTTGATGCGCCCGCTGTTCAGGCGCGCAACCGCTTCGTGCGCGATGCCACGTTCCACCGCCACGTAAGTGGCGAACTCGTTGATATCGATCTTGCCCACTTGCTCCCGCGTGTAGCCCAGGTCGGCGGTGAACGCACCCAGCACGTCGCCCGGGCGGATCTTCTCCTTGCGCCCGGCCTGGATGTGCACGGTCGCCATGGCCGGCAGCAAGCGCCCACCCAAGGCCGGCGTGAGTTCGGAGAGCGCATGCCAGACGGAAGGCTGGCCCTGCAGCTGTTCGATGTGCCCCACCGCCCCCATCTCGTCGAGGGAAGCCAGGCTCAGCGCGAGCCCAGTCTCTCCGGCGCGACCGGTGCGGCCGATCCGGTGCACATGCGCTTGCGGATCGGGCGAGATGTCCACGTTGATGACGGCGGCGAGGCCCGCAATGTCCAGGCCGCGCGCAGCGACGTCGGTGGCAACCAACACCGAGCAGCTGCTGTTGGCGAAGCGCACCAGCACTTGATCGCGCTCGCGCTGCTCCAGGTCGCCGTGCAGCGCGAGCGCGCTGTAGCCCTGTGCCTGCAGCAACTCGGCCAGTTCGCGACAGCGCGCCTTGGTGTTGCAGAAGGCCAGGGTGCTGACCGGGCGAAAGTGCTCCAGCAGGCGCGCCACCGCGGGTAGCCGCTGCTCCTCGCGCACCTCGTACCAACGCTGTTCGATCTGCTCACTGCCGTGCTGCGCTTGCACCTTCACCGTCACGGGCTCGCGCAGGAACTGCGCGGCGAGCCTGGCAATGCCCTCCGGGTAGGTCGCCGAGAACAGCAGGGTCTGCCGCTGCGCCGGGCACCTGCGGGCCACCTTCACGATGTCGTCGACGAAGCCCATGTCCAGCATGCGGTCTGCTTCGTCAAGCACCAGTGTCGCGAGCGCATCGAGTGCGAGGTTGCCGCGCTCGAGGTGGTCGATCACACGCCCGGGGGTGCCGACGACGACGTGGGCGCCGTGCTCCAGGCTGGCGGCCTGTCCGCGCAGCGGCACGCCACCGGCGAGCGTGACGACCTTGATGTTGTCTTCTGCGCGCGCCAGCCGTCTGATCTCGGTCGTCACCTGATCGGCCAGCTCACGGGTGGGGCACAGCACCAGGGACTGAACCGCGAAGCGACGCGCATCGAGCTTGGCCAGCAAGGCCAAGGCGAACGCTGCGGTCTTGCCACTGCCCGTCTTGGCCTGGGCGATCACGTCTCGGCCTTGCAGCGCGGCGGGCAGGCTGGCCGCCTGGATGGCGGTCATTTCGAGGTAGCCCAGCCGGCGAAGGTTCTCCTGAGCTGCGGCAGAAAGGGGAAGCGTGTCGAAGCTTTTAGAGACTGTAGTAGACAAGGTCATGAATGAATCTTACGCAGTAAGCCGGCTTAAAGGCGTCGTGTCATATCACCAGAGCCCACTGCGGGACGCAACCAGCTGCTGTGGTTCCAAAGTGAAAGACGGCCACCGCTGCAAAGGGGAAATCGGTGCGTCATCTGGATGACGTATGTTTAGAGTCGATGGTGAATACCTGCTCGTCTACTTTTCCCTGATGACGGCGAGCCCTGCGCAGAGTCGACCGGAGTCCAAGGGCCTTGCTGCCAGGGCATACCGTCATCTAAGAAGTCTGATGGGTCGGGAGGTTCGGGAAGGTGGGTGACGCATTCATGCGATTTCACTCGAGCGATTTTGCGAGTGCTTGCGCCAACGTCACGGAGCTGCGATTGGAATCAGCTCGGTTTCAGTCGGCAGAACCGGCGCCGCTTTACGTTGTGCCTTTTCCTGCTTCTTCTTCAACTTCGCGGCCTCTCTCTGGCGCTTTTCGTATTGGTAGTTGGGTTTTGCCATCATGGACTCCTAAATAGTGAAGAACTCAATTTGCCGGTATGCGCGCGGGGCGTAAAAAAAGCGGGCTCACGAGCCCGCTTCAGAGGAACAGCCTTGCATTGGTTCGAACGACGTTGTTCGCGTTGGCGGTCGCCATAGCCCGAACTCGTCTCTTCGGGTTGCACGATATTGACGACGATTTCACGCCGACCAACCCATATACACATACACGCACGCGCCAAGCACCTGCCATCGTGCCCATGGATCGGGCGACGACCGTGGCCGTAAGACGCACTACCTGTTGAGCCGGTATAGGGGAGCGTGACCACCAGAAAAAGCCGTGCGTGATGCCGGGTCGGTGGCTAAAAAGAGGACGGCTGATTAGCGCCGAGAGCCAAAGTCAAACTGTTTGCAGACACCAAGCGCGATCTGCAAACCGCCCGACTGTAACATCCATTTTGGAATCCTGGTCAATGTGGCGCCTAGCCGCTACCCGATGCGGGCAGAGGCGAAACCCGACAAAAAAAGTCGACCACCAGCACGACAAGCGTCCTGCAAAGCGCCCACAAACCGTCTGCTCTCTCTTGAAACCCCCGCAAAAAGCCTTATGATTAGCACTCGCTGAAGATGAGTGCTAACAAGGATGTCGGTACTCATCGGTGTGCAAAAGAATGCGCGCCCAGCCAAGTCAAAAGCGCCGACCTGCCCCGCGGGGAAGCGCAGTTCGCTGTTCCTTTTTCTGTTTCAACTTTTAGGAGATTCCTGATGAAACTGCGTCCTCTGGCCGATCGCGTGATCGTCAAGCGCGTCGAAAACGAGACCAAGACCGCCTCCGGCATCGTCATCCCTGACAGCGCCGCCGAGAAGCCCGACCAGGGCGAGGTGCTGGCCGTGGGCCCGGGCAAGAAGAACGACAAGGGCGAACTGGCTGCCATGAACGTCAAGGTCGGTGACCGCGTTCTGTTCGGCAAGTACAGCGGCCAGACCGTCAAGGTCGATGGCGATGAACTGCTGGTGATGAAGGAAGACGACCTCTTCGCAGTGGTCGAAAAGTAAATCGCGGCAGCGATTTACTTTCGTCGCAGGCTAACTTGGCGCAGCCAGGTTAAGGGCCAACGGCCCGGCTGAAGACAAAAGTAATCCTCCGCATCTCCCCTTTCATTCGTACTTAATTCATTCGGAGAATTCAAATGGCAGCTAAAGACGTTGTTTTCGGTGGCGACGCACGCGCTCGCATGGTCGAAGGCGTGAACATCCTGGCCAATGCGGTCAAGGTGACCCTGGGCCCCAAGGGCCGCAATGTGGTGCTCGAGCGCTCTTTCGGCGCCCCCACCGTGACCAAGGACGGCGTGTCCGTGGCCAAGGAAATCGAACTCAAGGACAAGATCCAGAACATGGGCGCCCAGCTCGTGAAGGAAGTCGCGTCCAAGACCAGTGACAACGCTGGTGACGGCACCACCACCGCCACCGTGCTGGCCCAAGCCATCGTGCGCGAAGGCAGCAAGTACGTGGCCGCCGGCCTGAACCCCATGGACCTGAAGCGCGGCATCGACAAGGCCGTGACCGCCCTGGTCGAGCAGCTGAAGAAGGCTTCCAAGCCCACCACCACCAGCAAGGAAATCGCGCAAGTCGGCTCCATCTCCGCCAACAGCGACGAGTCCATCGGCAAGATCATTGCCGACGCCATGGACAAGGTCGGCAAGGAAGGCGTGATCACCGTGGAAGACGGCAAGAGCCTGAACAATGAACTCGACGTCGTCGAGGGCATGCAGTTCGACCGCGGCTACCTGTCGCCCTACTTCATCAACAACCCCGACAAGCAGGTTGCCCTGCTGGACAACCCCTTCGTGCTGCTGTTCGACAAGAAGATCAGCAACATCCGTGACCTGCTGCCCACGCTGGAGCAAGTCGCCAAGTCGGGCCGTCCGCTGCTGATCATCGCCGAGGAAGTCGAAGGCGAAGCGCTGGCCACCCTGGTGGTCAACACCATCCGCGGCATCCTGAAGGTCGTGGCCGTCAAGGCTCCGGGCTTCGGCGACCGTCGCAAGGCCATGCTGGAAGACATCGCCATCCTGACGGGCGGTAAGGTCATTGCCGAGGAAGTGGGTCTGTCGCTCGAGAAGGTGACGCTGGCCGACCTGGGCCAAGCCAAGCGCATCGAAGTGGGCAAGGAAAACACCACCATCATCGACGGCAACGGCGCCGCCGCTGACATCGAAGCGCGTGTCAAGCAGATCCGCGTCCAGATCGAGGAAGCCACCAGCGACTACGACCGTGAGAAGCTGCAAGAGCGCGTGGCCAAGCTGGCTGGCGGCGTGGCCGTCATCAAGGTCGGTGCCGCCACCGAAGTCGAGATGAAGGAAAAGAAGGCCCGCGTCGAAGACGCCCTGCACGCCACGCGTGCTGCGGTGGAAGAAGGCGTGGTCGCCGGTGGTGGCGTGGCCCTGCTGCGCGCCAAGCAAGCGATCGGCACCATCAAGGGTGACAACCCCGACCAAGACGCCGGCATCAAGCTGGTGCTCAAGGCCATCGAAGCGCCCCTGCGCGAAATCGTGTTCAACGCCGGTGGCGAAGCCTCCGTCGTGGTGAACAAGGTGCTGGAAGGCAAGGGCAACTTCGGCTTCAACGCCGCCAACGACACCTACGGCGACATGATCGAGATGGGCATTCTGGACCCGACCAAGGTCACGCGCACCGCGCTGCAGAACGCCGCTTCCGTCGCTTCGCTGTTGCTGACGACCGAAGCCATGGTCGCCGAGGCGCCGAAGGACGACGCCCCCGCCATGCCCGGTGGTGGCATGGGTGGCATGGGTGGCATGGGCGACATGGGCATGTGATCCCCAGCCTCACGGCCTGAAACAAAAAACCCGCGGTGTTGCCACCGCGGGTTTTTTTATGTTTGGTTACGTGGTGGCGGCTTCGAAGAATGGTGACAACCGCCAATCGCAGACACTCAGGTTGTGCGCCCAAAGCGGTCGCTCGCCAAATTCAGTCTAAAGGTCGAAACGCAAACGGACGAATTGTATTGGCCCTCGTCTCAGAAAATTTTCGTTCATTGAACGTACTCACAGCGTCGCTCCGGCGCTCTCCAGAAATATGCGCAATGCCCAGGTGGCGGTCGTATTTCTTGCGCTTCTCAATGTTCGAAAGTATTGAGTAGGCCTGATTGAAGTCCGCAATCTTCTGTCCAGCACTTACGTCTTGTGGATTCTTGTCCGGGTGATGGTGTTGAACGAGGCAACGATAGGCAGCCCGGATCACGGCATTGCTCGCATGAGGACTAACCTCCAACGTATCGTAATGTGATTTCATGACGTTCCAGATTGAATTCCCAGCGGTCTGATCCAAATAACACCACCAACCACTGGAAGAATATTTCCGATACAAAGCCACGTCTGTTGGTTGGCGTACACCCCCAACAGCGGCGCAATCCGAAACAGATCTCCCCACCCTCCCCTCACACCGCCCCAAACCGACTCTCAGCCTGCCGCCTGAACTCGGTGGGCGTCATGCCCTTGAGTTCCAGGAAGCGACGGTTGAAGTTAGCCACGTTGCTGAAGCCCACCTGGTAGCAGATGTCGGTGACGTAGTCCTCGGTCTGCATCAGCAGGTGGCAGGCCTGGTTGATGCGCACGCGGTTCACGAAGTCGGTGAAACTGTTGCCGGTGGCGCGATGGAAGAAGCGGCTGAAACGGCTCTGGCTCATGCCCAGTTCGTCCGCCACGTCCGCGAGGCTGAGCGGTTCGGACACGCGGGCCATGATGCGGTTGACGATGTGGTTGATCTGCTCCATCTGCGCCTCGCCCGCCACGCCCTGCATCTGCACGGTGGAGAGCAGACGGTAGTCATTGCAGTCGGCCAGATCGGCCAGAAAGTCGCAGAAGGCGGCGAGGCGGCGCAGGCCGCGGGTGGCTTTCACGGCGTCCCAATGCGCTTGCGCGGCCTCTGCCATGCCGAAGAATTCGATGCCGTGGCGCGCGCGGTCCAGCAGTTGCAGCACGCCGCGCAACTCGGGGATTTCCTCGGCGGCGCGGGCCACGGGTTCGTGGCGGAACTGGATCACGCGGTCGCGCCCGGGCGCACCGCCCTCGGGCACGTCGAGCGAAATCCAGTTGTGCGGCAGGCGCGGGCCGCAGAGCACGAGATGGCCAGGTTCGAAAGGGCCGATCCAGTCACCGACGAAGGCACGGCCCGAGGTCTCGGTGATGAGGTGCAACTCGTATTCCTCGTGGAAATGCCAGCGCACCAACGGGCTCGGAAAACCATGCGCGAGGCAGCGCACCAGGCCGGCCTCCTCGGCATCCTCGTAACCCAGGGCGGGCGAACGGGCGAATTCGCGCTCCAGCTCGGGCTGGCGTTGGCGGGGCCGGCGGGTACGCGGGGTGGTCGTGACGGTCATGGCGGACAGGGCGTGGTCGTCGTGGATGGCTGAAACCGCGCCGCGTGCCAGACACAAACAAGGCGCGAGGCCGCGACCTTATCACTCGGGGCGGGCCAGCGCCATGTCCAGTTCGGCGCGCGTGGGCGGGCTGGCCCCGGCGCGCGTGCAGTTAAGCGCGGCGGCCATGGCCGCGAAGCGCAGCACCGCGCGCCAGGCGTCGTCGGACAAGGTAGGTGGTGCGCCAGAGGCATCCGCCTCAGGGGAGCGTTCAGCCGATGCAGGGGCCAATTGCCCCGCGCTCTCCACACCCTGCTCCAGCAGCGCCACCATCAGCGCCGCGCCAAAGGTGTCGCCCGCGGCGATGGTGTCCACCACCGGCACCACGGGTGCCTGCACAGCCAGTGGCGCCTGCCCCGCGCGGTAGAGCGTGGCGCCCTGCCCGCCACGCGTCAGCACCACGGCGCGCGGGCCCAGCGCGAGCACGGCCGCGGCGGCTTGATCAGCGGACAGGCCGGGCAGGATGTAGGCGGCATCCTCGTCGCTGAGCTTGACCAGGTCGGCCAGAGCCAACCAACCCTGGCAGCGTGCACGGTAGTCCTGCGCATCGCGCACCAGGGTAGGCCGCGCGTTCGGGTCGAACACCACGATGCGCCGCCCGCGCTCGGCCCGGACCAAATCCACGATGCGGCTGGCCGCGGGTTCCTGCAACAGCGCGATGGAGCCGAACTGCAGGAAACGGCAGCTCTGCGGCAGCTCCGGCAGCTGCGCGGGCGCCCACAGCGTGTCGGCCGTGCCCTGCATGTAGAACGCGTAGTGGTTGCTGGTGGGCGTGCGCTCGACAAAGGCCAGGGTGGACGGGGCATCGCTGCGCAGCACGAAGCGCAGGTCCACGCCCTTGGCGCCCAGGTAGGCGTACAGGCGCTCGCCGAACAGGTCACGCGAGAGCTGCGAGATATAGCCCGTGGCTTGCCCCAGCCGCGCGGCGGCCACGGCGCAGTTGCTGGGCCCACCGCCTTCGTGGCCCTGGAAGGCCAGCGGGCCGGTGGCGGTGAAGTCGATCAGGGATTCGCCGACGATTGCGATGCGCATGGTGCCCCCGGTCCTGTGGTCAGTGGCTCGGGTGTGTGGTGGTTGGCGTGGCCTGCGCCGTGGCCACGAAGGCATCCACCCTCTGCCCGGCACGGCGCACCGCGTCGACCAGGCGTGCGTCGCCCGCCAGCTCACCCCAGAGCGTGCGGTCGGCGCAGAGCGCGGCCACGGGGTCGGCCGCATCGCAGATCGCGTGGGCCACGGCGGGGTCCATGGCCTGGTCCTGGTAGGCATAGGGCAGCGCGCCCGCGTGCCAGCGCTGCAAAAAGGCGAGGAAGAGCGCAGGCAAGACGGCCACGCTCTCGATGCTGGCGCCCTGCGCGAGGCGCTCGCGCACGGTGGGCGCGATGAAGCCGGGGATCTTGGCGAAACCATCGGCCGCCACGCGCTGGTTGGTGTCGCGGATGGCGGGGTTGCCGAAGCGCTCCAGCACCACGTCGCGGTAGGCGGGCAGGTCCACCGGGCTGGGCTGGCCGGGGCGCGACAGGCAGGGCATCACGTCCTGCGTCACGTAGTCCCAGGCCATCTGGCGGATGGCAGGCGTATGCGTACCTTCATGGATGAACTGCAAACCCACCAGGGTGCCGGCCCAGGCGATGCAGCTGTGGCTGGCGTTGAGGATGCGGATCTTGGCCTCCTCGTAGGGCGCGACCGAAGGCACCAGTTCCACGCCCACGCGTTCCCAGGCAGGACGGCCGGCGATGAAGCGGTCTTCGATCACCCACTGGATGAAGCTCTCGGCCGTGACGGGCGCGGCATCGTCCCAGCCGGTGGCGGCGCGCACCCGCGCGCGCAACTCGGACGGCGGGCGCGGGGTAATGCGGTCCACCATGGCATTGGGGCAAGTGGTGTGGGCCTCGGCCCAGGCGGCCAGATCGGGCAGACCCGCGTGGCGGATGAAGGCCAGCAGACCGGCGCGGAAGCGGTCGCCGTTGTGGCGCAGGTTGTCGCAGTTGAGCAGGGTGAGCGCACCCGCGCCCTGGACCTGACGCGCACGCAGGATGGCGGTGACGGCACCGTAGATGGTCTGGCCGGCCACGCCGCGCCGGATGCGCGCCAGATCCTCAAGCAGCTCGGGCGCCTGGATATCCAGGCGGTCGGATTCGTCCAGGTAATACCCGGCCTCGGTCACCGTGAAGGACACGATGCGCGTGGCCGCGTCGGCCCCCCGCGCCACCACGGGCGCGATGCCGGGCACGTAGCGAATCACTTCGCGGATGGCGGAGATGCGCTGGTAGCGCACCTCACCCGGGGGCGAAATGGTCTCCAGCGTGTAAGCGCCGCCCTGACGCGCCAGGGCGTCCAGGGTCTCGGCCATGTCGGGCCGCAGATTGGCGCCGACCAGGGACCATTGCTGCTCACCCAGCTCGATCAACTGTTGCAGGTACACCGCCTGGTGCGCGCGGTGGAAGGAGCCCAGGCCTAGATGCAGCACCGTGCGGCGGGGGGCTTGCGGGGAAGTCACGTCCGTGTCTCCGGAATAGAGGATGGGATAGCAAACAGCAAGGCTTCAGGCTGGCGCGAGGGCACGGCCTTCGCGGTCAAAGCAGTGGAGCGCGGCCGGGTCCAGCGTGATACGCACGGCATCCCCTGCGGCCAAGGCCACACGCTCGGACTGCCTCGCCACGACAGACAGGCCGCCCAGATCCACATGGACCAGGGTGTCCGCACCCAGCGCCTCGATCAGTTCCACCCGGCCCAGCACGCTGGACGGGGTTGCGACATCGGTAGCGGCCTGCACACGCAAACCTTCGGGCCGCACGCCCAGGGAGCCGTCCATGGGCAACCGGCCCTGCGTGGCCTCAGAGAAAACCGGTACAGCGGTAGCCGGGATCAGGTTCATGGGCGGCATGCCGATGAACTGCGCGACAAACTGGTTGACGGGCCGGTCATAGAGCTCCAAGGGCGCGCCCACCTGCTCGATGCGGCCATCGCGCAGCACCACCACACGGTCGGCCAGGGTCATGGCTTCCACCTGGTCGTGCGTGACGTAGATGGTGGTGGCGCCCAGGGCCTTGTGCAGCTTGTGGATCTCCACCCGCGTGTTGCCGCGCAGGGCGGCGTCCAGGTTGGACAAGGGTTCATCGAACAGAAAGACCTTGGGCGCGCGCACGATGGCACGGCCGATGGCCACGCGCTGGCGCTGGCCGCCCGAGAGTTCACGCGGCGTGCGCTGCAGGTAGGGCGTGAGGTTGAGCGTGGCGGCGGCCTGTTCCACCTTGCGGCGGATCTCGTCCTTGGGCGCGCCCGCCAGGCGCAGCGCGAAGGACATGTTGTCGTACACGCTCATGTGCGGGTAAAGCGCGTAGCTCTGGAACACCATGGCCAGGTCGCGCTTGCCCGAAGGCAGTTGCGTGATGTCACGACCGTCCAGCACCAGTTGCCCCTCGGTGATGGGTTCCAGCCCCGCGATCAGGCGCAGCAGCGTGGATTTGCCGCAGCCCGAGGGGCCGACGAAGACGATGAATTCGCCCTGTTGGATCGCGAGATCGATGCCCTGGATGATCTCGGTCTCCCCAAAGCGCTTGCGGATGTCCTTGAGTTGCAGATAGGCCATAAGAGCGTCCTTGCCCGGGTTCATTTGACGGCGCCGAAGGTCAGGCCCTGCACCAGTTGCTTCTGGCTGAACCAGCCGAAGACCACGATGGGCGCGATGGCCAGCAGCGAAGCGGCGGAGAGTTTGGCCCAGAACAGCCCTTCCGGACTGGAGTAGGAGGCGATCAGGGTGGCCAGCGTGCCGGCCTTGGCGCTGCTGAGGTTGAGCGCCCAGAAGGCCTCGTTCCAGCTCAGCACCAGGCACAGCAGGCCGGTGGAGGCGATGCCGCCGAGAGACAGTGGCATAACGACGTGGCGGAACTCGCCCCAGAGTGTGGCGCCGTCCATGCGCGCGGCTTCAAGGATTTCACCCGGGATGTCCTTGAAGGCGCTGTAGAGCATCCAGACCATGATGGGCAGGTTGGACAGCGTGAAGACCACGGTGAGCACGGTCAGCGAATCCAGCAGCCCCGCCGTCTGCGCCAGCACGTAGACCGGCAGCAAGGCGCCCACGGCCGGCATCATCTTGGTCGAGAGCATCCACATCAGGATGTCGCGCGTGCGCCGGGTACGGAAGAAAGCCATCGAGTAGGCGGCAGGCACGGCGATGGCCAGACCGATCAGGGTGGAGCCCACGCTGGTGACCAGGGAGTTGCGCGCGTACAGCAGGTAGTCGCTGCGGCGCTGCACCTCGCCGAAGTTCTCCAGCGTCGGCTCGAACAGGAAGAGCGGCGGCACCGCGATGGCCTGCAGCTCGGTCTTGAAGGCCGTCAGGAAGAGCCAACCGAGCGGAAAGAAGAGCAGCAGCGCCGCGCCCCAGGCCAGGACGGTGCGCGCGAAGATGAAAAAGATGGTCGCCATGGCGTGTCAGTTGTCCATGGCGCCGCGTGCCACCCGTCCGATGGCCGCGGAGCAGGCCATACCAGCGGACGCCGTGGGATTGGCTTTGCCAGGCCACTGGCGTCGTCCCCCTGCCTGCCGCGAGCAGCGCGGCAAGAGCGGGGGGAAGCCGCGCAGCGGCACAGGGGGGTGTTTCATATCAATCCAGACTCTTGCCGACCATGCGGATCAGGAAGATCGCGACGATGTTGGCCAGCAGCACGGCGAACAGCGCACCGGCCGAGGCCACGCCCACATCGAAACTCAGCAGGGACTGCTTGAAGATCAGGTAGGTCAGATTGGTGCTTTCGTTGCCGGGCCCGCCCGCCGTGGTGATGGCGATCTCGGCGAACACGGCCAGCAGGAAGATCATCTCGATCATCACCACCACCGCGACCGGACGCGCCAGGTGCGGCAGGGTCAAGTACCAGAAACGCTGGAACGGCCCCGCGCCGTCCATGCGCGCGGCCTCCATCTGCTCACGGTCCAGCGATTGCAGCGAGGTGATGAAGATCAGGCAGGCGAAGGGCAGCCACTGCCAGGCCACCATGACGATGACCGAGAACAGCGGCGCATGGGTGAGCCAATCCACCGGCTCCAGGCCAAAAGTCCGCCACAGCTGAGCCAGCACGCCATAGATGGGGTTCATAATCATGTGCTTCCACAGCAGGGCGTTGACCGCCGGCATGACGAAGAAAGGAGAGATGAGCAACACCCGCACGATGCCCCGCCCGGGAAACGGCGCATCCACCAGCAGAGCCAGCGCCATGCCCAGCACCACGGTGATCAGCACCACGCTGGCCAGGAAGACCAGAGTGTTCCAGACCGCCGGACCGAAGTCCGGGTCGGTCACGAAGAAGGCGAAGTTCTCCAGCCCCACGAAGGGGTGATCGCCCGGCTGCAGCAGGTTGTAGCGGACGACGGAGAAATACACCGTCATCAGCAGGGGCACCAACATCCACAGGAGCAAGGCTCCCACGGCGGGCGCCAGCAAGGCGCGCGGCAGCAGGCGGGTCATGGCGGCAAGGTCGTGCTCAGGCGTGGCTCAGTGCGACTCAGGCTGGGCTTACTTGTAGTACCCGCCCCGGCGCATCTCGCGCTCGGCCAGGGTCTGCGAGGTCTTGAGCGCCTGCTCCACCGTCACCTTGCCCGCCAGTGCCGCGCTGATCTGCTGCCCGACCGCCAGGCCGATGGACTGGAACTCGGGGATGGCCGCGTACTGCACACCCACATACGGCGACTTGGGCAGGGTGCTGTCGTTCAGGTTGGCGCTGTCGATGGCCTTGCGCTCGGCGGCGGCGAACTTGGCCACCTTCTGGAACGCGGGGTTGGCGTAGGTGGACTGGCGGGTGCCCGTGGGCACGGCGTGCCAGCCATGTTCCTTGGCCACCAGCTCGATGTAGGAACGGGAGGTGGCCCACTTCACGAAGGTCTGCGCCGCCTCGGCCTTCTTGGAGCTGGAGGGAATGGCCAGGTTCCAGGTCCAGAGCCAGTTGGCGCCCTTGGGCGTGACGGCGACCGGCGCCATCGCGAAGGCCACCTTGTCGGCCACCTTGGACTGCTTGGGGTCGCTGATGAAGGAGGCCGCGATGGTCGCGTCCACCCAGGCCCCGCACTTGCCCTCATTGAACAGCGCCAGGTTCTCGTTGAAGCTATTGGCCGCGGCGCCGGGCGGGCCGTAAGCCTTCATCAGGTCCACGTAGAACCCGATGGCCTGCTTCCAGGGGGCGGTGTCGATCTGAGGTTTCCACTGCATGTCGAACCACTGGCCGCCGTGGGTGTTGACCATGGTGGTCAGCAGGGCCATGTTGTCGCCCCAGCCCGGCTTGCCGCGCAGGCAGATGCCGTAGACGCCAGCGGCCGGGTTGTGCACCTTGGCCGCGAAGTCCTTCACCTGGGCCCAGGTGGGTTGTTCGGGCATCTGCACGCCGGCCTTGTCGGCCAGGTCCTTGCGGTACATCAGCATGGAGCTTTCACCATAGAAGGGCGAGGCGTAGAGCTTGCCCTCGTGCGACAGGCCCGCGCGGATCGCGGGCAGCAGGTCGTTGGCGTCATAGGCCGCGTCGGTGTTGATGGGCATCAGCCAGCCCTGCTTCGACCAGATCGGCACCTCGTAGATACCCACGGTCATCACGTCGAACTGGCCGCCCTTGGTGGCGATGTCCGTCGTCACGCGCTGGCGCAGCACGCCCTCCTCCAGCGTCACCCACTTGAGCTTGATGCCGGGATGCGCCTTCTCGAAGGCCGGCGTGAGCTTTTGCATCTCGATCATGTGGCCGTTGTTGACGGTGGCCACCACGAGTTCGGTGGCCGCCTGCGCGCAGCCCGCAGCCGCGAAGGCCAGGGCCAGGCCGGTCTTGAGAAAACGGTGCATGTCTGTCTCCTTCTGATGTATGGAACGGTGGCTGCGGTCTGCCGGCGCCATCCCTCTCTTGTTCGTGCGTGGCGCTCTGTGCACGCGTCATGCGCGTTACCGCAGGGCGCCCATTCTGGTGAGGAAATGCGCACGTCCCGGTACCCTCAGGCCATCCATCGATACTTTCATGCGCCATCTACCCTGGTGCTATCCCTAGGATGCGCATGGAACCGTGCATCTCAAAAAAAACCGCCGCAGGAGACTGCGGCGGTTTTGTGCTGACGCCGAACGAAACCGCTCAGGCCACCGGCTTGAAGTCGTAACCCTGGCCCAGGGCCTCGATGCGGCCGAAGGCCGGGAAGGGGAAGTGGAAGCCACCCGCCAGGGTCTTGTCCTTCACGACCGCCTCGAACACCCGGCGGCGGGTCTGGCGCGCTTCCTCGGGGTTCATGTCGAAAACCACGGCCCAGTCGGGGTTGCGGGCGAAGAGCTGGGGCACATTGGTCAGGTCAGCCAGGTACATGAACTTCTGGCCCCGGCTTTGGGCCGTGACCGTGACCATGCCCGGCGTATGACCGTAGGCTGCGTCGGTGCGGATGCCGGGCAGCAGTTCCTGGCCGGCCTGGAACGGGACCAGTTGGTCCGGCCCCAGCCCGCCAAAGACCCGGCGCACGTTCTGGAACGCGCCCTTGGCCGAGGCCGGGGCGGCCTCCATCTTGGCGTCGTCCATCCAGAAGGCATGCTCCACGGCCGGCACCATGATCTTGGCCTTGGGGAAGACCAGTTGTCCGGCCTTGTTGCGCAGGCCGTTGATGTGGTCGCCATGGTGGTGACTGATGACCACGGTGTCGATGTCCTCCACCTTGAAGCCGGCCGCGTTCAGATTGCCCACCAGACGCCCGGTGGTCGGCGGTCCGTTGTCGGCGAAGCCGGTGTCGATCAGCACGCGACGCCCACCCGCGACGATCAGGAAGGCGGTGTAGGGCACGTCCACGTATTCGGTGGGCAGGTTCTGCGAGCGCAGCAGCTCCTGCACCTCGGCCAGCGGCGCGTTGCGCACGAACTCGGCCTGCAGGGCACGGCGCACCACACCGTCGTTGAGCGCGATGACCTCGAAGTCACCGACCTTCTGCTTGCGGTAGCCCACCTGGACCACACTGGGTGCGCCGAAGTCCTGGGCCTGGGCCTGCAAAGGCAGCAAGGACACGCCGAGGTAGGTGGCCATGGAAGCCGCGGCAGCCGCGCCGCCTCCGACCAACAGATCACGTCGACTCATCTTCATGGGTATCGCTCCTAGGTTTGGGGTTGGAAGAAACCGGCGAATGCTGAAGCAAGCCATGCCAGCGCGCAAGTTGCATCTCGGCAAAGGCCCGCGCGGCGTGGGGAGACGCGGTTCAAGGCCAGCCCCGCTGCGGCAGCAGGGCCTGCAGCTGCGACTTGCTAGACTGCGCGCCTTTTCAAGAAAGGTGCCATGCCGCTCCTGCATTTGCGCTTGCTGCTCCCCACTCTCACGCTCGCCTTGGGCACCGGCCTGGGTTTCATCCAGCCCATCGGCCTGCTGCTGGGCAGTGCTTTCGTCATCGTCCTTCTGGTCGGACAAGCGCGTCTGCCGGACTGGTTATGGCTGCCTATGATCCTGCTCGGCGGCATCGCCCTGGCAGCACACCTCGTACCCGGTTTCAGCACCTGGCAACTGTGGCAGCCGCGCCTCATCAGCACGGACGCGACGCCTTACGCTCTGCGCCTGTCCTGGGACAAGCTGCTGCTGGGCACTGCCCTGCTCGCCTGGTGGTTGGGGCAAGCACACAGGTCTGTCATTTCGCTGAAGCATGCCTGGCTGACATGCATCGCCACCTTGCTGCTCATGCCTCTGCTGGCCATGGCGCTGGGCCTGGTCGCTTGGCAACCCAAATGGCCGCAGGGCCTGCTCTTGTGGCTGGCGGTCAATCTCGGTGTAGCGGTGCTGGCGGAGGAATTGCTGTTTCGCGGTCTGTTGCAGACTGCCCTGATCAAGCGCCTGGGCGTCTGGCCTGGCTTGCTGTTGGCGGCGGGCCTGTTCGGTGCGGCCCACCTGCCTTTCAACGCACTATTTGCCGTGGTGGCGACCTGCGCAGGCCTCGGCTACGGCCTGGCCTTTCACTACAGCGGCCGCCTGAGCCTGGCCATCGCGCTGCACGCAGCGGTCAATCTTCTGCATATCTTGCTGTTGAGCTATCCGTTACGTTTGGCGTGACGGCAATGCGGTAAGGCGTCCAGCCGCATATCGATGGCTTCAGCGTCGAGATCCCGCCATTCCCATTGCGGGCATCCACTGCGGCAGCAGGGCCTGCAGCTGCGCACCCAGCCGCTCGGGCTGCGTGCAGTGGATCGCCTGCCAGCCCAGGCCACGCGCGGCCTCGACGTTGGCCTGCATGTCGTCGATGAAAACGGTGCGGGCTGGCTCCAGACCGTGGCGGGACTCGAGCAGGCGGTAGATTTCCGCTTGCGGCTTGGCCAGTTGCACGTCGCCCGAGAAGATGCCGCCGTCGAACCAGCCGATGAATTCGTGCCGCTGCTCCAGCACCCGCGCATAAGGTGCCGGCATGTTGGACAGGTAATACAGCCGCAGGTCACCGGCAGCGTCGCGCCGTTCGCGCAGGCGCGCCAGCAAGGCCACCGTGGCGTCGATGGGGGCGAGCCGTTCGCCGATGGGCGCGAGCAAATCATGCAGCGCATCGCCCGGCAGGGACAGGCGCGCCGCGATGCGTGCGACCGCCTCGTCCAGCGCGTGGTCGCCGCGGTCGAAGCCCTGCCAATCCTCGTGATGGAACAGGGACCGCGCCAGGTCCTCCGCCGCCTGCGCGGTGGGCGTGAGGTGCGGAAAATGGCGCCGCACCAGCTCGGCCGGCTGCCAGGTGAACAGCACTGCGCCGAAATCGAAGACGATGTTCATGCGCGCAGCCGCGCCAGCAAGCCCGCTGTCGAGCCGTCCAGGCCACTCGCGTCGCCGCTGGTCAGACGCGGCTCGATGTCCAGGGCCAGCACCTTGCCCAGCTCGACACCGAACTGGTCGAAGCTGTTGATGCCCCAGAGCGCGCCGGCCGCGAACACGCGGTGCTCGTAGAGTGCGATCAGCGCGCCCAGGCTTTCGGGCGTCAGCGCCTCCAGCAGCAGGAAAGTGCTGGGCCGGTTGCCCGGCATGTGACGGTGGCCGTCCTCGGTATGACGGCCCTGCATGAAGGCTTGCGCCTGCGCCAGCGCGTTGGCCAGCAGCTTGACGTGGTGACCGGGCAGATCGTGCAGGGCACGCTTGACGGCCACGAACTCCATGGGGATCACGTCGCTGCCCTGGTGCAACATCTGGAAGTAAGCGTGCTGGCCGTTGGCCGCCGGTTCGCCCCAGACCACGGGCGCGGTGGCATAGGGCAGGGTCTCGCCCGCCATGTCCACGCGCTTGCCATTGCTCTCCATCGCCAGCTGCTGCAGGTAGGCCGGCAGGCAGCTCAGCCCGCTGTGGTAAGGCGCGATGTTGCGGCTGCCGAAGCCGTGGAAATTGCGGTGCCAGATGTCGAGCAAGGCCATGCGCACGGGCAGGTTTTTTTCCAGCGGAGCCTCGCGAAAATGCCGGTCCATCGCATGCGCGCCCGCGAGCAGGGCGCGGAAGCGCTCGGCCCCCACGGCGATGGCGATCATCAGCCCGATGGACGACCACATGGAATAACGCCCGCCGACCCAGTCCCAGAATGGGAAGGTGCGTGTGGCACCGAAGGCCGCGGCCGCCGCGGTGTTGCTGGTCAGGGCGCAGAAGTGGCGCTCCATGTAGCGCGCCATGTCCGCCGGGTTGCGCGGTTCGTCGTGGTAGCCGATCTTGCCCAGGAACCAGTCCCGCGCCGTGCAGGCATTGGTCATGGTCTCCATGGTCGTGAAAGTCTTGGAGGCCACGAGGAACACGGTGCGCTCGGGCCGCAGGCTGCGCAACACGGCGCTCAGTTCATGCCCGTCCACGCTGGAGACGAAGTGGTAACGCTTGCGGTGGTCCACGTACGGGTCCAGCGCCTGCACGGCCAGCAGTGGGCCGAGGTCCGAGCCGCCGATGCCGATGTTGACCACGTCGGTGATGTCGGCGTCCGTGCGCACCGACTCGGCGTAGGCCAACATGGCGTCCAGCACGGTGTGCACCTCGGTGAGGGCGGGGCGCAGGCTGTCTGGCAGGCCCAGGGCCGCGCTGCGCGGATGGCGCAGCAGCCAGTGCATGGCCGCGCGGTCCTCGGTGCGGTTGACGTGCTCGCCCGCGAACATGGCGTCGCGCTGGGCTTCCAGACCGCACTGGCGCGCCAGCTCGGTCAGGGCGTCGTTGATCTCATCGTCCACCAGGTTCTTGGACAGGTCGGCGAAGACCTGGGGCGCCTGCAGGCTGTAGCGCTCGAAGCGCCCGGCATCGCGCGCGAAGGCCTCGCGCAGATCCAGGGCGCGGCCCTGGCGTTCGTACAGATCCTGCAACAGGCCCCAGGCAGGCGCGCGGTCACAGCGCGTGGCTTGCGTCGTCAATGCGGTCCCCTTCTTTTGTTTGAATTCAAACGGTCTGGATCAGTTGCTCAAGCTTCACCGCGTCGGCGGCGAAGGCGCGGATGCCCTCGGCCAGTTTTTCGGTGGCCATGGCGTCCTCGTTGAGCGCGTAGCGGAAACCCGCTTCGTCGTACAACACGGGCGACAAATCCAGCGCGCGCGCGGCGGCCGGATCCAGGTGGCGGGTCACCGGGGCCTCGCTGGCGGCCAGTTGGGCCAGCAGCTCAGGCGCGATGGTCAGCAGGTCACAGCCAGCCAACGCGGTGATCTGCCCGACGTTGCGAAAGCTTGCCCCCATGATCTCGGTATGGATGCCGAAGCGCTTGTAGTGCTCGAAGATGCGACGCACCGAGCGCACGCCGGGGTCGTTGGCCCCCGCGTTCGCGGCCTCGTCCCAGGCAGCGCCCGCGTTTTTCTTGTACCAGTCGTAGATGCGCCCGACAAAGGGCGAGATCAGCCGCACGCCGGCCTGGCCACAGGCCACGGCCTGGGCAAAGGAAAACAGCAAAGTCAAATTGGTGTGGACACCCTCGCGCTCCAGCGCTGCTGCGGCCTGGATGCCCTCCCAGGTGGCCGCGACCTTGATGAGCACCCGGCGCGTGTCCACGCCCTCGGCACGGTAGAGCGCGAGGATGCGCTTCGCCCGCGCCACGGTGGCCGCCACGTCGAAGCTGAGGCGGGCGTCCACCTCGGTCGACACCCGACCCGGAATCAGGGCCAGGATCTCGCGGCCGAAGCGCACGAGCAGGCGATCGACGATCTCGTCCATCGGCAGGCCCGGATGCCGCGTCACGGTGTCCTTGAGCAGCGGCGCGTAATCCGGCTTCTGCACCGCCTTGAGGATGAGGGAGGGATTGGTGGTCGCGTCCTGGGGCGCGTAAGCGGCGAGCTGCCGGAAGTCTCCGGTGTCGGCCACCACCACGGTGTACTGTCGCAGGGCTTCAAGTTGGTTCATGGCGGGGCTCATTATGGCCTCGGCGCGTGACCCTTGGGCCGGGGCCTGTTTGCGGCGCGCGTCCGCCCCATGAAAACGGGCGCCCGATGAGCCATCGGGCGCCCGCGTGCGGGACGGCATTCAGACCGTCACGTCATCCGACCTTCACGCCGTCTTCAGCGTCGGCGCACTGGTGGGCACGGCGCCGCCGCTCTGCTGCACCACCTCGGCCACCATGTCGGCTGTCACGGCGCAGAGCGTCCAGCCCAGGTGGCCGTGGCCCGTGTTGTAGAACACATTGGCGCGCCGCCCGCGGCCCACGCGGGGCATCATGTCCGGCATCATGGGACGCAGGCCGGCCCAGGGCGTGACCTGACGCGTGCTCACGCCGGGGAAGCATTGGTTCACCCAGTCCACCAGCGGGCGGATGCGGTCAGCGCGGATGTCCTTGTTGTAGCCGTTGTACTCGGCCGTGCCCGCCACGCGCAGGCGGTCGGCGCCCAGGCGGCTGGTGACGAGCTTGGCGGCGTCGTCCAGCAGGCTGACATTGGGCGCGGCGGCCTGGCTCGTGGCGTCCTGCAGGTTCACGGTGATGGAGTAGCCCTTGACCGGGTAGATGTTCACGCGGTCGCCCAGTTGGGAGGCGAAGGCACGGCTCTTGACGCCCGCGCAGACCACCAGACCGTCGAAGCCCAGCGTCTCTTCACCCTCGCCCGAACGCACCGTCACGCGTGCACGCTGGCCGTCGCTGTCCAGGCGCAGCACTTCCTGTCCGTAGAGGGTCTTCACGCCGCGACGCTCGGCGGCGATGGCCAGACCGTTGGTGAACTTGTGGATGTCGCCCGTCGAATCGCTCTCGGTGTAATAGCCCCCGTGGTAGTCACCCGCGAGCGTGGGTTCGATGGCGCGCATTTCCTCGGGCGTCACCGCGCGGCGCTCCAGGCCGCCAGCGGCCAGCAGCTTGGATACCTTGGCCGCGTTGTCGAATTCCTGCTTGCTGCGGTAGATGTGCAGGATGCCTTGCTTCTTCAGGTCAAAGTCCAGCCCTTCTGCCTCTGCCCAGGCGAACATGTGCTGGCGCGCGGCGATGGCCAGGCGCGTGGTTTCGATGGTGTTCTGCTTGTACTTGCCCAGGTTGAAGAGGAACTCGGCGAACCAGCTGAACTTGTGCCAGCTCGGCTTGGGGTTGACCAGCAGGGGGGCGTCGCTCTTGAGCATCCACTTCAGGCCCTTGATGATGGTCGAGGGATGGTTCCAGACCTCGGCGTTGGAAGCCGAAAGCTGGCCGCCGTTGGCGTAGGACGTTTCCATGGCCGCGTAGCGGTTTTGTTCGAACAGGGTGACGGAGTAGCCACGCAGCGACAGGGCGTAGGCTGTGGTGACGCCGGTGATGCCGGCGCCGATGACGGCGATGGTTTTCATGGAAAGCACTCCAAACGTCGTTGAGGAAGGCGCCAACACATGCCATGCAAGCAATGCATGTGCCATGCGCGCCCCCTCTGTTTGGAACCTGAGAGATTCACGCCGTCATCCGTTGAAGAACGATGAGGCGCTTGCTCCTGCGGTGCACCGCGTTGACGAAACGCAGTGGCTCTTCAGAGTGTGAATAGATCTTGACCGGTCCTTTTGCCTGAGAGTTTCCGGGGCGGTTGCTCCTTCGGCGCCGTCGCGCGGTGGCGGCGGTCTCTCCCGATCAAGGGGTGCCACGGATGTGGCTGGACCGGATTCTACCGTGACCACGCCGGATCGGCCAGCGGCACAGGTGTGGCTTCGGTCACAAATGCTCACGATTCGCCGCGCGCGGTGGCGGCACCGCGATGCGCCACTTAATTTGCGCTTAAGGCTCGGCGCCCAAGATCACGCCATCCCAACCACGCCCCTCGCGCAAAGGATTGCACATGCTGGCCCAGGTATCCCACCATCCTTCCAACGGTCTCTCGGTCGCCGCACTGCCCCCGGGCCGGCGGCACCTCGCTGTCCACGCCGTGGACGATGAAGAGCGCGTTCAGGTCGAACGCTTCATCCACGATGTCTATCTGGAACGTTACGGCGCCCGTGTCCGCCATTTCGCGCCCATGCTGGTCAGCCTGCGCGACGAGGCTGGCGACATCAGCGCCGCCGCCGGCTACCGCGTCGCGGACGGCGGCCCGCTGTTCCTGGAGCGTTACCTGTCCGACCCCGTCGAAGCCCTGCTCGGGCGCGACAGCCCCGCGGGCGTCTCGCGCGCGCGCATCGTCGAGGTAGGCCACCTCTCGGCCGTACAGCCCGGCGCGGGCAAGCGTCTGATCCACCTCATGGGGCCACACCTGGCCAGCCTGGACCTGGAATGGGTGGTCAGCACCCTGACGCAGGAACTGCAGCACCTCTTCGTGCGCCTGGGCATCACGCCGCTGGCGCTGGGCATGGCCGACCCCGCCCAACTCGGCGCCGACGCGGCGGACTGGGGCAGCTACTACGACCACCGTCCGGTGGTCGTGGCCGGCCGCCTCGACCTGGGCCTGCGCGCGCTCGCCCGGCGCTGGAGCCTGTCATGAACCACGTCGTCCTTCATGACGGCCAGCGTGACTGGACCGCCACCGAGCTGAGCACAGCCGTGCGTGCGACGCAGCAGGCACTGCATCAGGCAGGCACCCGGGTGCTGGCCACGCTGCTGGACAACGGCGCTGCCATCACGGTGCTGGACGAAGCCGCCGCAGGCGCCGGCATCGTGCACGTGCCGCTGCCGCCTTTCTTCACGCCCGACCAGATCCGGCACGCGCTGCAGACCGCCGGCGTGGACACCCTGGTGGCCGCTCCAGCCGCGGCCACCGCCTGGAAGATCCTGCCCTGGCAGGCCCTCGAGGTCGCCGGCCAAGCACTGAGTCTGGCGCGCCTGCCCGCGCAGGGCCTGACCAAACCCGCTGGCACGGCCAAGATCACCTACACCTCGGGCAGCACCGGCGCGCCCAAGGGCGTCTGCCTGCGCCAGGCCGCCATGGAACGCGTGGCCGATGGCGTGGTGCAAGCCCTGGGGCCGCTGGGCATCACCCGCCACCTGAGTGTGCTGCCCTTCGCCGTGCTGCTGGAAAACGTGGCCGGTCAGATGGCCGCGCGCCGCCAGGGCGCGCTGCTGATCACGCCGCCCCTGGCAGAGCTGGGTTGGCAGGGCTCCTCGCAGTTCGACGTGGAAACCTTCCACGCGGCGGTGCTGCGTCATGCGCCCGACAGCATGATCCTGCTGCCGCAGATGCTGCGTGCCTGGGTCGGCCTGCTGCGCCAGACCAGCCAGCGCGCGCCGGCGGGCCTGAAGTTCGTCGCCGTCGGTGGTGCCGCCGTGGGCGCGCCGCTGATCGCCGCCGCCCAGACCCTGGGCATTCCCGCCTACGAGGGCTACGGCCTGTCCGAGGGCGCTTCGGTGCAGACGCTGAACCTGCCCGGGGCCCAGCGCTTGGGCAGTGTGGGCCGGCCGCTGCCCCATGCGCGCCTGCGCGTGGCCGCCGACGGTGAAATCGAAGTCGCGGGCAGCCTGTTCGCGGGCTACCTGGGCGACGCCCAGCCGGCGCCCGACTGGTGGCCCAGCGGCGACCTGGGCCACATCGATGCCGAGGGCCATGTGCACATCCAAGGCCGCAAGAAGAACCTGCTGATCAGCGCCTACGGCCGCAACATTTCGCCCGAGTGGGTGGAAACAGCGCTCGGCAGCCAGCCGGCCATCCGCCAGGCCGTGGTCTACGGCGACGGTGAACCCAGCCTGTGGGCCGTGCTCTGGCCCCTGCAGGACCAACTGCCCGACGCCGCACTACAAGCTGCGGTCGATGCCGCCAACACCACCCTGCCCGACTACGCGCGGGTGGCGCGCTGGGCCCGGGGCCGCGCCGCCTTCAGCGCGCAGACCGGTTACGCCACCGCCAACGGCCGCCCGCAACGCGCCGCCATCCTGAACGCGCATGGCGACATGCGCGCCCTCCTTCCCGAAACCCTGAACTCCTGAGGACCTCCACCATGAACTTTCACAACCGTCTCCTGAACGACACCACACAAGCCCGCCTGGGTCTGCTGTCCGCGCCCATCATCCAGGGCGTGCTGCTGCGCGGGGAAGTCTCCCTGCCCAGCTACATCGCCTTCCTGACCGAGGCCTACCACCACGTCAAGCACACCGTGCCGCTGCTGCGCGCGGCCAAGGCCGCGCTGCCCGCGCACCATGCCTGGCTGAACGACGCGATGGACGAATACGTCGAGGAGGAAATCGGCCACGACGAATGGATCCTCAACGACATCCGCGCCTGTGGCGGCGACGCCGAGGCCGTGCGCCATGGCCAGCCCTCGCACGCCACCGAAGTCATGGTGGCCTACGCCTACGACACCATCGCGCGCGGCAACCCGCTGGGCTTCTTCGGCATGGTCCATGTGCTGGAAGGCACCAGCGTGGCCCTGGCGCTGCAGGCGGCCGATGCCATCCAGAAACCGCTGGGCCTGCCCGACAGCGCCTTCAGCTACCTGCGTTCGCACGGCACGTTGGATCAGGAACACACAGCGCATTTCGCGCTGCTGATGGACCAGATCGAAGACCCGGCCGACCAGGCCGACATCGTGCACGCGGCACGCGCCTTCTTCCGTCTCTACGGCGACGTGTTCCGCGGACTGCCCTTGCCGCAGTTGACTGCCGCAGCGACGGCACACGCCAAGGCCGCGCCGCAAGCGCAAGGAGTACCCGCATGAAACTGCAAAACGCACGTGTACTGTTGACCGGCGCCAGTGGCGGCATAGGCGCCGCCATGGACCAGGCCCTGCGCCAAGCCGGCGCTCAGGTTCTGGGCGTGAGCCGCGCGCAGCAGACCAGCGCTTCGGGTCGGCATTGGGTCCGGGCCGACCTGAACGATCCCCGGGACATCGCGCACGTCGCCGAGAGTTGCGCCATGCTCGACATCAACGTGGTCGTGCACGCGGCCGGCGAGGCGGGCTTCGGCACGCTGCACAACTTGGACGCCGCGCAAATGCAGCAGGTGCTGCAGACCAATTTGCTGGCGCCCATGCTGCTCACGCAGGCCCTGCTGCCACACATGCAGCGCCAGTCCCAGGCACAGATCGTCTTCGTCGGTTCAGCCCTGGGCGCGATCGGCCTGCCTGGGTTCAGCCTCTACGGCGCGAGCAAGGCCGGCGTGCACCGTTTCGCCGAAGCCCTGCGCCGTGAACTGTCGGACACCCCGATCCTGGTCCAGTTGCTCGCCCCGCGCAGCACGCGCACTGCTTTCAACACGGGTGAGGCCGAGGCCTACAACCGCGCCACCGGCACCGCCAGCGACAGCCCCGAGACCGTGGCGCAAGCCCTGGTCAACCTGATTCGGGACGAAGCCGCCGAACGCTACATCGGCTGGCCCGAACGCTTGGCCGCGCGCCTGAACGGCGCCGTCGGCCCCCTGCTCGACGGCAGCTTCGACAAACACCGCCGCCATCTCAACCAAACCCAAGCTCAAACCATCCAAGGAGCCACTTCGTGAACACCGCACCGCACACGAGCCATGTCGCCCGTCCCACCACCGCCATCCGCCACGCGCTCATCTCGGTCTTCTTTCCCCTGCTCGCGGCCTTCGCGCTGTTCCTGAGCAACGCCCATGCCGCACCGGTGGACGATGCCGTCGCCAACCTGCAGCGGGATTGGGAGGCGATCCGATACCAGACCCCGGCTTCGGAACGCGCCCAGCATTTCGAAACCCTGGCCCGCAAAGCCCATCAGGTCAGCGCGAGCTATCCGGGTCGCAGCGAACCGCTGATCTGGGAAGGCATCATCGTGAGTTCCCTGGCGGGTGAAAAAGGCGGTCTGGGCGCGCTGGGCCTGGTCAAGCAGGCCAAGGCCCTGTACGAACAGGCCATCGCCATCGATGGCAGCGCGCTCGATGGCTCGGCCTACGGCAGCCTGGGCGTGCTGTACTACAAGGTACCGGGCTGGCCGCTGGGTTTTGGCGACAAGGACAAGGCCGAAACCTTGCTGAAGAAAGCGCTGGAGATCAGCCCCATGGCCATCGACCCCAATTTCTTCTACGGCGAATTCCTGATCGAGAACAAGCGCAAGGCCGAAGGCATCGGCTACCTGGAGCGCGCGCTGCAAGCCCCCCCGCGCCCGGGCCGCCATATCGCCGACACAGGCCGACGCGAGGAAATCCGCGCCCTGCTGGGCAAGGCCAGGGCCGACTGACCGGCACCGCCCTGTCGGGCGTCAGGCCCGCGCCAGCACGACCTCCACGCCCGTGCCATCGGCGCGGGCGCCGTAACTCAGGCTGAGGCCATGCAGCTCGGCAATCCGTCGGGCGATCGACACCCCCAAGCCGCTGCCACTCTCGGCCTGTCCCTCTGGGCGATGGAAACGTTCACCCAGGCGCTCAAGCAGCTCGGCCGACAACGCCGGCCCCGCGTTGTCCACCCGCAGCCGGTCCACCTCGAAACCCAGGCTGACCGTGCTGCCCTCGGGCGCGTAGCGGGTGGCGTTGTCCAGCAGGTTGCGCAGCAGCACGACGATGAGGTTGGGATCACCCAGCCACTGCGGCGGCCCCTGCGGCGGTTCGGGCCACAGGCAATCCAGCTGAATTTGCCGGCGCTCGGCCAGGGGCAGCACATCGCTCATGGCCTGGCGTGCAATCTCCGGCCAATCCAGTTCGCCCGTTTGCGGCAAGCCCTGGGCGGCTTCCAATCTGGAGAGGCGCAACAACTGGTCCACCAGGCGGGCCATGCGCTCGATGCCGGCGCGCAAGGCCTGCATGGCCTGGTCGCGCTCGGCGTCCGCGCGCGCGCCATGCAAGCGATCCCACTGAGCGCTGAGCACGGCCAGTGGCGTGCGCAGCTCGTGCGCAGCGTCGGCCGTGAAGCGGCGCTCGCGCGCCAAGGTCGCGGCGATGCGGTCGAACAGACCGTTCATGGCTTCCAGCAGGGGGCGCAATTCCACGGGCGCTTCGCGCGCGGGCAAAGGCTGCAGTTCGTCGGCACCGCGTCGTCCCAGCTCATCGCTCAGGGCGCGCATGGGCGCCAGTGCCTGGCGCACAGCCCAGCCCATGGCGATCAGCAAGATGGGCAGCATCAGCAACCAGGGCAGCAGTTGGCTACCGATGAGGCCGTACACCAGTTCGTCGCGCTCGTAGAGGTTCTGCCCGGCGGCCACCAGCCAGCGTCCATCGGCCGACTGCAGGTAATAGACACGCCAGGACTCCTGCTGGATGTCCAAATCAATGAAGCCCGCGCCGTCCGACCGCAGCGGCAGTTGCGCGCCCTCGCGATCAGCCAGCACCACCTGGCCATCACGGTCCCAGACCACGATGGCCAGGGAATCCAAATCGGCCTGCCCATCCACCATCGGGGCCGGCATCTCGGACTCCGCCCGCGTGTCCGCGCCGGCGCCAACGCGCGTCAGGGTCAGTTGCACCTGACGCGTGAGGCGGATCATCTCGGTATCGAACAGTTCGTTGACCTCGGTGCGGGCCTGAAAAAATGAACCAGCCAGGGCCAGCAGCCAGACCACGGGCGCGCAGATCAGCAGGTAGAGCAGCAGGCGACGGCGCAGGCTCATGCTTGGTCCTCCGCGGCGCCCAGTGCGTAGCCCAGGCCGCGGATGGTGCGCACCAGGCCGGGCGCGATCTTGCGGCGCAGGTGGTGGATGTGCACCTCCAGCGCATTGCTCTCGGGTTCGCCGCCGCCCCAGTCGTAGAGTTGCTCCAGCAGTTGGTTCTTGGACAGCACACGCTGGGGGTTCTTGAGCAGAACCTCCAGCAAGGCGGTTTCACGCCCCGTCAGCTCCACCGGCTTGTCCTTCCAGCGCACCTGCTTGCTCGCCGGGTCGTAACGCAAGTCACCATGCACCCATTCGGCCTGGGTCGCGCGGCCCGTGGCACGGCGCAGCATGGCACGCAGGCGCGCGGCCAGTTCATCGAGCGCGATGGGCTTGATCAGGTAATCATCGGCACCCAGGTCCAGCCCCTCGATGCGTTGCTCCAGCGTATCGCGCGCGGTCAGCACCAGCACGGGCAGGGCCAGACCACCCTGGCGCCAGCGCCGCAGCCAGACCAGGCCGTCGGTGCCGGGCAGGCCCAGATCGAGCACCAGCGCGTCGTAGGGCGTGCCGCGCAGGGCCGCGTCGGCCGGCGGACCGGAGGTGAACCAGTCCACCACATGGCCCTGCTGGCGCAGGCCACCGCTGAGCGCTTCGCCCAGTTGCGGATCGTCTTCGAGGATGAGCAGGCGCACGATCAGGCCTCAGTGCTATTTCAGGCCGGCGTCGCACCGGCACGAGGCTGGGATTGCAGGCGCCGCAGATCGGCCACCACCTCGGCCGAATGCTTGTCGGCATCCACCGCGCGGTAGATACGGGCGATGCGCCCCTGGAGGTCGATGATGAAGGTCTGGCGCTTGGCCATCTTCACGACCATCCAGTCGGACAGCGCGCCATATCGCGCTGCCACCTCGCCCCGTGCGTCCGCGAGCAGCGGGAAGGGCAGCTTGTACTTCTGGGCAAAGGCGGCGTGCGAAGCACTGGTGTCCACGCTCACGCCCACCACCTCGGCGCCCAGCTCTTGCAATTGCAGCCAGTCGTCGCGGAAGTTGCAGGCCTCGGTGGTGCAGCCCGGGGTGTCGTTCTTGGGATAGAAATACAGCACCAGCCATTTACCGCGCCATTCGGCCAGGCGGCGCGTGCGCCCGTCCTGATCCGGCAGGGAAAAATCCGGGGCGGGCTGACCGGCGGCCAGGGTGTCGGTGGCTCGCGCGGAACCTGCCAGCAGCAGGGCCGGTCCTGCGAAACAGAGGGTGCGGCGCAGTCGTGAGATCATGGGTTCACTCCTTCGGTCGGGGCGGGCGGCCCCGGACGCCGCGGTGCGCGAAAGCGGACCGGACTGGCGTGGTCTGCTTTATACCGGACCCGCCATGTGAACTCAGACGGGCGCCAGCACCGACACGCCGCCCATGTAGGGGCGGAGTGCAGACGGCACCTCAACGGTGCCGTCTGCACGTTGATAATTTTCCAACACCGCAACAAGCGCGCGCCCCACCGCGAGGCCGGAGCCGTTGAGGGTGTGCAGCAGCTCGTTCTTGCCCTGGGCGTTCTTGAAACGCGCCTGCAGGCGGCGGGCCTGGAAGGCTTCGCAGTTGGAGACCGAGCTGATTTCGCGGTAGGTGTTCTGCGCGGGCAGCCAGACCTCCAGGTCGTAGGTCTTGGCGGCGCCGAAACCCATGTCGCCCGTGCACAGGCTCATCACGCGGTAGGGCAGGCCCAGCTTCTGCAAAATGGCCTCGGCGTGGCGAGTCATTTCTTCTAGCGCCTCGTAGCTCTTCTCGGGGTGGACGATCTGGACCATTTCGACCTTGTCGAACTGGTGCTGGCGAATCATGCCGCGGGTGTCGCGACCGTAGGAGCCGGCTTCGGAACGGAAGCAGGGCGTGTGCGCGGTGAACTTGAGGGGCAGGTCACCCTCGGCGACGATCTCGTCGCGCACGAAATTGGTCAGCGTGACTTCGCTGGTGGGGATGAGGTAGAGCGGCACGTTCTCGGTCTCACCCTCCTGACCGCCTTTTTTGGCGGCGAACAGGTCTTCCTCGAACTTGGGCAACTGGCCCGTGCCACGCAGCGTGTCCCCGTTGACGATGTAGGGTGTGTAGCACTCGGTGTAGCCATGCTCGCGCGTCTGCACGTCCAACATGAACTGGGCGAGCGCGCGGTGCAGGCGGGCAATCTGGCCTTTCATGACCGTGAAGCGCGCGCCGGTGAGCTTGGCGCCGGTGTCGAAGTCCAGACCCAGGGGCTCGCCCAGATCCACGTGATCCTTGACCGTGAAACCGTATTGCTTGGGCTCACCCCATTTGCGCACGACCACGTTGCCGTGCTCGTCGGAACCCACGGGCACGCTCTCGTGCGGCAGGTTGGGCACGGCCAGCAGCAGGGTCTGCATCTGTTCCTGGATCTGCTCCAGGCGCGCGGCGGAGCTGTCCAGTTCGCCCTTGAGCGCGTTGACCTCGGCCTTGGCGGCTTCGGCCTCATCCTTCTTGCCTTGGCCCATGAGGGCGCCAATCTGCTTGCTCAGGCTGTTGCGCTTGCCCTGCAGTTCCTCGGTGCGGGTCTGCAAGGTCTTGCGCTCGGCTTCGAGGGCGCGGAACTGGGCGGCGTCGAGGTAGGGCTGCGGCTTCTTGCGGGTTTCCAGACGGGCCAGCACGCCGTCGAGGTCTTTGCGGAGCAGGTTGAGGTCTAGCATGATGGGGGTGGATTGTAGGGGGCTGCTGCCTCTTGATGACCTGCGGCTGTGTCTGTGGCGGGTCGCAGGCGCGCGGGCAGGGGGCGAACCCGCCGATTTCGATTTTGCGTTCAGCAAAATCACATGAGGCGTGGTCGCCCCCTGCCCGCACGCCTGCTCGATCAGCATGGTTGGCACGCGACGAGTGATATGCCAACACGGGTGACCCAGCGCCTTGGGCCTGGGGGCCGGGACGCGATTTCGGGGGTGGGTGGCATCGCCAGGGGCGTGAACGCCGCCGCGCCGCACATGAAATGAGCGGCGCATCGTCATCTGTTTTCCGGCATCGTGTTTGAGCGGAGCGCCAAAGGCGCGCAGCGAGTTATGCCGGACAGGCGTTCAGGCCCCTGGCGATGCGAAGTCGGCGCAGCCGACCGCCCCCGCATGAGCGCCCCGGCCCCCAGGCCCAAGGCGCGCCGCCACCAAGGACACAAAGCCACGCGGAAAACTCAGACTTTCAAACCCTTGGGCAGCGGAAACTTCACCGTCTCCTCCACCCCATCCATCTTGCGCACCGCCACCGCACCCAGGGCCTTGATGCGCTCGATCACCTGCTGCACCAGGATTTCCGGCGCGGACGCACCCGCCGTCAGGCCGACACGGCCCTTGCCCTCGAACCAGTCAGCCTGCAACTCGTCCGCGTTGTCCACCATGTAAGCGGCCACGCCGCGCTTGTGCGCCACCTCGCGCAAACGGTTGCTGTTGGAACTGGTCGGGCTGCCCACCACCACCAGCACGTCCACCTGACTGCTCAGGACCTTCACCGCGTCCTGCCGGTTCTGCGTGGCGTAGCAGATGTCCTGCTGCTTGGGCTCGCGCACCTGCGGGAAGCGCGCCTTCACCGCCGCGAGGATGCCGGCCGCATCGTCCACCGACAACGTGGTCTGCGTCACCACCGCGAGCTTCTCGCTCTGCGCGGGCTGCACGCGTGCCACGTCCGCCTCGTCCTCGACCAGATGGATGCCGCTGTCGAGCTGGCCCATCGTGCCCTCGACCTCGGGGTGCCCCTTGTGGCCAATCATGATGAACTCGTAACCTTCCTTGTGCAGCTTGGCCACCTCCACATGCACCTTGGTCACCAGCGGGCAGGTCGCGTCGAAAATCTGGAAACCCCGCCGCTCGGCTTCGCGGTGCACGGCCCGGCTCACGCCGTGGGCGGAAAACACCAGGGTCGCGCCCGGCGGCACATCGTCAAGCTCCTCGATGAAGATGGCGCCCTTGGCCTTGAGGTCGTTCACCACATAGGTGTTGTGCACGATCTCATGCCGCACGTAGATCGGCCTGCCGAACTTGGCCAGTGCGCGCTCCACGATTTCGATGGCCCGGTCCACGCCCGCGCAAAAACCACGGGGTTCTGCCAAAAGGATTTCTGCGCTTGCGTCCATGAAGCCTCCCACGTTCACCGCTCCCATCACAACACGCCAATCAGTTGCACTTCGAACGTCACCGGCTGGCCGGCCAACGGATGGTTGAAGTCGAACAGCACGGCCTGCTCACCGGTCTGCACCACCACGCCGCCGAACTGCCCCTGCCGATCGGGCGTGGGGAACTGCACCACATCGCCCACGCGGTACTCCTCGTTCGGATCACCCAGCTCGCGCAGCTCCTTGCGTGACAGCCATTGCTGCATGTCTGGGTTCTTCTCGCCGTACACACCCGCCGGCAGGTCCAGCGTGGTGTGCACGCCCTCTTCCAAGCCAATCAATGCGGTTTCGATGCCCGGCGCGAGTTCGCCCGAACCGATGGTCAGCGTAGCGGGTTTGCCACCGAAGGTGTTGACCACATCACCGGCCGGGCCAGCCAGGCGGTAATGCAGGGTCAAAAAGGAGCCGGGGACTACCCGCGCGGGCGTGGCGCTCATGAAAAAACCTGCCGGTTGAAAAGTGGAAGACTGAAACGGCGCAGACAGCAAAAGTCCAGACCCTGGCCGCGCGTAGCCCGCCATTGTAGAAAGCAGGCGCCTCCCCAGCCACGCCGCCCCGAAATACCCGCCCCATGGTCAAAGACTTGCCAACCGAAGCGCGCCCGCGCGAAAAACTCCTGGCCCGGGGACCGGGCGCGCTGTCCGACACTGAGCTGCTGGCCCTGCTGCTGCGCACCGGCGTTGCTGGCAAGGGCGTGCTGCAGCTCGCGCAGGAGTTGCTGGACGGCTTCGAAGGCATCGCCGGCCTGCTGCAAAGCGGCCAGGATGAGCTGAAACGCATCAAAGGCCTGGGTCCAGCCAAACGCGCCGAGTTGCAGGCGGTGCTGGAGCTGGCCCGCCGCGCGCTGTCCCAGCAACTGCGTGCGCGCTCCGCGCTCGACACGCCCGAGGCGGTCAAGCATTACCTGCAACTGCACCTGGCGGCCAAGCCCCACGAGTGCTTTGCAGTGCTCTTCCTGGACAGCCAGCACCGCCTGCTGGCACTGGAAGAACTGTTTCGTGGCACGCTGGCGCAGACCAGTGTCTACCCGCGCGAGGTAGTGCTGCGCGCCCTGCACCACCACGCCGCCGCGGTCGTGTTGGCGCACAACCATCCCAGCGGCAGCGTTTTGCCCTCGCGCGCCGACGAGCTGCTGACGCGCAACCTGCAAAACGCCCTGGCCCTGGTGGACGTGCGCGTGCTGGACCATGTGATCGTCGCACCCGGGCAGGCGCTGTCCATGGCGGAACGGGGGTTGTTGTGAAGCCTGGGTTTTCAAGTGCGCGAAAAACGCCGCGAGCACTGGTGTACAACCCGGGACATGAAGGCGAAGTTCAATACCCTGGCTGACCTCAAACAGGTCAAGAAAGCGCTCGAAACGCAGGCCCGGCAAGCGGCCGAGCGCTTGGCCGAGGAGAAAAAGCGCGCCCGCCAAAGCCAGAGCGACGGTGATTTGTTCCGCCGCGCTGCCGGTGCCGTGCAGGCCCTGCCGCCCAAACTCGCCGCCAAGCACGGCAGCGCCCGGCGAGCGGAACTGCAGACCGACAAACCCGCGCCCATTCCGTTCCAGCGTCAACGCGACGAGGCCGCCGTGCTGGGTGAATCCATCAGCGACGAATTCGACGTCTCCACCCTGCTCGACACCGACGAACACCTGAGCTATCGGGCCACCGGCATCGGCCCTGACGTCACCCGCAAGCTGCGCAAGGGCGATTGGGCCATCCAGGCCCAGGTCGACCTGCACGGGCTGCGCACCGACGAAGCGCGCGAACAACTCGCCACCTTCATCCGCGAGGCCCGCAAGCAAGGCCTGCGCTGCGTGCGCGTGGTCCACGGCAAGGGCCTGGGCTCACCCGGCAAGACCCCCGTGCTCAAGGGCCGGGTGCAGGGTTGGCTGGCGCAAAAAAAAGACGTTCTGGCGTTCGTGCAGGCACGGCCGGCTGAAGGTGGTGCCGGGGCGCTGGTGGTGCTGCTGCAGCCCGGCGCTTGAGCACAGGCGGGCTCCCGCTCATCACCTCAGCTCCGACGGGTCAGCGGCCGCCCCTGGGCCGCACGCGCGGCGACAAAGGCGTCAAACGCCTCGCTGCTGGTCTTGGACGGCAGGTAGCCGAACCCGGTCTTGAGCGCGGTGTTGAGCAGCACGGGGCGGTAGCGCAGGAAGTCGAGCTGCTCGGGACCATAACGGCTGATGTGCAGCGCATGCCCCAGGGCCAACGCCCCTTTGAGCACCCAGGCCGGCAACACCAGCAGCGGCTTGCCCAGGCGTCGCGCGATCTCGCGCAGCGGCAACGCGCCATCACCGGCCAAGTTGTAGCAGCCGGCCGTGCGCGTGCGCAGGGCATGCACGATGGCGCCCGTCACGTCGCTGTCCCAGATGAACACGAAGGGGCTCTCGCTGCCGCGGATGGCCAGCAGGCGCGGCTTCTCGAACAGGGCGGTGATCTGGTTGTCCACGGATTCGCCCAGGATGGTGCCGATGCGCAGCACCGTCTGGCGCAGGTCGGGTGCGGCGACGCGGTAGTCGGCCAGCATCTCCTCGACCTGGCGCTTGTGGTCGGCGTAGGCAAAAGCGACATTGCCGCGCAACGCGTCGCTCTCGCGCAGCCAGGGCGGGTTGTCGCGGTGGTAGCCGTAGGCCGCGCCGCTGGAGCTCACCACGATGTGCTGCACGCCCTGGGCCACGCAGGCCTGCAACACGTTGCGGCTGCCCAGCACGTCCACCGAGTATTCGAAGGCGCGGTTGGAGTCCCGCCCTGGCGTGACGATGGACGCCAGGTGCACCACGGTGTCGATGCGGTACTTCGCGAACTGCTCGCCCAGCGCCCGCTCGCGCACGTCCTGCTCGAGATAGACCACGCCAGGCCGGCGCCCCGACTCGGGCACCGGTCGCACATCGGCCGCCACGATGCATTCAAAACGACTCTCGCGCACCAGTTCGGCCAGCAGGCTGCGGCCCAGGAAACCGTCGGCGCCGGTGATGAAGACACGACGCGCACCGGCCGTTGCGCTCATGCCCCAGTCTCCGTCGTATCAGGCGCGCCTTCGGCGGGCTTGCGGCCCCACCAGCTGGCCAGGGCCAGACCAGCGATGATGTCCCAGAAGCCCCAGACACCGGCCACCACGGCCATGCCGCCCAGGCCGCCAAAGAAGCTGAAGATCAGCACCAGGCCCAGGCCCGCGTTGCGGATGCCGACCTCGATGGACACGGCGCGGCGGTCGTAGTCCTGCAGGCCGCTGGCACGCGCGCAAAGGTAGCCCGTGAGGAAGGCCAGTGCGTCGTGCAGCACCACGGCCAGGAGCACCAGGCCCACGTAGTCGAGGAAGTAGCGCCAGTTGCCCGCGACGGCTCCCAGGATGAAGGCGATCAGGCAGAAGAAGCTCAGGAAACGCGCGGGCTTGCGGATGCGCGCGGTCAAGCGCGGCAGCTTCTCGGCGCAGACAATGCCCAGCACGAAGGGAATGCCGATGATGGCCACGATGTGTCCCGCCATCTCCGCCGGGTCCAGCGCGATGCTGCGAAAGAGCGGCGCGGCCGTGGGGTGTAAACCGGCCCAGAAGGCGAAGTTCAGCGGCATGAGCACGATGGACAGGGCGTTGGAGATGGCCGTCATGGAGACGGACAGCGCCACATTGCCGCGCGCCCGGTGCGTGAGGATGTTGCTCACATTGCCCGGCGGGCAACAGGCCACCAGGATCATGCCCAGCGCGATGCTGGGCGAGGCTTGCAGCAGCAGCGTGAGCCCAAAGGTCACGGCCGGCAGCACGAGGAACTGCGCGGCAATGCCCACGCCCATGGCCCAGGGCATGCGCAGCACGCGCCTGAAATCGGCCCCGCGCGTGTCCAACGCGATGCCGAACATCAGGAAACCCAGCACCACGTTGAGGATGACCAACGAGGCAGGGTTGAAGTTGAGGCGGATCTCGTCGACAGGCAGCATGCGTTTCTCCCTTGGCGGTCGATGCGGATGGATGAAGACGTACAGGTCTCAGGCCAGCGCCGCGCTGGCCGCGCGCACGGCGGCGCGGTAGGTGTCCTTGTGGACGTAATAGGCCATGCGCTCAAGCTGGAGGTACTTGAAGCCGCCGCTGAGGTCGGGCGCGGGTCCGCGCTTGGCGGCGTTCAGCGCCTGCGCCGCCGCCTTGCCCTCGGCCTGAGCCTTGAAATAACGCGCCACCAGTTCGGCCTGCTCATAACGCCCCTGCCAGCCGATGCCGCTGGCCTCGATCATGCCCATCACGGCCAGATTGTCGAAGCGCGGCGTGAAGATGTTGAGGTAGAGCCGCGGTGCCATGCCCTGCCAGTTGAGCAGTTCGGGCGCAATGAAGGGGTAGTGCAGGCGGTAGCCCGTGGCGCAGAGGATGAGGTCGTAGTCCTGCGCGTGGCCGTCCTTGAAGTGCACAGTGCGGCCATCCAGGCGCGCGATATCGGGTTTGACGTGGATGTCACCATGGCCCAGGTGGTGCAGGATCAGCGAGTTCACCACGGGGTGCGACTCGTACATCTTGTAGTCGGGTTTGGGCAGGCCGAAGCGCGCGGGGTCGCCCGTGAACCAACCCAACACCAGGGCGTCCATCTTCTGCTTGAGCCACACCGGCAGGCGCAGCTTGCCACCCAGAGTGTCAGCGGGCTTGCCGAAGACATACTTGGGCACGAAGTAATAGCCCCGGCGCACCGAGATGTCCACGCTGTCGGCCGCGTGCACGGCGTCCACCGCGATGTCGCAGCCGGAATTGCCCGCCCCCACCACGAGCACGCGCTTGCCACGGAACTGCTCGGCGCTCTTGTAGGCCGCCGTGTGGATGAGTTCGCCACTGAACTGCCCCTCAAACTTCGGCAGATTGGGTTCGGCCAGCGTGCCGTTGGCGATGACCAGCCCCTTGAAATCGGCACTGTGCTCACCCTGCGCGTCACGCCAGCGAATGCGCCACAGCGGAGCCGCGCCCTCACCCACCGGCTCGGCAGCCACCACCTGGGCACCAAAGCGGTAATGCTTCTGCAGATCGAAGTGCGTCCCGAAATCGATGAAGTACTGCCGCATCTCGCGGTGACTCGGGTAATCGGCCACCTCAGCCTTCATGGGAAATTCGCTGAACTCGGTCGTGGTCTTGCTGGAGATCAGGTGCGCCGATTCATAGACGGTGCTGCGAGGGTTGTGGATGTTCCACAGGCCGCCGACCTCGGTGTAGGCCTCGAAACCCTGGAAGGGCAAACCGAGTTTCTGCAGATTGCGCGCGGCAGCCAGGCCGCTGGGGCCGGCGCCGATGAGGGCAATCTGGGTGCGGGTGTCGATGGTGCTCATGGTTGGAGAGGTCAGCGTCGGGGTTAAGAAGAAGACGTGTCGTGCTGCGCAGGCAAGCCGGGGATGGCGGTGGCACCGGCCTCGCCCACGCGCGGCTTGCGCGGCTGCTTCAGCAGCAGGTGGTCGTGCCATGCGGCCGGCAGCAAAGACAAGGCGCGTGACAGCCAGCCGATGCGTCGCGGTAGCACGATGTGCGTGCACCCGCGCGCCACACCGGCCAGCAGCGTGTGCGCCGCGTCGTCGGGCTCCATGAGGCCGGGCATGGCGAAGCGGTTGCCCGCGGTCAGCGTGGTGCGCAGGTAACCCGGGCTCACCGTGTGCACACTCAGGCCCGTGCCGCGCAATTCGGCACGCAGGCTCTCCAGGTAGCGGATCAGGCCGCCCTTGCTCGCGCAATAGGCGCCATTGCCCGGCATACCACGCCAGCCCGCGATGCTGGCCACGCCCACCAAGGCACCACGCCCCGAAGTGCGCATCGCCGCGAGGTGCGGCTGGAAGGTGGTGGCCACGCCCAGCAGGTTGATCTCGAGCATGCGGCGCATCACGACCAGGTCGTCGGCCTGCGCGGTGTCAAAGCCACCGGCCACGCCCGCGTTGGCGATCAGCAGATCGGGCACGCCATGGCGCTGCGTCCAGTCCTTTGCGCACGCCAACATGGCGATGGCATCGGCCACGTCGGGCGTGTAGACCGAGCAGCGCTCGGGCGCCAGTGTGGCCAGTTCATCCAGCACCGGACGGTTCAGCCCCACCAGGGCGATGGCCGCGCCCCGGGCGATCAGCGCACGCGCCAACGCCTGGCCCAGGCCACCACAGGCGCCCGTGAGCACCGCGTTTCTGAACGGGAAGGTCATGGCAGGGTCTCCGCTTGTCGTTCTTTTGCAGCAGCATAGACTGTGCAATCCCGGAACCTCGAAAAATATCCGAATTCGTCCCGGTTACCGAAACTTCAGGCGCAATGGACAAACTGGTCCCGAGCGTTCGCCGGGCAGGTGGTGTACTGCCGGCGGAGTAAATCGCCTCAGGGCCTGTTCAGAGCCTTAAAACCGCAGGCTGATGTCCAGCCCTACCTCACTTGTGCTGTTCCTCGGTTCGATGTAGCCATCAGTCCCGATGTAGACCACATTGGAAGCGTCCATTTCCCACCAGCGATAAAAGGGGCGTATCACGAGCGGGTAACGACCGATCCTCTGCACCAGCATCAGGCTGGCTTCGCCGCCTGTCCCTTCTTGCTCATGGACCAAGCGATAGGTGCCACCACCCACCAGGGGCAACTCCGAGACATGCTCGCTCCATAGACTGCGCCTGAAATCCAGCGTCGGCACGATCTCCCATTCATCCAACTGGAATTTGTAGGAGACCCCCAGGATGGTGTAGAGCCGCTCGTTGATGCGTTTGTAGCCGCTGGGCCCGGCGTCCTGCAGGTTGTCCACGAGACGGCGATAACCCAGGCCAGCATGGAGCACGAAACCGCGCCAGAAACCCAGCTCGGCCCAAGCGCCTTGTTCGTACACCAGCGCCGTCTCGAACAGCTCCCGGCTCAGGCCGCTCAGGCCCAGTTCGCCATATTCGCCGCCTTGCAGCGCACCGATGTAATCCGCCTCGCCCTCGGCGTAGGTCATCGAAGCCTTGAGCGCCCTGCGCTGTGCGAAGTCTTGCCGCAATACAGCCTTGACGCCATACATTGACGCCGACTCCTGCATGAACTTGGAGCCATCGTCATCAAACTCCTCGTACAGCTCGTCGTGATGCGTCAGGCCGAGTTCATAGCTGACGCCGGCATGCCCCACCGGATCGGCCGCCCATGCGGCACCGGTGGTCAGGCAGGCGGCGCTCAACAACAAGCCTCGTCGCAACAACAGACATGCCACGCGACAGCCCGAGCGCCACGCCATATCAGAACTTGAACAGGTAACCCACCTTGAGGAGATTCAAGTACTCGTCCTCGTACCCCGGCATATTGGTGTAGTGGGTAAAGGAAGCCCGCAAGGCACCCGGGCCGATCTTCCAGTCATAGCCTAAGCCCAGCAGCAGACCAGATTTGCTTTCGGAATCCGTGCTCGAGTCATCGGCCACGGAGCCCGTACCGATACGCTTGTAGTCAACGTCAAACGTCGTGGAGTGCCCACCGACACGACCAAAGAACCCCGAAGCCCGCGGACGCAGCAAGACGGAGTAGTCGACGATGCGCCATGACTGCTCATACGTGTCCTTGAAGGTGCTAACGCCTGCGGTCCCCTCTGCGGTTATTTCACGGGAGAAAAAGGAAACGCCCAACTCCAAGGCAATGTTGTCATTCAATTCAAAGCCCGCAAACGGACGGATGGGAAACGCTGCTCTGTCTTCTTCCACTTCCACCGTGCTGGCACCCAGCTCATTGATGTAGTAGTCAGCCCCCTCGTCCGTCGTGTCTTCGAAAAAGGTGAAACCACCCTCCACACCCAAATAGAAGCCCGCTTGGGCGAATACAGGCCCTGCAGCTGCCACGCTCATCACAGCAGCGATCAACAATTTCTTCATGGCTGTCCTTTACAGATTGGATTTCACGGTCCGACTCAAAGACCGGGATGGGAGTCAGATTGCCTGTCCAAGCCCAACATGGCAGTTTCTTATTGGATAGCGTAACTCTGAACGCCATCCACGCCAGCGATCATGCCACTGCCCGCTCGATGGAACCGGCCACATCTGGCATGGGACAATCCCCCGATGTTTGCATTGTTCGACGAAGCCGGTAAGTTTCTCGCCGGCCGCATCCTCTCCGAAGCCGACGCCTCGCTCCAAGTGGAGCTGGACACCGGCAAGCGGGTCAAGGTCAAGGCGGCCAATGTGCTGCTGAAGTTCGAGAAACCCGCGCCGGCCGCGCTGCTGGCCGAGGCCCAGCCCCTGGCCGAGGGCATCGAGCTGGACCTGGCCTGGGAGTTCGCGCCCGAGGATGATTTCGGTTTCACCGAACTCGCCGCCCTGTACTTCCAGGACCCGCCCACATTGACCCAGCAGGCCGCCGCGCTGCTGCGCCTGCACGAGGCGCCGCATTACTTCCGGCGCGCGGGCAAGGGACGCTACAAGAAAGCACCGGCGGAGATCATCCAGCAGGCCCTGGCCGCGATCGAGAAGAAGCGCCTGCTGTTGATCCAGATCGGCGAATGGGCGCAGCAACTCGCCCAGGGCAGTTGCCCCGAGCCGATCCGCGAGCAGCTCTACAAGATCCTCTTCAAGCCGGACAAGAACGCGCCCGAGTACAAGGCCGTGGTCGAGGCGGCGCGCGCCACGCAGAAGGCGCCGCTGGACCTGCTGCAGGCGGCGGGCGCCATCGATTCGCCCTACCAGTTCCACTGGCGTCGTTTCCTGTTCGACAACTTCCCCAAGGGCTACGGTTTTCCCGCCAACCTCGTGGCGCCCGAGATCAAGGACGAATTGCCCACGGCCAGCGTGCAGGCCTACTCCATCGACGATTCGCAAACCACGGAAATCGACGACGCGCTGTCGGTGCAGGGCCTGGGCTCGGGCACGGTGACGGTGGGCGTGCACATCGCCGCGCCCGGCCTGGCCGTGCAACGCGGCGACGCCATCGACAAGCTGGGCCGCGACCGGCTGTCCACCGTCTACATGCCGGGCTACAAAATCACCATGCTGCCCGACGAGGTGGTGCAGCGCTACACCCTGCAGGAGGGCCAGGCCTGCCCCGCCGTGTCGCTCTACGTTCGCTTCAAGGAAGACACGCTGGAGTTGATGGACAGCGAAACGAAACTGGAGCGCGTGCCCATCGCCCACAACCTGCGCCATGACCGACTGGACGCCGTGGTGACGGAACAGTGGCTGAGCGATCCCAGCTTCACGCCTGCGATGGCTCCCGAGGTCGGCTCGCACGCGGCCTTGTTGACCCCCGCGCTGCGCGGGGAATTGGGCTTTCTGCACCGCCTGGCGAAACACCTCAAAGCGCAGCGCGAGATCGTGCGTGGCAAGCCGGAGACCTTCAACCGGCCGGACTACAACTTCCGCCTGCTGGGCAACGCGGGCGAGCCGCAAGGCCAGGAACAGGTACAGATCAGCGTGCGCCAGCGCGGCGCGGCGCTGGACCTGATCGTGGCCGAAGCCATGATCCTGGCCAACAGCAGCTGGGGCCAGTGGCTGGCCGAGCTGGGCGTGCCCGGCATCTACCGCAGCCAAGCCAGCCTGGCGCCTGGCGTCAAGGTGCGCATGGGCGTCAAGGCCTTGCCGCATGCCGGCATCGGCGTGCCCAGCTATGCCTGGAGCACCTCGCCGCTGCGTCGTTACACCGACCTGGTCAACCAGTGGCAGATCATCGCCTGCGCACGCCACGGTCGCACAGCCGCGCTGGCCGCACCCTTCAAGCCCAAGGACGCGGAACTGTTCGCCATCATCAGCGCCTTCGACGCGGCCTACACCGCCTACAACGGCTACCAGGCCACCATCGAGCGCTACTGGACCCTCAAGTACCTCGCGCAGCAAGGCATCACCGAGCTGGACGCCACGGTGTTCAAGGACAACCTGGCGCGCGCTGACACCCTTCCTCTGGTGCTGCCCGTTCTGGGCACCCAAGGCCTGCCGCGCGGCGCGCGCGTGCGGGTGAAGCTGGGCGCCGTCGATGAAGTGGCGCTGGACGTGAGTGGCACGGTCATCGCGCGCTTGGATGCCGACACCGCCGCAGCCGAAGGCGACGCCGACCCTGCCGAGGGCGAGGACGACGACACCCTGGCCGCCGGCCCCATCGCCATCGCGGTGGATGTCAACGAGGCCCCCGCCCACGCCGAGGCCAACCCTGGGGCCAGCGGAGCCTGAGGGCTGCCCCGGCGCGGCCCTGCGGCGATAATCCGGCCCCGTGAATTCCCGCCTGTTCCCATCCATGCGGCTCCCCACTTTTCAGCTCAACACCTTGCAGTGGGCCCTGGGCGTGTCCCTGGGCCTGCACGCCGTGCTGTTGACCGTGCGCTTTGTCGCACCCGAAGCCTTTGACCGCGCCTTCCGGGACACACCGCTGGAAGTCATCTTGGTCAACGCGCGCAGCGAAGAAGACGACGCACGCGACGAGGACGCCCAGGCCATCGCCCAAAGCAAGCTGGCCGGTGGGGGGGAGCTCGAGACCGGACGCGCCACCAGCCCGCTGCCCGCCACCCAGATCGACCTGCAAGGCGACACCCTGGACCAGGAAACCAGCGAACAGCTCCAACGCCTGCAAGCACAGCAGAACCTGCTGCTGGCCCAGGTGCGTGCCCAGCTGGCCAGCCTGCCCGCGCCAGCGCCGCAGAGTGAGGCCGCGGGCAGCGCCAACACCGCCCAGGAAGAAAAACGGCGCCTGCTGCTCAAACAGCTGGCCGAGATCGAGCGCCGCATCCAGCAGGACAGCGCCCGCCCGCGCAAGCACTACATCGGCCCGGCCACGCGCGAAGCAGCCTACGCCCAGTATTACGACCGCCTGCGCCGCGCCATCGAAGCCAAGGGCACGGCCAACTTCCCGAATGTGAACGGGCGCAAGCTCTATGGCGAGCTGACCATGGCCCTCACCGTGGACACCCAAGGTCGCATCGTCAGCGCCGAAGTGGCGCAAAGCTCCGGCGACCGCGAACTGGACCGGCGCGCCCAGGCCATCGCCCAGGCGGCCTCGCCCTTTGGCAGCTTCACGCCCGCCATGCGCAAGCAGGCGGACCAGATCGTGGTGGTCTCGCGCTTCCGTTTCGCGCACGACGCCACGCTGCAGACCCAGGTGAGCAACGCGCCCGCGCGCTGAGCCGCGATGCGCCCTGAAGGACAAACGCACGGATGCTGAAAGGACTGCTGCGAAGGCTGCGCCCCGGACGCCAGCGCGCTGGCGCGCGCGGCGACGAGCCGGTCTTCGATCAAACCCGCCTTGAGCCGCATCCCGAATCCAGCCCCTCCCTGTTGCACGCGCTGAATGAGCAACCCACCAACGAAGCCGCAACGCCCGCACCGCCCCTGGGCGATGCCCAAGCTGGCGGCCCATCGAGCAGCAGGTTTGCCCATCGCCAGCACGCCATCCAGCGCCCCGCCCCCAACCATCGATCCCCACCTGCCATGCGTGGCCTCCTGTCCCTGCCCCTGCAAGCCCTCTGGCGCTGGCTGGCCCTGCTGTTGATCGCAGGGCTGGCGCTGCAGCTCTTCTTCCTCGCGCGCATCGTGCTGATGACTCGCGTCGACCCGCAATCCACCGCCTTCGAACGCTCGGAGCTGTTCCGTCTTTGGCAGGAAAGCCGCCCCACCTCGCCCGCTGCGGCGAATGGCAAGAAGGCGGTCGTGCGCAAGCCCAAACCGCTGCGCTGGCGCCAGCAGTGGGTGGACTACGAGCGGATGTCCACGCACCTCAAGCGCGCCGTGATCGCCTCCGAGGACGATGCCTTCGCCAGCCACTCCGGCGTGGACTGGGACGCTCTGCAGGAAGCCTGGATGCGCAACGCGGCCGCCCAGGCGCGCGCCGAGAAGCTGGCCCAGCGCTCCGCCGCACAGCGCACCACCCAGCAGGCGGTGCGCCAGCCCAAAGTGGTGGGCGGCTCCACCATCACCCAGCAATTGGCGAAGAACTTGTTCCTGTCCGGTGAACGCACCTTGCTGCGCAAGGGGCAGGAGCTGGTGCTGACGCTGATGCTCGAGGCCGTGCTGGACAAGCGACGCATCCTGGAGATTTACCTCAACCACGTCGAATGGGGCGAAGGGGTGTTTGGCGCGCAGGCCGCCGCCCAACGCTATTACGGTAAGAATGCCTGGCAACTCGGCCCCGAGGAAGCGGCCCGCCTGGCCGTGATGCTGCCGCGCCCGCGCTTCTTCGAGAAGCTGCCGAACTCCGCCTACCTGGCCGAACGCGCGAGCGTCATCGAATCCCGGTTGTGGTTCGCGCAGTTGCCGCAGTGAAACCCGCCACCTGCCCTGCGCCATGACCACGCCAACGCCACTGCGCATCCTGGGCATCGACCCGGGCCTGCGCACGACGGGCTTCGGCATCATCGAGGCGCGGGGCCAGCACCTGCACTACATCGCCAGCGGCACCATCAGCACCGCCAAGCAGGAACAGGGCAATCTGCCTGCGCGGCTGAAAGTGCTGTTCGACGGCGTGAACGAGGTGGTGGCGCGTTACCAGCCCGAGCAGGCGGCGGTGGAAATCGTCTTCGTCAACGTCAACCCGCAATCCACCCTGCTGCTGGGCCAGGCACGCGGCGCCTGCCTCACAGCCCTGGTCGCCTGCAATCTTCCGGTGGCCGAATACACGGCCCTGCAGATGAAACAGGCCGTGGCCGGCCACGGCCGCGCGGCCAAGGCCGAGGTGCAGGCCATGGTGCAACGCCTGTTGAAACTGCCCGGCCTGCCGGGGCCGGACGCGGCGGATGCACTGGGCCTGGCCATCACGCAGGCCCATGCGGGCTTGACCCTGGCGCGCCTGGGCGCGGCCTCGCCCCTGTCACGCAAGACCAGCGGCCGCTACCGGGACGGGCGCGGGCACTGATCCTCCGCGCCCTCAAGCCCGCCAGAAGTTCAGCATCGCGCGCTTGACCTCCTGCGAACCTTGCGCGGCGCCGCTCTCGGGCACGCTGTCGCGCGCGCGGTCGTTGACTTTCTCCAGCAGCTCGCGCAGTCGTTCGTCGGCATCGTCGCCCAGGCCGATCCAGGCGCCCTTGGTCAGCGTGATGTGCGCGGCCTCCACGCTGCCCGCGCCCGCACACAGGATGGCGCGGGTGGGCGCGTCGGCGCAGGCCAGCACCAGCATGGCGGGCACCACGGCCTCGGGCTTGAGCGCGCGCAGCACCACGTCGGGCATCAGGCCCTCGGTCATGCGCGTGGCCGCCGTGGGCGCCAGGCAGTTGACCCGGATGTCGTTTTTCGCGCCTTCCAGCGCCAACGTCTGCATCAAGCCCACCAGGGCCATCTTGGCCGCGCCGTAATTGCTCTGGCCAAAGTTGCCATACAGGCCGCTGGACGAGGTCGTCATCACGATGCGGCCATAGTTCTGAGCGGCCATCACGGGCCAGACGGCCTGCGTGCAATGCACCGCGCCCATGAGGTGCACGTCCAGCACCAGGCGGAAATCCGTCAGGTCCATCTTGGCAAAGGTCTTGTCGCGCAAGATGCCCGCGTTGTTCACCAGGATGTCCACGCGGCCCCACGCCTCCACTGTCTGTCGCACCATGGCCTGCACGGCATCGACATCGGTCACGGAAGCGGCATTGGCCAGGGCCTCGCCCCCCGCCGCTCGAATCTCGTCCACCACGGCCTGCGCCGAGCTGACCGAGGCGCCGCTGCCATCGCGCGCGCCGCCCAGGTCATTCACCAGCACTTTTGCGCCGCGCCGGGCCAAGGCCAGCGCATGTTCACGCCCCAGGCCGCCGCCCGCGCCGGTCACGATGGCCACCCGGCCCTTGAAATCGATCATGCGGCTTCTTTCAGCTCGAAGCTGGTCGTGACCTCCGCCGTCTTGGCCAGCATGATGGTGGCCGAGCAGTACTTGTCGTGGCTGAGCGCGATGGCGCGTTCCACCGCCGACTCCGGGATGCCTTTGCCCGTCACGGTGAAATGCAGGTGGATCTTGGTGAAGACCTTGGGGTCGGTCTCCGCGCGCTCGCTCGTCAGCTTGACCGTGCAGCCGCGCACGTCATGGCGCCCACGCTTCAAGATCAGCACCACGTCGTAAGCCGTGCAGCCCCCCGTGCCGGCCAGCACCGTCTCCATGGGGCGAGGCGCCAGGTTCTGACCGCCGTTTTCGGGCTTGGCCGCGTCCGGCGCACCGTCCATCATCAACACATGGCCGCTGCCCGTTTCCGCCACAAAACCCATGCCCGAACGCGTGCCGCTTGCGCCCGTCCAGCTCACCGTGCATTCCATCGCTTGTTTCCTTGTCAAAATGGGGGTTTGAAATGGGGTTCACGCCCCTGCCTTGCGTTGACGCGAATTATCCCTGCGCCACCGCCCTGCCCGCGCAACCCCCAGCGGACAGCCCTGGTCCCACCGACGTCTCTTTGAGCAGAAATCGCCCCACGCATGAAAACCGGAACCGCCCAACCCCGCGCGCAACGCCCCCTGACCCCCGCCGACTACCTGCAGAAAATCCTGAATGCCCGCGTCTACGACGTGGCGGTGGAAACGTCGCTGGACAAGGCCAAGACCCTCAGCCGCCGCCTGCACAACACCGTGCTGCTCAAGCGCGAGGACCAGCAGCCCGTGTTCAGCTTCAAGCTGCGTGGGGCCTACAACAAGCTGGCCAACCTCACGCCCGAACAATTGAAGAAGGGCGTGATCTGCGCGTCCGCCGGCAACCATGCGCAGGGCGTGGCGCTGGGCGCGCACAAGCTGGGCACGCGCGCCGTGATCGTGATGCCGACCACCACGCCGCGGGTCAAGATCGAGGCGGTGCGCGCGCTCGGTGGTGAAGTGGTGCTGCACGGCGACAGCTACTCCGACGCCTACGCCCATGCGATGGAGCTGCAGAAGAAGAACGGCCTCACCTTCGTCCACCCCTTCGACGACCCCGACGTGATCGCGGGCCAAGGCACGGTGGCCATGGAAATGCTGCGCCAGCACCAGGGGCCGCTGGACGCGGTCTTCGTCGCCATCGGCGGCGGCGGACTGATCGCGGGCGTGGCTGCCTACATCAAGACCGTGCGGCCCGAGGTCAAGGTGATCGGCGTGCAGACGCAGGATTCCTGCGCGATGATGCAGTCGGTCAAGGCCGGCAAGCGCCTGATGCTGCCCGACGTGGGGCTCTTCTCCGACGGCACGGCCGTCAAGCAGGTGGGCGAGGAAACCTTCCGCCTCGCCAGGAAACTGGTGGACGGCTACATCACCGTGGACACCGACGCGGTGTGCGCCGCCATCAAGGACGTTTTCGTCGACACACGCTCCATCGTGGAACCCGCTGGCGCGCTGGCGGTGGCGGCCATCAAGCAGTACGTCGCCGAGCACAAGACCAAGGGGCAAACCTACGCGGCCATCCTCTGCGGCGCGAACATGAACTTCGACCGCCTGCGCTTCGTGGCCGAGCGCGCCGAGGTGGGGGAAGCGCGCGAAGCCCTGTTCGCCGTCACCATGCCCGAGGAACGCGGCAGCTTCCGCCGCTTCTGCGAAGTCGTGGGCCAACTGCCGGGCGGGCCGCACAACGTGACTGAATTCAACTACCGCATCAGCGACGCGAAAAAGGCGCATGTGTTCGTGGGCTTGACCACCAGCGCACCCGGCGAGAGCAGCAAGATCGCGACCAACTTCAAACGGAACGGCTTCACCACCCTGGACATCTCGCACGACGACCTGGCGCAGGAACACCTCCGCCACCTCGTCGGTGGCCGTTCGGCACTGGCCAAGGACGAGCGTCTGCTGCGCTTCACCTTCCCCGAGCGGCCAGGCGCCCTGCTCAAGTTCCTGAGTCTGATGCAGCCCAACTGGAACATCAGCCTCTTCCACTACCGCAACCAGGGTGCGGACTATGCACGCACCCTCGTGGGCCTGCAAGTGCCCAAATCAGACGACAAAGCCTTCAAGCAGTTCCTCGCCACGCTGGGGTATTCCTACATCGACGAGACGCTCAACCCTTCCTATCAAATGTTCCTGCAGGCGTGAGCAGGAGCCTCTGCTTTTTTTTGTTCCGAGCAATTAAAGTCGAAAACAGGTAAATAAAGTCGAAAACAAGGAACTAGGTTTTATGCGGCCTAGCGGGGCGCCGCCGGTTTTCTGCTGAAGTCGAAAACAGGCCCCTAGCATTGGTGCGGCCTAGCGGGCGTTTATGACGCCTGTTGGTCGACTGCTCTATGTGAGGTTTTCGGGTGAATTGCCCATTTTCGGGCAGTACCCGGGGCAAACCTGGGTGGCCAAGTCTGGCCGCGATCGCTACACCACACTCTTCGCCAAAGCGATGGCAGCTCCAGGCTGGTTGCAGTCATACAACAAGTGCTCGCGAATAGACGCTGTCGCCAAAAGCGGTCGCAAAGCTTGCTGATCCTGGAGACCGATCGTCGCTGAACTGTTGTCGCTCGGCCACTGCTCAAGCAAACCTCGCTGCTACCGTATGCTTCTATACATGGGCATATTTCTTAAATTGGTTCGAGACCTTTACCGAACACCATGGACGTTGCGGTCAGCAATCAAGCGGGATGAAGCGGCGTGGTTTGCGCAGAACATCCATAGGCGTCGTCTTGACTTCTCCAGGTTGGAGCGAGATCTACTGTTTGCTGGCGAGCACCCCTTGCGGTTCTCTCTCTCGCTTCTCGCGCTGCAGATTGCATTGCTCGTGTTCGTGTCGATGCTCCCGCCAGAGTGGTTCGTGCCCGCCTGGTTCAACTGGAAAGCTTCAGAGCAGCTTACGCATTTCACTACCGTCTGGACCATCCAGGCCACGCTGGCAGCGCTGGTGTACCCGATCGTGATTTCCTTCGTCGCCGTGTACCTGCAACGCCGGCCGGCAGCGGAGGCTTTCATTCACCTCTACATGCTCGATTCAGGAGCGCTTGCGGCGGGCCTGTCTTCCCTTGCTCTGGTGGTCGTAATGGGTCTGCAGTACTTGATGCTGAGCACATGGGGAACGGAGTCGTTGCCGGGTTGGGCGACAATCGACACGGCCTGGTTCGTCCTCAATGCGGCGCTGACGACCTTCTTTCTGTTCCGAACCGTAGAGTTCCTCCGGCCGGAGGTGCAAGCCAGGGTTATTCAGCGCTACACCGTCAATGTGGCCCTGCCCAGAGACGTGCAGCGCTTGAATTCCTTTCAGTTGCTGGCTGGTGGCATTGCCAAAGGCTGGTTTCCAGTGCCATCGTATGGCGATGACAAGGCGCCCGAGGGGCCGCGCCTGCAGATCGGCTGGTCTGGTTTTCGCGAAGGAGCCGTGCAGGGTGAATTGCATCTGCAGTCGCAAATGCGCCTCGTCGATGTGCGAATATGGCTGGTCCGGTTGGTCGTGGGTGCGTGGTATCGCAAGGCGCTGACATGGTCCCGGCCGGAGAAGACCAAGTCGTTCGGTGTCGACAAGTCGTGGCCGCTGCTGACCTTACCCATGAGACCAGGTACCCCTTGCGAAGGTGATTTTCCCTTGGCACGGGTTTCGGACGGCCCGGCGCTCGTCAGTTGGCAACGGCTGTTGCTGAGGTGGTCAGTGGTGTTTCGCCGTACTTCACATGAGAGGTACGGCATCCGGGTTCAAGCCATTCTTGATGAGCTTGCTGCTGACGCTCGAAGCGCGGCGGCCAAGTCCGACAACGAGGGGTTCGAGCGCGCCTATAGTGCGCTTGTCGACTTGCACGGACTGCTGCTGGCTGCCTGTCTGGACAAGACCGAATCCGGCGAGCAAGGCAGCTGGGCCATGTTGCCGGACACAGAGAAACTCTTCTTCAGTCGCGCGTTGCACGAAAACTGGAGTGAGGCCTACAGGGGCGTCTTTCAGGCTGCTATAGATGGCATGGGTCGGGACCCGCGGCCGCTGCGCCGCTTGTGCCACCTCCTTCAACACCTGGATGGCGACGAGCTTCGTGCGTCGCCCGTCGAGATTCGGGAACATCTCCTGCAAATGCCGCCGCTCATGATGTACCAGCTCAGCAACTGGTGGGCGTTCAGGGTCGAAGACCAAGGGATTTTCGAGCACAGTCACAAACAGATGGTGATGTTGCGGCCGCCACTCAACCGAGTCTATGAGGAGGTTCTCTCCACTTTCGTCGCGGGATGGGAGAACGGAAGGCCTGACAAACCCCGGCGAAGTCGCGATGCGCAGGAGGTGAACTGGGCCGCTATGCCGGTGCTCGCCCGATTGAACGTTATGCACATTGAGGAGACGGCCCGGATGCTGCTCGCTGCTGTGCTGCGCGGCGACCAAGCTGCCGCAGAGTGGTTGGCGGATGTGCTGAGCAAATGGTGGGGCACGCTGGATTTCGATCACGGGCCCTACCAGCTCTACGACAAGACCGCATTCATCACCGTCGACGATTTGAAACTGGATTGGCCAGCCTTTTGCGCCAAGTTCGGTCTGGAAAGCGCTGACGATGAAGCGCAGGAGCGACTGAGGCCCGAGTTGCAGCAGGGCGCCTTTCAGGCAGCCCTGCGAAATTACTGGACCGATGTGCGCCTCCTCTCAATAGAGCTGATGCTTGACTGGGTTCGCGCCGTTCCGGTCGCAACGGCCGGCAGTTCGTTGGCGTTCGAGATTGCCTCTGGTTTCCTTACAGGCAAGCAATGGAAAACGGGCGGGCAGGCGGTCGATGCGCTCAGTGACCTTTCGCCGCCCGAGTACCTCGTAGCGAAGGTGCGACAGTTCGCTGCTTCCGGCGAGTTGCGTGGAGGCTATGTGGGAAGGCTGGATCGCTTCGTCGAACGGGTGAAGGACATGCGCAGACCCAACATGGTCAGCTCTCGTGTGTACTCGTTTGGCGGCGCAGACGACGTGGAGTCGCTCCAGAAGTCTCAGTTGGAACTGCTGGTGGTGCTGGCCAACTCAGACTGGGGTTTGCCTCGTTCATTGCAGCATCAGCTGGATGTCTGGTTCGACCCTCGCGTCGACCAGTACAGCAGCATCGAGATACTTCGAAGCCGCCTGAATAACTGGCTTGCTCGGCTGGGTGAGCAGCCTGGCCTGTCGGTGGATCACATTGACCTTCTGAAGGACCGCGGCAGGCCCGGCGTAACTGCGCAGGCAGCTATCGAGTACGTGAGGACAGGCCTCCTGGCAGCACAGCAGGCGTTGGATGTGCGACGTGAGGAGACTTTGGCTGCTCAGCCGATCGACCCGAATCGACTTCTGGAAATCGGGCGCTTCGCATCGTCAACTGGGTTTGACAAGGAAAAGGGGCGCTTCCCTATTCACCTATTCCCGATCGGAAGCATGGCCGAGACTCTGGAGGACTTCACCATCTCCTTCACGCAGATCCGCCGAGGTGAACTGACGCAGATGCAAATGGAGCAGCGCGCAGTCAACGAGGAGGAGTATTTCGCCGACGCGATGGCGCAGCAGGTAGCAATCGTTGTGTTGCGTGATGTTCTGCATCGATCAGACATCAAGGAGGTTGCAGTCCACGACTCCGCGGCCTACTGGAAGGCGCTGAAGGAGGAATCACAGAAGATCTTGGCAAAGGGAGGAATTCCCATCCTTTTGCTGGACAACTCAACCCGCCCCGACTGGGTATGGGACTGGCAACACTCCGACTTTGGTACAGAGCACAAGCGACCGCATGATCTGCAGGTCCGTCGCCGCGAAGGCCAAGGTGCCGGATACCTCTGCGATTTCAACGACATCGAGGTCTTTGTAGCACCTTTGCCGATCGGGCAGTCGATCCTGCTTTCTCGGGAGGCATTCCGCGCTTTGACTTTTACCAACTATGGCAACGATCTCTTTGTGAAGGTCGAGGTGGATGAGTTGAATGGCACCAAGAACCTCGTTGACCTCAAACTCACATTCTCGCGAAAGGTTGAAGTCGGTGAATCGCGCGTAGTTCGGCTCGTCTATGCCTAATCGTAGATAAGTGCCATCGCACGGGGCCTGTGGAGTTGACGCTGCAGCGCGGTCCAGGTAGCAAGTACCAACGACCGCATGACGCCAGTTAGCGTGAGTTCGCCAGTTGAGGAGCGCCGACCGCAACCGCTGCGGAGCAGCCTCTCAGATCAAGCCGAGCGCTCTGTAAGGATTGTTTTCGACTTTGCAACGACAGTCCCTAAAATCAATAGGCCGCAAAGCCGCGCCAATGCTAGAGCCTTGTTTTCGACTTTAATTGCACAGAACAGTTTGGCCACTCTCAGGAGGGACACATGGCCAACTTATGGAGCAGCGCCCAACTTGTAATGCAGACTTTGCTCTGGACATTACGTTGGGCGGCATAAACACATAGCAAGGACGTTCACTTATGTCATTTCAGTCCGAAACCGGTGTCATCCGCTGGAACATGCACTTCAATTCACCGATGGCCAAGGTCTACTCTGCCCTCTCTACGGATGAAGGCCGGGCGAGCTACTGGGCAGAGTCGGCGCCGGAAGTCGACGGAAAGATCACTTTCCATATTCTTGGCTACGAGCCATTTTCCGGGAAAGTCCTGAAAATGGCCGCCCCTTCGTTGTTCACAGTCGAGTACTTCGGAACAATCGTCGAGTTCTCGCTACGCGACGATGGCCAAGGCGGAACTGATCTCTCGTTGGTCGCCACACAAGTTGATGAGGCAATTCGCATGGAAATGGTAGCGGGATGGGTGTCCGTGCTTATGGCCATGAAAGCTGCGGTGGACTATGGAGTGGATCTTCGGAATCACGATGAATCGAGGGCTTGGGCTGGTGGTTTCGCTGACAACTGATATGCCACCCAACAATTCGGAGAAGTACAAAACGTAGCTCAAGCTTGAGGTAGTCAATGCGTCGCAGGCCCCAGGATCAGCCGGCGTCTGGGCGGTTCGACTGTCACGTACCGCTGCGGCAGCGCCAGCTCCGCCACGGGTTCGAACGCTGCTACGCAAGCATCCACCCGCAGATGCATTTTTTCAAGCATGACCTTGATTTCAGGATTGCGCTCGACGAGCAAGGACATGCCATCGATGCTCATGGCGGCACCCCACTTGCCAAGTTGAAAGCTGGCCCGTGCCAAGTCCATGACGTCTCCGTGCTCCGCGCAGTGGGACACACGCATCAGCGGCTGTTTCGCCGCGAGAATGCTGACGAGCGAGCCATCTTCCGCGACCAGCACGTCCCCGCCGCGCAGTGGCCGTTCGTCGGACAACGATACGTGCACCGTGTCACCGCATGAACTCGCGGCGGAAAAGCTCGGCAGACGCCGGATATCCCACGCAAGCTCCAGCTTGCGCCCCCGCTCAATCAAGGGTCTGGCCAGGCCTTTGCCCTGACGTACGACTTTCGAAGCCTTGATCACAGCTTGGATCACCATGGCGTTTAGTCCCCCGCAGGTGAGGGCACGGACTGCCCACGCCCCTCGTGTTGCCCAATCCGACGGGCCGCATGCACACCGAGCAGCGTCATGAGCGCCGCAACCAGCACCAAAGCCAGGAGCGCGCCGACCGGCACCTGCTCACGCGACGCCACCGCCTTGAACTGCGGCAGCCGGGCGAAGTCTTCGGCCTCAAAGCGCGTTTCATTGAACAGATAGGGGTAGTAGAAATCGCGCAGCTGCGCATGAAACGCGGCCACCGCGTCCTGGTAGCTCAGTTGCGCCAACAGGTCGGTCGCGGCAGCGCGGTGGAGCACGGATTGCACGCCCACGCCAGGCAGCACCCAGCCCAAGCGGTCGGTCCAGTGCTGGCGCGCCACCATGCCCTCACGGTACGCCCTCACCTGCTGCGCAACGCTCTCATCCCCCAGTTGCTGGAAGGCGTAGTACCACTTCCAGTGAAAGCCCTCCGGGAGTGGCGCGGTGTGCTGCCATTGAGGATGAGTATGAAAGAACTGCTGCATGGTGTCCTCGCGCGGCAGATCCCAGGCGCCGTGCACGGACTGCCGTTGCGCGAGCATGAGCTCCACCCCCTGGCGCACGGGAACGGCTTGCACCAGCACGGCATTGCCCAGGGTGGGAAGCACCAAGGTGAGCACGGTCCAGCATCCCATGAGGGCGGTGGCGTTGACCATGGAGCTGCCGCCCCGTGACGCGACGATCAGAGCGAGGCCCGTCCAGAAACCCACATAGGCGCAGACGGTGGCCAGCACCAGGGCTGAGGCGGCCACGGACATGGCGCTGACCCAGGCGCCGACCAGCATGGGCAGCGCCAGGCAGGTGAACACGAGCACGGCACGCAGCAAGGCGCGCCGCAGCCACAGGCGTCGTCCGACACCGGGCAAGGCCTGCAGCGTGCCCAGCCGCCCCGCATGCCGCTCGCCCGACACCAGGTCATACAGCAGCGCAATCAGGAACAAGGGGGCCAGATAAACGAGCACAAAGGCGAAATCGAAACGTCCGGCCAGCGCCAGCTCGGGGTTGAACACCTCGCCCTCGTGCAACTGTGCCTGCAGCGCGAGCGCGCGCACGCGCAGCACATAAGGCGCCGTGTCGCGCAGGCCCAGGGCCAGGAAGGCCGCGGGGGCTGGCTCGTCCCAGGTGCCGAGAAAGGTGTAGTAAGCGACCGAACCGGGATCGCCCTTGGGCGCCAGCTTGGCCTGTTGCGCCGCCAGTTCCTGCCGCTGCAGCTCAGCCAGGTGGGTCAGGGTCTGCTGTTGGCGGGAGACTTCCCGCAAACCCGAAGCCACGGCCAGCGCGGACAAAAGCAGCAAGAGCAACACGCTGCCCAGGGCCAGCCGCGAACGACTCAAAAGACGCCACTCGTGCACCAGCCAGTTCATCGCGCACCTCCCGCCAGGCGCCGGGCGACGAAGGCCAGCAAGCCCGCGAGCCCGAGCAGCCAGGCCAGCAAGACGCCGGACATGGGCAGCGCGCGGCGCAGGGTGGCGGATGTCGCCTCGGGTTCGAAGCGGAAATCCGCGATGCCCTGCCAATGCGCCTTGTCGATGCGGCCCGAGAGGCTGCCCTTGTCGGTCGCGAAGTTCAGTTTCTCCGCCTGCAGTCGATTGAGCCGCTGCACCAGCTCATAACGATGGCTTTCGGCCTGCTCCAGGAAGCGGCGATAGGCATGCAGGTCGGTGCCGGCCGCGATCATCGAAACACGGCGCAGGGCGATCACCGGGCTGACCAGCGAGAACGCGTCCACCCGGTTCAACTGCGCCTGCTGGAGCCCGAAACTCTCCTTGGCGTAGCGGTCGAACAAGGCGCTCGTGAGTCGCTCGCCTTCCATGCCCAGTATGCCTTTGTAATTCACGGGCAGATCCTCGACGCGGGTGACACCGTATTGCGCCAGCACCTTCTTGCGAAACTCGCCGAAATAAGGGTCATCTGGATTGTGGCTGTCGCCCATGGCGGCCAGGTCCCGTGCCACGGCAATCTCTGTTTCGATGCGCGTGGGCAGGGGCAGCGTGGACGCCACCAGCTCGGGCGCCAGTCGGGGCACCAGCACCACGGTCAAGGCCCAGATCGCCAGCAGGAAGATCAGCGCATCCCGTCCGCGCCTGGCCAGCGTGGAGATCACCGTCACGCAGACCACCCAGAGGGCGAGCCACAAACCGTAGGCCAGCAGCATCACCAGGACAAGGCTGAGCGGTGCGGACGTGGCGGTGGCCACAGCAGCCAACGCCAGAGCAGCGGGGGCCAGCAGGAGCAAGGCCACGCCCGCCAGGGCCAGCAGCTTGCCCGCGACCAGCTGGCCTGGCTGCACACCCTGCGCCAGCAGCAGGCGCAGTGTTCCCGCTTCGCGCTCGCGCGCCACGGCCGCGTGGCCGAGGAAGATGAGCAGCAGGGGAACGGTGATCTGGAGCACGAAGGCCGGCGTCAACTGGCCGAAGCGCAACATCAGCGAGGACTGCCGCACGTCGCCGAAGTTGGCGCTGTTCTGGCGGTGGCCCTCCAGGAAGAGCGTGTGACCGGTATAGGGGTCGATGCCGGAATCAAAGGCGGCCAGCGGATTGATCGGCCTGAACGCGAAGTGCCCGTAGTGCACCATGCGGTGAGGATGCCGGTCAGGCTGTGCCTCGAATTCATGATCCACCTGTGACTGGTAGCGCATCCGATCGGCATGCGCCGCGCGGCGCTGCTCCCAGGCGGTCAAGGCGGAAGCCAGGGTCAAGACCAGGAGCAACAGCAGCCCGATGACCGCGACCCGGTCTCGCAGCAGCAGTCTCCACTCCTCGCTGGCAATGCGGACCACCGGGCTCATCGCAAGGCCTCCGCGCCAGCGTAATACCGGTGCAACGCGGGCACGTCAAAACGCTCCGGCCCAGCGCCAGCGGCGACCTGCAGGGCCAATCGGCCATCGCGCAGGAAGCTGATGCGATCGACGATGTCCGCCGCACCCAGCAAGTCATGCGTGACCATGAGGATGGCCACCCCCTGGCTACGCAGGGCAGCGAGCAGATGGTTGAACTCCGTGGCAGCTTGAGGATCGAGACCGGAGGTCGGCTCATCCAGCAGCAAGGCCGGGACCTTGCGCGCGAGCGCAAGTGCGATCGAAACCTTCTGCCGCATCCCCTTCGAAAAACCCGAGACGCGGCGGCCGTGCGCCGCCCTGTCCAGGCCCGCGGCGCAAAGCGCTGCGCCGATGGCCAGGGCATCGGCGGGTTGCTCAGCCAAATGCAGCAGATAAGCGACGTTCTCGGCCGCGCTCAGATGCTCGTACAAGGCCACGTTTTCCGGGATGTAGGCCAGCTGGCGCCGGGCCGCCACAGGCTGCGTGGCGGGATCCACGCCATGGACGCGGACTTCACCGCTGCGCGGCTGGACGAAACCCAGCAGCAGATTGAGCGTGGTGGTTTTGCCGGCGCCGTTAGCACCCAGCAGGGCATGTATCTCCCCCGCCTGGATGGCGAGGTCCAGGCCCCGCAGTATCACGGTGTCGCCATAACCAGCAACGACGCCACGAATGTCCAGCACGGCCGCGCGGGCAGCAGAAGGTGATGCGTTCATTGGGGTCTCAGGCATGCTCAAAACTTCGCCTGCATGCCGACCGTGATGGTGCGCGGCGCACCCGGCGTGACCCAGACGCGGCTGTAGGAACTGGTGTAGTAGGTCTCGTCGAACAGGTTATCGACGTCCATCGTCAGGCGCACCGAAGAGTTCAGGCGCCAGTAGCCCACCAGCTTGGCCGTCGTGTAGGCTGGAAGATTGAATTCCGGCGTACCCGCGTCCGCTTCGGCCTGGGTGCGGGCCTGTCCCAGCCGCTCGCCGACATAGGTCACGCCCCCCCCGATGCCATAGCGTTGTCCATTGGCAAAGTTGTCCTCGTAGACCGTCAGCAGGCTGCCATTGACCCGAGGCACGTTCAGCAGGCGTTCGCCCTCCTCTAGGGTGTTGTCCTTGGTGATTTCCACGTCGTTCAGCACCAGGCTCGCATTGACACGCAAGTTGCGGGTCACCTGTCCGGCAAAGTCCAGTTCCGCTCCCCGGCTGCGGACTTCCCCCGCCGCGATCGAGGAACCGGCGTTGTCCGGATCGGCAGTCAGCACATTGCTTTTGCGGATATCGAAGAGCGCGGCCGTCACCCCGATGCGCTGGCCCTCGTTTTCCCATTTGGTGCCCAGCTCGAAGGCCTTGCCGACTTCCGGATCAAAACCCTGTCCATCAACGTCCACGCCTGAGTTCGGTCGGAAGGATTGACCTGCATTCGCATAGACCGTCCATTGCTCCGAAGGCAGCCAACTGAGCCCCACTCGGGGCGACGTCGAGGAAGGGTCTTGCTTCGTCGTGGTGTTGGTTCTGCGGTTCTCCAGGGTCTGCTCGTAGTTGTCCACGCGCACGCCCGCGAGCACGCGCCACTGCGGCGCCAGCTTGATCGCATCCTGCACATAAAACGCCGTGTTGCGCTGTTCTTCCAGCGTGTCGGTGTTGGCCACCGGTGTCGCTTGGGCCTGACCGTACACAGGGCTGTAGATGTTGATCGCGTACGGATTGCCCGCACTCGGGTTGGCGCGCAACATCACCGAGTCCATTTCAAACCGGAAGGTCTCCACGCCCAGCAGCAATTCGTGTTCGACGGTCCCGGTATTCACGATGCCCTGAATTTCGGCCTGTAGCGCGATGTCTTCAGACGCATAGTCCCTATAACGGCGCTGCCGCCACAGATCACCATTGGCCTGCAGGGACGTCGGTTCGCTCGAATAGCCTTCGATCGAGGTTTCCCGGTAGGACAGCCCGAGGCGACTGCGCCAGGTTTCCACCCAGGCCTGGGAGAGGATCAACTGGTGGGTGCTGTTGTCGACCTCCACATCGCCATCGGACGGCTCGCCCAGAAACCGGCTGCGCGGAATCTTGCCGAGCTTGTTGTCGACCGCCACCACGCCGCGATCCAGCGGCGTCTCGTGGTGGATGACCTCGCCCACGTACTCGAGCATGCTGTCGCGACTGAGTTTCCAGGTGAACGCCGGCGCGATAACCTGGCGCTTGGCGTCCACATGGTCGCGAAAGCTGTCGCGGTCCTCGACCGCCACGTTGAGCCGGTACGCGACGTTGTCGCCTATGGGGCCCGTGGTATCCAGCGCGCCACGCTTGAGTCCATAACTGCCGACATACCCCTCAACCGAATTGGCCGTGGTCCACAGTGGACGCTTGGACACGACGTTCAAGGTGCCACCTGGCTCACTGCTGCCGTACAGGGCGGCCGCCGTGCCCTTGAGAAATTCGATGCGCTCGACGCCTGCCAGGTCGCGCGGCGCGTTGAATCCACGATTGGACGAAAAGCCATTGAGCAAGGTCGCCATGCCGGTGTTCTCGTTGCCGGGAAGACCGCGGATGGCGATGTTGTCCCAGAGGCCGCCGAAGTTGTTCTGACGCGAAACACCACCGACGTAATCCAGCACGTCGTCGAGCTTTGTGGCCCCCAGATCGTCGATGGCCTGCCGGGTGATGACACGCACCGACTGCGGCAACTCGCGCAAGGGCAGATCGGTCTTGGCTCCGGCGGCCTCTTCCGCGTGATAAGCGCCCGACGCCGTGCGGCCGACCACTTCGACCGTCGCGAGCGTGGGCAACGAAGTATCACCGGCGGTCTGGGCGCCCACCATGGAGGCATGGAGAGAAGCGATGGTCAGAGTCAGCCAGCTTGGCGACAGGAAACCTGGACGATGGAGCGACGAAGAGAAAGTCATGGTCATTGGAGGCTGCAAGAGGAATCAGACGCAAGAGGTGGTGTTTTTATTTCAGCTCTAATTATATTGCTAACTCATTATCATTAATAATCGAGAGCGGCAGCTCAATATGAAGCGCCCCCATGCAAGCAACGCCGATGCCTCCGAGCCGGTGCTCACTCGGCGCAACCATGAACCCTGGTTGGCTTGCTGTCCGGCACCCCATGTCCTGGGTTGAAACCTGGTTTGACGCGATTCTCGAATATGCATATCATGCTATTCATTCAAATCCAAGGAATCATCGTGACAACGGATATCGTCAAGGAACTCGGCCATTTGAGTCTTGGTACACGCCTCAAGCGCATCGGCGAGACCTTGCAAGCGCAGACGCAAGCGGTACTCTCGGCGCATGGCTTCGATCAACCCGCGGCCTACTTCCCGCTGCTCGCGGCGCTGGACCGGTTGGGCGCCTTGAGCGTGGGCGAACTGAGTCAGGCGGTGGGCGTCAGGCAGCCAGTCGTCACACGGTCCTTGAGCGGACTGGAGGGCGATGGCCTCGTGCAGTCGGAAACGAGCGAGGAAGATCGGCGGGTGCGCCGCGTCGGCCTGAGCCGCAAGGGACGCACCCTGGTGCAACGCGCCAAGGGTGAGGCTTGGCCAGCCATCGAGGCCTGCGTGGCCCAGGCCTGCGCAGGCTTGAAGGGTGATCTGCTCGCCCAACTCACCGCGCTTGAGCAGGCGCTGGCGGAAAGACCACTGCTGCAACGGGCGCAGGAGGCATGAGCGTGTCCGACCTTGACCGACCTGTATGGGCCAGTTTGCGAGACCAGCCGCATTGGGGCCTGGGTGGTGCGCGTGCGCGGCGGTTTCATCCTGACATCCATCGCTTCGCGGCAACACCCGACGAGACCCCCGACAGCCTGGCCGCGCTGCACGCGCTGGTGCAAGCGGGCGACGACAGCGTCTACCTAGCGCAGGTACCGCCAGTCATGGTGCCATCCGGCCTGGAGGTGGTGAAAGCGGCATCGGCCGTGCAGATGGTTGCGTCGCGCCGTCTGGACGCGGACGACAACGTGCAGGTACTGGATGATGCCGATGCGCCTGAAATGCTTGCCCTCGCACAGCTGACCGAACCCGGCCCTTTCCTCGCACGAACGCACACCATGGGTCGCTTCATTGGCCTGCGCATCAATGGTCAACTGGCCGCGATGGCCGGGGAGCGCATGCGCTTCGCGGGGCATGTCGAGGTCAGCGGTGTCTGCACCCACCCCGATTTCCGTGGTCGCGGTCTGGCACGGCGACTATCGGCTGCGGTGACAGCCCATATCCAGCATCGCGGCGCGCTGCCATTCCTGCACGCCTGGACAACAAACACCGCCGCGATCTCGCTCTACGAGAGCCTGGGCTACAAGATGCGCGCAACGGTGAATATCGCGTTGCTCCGACGCGGCCCAGCCTGAGGGCGCTTGGCTTGCCCTCCACCATCAGCATCAAGCCAAACTGCTGAACGAGTTCGGCTTGAATGAGTGGCTGGATCAGAGCGCCGCGTCCTTGAGCTTCTTCAGCGCACGAGCCTTGATGCGCACCGTGGCGGGCTTGGCGGCGAACACCTGTTCTTCTTTCGTGAACGGGTTGATGCCCTTGCGCTTGGGCTTGGCGGGCACCTTTTGCACGCCGATCTTGAGCAGTCCGGGCAGTGTGAATTCGCCTGCGCCCTTCTTGTTGATTGCGCCCAGGACGGTCACCTCCAATGCGGCCAGCACGGCCTTGACGGCCTTGGGCTCGACACCCGACTGTTCAGCCAGGTGGCTGGCCAGGGCGCCCTTGGTGAAGGTCTCCTTGATGGGACGCACCGCGACAGCGATGGGGGCTTTCGCGGCTTTCTTCGCTGCGGGACGGGTACTCTTCTTTGCAGTTGCCATTTTCTTGAACTCGGTTGTTGTAAAGGGGATGATTCGCGCAACGCAACATGGATGCGGTGTTGCACGACCCCTGATTTTATCGAAGGGGTGGACTAGTGCATCGTCCCCCCGGGTGGGCGCTTTTACCTGAAGGAACCACGCACGACACCCACAGTCAGTCGTATCGACGCAGACCCTCGCCTGACAGCACCATGAGAAGATCGCTTGCATCCGCCTCCATCCCCAACAGCCCGCCAGACCCTGCGATCAGCGCCACCATGTCATCCCGAGCAATTCAGAAACTCCAAGGCAGTTGCCACTGCGGCGCGGTCCGCTTTGAAATCGAGACCGATTTCCCGGAACTGACCACCTGCGACTGTTCCATCTGCAAGAAGAAGAACGCTCTCATGGTCAAAGTGCATGAGAGCAACTTCCGCCTCATTGCGGGCGCAGAGGCCCTCACGGAGTACCAGTTCCACACCAAAACAGCCCGGCACTACTTCTGCAAGGTGTGCGGGATCTATCCCTTCCACCGCAAGCGGGTGACACCCGACAACCTGGGCATCAATGTCCACTGCCTCGATGGGGCAAACATCGAAGGTGTGCCGGTTCGCCGCGCGGTTGGCGCCGCAATGCCGTAAGCAAACGGATTTGAGCGCAGCGAACCCTTCAGGGCAAGCGCAGGCGTTTTTCCAGCAAGGGCAGCAGGTCCACGGCACGTTCCACATGCTCAAAATGCCGTGTCACCTCACCCTGTCGGATGGTTCCGCGGCGGATCATATCGTCCAGCCGGTCGTAGAAGCTCTTCCAGTGCACATCCTTGTTGCCCACCAGATAGATGGGCACGGGCTGCAACTGGTCGCTCTTGGTCATTTCCAATATCTGGAACAGCTCCCACTCGGTCCCGGTACCGCCGGGGCCAATCACGATGGCCGCTGAATGCAGGAACATGGCGTACTCGCGGATGCCAACGCTGGAGAAGATCAGGCCATCAGTGATCAAGTCCTGGCCCTTGTACTTCCAGAACACCTTGGTCGCGTCACCACGCGGCGGCGGATCGTAATAGGTGGTGTAACCGATGCTGGGGCCACCCGCCTGGAGCGCACCGCGGCTGCCCGCCTCCATCAGCCCCGGCCCGGCGCCCGTCATCACGGGGTAGTGCTTGCCGTGTTTGCGTGTCCAGGTCTCGGCAAAGGCCATCACGTCGGCATACAGCGCCTCGCTCTGCCGGGCCAGCGCCGGGTCGGGCAGACGGCTGGCTTCGCCGATGCGTGAACTGCCGTAGATGGAGACAAAACCACCCGGGTACTTGGTGGTCTTGAAAGTCTGAGCGCAATGCAGGTCACGGCTCAGATCGGCCACGCTCAGCTTGTTGTCCACCCCCTTGTAAGGGCCGGTATAACTGGCGTTGGGTAGCACGCTGGGGCAGTCCATGGTGCTCGCGCAGCCGGCCAGGACGAGGGCGCTGATCAGGATGAACAGACGCTGGAAGAGTTGCAGCTTCATCACATACTCCAATTGCCGAACATGCAGGCACCACTTGGGGCCCACACCATCCAGCAAGCAAACTCCATACCCATCGCTGCGACCGGAACCCTCCGGAAAAACAAAAAGCCAGCCGTCGCGAGACGGCTGGCTTTGTCTATCCTGGTGGAGGTGGGCGGGGTTGAACCGCCGACCTCAGGGTTATGAATCCTGCGCTCTGACCAAACTGAGCTACACCTCCAAGAGCCGCGCATTATAGCCCAATCACCAGAGGCACCGAGCGCGTCGGCCTCCGCCCCGGTATCATGGCGGGTTCGCTTTCCGTTGACGACCCAGCCTCTGGATACACACCATGAACCGCTCGGACACCCCAGCCACATCCGCCAGCCTCCCCGCCGCGCCCAGCAAGAAAGTTTTCATCAAAACCTTCGGCTGCCAGATGAACGAGTACGACTCGGACAAGATGGCCGACGTGCTGGGCGCGGCCCAGGGTTATGAAAAGACCGACGACGTGGAGCAGGCCGACCTGATCCTCTTCAACACCTGCTCGGTGCGCGAGAAGGCGCAAGAGAAAGTTTTCTCCGACCTGGGGCGCGTGCAGCACCTCAAAGCCAAGGGCGTGAAGATCGGCGTCGGCGGCTGCGTCGCCAGCCAGGAGGGCGAAGCCATCATCGCCCGCGCGCCTTACGTGGACGTGGTCTTCGGTCCACAGACCCTGCACCGCCTGCCCGAGCTGCTCGCCGCCCGCGAGGTGCAGAAGCGTCCCCAGGTGGACATCAGCTTCCCCGAGATCGAGAAGTTCGACCACCTGCCCCCCGCGCGCAATGAGGGGGCGAGCGCTTTCGTGAGCATCATGGAAGGCTGCTCCAAGTACTGCAGCTACTGCGTCGTGCCCTACACGCGCGGCGAGGAAGTTCACCGCCCGCTGGACGACGTGCTGACCGAGGTGGCCGGCCTGGCCGCGCAGGGTGTGAAGGAAATCACCCTGCTGGGCCAGAACGTCAACGCCTGGAACAAGGACGGGCTGGACTTCGCCGCGCTGATCGAACTGGTGGCGGAGATGCCCGGCATAGAACGCATCCGCTACACCACCAGCCACCCCAAGGAATTCACGCCGCGCCTGATCGAGGCCTACGCCCGCATTCCGAAGCTGGTGAGCCACCTGCACCTGCCAGTGCAGCACGGCAGCGACCGCATCCTGATGGCGATGAAACGCGGCTACACGTCGCTCGAATACAAGAGCACGGTGCGCAAGCTGCGCGCCGTGCGGCCGGACCTGGCGCTGGCCACCGACCTCATCGTCGGCTTTCCCGGCGAGACGGAAGACGACCACGCCAGGACGCTCAAGCTGATCGAGGACATGGAATTCGACAACAGCTTCAGCTTCATCTACAGCCCCCGCCCCGGCACGCCCGCGGCCAATCTGCAGGACGACACGCCGCACGCGGTCAAGCTGCGCCGCCTGCAGGAAGTGCAGGCGCTGATCGACGGCAATATGCGGCGCCTGAGCCAGAAGCTGGTGGGCACGACGCAGCGCATCCTGGTCGAAGGCCCCTCGCGCAAGGACCCGGGTGAACTGACCGGCAAGACCGTGTGCAACCGTGCGGTGAACTTCTCCGCCGGGCCGGCCATGCAGGCTGCCACTTCACGGCTGATCGGCCAGATGATGGATGTGAAGATCACCCAGGCCTACTCGCACTCGCTGCGGGGCGAGGTGCTGACGAAGGAAACGGCCACCCAGGCTTGAGCTGTCAGAAGCCCAAGGGGGCGCTGCACAGCGTGGGCGCCAGCCCCGCCACGTCCGCCCGAAACGTGAACAGGCTGCCCGCCAGGGGCTGCTGCGCCAAGGCCGCGTCGTCCAGCCCCTTGCGGGCGGTGGTCACATAGACCGTGCGCAAGTCGTCACCGCCAAACGCGAGCTTGGTGATGTTCGAACAGGGGAAAGCAACCGCACCGAGCCGGCTGCCATCCGGCGCGAACCGCTCAATGCGTGCACCGCCAAACAGCGCGACCCACAGACTTCCCTCGCTGTCCACGGCCATGCCATCGGGATAGCCACTGCCTTCCATGCGGGCAAACACACGTTTGCGGCTCAGCACGCCCTCAGGCCCCACATCAAAAGCGTACACCACGCGCTGCAGCGTGTCGTTGTGATAGAGCGTCCCGCCATCGGGGCTGCGGGCCGGTCCATTCGTGATCACATAAGCGCGGTCGCGAACGCTCAGCTGGCCGTCGGCCCCGACGCGGTAGAGCGCTCCTGTGACCTCGCTTTCGGCATCGTCCATCGAGCCAAACCAGAGCGCGCCCTCGGCATCGACATGACCATCGTTGAGCCGATTACCCGGCAGATCAGCCTCCACCGGCAGGCAAAGCGTGAATGTCCCGCTGCGCGCATCAAAACGATGCAGGCCACCCTGCACCCCGCAGATCAGGCCGCCGCGGACATGCGGCAGGGCAAAACCGATCTGCCCCGGCGCATCCCAGCTGCGCCGTGCGCCAGTCACCGTGTCGAGTCGATGCAGCTTGCGTTGCTTGATGTCTACGAAAAAGACGGCATGCTCCTGCGCATGCCACACCACCCCTTCCCCGAGGGTCGCAGCGACGGGCCACAGGCACTCGGGCCGCAGGTGATGCAGCGGGTTCACATCAGCCGCCGAACCAGCCGGCATCGACGAAATACTCGCGCGCGGTGCAGCACTCGGCGTCGTCGGAGGACAGGAACAGCGCCATGCGCGCCACATGCACGGAATCCACGCGCTTGTGCAGGCACTGGGTGGCAAGCAACTGTGCCTCGCTCTCGGGGGTTTGCCACAGCTTCATCTGGCGGGGGGTGCGCACCGCGCCGGGCACGATGCAGTTGACGCGGATGCCGTGGCCACCGAGATCACGCGCCAGTCCCCGCGTCATGCCCTCGATGCCCGCCTTGGCCGTCATGTAGATCGACAGGTCCGCTTGCGCGAGATGCCAGGAGATCGATCCCAGGTTCAAGATCACCCCGCGCCCCAGTCGCTTCATGCCACCCATCACGGCCTGCGCGCAGAAGTATTGATGCCGCAGGTTGACCTGGATGCGCTGGTCCCAATAGGCGGCGCTGATCTCGCCAGGTCGATGGCGGTCGTCATTGGCCGCGTTGTTGACGAGCACTTCGACCGGCCCGGTCTGCGCCTCGATCTCGGCGAACGTCGCGTTCAGAGCCTGGATATCGGTCAGGTCGCAGTAGCGGAACACTGGTGCGTTGCGTGCCCCGGCCAAGGAGGCAACCAAAGCTTCGGAATCCGCGCGGGCCACGTCCAGAAAGGTGACGCGCGCGCCTTGTTGCACATAAGCCTCCACGATGGCGGCGCCGATGCCGCTGCCGCCGCCCGTGACCACCACGTTCTTGTCTAGCAGCGTTGGATAGATTGCATAAGCCATGGGTACAGTCACAGTCGTCAGTGATCAGATATCGGGAGTAGAGAGCAGGAACAAGCGCTTTGTCGCGTATCAGGCTCGGCTCGACCGGGAGAGCACGTCGACCCAGACGGCCAGCACCAGGATCGCGCCTTTGACGATCATCTGCCAGTAAGCGTCGACATCGAGCATCGACATGCCGTTGTCCAGGCTGGCCATCACCAGCGCGCCGATCAGCGCGCCGTAGACGGTGCCGGAGCCGCCACGCATCGAGGTGCCGCCGATGAAGCAGGCGGCGATTGCGTCGAGTTCCCCCTGCGACCCCGCCGACGGGGAACCGGCCGCCAGGCGCGCGGTGTTGATCATGCCGGCGAAGGCGCACATCAGCCCCATCAGACCGAAGACCGCCAGCTTCACACGGTCGGTGTTGATGCCCGACAGGCGCGTGGCGTCCAGGTTGGAGCCCACGGCATAGATGCGTCGGCCAAACACGGTCTGCGTGGCGATCCAGGAAAAAACACCGAGCATCACGAGCAGGAGCAACACCGGCACGGGGATGCCGCCGTACTGGTCCAGCATGGTCATGAAACCTGCGATCAGGACGCCGATGACGACGACCTTGGCGACGTCTTGCCAGATCGGCGCGACCGCCAGCTCATATCGCTGCTGGCTGCGTCGGCGCATGATCGTCAGCGCCGCCAGCAGCACGAAGAGCAGCACGGCCAGGACATGACCCAACAGCTGAGGCAAGTAGCCCTGGCCGATGAAGACAAACTCCTCCGAGACCGGCGCGATGGTCGAGCCACCCGTGGCGCCGAGCAGGATGCCACGGTAAGCCAGCATGCCGCCCAGGCCCACGATGAAGGAGGGAATGCCGCCGTAGGTGGACAACCAGCCGTTGAACAGACCGGCCGCCGTTCCCAGCAACAGCACCGTCGGCACCGTGTACCAGATCGGCCAGCCGAAGACCACGTCCAGGATGGCGGCCAAGCCGCCCAGCAGGCCCAATAGCGCGCCGACCGACAAGTCGATTTCCCCCGCGATGATCACGAAGACCATGCCGCAGGCCAGCATGCCGGTGATCGACATCTGCCGCAGCAGGTTAGACACATTGCGCGGTGTGATGAAGGCGCCATCGGTCATCACCGAGAAGAAAATCCAGATCACGGCCACGGCAATCAGCAAGGCCAGGATCTTGTAGCGCATGAACAGTTGTTGCGGACGGGGCGCGGAGCCGCCAGCGGCTTCTTGCAGCGCCGGGGCCGAGGGGGACAAGGTTTCAGGGGTCATGCTGCCATCACTTCACTGCCATGGGAACGCCGCGCCGGTTGGATCGCGGCAGTCAGAATGTCTTCCTGCGTCAGGTTCTCGTTGACGAAATCACCACGCAACTCGCCTTCGCCGATCACCAGCACGCGGTCGCTGAGACCGAGCACCTCGGGCAGCTCGGACGACACGACGATGATGGCCATGCCCTCGCGCGCGAGGCGGAAGATCAATTTGTAGATTTCGTACTTCGCGCCCACGTCGACGCCGCGCGTCGGCTCGTCGAGGATGAGCACACGCGGCTGGGTCAGCAGCATGCGCGTGAGCACGGCTTTTTGCTGGTTGCCGCCCGACAGGCTCGCGATCGGCAGCATGGGGTGCGCGGCGCGCACCGACAAGCGCTGCATTTCGACGCGTATGGTGTCCAGCTCCGCCGAGGCCTCGATGCGCCCGCCGTGCGCGAAGCGCTGCAAGACGGCCAGGGTGATGTTGTGCCCGACGCTCATCAGCGGCACGATGCCGTGCTGCTTGCGGTCTTCCGGCACCATCGCGATGCCCGCGCGAATCGCGTCCAGCGGTGCGCGGATCTTCACCGGCTTGCCATCAAGCAGCACTTGCGCGCGGCTCGCGCCACGATAGGCGCCAAAAACGGCCTGCATCAGCTCGGTCCGGCCCGCGCCGACCAGGCCGGCCACGCCGAGAATCTCGCCACGGCGCAGACTGAAGGAAACATCGTCCACGCGCTTGCGCTGCGCATTGTTGGCATCGTGGCAGGTCACGTGGCGCGCCTCGAAAACGACCTCGCCGATCTCGTGCGGCTCGCGCGGAAACAGGTTGCTGATTTCACGCCCCACCATCTGCGTGATGATGCGGTCGGTGGTCAAGGTATGCATCGGCGCCGTGGCCACATGCCGACCATCGCGGATCACCGTGACGGTGTCGCACACCGCCTCCACCTCGTCGAGCTTGTGCGAGATGTACACGCAGGCGACGCCACGTTTCTTCAAGTCCCGCACGATGTCCAGCAGGATGTGAATCTCGGTGGCCGTCAGCGAGGACGAGGGTTCGTCCAGGATCAACAGCCGGGCCCGTTTGTTCAGCGCCTTGGCAATCTCGATCAGTTGCTGATGCCCGCCGCCATAGTTCATGACCGGCTGGGCCACGTTGATGCCCTGGATATTCAGCCCGCGCAGCAACTCATCGGCGCGCTGGTACATCGCGTCATAGTTCATGCGCCCACCGGGCAGCGTGATCTCGTTGCCCAGGAAAATGTTCTCGGCCACCGACAGTTCGGGCACCAGCATCAGCTCCTGGTGGATGATGACGATGCCGGCCCGTTCCGTGTCACGGATGCCCCGCGCCTGCAGCGGCGTCCCGTCCCAAAGGATTTCACCGTCCCAACTGCCATGCGGGTAGACACCCGACAGCACTTTCATCAGCGTGGACTTGCCCGCGCCGTTCTCGCCGCACAGACCCACGCACTCACCCGGCATCACCGTCAAGTCGATGCCGTCCAACGCCTTGACGCCCGCGAACGCCTTGACGATGCCACGCATCGCCAACAAAGCTTGTGCCATGCTGTTCTCCACGCATAAAGGAGGGTGGGTGCATGACAGGACGCACCCACCCAACGATCAGAAGCAACGGATCACTTGCCGCTGATCTGCGCCTGGGTGTAGAGACCATCCTTGACGACCAGATCGATGTTCGCCTTGGTCAGCACGGTCGGTTGCAGGAGCACGGTGTCGACCTTCTTGCGGCCGTTGTCGTACTGGGCGTTGTAGGACGGCTTGACGCCCTTGGCGAGGTCCACCGCCAGCTGGGCCGCCGTGCTCGCGATCTGCTTGAGCGGCTTGTAGACCGTCATGGTCTGCGTACCGGCCAGCAGGCGCTTGACGGCGGCCAGATCGGCATCCTGGCCCGAGATCGGCACCTTGCCGGCCAGGCGTTGCGCGGCCAGCGCCTGGATCGCGCCACCAGCCGTGCCGTCGTTCGAGGCAACCACGGCGTCGATCTTGTTGCCATTGGCCGTCAGCGCGTTCTCCATGATGGAGAGCGCGGTCGACGGGCTCCACTCGGGCACCCACTGTGAGCCGACCACCTTGATGTCGCCCCGGTCAATCGCGGGTTGCAGCACCTTCAACTGGCCTTCGCGCAGCATCTTGGCGTTGTTGTCGGTCGGCGAGCCGCCCAGCAGGAAGTAGTTGCCCTTCGGACGCGCGTTGAAGACGCCTTGTGCCTGCATTTCACCGACCTTGTGGTTGTCGAAGGAAATATAGGCATCGACATCGGCGTCCAGGATCAGGCGGTCATAAGACAATACCTTGATGCCAGCTTTCTTCGCCTCGGCCACGACATTGGTCAGGGCCTTGGAGTTGAAGGGCACGATCACGATCACGTCCATACCGCGCGAAATCATGTTCTCGATCTGGGCGATCTGGCGTGCCTCGTTGGCATCGGCCGATTGCACCGACACCTTGGCGCCGAGCTGGGTGGCCGCGGCTACGAAGTAGTCACGGTCACGCGCCCAGCGCTCGACGCGCAGGTCGTCGATGCTGAAACCGATTTCCGGGCGCTCCTTGCTGGCATGCGCCAAGGGACCCAGCAGCGAGCCGGTGAGGACCGCGCCGCACACCAGTGCACCCAATACGGTGCGACGTTTGTTGAAGATCATTTGTCTCACTCCTGTTTGTAGGGATCGATGGACCGATGCATCGGTCATCACTGCAAGCGCGGACCCGGCATGCGGCGCAACGCCGCGTGAGAATCCGCCCCCGTCGCTCGCGGTCCTTCAGGGACACACCACGCAGAGCGTCTTCATCGTAGCCCTCCCCTTTCGCGGGGTCGATTGTGAAATCGGCCAAAGAATCTAATGTTTATTTATCATCGCGGTCGACGCCTGGGCCCAGCCAACCGAATTGGTAGTTCCACCTAGGTACTAACAAGAAGAACGCATGGCCTCCGAGCCGCGCCTGGCCCTCCACGGAGACAAGTCGATGTACAGCGAGACCGCGTCCGCCACCATGCACAGCCACTCGCCCGCGCATCCGCGCATCCATCGGATCGCGCTTCTGTTCAGCGCGAACAAGGTCTATGACCGGGAAGTCATCGTCGGCATTGGCGACTACCTGCGTTCGACGCGCGTCACCTGGGACCTGTTTCTCGAGGACGATTACCACTGCCGGCTCGCCGGCATCGAGCACTTCGATGGCGACGGCATCATCGCCGACTTCGACGACCCCGCCGTCGCCGAAGCCCTGCGACACTGCCGCCTGCCCATCGTCGCGATCGGTGCGTCCTACGAAGACCCGGCGGCCTATCCGAGTCAGCACCCCTACGTCGCGATCGACAACGCGCAACTGATATCGCTGGCCTACAACCACCTGATCGCATCGGGTCTGCAGAACTTCGCGCTCTACAGCCTGCCTGAAGCGGCGGGCTACCGCTGGGCACAGGAACGCGAACGGATCTATCTGCGGCTGCGTCAGACCGATGAGCCCGGCGCGCGCACGCGCGAGGAGATTTACCGTGGCCTGCTCACCAGCGCAATGGCCTGGAACCAGGCCAGCGCCCAGTTGATCGAGTGGCTGCGGGCCCTGCCCAAGCCGGTCGGCATCATTGCCGTCAACGACGCGCGCGCGCGCCATCTGCTGCAGGCATGCCTGCTTGCCGATCTCGCCGTCCCCGACCAAGTCGCCATCATCGGCATCGACAACGACCCGCTGGCGCGTACCCTCGGGCGCATCCCGCTGTCCTCCGTCATCCAAAGCACCGAGGAAATGGGTCGCACCGCCGCGCACCTCCTGCATCAGATGCTGGGCGGCGTGCGACTGCCCGGGCACCGGGTCCTCATTCCGCCGGTGGGCATCAACGCGCTCGCATCCTCGCGCCATCAACCCCTGTCGAATCCTCATGTGATGCGCGCGCGCCACTTCATCCGGCAGTACGCCTGCCAGGGCATCAAGACCGAGCAGGTGGCCGCTTACGTGGGCATCTCGCGCTCGGCGCTGGAAGACCATTTCCGCCGCGACCTGGGCTGCACCGTGCACCAGGCGATCCTCAACCACAAGCTGGACGTCGCCAAGGAGATGCTCGCGCGGCGCGACGCGTCCAGCGCCGACGTCGCCGTGCGCAGCGGCTTCACCACGCTGCAGTACATGTACGCCGTCTTCCGTCGTGAGCTTGACTGCACGCCGCGCGAGTACCAGGAGCGCATGACCTCGGGCGCCCGCGCATGAAGGTCCTGCGTGCCGCAACGGGGCGCGGGTTCCTCTGCGACGACCGTCCAGGCAAGACGGTCCCGCGCAAGAAAAAACCGCCCGGCGCGGTGCGCGGCGGGCGGTTGGGGCAAACCTGGGAGCGGTTTACTTCTTCGCGCGCAGGCGCTTGAGTTCGGCCTGGGTCTCGTCCCACAGGGCCTGGCCCACGCTGCTGGCGATGCTGGCGTTCACCTGGGTCAGGCGCGCACGCATGCGGTCGGTTTCGGTCGGGGTCAGCTCGTTGATCAGCATGCCCTTGGCACGCAGATCCGCCAGAGCCTGGGCGGCCTCGGCGCGGGTGTCCTTGCGCTCAAAGTCACGGCTCTTCTTCGCGGCGTCGAGCAGGATCTTCTGCTCATCCTTGGACAGGGTGTCCCACCACTTCTTGCTGACGGTCACGATCCAGGGGCTGTAGACGTGATTGGTCACGCTCAGGTACTTCTGGACTTCGTAGAACTTGCTCGACAAGATGGTGTTGTAGGGATTCTCCTGACCGTCGACCGTCTTGGTCTCCAGCGCGCTGAACAGCTCGGAGAAAGGCAGGGGCACGGCGTTGGCGCCCAGCATCTTGAAGCTGTCGAGGAAGACGTTGTTCTGCATCACGCGCAGCTTGATGCCGTCCATGTCCTCCACCTTGGTGACCGGGCGCTTGTTGTTGGTCAGGTTGCGGAAGCCGTTTTCCCAGTAGACCAGGCCGACCAGGCCCTTTTCCTGCAGCTTGTCCATCACCTTCTGGCCCACCGGACCGTCCAGCACGGCGTCGGCTTCTTGGGTGTTGTTGAAGAGGAAAGGCGTGTCCCACAGCGCCATTTCCTGGGTGATGCCGACCAGGGTGGCGGTGGAGCCCACCATCATTTCCTGCGCGCCGCCAATCAGGGCCTGCTGCATCTGCACGTCCGAGCCCAGGGCTGCAGCGCCGACCGCGCGCAAGCGCAGCTTGCCGTTGGACGCCTTGGCCACCTCGTCGGCGAAGACCTTGACCGCGCGGCCCTGGTTGGACTGCTCGTTCAGGCCGTAGCCGAAGCGGATGATGCGCGACTTCACGTCCTGCGCGAAACCAGCCAGGGGCGCGGCCAGCAGCGCGGCCGAGGTGACGGCGAGCAAGGTGCGTCGAATCAATTTCATGGGGAGTCTCCTAGAAGCATTGAGAGAAATGAAAGTCGTCAGCGCAGCCAGGCAACGGGCGCGGTGACGATCTGCGGGAAAGCGATGAAGAGCAGCAGGATGGCCAGGTAGACCACCAGATAAGGACTGACTCCGCGGATCACCTCGTCCAGCCGCATGCGGCCCACGCCCGCCACCACATTCAGAACGGTGCCCACGGGCGGGGTGATCAGGCCGATGGTGCCGTTGAGCACGAACATCAGGCCGAAGTACACCGGGTCGATGCCGGCCTTGACCGCGATGGGCAGCATGACGGGCGCGAAGATCAGGATGGTGGGCGTCAAGTCCAGCGCGGTGCCAATCAGGACCAGCACGCCCATCATCACCAGCATCAACAGCTTGGGGTTCTCGGTCAGGCCGCCGAGCCAGCCGGTCAGCACGGCGGGCAAGTCGGCCAGCGTGACCATGTAGCTGGCGACTTGCGCGCCCGCGCACAGGAACATCACGATGGCCGTGGTCTTGGCCGCGCGGGCCAGCACACCATGCAACTGCGTCAGGCTCATTTCACGGTGCACCAGGGTGGCGACGACCAGGGCGTAGAAGGCCGCGACCACCGCCGCCTCGGTCGGCGTGAACACGCCGGTTTTCATGCCACCGATGATGATGACCGGCATCAGCAGGGCCCAAAAGGCCTTGCCGGTCGCACGCAGGCGTGCTTTGTAGGGCATGGGCTCGTCGCGCTGCACGCCAGTCAAACGCGTGCTCTCAATGCGCCAGGCGATCACCAGGCCCAGGCCCATGATGATGCCGGGCACGAGGCCCGCGAGGAACAGCTGGGAGATCGAGGTGTTGGTCGTCACGCCATAGATCACCATGGGCATGGACGGCGGGATGATGGGCGCGATGATGCCGCCCGCGGCCATCAGGCCGGCCGAGCGGCCCATGGGGTAACCATGCGACTTCATCATCGGCAGCAGGATGGTGGCCAAGGCCGCAGTGTCCGCCAGGGCCGAACCGCTCATGCTGGCCATCAGCATGGCCGCGCCGATGGTCACGAAACCCAGACCGCCACGGATGTGGCCCACCCAAGCGCGCGCCATCTCGATGATGCGGCGGCTGATCCCGCCCGCGTTCATCAGCTCGCCCGCCAGGATGAAGAAAGGCACGGCCAGCAGCGGGAAGCTGTCGATGCCAGCCACCAGGTTCTGAGCCAGCAACTGGGTGTCCCAGAAGTCCAGCGTCCATGCCATGCCCGCGCCGGTCAGCACCAGGGCAAAGGCCATGGGCACGCCCAGGCCCATGAAGAACACCATGCCCAGGCAGAAAACAAGAAAGGCTTGCGCTTCGAGACTCACCACTCACTCCACTTCGGCTTCATGACCGAAATCCGGCAACTGCCCACGCACCAGGTTGCGCAAGGCCATCAGGCCGATGGCCACGCTGCACAACAAGGCCGGCAAGGGCAACAAGGCTGCGGGATAACGCAGCACCACGCTGTGGCTGCTCATGCCCACCAGCACCTGTTGCCAGGCACCCCAAGCCAGCATGGCGCAGGCCAGTGCGACCAGCGCATGGATGAGCCGCGCCAGCCAAGGCATGACCGCGCGATGGCGAAAACGCCGGACCAAGGCGGTGAATGCCATGTGTTCGCCGCGCGCGTAGGCCGGAACCGCACCGATGCACACCAGCCAGACGAAAAGCAGGCGCGAGAGTTCTTCGCTGGCCGCCACGCCGCTGCCGAAGCCGTAGCGCAACACCACATTGATGAAGACCGCCAAGGCCATCACGGCCAGGCACAGGGCCATGAGCAGGCTGCTGAACTTCTGGAAGGCGGACGGGGCCGGGGTGGAGGCGTCGTGGTTCATGCCTGGGGCGCTCCGGTCTGGGGCGTGGGCTGGCGCAGCCAGTCACAGACCTGGCGGCACAGCAGGTCCAGCGGCTGCAGGGCGTCGAGCGTCAACACGCCCGCTTCGCCGCTGGGGTCTTCCAGGGTCTGGAACTGACTCGCCACCAGACTCACCGGAAAGATATGGCCGGGCCGCGCTGCCACGCGCTGGCGCGCGGCGTCCTGGTCCAGGCCCATGAAGGCGAAGCGCAGGCCGGGCGCGGCGGCCCGCAGGCGATCCCGGTAGACGCGGCGCAGCGCGGAACAGGTCAGCACCGCACCGGGTTCGGCGGCGAGCAGTTGACCCAGGCGCTCCAGCCAGCCCGCACGGTCGTCATCGGTCAAGGGGATGCCCGCGCGCATCTTGCGCACGTTCTCGGGCGAGTGGTAGTCGTCCCCCTCGTGCAGACGCCAGCCCATTTCACGGGCCACGGCCTGCGCCAGGCTGGATTTGCCACAGCCGGCCACGCCCATCACCACGAGGTGTTGCGGTGCGGACCCGGCATCGGGTGCGGAGGAGGGTGTGTCGGACATGATTTGGTAGCGCTGTCCCATGCTCTGTCAAAACGGCAGGCCAAGTGCCTGCCGCGCAAATGCATGAAGCTGAGTCGAGAAATCCGGATGAAAACCCTGAGAGACCGGTTTACGCGGCCTGGCAGCCTTGTATTCCCGTGTTGGTAGCGCTATCCTACCGCAGTCGCGCTTTCCAAATTCGCAGGGATAACCCTTGAGCCAGCACCCGCGCCGCAGCCGTTCCAGCGGTCGCGTCACCCTCAACGACGTGGCCCAAGCCGCCGACGTCAGCCCCATCACCGCCTCGCGCGCGCTGCGCGGAGAGCGCGGCGTGGCCCCGGATCTGGCAACCCGTGTGCGGGAAGCGGCGCAGCGCCTGGGGTATGTGCCGGACCCCGCAGCCCGCGCCCTGGCCACGCAACGCGGCACCCAGGTGCCTGTGCTCGTACCCCTGCTGTCCAACACCCTGTTCGTGGATGTACTCGAAGCCGTGCACCGCACCCTGTTCCCGGCGGGGTACCAGCCGCTGATCGGCGTGACCCACTACGACGCCGAGGAGGAAGAAGCGCTGCTGCGCAGCTACCTCGCGTTGCGCCCGGCCGGCCTGCTGGTCACGGGCTTTGACCGCACCGAGACCGCGCGCCAACTGATCGCGGCCAGCGGGGTGCCCTGCGTGCACTTGATGGAAGTCACCGACGCGCCCCAGGTCTATTGCGCAGGCTTCTCGCAGCAGGACGCCGGCGCCGCAATGACCGAGCACCTGTTGTCGCGCGGGCGCAAACGCATCGCCTTCATTGCCGCCCAGCTCGACCCGCGCACCCTGCAGCGCGCCGAGGGCTACCGCCGCTGCCTGCGCGCCGTCGGCCTGCACGACCCCGCGCTGGAGCTGCTGAGTTCGGCGCGTTCTTCCCTGGCACTGGGCGCCGAGCTGCTGGAGCGACTGCTGCGCGAACAGCCGGACGTGGACGCCGTCTTTTTCTGCAATGACGATCTGGCGCAGGGCGGTCTGCTGGCCGCGCAACGTCTGGGACTACCCGTCCCGCAGCGGCTGGCCATCGCCGGCTTCAATGACCTCGCCGGCAGCGCCCAGATGCTGCCGCCGCTGACCACGGTGCGCACGCCGCGCTGGGCCATCGGCGAGGCCGGCGCGCAGATGCTGCTGCAACTGATGCGCGGCGGCCAACCCACCCAGCACAGCGTGCGCCTGCCTTACGAAGTGGTGGTGCGTGCCAGTTCCTGACAGCCGGCCCGGCCCATGCCAAGATGCGGTTTGCCCCGTGACCTGAACCCTCGCATGAACACCAAGACCGAACACCCACTGCCCCTGGACCTCGTCATCTTCGGCGGCGCCGGCGACCTGGCGCTGCGCAAGCTGATCCCCGCGCTCTACATGGCCCACCTGCACGGCCGCCTGCCGGCCGAGGCACGCATCGTGGGCGTCGGACGCCAGCCCTGGACCACGTCGGACTACGCGACCTTCGTCGCCGAGCGCGCTCGCCCCTTCATCCCCGAGAACGCCTTGGATGCCGCGGCCTGGAGCGGTTTCCTGGCGCGGCTGGACTTCGCCACCGTGGACGCGACCCGGCCCGAGAGTTTCACCGCGCTGCGCGCCTGCTGCGCGCGCGCAGCCCAGCGCGTCTATTACCTCGCGACCGCGCCAGACCTCTTCGCGCCCATCTGCGCCCAGCTGGCCGCGCAGGGCCTGATCAACGACGAAGCACGCGTGGTGCTGGAAAAGCCCCTGGGCCATGACCTCGATTCGGCGCGTGCCATCAATGACGAAGTGGCCCGCTACTTCGCCGAGCGACAGATCTACCGCATCGACCACTACCTGGGCAAGGAGACGGTGCAGAACCTCATGGTGCTGCGCTTTGGCAACGCCATCTTCGAGCCGCTCTGGCGCGGCCCCAACATCCGCAGCGTGCAGATCACCGTGGCCGAGTCGGTGGGCGTGGGCAGCCGCGCCGGTTTCTACGACCAGACCGGCGCGCTGCGCGACATGGTGCAGAACCACCTGCTGCAACTGATGTGCATCGTGGCCATGGAGCCGCCGCTCTCGCTCGACCCCGATGACGTGCGTGACGAAAAGCTCAAGGTGCTGCGCTCGCTCCAGCCCCTGACGCAAGCCGACATCCTGCGCGACACGGTGCGCGGCCAATACACGGCCGGCCACGCCGAGGGACAGGCCGCGCCCGGCTACCGGCAGGAACAAGGCGTGCCCGCTGACAGCCAGACCGAGACCTTCGTCGCGCTCAAGGCCCATGTGCGCAACCCGCGCTGGGCCCATGTGCCCTTCTTCCTGCGCACGGGCAAGCGCATGCCGCATCGGCGCAGCCAGATCATCATTGAGTTCGCGCAGCCCCCCTTCTCGGTGTTCTCGGACCAACCCGACGCGCAGCCCAACCGCCTGGTCATCACCCTGCAGCCGGAGGAATCCATCCAGCTGCAGATGATGGTCAAGGAGCCCGGCAGCGGCATGCGCATGCAGCGCGTGGACCTGGGGCTGGACCTGCAATCGGCCTCGCGCCGACGCCGCGCCGAAGCCTACGAGCGCCTGCTGATGGACGTGGTGCATGGCCGCCTGACGCACTTCATGCGGCGTGACGAGTTGGAAGCCGCCTGGCGCTGGATCGACCCCATCCAGCGCGGCTGGCAGGCGTCCAACCAACCCGCCCGACCCTACCCCGCGGGCAGTTGGGGCCCGGCGGCCAGCTCGGCACTGATGGCGCGCGAGGGCCTGGCCTGGTTCGAGGAAACATGAAGCTGTCTTTCCCCACAAAAAACCGCATCCATCACGGAGACCGCTGATGCCCATGCCCGTGGAACATCCCCACGCAAGCGCCGAAGCGCTCGCGCTCGACATCGCCGCGCGCCTGCAGTCCGCGCTGGTTGCGCGCGGTCAGGCCCTGCTGCGCGTGTCCGGCGGCCGCTCGCCGGTGGCGCTCTTTGAACAATTGCGCACGCAGCCGCTGGACTGGGCGCGGGTAGCCGTGCAACTGGTGGACGAGCGTCTGCTGCCCGACGGCCACGCCGAACGCAACGAGACCCTGCTGCGTGCCCATCTGCTGCAAGGCCCAGCCTCTGCCGCGCGCCTCCTGCCCCTGGACGAGGTGCATGCGGCGCAAGCAGCGCTCACCGCCGACGTGACCGTGCTTGGCATGGGCGAAGACGGCCACACGGCCTCGCTCTTCCCCGACGCGCCGGGCGTGGCCGAGGCGCTGCGGCCCGACGCCGCGCCCGGCTTGGTGGCTCTCACGCCCACGCAAGCGCCCCATCCGCGCCTGAGCCTCAACCTGGCCGCGCTGCTGAACAGCCGCCACACCGTCCTGTCCATCGCTGGCCCCGCCAAGTGGGCGGTCTACCAGCGCGCGCTTGAACACACCCGCAAGGCACCTGCCGGCGCGCACGACACCTTGCTGCCCATCGCCCTGGTGCTAGGCCACGCCAGCGCACCGGTCGCGGTCTGGCACGCCGATTGAGCCACACAGACTGAACGCCCAAACAAAACGAGCCAATTCGAAGCCCAGAACAGAGAGACGAACCATGAACGCCCCCATCCCCCTGCACCCCACGATCCAGACCGTCACCGAGCGCATCGTCGAACGCAGCCGCGAGACCCGCGCCGCCTACCTGGACATGGTCACCCGCTCGCGCAAGCCCGGTCCCTACCGCGAGGCCATGGGCTGCGCCAACGCGGCCCATGCCTGGGCCGCGATGCCTGTCAACGACAAGCTGACCCTGCGCGCAGCGCGCGCGCCCAACCTGGGCATCGTTACCGCCTACAACGACATGCTGTCGGCCCATCAGCCTTATGAGAACTACCCCGAGCAACTCCGCGCGGCAGCGCGTGCCGCAGGTGCCACGGCCCAGGTGGCTGGCGGTGTGCCCGCCATGTGCGATGGCGTGACCCAGGGTTATGAGGGCATGGAGTTGTCGCTGTTCTCGCGCGACGTGATCGCGCTGGCCACGGCGGTGTCGCTCTCGCACAATGTGTTCGACGCCGCGCTCTGCCTGGGCATCTGCGACAAGATCGTGCCTGGCTTGGTGATGGGCGCGCTGCAGTTCGGCCAGTTGCCCGTGGTCTTCGTGCCCTCGGGCCCCATGAGCTCGGGCCTGCCGAATGACGAGAAAGCCAAGGTACGCCAACTCTACGCACAGGGCAAGGTCAGCCGCGACGAATTGCTCAAGGCCGAGGAAGCGGCCTACCACGGCCCGGGCACCTGTACGTTCTACGGCACGGCCAACTCCAACCAGATGCTGATGGAAATCATGGGCCTGCACCTGCCCGGGGCGTCCTTCGTGAACCCCCAGACCACGTTGCGTCCACTGCTCACGCGCGCGGCCGTGCAGCGCGCGGTGGCGCTGGCCCAGGCGGCGGCTGGCGACCCGGCCAACAG
>NZ_JEMG01000001.1:3415799-3815931 GCF_000600295.1 Hylemonella gracilis str. Niagara R
CCGCCGGCGTGCTGATTGACTGGGACGATTTCGCAGAGTTGTCGGCCAGCGTGCCCCTGCTCACCCGCATCTACCCGAACGGCACGGCCGACGTGAATCACTTCCAGGCGGCCGGCGGCATGGGGTTCCTGATCCGTGAACTGCTCTCGGCCGGACTGCTGCACCCGGACGTGCGTACCGTGATGGGCCAGGGCTTGGAGGCTTACACCCAGGAGCCCTGGCAAGATGGCGCGGGTCCTTACGCGGCCCTGGCTTGGCGGCCCGTGCCCTCGACTTCGGGAAACACCGACGTGCTGCGCGGCGTGGCCGACCCCTTCAGCGCCGACGGCGGCCTCAAGCTGCTGCAAGGCAATCTGGGCCGCGCGGTGGTCAAGACCTCGGCAGTCAAACCCCAGCACCGCCACGTGCGCGCGCCCGCCGTCGTTGTGGACAGCCAGCAGGAACTGCAGGAGTTGTTCAAACAAGGCCAACTGGAACGCGATTTCGTGGCCGTGGTGCGTTACCAAGGCCCACGCGCCAACGGCATGCCCGAACTGCACAAGCTGACCCCGGCGCTGGGCACGCTGCAGGACAAGGGCTACAAGGTGGCCCTGGTCACCGATGGTCGCATGTCCGGTGCCTCCGGCAAGGTGCCCGCGGCCATCCATCTCAGCCCCGAGGCGCTGGACGGCGGCATGATCGCGCGCGTGCGCGACGGGGACATGATCGACCTCGATTGCGAGGCTGGCCGCCTGCTGCTCGAAGTCCCCGAGCAAGAGCTGGCGGCACGCCGGGTGCACGCGCCCGATCTGTCCGCGCAACACAGCGGCGTGGGCCGCGACCTGTTCGCCCTCTTCCGCCAGCATGCGGGCCGCGCCGAGGCCGGCGCCTCGCCGCTGCTGGGCTGAGCCCAGGCCGACCGGCTTCCGCCCTGCGCTGGCGATGCGTCGCCATTGCGGTTTTTGTGTTTTGTTATCGTCTCGCTTCACCATGACCCTGCCCTTGCCCTCCTTTCGTTCCCGCATCGTTCCCGTGGTCGTCATCACCGACCCGAAACAGGCCGCTCCCCTGGCCGACGCCCTGCTGGAGGGCGGCATCGACGTGATCGAGATCACCCTGCGCCACCCGGCCGCGCTGGCCGCCATCGAAGCCACCGCGCGCCACGCACCCGGACTCTGCGTGGGTGCGGGCACCGTCATACGCCCCGAGGAAGCACGGCGGGTCAAGGACGCGGGCGCGCGGTTCGCCCTCTCGCCCGGCATGACGCCCGCCCTGCTGGATGCCGTGCAGGCCGCGCAACTGCCCTTCGTGCCCGGGGTGATGACGCCGGGCGAGGTGATGACCGCACGCGACGCGGGTTACGGCCTGGTCAAGCTCTTCCCCGCCGCCCAGGCCGGTGGCCTGGCCATGCTCAAGGCCCTCGCCGGTCCGCTGCCCGAGATGCGTTTCTGCCCCACGGGCGGCGTCAGCCCCGACAATCTGCAGTCCTTCCTGCAACTGCCCAATGTGGCTCTGGTCGGTGGCTCCTGGCTCACGCCCGCCGATGTGCTGGCGCGTGGCGACTGGGCCGCCGTCACGCGACTGGCGCGCGAGGCCAGCGCCCAGGCACAGACGGCCGGCGCCTGAGGCCGGTCCCCCGCTGCCACTCAGCCGCATGCAGCTCGCCGCTCTCTTGCGCTTGGCCGCGTTCCGGCACTGGCTGCTGGCGGCGTTCATCCTGATCGCCCTGCTGCTAGGCGGCGCGGCCATCAGCGCGGTGTTCACGCTGGGCCGGCTGATGAACGAACATGGCGAGGGCGCCTCGCGCGCCCTGCGTCTGAACGCCGCCACCCAGACCCTGGCCGCGCACTCGACCGCGATGGAACGCGCCGCGCGGCAATCGCTGATCCTCAACGATCTACCGCTGCGCCAGCGCTACACGGAAGAGTCCCAGGCCGCCGAGGACACACTCAAGCTGCTGCTGGAAGCGGCGGCGCAGTCCCGCTCGCCCGACGCCGATGCGCTGCAGGACGGCACTGACCAGGCCTACGGCGCGCTCCTGGCAGCCGCAGGGGAGTGGCGCACCCAGCACGGACGTATCCGCGCGCTGATGGCGCCCAGCCGCGCTCCGTCCTTGCGGCAGGCCCTGACCCGCGAACGCAACGTGGCACGCGCCTTCCGCGACATGGACCTGCTGACCCAGCAGCTCGGCCGCAGCGTGCAACAACTGATCACGCAAAACGCCGAGGCCCTGCGTGAGCGGCTGGCGCGCAGCCAGCGCAACCTAAGTGCCCTGGTCAGCGTGGCCGTGGGCCTGGCCCTGGCCCTGGCCGTGGGCCTGGGTCTGTGGCTGGCCCGGCCGCTACGACAGATCGAGCGCGCCATCGTGGGACTGGGGGAAAACCGGCTCGACCAGCCCATCACCATCCGCGGCCCGAGCGACGTGCGTCAATTGGGCCTGCAACTGGACTGGTTGCGCCTGCGGCTGATGGAACTCGACGCCGACAAGGCGCGTTTCTTGCGCCATGTCTCGCACGAACTCAAGACGCCGCTGGCCGCGCTGCGCGAAGGCGTGGCCCTGCTCGAAGACGGGGTGACCGGCCCGCTCAACGAGCGCCAGCAGGAAGTGGCGCGCATCCTGCACCAAAACGCGCAGACCTTGCAGCAGCGCATCGAAGCGCTGCTGCGCTTCAATGCGGCAGCCTTCGAGGCCCGGCAGCTCAAGCGCCGCCCGGTGGACCTGCACGCGCTGGTCAGCGCGCAGATCGAGGCGCAACGCCTGCAGTGGCGCGGCCGCAGCCTGGTGGTACGGGTGCGCATGGGCCCCCCCTTGGAATCCTCGGACGGCTCACGGACCGCGAGCACCACCTTGCCGACGCTGCAGCTGGACGAGGAAAAAATCGCCATCGCCATCGCCAACCTGCTGTCCAACGCCATCCGCTTCTCGCCCCCGGGCGGGGTCATCGACTTCAGTTTCCATCTGCGCCCGGGCTGGGTGCTGCTGGACATCGGTGACCAGGGCCCTGGCATTGCCGAAGTGGACCGCACGCGCATTTTCGAACCCTTCTACCGGGGCCAACGGCAGCCCGAGCAGCAAGCAGCGCACGCCTTGCACGGCAGCGGCATCGGCCTGTCCATCGTGCGGGAGTACATCGAAGCCCATGGCGGTCGCATCAAATTGCTGGATGATGCGGCCCTGGACGACGATGCCCCCGGGTCCGACGCGCAGGCTGTTGGCGCCTGCTTCCGCATCGAGTTACCACATGAGCGCGCCATGTGACGACAGGCGACGGATCACGCGCTCGCGAATTGCCTCACGACTTTCCCCAATGACCTTGCTCTTGCACTCGTCGCATGACTCGGACCCGCGCTGCCTTTGGGCGGCGCGCGCCCGCGTGACTGGCTGGCTGGTGGCGGGCCTGGTCCTCGCGCAGCTGAGCGGCTGTGCGGCGCGGCTCTGGCCACCTTCGGACTGGACGCTGTCGGTCGACCTGCCTTTCAAGCAAGCAGCGGCGGTTCCGCCACCCGCGGACCCTCCTCCGGAACCAGCTGCCATCGCGCCGTGGCCGCTGAAGGAACCCAGCAACGCCCGCGAGGCTCTGGCCTATGTCGAGGCCTTGTGTGCGCTGCGGCCGGCCGAACTGGCCGGCGAGATCGAACGCCTGGAAACCCTCCAGACCCAGAGCGGGCACACCCCTTTGCGCTCCCAGCAACTGGCCTTCGCGCGACAACTGGCACAACTCTACGCTGAGCAGGATCGACTGCAGGAATCCAACGAGCGCTTGGCGCAACAGCTGCAAGAGCGCCAGCGCCAGATCGAGCAATTGAACGGTCAGATTGAGGCCATGCGCGCCGTCGAGTACAGCCTGCCCGCAGCCAGTACTTCGCCCGTGCCCACGCCGGTCCCCACCACCAGCCCTGTGGCGCCCTTGCCCGCCACGACGGGTGCGCCGGGCACAGCGCCCCCTCCCGCGTCCTGGCCCAAAGCCAGTGCCCCCCCGCGCCCCGCGGCCTCGCCTGGCAAAGCGCCGACGTCAGGCAACGGCAACCGGGGCCATGGCGACACGACGGACCGGAGCACCAACGAGGAAGGGCCGGCCACCAACATGGTCGAAGAAGCGCCCACCAACCCCAAGCGCTGACGGGCGGCGTTCCAGCGTCGTTCGCCCCCTTAAACCGGGCGGGTGTTGTCGACCAGGCTCAAGAAGTCGTAGTCTGTCTGGATGAAGTACTGCAGGTCGAAGTCCTCGTGCGTGACCACGATGAGGATCGCAGCCTTGCGCTTCAAGTACTCGGCGATGGCCTTCATGACCAGGGCACGGGTCTCGAAGTCGATGTGGGCAAAGGGCTCATCCAACAGAATCACATCGGGCTCGGCAGCCAGGGCACGGACGATGTCCATGCGCTTCATCTCGCCAGAACTGAGCGATCGGGGCAGGTTGTCCAGGAGCACGCGGCGCAACTGGATCTTGTCCATCAAGGCCTGCACCCGGTCCTCGGCGTAGAGGGCTGGATCACCATAGACCTTGCCGATCTCCTTGAGGGAATCCTTCACCTTCAGATCAGGGAAGAACGAGAACCGGGAGTCCTGCTGAACGATGGCGATCTTGCGCCGGTAGGGCTTGAAGGCTTCGGGGTCACCGCCGCGCTCGTGGGGTTTCAAGGCGACCAGATCCTGGCCACCGAGGTCGATGGTTCCGCTGGTACCGTCCAAGAGCCGCAGGATGGCCTTGATCATGGTCGTCTTGCCGCAGCCCGAGGGGCCGGTGACGCCATAGATGTGGGAGCGGCGGAAGGTCACGTTCAGGTGCTTGTAGGCCCAGCTCGGACGGTCGCCGAAAACCCCACGGACCATGTAGTGCTGGCTGACATCCCTCAGGTCCAGACCTGCGGCGCCGGTGCCATCGTCCTTCTCCTTGTCGATCACGACGTCGTCGGGCAGTTTGTCCAGCGAGATGAGCTTCTGGTTCTCGAGGCGCAGGATGACATCGAGATGCAGGGCCCGAACGAAGTCGAGGTCATGGCTGGCCATCAGGATGGTCTTGCCCTTGCCCAGGATCTCGTCGTTGAGGAAGGTGATGAAGCGCTTGCGCAATTGCCGGTCAAGGTTGACGGTGGGCTCGTCCAGCAGCACCAGATCGGCCTTGCGCGAGAGCAGGATCATCAAGGTGATGCGCTGGAGCTCACCACCGGAGACTTCGTCGGGATACTGCTTGGCGTAGCGGGTGAAGTCGAGGTTGAAGTATTCCTTGAGCCGCCGTTCGACCAGATCCCGGGCCTCGGGGCAGATGATCTTGAGGTTCTGCTCCAGCGACAGGGCTGGATTCATGGCTTGGGCCGTCTCGGCCGGCACGAAGGTCAGACCGACGTGGAGGATGCTGCGCCAGGTCTCGAGGCTGGTCTTCTTGCCGCCGACATAGGCATCGATGCCATGGAGTTTCATTCCGCCAGCCATGGCAAACGGCCCATAGAGGAGCCCTGCCAAGGTCTTGAGGAAAACCGACTTGCCTGAACCCGTGGTGCCGGTGATCACCGTCGAGGTACCGGGGACGGGCTCAAATCTATCGATGTCGAACAGCAGCCGGTCCTTGAGGTGGACCGTGAAATTGTTGACGAGGACGGGGGAAGCGTTCATGTGTGCTGCTCCTTTTGCTTGTCTTGTCCCAAAAGAAGCAGGAACGCGAAACTCACCATGACCAACAGAATGACCGGAAGCCAGAACATCACCCGAGAACCGTCAATGTCCCGCAGCAGGACCATGCGCCAGGCAGCGATCAGGCCGCCGGGACTGGTGTGGGCCGGTGTACCGTTGGCACCCATGCCCACCTGGATGATGAAGCTGAATGAGCAATCCAGCACCAGGGTCTTGAGCAGAATCACGGCGGCGGTGCGGCGCAGCACGTCGCGCATGTCCTTCGAATTCAACAGGACGGCCAGAATCCGCCCCCGGGTGAAGCCGTAGGACCGCAGCGACACGGAGTACTTGCGGTGATAGAGCTCACCCAGCGGCAAGGCCACGCCGCGGACCGCTTCGGGCAGGGTCGTCAGGGTGGCGGCGAAGATGAAGACGCTCAAGGACAAAATGGTCGAAGTCGACGCCGAATTGCTGGCCAGGGCCACGGCCACGGGGGCGTAGCAGAACAGGGCCACCAGGATGGCGGGGATCGACTCGACCGCGTCGAGCACCGCGGCGGTGGTCTTGCCCACCACGGGCCACAGGATCGAGCAGTAACCCAGGACCACGGTCACGGCACCGGCCACAAAAACAGTGAAGGCCAGGGTGATGGACAACTGGCGAAAACTGGTCACCAGGCTGTGCCAATAGGCCGCCGGCAGACCGACGGACCACTCCCCTGCACCGGGAACCCAGGCAAACAGGAAGGGCGTGAGCATGACCACCACGGCGGCCATGCCCAGAATCTCAAAGAGCTTTTTCATACCACCGCGGATACAGGGCAAAGAGGGCCGACTTGACCAAGAAGGTCACCAGCGCGTTGACGGCCAGAAGGACGAACACCGCAGCGATCAGGGTATCGGTTTGCATGTTGACCAGGGCGTCCAGCAACGTGCTGCCCAGCCCCGGGAAATTGAAGACCATCTCGGCGATGGTGACGCCGCCGATGATGGCCGGGACTTTTCCGGCCACGTAGGGGATGAACCGGGGTGCCGCCGAGTTCAGGAGATAGCCGGTCACCGTCCCCGGCAGCGGCAGGACCCGGCCGACCGCCGGCCCCAGGGTGCTGAACACCAGGGTGTGGGTCGTGTCGATCTGGCGCTTCATGTCGAGGGTCAAGAACCGGGCAGCGTCCCAGCCCAGACCGCCAAGAACCACCACCACCAGGGCAATGAGCATGGGGGAGGGATTCATCCCGGAGGCGCCATACAACAGCCAGAACCCGACGAAGAGCGGAACCGCCGACAAGAGCGAGGCGAGCAGGCCGCCCACGGCACCCAGCCCGACAGCCTTGCGCCCTCCCTGCACGGTACGCAGGTAGGTCGACGAGGCCGAGGTTGAGGCGCCCACCAGGGCGATGACCACCAGGAACAGCAACGAGACCAAGGCCAAGGGGAACGTGATGGCCGCGCCCGAGCTGATGATCTCCCCGGCACTGAACCCCGCCGTTTCGAGCGAGAAATCAGGATTCAGAGTGACCATGGACCAGAAGGCCCCAAAGGTCTTGAGGTACAGGTCCGCCGAGGCACCGACGGAGGCAAGGTAAAGGCCCACCAAGGCCAGGGTTCCGACCAGGGTGAAGACCACCCCGCGCAACCCCAGCTCGAGGGCCAGAAAGCGCAGGAACCTCATTGGGCCCAAGCCTCGACCGAGAGGAAGGGATTGTCCGAGGCGATGACAATGTTATTGATGGCCCGGGAATAGACGTCCTTCTTGAGGCTGACCAGGGGCACCGAGGGTTGCAGAGTGCCGATCTTGGTCTGCAGGTCACGCGTGACCTTGATCCAGTCGGTGGCCACCACGGTGTTGTCCCAGGTCTGGAACAGGGCGTCCAGGCTCGGGTCGGCGACGCCGGTCACGTTCAAGGGACCATTGCTCCGGTACCACTTGCCCATGTCGGAGTAGAGGTTGTCAAAGCCCTCGGCGTAGACCAGAGCCAAGTCATACTTCTTTTCATTGAAGACCAGGCGGTTGAACACCTGGTCGCCAGTGCGCTTGGCCTCGACGGTCAAGCCGATCTTGGCGTACTGGGCCACCAAGCTGTCGGCCATCTTCTGCCCCAGATCCCCCAGGGAGTCGGGGAACAGCAGCACGGCGGTCCGGCCCTTGAGACCCGACTTCTCGGCCAAGGAGACCGCCGTGGCGGCATCGTAGGGATGGGTGGCCCCGAAAGGAGGCACGTTGTACTCGGCGAAGTTGCGGCTGAACAGGTCGGAAGGGAAAGCTCCGTCATTGACGATGGTCAGATCGTCGCGGTCGGTGACCCCGGGAACCAGGGCCTTGCGGTCCACGGCGGCCGAGAGGGCGTAGCGGGCCGTGGCCGAGGCGAAGGCGGGGTTCTTGCTGTTGATCGCGACCTGATAGAAGGCGTATGGCATGAAGGAGCTGAACTGGACGCCGCCCATCTTCTCGACCATGGGCCGGTCGGCCGGCGAAGTCTCGAGGATCAGGTTGATGCGGGCCTCACGGAACTCATTGAGCCGGATCACGGGGTCAAGCACCCTGCGCAGGACCAGGCTCGACGTGGCCGGGGGGTGACGCAGATAACTCGGGTTGGCCTTGAAGGTCACCCACTTGCCGATTTCCCAGGTGTCAAAGACGAAGGGACCGGTGCCCACGGGCGCGGTCGCGAAGGCCCGCTCCTTCTCGCCGGCACGAAGATTGGTCGACAGTTTGTTGCCCTTGTAGTTCTCGGGGATGATCTTGAAGGTCAACACCGGGATGGCCCGGAACTCAGGGATGGGCTTGCGGAACTCGATGATGACGGTCTTGGCGTCCTGCGCCTTGACCGACGAAATGAAGGAGTTCAGGTAGTCCCGCTTGGGCGACTTGTTCTCGGGCGCCATGTAAGCGGCGAAGGAGTACGCGACGTCGGCGGCGGTGACGGGGGTGCCGTCGTGCCACTTCACGTCCTTGAGGACCGCCGTGTAGGTGGTCTTGGTGGCCGGGTCCTGGCTGATGGAGTCGGCCAGCGCCAGCTCGGCATTGAGCTTGCCCGAGGCGGCATCGACCTCGAAGTTAGCCAATCCGTCGAACACCAGTTCATTGGCGTTCATGCCCTGCAAGTTCTGCTCCAGCACGGGGTTCAGGGAGTCAGGAAGGTTCGAGATACCCACCACGAGGCCCTCGGGCTCCCGCTGCCAGAACATGAACACAGCGGCGGTGGCCGCCAAAACCAGGGCCGCGATGGACCCCACGATGATCGCATTCTTTTTCTGAGCCATATCAGCGCATCCTCACCACAAAGGAACTGTAGACGACTGCGTCGCCGGAATACTTGCCGTCGTCGTTGGTCTTGCCCAGCTCAAAGAAGTATTTCCCCGAGGTCAGCTGGGCTCCAGCGTTGATGACAGGCCAGGAATTGCCCACCTTGTACTGGCGATTCACCAGATCCTTGAGCTTCTTGGACTCAATGTCCTTGCCCGACTTGGTGTTCTCGTTGAACACACGGACAGGGCGGCTGTCATCGACGGTGATGACCAGGTCGTTCAGGACGCCCTTGGCAATCTCCACCATGCCCCACCAGTACTCCGGCGAATTCTTGACCGCGCCCCTGAACTTGGCAGGGCGGCTCTTTTGGTCCGGACCCTTGGCGCCGGGAACGGGGTTGAACATGCCGATGAGCATGGGCTGCACGGCCTTGCCGCGGCTGGCGATCTCGGCGGCGATGGCCGCGTCCTTCTTGGCCTTCTCGATTTCGGCGGTGACCACGGCAATGCGAGACAGCAGTTCCTGCTTCTGGGTCTCGACGTCCTTGAGCATGTCCTTGTCGATCACCCTGGGGTACTTGGCGGCGAAGGCCACGACATCGGCCTGCAGGCTGTCGATGTTGGCTTTGGTCTGCTGGTTGAACGCCAGCATGTCGTCGAGGGTCATGTTGCCCACCTTGTCCGGGTCAGGCTGGCGGGCGAACTCCTCGCCAATCCGGTCCTTGAACGAGTAGGCGTGGTCCCGCAAGGTCTTCTCCATCTCGTTGCGGGTGTCGACCCTCTTGCGACGTGTCCTATCGGAGGCCAAGGCAATGATGGACCCGGCCGGGTAGTTGCCGGCCTTCTGGATGTCGGCCATGGCGGCCTCGACCTTGCCATACTCCGCGATGGCGGCTTCGTAAGCCTCGATTTTGTCGTCGAGGGCGTCCTTACCCCGGGCGGCAGCCACGAGGTCATCAGGACCTTTTTCCCTGGCACGGAAGTCGGCGATGGCAGCCAGCTCCTTGTTCTCGGGGGCGTAATCGACGGCGTCGCCCAAGAAGTCACTGGAACTCTTCATGAAGTCCCTGGCGCTCGAGATTCTGTTGGCGTTGAGCCGCAAGCGAACCACGGCCTTGGCCACGGGGGCGAGTTGGGTCTTGATGTCGGCGGGCAGCTTGAGTTCAGAGGGGAAGCCGCTGGCGCCCTTGACGGCGTTATTCCAGCCAGCCACCAGGGGGGGCTCGGCGGTCACCGGCAAGGCCGCGGCGGCGTCGACGGTCTTATCGAGGTCGGCCTTCTGGTCCAGGTAGCCCATCCATTGGCTCTTGACATTGGCCGCTTGGATGTTGGACCAGTAGCCCCGGGCGGCTTCGAACTTGCCGGCGTTCCACTCCTTCACGCCGCCGGCTATGAGCTCGTCGTCCTTCATCATCGAAAACTTCATGCTCGCGCACGAAGCCAGGAACAGGGCCAGAACGGCCAGGATCACGAATTTAAATTTCATTGGGCGGCCTCCCGGACCACGCGGAACCCGATATCGCTGGCGCCCTGACTCGGGTCGACAGCACGACGGTTGGAAATGCGGAGCTCATTGGGGCCGTCCATCCAGGAACCGCCCTTGACGATTTTGTAGGAAGGATCGGCGCTCATGTTGGCGTCGGGGGACGTAGAGGTCCACTGCCACACGTTGCCGACCATGTCGTTCAGACCCAGGGGATTCTTACCATTGGGGAAGGATCCCGGCGGCGAGGGGTGGTTGAACTTCTTGTTGTTCGAGTAATTGGCCCGGACCCCATCGGTGGGCGCCTGATCGCCCCAGGGGAAGATCGAATTCTGACCGGCCCGGGCGGCGATTTCGTACTCGTCTTCGGTGGGAAGACGGAACTTCTGGCCGGTGGCGGTCGAAAGCCAGGCAGTGTAGCGCACGGCCTGCTCGTAGCTGACACCAACGACGGGCTGGTCAGCACCGTTGAAGTTGTCCGAGTCGAGGTACTCGGGCCACTCGCTTTGGGGCACGTTGGTGGCATCGAGGTAGGACCGGAACTGGCTGTTGGTCACGGGACCCTTGGCGATGGCGAAGGCGGCAACGGTGACGGTCCGGGGCTTCTCATTGCCACTGGCGCGGCGATCGTGATCGACCTTGCCGACCGTGTAGGTGCCGGCGGCCACGTTGGCCAGACTGTCGGCAACCTGGGCCAATTCCTCGGCATTACGGTAGGGCGCCTCGGTTTTCAAGCCGGCGTCGAGGGACGCCAGGAACGCCACTTCAGGCGCCTTGCGGGAAAAGTCGCCGGTGATCGTCAGCACGGCCCGCGTGTTCTTGAAGGCGTCGCCGCTGGGATAGGAAAAGGTCGCCGTTCCCTTGGCGTCGGTGACGACGCTCTGGGCGGGAGCCGCGACGTCGGCCGCAGACCAGACCACGCTCAGGGGCAATCCGGCGGCGGGGGAGCCACCCTTGGTGGTGACGACAACGGTGAAGGTGGCGCCTCCTTGAACCAGGCCATCCTTGGGGTTCAGGCTGACCGTGGCACCCGCCAGTTGCGCGGCGGCCCAGGTCTCGATGGTCTGTGAGAGAAGCGGGGACGAGGCATCGCCAGTGCGCAGCGTCAGGGCAACGCCTGCCCGGTAGAGTGCGGCATCGATCTGGACGGCCTGGGAGAGACGGTCGCCCAGGGCACCCTTGCCCTTCACCACCGCGTCAAACTTGGGTCCCAGGTCGGCGGCGAGCTTGGACGTCCGGGCTGCTTCGGCCTTGGCCCAGTCGCCACTCGACACCCGGTATGAGGCCTGGAAGATGTTGCCCTTCTTGTCCGCGGTGTAAGGGCGCGTAGCCACCGCAGCCACCGCAGCCTTCATCTCGGCGGTCAGAACCACCTTGTTCTTCCGCTCTTTTTTGATGGCGCCGGTTTCGGTGAGCAGGTTGTAAACCAGATCATCGAAGGCGACGGCTTGGGCCTCGGCCTCGGAGGCACCGGACCCGAATCCATAGTGGTAGCCGGCCTCCATATGGGTGGCGACAAAGTCGGTGCTGGCAGCGTGCGACACCGTCGAAAACGCCAATATCCAACAGGTCGCCAGCGTGTATATGTGCTTCTTCATTCTTCCTTTCCGGGTCTCCATGGGCTGAAGTCCCCAATTAACCATATCCTAGGGCAGGACATCCTACTTTCCAGCCAGAGAAGCGCGTTTGTGTGATTTGTTTCAAATTTTTGCAGATATCCAAAACTGAAACACGGTCTGCGCGGGGGTGCATCACGCCGCGCACGCCCTGTGGGGCATCGGCCTGTCCATGGTCCAGGAATGCATCAAAGCCCATGGCGAACCCATTACATTGCTAGCCGATCAGCCCGCAGGCAATGCCCTTGGTCGCGCCCAGCGCGTGGGCATCTGGTGCACACTTCCGCATCAGTTTGCCGCCCGACGGTCCACCCTGAACCGTTTTTCATGACCTTTGCTTTCCACCCGCTGCGCCTGTTCTGCTTACCATGTGCGCGTCTTGCGCCCGCCCGCCCGCTGGCAGTGGGCCTGGCCGCGGTCGTGCTGAGCCAACTGGCTGGCTGCGCCGCGCAGCTCTGGCCGCCGTCAGGCTGGTCACTATCGGTGGATCTACCGTTCGTGAACCAACAGCCCATCACGCACACCGCTGTCAACACAAACGCCCCGCCGGTTTCAGCCGACCCGCAGGAACTCGGCACCGCCGTCGAGGCGCTGGACTATGCCGTGGCACTGTGTTCCCTGACCCCCGAGGCGCTGGGCGCCGAAATCGAGCGCCTCAAGGCCATGGCGGCCCAGAACGGCCAGACCGCGCTGCGCGCGCAGCAACTCGCCTTCGCGCAGCTGCTCGCAGCGCTGCACGCCCAGCAGCAAGACCTGCAGGCATCCAACGCGCAACAGGCCCAGCTGCTGCGTGAGCACCAGAAACGCATCGAGCAGTTGAACGGCCAGATCGCCGCGATGCGCGCCGTTGAAGACAGCCTACCCCTTGCATCCCCAGTGCCTTCGTCCCGGATCACGACCGGCCCCGTGCCCGTCGTCCCGGCACCCCAGCACTCCACCCCGAACCAAGCAGGTCCATCACCATGAGCGCCGCCGCATCCGCGACCTTGCTCGTTGTCGATGACGACGCGGACATGCTGCGCCTGCTGACGATGCGGCTGGAAGCGGCGGGTTACCGCGTGCTGACGGCCGCTTCGGCCGAAGCCGCGCTGACCCAGCTCGCCGTGGAACGCCCGCAACTGCTGCTGTCCGATGTGCGCCTGCCGGGCAAGGACGGCCTGGCACTGTTCGACGAAGTGCATGCGCAACACCCTATGTTGCCCGTCATTCTGCTGACCGCGCATGGCTCGATTCCCGACGCGGTGGAGGCCACCTCGCGCGGCGTCTACACCTACCTGACCAAGCCCTTCGACGGCAAGGAGCTGCTCGACAAGATCGCCCAGGCCCTTGCGCTGCACAGCGCCCCCGCGCCCGACACCACCGCAGCGACCAGCGCCGCAGCGACCGAACCCTGGCGCGCCGACATCGTGAGCCGCTCCGCCCGCATGGCCGAGCTGCTGGCCGAGGCCCGACTGGTCGCGCGCAGCGACGCCAGTGTGCTACTGCGCGGCGACAGCGGCACCGGTAAGGAACTGCTGGCGCGAGCCATCCACAACGCCAGCGCGCGCGCGAAGAAGCCCTTTGTAGCGGTGAACTGCGGCGCCATTCCCGAGAATCTACTGGAGAGCGAACTCTTCGGCCACGTCAAGGGCGCCTTCACCGACGCGCATGCCAACCACAAGGGCCTGTTCCAGGCGGCCGACGGCGGCACGCTGCTGCTCGATGAAATCGGCGACATGCCTCTGGCCCTGCAGGTCAAGCTGCTGCGCGTGCTGCAGGAGCGCGCGGTGCGGCCGCTGGGTGCTTCGTTGTCCATCCCGGTGGACGTGCGCATCGTCAGTGCCACCCACCGCGACCTGGAGACCGCGCTCAACACCGGCCAGTTCCGCGAGGATTTGTACTACCGCCTCAACGTGGTCACGCTCAACCTGCCTACCCTGGCCGAACGGCGCGAGGACATCCCCCTGCTGGCCAACCACTTCCTGCGCAAGCTCTCGGGCAAGTACGGCAACGAGCGGGGACGCAAGCTCGCCGGCTTCGCGCCCGAGGCACTCAAGGCACTTGCCGCCGCACCCTGGCCCGGCAATGTGCGCCAGTTGCACAACGTGGTTGAGCAAGTCTGCGCCCTGGCCACCACACCGCTGGTGCCGCTGACCCTGGTGCAGCGCGCGCTACGCACCCCCTCGGTCGAGGTGCTGAGCTACGCCGAGGCCAAGCAGCGTTTCGAGCGCAGCTACCTCGTCAACCTGCTCAAGCTCACCGATGGCCATGTGGCCGACGCGGCCCGCCTGGCCGAGCGCAACCGCACTGAGTTCTACCGACTGCTGCAGAAGCACGGGCTCACGCCGGGGCGGTTCAAACCCGGGGGCGAAACCAGCCCGGGTGGGGCGGGCACCAACAACCCCAGCGGATCTGTCGCCCCTGAACGACAAGGCCAAGTGATTGATGAATAAGGATTTTTTTCTTCACCCCAGGGCCACACGACGGTCCACGTCGCCTCCTGGCGACAAAAAACGGGGTTTACAGACCGTTTTCCGCCCAGCGCTTGGGATGAGCGCCAAAAAATCACCTAGACCATTGATTTAAATAGGGATTTTTTCTTGGCACGCCGATTGCCCTGTAGAGGGCATGTCTGCCATCGCCAACTCCCTCACGCCGCGTACCGCCCAAGGCAGGTACGCCCCATCCGCCAGCCGCGCACGCGCGGCTCTGCCGGTTCTGTCGTCGTCCTGCGACAGCACGCGTGACGCCGCCACCACGCCCCCCGTGCACCGCGGCAGCATGCCCGCCCAGCCTTGGGTCGGTTTTTGGCGCAGCCTGGGCCGGGGCCTGGTCGGTAGCCTGCGCCGCCTGCTGACCTCTTGGGCCGCGCCGGCCCGCCCCGCGATGGCCACGGACGCGGCCGGCCTGGTGCGGCAGCGGGCCGGCCACCAACGGCGACGGGTGTTCATGCTGCTGATCGCCCTGTCCACCGCCAGCACCGCCACGCTGTTCGCCCACGCCCAACCCACGGCGCCTACAGCGCTGGCCGCCTGGATGCAGGTCGGGCAGATCGCGCTCTACGCCCTGCTGTCGGCCTGGGTCACCTCTGGCTTTGTGACGGCGCTGATGGGCGCCTGGGTGTTGCTGCGCGGCGACCGGCACGCGCTCTCGGGCCGCTCCGTGCGCCACCACCGCCTGAGTGCAGAGGCACGCACCGCCGTCATCATGCCCATCTGCCATGAAGACGTGGCCACGGTTTTCGCCGGCCTGCGCGCCACCTGCGAATCGCTGGCCACCACCGCGCGCAGCCAGGGATTCGCCCCCACGCAGTTCGACGTGTTCGTGCTGTCCGACAGCAGCCGCCCCGAGGTACTTGCCGCAGAGCGCGCCGCATGGGAAGAACTGCGCGCCACGCTGGCCACGGCCGATCTGCCGCAGGTCGAGGTCTACTACCGCGCCCGCCGCCGCCGCACGCACCGTAAGGCCGGCAATGTGGCGGACTTCTGCCGCCGCTGGGGCCGGGACTACCGCTACATGGTCGTGCTCGACGCCGACAGCGTGATGAGCGGCGACAGCCTCGCCACCCTGGTCAAGCTGATGGAAGCCAACCCCCAGGCCGGCATCATCCAGACCGCCACCCAGGCCGTGGGCCACGTCACGCTGCACGCGCGCGCGCAGCAGTTCGCCAGCCGAGTGACGGGTCGGCTCTTCACCCTGGGCATGCAGTTCTGGCAACTGGGCGAATCCCACTACTGGGGGCACAACGCCATCATCCGCGTCGAACCCTTCATGCGGCATTGCGCCCTGGCACCCATCCAGGGCCAGGGCGGACTGAGCGGCCCCATCCTCTCGCACGACTTCGTCGAGGCCGCGCTGATGCGCCGCGCCGGCTGGGAAGTCTGGCTGGTCTCCGACATCGAGGGCAGTTATGAACAGCAGCCGCCGGACCTGCTGGCTGAACTGCAGCGCGACCGCCGCTGGTGTCAGGGCAATCTGCAGAACGCGCAGCTGATGGCCGAACCCGGCCTGCATCCGGTGCACCGCGCCATGTTCGTGACTGGGGCGCTGGCCTACCTCTCGGCACCGCTGTGGCTGGCCTTCCTGACCTTGGGTGGCGTGCTGTGGTTCACCGGCGCAGGCCATCCAAGCCTGGGCGCGGCGTGGACGGGCGCCTTCACCATGAGCGGCGAACTGGCCTGGCTCTGGGCCTGGACCCTGTGCCTGCTCTTCGTGCCGCGCCTGCTGGGCCTGCTGGCCGTGCTGCTCAAGCGCGAACAGCGTTTTCACGGCGGCGCGCGCAAGCTGCTGCAAAGCGCCATGCTGGAAGCACTGCTGGCCTTGCTGCAGGCACCGATCCGCATGGTCGCGCACAGCCTCTTCGTGCTGATCGCGCTCACGGGCTGGAAGCTGGAATGGAAATCCCCGCCGCGCGAAGCCGCCGCCGTGCCCTGGGCGCACGCGCTGCGCCAGTTCGCCCCGGCCAGCCTGGTTCTTCCGATGCTGGTGTGCGGGGTGGCGGCCTTCGAGGCTTGGAACGCCACGCAAGCAAGCTACCCGCTGTGGTCCCTGCTGCTCATCCTGCTGCCGGTGGGCCTGCCGCTGCTGCTGGCCGCCCCGCTGACGGTGCTCAGCAGCCAGCCTGGCCTGGGCTCGGCGCTACGCAAGCACCACTGGCTGCTGATCCCCCAGGAAGCCTGGCCCAAGGCCGTGCTGCGGCGCGCCTGGCGGCACGCGGGCGCTTGACGTCCGTTCAATGAAACCATCCTGCCGCCCCTGGGCCGTGGCAGGGTGGCGAATCACAGACGCGGCATGCCGGGCGGCAGGCCCTTCATCCCCGGCATCCCGCCCATGCGCTTCATCATCTTCATGAGGCCGCCGCCCTTCATCTTCTTCATCATGTCTTGCATCTGCTCGAATTCCTTGAGCAGGCGGTTGACGTCCTGAACCTGCACGCCAGCACCGAGGGCAATGCGGCGCTTGCGAGTGGCCTTGATGATTTCCGGCTTGCTGCGCTCCCGAGGCGTCATGCTGTGGATGATGCCCTGCTTGCGGCGCAGGTCTTTCTCGACCTTGGCCGTGTCCATCTGGCCGGCCTTGGCGGCAAGCTGACCGGGCAGCTTGTCCATCAGGCTGGCCAGGCCGCCCATCTGGTTCATCTGCTGGAGCTGGGCCAGGAAGTCGTTGAGGTCGAAGCCGGCGCCGCTCTTGACCTTGGCCGCGAGTTTCTGCGCGGCTTCCATGTCCACATTGGCCGTGACCTGCTCGACCAGGGCCACGATGTCGCCCATGCCCAGCACCCGGCCTGCGTGGCGCTCGGCGTCGAACACTTCCAGGCCGTCGATCTTCTCGCTCACGCCCGCGAACTTGATGGGTGCGCCTGTGACGGCGCGCACGGAAAGCGCCGCGCCACCGCGTGAATCGCCATCCATCTTGGTCAGCACGATGCCAGTCAACGGCAGCGCTTCCTTGAAGGCCTTGGCGGTGTTCACCGCGTCCTGGCCTTGCATGGCGTCCACGACGAACAGCGTTTCCACTGGGTCCAAGATCCCATGCAGGTCCTGGATTTCCTTCATCAAGGCTTCGTCGATGGCCAGGCGGCCCGCCGTGTCCACCAGGAGCACGTCGAAATAATGCTTCTTCGCGTAATCCAGCGCGGCACGGGCGATGTCAACAGGCTTTTGCTCGGGCGTACTCGGGAACCATTCAGCGCCGGCCTGGGCCGTGACCGTCTTGAGCTGCTCGATGGCGGCCGGGCGGTACACGTCACCCGAGACGGTGAGCACCTTCTTCTTGCGCTTGGTGATGAGGTGCTTGGCAAGCTTGGCGGTCGTGGTCGTCTTGCCCGCGCCCTGCAGACCGGCCATCAAGATGACGGCGGGCGGCTGGGCGGCGAGGTTGATGTCAGCCGGGCCCTTGAGGGCGCCGGACTCGTCCACCTCGCCCATGGTGGCAGCGAGTTCGCGGTTGACCACGCCGACCAGGGCCTGGCCCGGCGTGAGAGAACCCACGACGGCCTGGCCCAGGGCCTTGTCCTTGACGCGGGCGATGAAGTCGCGCACCACGGGCAGGGCCACGTCGGCCTCTAGAAGGGCCAAGCGCACTTCGCGCAGCATGTCGGCCACATTGCCCTCGGTGATGCGGGCTTGGCCACGCATTTCCTTGACGATGCGGGAGAGTTTGTCGGTAAGGGCGTTGGCCATGAATGAAAACCACTCTCTATACTTAGGTCCGTGATTTTATCGAGCGGCCCCCATCCCCCTGCCTGACGCCATGCCTTTCGCCATTCCCTTCCATGCATTGCTGCCGGGCCTGGTGTGCGCGCTGGCTTACGCGGTGTCGGCGTTGGCCGCCCACCGCAGCACCCGCGCCGCGCTGGTGCTGGCCTGGCTGCTGCACGCCCTGCTGCTGGGTGTGGGCTTGGGCCTGTGGCACGACGAACCGCATTTCGGCTTCGCGCCAGCGCTCTCGGTCACGGTCTGGCTGGTGGTGGCCATCTACGCCGTGGAAGCCCGTTATTACCCCGCCCTGCAGGCGCGGCGTGCCTTGCCTGCGCCGCTGGCGACGCTCAGCCTGCTGGCGGTGCTGCTGAGCCTGGTCTTTCCCGGGCAGGCCATCACGCACCAAGGCGCCTTGCTGCTGCCGCTGCACTGGGCTTTGGGCATCGCGTCCTACGGTCTCTTTGCCGTGGCCGTGGTGCACGCCCTGCTGATGCTGCGCGCCGAAACGCGCATCCGCCACGCCAGCGAATCCGACAGCGGTCTGCCCCTGATGACACTGGAACGGCTGACCTTCCGCTTCGTGGCCGCGGGCTTCGCGCTGCTGACAGCCACGCTGGCCGCCGGTTTTCTGTTTGACGAACGCCTGTACGGCACGTCCTGGAACTGGAACCACAAGATGGTGTTTTCCGTGCTGTCCTGGGCCGTCTTCGCGGTGCTGCTGTACGGACGCTGGCAACTGGGCTGGCGCGGCTGGCGCGCGGCGCGCTGGCTCTTCACCGGCGCGGGCCTGCTGCTGCTGGCCTATGTGGGCTCGCGTTTCGTGCTGGAAATCGTGCTGCATCGCGCCCCGCTGAACGCATGAAATTCCTGCTGCTCCTGCTCATCAGCCTGCTGGTGGTCTGGCTCTGGCGTTCGGGCCGGACGGCCGAGCCCCGCGAAAAACGCCCACCGGGCACGGCCCGGCCCACAGCGGCCAAGGCCACGCCGCAGGACATGGTGCGCTGCGCGCATTGCGGCCTGCACCTGCCGCTGAGCGAGGCCGTGGCCAGCACCAGCGCGCATTACTGCAGTACCGAGCACCGCCGGCTGGCCGAACCCGGGATGTACTGAGCATGACCGAGGGGTTGCCCGATGGCAATAGGCTCTGGGACGGCGGTTGGTACCGCCATGCCCGGCGGCTGGATTCACCGAATTTCGGCCCACGCCCCCCTGCAGGGGATGCACGCGACGACGCGGTGCCAGTCATCGACCTCATCGTCGTGCATTCGATCAGCCTGCCGCCAGGCGAGTACGGCGGCGACGCGGTGCAGCGTCTCTTCACCAACACACTGGACTGGAATGCGCACCCCTACTTCAAATCCATTGAGGGGCTGCAGGTGTCGTCGCACTTTTACGTGCGGCGCGATGGCGCGCTCTGGCAGTTCGTGAGCTGCGATGACCGTGCCTGGCACGCTGGTGTCTCGCACTACTGCGGGCGCGACAACTGCAACGATTTTTCCGTCGGCATCGAACTTGAGGGGCTCGAGGGCGACTCCTTCGAGGCGGCGCAGTACGAAACACTGAGCAGCCTTTGCGCGGCCTTGGCCCAGCGTTACCCGGTGCGTCAGATCGCTGGCCACGAGCACATCGCGCCAGGCCGCAAGGCAGATCCCGGGCCCGGCTTCGAGTGGCCACGCTTGCAAAGCAGCCTGGGTTGGCCCGATCGGTATTTTCCCGAAGTCAGCGCAAGCTGACCTTGCGTACTTGATCCCTGACATGCGCACGCATGCGTGCGCGGCTCCGTCTGGCGCGAGCATCACCCCATGCAAACAAGCGCCCCGCGAGCCCGTTTTCACGCGCCAGCCGCACGCCGCCTGGATGCCTGCGCGCGCAGGCTGATGCAACAAGGGCTGCGCACCTGGATGGCAGAACTATGAACCGCCATCACAACGCGCGCACGCGCGTCATGACGCTTACACGCGCAGGCATGCACACGCAGGCGTGGATGCGTCGCGTAACTTTTCCACACCGACGTGACCTTCTTCACGCGCACACGCACGAATGCGCCGCTACACTACGGGTAGTGGATCACAATCGTTTCACCCCCTACCTATAGTGTTTCTCGTCATGGAAACACTACACGCCCAGCCCCCAAGATTTGCCAGACACGAGGAAAAGATGCAAACCGGCCTGTACACCCCACCGTCCTCCACTTCCCTGCCCGCCACCACGCAGTCTCAAGGCGCTGGCGCGCCCCTGGGCGCAACGAGCGCGCTGGCCCACTACCAGATCATCCGCCGCAACGGCGCCGTCGTTCCCTTCGAGCCGAGCAAGATCGCTGTGGCTCTGATGAAGGCCTTCCTGGCCGTGCACGGCGCGCAAGGCGCAGCCTCGGCCAGCGTGCGCGAAACCGTCGACAGCCTGACGCAGGCCGTGGTGCGCGCGCTGACGCGCTCGCGCCCGGGCGGCGGCACTTTCCATATTGAAGACGTGCAGGACCAGGTGGAACTGGGCCTGATGCGCGGCGGCCACCTTGAAGTAGCCCGCGCCTACGTGCTCTACCGCGCCAAGCGGGCCGAGGAGCGCGCCCAGCACGCCGCCCAGGCCGCGCCGCAGACACCGGTGCTGCACGTCACCGACAACGGTCAGCGCGTGGCCCTGGACCTGAACCGCCTGCAACGCCTGATCGAAAGCGCCTGCGCCAACCTTTCTGCCGACGTGAAGGCCGAGCCCATCGTGGCCGAAACCCTGCGCAACCTCTACGACGGCGTGCCGCTGGAAGAGGTGTACAAGGCCGCCATCCTGGCCGCCCGCACCCTGATCGAGAAGGACCCGGACTACACCTACGCCACCGCACGCCTGCTGTTCCACACCATCGCCAAGGAGGTGCTGGGCCGCGACGTGCAGCCTTCTGAAATGAAGCAGGCCTATGCCGACTACTTCCCCGGATTCATCAAGAAGGGCGTGGACGCCGAGCTGCTCAACCCCGAGCTGCTGCAGTACGACCTGAAACGCCTGGGCGCGGCCCTCAAGTCCGAACGCGACCAGCAGTTTGACTACCTGGGCCTGCAAACCCTGTATGACCGCTATTTCCTGCACGTCAAGAAGTCGCGGATCGAGCTGCCGCAAGCCTTCTTCATGCGCGTGGCCATGGGCCTGGCGCTCAATGAAATCGACCGCGAAGCCCGCGCCATCGAGTTCTACGAGGTGCTGTCGTCCTTCGACTTCATGTCGTCCACGCCCACCCTGTTCAACAGCGGCACGCTGCGCAGCCAGCTGTCAAGCTGCTACCTGACCACGGTGCCCGACGATCTGGACGGCATCTACGAATCCATCAAGGAGAACGCCCTGCTGTCCAAATTCGCGGGCGGCCTGGGTAATGACTGGACACGCGTGCGCGCGCTGGGCAGCCACATCAAGGGCACGAACGGTGAAAGCCAGGGCGTGGTGCCCTTCCTCAAGGTGGTGAACGACACCGCCGTGGCCGTGAACCAGGGCGGCAAGCGCAAGGGCGCGGTCTGCACCTACCTGGAAACCTGGCACCTGGACATCGAGGAATTCCTGGAACTGCGAAAGAACACCGGCGATGACCGCCGCCGCACGCACGACATGAACACGGCCAACTGGATTCCCGACCTGTTCATGCGCCGTGTGATGGAAAAGGGCGAGTGGACCTTGTTCTCGCCTTCCGACGCGCCCGACCTGCACGACCTGTTCGGCGCGGCCTTCGAAAAGGCTTACGTGGCTTACGAAGCCAAAGCCAAGCGCGGCGAACTCAAGCCCAGCAAGACCGTGCCCGCCACGGACCTGTGGCGCAAGATGCTCTCGATGCTGTTCGAGACCGGCCACCCCTGGATCACCTTCAAGGATGCCTGCAACGTGCGCTCGCCCCAGCAACACGCTGGGGTGGTGCACTCGTCCAACCTCTGCACCGAGATCACGCTCAACACCAGCGACACCGAAACCGCCGTCTGCAACTTGGGCTCGGTCAACCTCAAGCAGCACATCACGGACGGCAAGCTCGACCACGAGAAGCTGAAAAAGACCATCGGCACCGCCATGCGCATGCTGGACAACGTGATCGACATCAACTACTACGCCGTCAAGAAGGCGCGCGACAGCAACCTGCGCCACCGCCCCGTCGGCCTGGGCCTGATGGCCTTCCAGGACGCGCTCTATGAGATGCGCATCCCCTACGCCAGCGATGCCGCCGTGCAATTCGCCGACCAGTCCATGGAAGCCATTTGCTACTACGCCTACTGGGCCTCGACCGAGTTGGCCCGGGAGCGCGGCGTGTATTCCAGCTACCAGGGTTCGCTCTGGAGCAAGGGCATCTTGCCGCCGGACACACTGGAGCTGCTGGCGCGCGAACGCGGCGGTTACGTGGAGGTCGACCGTTCCGCCACCCTGGACTGGGACCTGCTGCGCAAGAAAATCGCCGCCGACGGCATGCGCAACAGCAACTGCGTGGCCATCGCCCCGACGGCGACGATTTCCAACATCATCGGCGTGGACGCCTCCATCGAGCCCTGCTTCGGCAACCTCTCGGTCAAGTCCAACCTGTCTGGCGAGTTCACCATCATCAACGGCTACCTGGTCAAGGACCTGAAGCGCCTGGGCCTGTGGGACGAGGTGATGGTGATGGACCTGAAGCACTTCGACGGTTCCCTGTTGCCCATCGACCGCGTGCCCCAGGACATCAAGGCGCTGTACGCCACGGCCTTCGAAGTCGAGCCGAGCTGGCTGGTGGAAGCCGCCGCGCGCCGCCAGAAGTGGATTGACCAGGCCCAGTCGCTCAACATCTACATGGCGGGCGCCTCGGGCAAGAAGCTGGACGACACCTACAAGCTGGCCTGGACACGCGGCCTCAAGACCACCTACTACCTGCGCACCACCAGCGCCACACAGGCGGAGAAATCCACCGTGGCCGCCGGTCGCCTGAACGCCGTGTCTTCGGGTTCTTCCGAGGTCGGCGCTGTGGCCACGACGCCGGTCGCCCCCAAGCCCGCCGCCGCGAAGAAGGTGAGCGCGCTCGAAGCGGCGGCTGCCGCCGCGCAGGCGCAGATGGCCGTGGCCGCGACCGACATCAAGTTCTGCGCCATCGACGACCCGGGCTGCGAAGCCTGCCAGTGAGAGGAAGCGCGGTGCGCGACTTCTGCCTCGCACCGCACATGCATTTGCGTTCACGCACACCTTGCTCACGCACGCGCAGTGCGTGAGCGAAGCGCGACACGCGATGCAATAGAGCAACAAAACGAGCGGCGGTGTGAATGAACACTTTGCAATTCACATCGCTGCTCACATAATTCAGGAATTGGATCTCTCTATGTTGTCCTGGGACGAAGAAGTCAAACCCACATCGCCAGCCCCCACCGCTGGCGCAGCCCGTTTGTCCCCGACGCCGGCATCGGCATCCACGCAACCGTTCGCGCAGGCCCCGCTGCACTCCGCGCTCGCTGACACCCCCGTCGCACCGCCCCCGTCCTCTGTCGCTGCCGCACCGTCCAGCGCCGGCGGTCGCATCAAGGCCTCCGACAAACGCATCATCAACGGCCAGACCGACGTCAACCAGCTGGTGCCGTTCAAGTACAAGTGGGCCTGGGAAAAGTACCTGGCCACCTGCGCCAACCACTGGATGCCGCAGGAAGTGAACATGAACCGCGACATCGCGCTCTGGAAGGACCCGAACGGCCTTTCGGAAGACGAGCGCCGCATCATCAAGCGCAACCTCGGTTTCTTTGTCACCGCCGACTCGCTGGCCGCGAACAACATCGTGCTGGGTACCTACCGCCACATCACGGCGCCCGAGTGCCGCCAGTTCCTGCTGCGCCAGGCTTTTGAAGAAGCCATCCACACCCACGCCTACCAGTACATCGTGGAATCGCTGGGCCTGGACGAGTCCGAGATCTTCAGTGCCTACCTGGAAGTCCAGTCCATCCGCGACAAGGACGAGTTCCTGATCCCGTTCATCAACGCGATCATGGACCCCAACTTCCATACCGGCACGCAGGAAACCGACCAGACGCTCCTCAAGAGCCTGATCGTCTTCGCCTGCCTGATGGAAGGTCTGTTCTTCTACGTCGGCTTCACCCAGATCCTGGCCCTGGGCCGTCAGAACAAGATGACGGGCGCCGCCGAGCAGTACCAGTACATCCTGCGCGACGAGTCCATGCACTGCAACTTCGGCATCGACCTGATCAACCAGATCAAGCTGGAGAATCCGCAGCTCTGGACGCCCGAGTTCAAGGCCGAGATCAAGGCCTTGTTCGAGAAGGCTGTCGAGTTGGAATACCGCTATGCCGAGGACACCATGCCGCGCGGCGTGCTGGGCATGAACGCTTCCATGTTCAAGGGCTACCTGCGCTACATCGCCAACCGGCGCGCCACCCAGATCGGTCTGGAACCGCTCTTCCCCAACGAAGAGAATCCCTTCCCCTGGATGAGCGAGATGATCGACCTCAAGAAAGAACGCAATTTCTTCGAGACCCGTGTCATCGAATACCAGTCCGGCGGCGCGCTGTCCTGGGACTGAGACAGCGAAATCCAAAAAATCAATCTATGGCTTCACGAATCGCACAGACTCCCGACCGCTCTCGACAGAAGAGCCGCGGGTGTCCGTGCCACCCCGTTCATGGCGCTGGGTTCCTCCCGCAGGTTCCCAGCGCCATGAATCACTTCATGTACACCAACAAACGCATGAAGTGCTCTTTGTAACTTGATCAAGGAGAATCGAAATGGCAACTGCAAAGAAAGCTCCGGCGAAAAAAGCCGCCGCGAAGAAGGCCCCGGCTAAGAAGGCCGTAGCAAAGAAGGCTCCGGCCAAGAAGGCCGCAGCGAAGAAGGCCCCGGCCAAGAAGGCTGCGGTCAAGAAGGTCGCCGCGAAGAAGGCCCCGGCCAAGAAGGTTGTGGCGAAGAAGGCCCCGGCCAAGAAGGCTGCGGTCAAGAAGGTCGCCGCGAAGAAGGCCCCGGCCAAGAAGGCCGCCGCGAAGAAGACCGTGGCGAAGAAGGCTGCTGCCAAGAAGCCCGCCGCGAAAAAGCCTGCTGCCAAGAAGCCCGCCGCGAAAAAGGCCGCTGCCAAGCCTGCCGCTGCGCCTGCGAAACCCGCTGCCGCTCCCGCAGCACCCGTGGCCCAAACCACGCTGAACCCGCAGGCCGCCTGGCCTTTCCCCACGGCCAGCCGTCCCTGAACGGGGTCTGCCGTCTGAGCCTGTTGCCCGCGAGGGCGACAGGCTTTTTCTTTTCCCGTTCATTCCGATCGCATGCATCCAAGACCGGCGCTAACCCACCACGCAGCCTCTTTTCTGCGCGCGCAGAAAGACGGTTCCGTGCTGGTGGACATCCACGTCATGCCGAACGCGTCCAGCACGCAGATCCAGGGTTTGTTCGATGGCGCGCTGAAGGTGCGCTTGCGCGCCCCACCGGTGGACGGCAAGGCAAATGCAGCGCTACAGGTCTGGCTGGCAAAGACCCTGGACATCCCGAATTCGAGCGTGACACTGCAACACGGTGCCAGCGCGCGACGCAAGCAGTTGCGCGTGGCCGCCCATGCGACGGCGAAGGCAGATTGGAAGCAGCTCAGCCCGCCAGCTCCCTCGCCCTCCGGTTGAAAAAGCCGTGCCAGCGCATGCACGGCCTGTCCATCGTGTGAGATCGCCCCCCGCACTCGCCGCTTCGCTCGCGCGGGAAAATGGCGCGTCAGAGCCCGAACTTCGCGGTGTCCACCGGGTAGTTCTGCGGCCCGCGGAAGGCGATCTTGTGGGAACCCATGCGGTTGCCAAGGGCCGCAGCCTTGGCCAGGGGCCAGCCACGTTCCAGCCCGTACAGCAGACCGCCGCGGTAGGCGTCACCACAGCCCGTCGGGTCGACGATGGCCGCCGCCGGGGTCGGCGCGATCCAGTCCTTCTCGCCGTTGATCCAGACCTCGCTGCCTTCAGCGCCCAAGGTGATGACCAGGCCACGCACCTTGCGTGAGATGTCCGCCGGACTCCAGCCCGTGCGGTCGCACAGCATCTTGCCTTCGTAGTCGTTGACCGTGACCCAGTCGGCCAATTCAACAAAGTGCGCCAGCTCCTTGCCGTCGAACATGGGCAGGCCCTGACCGGGATCGAACACAAAGGGAATGCCGGCGGCTTTGAATTGCGCGGCATGCTCCAGCATGGCGTCCCGCCCATCGGGCGAGATGATGCCCAATTTCACGTCTTGCATGCCGGGGGCATCCCGCTCGATGCGGGTCACATGCGCCTGGGTCATCGCGCCGGGGTGAAAGGCCGTGATCTGGTTGTTGTCCTTGTCCGTCATGATCAGCGCCTGCGCCGTATAGGTTTCGGGCAGCTGACGCACATAACGGGTGGCAATGCCCAGCTTGTTCAGGCGCTCCACATACCCCGCGCCGTCGTTGCCGACGGTGGCCATCGGCAGGGGCACGCCGCCCAGCGCGCGCAAGGCGTAGGCGATGTTGCCAGCGCAGCCGCCGAAATCACGCCGCAACGTGGGCACCAGGAAGGAGACGTTGAGGATGTGCAACTGGTCCGGCATGATCTGCTCGGCAAAGCGCCCCTCGAAGTTCATGATGGAATCGAAGGCCAGGGAACCGCAGATCAGTGCCGCCATGGAATGTGCTCTTTTCTATTGAATGGTTGATGAAGGTTGAAATGATCGCGTGTGCTCAAGCGCTCAGGGATAAAAAGCCAGCAACCGGTAGCCCGCCACCCGACCTTCCAGGCCGGGCGCGGCAGCGCGGTTGGCGCCACCGTTGCCGTTCTTGATCTCCATGAGCACCGTGGCCTGGAATTCACTGCCCGAGCGAATCAAGCGGCTCGTGCCCTGGGTGCGCAAGCCTTCGTCCTGTGCGGCGTTCGAACCCATGCCCAGTTCCTGCGGCAGCAGCACGCGGCGGATCAGCACCTGGTCCTGCACATCGGTGAGCACGAGCTCCACCGCAGGCAGGGCCAGATCCACCGCAGCCTTGTTGCGCAAGGTCAGGTTGAGTTGGTAGAGCTCGTCGCGGATCTTGCTGAAGGCCGAGCCATCGATCACCACCGATTCGATCTGACGCAGCGGCTCCACCGTGCAATCGAGTTGCTCGCACATCACCTGCAACCACGGACGCAAAGCGGGCTCACGGGCGGCGAGGCGGTCGCGCTCATGGTGGGCGACCTGCAGCAACAAGGCCATCGAAAGCACGCAGCACAGCAGGACCAACAGGGCACGCACCGCCGGATGGCGCCAGCGCGAGCGCCGCATGAAGGACAGGGCCTGCGCATCCTCGGCGTCAGGACTGTCGGGCAACGAGGCTTGGTCAGCCTCTGCGCGAGGAGCCGCCATTGCAGCGGCTGCGTACCGCGGAGAGTGGCCGGACGGCGCGGGGAAACCGCCCACATCCAACCTTGGCGATGCGGCCGCGCGCGGCGGGGGCAGCACCTCCGGCTCCTCGGTGAAACGCGGCTCACGCCAAGCCGACGCATCGGGCGTTTCAAGCTGCAGGTCGTCCAGCGGTGCGTCGTGCCGCGCCGCCAGGTCACCGAACTCTGCCTCGACCATCTCCTCGTCCCAGCTTTTCTGGGGTGCGCTTGCCCCAAGGGCCGAACCCATTGGCGGTGTCGACCCCACGCCAGACGGTGGTGTGGCCAGCGGCGTGGTCAGGGCAGGTGGCTCTTGCACCAGATGAACCGTCGCGTCAAACACCTGCTCGCACTGGCCGCAGCGGACCCAGCCTTGCGAGACCTTGAGTTGGTCCTGCGCGACCTTGAACATGGTCCGGCAGGAGGGGCAACGGGTGATGAGGCTCATGTCCGACCAATTGTAGAGGCGCGCCTCACCGCCCGGCCGACGACGCCTGAGGAAAACAGCAGGCGCTCAGAGCATCGCGGTCATCAGCACCCAGCCGTCCTCGCGGTCGGCAACGGTGAGCGCGCTGCCCATCGGCAGATGGGGCGCGTAGGCGGCGCTGAGCTCATCCGCCTGGCGTTCAAGGATGCCCGCCAGCACCAACGTGCCACCCTCGGCGACGCGCGCGGTCAACAGCGGTGCCAGCACCTTCAGCGGGGTCGCGAGGATGTTGGCCAGCACAACCGGGTAATCGCCCCGAGCCGCGTCGGGCAGGCCCGCCCGCAAGGTCACGCCATTGGCCTCGGCGTTCAGGCGGGTGGACACCACCGCAGCCTCGTCGATGTCCAACGCGTCGATGTCGGTCGCGCCGAACTTGGCCGCCGCAATCGCCAAGATGCCCGAGCCGCAACCATAGTCCAGCACGCGCAGGCCTCGCACCGGATGCGTGGCGATCCAGCGCAGGCACATGCGCGTCGTGGGGTGCGTGCCCGTGCCGAAGGCCAGGCCCGGATCAAGCCGGATGAGCTCGCGCGCCTGCGCGGGCGGCTCGTGCCAGGTCGGCACGATCCAGAATGTTGGCGTGATCTCGACCGGCGCGAACTGGGATTGCGTCAGACGCACCCAGTCCTGCTCCGGTACCTCGCCCACGCCCAGCAACTGGCAATCCGCGAAAAAATCCTGGGCCTGCAACAAGGCGGCCGCATCGTGCGCGGCAGCTTCGGAGGGAAACAAAGCCACGATGCGCGAGCGCTGCCAGCCCACCGCCGGCGGCGGCATGCCCGGCTCGCCGAACAGCGCCCGTTCGGCGTCGGTCTGGGCGTCGGCATCCTCCACGCTGACGCTCAAGGCGTCCAGCGCATCCAAGGCCTCGCCCAACACCTCCACGCGGTCTTCGGGACAGAGCAAGCGAAGTTCGTGCATAGCGGGATGAAAAAAGAGGAAGAAAGGGGCAGAACGCCAACAACCCCAAGCCAGGGCTCCCGTGGAACCGGCTTTGCCGGGCCACCGGGAGCGTCCCCCCTGCCACCGAAGGTTGGCGTTCAGGGGGGATGGCGCATCCGCGCCTCAGGGGGCTTACCTTTTATGACTACGCATCCACCCCTCCAGGTAGTGGATGTTGGTCCCGCCTTCCATGAACTTTGCATCGGCCAGAAGTTCGCGGTGCAGCGGGATGTTGGTGCTGATGCCTTCGACCAGGGTCTCGCCCAGCGCGGTCTGCATGCGGGCCATGGCCTGCGCGCGGGTGTCGCCGTGGACGATGATCTTGCCGACCATGGAGTCGTAGTTCGGCGGCACGAAGTAGTTGGTGTAGACGTGCGAATCCACCCGCACGCCGGGCCCACCGGGCGCGTGCCACATGGTGATTCGGCCCGGCGAGGGCACGAAGGTGAAGGGGTCCTCGGCGTTGATGCGGCATTCAATGGCGTGACCGCGGATCTGGATGTCTTTCTGCGTGAAGGGCAGGTGCTCGCCCGCCGCCACCATGATCTGTGTTTTCACGATGTCGATGCCAGTGATCAGCTCCGTCACCGGATGCTCCACCTGCACGCGTGTGTTCATCTCGATGAAGTAGAACTCGCCGTCCTGATAGAGGAACTCGAAGGTGCCCGCGCCTCGGTATCCGATCTTCTTGCAGGCGTTGACGCAGCTGGCCCCCACTTTGTCGATCAGCTTGCGGGGAATGCCGGGGGCTGGCGCTTCCTCGATGATCTTCTGGTGGCGCCGCTGCATGGAACAGTCGCGCTCGCCCAGGTAGACCGCGTTCTTGTGCTTGTCGGCCAGGATCTGGATTTCCACATGGCGAGGGTTCTCCAGGAACTTCTCCATGTAGACGGCCGGGTTGTTGAAGGCCGCCGCAGCCTCCGCCTTGGTCATCTGCACCGCGTTGACCAGGGCGGCCTCGGTGTGCACCACGCGCATGCCGCGACCGCCACCACCGCCCGCCGCCTTGATGATGACGGGATAACCCACCGACTTGGCGATGCGCTTGATCTGCACCGGATCGTCGGGCAGCTCGCCCTCGGAGCCGGGCACGCAAGGCACGCCCGCCTTGATCATGGCCTGCTTGGCCGACACCTTGTCACCCATGATGCGGATGGACTCGGGCGTGGGGCCAATGAACTGGAAGCCGCTCTTCTCGACACGCTCCGCGAAATCAGCGTTCTCGGACAGGAAGCCATAACCGGGGTGGATGGCCTCGGCATCCGTCACCTCGGCCGCCGAGATGATGGCTGGCATGCTGAGGTAGCTGTCACGCGAGGGCGCCGGGCCGATGCAGACGGCCTCCTCGGCCAGCTTCACGTACTTGGCTTCGCGATCGGCCTCGGAATAAACCATGACGGCCTTGATGCCGAGTTCCCGGCAAGCCCGCTGGATGCGAAGGGCGATTTCGCCGCGGTTGGCGACGAGGATTTTCTTGAACATGAGGCGACCGCCTTATTCGATGATGAACAGGGGCTGCCCGTATTCCACGGCCTGGCCGTTGTCGCAAAGCACTTGCGTCACGGTGCCGGACTTGTCGGCCTCGATCTCGTTGAGGATCTTCATGGCTTCGATGATGCACAGGGTATCGCCCTGCTTCACGGCCTGCCCCACCTCGACGAAAGACTTCGCGCCCGGCGAGGCCGAGCGATAGAAGGTGCCGACCATCGGTGCCTTGACAGTGTGTCCCGTGGACGCTGCAGGGGCTGCGGCCGGAGCTGCGGCAGGGGCGGCGGGCGCGGGAGCAGCCGCTGCGGGCGCCATCGCGACCGGGGCGGGCGCATAAGCCTGCACCATCGCACCACCGCCCTTGACGATCCGCACCTTGCCTTCGGCCTCGGTGATTTCCAGTTCAGAGACGTTTGAATCAGACACCAGGTCGATCAGGGTCTTGAGTTTGCGCAAATCCATGAAAACTCCAACAACGTGATTGATATTGCCTCAATCTGACCGCACCGCATTGACAACTTGCCAACAACGGGCGCTAAAGGCAATGGAAAAAGGGGCCATTTTTGGCGAAGGCGGGACTCTACCCGAGTTCCCGCCACTGCGCCAGATCGGCTTCGGACAACTTACCGATTTTACGATTCAAAATTGCGCCATCTGCACCGACCAGCACCGTAAATGGCAATCCGCCGGTCTGATTGCCGAATTGCTTGCTCAGATTCAAGCCGTCCATGCCGGACAAAACCACGGGAAAGTCGAGCGGCAAGCGCTGCAGGAAGTTTTGGACTGGCGCCAGTCTATCCACGGCGATACCGACAATTTGCCACCCATAGGCAGCATTTTGACGATGGAAAGCATTCAACAAGGGCAACTCCTCCACACAGGGAGGGCACCAGGTAGCCCAAAAGTTGATGAGCAGTGGTTTACCCCGCAGACGACCCAAATCCAGGCGCCCGCCCTGAGGGGTGTCCAGCGTGAGGCCCCAGAACTGGGCCATGACCTCCGCTCCGGCATCGGCCGACAGGGTTTGGGGCCTCAAGCGCCACCAGGCCCAGGTGGCCCCCGCCCCAGCGGCGGCCAACCCCGCCCCAGCGTAAAGAAGATGCCTGCGTTCCATGTTCACCTCATCTCACAGTTCAGCGTTTCCAAGCTCCGAGGCCAGCACCAACTCGCGCAGCGCCTGCAGAGGACCACGCGGGGGGCGTCCGCGGGCATCGGGCAGCAGGGCCCCGCGCAGATCATCCAGGTCATTGACGCGCAAGTGCACGCCGACCACCGATTCGCCGCTGAGCTCGCCCAACTCACGACAGGGCGCATGCAGGCTCAGCACATCCACGGCTTTGTTGTGCCGCAAGCCGCTCGCGCTGCGCGTCTCGTAGGGCAGACCCCGGTCGATCAAGGCGATCTCGGCTGCCTTGCCGTCTTCACAAAACAGGTCCAGATGCACGTCCGACCAGCGCGTTGCCGTGCCGCGCCAGACCGCGCCCGTCAGATGGGGTTGAAAATCGACCAGGCGCTCCATCCACGCCAGGGCCAAACGCCGCAGGGCCAGCAGCTCACGCGGCTGGGTGTCCGCGCAGAACACGGCGATGTAGTCGCGCACCGCGTCTTCCAGCATGTCGTTGTCCGGCAGGGACGTGCGTTGGGGCAAGCCCAAGGCCTTCACGGCGCGGTGCTTGGCCGGACCGTACTCCAACCCCTCTTCCACCACCAAACGCGCGGCAGCGGCCGCGATTTCATCTTGAGCATGCATGGCGCGGATTGTCCACCCTGTCCGTTCGGCCTTGTCCTTGTGCGGACAAGGCCAGCGCGGAGGCACCGGCACGCACCCCAAGCCCGGGATTCAACGCGGCAACCACCCCAGTTCGCGCGCGTGCAGGCTTTGCACGTAGAGGCGATCCACGGTCTCGGTGATGCTGGTGGTCTCAGGATAGCTGCCACTGGGGTCTTGCAAATCAGCCACCACCTGACCAGCCTCATCGAAGGCAAAGACATGGCCGTAGGCTTTGGGGATAGGCCAGAGCGCACGCGGCAGCCGCAAGGTCAGGCTGCGCAGCCAGGGCTTGGATGCCAGTTGGTCGACCTTGGGATTGCGCGGCTTGACCAGGCCCACCCAGATGCGGCCATCCAGACCGCGCATGAGGTTGTCAGGGTAACCAGGCAGGTTGTCGAACAACACCTGGGCTACAGCGCTGGCTGGCGTGCCGCCAGCTTTCGCCAGCGGGGCCAGATCCAGCGCATGCGCCGTCACGGCCACTTTCCAGATGCGGTACTGGCCAGTTTCGTTCACGTAGAGGCTGCGTTCGTCCGCGCTCAGCGCCACGCCGTTGGCGAAGCTCAGGCCCTGCGCCACGACGCGCGTGGTCTTGCTGGCCGGGTCGTATTCCAGCACACGGCCCGTGGCGGCCTGCTCCAGGATGTCCAGCACGCTGGCCTCGAAGGTGCCGCCCCAGTCGCGCGCTGCGAAGCGCATGGACGCATCGCTGAAATAGACCTTGCCGCTCTTCTTCGCCACCACCACGGCATTGGCGTAACGGATGGGGGCATCGTCCGCCCGGTCGGTCAACAGCGTGACCCGGCCGTTGGACGCGATGGACAGCAGGCCTCGCATGGCGTCGGCGGCAATCAGGTGGCCAGCGGCGTCGAAGTCGAAGCCAAGCACGCGCCCGCCTGTGCTCGCGTGCACCTGCTGCCGGCCACCGTCCGGGTCCATGCGCAGGATCTTGCCGCTGACCACCGCGACGTAAAGCTGACCGTCCGGGCCGATCAACACGTGCTCGGGACCCTCCTCCCCATGCAGATCGATCTTGCGCAGGTCGGCCAGCCGCGTGTTCACGGCATGCGGGCCCGCATAGCCCAGGTCTGCAGCAGGCTGCCAGGCCCGGGGCTGGATGGGCACCGGCCAGAACATCAGATAGAGCACGGCCAAGCCGAGCAGCAGCACCAGGATCAGGGCCGTCTTGCGCAATGTCTTCATGGATGCTCCGACCTTGTTCGGCGGTTTGACCTTGGAGGTCCTGGCATCAGCGCGCGTGCCACAGCACCGCGAAAAAGTGGCAGGCGGTGCCGGCCAGCACGAAGAGGTGCCAGATGAAATGGGCGTATCGCACCCGGTTGTCGAGCGCGAAGAACACCACGCCCAAGGTGTAGGCCAGCCCCCCCGCCACCAACCACGCCAAGCCGGCCGTCGACACGCGCTCGAACATGGGCACGGCGGCGACCAGCACCAGCCAGCCCATCAGCAGGTACAGGCCGGTGGAGAGCCACTGACTGGAAAGCCAATTGCCGGCCTTCAGGATCACGCCGAAGACAGCCAGGCCCCACACCATGCCGAACAGGCTCCAGCCCCAGGCGCCGCCTAATACGCCCAAGGTGAAGGGGGTATAGCTGCCCGCGATGAAGAGGTAGATGGAGCCATGGTCCAGGCGCACGAACACCTGCTTGGCCCGCCCTTCGGGCAAGGCGTGGTAGAGCGCCGAGATGCTGTAGAGCAGCAGCATGGTGGCCGCGAAGATGGTCACACCGACGACATCGGCCGCCGTGCCTTCCAGACTCGCGTGGACGATGAGCACCGGCATGGCGGCGAGCGCGGCCAGGGCACCGATGCCATGGCTGATGCTGTTGGCGATCTCCTCGCCGCGGGTTTGAGAACGCAGGGTGCCGGTGGACGGCGCCAAGGATGCGGCAAGAGCAGGTGCGGTGGCGGAAACAGCGGTCATGGATCGTCTTGTCGATGTGGGGCGGCCATCATAGGACAAGGAAAATGCCCTTCCCCTGCTCGGAGCCAGTACGTGTACAAGGGGGATGCGCCCATGCGCCTACCAGAGCAGGCGACGCCGAGCCGGGGAAAGCACAGCAACGCAAACGGCGTTACCGCTGCGGGCTCAGGCCCGCGTGTCGAGCAAGGAGCCCAGAACGTCGTCCTGCGTCTGGATGGACTTGAGGTTCGCCTTGAAGGCATAAGTGGCCGACATCTGCTCCACCACCTCAGCCTCCAGCGCCACGCCCTCCTGCTCGGCCTTGCCCACACTGGCGCGTGTGCCGCTCAGATCGGGCAGATCAGCCTGTGTGACGGTCTGCCGCCTGAACCCATTCGTGTTCAGATTGGCCACGTTGTGCGCCGCGCTGTCCAGCCGCAGCTGCGCGGCCTGTAGACCCGAAATGCCTATGGAAGAAAGACTGGCCATGATGTATGTGCTCCACGCAATGCGCAGCTGGATTCTGCGCTTTTAACCCAGACCAGCGGTAACGGAAAGTAACAAGAACCGGCGTAAGCTAGCATCGCACCCCATGCATATTCACATACTGGGCATCTGCGGCACCTTCATGGGCGGCGTCGCCGCCCTGGCCCGTGAAGCGGGCCACAAAGTCACCGGCTGCGACAGCGGCGTCTACCCGCCCATGAGTGACCAGCTCCGCGCCCTGGGCATCGACCTGATCGAAGGCTACGGTACGGACCAGATGGCGCTGAAACCGGATGTTTACGTCATTGGCAACGTGGTGAGCCGTGCCCGCGCTACGGACGGCACACCGAAGTTTCCGCTGATGGAGGCTATCCTCGACAGCGGTGCACCCTACACCAGCGGCCCGCAGTGGCTGGCGGAAAACGTGCTGCAAGGCCGTCATGTACTGGCCGTCGCGGGCACGCACGGCAAGACGACGACGACGAGCATGCTGGCCTGGATACTTGAACACGCAGGCCTGCAGCCCGGATTTTTGGTCGGGGGTGTTCCTCTCAATTTCGGAATCTCCGCAAGGCTTGGTGGCATATCGAGCAGAGACAAGGCTGGCGAGACGGCCGTGCCCGAACACCACCGCCCCCTCTTCGTCATCGAAGCCGACGAATACGACACGGCCTTCTTCGACAAGCGCAGCAAGTTCGTCCACTACCGCCCGCGCACAGCCATCCTGAACAACCTGGAATTCGACCACGCCGACATCTTCGATGACCTGGCCGCCATCGAGCGCCAGTTCCACCACCTCGTGCGCACCGTGCCCGCCAGCGGACGCGTGGTGTACAACGGTCTGGAGGAAAGCCTGGCCCGGGTACTGCACCAAGGTTGCTGGAGCGAACAGCGCAGCTTCGGCGCGGCCAGTTGCGACTTCCAGGCCCAGGGCGAACCGCAGGATTTCGAAGTGCTGCGGCACGGCATGTCCGTCGCCCGCGTGCAGTGGAACGTGGGTGGCGTGCACAACCAATTGAACGCACTCGCGGCCATCGCCGCGGCCGAGCATGTGGGCGTCACACCTGCCCAGGCCGCGCTGGCCCTGCGCGAATTCCAGAACGTCAAGCGCCGCATGGAGGTGCGTGGTGTCGTGCACCACGAAGGGGGCGGCATCACCGTCTACGACGACTTCGCCCACCATCCCACGGCCATCCGTACCACGGTCGACGGCCTGCGCAGGCAAGTGGGACAGGCCCGCATCCTGGCCGTCTTCGAGCCCCGCAGCAACACCATGAAGCTCGGCACGATGAAGGCCCAACTGCCCTGGAGCCTGGAAGATGCGGACCTCGCCTTCTGCCACGGCGGCGGCCTGGGCTGGGACGCGCGCGAAGCACTGGCGCCCATGGGCGCGCGCGCGCAGGTGGCGGACAGCATCGATGAACTGGTGCGCCAGGTCATCACGGCGGCGCGACCCGGTGATCACATCCTTTGCATGAGCAATGGCGGGTTCGGCGGCGTGCACCAGAAGCTGCTGGAAGCCCTGGCCACACCGGTCATCGCATGAGCAATGGCGGGTTCGGCGGCGTGCACCAGAAGCTGCTGGAAGCCCTGGCCACACCGGTCATCGCCTGATGGGGCGGTCGGCCCTGGGGCGTGCCAGCGCAAGCTCAGGCTAAGCGTCGCGCCGCGACCGCTTCGGACAACACCCGCAGCGCCTGCACCGAATCGTCCCAGCCCAGGCAGGCATCGGTGATGCTCTTGCCGTATTCCAGGTCGCAGGCTTGGTCCTTGCCCGGCGTGAACTTCTGGGCGCCGGCAGTCAGGTGGCTTTCCAGCATCACGCCGAAAATTCGACGCGAGCCTGCCTTGATCTGTCCCGCGATGTCGCGTGTCACGTCCATCTGCTTCTCATGCTGCTTGCTGCTGTTGGCGTGGCTGCAATCCACCATCAGCGTCGTGGGCAGCTTGGCGGCTTCCAGATCGGCGCAGGCCTTGCCCACGCTCTCAGCGTCGTAGTTGGGCGCCTTGCCGCCGCGCAGGATGACATGGCAATCCTTGTTGCCCTGGGTCTGCACGATGGCGACCTGACCATTCTTGTGCACGGACAGGAAATGGTGGCCGCGCGAAGCGGCCTGGATGGCATCGGTGGCGATGCGGATGTTGCCGTCCGTCCCGTTCTTGAAACCGATGGGCGCCGACAGGCCCGAAGCCAGTTCACGGTGCACCTGGCTTTCGGTGGTGCGCGCGCCGATGGCACCCCAGGATATGAGGTCGCCGATGTACTGGGGCGAGATCACGTCCAGGAATTCGCTGCCCGCAGGCAGGCCGAGGCGGTTGATTTCGATCAGCAACTGGCGCGCGATGCGCAGACCTTCGTCGATGCGGAAGCTTTCGTCCAGGTAGGGATCGTTGATCAGCCCCTTCCAGCCCACGGTGGTGCGCGGCTTCTCGAAATAGACCCGCATCACGATTTCCAGCGTGTCCTTGAACTGTTCGCGCTGTTCCTTCAGGCGCTTGGCGTATTCCACCGCCGCAGCCGGATCGTGGATGGAACAGGGCCCGATGACGACCAGCAGGCGGTCGTCCTTGCCCGCCATGATGCGATGGATGCTCTGCCGGGTCTTGGCGATCAATGCTTCCACTGGGGTTCCCGCGATGGGGAAGAAGCGGATCAGATGTTCGGGCGGGGGCAGCACGGTGATGTCCTTGATGCGTTCGTTGTCGATGCGGCTGGTCTTGTCGGCAGGCTGCGCATACCAGGTCTCGGTGGTGGCATTCATCAAGGGCTCCAAGTCGGTGAGTGGGTGTATCAGGTTGCGGGAAAACAAGGCACAAAAAAAACCGCCGGTGCTTTTCAGCTCCGGCGGTTCTTGGTGAGGGGGTCTGTGTCTGCTTATGCTCGCGTCAGCGCCTCTCGTCCGCCGGGGACAGAGAACCAAAAGTAAAAATAAAAGTAGGCGCGAACGGCTTGCATGGCGGGCACTCTAGCACAAAAAAATCACGCCGTGCCGCCGACCGTGAGGCCGTCGATGCGCAGGGTGGGCTGCCCCACGCCCACGGGCACGCTCTGGCCTTCCTTGCCGCAGGTGCCCACGCCGCTGTCCAGGCGCATGTCGTTGCCGATCATGGTCACGCGCGTCAGCGCGTCGGGACCGTTGCCCACCAGGGTGGCGCCCTTCACCGGGTAGAGGATCTTGCCTTTCTCGACCCAGAACGCCTCGCTGGCCGAGAAGACGAACTTGCCACTGGTGATGTCCACCTGCCCGCCGCCGAAGTTGGTCGCGTACAACCCCCGGTCGATGCTGGCCACGATCTCCTCCGGCGTCTTGTCGCCGCCCAGCATGTAGGTGTTGGTCATGCGCGGCATCGGAATGTGGGCGTAGCTTTCACGCCGGCCGTTGCCAGTCGGCGCGGTCTTCATCAGGCGGGCGTTCATGCTGTCCTGGATGTAGCCCTTGAGGATGCCGTCTTCGATCAGCACATTGCGCTGGCTGGGGTTGCCCTCGTCGTCCACGTTCAGCGAACCGCGCCGGTCGGCGATGGTGCCGTCGTCCAGCACCGTCACGCCCTTGGCCGCCACGCGCTGGCCAACACGACCGCTGAAAGCACTCGACCCCTTGCGGTTGAAATCGCCTTCCAGGCCATGGCCGATGGCTTCATGCAGCAGGATACCGGGCCAACCGGACCCGAGCACCACCGTCATCTCGCCCGCGGGCGCGGGACGAGACTCCAGATTGGTCAGGGCGGCGTCGACGGCCTCGTCCACGTAACGGGTGATGGTTTCCTCGTCGAAATAGACCAATCCGAAACGCCCGCCCCCGCCGGAGGAGCCCATTTCTCGGCGCACCGCGCCATTGACGTTCTGCTCGGCGATCACCGTCACCGACAGACGGACCAGAGGGCGCACGTCCGCCGCCAGCGTGCCGTCGGCGCGGGCCACGAGCACCACGTCGTATTCACCCGCCAGGCCGGCCATTACCTGCACGACGCGGGGATCCTTGGCACGGGCCAGCTTCTCGACCTTTTCCAGCAAGGCCACCTTGGCCGTGCTGTCCAGGCTGGCGATGGGATCGTCCCCTGGATACAGCGTGCGGGAGCCGGCAATCTTGCGCTCGGCCGCCTTGACCCGGGCCGACTTGCCCGCCGCCGCGATGCTGCGCACGGTGCGCGCGGCGTCCAGCAGCGAAGCCTCGGAAATATCGTCGGAATAGGCGAAGGCGGTCTTTTCGCCGCTCACGGCGCGCACGCCCACGCCCTGGTCAATGCTGAAACTGCCCGTCTTGACAATGCCTTCCTCCAGGCTCCAACCCTCGCTGCGGGTGTACTGGAAGTAGAGATCGGCGTCGTCCACCCGGTGGGCCCGGATTTCGGACAAGGCACGCAGCAAGTGCGATTCGTCCAGGCCGAAGGGTGTGAGCAGGAGCTCGCGAGCGACGGCCAAGCGCTCCAGGGTGGGTTCGCGTGAAATCATGCGGCCATTTTAGAGGCCGCGCCGCGTCTGTACAGGCGGTGCGGGAATGCCCTTGGGCTCAGCTCTGCACCAGCCGTTTGGTCTTGGCGATCGACATCATCATTCCCAGCGCCAGGCCCAGGGTCACCATGGCCGTGCCGCCATAGCTGATGAAGGGCAGGGGCACGCCGACCACGGGCAGGATACCGCTGACCATGCCCAGGTTCACGAAGGCGTAGGTGAAGAAGATCATGGTGATGGCGCCCGCCAGCAGCCGCGCGAACAGGGTCGGCGCCTCCAGCGCGATGGCCAGGCAACGCAGCACGAGGAACAGGAACGCGGCCAACAGCACCAGGCTACCGAGCAGGCCGAATTCCTCGGCGTAGGCGGCGAAGATGAAGTCCGTGGTGCGCTCGGGAATGAACTCCAGGTGGGTCTGCGTGCCCTGCATGTAACCTTGTCCGAAGAAGCCCCCCGAACCGATGGCGATCATGCCCTGGATGATGTGAAAGCCCCGACCCAACGGATCGCGCCAAGGGTCGAGCAAGGTGCAGACCCGCTGCTGCTGGTAGTCGTGCAAGATAGGCCAGTTCACGCCATCGGCGCACAAGGGCTTCTGGAAAACCACCAGCACCAGCACGACGAACAACCCCAAGGCCACCGGCGGCACGATGAAACGCCAGTTCAGTCCGGCGAAATAGATGACCGAGAAACCGGCGGCGAACACCAGCAGGGAGGTGCCCAGGTCCGGCTGCTTCATGATGAGTCCAACCGGCACCACCAGCAAGGCGCCGGCCACCGCGAAATCCATCGGCCGCAGTTGGCCTTCGCGTTTCTGGAACCACCAGGCCAGCATCAGCGGGAGCGCGATCTTGAGGATTTCGCTGGGCTGGATGACGATGCCCAGGTTAATCCAGCGCGTCGCCCCCTTGCGGGTGATGCCGAACAACTCCACCGCGATCAGCAGCAGCACGCCCACGGCGTACAGCGGCACCGCCATGGTCATGAGTCGATGCGGTGGCACCTGCGCCACCACGAACATGATGCCGGCGGCCAGCAGCATGTTGCGGCCATGGTCCACAAAACGGGTGCCATGGTCGTAGCCCGACGAGTACATGGTCAAAAGGCCGATGAAAGCCAACACCAGCACGGCGATGGCCAGTGGCCCGTCAAAGCCTTTGAAGAGAAAAAGGATGCGCTGCAGGAGCGAGGGTTTTTCGACGACGACCAAGGGCATAGTGGGCGGATTATCCTTCCAACAAGCGCTTGCCCCGCCGCCGCCTTGCCCAGGCTCAATCCCGCCCCTACACCCGCCGTCTGGAACACAGCCATGCCGACCACACCCACCACCCATGTGCTCTACCTGCACGGTTTTCGCTCCACGCCGCAGTCGACCAAGGCCAGGTTGGTGGGCGAGCAGATGGCGCGAAATTGGCCACACATCGTCTTCCACTGCCCGCAGCTGCCGCCCTCGCCGCGCCAGGCCATGGACGAGGTGATGCGGGACATCGCTAACTGGCCGCGTCGGCAGGCGCACGGCCCCTCCGCAGCCGGCATGGCCGTGATCGGCTCCTCCCTGGGTGGTTATTACGCGACCTGGATCGCCGAGCAGACTGGTTGCCGCGCCGTGGTGCTCAACCCCGCCGTGCACGCGGCGCGTGACCTGGCCACGCAGGTGGGCGAACACAGGAGCTGGCACAACCCGAACGAGACCTTCGTCTTCAAGGCCGAGTACGTAGAGGAACTGCGGGCGCTGGCTGTACCGGCCATCACCCGGCCCGAACGCTATTACGCCCTGATCGCCAAGGGCGACGAGGTGCTGGACTGGCAGGAAATGCTGGGGCATTACGCCAACCCTTACGGGCGCCTGCAACATGGCCGCCTGTTGGAAGGCAGCGACCATGCGATCAGCGACTTTCCGGACTATCTGAATGAGGTGCTGGATTTCTTGAACCTGGCCATCCGGTGATGGACAAGTGCACGCCCCCGAACCGGACCTCGCTCGAGAGCCAGGCGTAGGCCGTCCGCTTCATGAGATTTGCTTCGCAAATCACATGAGGCGGGTCACCAGGCCCCGCGCCCGGGAAGCGCCTCGATGCAAGGGAAACCTCACCCCGGCGTGTTACGCATCCAGTCCGCCGTCTCGAAGAAGGACTTCTTCAGCCGCGCCCGCAGCGCCTGCGGCACATCGACCTCTTCCATGGCCTGGGCCATGCAGGCCACCCATTGGTCGCGCTCGGCCAGGCCGATCTTGAAGGGCAAATGCCGCGCGCGCAAACGCGGATGGCCAAAGCGTTCAACGTAATGCTGCGGACCGCCGAGCCAGCCGCAGAGAAACCAGAACAGCCGCTGCCGCGCGTTGTCCAGGCTGGGGCCATGCGCGGCACGCAAGGCGGCGTAACCCGGTTCCAGATCCATCAGGTCATAGAAGCGGGTGACCAGGGCCTGAACACGGTGCTCCCCGCCCAACCACTCGAAAGGCGTCAGGAACTCGCCGGCCTCGTTCTTCGGCGGCGGTTCCTCGATCTGGTTGAGCTTGACCACGCCACTCATGCCAAGACCTCCGTGACACCCACCCCGGTACGCGCCTGCGGGAGGCGCCTCGGCTCGCCGCTCATGCCGCCGCCTTGCGCAGGGTGTCCACCACCGGCGCACGCAGCACCGAGCGCAAACCCCACCAGCCGGCCCCCAGGGCCAGAGCCGCGCCACTCAGGCCGCCGACCGGCAACAACCAGAGGCTACCGCCCCACTCGAAATTGAAGACGAAATGCGCCAAGGCCCAGCCCACCGCGCCAGACACGATGGCCGCCAGCACGCCCGCCAGCAAGCCCAAGCCCAGCAGTTCGGCGCGCTGCATCTGGCGCAACAAGGCGCCACCGGCGCCGACGGCGCGCATCACCGCGTATTCCCGCGCGCGCTCCTCCCGCGTCGAGGCCACGGCGGCATAGAGCACGATCAGCCCCGCCGCGAGCGTGAAACCGAAGAGAAATTCCACGGCCCGGCTGACCTGCGCCAGCACCTGCTGCACCTGAGCCAGCGTCATGCTCAAGTCCACGACAGTGACGTTGGGAAACTCGCGCACCAGCTGGCTGTCGAAACGGCCGTTGCCTTCGGGCGCGCGGAAGGCCGCCAGGTAGGTCACCGGCAGGTCAGGCATGTTGCTGACCGGATACAGCGCGAAGAAATTGGCGCGCATGGAGCCCCAGTCCACCTCGCGCAGCGAAGTGATCGTGGTCTCGTGCTGCAAGCCCGCGATGTCGAAACGCAGGCGGTCGCCGAGCTTGAGGCCCAGGGTCTCGGCGATGCCATCTTCCATGCTGATACCGTTCGGGTCTTCGTTCGTCCAGCGACCGGCGACGATGGGGTTGTGCGCGGGCGGCTGCGCGCTGTAGGACAGGTTGAATTCACGCTCCACCAGGCGCTGCGCGCGGTCGTCCTCATAATCCTCGGCCTGCACCGGCCGGTCGTTCACGGCCACCAGACGACCGCGGATCATGGGGTACCAGTCGTGGTCCGCCGCCACGCCCGCGCGCGCCAAAGCGGCCTGGAAGCTCTGGGCCTGATCGGGCTGGATGTTGATGACAAAACGGTTGGGCGCGTTGACCGGCGTGGCCTTGCGCCAGCTGTCGATCAGGTCAGTGCGCAGCAGGGCCAGCAGCAACAAGGCCAACAGGCCGACCGCGAGACTGCTGACCTGCAACACGGCATAAACCGGTCGGGCTGAAAGCTGGCGCGTGGCCAGGATCAGCCAGCGCGGCGCCCGTTCTTCCCGCACCACCCGGCGCAGCAGCAACACCGCACCCCAGGCCGCGCAGGCGAACAGGCCCACAGCCAGGGCAAAACCGCCCACGGTGATCAGCCCCAGCATCCAGTCCCGGCTGGCTGCCAGCAGCAAGGCGGCAAAACCCGTGAGCCCCAGGCCGAGCACGCCCAGGGAGAGGGGGCGAGGTTCGCCCACGTCGCGCCGGATCACGCGCAGCGCGGGCACCCGCGCCAGTTGCAGCACGGGCGGCAGGCCGAAGGCAGCCATCAAGGTCAAGCCCACCCCCAGGCCAAAACCCACCGGCCACAGGCCCGGCGCGGGCAAGGCGGCATCCACCAGGCCGGCCAGCAAGAGCACGAAGACATGGTGCGCGGCCCAGCCCAGGGCTGCGCCCAGCAGACCGCCGCCCAAACCGATCAGCAGGAACTCCAGCGCATGGGCGCGTGCGATGGTCGCCTGGGACAGGCCCAGCACACGCAGCATGGCGCAGCTATCGAGATGGGCATTGGCGAAGGCGCGCGCCGCCAGCCCCACGGCCACGGCCGACAGCAAGGCCGCGAGCAGGGCCACCAACTGCAGGAACTTCTCGGCCCGCTCCAGCGTGTTCGACAACTCGGGCCGGCCGCCATCCAGGGCTTCGACCCGGGTGCCGCGCGCCTGCTCGCGCTCGATCCAGGCCTTGGCCTGCGTGATGAAACGCCGTACCTCGGCCTCGCCCACAGCGCCGTCCTTGGCGGCGACGGCATACCGGTAGCTCACCCGGCTGGCCGGCTGCACCAGATCGGTCGCGGCCAGGTCGGCTCGGTTCATCAGCACACGCGGCGCGAAGTTGATGAAACCGCCACCTCGATCCGGCTCCACGCCGATGACGCGGGTGATGCGCAAGCGGGCCTCACCCAACAGCAGGTCCGAGCCCAGATGGGTGCCCAGGGCGTCCAGCAGACCGGGGTCCACCCAAACCTCGCCGGGCGCGGGAATGTCGGTCGTGGCCAAAGCGGCCTCGCCCTCGCGCGCACTGGCCGTGAGGCGGCCCCGCAAGGGGTACCCCGCCTCGACGGCCTTCAGCGCGACCAATCGGGTGCTGCCGCCTTCGGCGTCCGAGGTCCGCGCCATGGTGGGGAAGCCCAGGGACGCGGACGCTTGCAGCCCCTGCTGCTGCGCCAGTGCCTGCAAGGCCGCAGGCGTGGGCTGGTCGCTGACGACCACGGCGTCGCCCCCCAGCAATTGCAGCGCGTCGCGCTGCATGCCGCGGTTGAGACGATCAGCGAAGAAGCTCACGGCCGTCAGCGTGGCCACCGCCAGCGTGACGGCCAAGAGCAGCAGGCGCAGTTGCCCGGCGCGCCAGTCACGCCGCAGGTTGGTGAAACCCAAACGGAGGAAGGAAATATTCATGGGCGGCTACCTTAGCCGATTTGCCTGGGCCCACGGCGGACAGGGGTGAAATTCGAGCCCCTCCCTAAGCCCAAGCCCTTGCATTCAGCCCCACGTCAGCCGCACCGGGACAGGGCGGGCCGGAACGGCCAGACGCCCGGCACAACAAGTCGCGACCCGGCTGCTCAGACCTGCAAAGCACCGCTGTGGGCCGCCGCATGGTGGAGCCACTCGGGATCCTGGGCCAGGGCCAAGGCGGCCTCCAGCGGACGCGAGCGCCGGTCCTGGGTGTTGCGCGCCGGGTTCTGCACCATGAAACCGATCGGCGTCTGCATGGTGGGTTTGCCCAGGGGCCGGGCTTCCAGCTCGCGGTAGGTACGCACCGCGCCCACCAGGGCACCGGGCATGATGCTGCTGACCGAGCCGCCGACGGCGGCCAGGGCCAGGCTGAGCACCGAATTGGTCTCCATCACCGGCCGCACCCGCACGCCGGCCTGGGCGAAGGCGTCGTCCAGAATATGGCGGTTGTACATCTCCGGGCTCATCAGGCACAACGGCAAGGCGGCGGCCTCGCGCCAATCCATGGGCGGGCCGAAACGCAGGCCGGCCTCGGCGGCGGACAACTCAGCGCTGGCATCGAGTCGGCGCACAAGGAAGTAATGCTCGACATACTGCGGCAAGGTCTGCAGCGCCCCCGGACGCACCCGCTCGATGAAACCCAGGCCCATGTCCAGGGTCAGGTCTTCCAGGCCGGATTCGATGTCCTGCGAGCTCATGGACCGCACCACCGGGGTGATGCCCAGGTGGCGGGCCTGCAGCATGGCCGCGAAACGCGCCGCGATGGGTTCGGCCGAGGGCACGACACCAATGCCCAGCCGGCCCTGGATGCGCCCGCCCACGCTTTTCAGATCCTGCTTGAGCAGCTGTTCCTCGCGCAGCATGCGGCGGGCGCTCTCCAGCAGGCGCTCGCCCTCGGGCGTGAACCCGACGAAGGTGCGGCCTCGGCGCACGATGGGACTGCCGAACTCCTCCTCCAGAGCACGCAAGGCGTTGGACAAGGCGGGCTGGGTCACGAAACATGCCTGGGCGGCGCGCGCGAAGTGCTTGTGCTCGTCGAGCGCGACCAGGTAGCGCATGGAAACCAGGAGATTCATGGCGGTGGCGGGGTGTCCGGTTTCAGGCGGGGCTACGGGCGGCAGCCACCGGGCAGTCCGGTGGCGGGCAGGTGGACAAGGAAGATCTGGTGGGTGGCCCGGTCCGGCTCAGGTGTCCTTGGAAATCGTGATGCCGGGGAACTTGGCCGAGTAGTCCTTGTTGCGCGCCGCGATGGCCAGCGCCACCTGGCGGGCCACATTCCTGTAGATGCCCGCGACCTCGCTGTCGGGATCGGCCACCACGGTGGGCTTGCCGCTGTCGGCCTGGATGCGGATCTGCATGCTCAGGGGCAGCGCGCCCAGATAGGCCATGCCCTGCTCGGCCGCCATGCGCTTGCCGCCGTCCACGCCGAAGATGTGCTCGATGTGGCCACAGTTGCTGCAGATGTGCACGGCCATGTTCTCGACCAGGCCCAGGATGGGCACGCCCACCTTCTCGAACATCGCCACGCCCTTCTTCGCGTCCAGCAGCGCGATGTCCTGCGGCGTGGTGACGATGACCGCGCCCGTCACCGGCACGCGCTGCGACAGCGTGAGCTGGATGTCGCCGGTGCCGGGTGGCATGTCGACGATGAGGTAGTCCAGGTCGTTCCAGTTGGTCTGGCGCAGCATCTGCTCCAGCGCCTGGGTGGCCATGGGGCCGCGCCAGACCATGGCCTGGTCCGGGTCGACCAACAGGCCGATGGACATCACCTGCACGCCATGGTTCTGCATGGGGTTCATGGTCTTGCCGTCCGTGCTCTCGGGCCGGCCCGAGACACCCATCATCATGGTCTGGCTGGGGCCGTAGATGTCCGCGTCGAGCAGGCCGACACGGGCACCTTCGGCCGCCAGGGCCAGCGCCAGGTTGGCCGCCGTGGTGCTTTTGCCCACGCCGCCCTTGCCCGAGGCCACGGCGACGATGTTGCGCACGCCCGGCAGCAATTGCACGCCGCGCTGCACCGCATGCGCCACGACCTTGGTCTGGATGTTGACGGAGACGTTGCTCACACCCTCGACGCGGCGCACCGCGGCGATCAGCGCGGCACGCAGGGCCGGGTGCTGGCTTTTGGCCGGATAGGCGAGTTCGATATCGAAGGAGACATCATTGCCCTGTGCACCCGCGCTGATGGCGAGGTTCCTGACTTGCTTGCCCGACACGAAATCCTTGCCCGTGTTGGGGTCGACCACTTGTTGCAAGGCCTGCTGGACGGCCTGTTCTGTCACTGCCATGTTCTTGCTTGGTTGCGCCTTGCGGCGGGTGTCTCGGAAAGGGCTGTAGTCTAGGGCCAGTCCCGACGGCGCGCTTCGGCCCCGCAAATCCTGTTCCCATCGTTTTCCCGGCCTCGCATAATGCGGCTCCATGGCTGAAGTGCATAGCCCCGACAAGAACAACGCTCCCTCCCCCAGCAACCCGCCCTCGGTGGGCCTGCTACTGACCGGTGGTGGCGCCCGCGCCGCCTACCAGGTCGGCGTGCTGCAGGCCATCGTCGAGTTGCGTCGCAAGCACCAGCCCCCACCGCCCGGATCGCCACAAAACGCGCCCCAGCCCAGCCCTTTTTCCATCATCACCGGCACCTCGGCCGGGGCCATCAACGCCGCCGCCCTGGCCTGCAGCGCCGACGACTTTCGCCTGGCCGTCACCCGACTTTCGCGGGTGTGGTCGCACTTCGAGGCCGGGCAGGTCTACGGTGCGGACACCCTGAGCGTGCTGCGCACCGGGGCGCGCTGGATGAGTCTGATCTCCATGGGCTGGATGGTGGCGCGCTGGCGGCGCATCAAGCCGCGCTCCTTGCTGGACAACAGCCCACTGGCGGAACTGCTCAACCGCATGATTCCCTTGGAACGCCTGCCGGGGCTGATCGCAAGCGGCCACCTGCAGGCCCTGGCCGTCACCGCCTCCAGCTACAGCTCGGGCAACCACGTCACGTTTTTCGAAGGCGCGGAGCATCTTCAGCCCTGGATGCGATCCCAGCGTCTGGCCGTGCGCGCTCCCATCACCCGCGAGCACCTGCTGGCGTCCTCGGCCATCCCCTTCATTTTTCCGGCCCAGCCACTGCCCATCCACGACAACATCGAATACTTTGGTGACGGCTCCATGCGGCAGACGGCGCCGATCGCCCCGGCCATCCACCTGGGCTCGGAGCGCATTCTCGTCATTGGCGCGGGTCGCATGAGCGAACCCGCCGACACGATGATTTCGTCACCGGCCTTGAGTTACCCCTCACTAGCGCAGATCGCGGGCCACGCCATGTCCAGCATCTTCCTGGACTCGCTGGCGGTGGACATCGAGCGCATCCTGCGCATCAACCAGACCCTGAGCCTCATTCCCAGCGAAGCGCGCAAGGCCAGCAGCCTGCGACCGGTCGAACTGCTGGTGATTTCGCCTTCCGAACGCATCGACCAGATCGCCGCCGAGCACACTCAGGATTTGCCGCACATGGTGCGCGCGCTGCTGGGCGCGCTGGGGGCGAACCCCAATGGGGCGAACCTCGGCAAGGTCAGTGCCAACAGCGGCGCGCTGACGAGCTATCTGCTGTTTGAAGCCGCATTCACACGCGAACTGATGGCCCTGGGCCACAAGGACGCGCTGCGGCAGGAAGACGCCATCCGCAAATTCTTTGGCTGGACTTGAGACGGCTTTCAACCGCCCCGACGGATGCCGCACCGCCGCAGGACGGCACGGCTCACCACCCACCCTCACCGCTCATTTGCCCTTCCCCACTTTTCCGCCCTCGCCAACCGCCCGAAACATGTCACTCAAAAACCTGTCCGTCACCGTCAAACTGCTCCTGGGCTTCGGTCTGCTGCTGGGTCTGAGCGTGCTCATCGCCGCCTCGGGCTTTTTCGGCCTGGCCGCGTCCAAGGAATCCATGCGTCGCCTCAGTGTCTATGGCGGCATGTACGACCAGACCGTCGCCGCCCGCGACGCCAATTTTTCCTACGCGCTTGACCGTGATCGCACCCACCTCACCCCGCACGCCGAGGCCGTGCGGCAGATCGAGCAGGCGCTGCAAGACATCGGGGCCGAGATCGCGGCCGGCGAAGGCTGGACCGAAGCCGACAGCGCCTGGGTGAGCGCGCTGAGGGCACGGCTGCGCGACTACGCGACGGAGCACGCGCAGACCCTGAACCTGGGAGACGAAACCCGGATCACGGCCGGCTTGCGCGCGCTCAACACACGCATGCTCGACCTGCAGAACGATATCAACGTCCACTACGCGGAGGAGGAAACGCGCCTGGAGCGCTCCAACGTCATGGCCCAGGGGCTGCTGGGCGCGACCACTCTGGTGAGCTTGGCGGCCGGCCTGCTGCTGGCCCTGCTGATCGCGCGCCAGATCGTGCACCCCCTGCATGAAGCCCTGCGCGCGGGCCGGCGCATCGCCGATGGCGACCTGACCGTGCGCATCCGCAGCGACCGCAAGGACGAGCTGGGCGAACTGACCCGCGTGCTGGCCTCGGTGGTGCAGGGCCTGCACGGCATGATCGACAAGATCCGGGTGGGCGCCACCGAGATCCATACCGCCTCAGGCCAAATCGTGGACGGCGGCAAGCACCTGTCCGAGCGCACCATGCAGCAGGCGGCCGCGCTGGAAGAAACCCGCGCCGCGCTGGAGCAGTTGGGCGGCATCATCGAGGAGACGGTCACGCACACCGGCCAGGCCCAAGGCCTGACCGAGAACGCCAAGGACATCGTGCGGCAGAACGGCGAGACCATGGCCTCCGTCACGGCAAGCATGGAGGACATCCACCGCTCGTCGAAGAAGATGTTCGAAATCATCAACGTGATCGAGGGCATCGCCTTCCAGACCAATCTGCTCGCGCTCAACGCGGCCGTCGAGGCCGCGCGAGCTGGCGAGCAGGGCCGAGGCTTCGCGGTGGTGGCCGGCGAGGTGCGGGCGCTGGCGGGGCGCAGCGGCTCGGCGGCCAAGGAAATCCGCGAGCTCATCACCGGCAGCGTGACCCAGGCCGACCACGGCGCAACCTTGGTGGACTCGGCCAACACGGCGATGCAGCAAATGGTGGCCAAGGTGGAGGAGATGCGCGCGCTGATGGGCCGCATCGCCCAGGCCAGTCGGCAACAGCACCAGGACATCAGCCAGTCCAACCGCGCCATGGCGCAGATCGACGCCACCACCCAGCAGAACGCGGCCCTGGTCGAGGAATCCGCCTCGGCTGCGGCGGCCCTGGAACAGCAGGCCCGCGTGCTGTCGCAGGCCGTCGGCGCCTTCCGCCTCGCGACCAGCGCGCCGCATGCCCATCTACCCGCCGCACCCACGCCGGCGGCGCTGGCGCGCCGCGAAGAGCGGCTGGCGCTGCCGTCCTGATCTTCCAAACCCCAGCCTGACACAGGGGCCCTGCGTTGCGCGGCCGGGGATCGCCCGCGCGCGGCCCGTGCCGGATCAGGGAAAGGGCGACGCGGGGTGCGGCCCGATAAAATCGCGGGTTCCCTCTAGGAATCCGTCATGCCCCGCAAGCTTTTTGTCACCACCGCCCTGCCCTACGCCAACGGCAACTTCCACATCGGCCACATCATGGAGTACATCCAGGCCGACATCTGGGTGCGGTTCCAGCGCATGCGGGGGCATGAGGTGCATTTCGTCGGCGCGGACGACGCCCATGGCGCGCCCATCATGATCGCCGCCGAAAAGGCGGGCAAGACGCCGCAGGCTTTCGTGGCCGACATCGCCGCCGGCCGCAAGCCCTACCTCGATGGCTTTCACATCGCCTTCGACAATTGGAGCAGCACCGACAGCCCCGAGAACCACGAACTCTCGCAAGCCATCTACCGCGACCTCAAGGCCGCGGGCCTGATCTCGACCAAGACCATCGAGCAGTTCTACGACCCGCAGAAAAGCATGTTCCTGCCGGACCGCTTCATCAAGGGCGAATGCCCGAAATGCGGCGCCAAGGACCAGTACGGCGACAGTTGCGAAGTCTGCGGCGCGGTCTACGCGCCGACCGAGCTGAAGAACCCGTACTCTGCCCTGTCGGGCGCGACGCCGGTGCTCAAGAGCTCCGAGCATTTTTTCTTCAAGCTCTCCGACCCGCGCTGCGTCGCGTTCCTGGAGCAATGGACGCAAGACGGTAAATTGCAGACCGAGGTCGCCAACAAGATCAAGGAATGGTTCGCCAAGGATGAGCAGGGCAATCAAGGTTTGAGCGACTGGGACATCTCGCGCGACGCGCCCTATTTCGGCATCGAGATTCCCGACGCGCCGGGCAAGTACTTCTACGTCTGGCTGGACGCACCCGTGGGTTACCTGGCCTCGCTCAAGAACTACCTGGGCAAGATCGGCGTCGACTACGAGCGCTACATCGCCGACCCGGCGGTCGAGCAGGTGCACTTCATCGGCAAGGACATCGTGTACTTCCACACCCTGTTCTGGCCCGCCATGCTGCGTTTTAGCGGCCGCAAGACGCCCAACCAGGTCAATGTGCACGGCTTCCTGACCGTCAACAACGGTGAGAAGATGAGCAAGAGCCGCGGCACCGGCCTGGACCCGCTCAAGTACCTGTCGCTGGGCATGAACCCCGAATGGCTGCGTTATTACCTCGCGGCCAAGCTCTCGGGCAAGAACGAGGACATCGACTTCAACCGCGAAGACTTCATGCTGCGGGTCAACAGCGACCTGATCGGCAAGTACGTCAACATCGTCTCGCGCGCGGCAGGGTTTCTGTCCAAGCGCTTCGGCGGCCAGCTCACGCAGACCTTCGACGCCCAGGGCACGGTGCTGCTGCAGGACATCCATGCCGCCGCTCCCGCGCTGGCAGCGTTCTACGATGGCCGCGACTACGGCAAGGCCCTGCGCGACATCATGGCGCTGGCCGACCGCGTGAACGGCTACACCGATGAACACAAACCCTGGGAGCTGGCCAAGGACGCGGCCAACGACGCCCGCCTGCACCAGGTCTGCTCGGTGCTGGTCAACGCCTTTGCCGCGCTCACGCGTTACCTCGCGCCGGTGCTGCCCGCCCTGGCCCGCCAGGTGGAGGCACTGACCGGGCTTGACCTGAGCCAATGGGACACACAACAGTCCGTCACCGCCATCCAGCCCTACCAGCACCTCATGCAGCGCGTGGACCCCAAGCTGCTGGACGCCTTGTTTGAACCGCCTGCGGGTAGCCCTGCCATGACTGAAGAAAAAAGCCAAGCCGCCACCGAATCGACCCCGACAGGCGCGGATGCGAACGCCACGCTCCCGGGCGGCGAAGCCATCGCTGACACCATCACCATCGACGACTTCGCCAAGATCGACCTGCGCATCGCCAAGATCGTGAACTGCGAAGCAGTGGAAGGCTCGACCAAGCTGCTGCGCCTGACGCTGGACGTGGGCGAGGGTCGGACTCGGAATGTGTTCTCGGGGATCGCCAGCGCCTACAAGCCCGAAGACCTGGTCGGCAAGCTCACGGTGATGGTGGCCAACCTCGCGCCGCGCAAGATGAAGTTCGGCGTCAGCGAAGGCATGGTGCTGGCCGCCAGCCATGCGGATGAAAAAGCCCAGCCCGGCATCCATGTGCTGAACCCCTGGCCCGGTGCTCAGCCCGGCATGCGGGTCCGCTGAATCTGCTGCTGAACGGCAGACGAAGAAAACGGGGCATACCGGATCACTGGTATGCCCCGTTCACCTGATATAGCCGTGTGACAGCAGCTGGGGTAAATGTAACCAAGCCGGGCCGCCCTGACCATCCCCACAAAGGGGGGGTCTTCCAGGCCTGTGAAAAAGTGCACGTTAATTCCGCGCGCACTCGCGCTGGGTGCGGTGGAAAGCGGGTTTCCCCTTGTCATAAACTCGTGGCCACGCTAGGCCACCGTGTTTTTGCCCACGGTGCAGCGCCGCATGCCCCAGCCCCGGCCCGCCCATCTGCCGTTCTGGTGGACTGACATCCACCGCTCCCCCAGCGTGAACCTGCGCCTGGGGCTGTGCCTGTGCTTCATCGCCGGGGCGGCCAACGCGGGTGGTTTCCTCGCCATCGGGCAATACACCTCGCATGTCACGGGCCTGGTGTCGTCCATCGCGGACCACCTGGTGCTCGGCCATGTGACGCTGATGCTGGCCAGTCTGGCCGCCCTGCTGGCCTTCGTGGGCGGGGCCATGACCACCTCCCTGATGGTCAACTGGTCACGCCGCCGTCACCTGCGCAGTGCCTACGCCCGCCCCCTGCTGCTGGAAGCCGCGCTGCTGCTGGTCTTCGGCCTTTTCGGCGCGACCCTGCAGGCTTGGCCCTGGGCGCAGGCCAGCCTGTTCACGCCGCTGACCGTGTTGCTGCTGTGCTACCTGATGGGCCTGCAGAACGCCGTGATCACCAAGATTTCGCACGCGGAAATCCGGACCACCCACGTCACGGGCCTGGTGACGGACATCGGCATCGAACTCGGCAAACTGATCTATCCCAACCGCTCACCCATCCCGGGCCGGGTGCGGGTCAACCGGACCAAGCTGCGCATCCACCTGCTTCTGGTGGCGGCCTTCCTGTTGGGCGGACTGGTCGGCGCACTGGGTTTCAAGCATTGGGGGTACGCCACCACTTTGCCCCTGGCCGCGATGTTGACGCTGCTGGTGTCCGGCCCACTGCTGCACGACCTGCGACACGGCCGCTGGGCGCCCCCCGCGCAAACGGATTGGCAGGCGTCCGAGCTGTTGCGCCCGGACCCACCGCGCCCCGTCGACGGCCTGCCAGCCCACAAGCCAGGAAAGTAGGCCGCACCGCCATGTCGCAGGAACCCCCCAGGCCCCACGACGGCGCCAACGATCACGGTGCGATGGCCTCATTGCTGGCGGCCCTGGCCCCCTTCCGCCCCAAGCTGCTGGACACGCTGCCGGGTTACACCCGCGCGCACCTGGGGCGGGACATCGGCGCCGGCCTGACGGTGGGCGTGGTGGCCTTGCCCCTGGCGATGGCTTTCGCGATCGCCAGCGGCCTCAAACCCGAGGCCGGCCTGTTCACGGCCATCATCGCGGGCTTCCTGATTTCCGCCCTGGGTGGCAGCCGGGTGCAGATCGGCGGCCCGGCGGGCGCCTTCATCGTCATCGTCTACGGCATCCTGGAACGCTACGGCCTGGCCAACCTCCTGATCGCCACCGCCATGTCGGGGCTGATGCTCTTCCTGATGGGCCTGTTCAAGCTGGGCACCCTGGTGCGTTTCATCCCCATCGCCGTGGTGATCGGCTTCACCAACGGCATTGCCGTGCTGATCATGCTCTCGCAGCTGAAGGATTTCCTCGGCTTGTCGCTGGACCATCCTCCCGCCAATTTTTTCGCCCAGATCGATGCGCTGCGGCTGACCTTGCACACGGTCAATCCGGCGGCACTGGGCATCGCGCTGGGCACTCTGGCGCTGGTGGTCGTCTGGCAACGTGGCCTGCCCGGTTTGAAAAGCGACGGGCTGGCGGCACTCAAGGCCAGGGTCCAGAGCAGCCGGGTGCTGTTCGCGGCCAGCCGCCTGTCCGCCGTGCCGGGCACCATCGTCGCGCTGGCGCTCGCGACTCTCGCCACCTGGGCGCTGAACCTGCCGGTCGAGACCATCGGCAGCAAGTTCGGCGGCATCCCGGCCACGCTGCCGTCCTTGGTCTGGCCCGCCTTCAGCTGGGACACGGTGCGTTTCCTGCTGATGCCGGCCTTCACGCTGGCCCTGCTGGGCGCCATCGAATCCTTGCTGTGCGCACGCATCGCGGACGGCGTGTGCGCCGCCCGGCCGCCCGAAGAGGCAGGCACCGGAGCGCGCGAGGGCGCAGGTGGGTCCATCCGCGAGGACCGGCACGACCCCAACCAGGAGCTGATGGCCCAGGGCGTGGCCAACGTTGTCACGCCCTTCTTTGGCGGCATGCCCGCCACCGGCACCATCGCCCGCACCGTCACCAACGTCAAGAGCGGCGCTGTCAGCCCCATCGCGGGCATGGTGCACGCGCTGACGCTGCTGGCCGTGGTCCTGGTGGCCGCGCCCCTGGCCAACCACGTCCCACTGGCGGCGCTGTCGGGCATCCTGATGTACGTGGCCTGGAACATGGGTGAGTGGCGCGAATTCACCCAGCTGCGCCAATACCGCCTGCCCTACCGCGTCACGCTGCTGGCGGTCTTCACCCTCACCGTGGTGGTCGACCTGACGGTGGCCGTGGAAGTGGGCCTGGTCGCGGCCTGCCTGACCTTCATCTACCGGATTTCCAGCCTCACGCGTTCCGAGGCTGCGCCCACGCCCACGCCGGGCGTGCGCGCCTGGCGACTCTATGGCGCGCTGTTCTTCGGCGCAGTCAAGCTGATCGAGGACATCGAACGTCAGCTCGGGGAGTTAGACGCGGCTGCCCAGCCAGCGCGGGTGCTGGTGCTGGACCTGAAGAACCTGCTCTACATCGACAGCTCCGGTGCCGACACCTTGCTGGACCTGCAGCGCGGCTGCGGCCAGCGCGGCGTGCACTTGGTGCTCTGCGGCCTGAGCCACCAACCGCTGGACATGGCCCGCCGCGTCGGGCTGCTGGGCAAACTCCCCGAGGCAAACATCTGCCCCGACCTGGCAACCGGACTGGGGCGGGCGCAGGTTCTCGCGGGTGCAGGCTGAGGCCCGGTAAAATGCCCGATCCCCGCTTTTCCTCCTTCCGGTGTGCCCGCCATGCATCTGTTCCGCTACCCCGACTACAAGTCCGAAGCCACCCAGTTCATCCAGAAGCTCAAGGCCGAGAAGCCCAGCCTGGAAGAAGAGCAGCGCCAGGGCCGCGCCCTGCTGTGGGACAAGGCGGTCGACCGCCAAGCCTGGGAAAACTTCCAGGCCGCGCGCGTGGCGCAAAAACCCTACGTCTACCAGACCAGCGACAGCCCGCAATCGCGTTGAGCGGCCTGTGACCGGACTCCACCCCGCATGAGCGAAGCGCACACCCGCGCCTCCGACGCCCTGGAGGACGGCGGCGACATGCTGGCGAACGAATCGGGCATGCCGGAGGTGGTGGACCATGTCGCGGTGGCCCGTCTCTACGGCGAACCGCTGTTCCAGCTCCCGCAGGATCTCTACATCCCGCCAGACGCGCTGGAGGTTTTCCTCGAAGCCTTCGAAGGCCCGCTGGACCTGCTGCTCTACCTGATCCGCAAGCAGAACTTCAACATCCTCGACATCCCGATGGCGGCGGTCACGCGCCAGTACCTGACCTATGTGGACCAGGTCCGTGACCGCAATCTGGAACTGGCGGCCGAGTACCTGCTGATGGCGGCCATGCTGATCGAGATCAAGTCGCGCATGCTGCTGCCGCCCAAGAAGGCGGCCGAAGGCGAGGAGGCCGAGGACCCGCGTGCCGAGCTGGTGCGCCGCCTGCTCGAGTACGAGCAGATCAAGCTGGCCGCCGCGCGCCTGGGAGAACTGCCGCATTACGGCCGCGACTTCCTCAAGGCGCAGGTCTACATCGAGCAGTCGATGCAGCCGCGTTTCCCCGACGTGCACATCGTGGATCTGCAAGGCGCCTGGGCGGACATCCTCAAACGTGCCAAGCTGGTCCAGCACCACAAGATCACGCGCGAGGAACTGTCGGTGCGCGAGCACATGAGCATCGTGCTCAAGGCCCTGCAGGGCCGCAAGTTCGTCGAGTTTGAAAAGCTCTTCAACCCCACGCAAGGCGTGCCCGTGCTGGTGGTGACTTTCATCGCCTTGCTGGAACTGGCCAAGGAAAGCCTGATCGAGATCACCCAGGCCGAAGCCTACGCCCCCATCTACGTGCGCCTGAGCTACACGCCCACCTGAGGGCCTGCGTCGGCCTCGTCTATAGTCGGCCCTCATTCCCTCGCAGCCCGGCCTGCGCCGCGCCAGAACTTCTCTCGATCCCTCCTCGCGAGCCGCCCGTGACCCCTCCCGCGCACCATTCCTTCGACGTCCTCATCGTGGGCAGCGGCCTGGCGGGCCTGTCCGCCGCCCTGCATCTGGCGCCCACGCACCGCGTGGCCGTCATCACCAAACGCGACCTCAGCGACGGTTCCAGCGGCTGGGCGCAAGGCGGCATCGCCGCCGTGCTGGGTGAAGGCGACACGCTGGAGCAGCATGTGGACGACACCCTGGTCGCCGGCGCGGGCCTGTGCGACCCTGAGGCCACGCGCTTCGTGGTCGAGCATGCAGCGGAAAACATCCATTGGCTGCAGGAACTGGGCGTGCCCTTCTCCCGCGAGGACGGCCACCTGCACCTCACCCGCGAAGGCGGCCACAGCGAGCGGCGCATCGTCCACGTCACCGACGCCACCGGCGCGGCCGTGCAGGCCACGCTGCGCACCAAGGTGCGCATGCAGCCCAACATCACGCTGTTCGAACACCATGTGCTGGTCGACCTGATCACCAGCGCGAAACTCGGTGGCGACAAGGATACGAATCGCTGCCTGGGCCTGTACGCGCTGAACGAGGCGACGGACACCGTCGAGAGCTTCGCCGCGCCGCACACCATCCTGGCCACCGGCGGCGCGGGCAAGGTCTACCTCTACACCACCAACCCGGACACCTCCACCGGCGACGGCATCGCGGCCGCCTGGCGCGCGGGGTGCCGCGTGGGGAACATGGAGTTCATCCAGTTCCACCCGACCTGCCTCTACCACCCGCACGCCAAGAGCTTCCTGATCAGCGAGGCCGTGCGCGGCGAAGGCGCGTTGCTGCGCCTGCCGCCCGACGTCGGCGATGGTTTCGGCGGCAAGCGTTTCATGCTTGAGCATGACGCGCGCGCTGAGCTGGCCACGCGCGACATCGTGGCGCGCTCCATCGACTACGAGATGAAGAAGCACGGCGTGGACTGCGTCTACCTGGACATCACGCACAAGCCCAAGGCCTTTCTGCAGGAGCACTTCCCCAACATCTACGCCCGTTGCCTGGAATTGGGCATCGACATCGCGAAGGACTGGATTCCTGTCGTGCCCGCCGCGCACTTCACCTGCGGCGGCGTGGTGACCGACCTGGGCGGCCGCACCGACCTGCACGGCCTCTACGCCATCGGCGAGACGGCCTACACCGGCCTGCACGGCGCCAACCGCCTGGCCAGCAACTCGCTGGTGGAATGCATGGTCTACGCGCGCGCCGCAGCCGACGCGATCCGCGGCGACACGGCTCCGCCACCGCCTGCCCTGCCCGCCTGGGACGACAGCCGCGTCACGGACGCCGACGAGTCGGTGGTGATCTCGCACAACTGGGACGAGCTGCGCCGCTTCATGTGGGACTACGTGGGCATCGTGCGCACCAACAAGCGGCTGGAACGCGCCGCGCATCGAATCGACCTGCTGCACTCGGAAATCCAGGAGTTCTATTCCAGTTTCCATGTCACACGCGACCTGCTCGAACTGCGCAACCTGGTGCAGGTGGCCGAACTGATCGTGCGCAGCGCGCAAGCTCGCCATGAAAGCCGGGGGCTGCACTACAGCCGCGACTACCCGAACTTGCTGCCCGAGGCCAAGCCGACCTTCCTCACACCTACCTCCTGATTCCCCGAGACACCTCCATGAACGCCCCGTCCACGACCGAACACGCGGTGGTCACGCAGACCATCACCCTGCACAAGCCGAAAGCTCAGGCGCCAGCGCATCCCAGGGCCGAACGCTGGAGCGTGGACGCCATCGAAGCCCTGTTCAATCTGCCGTTTCCCGAACTGCTGCACCGCGCCCAGACCGTGCACCGCGAACACTTCGACCCGACCCAGGTCGAGTACGCCACCCTGCTCTCGGTCAAGACCGGCGGCTGTCCCGAGGACTGTGGTTATTGCCCGCAATCGGCTTCGTATGAAACCGGCGTGAAGGCCAGCAAGCTGATGGAACTGCAGGAGGTGCTGTTCGCGGCGCAACGCGCCAAGGACGCGGGCGCGACACGCTTCTGCATGGGCGCGGCCTGGCGCGCGCCCAAGGACCGCGACGTGGAAAAAATCGCTGAGTTGGTGCGTGGCGTCAAAGACCTGGGCCTGGAGACCTGCGCTACCCTGGGCATGCTGGACGAGGGCCACGCCGAGCAGCTGCGCGACGCCGGTCTGGACTACTACAACCACAACCTGGACACCGCGCCCGATTTCTACGGCGACATCATCAGCACGCGCGACTACCAGGATCGCCTGGACACCTTGGCCCGCGTGCGGCAGGCCGGCGTCAAGATCTGCTCGGGCGGCATCGTGGGCATGGGCGAAACCGTGCGGCACCGCGCCGGGCTGATCGCCGAGCTGGCCAACCTGGACCCTTACCCCGAATCCGTGCCGATCAACAACCTCGTGCGCGTCGAAGGCACGCCCCTGGCCGACCAGGCCCCGTTGGACCCCTTTGAATTCGTGCGCACCATCGCCGTGGCCCGCATCACCATGCCCCGGGCGCGCGTGCGCCTGTCGGCCGGCCGCCAGCAGATGGGCGACGGCATCCAGGCCCTGTGCTTCCTGGCGGGCGCCAACTCCATCTTCTACGGCGACAAGCTGCTGGTCACCGGCAACCCGGACACCGATGCCGACCTGCAGCTGCTGCAACGCCTGGGCATGCGCGCGGCGCAGCACCCCCTGGGCAAGACCTGAGGAAAACCCGGCGCGCGCAACGGGGCTCACCCCCGCGCGCCGATTGCGCTACATTCGCGCCTCACGCCTTTCCCGGAGACATCTGTGAACCCCACAGCCTCGACGAACAACAGTGGCGCATCGCCCACCACCGCCACCGGCGGCGCATCCCCCTACGGCACCCTGCCACCCGCCAGCGCGCCCGCCACCCGCAAACCGGTCAGCCTGCCGCGCCTGCACGAGATGCACGCGCGCGGCGAGAAGATCACCATGCTCACGGCCTACGACGCCACCTTCGCCGCCACGGCGGACGCGGCGGGCGTGGAATGCGTGCTGATCGGCGATTCGCTGGGCATGGTCTGCCAGGGCCTGTCGAGCACCGTGGGCGTGACGCTGGACACCATGCGTTACCACGTCGAGAGCGTGACACGCGGCATCCGCCGTGTGCAGGGCACGGCCTGGGTCATCGGCGACCTGCCCTTCGGCACCTACCATGAGTCGAAGGAACAGGCCCTGCGCAGCGCGACCGTGCTGATGCAGGCCGGGGCCCACATGGTCAAGCTCGAAGGCGGCGGCTGGACGACGGAGACCACGCGCTTCCTGGTCGAGCGAGGCATCCCCGTCTGCGCCCACCTGGGCCTCACGCCGCAGACCGTGCACGCGCTGGGCGGCTACCGCGTGCAAGGCCGGGGCGAGGCGGGCGAGACACTCAAGCGCCACGCACTGGAACTGCAGGACGCCGGCGCGGCCCTGCTGGTGCTGGAGATGACACCCGCGGCCCTGTCGGCCGAGATCACCGCCGCCCTGCCGCGCTGCGCCACCATCGGCATCGGCGCGGGCGTGGACTGCGCGGGCCAAGTGCTGGTGCTGCACGACATGCTGGGCATGAACCTGGGCAAGATGCCCAAGTTCGTCCACAACTTCATGGCCGACGCCGGCAGCGTGCGCGGAGCGATGGAGGCCTACGTCAAGGCGGTGAAGGAAGGCAGCTTCCCGGTCAACGAACAACACGCCTGGTGACATGACTCCCCCCCGAAGCGCCTGCGGCGCCTCCCCCTCAAGGGGGCGACACCAGTGGCCCGGCAAAGCCGGTTCCACGGTGCCCCCCGCTTAGTCTGTGGCGATCGACACTCTTATGCAAGTCATTCACTCTATTCCCGCGCTGCGCGCCGCGCTGCGTCAGCATGAGCGTCCCGCCTTCGTACCCACCATGGGCAATCTGCACGACGGACATCTGGCCTTGGTGGAGCAGGCCCGGCCGCTGGGCGACGTCACGGTGGCTAGCATCTTCGTGAATCGGCTGCAATTCCTGCCGCACGAGGACTTCAACACCTACCCGCGGACCCTGGAAGCGGACTGCGCCAAGCTCGAAACCGTCGGATGCGACATCGTGTTCGCGCCGGACGAAAAAGAGCTGTACCCCGAAGCCCAGGGCTACACCGTGCAGCCGCCGACCGCCTTGGCCGACATCCTGGAGGGCAAGTTCCGCCCCGGGTTCTTCACGGGCGTTTGCACCGTGGTGCACAAGCTCTTCAACATCGTGCAGCCCCGCTTTGCCGTGTTCGGCGCCAAGGATTACCAACAACAGATGGTGATCCGCCGCATGGTCAGTCAGATGGCCCTGCCCATCGAGATCGTCACCGGCCCCACACGCCGCGCCGAGGACGGATTGGCCCTGTCCTCACGCAACGGCTACCTCAGCCCCGGGGAACGGGCCGAGGCGGTGCAGCTGTCGCGCACCCTGCAAGGCATGGCGAGCGCGCTGCAGCGCGGTGAACACAACACCGCCGCCATCGAGCTGCATGCCCTGCAAACCCTGAGCGGACGGGGTTGGCAGCCGGACTACCTGACCGTGCGCCGCCGCCGCGACTTGCAGACTCCGCAACTACCCGAAGATTTCGGTCCGGACAAGCTGGTCGTCCTGGGCGCCGCCAAACTCGGCAAAACCCGCTTGATTGACAACCTTGAGGTGTGAACCTCAAGGTTGCGGTGAAGACTAACAATTGCCGCAGGCTTGTTAGTCGTAGCCACAACGGCATTTAATAAGTCGTAGGCTAACAACTGCCCGTAGGGCTTGTTATGCCGTAGACACAACCGCGCCACAGTGAAGACTAACAACTCCCGCAGGCTTGTTAGTCGTAACCACAATAGATTCGATCACGTCGCAGGCTAACAATTGCCCGCAGGGCTTGTTATGCCGAAGTCACAAGCCCACCAAGGTCGAGACTGACGACAGCCGCAGACTGACGACGGCCCGAGACCGGCGTTCGCGCGCCATGCATGTTCCCAGAAGCAGAAGAAACGCACACCAGGAGACCCCATGCAGCTTGAAACCCTCGCCGTCTCGCTCGACGCCCACATCGCCACCGTGCGCCTGAACCGCCCGGACAAGGCCAACGCCATGAACGCCACCATGTGGCAGGACATCTGCCAAGCCTTCGAGTGGGTGGACCGCACGCCCGAGGCGCGCGTGGCCGTGCTGCAGGGCGAGGGCAAGCTGTTCTGCGCGGGCATCGACCTGCAGATGATGATGGAGATCGCACCGCAAATCCACAATGACTGCGACGGCCGTTCGCGCGAAGCACTGCGCCGCCTGATCCTGGACCTGCAGGACACGCTGAGCAGCCTGGAGCGCTGCCGCAAGCCGGTGCTGGCCGCCATCCACGGCGGCTGCATTGGCGGCGGCATCGACCTGGTCACCTGCGCCGACATGCGTTACTGCAGCGCGGACGCCTACTTCAGCATCAAGGAAATCGACATCGGCATGACGGCCGACGTGGGCACGCTGCAGCGCCTGCCCAAGTTAGTGGGCGAGGGCATCACCCGCGAACTGGCCTACACCGGCCGCCGATTCGAGGCGGAGGAAGCGCGCCAGATGGGCCTGGTGAACCGCGTGTTCGAGAGCCGCGAGGCCTTGTACGCTGGCGTGCACGAGATCGCCGCTACCATCGTCGCCAAGTCTCCGCTGGCCATCCGCGGCACCAAGGAGATGATCAGCTACGCCCGCGACCACAGCGTGGCCGACAGCCTGAACTACGTCGCCACCTGGAACGCCGCCATGCTCATGAGCCAGGATTTGACCGAGGCGATGACGGCCAACATGGCGAAGCGGGCCGCAGTGTTCAAGGAATGATCTGCTGCAACAGCCCCAGGCGATCGACCTGGATCCAGGCCCGCCAGATCTTGCCGTCCTTGAACTGGTAGATCACATTGGCGGTCTGCGTCACACGGCGGCCCGTGGCGGCATGGCCCTGGAACGGCCCCGCATGGATCGCCTCGAAGCGCCAGCGCACGGCCACCCGGTCGCCCGCACCGAACAGGTCCTCGATCTCGAAACGCACATCCGGAAATCCGGCACGTAAGGCTTCCACACCTTGCGCAAACGCGGCCAAGCCCTTGTCGCCTGGGCTGGCCACGAAATCTGGCGCGCACAGGCGATCCAGCAATTCCAGGCGACCTTGATTGAAGCCTTCTTTGTACAGTTGGCGGATGACAGCTTGATGGTCCGACATGTGCATTCCTTGCAATAGTGAGGCATGGCAGGTTAAAACCTCAACTTAACTTCATGTCAAGGACTTCATGCCCAAACTCGACCCGGCCGACATCGGCCGCCCCCTCTCCGTCGGTGAAGTGGCGCAACGCGCGGGTGTCGCGGTCTCGGCCCTGCACTTCTATGAGGCACGCGGCCTGATCCACAGCGTACGCAACGAGGGCAATCAGCGCCGGTATGCGCGCGACGTGCTGCGTCGTGTGGCGGTCATCAAGGTGGCGCAACGCATCGGCATTTCCCTGGAGGAGATTGGCGCGGCGCTCGCTTCCCTGCCTGAAGGCCGCACGCCGAACGCGCAGGACTGGGCGCGGCTGTCGAAAGGCTGGCAAACGGAGCTGGACGCACGCATCGCCAACCTCCAGGCGCTGCGCGATCAACTGGGCGACTGCATCGGCTGCGGCTGCCTGTCCCTGGGCGCCTGCAAGCTGCGCAATCCCCTCGATACGCTCTCCGAGGAAGGCCCGGGGCCGCGACGGATCGTCACGGAATGAATGTCGCGGGCACGGCCCTGCTTTCGATGCCCTAGGATGGAGCAGGTCAGAGGGCGTGATGTCCCTGCTCGCCCCTGACCTGAAAAGCTCACGCCCATGCAGACCCCGCAACCCAACACGCCGGACTTCGTCCTGCGCCATCCCATCCTGACCGCCCTGGCCCTGTCCCTGGGCACGGCCATCGCGTTGGGCGTGGCACGCTTTTCCTACGCCTTGCTGCTGACGCCGATGCGCGAGGACCTGGCCTGGTCCTACCTGGTCGCGGGCGGCATGAACACGGGCAATGCCCTGGGTTACCTGCTGGGTGCGTTGATGACGCCACTGCTGATGCGCCGCCACCCGGCGCACCATGTGTTGGTCGCGGGTGCCTTCGGTACCGCGCTGCTGACCTTCGTGCCGGGGTTTGTCACGGACACGAGCACGCAACTGGCCTTGCGCGTCATCACGGGCATCACCAGCGCGCTCCTCTTCGTGGCCGGCGGCCTGCTCGTGAGTCGCCTTGCGGCCCAGCACGCGCAACGCGCCGGCTTGTTGCTGGGGCTGTATTACGGTGGCACGGGCCTCGGCATCGTGGCGGCATCGCTGCTGATCCCGCCCGTGCTTCAAGCCGCCGCCCACCACGGCGCACCACACCCCTGGCAATGGGCTTGGCTGCTGTTGGGCACGCTGGCGCTGCTGGCCAGCGTGTTGATGACACTGCCAGCGCGGCTGATTCCCACGCCAGCGGCGCAGGCCTCGGCGGGGGGTGGTTTCAAGGCGCGCCACCTGAAGTTCGGCCTGCTGGGCTACCTGATGTTCGGCCTGGGTTACATCGGCTACATGACCTTCGTCATTGCGCTGCTGAAGGAAGCCGGCATGGCGCCGCAACGCATCACCCTGTTCTTCACCTTGCTGGGCGTGGCGACCTTCGTTTCTTCACGCCTCTGGGCGCGCATGCTGGATCGATTTCGCGGCGGGCAGTCGCTGGCGATCCTGAACGCGCTGCTCTGCCTGGCCACGCTGCTGCCGGCCTGGACGACCGAGCCGCTGCTCGTGTTCGCCTCGGGCATCCTGTTCGGTGCCTGCTTCCTTTCGGCCGTGGCGTCGACCACGGCCATGGTGCGCCACAACCTGCCGCCCGCGCATTGGTCGGCCGGCATCAGCGCCTTCACCATCGTCTTCGCGGCAGGCCAGATCGTCGGGCCGACCATCGTCGGCTGGATCGCCGACGGCACCGGCGGCCTGCAGCGCGGGCTGGTGTTCTCGGCGCTGGCTTTGGGGGCGGGGGCGCTGCTGGCGGGGTGCCAGCGGCCCCTGGCCTCAGCCCACTTACAACAATGAGCGTTTGAAGAACCGGAAGGGCACCAGATTGCAAGGCCCGGAACAGGGTCTTGAATAACGCGCCAGCGCCACCATCTCATTTGCTCTACGATCTCACCCCCTACGCGGAGACTCCGATGTACCCAAGCGCACACACCCTCACCCTCCCCTGAGCCGTGTGCGCGCGGCTCGCCCATTTCTGGGCCGGCCGCTTTCTTTTCATGCGGGCCGGCTCTTTCCAGTGAGCCTTCATCATGTCCCGCAAAACCCCCATCCAGAACGTCCGCAACATCGGCATCAGCGCCCACATCGATGCCGGCAAGACCACGACCACCGAGCGCATCCTGTTCTACACGGGGGTGAACCACAAGCTTGGCGAGGTGCATGACGGCGCCGCCACCATGGACTGGATGGCGCAGGAACAGGAACGCGGCATCACCATCACCTCGGCCGCCACCACCGCCTTCTGGAAAGGCATGGCCGGCACGGGCACGGAACACCGCATCAACATCATCGACACGCCCGGCCACGTGGACTTCACCATCGAGGTCGAGCGCAGCATGCGCGTGCTCGACGGCGCCGTGATGGTCTACGACGCCGTGGGCGGCGTGCAGCCGCAGAGCGAGACCGTCTGGCGCCAGGCCAACAAGTACAAGGTGCCGCGCCTGGCCTTCGTGAACAAGATGGACCGCGTGGGCGCGGACTTCTTCCGCGTGCAGCGCCAGATTGCCGAGCGTCTCAAGGGCAAGGCCGTGCCGATCCAGATCCCCGTGGGTGCCGAGGACGGCTTCCAGGGTGTGGTCGACCTGGTCAAGATGAAGGCCATCGTCTGGGACGAGGCAAGCCAGGGCGTGCGCTTCACATATGCCGACATCCCGGCTGACCTGGCCGCGACCGCCAACGAGTGGCGCGAGAAGATGGTCGAGGCCGCGGCCGAGGCCAGCGAAGCTCTGCTCGACAAATACCTCAACGGCCAGGCCCTGACCGAGGAGGAGATCAAGGCCGCCCTGCGCCAGCGCACCATCGCTGGCGAGATCGTGCCCATGCTGGCCGGCAGCGCCTTCAAAAACAAGGGCGTGCAGGCCATGCTGGACGCGGTCGTCGACTACCTGCCCTCGCCGCTGGACATCCCCGCCATCGTGGGCCACGACGAGCACGACCATGAGAAGACCGTGGAGCGCCACCCCTCGGACGACGAGCCCTTCTCGGCGCTCGCCTTCAAAATCATGACCGACCCCTTCGTGGGCCAGTTGGTGTTCTTCCGCGTCTACTCGGGCATGGTGAAGTCGGGCGAGCAGGTCTACAACCCGGTCAAGGGCAAGCGCGAGCGCATAGGCCGCATCGTGCAGATGCATGCCAACAAGCGCCAGGAAATCGAAGCCGTCTATGCCGGCGACATCGCTGCCGCCGTGGGCCTGAAGGACGTGACCACGGGCGACACGCTGAGCGACCCGGCGCGGGTGGTGCTGCTCGAACGCATGGTGTTCCCCGAGCCCGTGATCTCGCAAGCCGTGGAGCCCAAGACCCAGGCTGATCAGGAGAAGATGGGCCTGGCGCTGTCGCGCCTGGCGCAGGAGGACCCGTCCTTCCGCGTGCGCACCGACGAGGAGTCCGGCCAGACCATCATCTCGGGCATGGGCGAGCTGCACCTGGATATCCTGGTGGACCGCATGCAACGCGAGTTCGGCGTGGCCGCCAACGTGGGCAAGCCGCAAGTGGCCTACCGCGAGGCAATCCGCAAGCCCGTCGACGACGTGGAAGGCAAGTTCGTCAAGCAGTCGGGCGGCAAGGGCCAGTACGGGCATGTGGTGCTCAAGCTGGAACCGCAGACTGAGGGCAAGGGCAACGAGTTCGTGGACGCCATCAAAGGGGGCGTGGTGCCGCGCGAGTTCATCCCTGCGGTGAACAAGGGCGTGGTCGAAGCGCTCAAGGCCGGCGTGCTGGCGGGTTACCCGGTGGTCGACGTCAAGGTGACGCTGACCTTCGGTTCCTACCACGACGTGGACTCCAACGAGAACGCATTCCGCATGGCCGGCAGCATGGCCTTGCGCGAAGGCTTGCGCCGCGCCACACCCGTGCTGCTGGAGCCCATGATGGCCGTGGCGGTGGAAACACCCGAGGACTACACGGGCAACGTGATGGGTGACCTGTCATCGCGCCGGGGCATGGTGCAGGGCATGGAAGACATTCCGGGCGGTGGCGGCAAGCTGGTGCGCGCCGAAGTGCCGTTGGCCGAAATGTTCGGCTACTCGACCACGCTGCGTTCGCTGACCCAGGGCCGGGCCATCTACAGCATGGAGTTCAAGCACTACGCGCAGGCACCGCGCGAGGTGACCGACCGAGTCATGGCCGAGCGCCGCTGAGATCGCAACGCCTCGCGCGACAGCCCGCCTGCCGCGACAAAGGCCCCGGTTCATCACCGGGGCCTTTGTTCTTTAAAGCTCACACAGGCCCGCGAATCACGCCAGAAGCTGGCGCAGCACAAAAGGCAGGATGCCGCCGCTGCGGTAGTAATCCACTTCGATGGGGGTGTCGATGCGCAGCGTCACCGTCAGTTCCTGGCGGCTGCCGTCGGCGCGGGTGATGACCAGCTTGGCATCGCTCTGCGGCGTCAGTTCCGGCACGGGCAGCACGTCCACCGTCTCGTTGCCGGTCAGGCCCAGCGTCTGCCACGAGTCGTCGGCACCCTTGAACTGCAGGGGCAGGATGCCCATGCCCACCAGGTTGCTGCGGTGGATGCGCTCGAAGCTCTTCGCCACCACGGCCTTGATCCCCAGCAGTTGCGTGCCCTTGGCGGCCCAGTCGCGGCTGGAGCCGGTGCCGTACTCCTCGCCAGCGAAGATCACCGTGGGGATGCCGGCGGCCATGTACTGCATGGCCGCATCGTAGATCGGCATCTTCACCACCGGACCGGTGCCGCCCCGGTACAGCGTGAACCCGCCCTCCTCGCGCGAACCCTCGGCGTCGGCAGGCAGCATCAGGTTCTTGATGCGCACGTTGGCGAAGGTGCCGCGCATCATCACGTCGTGGTTACCACGGCGCGCACCGTAGCTGTTGAAGTCGGCCTTCTGCACGCCGTTGGCCTTGAGCCAGACGCCGGCCGGTGAACTCTCCTTGATGGTGCCGGCCGGCGAGATGTGGTCGGTGGTGATGGAGTCGCCGAACAGCGCCATGATCCTGGCGCCGGTCACCGAGGCGGTCGTGCTGGCGCCCTGCTCCAGCGTGAAGTTGCGGAAGAACGGCGGCTCGGCGATGTAGGTGCTGGCGGGCCAGACATAGGTCTGGCCGGAGACGCCCGCGACCTTCTCCCACAGCTTGCCGGGCTCGGTGGCGATCTTGGCGTAGTTGTCGCGGAAGGCCTTGCCCTTCATCGCGTACTTCATCAGCGTGTGGATCTCGTCGCTGCTGGGCCAGATGTCGCCCAGGTAGACGTCCCTCAACTTCCCGTCATTGCCCCTGCCCTGGCCCACCGGCTGCGTCATGAGGTCGCGGGTGACATTGCCGGCGATGGCATAGGCCACCACCAGCGGCGGGCTGGCGAGGAAGTTGGCTTTCAGGTTGGGGTGGATGCGGGCCTCGAAATTGCGGTTGCCCGACAGCACGGCCGCGCACACCAGTTCATGCTTCGTGATGACCTCGTTCAACTCCGGCGTCAGGTCACCCGCATTGCCGATGCAGGTGGTGCAGCCGTAACCGGCCAGCGCGAATCCCAACTTTTCCAGGTAGGGCAAGAGGCCGGCTTCCGTCAGGTACTCGGTGACGATGCGCGAGCCGGGCGCCAGGGAGGTTTTCACATGTGGCTGGACCGTGAGTCCGGCCTCCACCGCCTTCTTGGCCAGCAGGCCGGCGGCCAGCAGCACGCTGGGGTTGGAGGTGTTGGTGCAGCTGGTGATGGCGGCGATCAGCACGTCGCCGTTGCCGATCGTCACTTCCTTGCCGCCGGTGTGGACCGGATAGCGGGTGTCCAGCGTCTCGGCCGGACGATTGAAGCCGTTGGCGGAGTTCGGCAGGCTGTAGAGCGAAGAAAACTGGCTGCTGACCTTGCCCAGCTCGATGCGGTCCTGGGGGCGCTTGGGGCCGGCCAGGCTGGGCGTGACGTCGCCCAGATTCAGCTTGACCGTCTGCGAGTAATCGATCTGGCCGCTGCCGGGCACGCCGAACAGGCCCTGGGCCTTGAAATAGGCCTCGAAGAACTCGATCTCGGTCGCCGTGCGACCGGTGCCGGTGAAGTAGTCCACCGTGCGCTCGTCCACCGGGAAAAAACCCATGGTGGCGCCGTACTCGGGCGCCATGTTGGCAATGGTGGCGCGGTCCGGCACCGTCAGCGTGCGCGTGCCTTCGCCGTAGAACTCGACGAACTTGCCCACCACCTTGTGCTGGCGCAGGATTTCGGTGACGGTCAGCACCATGTCGGTGGCCGTCACGCCTTCGCGCAACTGGCCGGTCAGCTCAAAGCCCACCACATCGGGCGTCAACAGGTACACCGGCTGGCCCAGCATGGCGGCCTCGGCCTCGATGCCGCCCACGCCCCAGCCGACCACGCCGATGCCGTTGATCATGGTGGTGTGGCTGTCGGTACCCACCAGCGAATCGGGGTAATAGACAGGTGCGTCCTTGGCACTGCCTCCCTTCATCTGGTGCACGCCGCGGGCCAGGTACTCCAAGTTCACCTGGTGCACGATGCCGAAGCCGGGCGGCACCACGCGGAAGGTGTCGAAGGCCTGCATGCCCCACTTCATGAACTCGTAGCGTTCACGGTTGCGCTGGAACTCCAGGCGCATGTTCAGGTCCAGCGAGTCCTTCTTGCCGTAATGGTCCACCATGATGGAGTGGTCCACCACCAGATCCACCGGCACCAGCGGTTCGATGCGGCCCGGTTCCTTGCCCAGGCGCTGAGCCACGCTGCGCATGGCGGCCAGGTCGGCCAGCAGCGGCACGCCGGTGAAATCCTGCAGCACCACGCGCGCCACCACGAAGGGGATTTCATCGGTGCGCGGCGCGGTGGGCCGCCAGCTCGCCAGTTGCGCCACATGCTCGGGCATCACCTTCTTGCCGTCGCAGTTGCGCAGCACCGACTCCAGCACGATGCGCAGCGACATCGGCAGGCGGTTGATGGCCGGGTACTGCCGGGCCAGTTCGGGCAGCGAGTAGAACTGCCCGACCTTGCCGGTGGCAGTCTTAAAAGTCTTCAGGGTGGAAGCGAAATCGTGCGGCATGACGGCGGCTCCTGGTTGAGGAAGGAATGCGGCCTATTTTGGCAGTGTCGGGTCAGCCCTGCCCGCGGCGGTGCCATCACGCTTCGGCTACAGCCGCCGGTCCAGGCCGCTTTCCGCGTAGTGGTCCTTCTTGTTAAGGAACATCTGCTGGTCGGCACGGTGGATCGCCGCTTCCACCTCGGCCGGAGCCTTGCAGGTCGCGTGGCCCATGGACAGGCTGAGCTTCTGTCCAGGGTAGAACTGGTTGTTCAGTTCCATGATGTTCTCGATGCGGCTGATCAGGTGCTGCGCCGCGCGTTCGTCGGCGCCGGGAATCAGGGCCACGAACTCGTCGCCACCGGTTCGAGCCATGCAGATGCCAGGCAGTTCCTCGCCTGCCTTGGTCAGCACCTCGCCCACGCGCCGCAGCAGCGCGTCGCCCGCCGCGTGGCCCTGGCTGTCGTTGACCTGCTTCAAGCCGTTCAGGTCCATGGCCACGATGCTCATCGGCCAGACGCCGCGCCGGGTCATGCGGTTGAGTTCCTCGTTGTAATACGCCCGATTGCGCAGACGCGTGAGGGAATCGTGCGTGCCCAGGTACTCCAGGTAAGCCTCGGCCTTGCGACGCGCCGTGATGTCGACCAGGGAGACCAGCACCCGGTCCCAGTCGGCCTCATGCCCGGGCATGATGGCGAACTGCATGTGAATGTTGATCAGTTCACCGTCCAAGGCATAGTTGACAACCTCGCGCACCTGGTGGAGCTTGCCATGCCAAAGGTCCATCAACTGCTCGGCGAAGGAGGCCCGCATCTCGCCGCGGAACACATCGTCCTGCCGGCTGATCAGTTCCTCCTTGTCGCGCGCGGCGAACATGGCCAGCGTGTGCTGGTTCACGTCGAGCACGCGGATCTTGGCCATGCAGCGTCCGACGAAATCGGGGTGGACATCGAGGAAGGTGCGGAAATCCTGGACGCCCGAGGCACGCACGGCGTCCATCAATTCCTTCACGGCCGAGAAATCCTCCACCCACAGGGACACGGGGGACAGCTCGAAGAGGCTGCGCGCGTAACGTTCGCTCATGCGCAGGCGTTGCAAATCCTGCGCGGGCGCGGTGATGTCCTGCAGGGATACCATCACGCGGTCCCAGCTGCGCTCGTGCCCCGGCAGCACGCTGACGTGGAGCAAGATATCGAGCCGCTGGCCTGACAGCGTGTAGTTGACGCTCTGGTTGCTGAAATCCAGCACCCCGTCCCACAGCATCTGAAACTCGCGCACCATGCCGTGTTCGATGTCCTTGCTGAACACGCGATCCATGGCATCGATCAACTGTTGCTGGGTTTCGGCTCCGAAGAGCAGCAAGGTCTGCTGATTGACCTCGAGCACCCGCACGCAGTCGATGCACTCGCTCAACCGTGCCGGATCGGCACGCAGATGCGCCTGCAAATCTTCCACGCCCTGGGCACGCCAGATTTCAAACAGCTGCTTGAGCCGGCTGTGGTCTTCCAGCCAAAGGGAAATCGGGGCGGCTTGAAACAGGCCTTGGAAATCGGTGCTGGAAACCATGGAAGCGAGGGATTGCAACAATCTGATACATATTGAGTGTACGACGCTTCCCGGTCTGCTCACGCCCCGGTAGACCTGAGCAAATGCCGGCCCTGACTCAGGCCAGGGCCAACAGGATCAAGCCCAGCGCCCCCGGTACGCCTTGAACGAACAGGATCTTGCGGCTGGCCGTGGCCGCGCCATACAGACCGGCCACCAGGACGCAAGCCAAGAAGAAGACCTTCACGCCCGTGCCGTCCTGGCCCAGCGTCAGGCCCCAGAACAGGCCTGCAGCCAGGAATCCGTTGTACAGCCCCTGGTTGGCTGCCAGCACCTTCGTGGACTGGGCGAACTCAGGCGTCAGCCCGAACGCCTTGCGCCCGGCCGGTTTGTCCCAGAGGAACATTTCGAGCACAAGGATGTAGACATGCAGCAGCGCGACCAGCGCGACCACGGTATCGGCAAGGTAGGACATCGGTAACCCCGAAAGTGAAAGGGTCCCGACTCTAGCGCAGATGCCTGGAAACAGGCGCCACCCGACTCCGCTCCGCTCAGGAGGACGCAGCCCCCGGCCCCGCCGTGGCGCAACGCGGGCACAGGCAAGCCCGGCCACGCAGCTCGGCAGGCACACGGGCCAGGGCCTCGGCGCTGACCGGCGTGGTCCGGCACCAGCAGGGCAGGTCGAAGGTGCCTGCCCGAGCGGGCGCGCATTGGTTCGCCCCGCCACACAAGGGGCAAGTGAGGTTCGGCAGGGGCTGCGGCGCGGGGGTCATGAGAAAACGCCCATCGTACCCGCCCGCCCCACCATGCCAGCAGTTCATGCTGCGGAGAACTGCGGTATCGTCTTGTCATTAATTTGTCACAAATCCAGGAGTGGGTATGAAACTTCGCACCCGTATCATCTTGCTGTGCAGTGCCGCGCTGCTGGGTCTGCTGGCGCTGTCGGCCGTGGCGCTGACCACGCTCTACCGGTCCATGATGCAGGAGCGCACCAACCAGCTTTCCACCCTGGTGGTGCTCGCCCACGCGGCCGCGCAAAAGGCCCACGAGCTGGAGAAATCCGGCCAGCTCACGCGCGACGAGGCCTTGAAGGAAGCCAAACGCGCCATCGGCGCCTTCCACAAGAATGACCAGTACTTCTTCGTGCGCGGCTACACCGACGACGTGAACTACGTGCACCCCAACCCCAAGCGCGTGGGCATCGTGGACGCCAACGTGGGCCGGGCCGCCGGCGAGCGCTACCGCGCGGCCTTGCAGGGCAAGGTGATCGGCACCGTGGTGGCCAAGGGCACGCGCCCCGGGGTCAAGGACGAAGTCGAGAAGCTCTACGCCATCATCAAGTTCGAGCCCTGGGACTGGATCATCGGTTACGGTGAATACATCGACGACATCCAGCAGGCCTTCTGGCGCAACACCATCATCCTGCTGTCCATCGGCACGGTGCTGATGCTGGTGATCGTGGCCCTGGCCTGGGACATGCTGCGCACCCTGGTGCGCCAGCTGGGCGGCGAACCGCAGTACGCGGCCGAGGTCGTCAAGCAGATCGCCGAAGGCAACCTGGTGGTGGAGGTGCAAACGCGCGCGGGCGACCAGACCAGCATCCTGGCCGCCATTCGGCTCATGCGCGACAACCTCGCGCGCCTGGTGCGCCAGGTACGCGAGAGCACCGACTCCATCACCACCGCCTCGGCCGAAATCGCCGCGGGCAACGGCGACCTGTCGGCCCGCACCGAATCGCAGGCGAGTGCGCTGGAAGAGACCGCGGCTTCAATGGAGGAACTGACCTCCACCGTGCAGCAAAACGCCGAGAACGCGCGGCAAGCCAACGAACTGGCCCGGTCCGCCTCCGATGTGGCGGGGCGTGGCGGCGCGGTGGTTGAACAGGTGGTGAGCACCATGGCCTCCATCGACGTGTCCTCGCGCAAGATCGTGGACATCATCAGCGTGATCGACGGCATCGCCTTCCAGACCAACATCCTGGCCTTGAACGCGGCCGTCGAAGCCGCGCGCGCGGGCGAACAGGGGCGCGGTTTCGCCGTCGTGGCGAGCGAGGTGCGCAGCCTGGCCGGACGCTCGGCCGAAGCCGCCAAGGAAATCAAGCGCCTGATCGATGACTCGGTGAGCAAGGTCGGCGCGGGCACGGCCCTGGTGGAACAGGCAGGAGATACCATGCGCGAGATCGTCCAGGGCGTGCAGCGCGTCACCCAGATGGTGGCCGAGATCAGCGGCGCCAGTGCCGAGCAAAGCGCAGGCATCGCGCAAGTGAACCAGGCGATCACGCAGATGGACCAGAGCACGCAGCAGAACGCGGCGCTGGTGGAAGAGGCGCTGGCCGCGGCCCAGTCGCTGCGCCAGCAGGCACAGGCGCTCTCGCGCACCGTGGACCAGTTCCATGTCAGCGATTCGGCCGCGCCACCAGCCGCACTGGGTGCCCTGCCCGCGCCGCGCTGAGCGCGAGGGCAAGGTCGGCATCCGCGCTGGAGCTGGCGCACACGCACCAGCGGCTGGCGTCGGCCTGGCTCAGGGCGCGGGCGGCATCCCGTCGAGGCCCACGGCGGACATGCACCTCAGGCAGGCCATGCCCGGTCTCATTCCTGGATCTCCGGTTCGACCAGGCGCGCCAGCTGCTCCAGCGATTCCTGCCAGCCCAGGTAGCACATCTCGGTCGGGATCACCTCGGGGATGCCTTCCTGCGTGGCCGTCAGTTCGGTGCCGCAGGACACGGCCCGGAGGACGATGGTCGTGATCATTTGACCTGCCGGGCCAGGCGCATCAAAGCGGTCCGTGTAGCGGATCTTCTGGTTCGGCAGCAACTCGAGGTACTCGCCGCCAAAGGCATGGCTTTGGCCGTTGCCAAAATTCCTGAACGCCATGCGATAGCTGCCGCCCACGCGTGCATCCAAATGCTCGATGCTGCAGGTGAAACCGAAGGGCGGCAACCACTTGGCCAAGCCATCGGGCTCAAGAAATGCGCGGTAGATGCGCTCGGGCGGCGCGCGCAGGACACGATGGAGTTGAACGGTGCCACTGGCCATGCGGACCTCCTGGATGGGACCAATTTCAGGGACGCGCCGTTGCGCGTGCGGATGTTCGACGATGATAAATCCCACCCAGGCAACGTCACCCTGGGGCTGCCCCCAGATGCGGACCTCACTCGCGCCGCAGCAAATGGGCGTGCACGGCGCCAGCCTTCAGGTGCCGGTGGGGCGACAGGCCCAGGGGGGCCAGCAGCTCGGCCGTCCACGCGGAAGGCGCTTCCAGGTAAATGTAGGCACCTGGCTTCACCACGCGCGCCGCGGCCTTCAAGGCAGGCTCGAACAACTGCGCGTCAAAAGGTGGGTCAAGAAAAACGAGGTCCAAGCCGTCCTGCGGCTGCGCGGCCGGCCAGGCGCCCAAGGCCGTGATGCCGTCGCCTCGCCGCAGTGTGATCTGCACACCCGCCGCATCGGCCTTCAAGTGTTCCTTGACCTTCTGCAACTGCGCGACCAGAGCCGCGTCCTGCTCCACCAGGGTGACTTCCAGCGCGCCACGCGAGGCCGCCTCGAACCCCAGCGCCCCGCTGCCCGCGAAGGCATCGACGCAGCGCCAGCCCGTGAGGTCCTGCCCCAGCCAGTTGAACAGGGTCTCGCGCACGCGGTCTGGCGTGGGGCGCAGGCCGGGTTTGTCGGCCACGGGCAATTTGCTGCGCTTCCACAGCCCGCCAATGATGCGGACTTCGTGCTTGCGGGATTGCACTGTCGATGGGCGCGCCGTGGCGGGTTTGCCTTGCCGCATCACTTGCCACCCAGCACCACCGTCACCATGCGGTCCGCGCGCAACTTGCGCGCGAAGGCACTCTTGATGTCGGCCACCGTGACCTTGCTCACTTGCTCGGCCCAGGTATCCAGATAGTCCATGGGCAGGTCATGCGCGGCGATGTTGGCGAGGTTGTCGATCAGCTTGCGGTTGCTGTCGATGCGCAGGGCAAAGCCGCCGATCAGATTGGCCTTGGCCGCCTTGAGTTCGGCCTCGGTCGGCCCCTGGGCCAGGAAGCGGGCCAGCACCTCACGCGCCACCTTCACGGCCGCGTCCGCCTGATCAGGTCGGGTCTGCAGGCCGATGGTGAAACTGCCCGCGTGCAGGCCGGGGTTGAAGTAGCTGTAGACGCTGTAGCTCAGGCCACGCTTCTCGCGCACTTCCTCGGTCAGGCGAGAGACGAAACCACCGCCACCGAGGATGTAGTTGCCCACGGTCAGCGCGAAGTAGTCAGGGTCATCGCGCTTGAAGCCGGGCTGTCCGATGAAGACCTGGGCCTGCGCAGCATCGAAGGGAATGCGGATATCGGCTGCCTTGTCCAAGGAGGGCACCTCGGGCACGGGCGGCAAGGGCGGACAGTCCTTGGCATCCCGGCTCCTGGGCAGGCGCGCCAGCAGTTGCGCCGTCAGTTCCTGCGCCTGTGCGCGGTTGACGGCTCCCACGATGCTGACCTTGGCCCGGCAAGCCAGGAAGGTGCGCGCATGCCAGGCCTGCATGTCGGCCACGCCGATGCGCGCCAGCGTGTCGTCCGTCATCGATTGCCCGTAGGGATGGGCGCCAAACACCGCGCGCTGGAAGGTGCGCGAGGCCACGGTGGCCGGTCGCGTGAGGGATTCCCGCAGCGCGGCCTGCATGCGCTCGCGCTCGCGCGTCCAGACCGCCTCGGGCCAGGCCGGCTCGGCCAGCACGCGCGCAGCCAGGGCGGCGGCACGCTGCAGCAGCTCTGGATCGGTCAGGCTGCGCAGGGAAAAGCTCACGCGGTCCGTGGTGTCATCACCGCCGAACATCGCACCCAGGTCCGCCCAAGCTTCGCCCAGGGCGTTTTCGTCCAGCGCGGCATTGTTGGCCCCCACGCTTGTCGCTGCGCGTACTGCGCTGCCCCCCAAGGGGGCCTTCGCGCCTTGGGGCGGCCCGGCGGCGCTCAACTCCCCCCCCGCAGCACGCACGCCCTTACCCATCATCAAGGTGCCAGCCTCGGCCAGCCCCGCCCGGTCCACCGGGTCACGCCGACCACCACCATCGAATTCCAGCCGCACGTCGACCATGGGCACGGCCGGACTTTCGATCAGCCAGACTTCGGCGCCCTGCCCCGGGCCCTCCGGCTGGGTCCAGTGCTGGATGGGAATGGCCGCCTGAGCCGTGAGCGGGGCGAGTCCGCCGACCAGCGCCGCGAGCACCAGACCCGAGAATTTGTTCTGCATCATCTTCATAGTGGGTTCAGACCCAGATTTGTATCGGGTTCACAAAGCACGGTTGCCCGCTCAGAAATGCCTGCCTCCCGCGCCGCCCAGAGGACGGGCACGCCGCTGGGGATCGAGTGGCAGGGGATGCAGCACGCCCACGGTCAGGGTGTCGTCGCCGAAATAACGCGCAGCCACGTTCTGCACCTGCTGAGAGGTGATCGTGCGCAGGTGGGCCAGCAAGCGGTCGTCCGCATCCAGCGGCAGGCCCAGCATGGCGTTGGCACCCAGCCTGCGCGCGCGGTAGAACAGGGAATCACGCTGATAGACCTCGCTGGCCATCCATTGCGTCTTGACGCGGTGCAGCTCGGCTTCGCTGACGCCCTCGCGCGCGATGCGCGCGACCTGCTCGCGCAAGGCGGCCTCCAATTCGGCAACGGTCCGACCAGCCGCGGGAGAACCATCTAGCACGAACAGTTGCGGACCACGCCCCAGCAGCCCATTGCCCGCGCCCGCACCGTCGGCCACGCGCTTGGCATTGCTGCCCTGGCCTTGCACCAGGGCACGCTGCAGGCGCGCACCGTCATAACCATCGAGCACGGCGGCCAACACAGTCAGGGCCATGGCGTCCCAATCCTCGGTCGAGGGGTTGGCGATATTGCGCAAGCCTGGCACTTTCCAGGCCAGCGCGACGTAAGCCTGCTCGGCGGGCGCCTTGACTTCCACGCGCTTCACGCCGGCCTGCGGCGGTTCGACGCGCGGCTTGCGCTCGGGCAGGGCACGCGCGGGCAGGCGGCCGTAATACTGCTCGGCCCAACGGCGCACCTGGGGCACCTTCACGTCGCCCGCCACCACCACCACGGCGTTGGCGGGCACGTACCAGTCACGGTAAAAGGCGCGCACATCGTCGGGCGTGAGGTTATCAAGATCGTTCATCCAGCCCACGATGGGACGGCGGTAAGGGGATGCGACGAAGGCCGTGGCCTGCAGGGTCTCGTCCAACAATGCACGCGGATCGTCCTCGGTGCGCATGCGGCGCTCCTCCTTGACCACCTCGATTTCCTTGATGAACTCGCTGTCCGGCCAGTGGTTGTGCGCGAAGCGGTCGGCCTCAAGCTTCATGACGTCTTCCAGGCGGCTGGCCGGAATCTGCTGGAAGTAGCCCGTGTAGTCACTGGCGGTGAAGGCGTTCTCGCGACCGCCCAGGGCGGCGACGCGGCGCGAGAATTCACCTGCTGCCGTGCCGCCCATCGCCGATTGAGTGCCCTTGAACATCATGTGCTCCAGCACATGGGCCACGCCACTCTTGCCATCCACCTCGTCCATGCTGCCGGCGCGCACCCAGAGCATGTGGACGGCGGTCGGCGCGCGCCGGTCCACCTGCACGATCAAGGACATGCCGTTGGCGAGTGTGAATTGCTGGGGCTTGGCGCTGATGGCCGTCCGGGCCAGGGATTGCCCCTGTGCCTGTACGCCGCCACAGACGGCCAGCAAGGTGAAAAAGCAGATGAATAAGCGTTTCATAGAATGCGGCATTGTAGGAATGCCCTTCATGTTCAACATCTTCAGAAGCAAATCTTCAAGCGAAGTTCCTTCCACGTCCGCGTTTCCTTCGTCTTCCAGCAAGCCCCGCGAGGGCTGGCTGGGCAAACTGCGTGCGGGTCTGCGCAAGACGGGTGGCGGCATCGCCACGGTGTTCACCGGAACGCGCATCGATGACGCGCTCTACGAACAACTGGAGGAAGCCCTGCTGATGGCCGACGCGGGCGTCAAGGCTACACAGTATTTGCTCGACGATTTAAAACGCCGTGTAAAGGAAAGCAAAGCCACCGAACCCGCCGCAGTCAAGGCCCTGCTGGTTGACGCGCTGGCCGACCTGCTCACGCCCCTGGAACAAACCCTGAGTGTCGGCGGGCGCAAGCCGACCGTCATCATGGTCGCGGGCGTCAACGGCGCAGGCAAGACCACCAGCATTGGCAAGCTCACGCACCACCTGGCCGAAGCCGGCGCCAGCGTGCTGCTGGCCGCGGCTGACACCTTCCGTGCCGCAGCGCGCGAACAATTGATGGTCTGGGCCGACCGCAACCGCCAGGGTTCGGGCAGCGTGGACATCGTGCACCAGGCCGGCGGTGACCCGGCCTCGGTCTGCTTCGACGCTGTGAACGCGGGGAAGGCCAGGGCCAAGGACGTGGTGCTGGTGGACACGGCGGGCCGCCTGCCCACACAGCTGCATCTGATGGAAGAGCTCAAGAAAATCAAGCGCGTGGTGCAGAAGGCCGACGAGACGTCACCGCACGAAATCTTGCTGGTCATCGACGGCAACACCGGCCAGAACGCGCTGACGCAGGTGAAGTCCTTCGACGAAGCGCTGGGGCTGACCGGCCTCATTGTCACCAAGCTGGACGGCACGGCCAAGGGCGGCGTGCTGGCGGCTATCGCACTGTGGGCGCGTGACCGTGCCTTGAGCACGGCGGACGCACGCCCCGTTCCGGTTTATTTCATCGGCGTGGGCGAGCAACTCGACGAACTGGAAACCTTCAGCGCGCGGGAGTTTGCGCAGGCCTTGCTGGACTGAGGCATGCGCGAAAGCATGGGTTAGTAACTGGTGAACGACTCACTCATTCTTATCCTCGGCGCCGCCCTGGGCGGTCTGGTGCAAGGCATCTCCGGCTCCAACTTCGGCATGACTTCCACCGCGGTCTGGGCCTGGTTTCTCGCGCCGCAGCTGACTGCCGTGCTGTCCCTGTGCGGCGCGCTCACAGGGCAGGTTCAAGCGGCCTTCACGCTGCAACGCCATTGGCACTGGCGGCGCTTCCTGCCTTTCCTGGTCGGGGGTCTGCTGGGCGTCCCACTGGGCGTGCTGCTGCTGCCGCAATTGGACGTGGCGTTGTTCAAGACCGCGCTCGGCGGCTTGCTGGTGATCGCCTGCCCCGCCTTGCTGCTCGCGCCCCAGCTGCCGCGCATCCACCACGGCGGGCGCTTCGCGGACGGGCTGAGCGGCCTGAGCGGCGGCATCCTCGGTGGGCTGGGCGGCTACACGGGCATCGTCCCCACGCTTTGGGGCACCCTGCGCGGCTGGCCCAAGGACGAACTGCGCGCCCTGGTGCAGAACTTCAACCTCGGCATCCAGCTGGTCACGCTGGTGGCCTACCTGGCGCGTGGCCTGATCACGCGCGCCACGCTGCCCTCGCTGGCCCTGCTCATCCCCGTGGTGCTGCTCAGCTCTTGGCTGGGCACGCGGCTTTACCTGGGTCTGAGCGAGGCGCGCTTCCGGCAGATCGTGCTGCTGTTGCTCACGGTCTCGGGTGCGGCCCTGTTGGTGTCCGGCGTGGGGCAGTTGCTTTCGCGCTGAAAGAGCCCAGCCACCTCACGGCACCGGGCGGTCTATGGTCGCCCCTGGTCTTTTGTGACGGCGCACTCAGATGGCGCGCTTGGCCGCGTGGTAACGGCCCGTGCCGCGTGTGATCACCTGGTCCACATCAAGAACATCACCAGGCTCCAGTTCGGGCTCGGCCGCGACCCGCACGTACAGAGGCGCAAAATCGATGTTGGCCAGTCCCAGCAGCTCATCGAGGTGCTGGATGACGAAATACGTTTCCTGAAAATCGTCGATGCGGTAGCGGGTGCGCATCACACGCGCCAAGTCGAAGCGCAAGCGATTGGGCGAGGCATCTTCGACGCTGAAACAGGTCTCGGTGAATGAAGACACGATGCCAGCGCCGTAGATGCGCAAGCCGTCGGGCTGCAACACAAGACCGAATTCCACCGTGTACCAGTAGACCCGGGCCAGCTTGTCGAGCACGCCCAGGCGCTGGGCGCGCAGCCCGCCTTCGCCATAGGCCTGGATGTAGTCGGCGATGACCGGGTTCATCAGCATGGGCACATGACCGAAGACATCGTGAAAGACATCGGGTTCTTCGAGGTAGTCCAGCTCATGCGCTTGGCGGATGAACTGCCCAGCCGGGAAACGCCGATGCGCCAAATGCTCGAAAAACACCTCGTCCGGCACCAGACCCGGCACCGCGACCACTTCCCAACCAGTCTGACGGCGCAGCACCTTGGACATCTGCTCGAAATCGGGGATCTGCTCTGCGCCAATCGGCAGCTTGCGCATGCCTTCGATGAACTCGTCGCAGGCGCGGCCGGGCAGGAGGCGCGACTGCCGTTCGAACAAGGTGCGCCAGACGGCATGTTCCTGGGCGGTGTAGCCCGCCCAGCCCTGGTCAATGGTCCAGTCCGGACGCTGGGGTGTTTGCCCCAGCCCCGCCGCCAGACCGTGCTTACTGGATGCCGGAGTGGCTTGCATGGCGTGGCTCCAGGCTTCAGCGCGCGGTGGACAACAGCGCCGCCGCGCAGCGGTCCATGTAGCGGGCCATTTCGATGTCCTTGAGCGTCAGGCCCTGGGCATCGTGGGTGGTCATCACGACCGAGACCTTGTTGTAGACGTTGAACCACTCAGGATGGTGGTTGTGCTTTTCGGCCATCAGAGCCACCTGGGCCATGAAACCGAAGGCTTGCGTGAAATCCGCGAAGCGGAACTCGCGAGCGATGAGACCACCGCGCTCCGCGCTGTGCGTCCACTCGGACAAGGTGGCCAATTGCTCGCGCACCTGCGCGGCATCAAGTTTCAAGGAATGGTTGGACATGCTGCATGCTCCAGAAATCGAATGACCCAAACACAACACCACCGCCGAATAGGGCAGCAGCCATGGAGAGGATAAGGGTCAATTCGGCGGCGCGCAGGGCACACCGCGCACGCTGCGCGCGAGGTGTTCGCCGATGATGCTGAAGGCTGGTGTCATGCGCGCGGAACGGGTCCGTCGTTCTGCCCCGGGCTGTCGCCGGGGCTGGGTGCGATTATGGGCGCCGATCGCGCGGATCCCGGCTTGGGTAAACCCTGGCCCGACGCAGAGGCGTCAACGGCCCCAAGCCAGCGCGCAAGCAGTGCAAAGTCAGCGCACGACCAATCGGCCCGCGCCTTCGTCCGTCACGCGACCGATCTCGGCGGCGGCGTCGAATCCATGGCGACGGAAGGTCGCCAGCACCTGCGGCACAGCCTCGGGCGCGCAGCTCACCAGCAGGCCCCCGCTGGTTTGCGGATCGCTCAGCAGAGCCTGGTCCACGGACTCGAAACCCGCCGGCAAACTCACCGAAGCGCCATAACCGGCCCAGTTGCGGCCCGACGCGCCCGTCACGAAACCTTGCGCGGCCAGATCACGCACCCCCGGCAGCAGGGGCACCCGGGACCAATCGATTTCCACCGTGCGCCCAGCGCCGCGCGCCAGCTCCAGTCCATGCCCCGCGAGGCCGAAGCCCGTCACATCGGTCAAGGCGTGCACGCCCTCGATCGCGGACAGCTCGGGACCGGGGGTGTTCAGGCGCGTGGTCGTGTCGATCATGCGCGCGTAGCCCGCCGCGTCCAGCTGTTCCTTCTTGAGCGCAGCCGACAACACACCCACGCCCAGGGGCTTGCCCAGGATGAGGCGATCCCCCACCCGGGCGTCGGCGTTGCGCTTGACGCGCCCGGGATGCACCAGGCCCAAGGCCACCAGGCCGTAGATGGGCTCCACCGAATCGATGGTGTGCCCACCCGCGATCGGGATACCCGCTGCCTTGCACACGGCCTGCCCGCCATCAAGAATGCGGCCGATGGTCGCCGTGGACAGCACGTTGATGGGCATGCCCACCAGCGCCAGCGCCATGATGGGCCGCCCGCCCATGGCATAGACGTCGCTGATGGCGTTGGTGGCGGCGATGCGGCCGAAGTCGTAGGCATCGTCCACGATGGGCATGAAGAAATCGGTGGTGGCGATCAGAGCTTGCTCGTCGTTGAGCCGGTAGACCGCCGCGTCATCGGCCGTTTCGATGCCCACCAGCAACTCGGGCGGCACGGGCAGGCCATTGCTGCCCTTCAGGATGTCGGACAGGACGCCCGGCGCGATCTTGCAACCGCAGCCGCCGCCGTGAGAAAGGGAAGTCAAACGGGGCTCGGAGCCCCGGGACAGATCAGGGGTAGAAGTCATGGCAGCCATGGCTATCATTGTGCCCTGCACAAGAGGTTTGCCACCCGGACCCACCCCCTACAGGAGACCACCATGACCACGCTTGCCCAGGACAACCACGACGGCGCCACGCGCCGCGTCGACCAACTGCTCGCCCACTACGGTGCAAGCCACCAGAACCCGGCCAACGAGCTGATCCACTACGCCGCGATTCCGCTCATCATGCTCAGCATCGTGGGCCTGATCTTCGCCATCCACCCGCTGGCGGCCTATGCCTTCATCGGGGCCAGCCTGATCTATTACATCCGCCTGTCGCGCATGTTCACCCTGGCCATGGCGGCCATCTCGGCCATCGGCCTGGCGCTGGTGCACCTGATGGGCGACTACCGCATCGCCATCTGCGCCAGCATCTTCGTCGTGGCCTGGATCTTCCAATTCATCGGTCACCACATCGAAGGCAAGAAGCCCTCCTTCTTCGAAGACGTGCAGTACCTCTGGGTCGGCCCGCTCTTCGTGCTCAGCCACCTCTTTGTCAAGCGCGGTTTGCGCTGGTAAATCCTCTTCATGAGCTGGCACGCCGCGCTGCAACTCGACTACACGCTTGAAAACGGACGCAGCGTGGCGCGTTACCGCCACGACGGACCGCTGCGCATCCTGCAAAGCCTCTACCCCGAGGGCGACGCGGTCTGCCACAACGTGCTGGTGCACCCACCTGGTGGATTGGTGGGCGGCGACACGCTGGACATCCAGCTTTCCGTCGCCGCCGGCTCGCACGGTCTGGTGACGACGCCCGGCGCAACGCGTTTCTACCGGAGCACAGGGGACGCTGCTTCCCAGCAAGTCCATGCCCGCGTCGAAGATGGCGCGCGGCTGGAATGGCTGCCCCTCGAAGCGCTGGCCTACCCGCAGTGCCAGGCCAACAACAAGGCTGTATTCGACCTGGCCCCTGGAGCCGAACTGATCGGCTGGGACGTGACGGCGCTGGGCCTGCCGGCGGCGGACCAGGCCTACACCCAGGGCCGTTTCTCGCAGCACCTGGAGATCCAGAACCTGGGCGGCCTGAACGCAGAAGTGCGCGCGCCGGTCTGGCTGGAACAGGGCCGCATCGACGCGACTGACACCCGCCTGATGGATGGACCGTTGGGCCTGGCCGGCCACCGCTGCCTGGGCACGCTGTTTTTTGCCTCGGGCACGGCCATCCCTCGGGACCGGCGCGAGGCGGCCCTGGACGCGGTGCGCGCCGCGCTGGAATCAGGCGCACTTTCCAGCGCTGCCACGCGCGACGCACCGGCCCTCGTCGCGGGCGCGACCAGCCCCCATCCGCAGGTCCTGGCCGTGCGGGTGCTGAGCCCCCTGGTGGAGCCCGCGCTGGATCTGCTCAAGCGCCTGCGGGGTGTCTGGCGGCGCGAACTCTGGCAACTGGAAGCCACGCCACCCAGGACCTGGGCGCTTTGAGCAACACTGTCCAACGCAACTCCGCAACCGCGACGCAAACCACGCCTCGCAACGAACTCACCATGACCGATGCCCTCATCCTCCAGGACCCCGCGCAAAACGGTGGGGCCAAAACCACACAACTGATTTTGCTGCTGCATGGCGTGGGCAGCAACGCGCAGAGCATGGTCGGCTTGGGGCAGGCCTACGCGCGCGTGTTTCCGAACGCGATGATCGTGGCCTTGAACGCGCCCGAACCCTTCATGCCCGGCACACCGGTTCAGCTCGCGGGCCACCAATGGTTTTCCATCCATGAGGTGACGGAGGACAATCGCCCCGGGCGCGTGGCCGCAGCACTGCCCAAGGTCGAAGCCTTGGTGCGGCACTGGCAAGCAAGCAGCGGCGTGGACGCGGCCGGCACCGCGCTGGTCGGTTTCTCGCAAGGCGCCATCATGGCCCTGGCTGCGGCGATGCAGCCGGAACCGGTGGCGGCACGCACCATCGCCATCGCGGGCCGCTTCGCAGCGCTGCCCGAAACACCACCCCACGAAAACTGCACCATCCACCTGCTGCACGGCAAGACCGATGCCGTGATGCCCTACCGCCACGCCATCGAAGGCGCGCTGCGCCTGAAGGAATTCGGCGCCGACTTCACCGCCGACGTGCTGCCCTTCGTCGGCCACGAGTTGCACCCCGACCTGATTGAACTGGCGGTGGAAAAGCTGGAACAGCACATCCCGGCGCGGCTTTGGTTGAAGCCTGGGGAGGGGGGTGATGTGGGGGAGGATGAGGGGCGGGGCGAATCTGGGGACTAAGGCTGCATGCGACCGGGACACTCATTCCCCGGTTAGCTTGAAATGGACGCGGTTGGTATTTTTCCGACAATCGTCGGGCACTTCGCCCGGCCCGTACGCCACCCGGACGAGAGATCAGGTAACACCGTGGCTCTCGAAGTACTGAACCAGATTATCCAGTGAAGCCGCCTGACCAACCTCGTGCCCATCGATCATCGCCGCCCCGATGAAGGACGCCACCTGGGTCGTGCTCCTGAGCCTCGTTCCCCGCTCGCAAGGCGCGAGCTCCACGGTCGTCAACGCCGCACAGAGGCGCCGCCCCGCGGTCGTGATGGTCTCGCTGTAGACGATGCGCTGGTTCTCGACGATCTCGAGATAGTGCGTGGTCACATGGATGTTGGGATCGTGCTTGGAACCGCAACGGTAGCGGTCGATACCGCCTTCCCTGAAATCCTCAGCGTCGTAGAGGATGACTGCGGTGTCGGATGGCGCGCCCCATCGTGCCCGCAGCGTCGCACTGGCGTAGGCCTCGAAGACCGCGGTGATGGGGGCGGACAGCTCACGCTCGAAAACCAGGGTGGCGTGCTGGACGGCGGATGCGCGGTCGTGGTCTGTGACGGACATGGAAGCTCCAGGAATGTTGCGATACCTGTTCGACGAACGTCGCAAGCCCGGTTCGACACCCAAGGGATCGGGAAAAACCCGGAGCCCAGCGGGCTGCATGTCTTCATCCCCCGCCCCGGCGCATGAAAAAAGCCGGTCGAACCCGACCGGCTTCTTGACGAAGGCGAGCCTCGCTTCTTACTGCTTGACGGCTTCCACCTGGACCAGCAGCTTCACTTCCTTGGGGAAGCCCCAGTTCAGACCGAAGTCGATGCCGTAAGCGCTGCGATCAATGGTGGTCTCGAAATCGCCGCCGCAGACTTCACGCTTGAGCATGGGGCTCTGGTAGCAGTTGAACTTGCTGGCCTTGAGCGTGACCGGTTGGGTCTTGCCCACCAGGGTCAGGGTGCCGGTGATTTCGCTGACTTTGTCGCCGTTGAAGCTGAACTTGTCGGCGGTGAACTTGGCGGTCGGGAATTTTTCGGCGTTGAAGAAATCCGGGCCTTGCAGGTGCTTGTCGAAGGCCGTGGTGCCAGTGCTGATCGAGGCCATGTCGATGGTGATCTCCACGCTGCCCTTCTTGGCGGCCTTGTCCAGCTTCACCGAGCCGTCCTTCTTGTCGAAACGGCCACGGTTGGTTGAGGTGCCCATGTGGTCGATCTCAAAGGTCACGAAGGTGTGCGTCGGGTCGATGCTGTAGGTGGCGGACTGGGCCTGGGCAGCGCCGGTGAAGGCCAGGGCGAGGCCGACGAGGGTGGCGGCAGTGATCTTGCGCATGAGGAAACTCCTGTGTAGCAACGAAGGTTGAGGAAGAAAGGATCGAAACGAGAGGAAGGACAAACGGCCGGGCTCAGACCTTGCCCACGCCGGTCAGCGCCAGCTTGAACTTGACTTGCACGTCATCCGCCACCATGGAGGTGTCCGACCACTGGTTCTCGCCGATGGCAAAGGCAAGGCGCTTGATGGTGAACAGGCCGGTGGCGGTGGTCGTGCCGCCCGCTTGCGTCAGCGTCACGGGCACCGTGACGGGGTTGACGCGACCCTTGATGGTGAGTTGCCCCGCCACCTCGTACTTGCCGCCGCCCAGTGCCTTGATCGTGCTGGACTGGAAGGTCGCCTTCGGAAAGCCCGGCACGTTGAACCAGACAGGCTTGGGCAACTCGGCGTCCGCCTCGGGCACGCCCAGCGTGGCGCTGGCCATCTCGACCGTGAAAGCGATCTTGCTGGTCTGGAGCTTGGAGGGGTCAAAAGCGACCTGGGCGTCGAACTTCTTGAAGTGGCCCTCGACCGGCACGCCCATCTGCTTGCTGACGAAGACGATCTCGCTCTGCGCGGGCACCAGCTTTTGCTGGGCCTGGGCCGGCAGTGACAGACTGGCGAAGGCGGACAGCGCCAACAGCAGGCTGCCCGTGAAATGGCGGCGAATGAAATTCATGATTGGAAGGACTCCCAGGTGAAATGTCAGGAACGGCCGAACCACATGCGGCCGATCAGGCCGTCGCGGTCCAGCCACTGGTGTTTCAGGGCCGCCGCCACATGCAGCAGCACAAACAGGGCCATCAGGTAGGCGCCGATTTCATGCGCTTCCTTCAAGGTTTCAGCCAGCGCCGCGTCCTTGCCCACGAAATCGGGCAGGGGTAGCACGCCAAACAGCACGACGGAAAAACCCGTGGCCGAGCTGTAGGCCCAGCCCAGCAGGGGCACGGCGAAGAACAGGACGTACAGCACACCGTGCGTGCCGTGGTGGGCCAGGCGTTGCCAGGCGGGCATGGCCTGCGCGATGCCGGGCGGCAAGGCGGGCGCGGGGCGGATCAGCCGCCAGAACAGGCGGACAAAGGACAGCGCCAGCACCAGGATGCCCACCCATTTGTGCCAGTTGAACAATTTGAGCCGTTCCGGCGAGAAAGGCAGATCCGCCATGTACACGCCCAGGGCGAACAAGCCGATCAGGACCAGGCCCAGCGTCCAGTGCAGGACGATGGCCAGGCCGTTGTAACGCGCGATCGGGGGCATGGATGTGGAGGAGGTATTCATGGCAATGGGGTGGCATTCTAGGAAGCCCCCTTTATCCCCAGGATGAGCGGGCTTGTCGGCTGAGTTCAAATTTTTTGCGCTCCCACGCGAACCGATGGCCTTCTGCGCTGGCACCGTTTTTGCACTCGCCCCTGGGGTTAGCCCGGTATTCGCCTCGCACCGTCCTGGTTTGGCTGGCGGCCGCACCCCTTGTTCCTTGTCTTCTCCTTTGCTGAAAGGCACTTCCATGAGTGAAACAACAACAGCCGCCGCATCCGGCGGCGGTGTCACCTACCAATCGGTGGACAGCAGCTATTTCGAGAAACGCGGCCTGCGCCGTTACGCGGGCGTCGCGTCCCTGTGGGCGCTGGGAGTGGGCGCGGTGATTTCCGGCCACTTCTCGGGCTGGAACTTCGGGCTGGGCGTGGGCGGCTGGGGCGGCATGCTGATCGCCACGGTCTTCATCGCCATCATGTACCTGGGCCTGACCTTTTCCATCGCCGAGATGAGCCCGGCCCTGCCCCACACTGGCGCGGCCTACTCCTTCGCCCGCTCCACCATGGGGCCTTGGGGCGGCTTCATCACTGGCCTGTGCGAGAACGTGGAATACGTCATCACGCCGGCCGTCATCGTCTTTTTCATCGGCTCCTACCTCGGCTCGATCTTCGGCACGCCGGAGAGCTTCCAGCCGGTCTACTGGATCGGCGGTTACATCGTCTTCGTGGGCCTGAACGTCATCGGCGTGGAACTGTCCTTCAAGGTCACGCTGGTGGTGACGCTGCTGGCCTTGGCCTGCCTGGTCGGTTTCTGGTTCAGCGCCATCCCCAACATGGACTTCACGCGCTGGGCGCTCAACATCGGCGTCGGTGCCGATGGCGCGCCGGTCGAACTGGCCGAGGGCGGCGGCAGCTTCCTGCCCTTCGGTTTCCATGGCGCGCTGGCGGCCATGCCTTTCGCGGTCTGGCTCTTCCTGGCCATCGAGCAGTTGCCGCTGGCGGCCGAGGAATCGGTCGACCCCAAGCGTGACATGCCGCGCGGCATCATCCTGGGCATCATCACGCTCATCGTCTCGGCCTTCATGATCCTGCTGCTGAATTCCTCGGTGGCCAAGGGCTCCTTCGCGCTCGCCACCTCGGGCGAGCCGCTGCTGGACGGCTTCCGCGCCATCTACGGCGATGGCATCGCCAAGATCCTGGCGCTGATCGCCGTGATCGGCCTGATCGCCAGCTTCCACACCATCATCTACGCCCAGGGCCGCCAGATCTACTCGCTTTCGCGCGCCGGTTACTTCCCGCGCGCACTGTCCATCACGCATGGCACCCGCAAGACGCCGCACCTGGCCATGGTCACCGGCGCGGTGGTGGCGCTGATCGTGATGTGCGTGATCTGGTACGGCGTGGAAAACAGCGCCGGCATCATCGGTGGCACGCTGCTCAACATGGCGGTGTTCGGCGCGATGATTTCCTACATCATGCAGGCCCTGTCCTTCATCTTGCTGCGCAAGAAGTTCCCCCACATCGCCCGCCCCTACAAGAGCCCCTTTGGCATCGTGGGCGCGGCACTGACCATGCTGATCGCGCTGGTCACCATCTACTTCCAGCTTTCCGACCCGGTCTACCGCGCGGGGGTGATCGGCGTGGCGATCTGGTTCGCCGTGGGCATCATCTACTTCGCGCTCATCGGGCGCCACAAGCTGGTGCTCTCGCCGGAAGAGGAATTCGCCCGCTCCAAGGGCACGGCTGAATACAAGTCTCTTTGAGATAGAACGAACGCACGGAAGCCGCAGGGCTTCCACGGTACGGGGGAAGAAGGGTGACCTTCTTCCCTTTTTTTATGCCGGGTCAGCCAAACCGCCCATCAGCAGCTGCAGCAGCTTGGCGCCCATGGCGCTGGCGGCCTCCTCGCGTCCCGCACCCAAGCCGTAGAGCCCCACGGTTTGTTCTTCGAGCACCAGCGTGGCGTACCCATGCGCGCAAGACCACGCCAGCAGGATGCGCTCGCCCAACTCGGAAGGCGGCAACCCGCGCTCGGCGATCAGCTCCGCGTACACCTGGCGCAAGGCATCCCCGGTGCGCCGCCCCGCAGCCTGCAGCGCGGCGTCCTCCGGGTCGAGCCGGTCGCGTCGGAACATCAGTTGGAACAGGGCGCGGTGAGTCAGCGCGAAATCGATGTAGGCCACGCCCAGGGCCTGGGCACGGTCACGCGCGTCCGCGCCGGCGCCATTCATGCGCGCATGCATCGCGTCAGCCAAGCGCTCGAAACCATCGGCCGCACAGGCCGTCAGCAGCCCCCGCGCGTCGCCAAAGTGGTGAGCAGGCGCAGCGTGCGAGACACCGGCCGCCCGCGCTGCAGCGCGCAGGGAAAAGCCTTCCAAACCCTGCTCGCGCAGCAATTCAGTGGTGGCATCGATCAGCGCCCGGCGCAGGTCGCCATGGTGGTAGGACAAGGGCGCCGCCGGGGCATGGCGCCGGCCGGTCGAGGGTTTCTCAAGCTTTGAGGAAGACATGGCCGATCATAACTTGACAACGTCAAATTTCACCCTTACAGTCCACCCATCCAATCTTGACAATGGAAATATCATGACCCTTCCCCTCCCGGATCTCTCGCTGGCGCTGCTGCACCACCTGGTCGTTTTCGCGCTCGTCGCCGTGCTCTACGCCCAGTACCTGCTGCTGGGCGGTCAACCCGACATGGCCCGCCTGCGCACGGTGGCTCAACTGGACAAAGCCTATGCCGGGCTCGCAGCGGGCATTCTGATCATCGGTTTCGCGCGCGCCGCGCACGGGGCCAAAGGCTGGGACTTTTATGCCGACAACCCTGTGTTCTGGGCCAAGATCGCGGTCTTCGGTGTGATCGGCCTGCTGTCCGCCGTGCCGACCGTGCGTTTCCTGCGCTGGCAAAAGCAAGCCGGCTTGCCGGACGCGCAAAGCTGGCGCGGCACACGGCGTTGGATTCTGGCCGAGCTGCTGCTGCTGCCGGTGCTGCCGCTGCTGGCCATTCTGATGGCGCGTGGCATTGGTTTGTGAAGGGCATGCGATGCCGCCCCGAGTTCCGCGCGGCTTGATGCGCGTGAACCTGGACTAGGACAAAACCGACGCGGTGCCGCCAGTGTCAAGCGTCAACGCGTCACTGCGGTCCTTGAGGTCCACACCGCTGAGTTGCAACTTGCGCGCCTCGCGGCACAACCACCACAGGCGCGCCGCCGCCGCCCCGGCCGGCAAGCCCTCGGGCCGCACATTGGAGATGCAGTTGCGCTGGGCATCGTTGCGCCCAAGCCGGGGCGCCCAGGTCAGGTAAATGCCCAGACTGTCGGGTGAGGACAGGCCGGGCCGTTCACCGATCAGCACCGCGACCATACGCGCATTGAGCAAAGCCCCCACCTCGTCGCCCAGAGCAACACGCGCCTGGGTGGCGATGACCACGGGGCCCAATGTCCAGTCCGAGGGTGCAAGTTGGCGGATGGCTTCGATCAAGGGCACGGCTTGACGCTCCACCGCCAGGGAGGACAGGCCGTCGCCGACCACCAGCAGCAGGTCACAGCCCTCGGGTCGGGCCTGCGCCGCGAGCTGTTGCGCATCCTCCGAGTGCAGGCGGCGCCCCAGGTCGGGCCGCAGCAGATAGGTGGCGCGGTCGGTCGCCGCGCTGCGCACAGTCAGTGTTTCGCACCCCAGGGCCTGCACGCGCCCCGCCAAGGACGCCACGTCGAGCTGGATGTGCACCGCGTCCCGCGCCTGGGCATGCGCCAGGCCGAAACTCAGCAGCTCTTTCGTGGGCAGGCCCGCGCCCACGCGCCCCAGGGCGATGCGCGCCGCGGTGTGCGCGCGCAGATCCGTCCAGGTGTCCGCTGTCCAACTGTCAGCACCCCGGTCCTTGGGGCTGGCGGCCTGCGGAGACAACTCGACCACCTTGCCGTTCATCTGGCCCCCTTGCGTATGTCGTGCATGCCGAGTCTTTGCATGTGCTTGCCTCAGGCCGCCTTGCGCATCATCTCCAGGGCAGGTTGCCGCGCACTGCTGCTGAGCAGACGGCCCGCCTCGTCGATGATCTGCATGCGCTGCAGCCAGGCCTCAAATTCCGGCGCGTGGCGCAGACCCAGCACCTGACGCACGTAGAGCGCGTCATGGAAGGAGGTGCTCTGGTAATTGAGCATGATGTCGTCCGCGCCCGGCACGCCCATCACGAAGTTCACGCCGGCCGCCCCCAGCAGAGTGAGCAGGTTGTCCATGTCGTCCTGGTCGGCTTCGGCATGGTTGGTGTAGCAGACGTCCACGCCCAAAGGCGCACCCAGCAGCTTGCCGCAGAAATGGTCTTCCAGCCCTGCGCGCACGATCTGCTTGCCATCGTAGAGGTATTCGGGACCGATGAAACCCACCACGGTGTTGGTCAGCAAAGGCTTGAACTCGCGCGCCACCGCATAGGCGCGCGCCTCGCAGGTCTGCTGGTCCACGCCGTGGTGGGCATTGGCCGATAGTGCACTGCCCTGCCCAGTCTCGAAATACATCACGTTGTCGCCCACGCCATCCTGCAGGGGCCGACCGCGCTGTAGTGACAGCGCCGCTTCGCGCGCCTCGCGCAGCACCGCCAGGCTCACACCGAAGCTCGCGTTCGCGGCCTCGGTGCCCGCGATGGACTGGAACACCAGATCGACCGGCGCGCCCTGCTCGATCATCTGGATGGTGTTGGTCACATGCGTGAGCACGCAGGTCTGCGTCGGAATGCCCAGCCGCTCCACCACCTCGCCCATGCGCCGCACCAGGGTGCCCAGCGCGGCCACGCTGTCGGTGGCCGGGTTGACGCCGATCACCGCGTCGCCGCAGCCATACAGCAGGCCGTCGATCATGCTGGCTGCGATGCCGCGCACGTCGTCGGTCGGGTGGTTGGGCTGCAGGCGCACGGCCAACCGGCCCGGCAGGCCGATGGTGTCGCGGAAGGCCGTCACCACGCGGCATTTGCGCGCCACGGCGATCAGGTCCTGGTTGCGCATGAGCTTGCTGACCGCCGCCGCCATCTCGGGCGTGATGCCGGCGCGCACGGCGCTCAAGGTGTCGCTGGTGGTGCGCTCGTCCAGCAGCCAGTCGCGAAAGGCACCGACCGTCAGGTGCGCGAGGGGCGCGAAGGCCGTGGCGTCATGCGTGTCGACGATGAGCCGCGTGACCTCGTCGGTTTCGTAGGGGATCAGCACCTCGTTCAGAAAGGTGCGCAGCGGCAGGTCCGCCAACGCCAGACGCGCCGCCATGCGCTCCACCGAGGAAGCGGCTGCCACGCCCGCCAGCGCGTCGCCGGAACGCAGCGGCGTGGCCTTGGCCATCAGATCCCGCAGGTCACGGAACTGCCAGTTCTGGTGCGCGACGGTGGCTTGGTAGGCGGACATGGTGCCTCCCTTCAAGCAGCAAATATGCCAGCGCCTGCCCGTGCGGGCAAGGCGCAAAGGCAGGCCCCAGTCCGCGCAGTCCGGGGCACACCCGCCTGGAGCACCCTGACGGCGTTCAGCCGTCCGCGTTGATCTTGGCGATCAACTTCTTGAGCACGTCCTCAGCCTGGTCATTGGGCACCTGGCAGGTGCCCGCAGCCTGGTGGCCGCCGCCGCCGTACTGCAGCATCAGGTCTCCCACATTGGTCTTGCTGGAGCGATCGAGGATGGACTTGCCGGTGGCGAACACCGTGTTCTGTTTCTGCGGGCCCCAGAGCACGTGGATGGAGATGTTGGTCTGCGGGAACAGCGCGTAGATCATGAAGCGGTTGGTCGCGTAGATCGTGTTCTCGCCCCGCAGGTCCAGCACCGCCAGGTTTCGGTGCACGGTGGTGCAGCGCTTGATCTGCTCCTTGGCCTTTTCCGTGTGCTCGAAGTACAGGTCCACGCGCTCCTTGACGTCGGGCAGGGCCAGGATCTCCTCGATCGTGTGGTCCTTGCAGTACTTGATGAGGTCCATCATCAGCTGGTAGTTGCTGATGCGGAATTCACGGAAACGCCCCAGGCCCGTGCGGGCGTCCATCAGGTAGTTCAGCAGCACCCAGCCCTTGGGGTCCAACACCTCGTCGCGCACGTACTGAGCGCTGTCAGCCTTGTCCACGGCCTCCATCATCTCGTCGGAGATGCCGGGGAACTTCGCCTTGCCGCCGTAGTACTCATAGACCACACGCGCGGCCGAGGGCGACTTGGCGTCGATCACGTGGTTCTTGCGCGCGTCGGCGGGCTGGCCGGCGTTGCGGATGGTCTCGGAGAGGTGGTGGTCAAAGGCCATGTACGCGCCAGGCACGTAAGGCAGGTTGGTGGTGATGTCGCGCTTGCTGATTTCCACCTTGCCGTCCTGCATGTCCTTGGGGTGGACGAACTTGATCTCGTCGATCAGGTCCAGCTCATTCAGCAAGACGGCGCAGACCAGGCCATCAAAGTCGCTGCGGGTGACAAGGCGGTATTTTTCTTGGCTCATTGATCGCTCTCCTCCATGAATGTAAGCAGATATTACAACACCGGTTCGAGCCCGCGAACGGGCGCCGCGCCCTGAAAAAGCTCAGTTTTCGAGCGCTAGCGCCAACAATTCCTCAGCGAACGCATAGGACGTTGAGGCCCCCGTGCCACCGGTCACGATGCCCAGCGCCACGCCCTTGGACGGTGTGGTTTTGAACACCACGTCGGCGGCGCTGGCATAGGTGCCGACCCAGCGCTCGGTCACGACCGCGCCCGCGGATCCGGCCGACGGCAGCACGCGCCGCAGCTCGTCCAGGATGAGTTCGTCCACGGCCGTGCTGCCAAAGGGCGCTTCGGCATCGCCATAGACATGGCTGTCACCCACGACCAGGGAGCCGTCGGCCGACTGCACCACGATCAGGTGCACGCCCTGCTTCAGGTGTTCGCCCTGCTCCGCTTGCAGGCGCTTCAACAGGGGCGCTGCCTCGGGCAGCTCGGCATACCCTTCGTAACGCACCAGGCTGAGGTCGGACATCAGGGCTGCGGGCAGCCGCAGCGGCGTGGCCGGGCGCACGCGCATCATCTGCAAGGTGCTCATGCGGATGCCGGCCTGCTCGATGGCCTCGGGGTACAGCGCATTCAACTCGTGGCCGGGGCAGACCACGCAGTGGTCGGCGCGCAGCACACCGCGACTGGTGGCGACGGTGGGCAGGTCCACGCCATGCACCACGGTGCGCCAGTAGAAATCCACGCCCTGCGCTGCCTGCAGCCAGGCAGAAAGTTTGGGGATGGCCTCGCGCGACTCCACGCGGCGCTCGTGCGGGCTGTAGAGCGCACCCAGGTGCGGTCCCAGTGCCGCGTCGGCAAACCGTCCCTGGGTCTGCGCGGGTGTGAGCAGTTCACAGCCATCGCCCATTTCGGTCTGCATGAAGGCCTCGATCACGGCCAGGGCCTCGGGCCGCTGCACGGTGAGGTACAGGCCCGAATGGATGACGGGGATGCCCGCCTGCGGCGCGATGGCCAGCCAGGCGTCACGTGTCTTCATCGCGCGGCGCCAATGTTCGCCACGCCGCTGGCCCGTGACGGTGACAAAACCAAAATTGCGGATGGAGGCGCCGATACTCTGCGCGGTGCGCTCGACCACGGCCACTTTGAGGCCCCGCTGTCGGGCGGCGTAGGCCGTCATCAGGCCGACGACACCCGCGCCGACAACGACCAGGTCGTAATGTTTGTCATCCATGCCTAACGCCTTATTGCCTTATTGCCTGCCTTGAACGACTCAACGCGACCGCCAGGCCTGCGTGCGCCGCCCGGCCCACCATCCCAAAGCCATGAAACCCAAACTGGCCAGGCCGGACACCAACGTGATCAGCACCGCCATCGCAGCGGCCGGGCCGGTCTCCCCGGCTTCGTCCAGGTTCAGGATGGCGATGGCCGCCACCTTGGTCTGCGGCGCGTAAAGAAACACCACGGCCGACACGGTGGTCATGGCGTTGATGAAGAAATAACGCGCGACGTCGACGAGCGCAGGCAGGCAGATGGGCAGCGTGACACGCCAGGCCGTCTTGTAGAAGGGCACTTTGAGCGAGACACTGACCGCCTCGAATTCATTGTCCAGGCCCTTGAGCGCCGTCACCGCCGTCAGATGGCCCGTGGTGTAGAAATGCACGATGGTGCACAGCGTGAGCAGGGTCATGGTCTGGTACAGACCGCCCAGGGGATTGCCCGGCGCATTGAAGAAGAAGATGTAGCCCAGGCCCAGCACCAGACCGGGCACGGCCATGGGCAACATGGCCAGCAGACGCAGCAGGCCGCGAATCAATCCGTCCAGGCCGAAGCCAGCCGCCTGGGTACGAACCTGTCCGGTTTTTTCCAGCAGGTAGGCCCCCGTGAACACCAGCACCGTGCCACCCAGCGCCGCGCCCGCCGCCATGCGCAGGCTGTTGAGAAAACCCTCGCCCACCTCGGCCTCGGTCAGGCCGTAGACGTAGTGGTTCAGGCTGGGCGTGAGGTTGTAGGGCCAGAAGGTGGCGAGCGACGCGAACACGGCCATGCCCAGCATGGCCAGCATCAGCGCCGCGACCACGAGGCAGTAGAGCGAGAACGCGGCGTCACGCCCGGGCACCGGTTTGGGCACATAGGGCACGGCGCGTGCACCCAGCATCGCGGTCTGGCGGCGCTGCACCAAATGGTCGACGGCAAAGGTCAGCACGGCCGGCACCAACAGCAGGATAGCGACCACCGAGCCCTTGGCGAAATCCTGCTGGCCAATGACCAGTTTGAATATGTCCGTGGCCAGCATGTTGAAGTTGCCGCCGATCACCTTGGGAATGCCGAAGTCCGTCATCACCAGCGTGAACACCACCAACGCTGCCGAGACCAAGCCGTACTTGGCGCCCGGAAGGGTGATGGTGAGGAACTTGCGCGCCGCCGAGGCGCCCATGGAATCCGCAGCTTCGTACAGCCGCGCGTCGGCCAAAGCCAGCGCGGTCACCAGGATCATCAGGGCGTGCGGAAAGACCGCGAAGCATTCGGCCAGCACGATGCCAGGCGCGCCATAGATCTGCGCGTAACCCAGACTCTGCAGCAGACCCTTGGCGACGCCCTGGTTGCCGAACCAGTAGATCAGCGAAATGGCCGACAGCAGCGAGGGCGCGAGCAGCGGGATCAGCGCCGTCAGACGCAGCAGGCCTTTGAGGCGCATGCAGGTGCGCGTGAGTGCGTAAGCGAAACCGAAGGCCAGCGGCACGGTGACCACCGTGACGAGCGCCGACACCCAGACGCTGTTCCACAGACTCTGCAGCAGCGCGGGCGTTTGCGCATAGGCGACGAAATTGGCCAACGCGACAAAACGACCGTCCTTGCCCAGCATGGCCTGCCAGAGGATGGCCAACAGCGGCAAGGCCAGGAAGCAGACCAGCAACAAGGCCACCAGCAGCAAGAGGCCGCGGGCCAGCCGGTCGGTCCAGTGCAACCGCAAGCGGACCGGCTGCCGCAGAGGCGGCGCGACCCGCGCGATGCCCGTGGCGACCATGCTCAGTGCGCCTCCGCCCCGGCCGGGAACACACGCAGCCGATCGGCGCGCAAGGCGAAACGCAAGGGTTGACCGACTCGCACGCCGAACTCGTCCATCTGGTTGAGCGAGAACTGCAGATGCAGGGGCAGCGCTTGGCCCTCGGCGTCGCGCAAGCCCTCGACCTCCAGTTCGGCCAGGCAGTTGCCGCCCAGGAATTCGATGCCACGCACCACGCCCGTGCAACGTCCCGGGTCATCGGCCGCCACGTCGATCATGCGCCGGTCTTCGGGCCGCAGGTATAGCGTCACGGCACGGCCGGGACGGAATTCCGCGCCCTGCGTGCAGTGCAGGCGCAGTGGGCCGCAACGGAACCAGTGCCCGCCCTCGGCCACGGCAGGCAGCCGGTTGACCTTGCCCACGAACTCGGCCACGAAGGGCGTGGCAGGGGTGCGGTAGATGTCCAAGGGTGTGCCGACCTGCTCGATCACGCCTTGGTTCATGACCACGATGCGGTCGGCCATGGACAGGGCTTCTTCCTGGTCGTGGGTGACCATGATGGTCGTCAGCCCCAACTTGCGCTGCAGCGCGCGGATTTCCTTGCGCAGGTGCACCCGCACGATGGCGTCCAGCGCCGACAGCGGTTCGTCCAACAACAGCAGGCTGGGCGAAGTCGCCAGGGCACGCGCCAGCGCGATGCGCTGCTGCTGCCCGCCCGAGAGCTGCGCCGGATATTTGCGCTCGCTGCCCGGCAGGCCGACCAGCGTCAGCAACTCATCCACCCGCGCGGCGATGCGCGCCTTGTCCATGGTGCCGCTCAGGCCATAAGCCACATTGGCCGCGACCGTGAGGTTGGGGAACAGGGCGTAGCTCTGGAACACGATGCCGTAGTCGCGCAAAGCCGGTGGCAGCGTGGAGATGTCACGCCCGTTCTGCCAGACCTGGCCGCTGCTCTGAACTTCCAAGCCCGCGATGATGCGCAGCAACGTCGTCTTGCCACAGCCCGAGGGCCCGAGAAAACAGACCAGCTCACCGGCCGGCAGATCCAGGTCGATGCCGTCCAGCGCCGTGAAGGCGCCAAAGTCCTTGCGGATCTGGCGCAGTGAGAGGTAGGGACTGGAGTTCACCTTGGTTTTATTCGCGGGCTCCCGTGGATCTGGCTTTGCCAGGCCACCGGGAGCGTCTCCCCTGCCACCGCAGGTTGGCGTTCAGGGGAGAAGGCGCGCAAGCGCCTCAGAGGGGTTATTTCTTAATTTCAGTCTTGCTGTCATAGCGCTTCGTCCACTCGGCCAAAATGCGCTCGCGGTTGGAAGCCGACCAGGCGAAGTCCATCTTCACCAGGCGCTTTTCGTAGTCCGCCGGCACATTGGCCAGGGGCTCGGCCACGCCGGGCACGGCGGTGATGGCGAAGTTCTTGCCGTAGAGCTTCATGGCATCCAGGCTCGAGGCCCAGTCCGCCAGCTTCTTCGCGGCGGCCAGGTTCTTGGTGCCCTTGTGGATGGCGAAGGCTTCCAGATCCCAGCCCAGGCCTTCCTTCGGGAAGACGAGGTCGATCGGCGCACCCTTGGCCTTGTTGCTGTTGCCGCGGTACTCGAAGCTGATGCCCGCCACGTACTCGCCTGCGGCCGCCATGTTGCAGGGCTTGCTGCCGCTGTGCGTGTACTGGGCAATGTTCTCGTGCAGCGCGTCCATGTACTTCCAGCCGCCACCCTTGCCGTTGTCATCGCCCCATAGGGTCAACCAGGCGGCCACGTCGAAGTAACCGGTGCCGCTGGACGCCGGGTTGGGCATGACGACCTGGCCCTTGAATTCAGGCTTGGTCAGGTCCTTCCAGCTCTCGGGCTTCTTGATGCCCCGCTTCTCGGCCTCCACAGTGTTGAAGCAGACCGTCGCGCCCCACACATCCATGCCGAACCAGGCAGGAGGATTCTTCTTGTCCTTGTAAGCGGCGCTGATGGCCTTGAGGTTGGCCGGCGCGTAGGGCTCCAGCATCTTGTTGTTGTCCAGCAGCGCGAGGCTGGAGGCGGCCACACCCATCACCACGTCGGCCTGCGGATTGGCCTTCTCGGCCAGCAGCTTGGCGGTGATCACGCCCGTGCTGTCGCGCACCCATTTGATCTCGATCTCGGGTTCAACCTTGTTGAAGCCTTCCTGGTAGGCCTTGAGCTGGTCAGTTTCCAGCGCGGTATAGACCAGCAAGGTGGTTTTTTGGGCGAAGGCCGCCGTGGCGACGCCAGCCAGCGCGGCCGCCAGTGCCCAGGCCCGGAAAGAGAAACGCATGCGCATGGTGAATGCTCCTGGTAGTGGAAACCGGCATCGTGTGACGTCACCGTGACGCGTTGATGACGGCGACCTGTCCGACCAATGCAAGCCCCGTGCCCGGCTGGTGCGCGGCCACACGGGAATGGCGTGTTGTTTCACTCCGCTCGGCGGCGCGCCGTTTCACCGTTCTGGTGCGGGCCATGGGAACGATGGGCCTGCCACGCGCGGCAATCCGGCCCGAGGGCACCGCGCATGGCGCGGCCACAGCCAACCGCAGTTTCAGGAGGAGATGGCCAGAAAGCGCAGGCCCACGCCCGGTTCGGTGGCGATGTAACGCGGCGACACGGCGTCGTCGCCCAGCTTCTGGCGCAGCTTGCCCACCAGGATGCGGACGTAGTGCGTGTCGTCCTCGTGGGTCGTGCCCCAGACCTCGCGCAGGATCTGCGGCTGGGTGACCACACGCCCGGCGTGCTTGAGCAGCAGCACCAGCAGGGCATATTCCTTGCGGCCCAGCGCGAGCAGTTCGCCGTCCAGCCGCACCTCGCGCCGCGCCAGGTCGATGCGCAGGTGGCCATCGTCGAACAGCGCGTGCTCCTCCTTCACGCCGGTCTGCTGGCGCAGCAGCACGCGGATGCGCGCCATCAACTCCTGTGTGCCGAAGGGCTTGGTCACGTAGTCATTGGCACCCTCGTCCAGCACCACGACCTTCTCCGACTCACCCGCGCGCACGCTCAGCATGATCACTGGCACCTGTGACCAGGCCCGCAGCTCGCGCAGCACCTCATGGCCATCGATGTCAGGCAGGCCGATGTCGAGGATGACGAGATCGGCGCCCTGCGCCGCCAGCAAGGCCAGCCCCTCCCGGCCGCTCACGGCCAGCGCCACTTCGTAGCCCTGCGCGCGCAGGCTGATGTCGAGGAAACGGCGGATCTGCGGCTCGTCGTCGATCACCAGCACACGCACGGGCGTGGAAACCAGCGTGGCAGGCGGCACAGAGGTAGGCATGGGCGTCAAGGCGCGGCTTTGCGCGTGGGTCTATCGACGATCGGCATCCGGCGGTTTCGAAGGCGGTGTCACGGGCGGTGTGATCAAGGGCAAGGTGATGCGGATCACGGTACCGCGCCCGTCCGGCCCCGGCAGGGCCGCGACGCTGCCGCCGTGCGCGCCGACCATGCCCTGCGCGATCGTGAGCCCCAGGCCAGTCCCATGGCGCCCCCGGTCTCCGCGTTCGACACTGTAGAACATGTCGAAGATGCGGCCACGCTCCTCCTGCGGGATGCCCGGGCCACGGTCGCGCACGTCCAGTTGCAGGAACTCCCGGCGCGACGGGCCTGCGTCGCCGTCCACCCGATCCACCAGCCGCGCCGTGATGTCGATGGCCTCGCCCGGGGGCGAAAACTTGGCCGCGTTCTCCAGCACATTAAAAAGGGCCTGTTCCACCAGCGCCGGATGCACCCAGATCGGCGGCAGACCGGGCGCGATGTCCACCTGCAGCCGTACCGCGGGTTGGTAACGGCGCAGCCGCCCGGTGGCCGAGCCGATCAGTTCGTCCACGCCGATCCAGTCGCGCTTGAGGCTCAGGCCGGTGTGGCCCAGCCGGGTCATGTCCAGCAGGTTCTGGATGTAACGGTCCAGCCGTTCGCCCTCGACCAGGATGGTGTCGAGCAGGTTCTTGCGGTCCTCGGCGCTCATGGCTTCGCTGTAGCTGACCAGGCTGCCGGCCGAGCCGATCATGGCCGCCAGCGGCGAGCGCAGGTCGTGCGAGACCGAGGACAGCAATGCCGAACGCAGGCGCTCGGTTTCGTTGCTGACACGCGCTTTTTCCAGGTCGGCCACCAGCCGCGCGCGCAGCGCGGCCTGCGCGATGTCCTCGGCCATGGCCTCGACCAGCCGGCGCTGGGGGTGGGACAGCCGCCGGACATCCGCGCCGAAGCGCAGACCGACCACGCCCATCACATCGTCGATGACACCTCCGCCCCCCTCGCTGGCGGTGTGCTGCGCCTTGCGCAATGGCAGCCACCACCAGGCCGCGCCGGCCAGGGTGTCGGTGTAACGGCCCGCGGGTTGGCCATGGGACAGCACCCAATCCACCGCGGCCCGATCGATGTCTGCCAGCGTCGCGTTATGGGAAAACACCTCGACGCGGGAGTCCGAGGCACCAACACGCAGCCAGGCACCCGCACCCAGATGGCGCTCCAGCGCGGCGCGCCCGGCCTGCAGCACCTCGCCCAGGTCGGCCGCCGCGCCCAATTGCCGGCCCAGGCCCTGCAGCGCCGTGGCATGTGCGTTCGCGGCCCGCAAGGCCAGTACCTGCATGCGCAGCTGCGAGGCCAGGCGCCCGGCCACCAACGCAGCGATCAGGAAAAGAAATACCGTGGCGACGCCTTGGCGCGCTCCGATGAACAGCGTGTAGCGCGGTTCGATGAAGAAGAAGTTGTAAGCGAGAAAACACAGGCCCGCAGCGAACACCGCCGCCGCCATGCGGGTGCGCGCCGCGACCAGCACCACCGCCACGATGAACACCATGGACAGATCGCGCAGGTCCAGCCAACGCTCCGCGGCCCAGGCGACCCCGATGGCGGCCAGCGTGGCGAACAGCGTCAGTGCCAGGTCATGGCGACCCAGCCAAGCCGCGGGACCGGACCAGCGCCGCGCGCCCACGCGGGCCTGAGCCCGGGCCTGCGGCGCGCTGACGATGACCAGTTCGTGATGCGCCCCATGCCGCAGCAATTGCTGGGTCAGGGTACGGTTGAACATGCGCGCGAACACCCGGGCGAACATCCACGGAAAAGGCCGTTCGCGCGTGCGCCCTACGACCAGGGTCGAACAGCCTTCGCTGGCGGCGTGGTCGAGCAAGGCCTCGGCCACGCGCGGGCCATGCAGGACCTCGGTGTCCGCGCCAAGGCTGCGCGCCAGCGCGAAGGCGCGGTCCAGTTCGGCCTGTCGTGCCGGATCCACTGCCCCGCCGGGCACCGCCTGCACCGTGACCACGCGCCAAGGCGCGTCGCGTCGCTCGGCGATGCGGCGGCCCGCGCGCACCAGGTATTCAGATGCGCCCAGACCATCGACGGCCACCAGCACCCGCGGCCGCAAGGCCAGACCGGGCAGGCCGCGCGCGGCCTGGGCCACGCGCAGATCCTCTTCCACATGATCGGCCGCCGTCTGCATGGCCAGCTCGCGCAGCGCGGCGAGGTTGGAGGGTTGAAAAAAAGCCTGCAGCGCGTGCTCCGCCTGTTCGGGCAGGTAGACCTTGCCTTGCCGCAGCCGCTCGATCAACTCACGCGGCGGCAGGTCGACCAGGCGGATGTCGCGCAGGCGGTCGAACAGCGCGTCGGGCACCGTCTCGCTGACGCGCACGCCGGTGATGCGGTGCACGATGTCGTTGAGGCTTTCCAGGTGCTGGACGTTGACGGCGGTGAAGACGTCGATGCCCGCGTCCAGCAGTTCCTCCACGTCCTGCCAGCGACGCTCATGGCGACTGGCGAGCAGACCCTGAGCATTGCGGTGCGCCAGTTCATCGACCACCGCGACGCGGGGCCGGCGCGCGAGCACCGCGTCGATGTCCAGTTCCTCCAGGCGGCGCCCCTGGTAGTCGACGCGCTTGCGCGGGATCACTTCCAGGCCATCCAGCAGCGCGGCAGTCTCGGCCCGGCCATGGGTCTCGACGAAACCGACGACGACATCCACACCCTGCTTGCGCAGTTCGCGCGCGCGAGAGAGCATGGCGTAGGTCTTGCCCACGCCGGGCGCGGCGCCCAGAAAAACCGTCAGCCGCCCGGCCGCCCGGCGGCGCAGTTCACTCGCCAGCGCGTCGGCCCGGACTTCGCGGCCCGCCTCGGAATGGGCGTCTTGTTCCTCGCTCATGCGCTTATTGTGCGGTGGCCGCGCCAGCGGTCGTCAGGACATCCAGCGCCAGGTTCAGTTCCAGCACATTGACGCGCGGCTGGCCGAACAGGCCGAACTGCGGACCTTCGGTGTGGCGTGCCACCCAGGCCTCGACCTGCGCGGGACTCAGGCCACGCGCCTTGGCGACGCGTGCGATCTGGATGCGTGCGCCCTCCGGGCTGATGTGCGGGTCGACCCCGCTACCCGACTGGGTGAGCAGGTCCCCCGGCACGGCCTCGGGTGCGATGCCCTCGCGCGCCGCCACGCCCGCACGGGTGTCGGTGATGCGCTGGCGCAGGTCGGGGTTGCTGCGCGCCTGGTTGCTGCCGGCCAGCGCCATCAGGTCGTAGTTCGCGGCGGAGGGGCGCGGCTGGAAGTACCGCTCACCGGCAAAGGGTTGCGCGACCAGGGCGGAGCCCACGACCTTGCCGTCGCGATCGATCGGGCTGCCGGTGGCCGTCTGCGGAAACAGCAGACCGCCCAGGCCCGTTGCGGCCAGCGTGTAGAGCAGGCCGAACAGCAGCAGCGAGACCAGGGCCAGGCCCAGCGACGCCCGCAGAGAAGAAGTGGAAGTGTTCATGATGAAAGCTCGTGAATATCCAGGAAACCGTGTCTTCAAATACCGACCGTCGCGGCCAGCGCCAAGTCGATCAGCTTGATCGCGGGGAAAGGCAGGATCACGCCACCCAGGCCGTAGATCAGCATGTTCCTGCGCAGCAGCGCTGTGGCACCACTCGGGCGAAAACGCACGCCGCGCAGCGCCAGCGGAATCAGCAGGGGGATGATGAGGGCGTTGAAGATCAACGCCGCGATCACCGCGTTGGTCGGGCTGGACAGCTGCATGACATTCAGCGCGGCCATGGACGGGATCGCGCCTGCAAACAGGGCCGGGAGAATCGCGAAGTACTTGGACACGTCATTGGCCAGCGAGAAGGTGGTCAGCGCGCCGCGCGTGATGAGCTGCTGCTTGCCCACCTCCACCACCTGCAGCAGCTTGGCCGGGTCCGAGTCCAGGTCGACCATATTGCCCGCCTCCTTGGCGGCCTGGGTGCCGGAGTTCATCGCCAGGCCCACGTCGGCCTGCGCCAGCGCGGGCGCGTCATTGCTGCCGTCGCCCACCATGGCGACCAGACGGCCACAGGCCTGTTCCGCGCGGATGCGCGCCAACTTGTCCTCGGGGCGGGCCTCGGCCACATAGTCGTCGACCCCGGCTTCGGCGGCGATGGCGGCAGCGGTCAACGGGTTGTCGCCGGTGATCATCACCGTGCGGATGCCCATGCCGCGCAGCTGGGCGAACTTCTCCTTGATGCCGTGCTTGACCACGTCGGACAACTCCACCACACCCAGCACGTGGCGGCCGTCGGCGATGACCAGGGGTGTGGCGCCCTTGCGCGCGACTTGCTCGACGCGGGCCTGCAACTCCACCGGCACGCTGCCGCCCGCCTTGTGCACACGGCGCACGATGGCATCCATCGCGCCCTTGCGGATGGAACGACCGTCGGGCAGGTCCACGCCCGACATGCGGGTGGTCGCGCTGAACGCGATGAAACGCGCACCCACCGGTTCTTCCAGCGGCGCGGGAGACCCATCACGCTGAACACGGCGCGCCAGCTTGACGATGGACTTGCCCTCGGGTGTCGGGTCGGCCAGCGACGCCAGCAAGGCGGCTTCGCGCAGCAGGGACGGCTCCACGCCGGCCAGCGCGTGCAGCACCGTGGCCTGGCGGTCGCCGTGGGTGATGGTGCCGGTCTTGTCCAGCAGCAGCACGTCCACGTCACCCGCCGCTTCCACGGCCTTGCCGGATTTGGCCAGCACATTCGCCGCCAGCGCGCGGTTCATGCCCGCGATGCCGATGGCGGGCAACAAGCCGCCGATGGTGGTCGGGATCAGGCAGACCAGCAGCGCGAGGAGCAGCAGCGGGTCGAGTGTGATGCCTACGAAGGACGCGATGAAGGGCAGGCTGACGACCACGATGGTGAAGGTCGCGGTCATGGTCAGCAGCAGCAGGCCCAGCGCAACCTCGTTCGGCGTCTTCTGCCGGTTCGCGCCCTCGACCAGGGCGATCATGCGGTCGAGGAAGCTGTGCCCCGGCAGGGCCGTGACCCGCACCACGATCTCGTCGGACAGCACCTTGGTGCCGCCGATCACGCCAGAACGGTCGGTGCCCGCCTCGCGCAGCACGGGTGCGGATTCGCCCGTCACCGCCGATTCATTGAGGGTGGCGAGTCCGCGCACGATTTCGCCGTCGGCGGGCACGATCTCGCCCGCGGAGACGACAACCAGGTCGTTGCTCACCAGTTCGGCCGCCGGAATGTGCTGTGCGCGATGGAGGGCATCGGCGCTGTCCACACGACGCGCCACCAGGCCCTTGCGCACGCGGCGCAGCGTAGCGGCCTGACCACGCCCGCGCGCCTCGGCCACGGCTTCGGCGAAATTGGCGAACAGCACGGTGATGAAGAGCAGCGCCGTCACGGCCCAGCCCATGCCCGCAGGTGAAGTCCCGAGCAGGGTCAGCACGGCGCACCAGAGCGTGCCGAACCAGACCACGGCCATCACCGGGTTCTTGAAAGCGTGCTGGGGCGCGAGCTTGACGAAGGCAGCGCGCAGCGCAACCTTGAACCCGGCGGCATCCAGCAGCACGGCTTGGCGGCTCTGGACGGCCGCGGGAAAAGTTGTCTTGACGTTCATGATGAAGTTCTCCGGCTTGTTTTCCATGCCGTTCATTGCGCCAACATCGACAGGTGCTCGGCGACGGGACCCAGCACCAGCACCGGCATGAACTGGAGCAGGGTCAGGATCACGATCACCGCGATCAGGGTCAGGGCGAAGGTCGGGGTTTCGACCTGCAAGGTGCCGGTGCTTTCCGGCGCGAGGCGCTTGCGGGCCAGGGACGCGGCGATGACCAGCGGCAGGATCAGCGCCGGGTAACGGCCCAGGGCCAGCACGGCGGCGCAGCTCAGGTTCCACCAGGCGGTGGCGTCGCCCAGGCCCTCGAAGCCGGAGCCGTTGTTGGCAAAGGCCGAGGTATATTCATAGAGCACCTGGCTGATGCCATGGAAGGCCGGGTTGGAGTTGCCGGTGAGGGACGGCAGCGCCAGCGTGATGGCGGTGAAGCCCAGCACCACCAGGGGCTGCAGCAGCACCAGCACGGCGAGCAGTTTCACTTCCGGCGCCTCGATCTTGCGTCCGAACAGTTCCGGCGTGCGCCCCGTCATCAGCCCCGCGAGGAAGACGCTGAGCAGCAGGTAGACCAGGAACTGCTGCAAGCCGCAGCCGATACCGCCCCAGATGGCGTTGACCAGCATGTTGCCGATCGTCACCAGTCCGGTCAGCGGCGCCAGCGAGTCATGCATGGCGTTGACCGAGCCGTTGCTGGTCTGCGTGGTCAACGCGGCCCAGAGTGCGGAGGCGTCGGCACCGAGGCGCACTTCCTTGCCTTCCATCCGCGCCGCGTCGGTAGTGGACGAGGAATGGCCTTCCGACCACAGCGCCAGACCCGTGGAGGCCAGTGACATCAACAGCATGCAACCCAGCACCAGGGCCGTGAACTTGCGACGCCCCGTGAAGGCGCCGACCATGAAAGCCACCGCCACCGGCAACACCACGATGGCCAGCGTCTGCAGCAGGTTGCTCAAAGGCGTCGGGTTTTCCAGCGGCACCGTGCTGTTCGGCCCGTACCAGCCACCGCCGTTGGTCCCGAGCTGCTTGGCCGCGACCATGGGCGCGACCGGGCCCAGCGGAATCTTCTGTTCCTTCATGGCCACGCTCGCATCCAGCGGCGTCGCCACCGGTCCGCCGGCCAGCGTGGACGGAACGCCCTGGCTGGTCAATGTCAGCGACAGCAACAGGCACAGCGGCAGGAACACGCGCACCGCGGGACGGATGACGTCGGCCCAGTAATTGCCCAGATCCACGGCGCCGGCATCGGCGTGGCCCGCTTGTACCGCCTGAGCCGCCTGAATCTTGCGCCCGCCGAACAGACCGCGCAGCGTGGCCACCACCAGGGCCAGGCCCATCATGGGTGTGATGACCTGCAGGCCGACGATGCCCGTCATCTGGGCCAGGTAGGACAGCTGAGCCTGCCCAGAGTAATGCTGCTGGTTGGTGTTGGTCAGGAAGGAGACCGCGGTGTGCAGCGCCAGATCCCAGCGCATGTTCGGCGCGTCGTTCGGGTTCAGCGGCAACCAGGCCTGGGTCATGAAGATGGCCATGGCCAGCAGACCCAGCACGAGGTTGCTGAGCAGGAAAGCCCCGGCATAGGCCGTCCTGCCCATGCCCCGGGTCGGGTCTACACCCAAGAGGCGGTAGAGGGGGCGCTCAACCCAGCCGAAGAGCCGATCCCCGCGCATGGGCTCGCCCCGCATGACGGCGGCGAGATAACGTCCCAGCGGCCAGCCCAGCACGAGGGCCAGCCCCAGGACCGTGACAAATTCGATCATGTAAGAACTCCTGCACTTGCATTCAGCGGCAGCCACCGAGACCTCGGCAGCCCTGGCCAAAATTCTCGGAGCGAGCCCCGTAAAGTCGCCAGCCCTCGCCAGCGGCGAGCCCGTAAATTCGGCGTAAATTCAGCTGCGCGGCACACTGCATTCCCGTGCGGTTAGACGCGAACGACCCAACTGCTTCGCGTATCCCGATCTGCGACACTCGGTGGCATGACGCTCACCTGGCCCATCGCCGCCGCCGTGCTGTTCGGCGCTCTCCTGCATGCCAGCTGGAACGCGCTGGTCAAGTCCAGCCAGGACAAGACGCTGGACACCGCGCTCATCCACCTGCTGGGTTCCGTCGTCACCCTGCCCCTGCTGTTCTGGCTGGGGCCACCGCCCCTCGCCGCCTGGCCCTACATCGCGGCGTCGGTGCTGATCCACATCGGCTACTACATCGCGCTGGCGCGGGCCTACCAGCATGGCGACCTGGGCTTGGCCTACCCGCTGATGCGCGGCACTGCGCCGCTGCTGGTCGCCTTGAGTTCTGCGCTGTTCGTGGGGGAGCATCTTTCGCCGCTGGCCTGGGTCGGCGTGCTGGGTGTGTGCTGCGGCGTGCTGGCGCTGGGTTTGTCGCGCCACGCCCTGGACTCGCCCCAGGCTGTGGGCTTTGCGCTGGCCAACGCGGTCATCATCGCCATCTACACCCTGGTCGACGCGCTGGGCGCGCGCGCGGCCAGCACGGAGGCGGACGGCCTGGGTGCGCTGCGCTACGTCATCATGCTGTTCGCCTTCGACGGCTGGCCCTTTGCCCTGCTGGTGCTGGCGCGGCGTGGCAAGACGGCCTGGCCACACACCCAGTCCTACGCACAGCGGCGCTGGCCAGTCGCACTGGGCGGCGCGCTGGCATCGCTCGGCTCCTACGGCATCGCGCTCTGGGCCATGACACGCGCGCCAGTGGCCACCGTGGCCGCGCTGCGCGAGACCTCGGTGCTGTTCGCCGCGCTGATCGGCGCCTGGCTGTTGCGCGAGCGCTTCACGCCGCGCCGCGCCGTGGGCACGGCTGTCATCGTGGCGGGCGTGATGGCGCTGCGCCTCGGTTGACAGCCCAGGTAATTCAGGCAAGTCGGCGGCCCGCGCCGCCCGCGCGCCTGGTACCTGATTAAGGTTTCAGCACCCGGAAGGTCAGGGTGTAGTTGTAGCCGTACATCGGCGCGGCGGCGCCCTTCGGAGCCGCGCCGCGGTAGCGTACCAAGGCCAGGTAGACACCGGGTTCGGTCATTGCGTAGGCAATGCGGCCCTGCGCATCGGTCTTGGCACTGTCGCTGGTGTGCTCGCTGCCCAGGTCCATGGGGGAACGGTAGATGTCCACCGTCTGCCCGCTCAGCGGCTTGCCGTCGAACAGCACGGTGAACTCGAACTTCTCACCCGTGAACAGGTCGTTCGGATGGGTGATGGGCACGATTTCCAGGCCCTGCTGGGCGGGCTCCAATGCGCGTTTATTCGGCGCCCCAGCTGTCACATAGGCCTCGGACACCGAATGCGACTGGTAATGGGACAGCAGCTTGACGCCGGGCGGCGGTGTCTTGTTTCCATCGCGCGAGATCTCCACCTTGCCGTCCTGTTCCCAGCTGCGGAAGATGGAACCCAACCGCACGCCCGTGCTCAGGCGGTAAGTGCCCTTGGCGCCAGGCAGCTTCTGCTCGGCCACGGTGCGTGACTTGAGCTGATGCACTTCGCCAAAGGGCAGTACGCTGCCATCGGGCGTGGTTAGGGTGAAACGCGTGTCGCCAAAGCCCACTTCGGACAGGAAGAATTTCTCGGCATAACCCGCGTCCACGCTCAGCACAGCGTCGGGCGCGACGTCAAAGCTCATGGGCAGCAGGTAGGGCGTGTGGGCCTGGGCCGCACCGGCCAGCATCAGGCAAGCGCAGGTCAGGGCACGCGTGGCGCGCTTGGAGTAAGCGTGCAGCAAGTGATTTTGGTTCATGGTCAGTTCTTGTCCTTTTTCATGTTGTCCGCGGCGTTCACCACGCCATCGAGGTTCACGTCCCCGGTCTTGAAGGTGCGCTCGGCGACGTCGTTTTCCTCTTCCACCGAAAGGCGGCCGTCCTTGTTCTTGTCCAGGATGTTGAAGCGCACATGGGCCTGCTTCATCATCTGCGCATACCCGTCGTCGCTCTGGCGGCCCTGCGCAACGTACTGCTGCTTCAGACGCGCCTCGAACTCGGCCACGTATTCGGCTTCGCTGAGCCAGCCGTCCTGGTTGCTGTCGGCGACCATGTAGCGCTGCTTGCGCAGCGTGTCGTATTCCTCGCGCGTGACCACGCCGTCGCGGTTGACGTCATAACTGCCCATGAACGCCACGTGGCCGTGACCACCTGCGGGGTTGACCGGCCCGAGCGCCTTGTCGGCCTTGGGTTGGGATGGGGAAGCGCAAGCGGACAGCAGGACGGCCAGGCTGGCCATGACCAGGGTTGCGACGGGTGTTTTGTGTTTCATGAAAACCTCGATCGGAACGGATGAAGGGAATGCGCCTGGCGATTTCATGGGCTCAAGTCCGTCGATGGCAGGCAAGACCACAGGTCTGCCATACCGCCCTCAGACACTGCTCAGAAATCGCTGGAGCGTCGAAAGCCCATTCTCTCATAATTATTAATTGCGAATCATTCTCATTGTTAATATACTTTGCAAAGACTTGCATGCCAGACATGCGTGCCAGTCCCAACCACTCTCTCATGCAACTGCCAAACAGAAGAAAGTCCATGCCTTCCAAATCTCTATCCCGTCGTGGCCTCGTTCCCGCCTTCCGCCTCAAGCCGCTCGCCTTGGCCGTTTGTCTTCTGGGTCCCGCCCTCGGCGCGCAGGCGCAGGAAGTGGTCGCCCAACTCAAGGAAGTCGTCGTCAGTGGCTCGCGTGTCGAGCAGTCGGCCGATGAGTTGCCCGTTTCGATCGACGTCATCGACGCGGAAACGTTTGAGGAAAAGCAGGTGCGCGATATCCGCGACGTGGCCCGCGAGCTGCCCAATGTGAGCGTGCAGCGCGCGCCCGCGCGTTTCGGCATGGCCCAGGGCAGTACCGGCCGCGAACAAAACGCCGGCTTCAACATCCGGGGCCTGGATCGCAACCGCGTGCTCGTGCTGGTCGATGGCATCCGCCAGCCGCGCAGCTACGCCTTCGGCGCCACCGCCTTCGGACGCGACTACCTGGATCTGGGCTTGATCCAGCGCATGGAAGTCGTGCGCGGTGCCACCTCGGCGCTGTATGGCTCGGATGGAATGGCCGGTCTGGTGCATTTCATCACCGCCGACCCATCCAATTTCCTGAATGGCGACGACAGCTTTGGCGGCAGGATCAGCCTGGGCTACGACAGCGAAGACCAGTCCAAGCACATCGGCACCACCCTGGCGGGTCGCATCAGCGATGACCTTCAATGGCTGCTGGGCGCCAACACCTCGCGCGGGCAGGAATTGGACAACCAGGGCAGCAACAACAGCAAAAACAGCAGCCGCACCACGCCCAACCCTCAGGAAGACGAGAACTACAGCCTGTTGGGCAAGTTGGTGTGGACGCCCGGCGCGGGCCAGCGCCATGCGCTGACGCTGGAGCATGTGGACAAAAGCAGTGAATATGAACTGCTGACGGCGCGTACCGCGACGGTGCTGCGCTCCGACGCCAGCACCGACATGGAACGCAGCCGGGCGACCTGGGATGGACGCTGGCAGATCGATGCGGCCTTGGCCGACGAAGTGCGCGCCGTCTTGAGCTACCAGGACGCGCATTCGCGCGAATGGGCCGATGAGGACCGCACCACCACGGACCGCGTGCGCGACACCACCTATGACGAAACCACCTGGCAGTCCAATCTGCAAGGCAGCAAGCTGCTGCGCATGGAGGGGGGAACAGCACAGAAGATCACTTATGGCGTTGACTACGTCGTCACGGATGTGGTCAACGAGCAGGACGGCGTGACGCCGCCCGCCGGCGAGACCTTTCCGCTCAAACGCTTTCCGAACACGCGCGAAACCAGCACCGCCCTTTACGTGCAGGACGAATTCATCATCGGCGACTTCAGCGTGACGCCGGGTGTGCGCTTTGACCACTACAGCATTGACGCGAGCCAGAAAAACTTTGGGGCTGATGCCAAATCCCTCTCGGGGCAGGCCACCAGCCCCAAGCTGGGCGTGCTCTGGCGCGCCAACGAGCAGTGGAGCCTGTTCGGCAATTACGCCGCGGGCTTTCGTGCACCCAACGCCGGGCAGGTCAATGCCTTTTATGAGAGCGCGACCGGTTCCTACTCAACCATCCCGAATCCCGATTTGAAGCCCGAGAAAAGCCAGAACTTCGAACTGGGTCTGCGCGGGCGCCTGGATGGGTTGACTTTCGATCTGGCCGCGTTCACAGGCCGCTACAAGGATTTCATCAAGGACAACCAGTTGGTCAGCGGCCAATACGGCAATCCAAGCAATCCAGCGGTCATACAGTCCGTCAACGTCGATGAAGTGGAGATCAGCGGCTTCGAGGCCAAGGCCGACATCCGCTGGGGCGCCGTCGGCCAGTTCGCGGGCGGTACGCTGTCTTCACCGCTCTCTTACGGTCAGGCCAAGGGGCGCAACACGAAGCAGGATGTCCCGCTGGACTCGGTCAACCCCGCTCGCATGACGGCCGGCCTGCGCTATGACACCCCGGTCTGGATGCTGCGCCTGGACGCCACCCACAGCTTGGCCAAGAAAAAGAGCGATGTGGACACGGACACCACCGCCGACCCCTTCCTGCCCGAGGCCTACACCGTGTATGACCTGAGCGGCCAGTGGCGCCTGCGCAAGGACCTGCGCCTGACGGCAGGTGTCTACAACCTGAGCGACGAGAAGTACTGGAACTGGTCCGAGGTGCAAGGCCTCTCGGCCAGCTCCACGGTGCTGGACGCCTACACCCAGCCGGGGCGTTCCGTGCGCGTCTCGATGACTGCGGATTTCTGACACTGACGTCACGATCTCGCAGGCCATGGTTGCAAGGCCGGTCGCGCTCAGGGCGTGACCGGTCTTGCTCGCTGAGACAGGCACGGGATGGGGAACTGCCTAGCGGGCCCGTGCGCAAGGGCCGTCATAAGCGGGCGAGATAATCACGCCATGACCTATGTGATGCCGCCCCCCATGCCCTCCCCCGTCCTGGCCGTGATCTTCGACTGGGCCGGCACCCTGGTCGACCACGGCTCGCTGGCGCCCACGCAGATTTTCGTGGACGCCTTCCAGACATTCGGCATCCGCATCACGCTGGAGCAGGCGCGCGGCCCCATGGGCCTGTCCAAGCGCCTGCACATCCACCAATTGCTGAACGATCCTGGCGTCCAGGCCCAATGGCAAAAGGTCTTTGGCCGCCCGTCGACCGAGGCCGACATCGACGCGATCTACGAGCGCTTCATGCCCATGCAGATCGAGAAGGTGGGCGCGTATTCGCAGCCCATCCCCGGCGCGGTGGAAACGCTGGCTTGGCTGCGCTCGCGCGGCATCAAGATTGGTTCCTGCTCGGGTTATCCCAAGCAGGTGATGGACGTGCTGCGGCCCTTGGCGAAGCAGGCGGGCATCGCACCCGACCATGTGATTGCCGGCGATGAGCTGCCCGCAGGCGGCCGGCCCGGCGCCTACATGGCGCTGGCGAATCTGCTCGCGTTGCAGGTGCCGAATGTGCGCGCCTGCGTGAAGGTGGACGACACCACGCCGGGCGTGGAAGAAGGCCGCAACGCGGGCATGTGGAGCGTGGGCCTGGCCTTGTCCGGTAACGAAATGGGCTACACGCTGGCCGACGCGCAGGCCCTGAAAACGGCACAGCCGGCCGAGTACGAGACCCTGCTGGCCCAGGCACGGCGACGGCTGCAGGAGGCGGGTGCGCATTACGTGATCGACAGCGTGGCGGAGTTGCCTGCGGTCATTGAGGCGATTGAGGCTCGTTTGAAACGCGGCGAATCACCTTGAGTCCATGAACTCCAGCGGGCATGAGGACGCGGGGTAAAGACTGCGCTCATGTCCCCCGAGCGGCTGCGCCGCTCTCCTCCTTCACTTTGCTCCGCATTCAGCCCGCATCCTCGTGCTGGCCAGTATCGTTGGCACTCATAGATCAAACTGAATTTTCCCGTCCTATGCGTTTCTTCAAAGACCTCCAACTCTCCGCCGCCAGCGCTGGTTTCGTCGCCGTGCTGGTGGGTTTCACCAGCTCCGTCGCGCTGGTATTCCAGGCCGCGCAATCGTTTGGCGCAACGCCGGAAGAAATCAGTTCCTGGATGTGGGCGCTGGGCCTCGGCATGGGCCTGTGCAGCGCCTTGCCCTCGCTGATCCTGCGCCAGCCGGTGATGGTGGCCTGGTCCACGCCCGGCGCGGCGGTGCTGGCCGCGGCCGGACTGGCGGGTGGCTTTTCGATGGCCGAGGCCATCGGCGCCTTCATCGTCAGCGCGGCGCTGATCACCGTGGCGGGCGCCACGGGCTGGTTTGAGCGGGTGATGAACCGCATCCCCATGGCTTTGGCGGCAGCCTTGTTGGCGGGCGTGCTGACGCGCTTCGGCCTCAACGCCTTTGGTGCCGCGCAGACCGCGCTGCCCTTGGTGCTGCTGATGCTGGCCACCTACCTGCTGGGCAAGCGCTTCGTGCCGCGTTACGCGGTGCCGCTGACCCTGGTGGTCGCCGTCGCTTATGCCGCGCTGCGAGGCCAGCTGGCCTGGAACACGGTGAGCTTCTCGCTGGCCGTGCCGGTGTTCACCGCGCCCAGCTTCACGCTGTCGGCCATCGTCAGCCTGGCTCTGCCGCTGTTCGTGGTGACCATGGCCTCACAGAACCTGCCCGGCGTGGCGGCCATCCGCGCGGCGGGTTACGACATGCCCATCTCGCGCCTGCTCACGATGACGGGGGTGGCCACCCTGGTGCTTGCGCCCTTTGGTGCCTTCGCCCTGAACTTCAGCGCCATCACCGCCGCCATCTGCATGGGCCGCGAAGCACACGAAGACAAGGCAAAACGCTACACCGCCGCCGTGGTCTGCGGCGGGCTCTACGTGCTGGTCGGCATCTTTGGGGCCACCGTCACGGGCCTGCTGCTGGCCTTCCCCAAGGAACTGGTCGCGGCCATCGCGGGCCTGGCGCTGCTGGGCAGCATCGCGGGTGCCTTGGCCGCCGCCTTCGCTCAGGAAGACCAGCGCGAAGCCGCGCTCATCACCTTCCTCGTCACGCTCAGCGGCGTGGTGATCGCGGGCGTGGGTTCGGCGTTCTGGGGTGTGGTGGCGGGGGCGATTGCGTTGGGGTTGCGGAGGAAGTAGCACTCGTTTTATTCACCAGTGCATTAGCCTTTCCCGAAAACAAAATGCACGAGTTCTCCCACGAGCTCCCGAGCAGAGATGATTACGGCAAGAAGGGCAATAACAGTGGCCCACATAGACCAGCGAGCCGCCTGGCGAGCAATACGCAAGCTTTCGTCTTCTCGTGCCTCAGAACGGCTATCAGCTTTCGCCTGTAGCCATTGCTCCGCACTTTCCCTGTACATACCACTGACCCAAGGGTCTCCCCGCGCTATCGCGGCGCGAACCTCTGCTTCACCTGATTTTTCAAGTGCTGCGATGTATTTGTCAGGGTGCGCTGTTTTCCAAGGCATAGACACTTAGATCAATAGTGACAACTGAAATCACCGCTCCCGGTAATACATCCGCATCGCAATCGGCGCCGCCACGGCAGTGATGACGGCCGACGCAACCAGCACCCAGACCACATCCCCCCCCACCACATTGCCATGCATGAGTCCACGCGCGGCGTTGGTCAGGTGGGTCACGGGGTTGAGGTTGACCACGGTCTGCATCCAGCTGGGCATGGTCGTCGGGTTGACGAAGATGTTGCTGACGAAGGTGAGAGGGAACAGCAGCAGCATGCTGGTGGTCATCACCATCTCGGGCGTGCGCACCAGCATGCCGATGATGATCCAGAACCAGGACAGGGCCGAGGTGAAGAGCAGCACCAGCAGCAGGGCCAGCACCACGCCGGTCACACCGCCCGTGGGTCGGAAGCCCAGGATCAAGCCGACGGTAAGCACCACGAGGGCGGCCAGCAGGTAACGGCTCAGATCACCAAACAGCGCGCCGACGATGGGGCTGGGCTGCCAGATGGGCAGCGAACGGAAGCGCTCGAACAGGCCCTTGGTGATGTCGGTACACAGGCCCATGCCGGTGTAGATGGTCAGGAAGACCAGGGTCTGCACCACGATGCCTGGGATCAGCCACTGCAGGTAGGCGTCGGTCGAACCCGCCAGCGCGCCACCGAACAGGTAGGTGAACATGAAGGTCATCATGATGGGAAAGACCAGCACGTCGAAGAGCTGGAAGGGCACATGCTTGATCTTGAGCATGGCACGCCAGGCCAGGGTCAGCACGGCCGCGCTCGCGCTGGCGCGCGCGGGACGCGGGTCCTTGCTCAGAACGCCATGCAGGGAAATCTTGTCGCTGCTCATTGCTTTTCTCCTTGCTTGCTGGCCTTGTCCGTGGCTTGGTCTTGCGCGGGTTTGCCGGTGATGGCGAGGAACACATCGTCCAGGCTGGGCTGGGCCAGGGCGAATTCGGCGATCGCGATGTTCGCGGCCGCGAGTTGCGCCAGGGCCTGAGGCGCGAGTTCGTCGCGCGCGACCTTGGCACGCAACAGTCCTTCGTCGTCTTCGTCACCCGTCTGCATCTCACCCACCGCTTCACCCAAGACGCGGCGCAGGATCTCTTCGGCTGCCGCGCGCTGAGTCACATCGGCCAGGCGCAGTTGCAGGGCGCGACCACCCACAGAGGCTTTGAGTTCGCGGCTGGTGCCTTCGGCAATCACCTTGCCATGCTCGATCACCGCCATGCGCTCGGCCAAGCGGTCCGCCTCTTCCAGGTACTGCGTGGTCAGCAGCACGGTCGTGCCTTCGGCGGCGATGGCGCGCACGATGTCCCAGACTTGGTTGCGGCTGTGCGGGTCCAAGCCCGTGGTGGGCTCGTCCAGGAACAGCAGGTCGGCCGTGACGATGAGGCTGGCCGCGATGTCCAGCCGGCGCCGCATGCCACCCGAATAATTGCGGGCCTGGCGCTTGGCGGCTTCCTCCAGGTCGAAGGCGGCGAGCAGCTGCTTGGTTCGTGCCTTCGCCGCGCCCCAGGAAAAGCCGAGCAGGCGAGCGATCAGGATCAGGTTTTCCTCGCCGGTCAGGTCTTCGTCCACGGAGGCGAACTGGCCCGTCACGGCCACCTTGGCGCGCACCTGGGCAGCCTCGCTCACCAGGTCATGCCCGAGCACGCGGGCTGTGCCGCCGCTGGGGCGCAGCAAGGTGGTCAGCATGCGGATGGTGGTGGTCTTGCCCGCGCCGTTGGGGCCGAGCAGGCCGTAGACCGAACCGCGCGGGATCGCCAGATCGATCCCCTGAACGGCGACGAAATCACCGAACTGCTTGCGCAGGCCGTGCGTCTCGATCGCCAACTCCGTTGCAAGTGCAGGCATCCCTTTCCTCCTGAAAAAGAGGGCAGAGTTTACGGGCTGCGACCGGTTTTTTGTGTGACCGTCTCGGTTCAGACATGGGGGTTAGCTCGCATGCGGACCAACCCCGGGCCTCGCTACCAGAAGACCCCAATGACAAGCACCACGGCCAGCACCAACACGAGCGATTGCCAGCGGTAGTCCCGCCATCCGCGCTCTTGTGTCGCGGCATCCACGGGGCGCCACAACAGGCCTGGATCAGACTGGGCCTGCGCTGCATTGGCCGACTGGGGTTCGGCCGTCCGAGACCAGGCCCATGCCAGGACCACGCAGAACAGGGTCGTGAGCCCGGCCACGACGGTGAAATGCGGCAGCCCGTCATCCAGGCCCCGGGCTTGCGCCCCCATGCGCCAGACCAGGATGAGCGCACCCAGAACATGGCCCGCCACCAGCGTCAGCAGCGCAGCACGGCCACTCATGCGCTGCCAGCACATGCCCATGAGCAGCACCACGGCCAGAGGCGGCACGGCGTAGGAAAAGACCTGCTGGATGTAGTTGAACAGGCCGGGGAAATCGCGGATGACCAGCGGCCAGAGCGCCGCGACGGTGACGAAGGCCGCCGTCGTGAGACGGCCCACCGCCACGATGCGGCGCTGGGACCAGCCCCGCTCCTCGGCGCGCACGAAGTCGACCATCACCAGGGTGGAGGAAGCGTTCAACGTTGAATCGATGGTGGACATGATGGCCGCGATCAGGCCCGCCACCACCAGTCCGGTCAAGCCGGCGGGCAGGAACTTCACGATCATTGTCGGGAACACCTGGTCCCCGCTGGACAAGTCCGGCAGCAGCGCAAAAGCAAAGGCCGCCGGGATGGCCATCAGGAACAGGGGCAGCAGCTTGAGCGCCGCAGCCAGCATCGCGCCGCCGCGGGCCTGCTCCAATGAACGTGCACCCAGCACGCGCTGCATGATGTATTGGTTGGCGCCCCAGTAATAGAAGCCCAGCACGGGCAGGCCGAGGATCACCCCCAGCCAAGGGAGATTGGGGTCGTCCAAGGGACGCACCAGTGAAAGCTTGTCGGCCGGGATGGCTGCCGTGGCCGTGGCCCAGGAGAAATCGAACTGCGCGAAGACTTCCCAGGCAATGATGCCCGCGCCGACCAGCAGAACGAGGGCTTGCAGCACGTCGGTGTAGACCACGGCGCGCAGGCCGCCCGCCGCCGTGTAGAGCCCGGCGAACACCGCCAACCCGATGCAGGCGGGCAGAAAGGGAATGCCCGGCACCAGCACCTGCAGCACCAGCACCCCGGCGTAGACGCTGCCCGCGGTGTCCACGAAGATGGCCAGGAAGATGGTCAGCGCCGAGACATAGCGACAGACGATGGGGCCGTACTTGGGACCGAAACGCCGCTCCAGGTACTGGGGTATGGTGGTCACGCGGGCGCGCAGGAAGACGGGAATCGTCACCACGGCCATGAAGACCAGCACCAGCGCCGCCATCAGCTCGTAGTGCGCCACGCTGATGCCGCTGCTGTAGGCCGCGCCCGCGACGCCGATCAGCGTGGTCGACGAGATGTTGGAGGCGAAGAGGGACAGACCCACCACCACGAAACCCAGGCTGCGCCCGGCAAGGAACAACTCCTCCCCGGATGTGCTCGCCTTGCGCGTCGCCCAGGCGCCGATCAGGATCACGATGACCAAGTAGGCGCCAATGATCGCCCAGTCCCAGGTGCCCAGAATTGCATGGTCAGTCATGGACTTGTCTCCTTTTTTGCAATGCTGCTTCCAACCACCGAAAACGCCCAGGTTCACAGCGTATTGAACTTCTCCAATGTGTGTCGCGCCCATTTCGCGGCGTCGTAGCGCTCCACGCTGCGCTGCATGCTGGCCATGCGCTCCTGCTGCTCCTGCGGCGGCATCGCCAGAGCGCGGTCAATGGCGGCATCCATCTGGAAGTTGGAATAGGGGTTGGCCAGCACCGCACCGTCCAGCTCCACCGCCGCGCCCGTGAACTCCGATAGCACCAGCGCGCCGCCCAGGTTGCCGCCATCGGTGTTCTCGCGCGCGGCGACGTACTCCTTGGCCACGAGGTTCAATCCGTCGCGCAAGGGTGTGATCCAGCACACGTCGGCGCAACGGTAGTAGGCGATCAATTCCTCAAAGGGAATGGCCGAGGTAGACAGCCACAAGGGCCGGTAGGCCAGGGTGCTGTAGCGGCCATTGATGCGCCCGGAGATCTGCTCGATCTCACGCTGAACGTTGCGGTAGACCCCCATGCCCGCGGCTGCCGACACCGAGGTGACCAGCAATTGCACCTGCCCGACCAGCGCGGGCTGACGCTCCAGCAGGCGTTCGTAGGCCAACAGCATGTCGCGCGTGCCCTTGGTGTAGTCCGCGCGGCCCACTGACATGATGAGTCGTCGCCCGGCCAGTTCCTCGCGGATGCGCATCTCGCGTGCTTGCGTTGTCTCACGCGCCGCCAGTTCGCGGATGTAAGGCACGTTGGTTCCCACCGGGCAGGCATCGACGTGGACCACGCGCCCCTGGTAACCCAGCTTGACGGGCGAGGACGCTTGCGACAACGCCAGGCCCTGGTGCGACATGCTGGACGGCGCGGGCGCCTCCTCCAGGATCTTGGCCCCCTTGAGGTTGCGCGCCGCCGCCGCGAACCCCGCCGCGTAACGCGGGATGTGGAAGCCCACCAGGTCACAGTCCAGCAGGCTGTTCATGATTTCGTCGCGCCAGGGCAGGATGCTGAAGATGCTGGACGAGGGAAAGGGCGTGTGGTGGAAGAAGGCGATCTTCACGTCAGAGCGCAGCTTGCGCACGTAGTGCGGCGTGAGCCAGAGGTTGTAGTCATGGATCCAGATCACCGCGCCGGGCGCGGCCTGGGCCACGGCGGCCTCGGCGAACAGGCGGTTGACCTCGCGGAAGGTCGGCCAGTCCACCGCGTCGTAGTTGTAGCGCTCGGGAAAGGAATGCAGGATGGGCCACAGCGCCTCCTTGGAGGTGACGTGGTAGAAGCTGCGCACCTGCTGCGGGGTCAGGGGCAGGCGTGAGACGTTGTAGGTGCCGTAGGAATCCTGGATGCGCACGACGCGCTCGAACTTCTCTGCCTCGCGTCCCTTGCCTTCCACCTGCTTCCAGGCCACCCAGGCGCCGCGCTCGACCGAGCCGAAGAAGCTCTTGAGCGTGGGCACGATGCCATTGGGGCTGGCGTGCTCCTTGTAGACCAGTTGGCCGTTCTCCATCCGTTCCTCGTAAGGCTGGCGGTGGTAGACGATCACGAGATCGGAGGGCTTGTTCTTGTTTTCCATGGAAGGCTCCTTTTTCTTCATTGCGTCAAAAGGTCAGCGAACAGGCGCGAAGAAATCGCGCGCGACAAAACCGTGGTGATGAACCGCGTCCAGGATGCCGGCCGCGCCCGTGCGAGGGCTGCGGAAAATGCGCCGCGACTGGATCGATGGCGCCCAGGCAGGCTCGTTCTGGGACTGCTCCCGCTCCAATGCCTGCAGACGATCCAGCAAGGCCGGTTCGGAATTGCCCACTGCCACGCCGCGCAGGCCAGTCTGGAAGAGGGACAGATCATTGAGGGTGTCACCCGCGACCAGCACATCCTGGGGCGGCAGGCTCAGGTGGGAGATCAGCTGCCGCAAGGTCGGGCCCTTGGAGACACCGCGCGGCAGCACGTCCAGAAAGGTGTTGGCCGACAGCAGGCCGTCGTAACCAGCCTCCTCGATCTTGGGCAGAGTCTCGGGCGACAGCACGGCGGGCTCGTACCAGTAGCTCAGGCGGTAGCGGAAGGGCGTGTCCTGTTCACGCAGACCAGGCTCATGGGCCAACAGGGCCCGCAGGCGCTCGCGCGCCTGCGCGGCGGAGTCCGCGCCGCGCTTCCAGCGCGTGGCGATGTCCTCTTCCAAGCCGGGCAGGGGCGTGATCTCCGGACCACCCGCGATAGTGGTGCCCACGTCGCCGATCACGTAGTCCGGCCGAGGCACGGTGCCGGCAGCCACGATGCTGCGGATGAAGGGCAAATCCCGCCCGGTGACAAAGATCAGGGTGACGTCCCGCGGCTGCCGCTCGCGCATGACCTGCAACCAGCGGTAGAGCGCAGCGCGTTCGGCGTCGCTGCCGCCCAGGAAGGTGCCATCCAGATCAGTCGCCAACACGAGCGGGCGATCGAGCGCGGGGAAACCGTCGTGGGCAGGCGGCGTTGAATACGGCGATGTCATGCGGGATGGACTCCTGGTTAGGGCGGTCCCGGCGCGCACGGCGCCACGACGGCCTGGGATGGAAAGGCCGGCGACGGAAACGACTTCGGTGCGCGTGCGCGAAAAGACGGAATGAAGTCGGTGAGCGCGGTTTCGGCACCGTGGCGCCCCGGGGCATTGCCGGGACGCAAACCCCTGGGCTCAGGTCCCAGGGCGAAATGGCTTCCGCCGTCCGGTCAGGACAGGCGATTCATGAACGAGCGACTGAGCGGAGGCTCGGAGCGTCGGTTCGTCGCATAACGCAGCACGGCGAAACGCTCGCCCGGCAGGGGCGGCGTGAGCGTGCTGCGCGAGCGCACCATGCCGCGCGTGAGGGCTGCCCCCAGCTTCGCGTTCACCCGCGCGCAACACCGCGCCTGGCGGCGCAGGACGCGATGGGCATGCGGATGCGAAAAGCGGGTGGCGTACATGGGCTGGGACGTGCTCAAAAACCAAACGCCGCGCGGCACTTCATCAAGGAAGCACCTTGCGGCGTTTGATGAGGGCCCATTCTAAAACTGCATGCCTTGAGTGACCGCCCAAAAACCCGACTCGCGACTGCGACTTACCACGATATGGGTTCGAGCCGCTGACTTCGATGGCGCTTGGGCAGAGACCGGCGCGGCAGGCGATGCGGCATCATCGCGGCCAGATGACCAAGGCATCCCCTGCTTCCACGTCCGCTCTCTTGCAGACACCACCCGATCTGCTGCGCCGGCTGCTGCGCGCCAAGGACCGCATGGACGCCGCCTCGCAGGAGGCCTGGCCCATCGCTAGGCTGGCGCGCGTGAGCAACGTGTCGGCCACGCATTTCGCGCACGCCTTCCGCGAGGCCTTCGGCCTACCGCCCCACCGCTACCTGCTGACGCGGCGCATCGAGCGGGCCCTGGCCCTGCTGCGCGACACCGAACTGCCCGTGACCGACATCGCCTTCCAGACCGGCTGGGAAAGCCTGGGCAGCTTCGGCCGCACCTTCCGCGACATCACGGGCCTGAGCCCCAGCGCGGCGCGGGCCCAGGCGCGTGCTCGCGCGCCAGAGCAAAGGCGGACCCTGGCCCTCGTGCCCGCCTGCTTTCTGAACGCGGCGCAACGGCCCGCGCTCGATATCGCAGTTTCGGAGAAGCGCCGCCGGGAGGCTGCCGGTATAAACCGCGCCTGAACCCACCACAGGAAAGGACATGGCCATGCGCCCAGGTGTTGAAGTCGTCGGGCTCTACGTGCGCGACCAGGATGAGGCGCTCGCCTTCTACGTCGACCAGCTCGGTTTTCGTGTCCACACGGATGCGCGCAATGGGGACTACCGCTGGCTCACGGTCCAGCTCCCCGATCAGCCGTCCTTCCAGCTCGGCCTGTTCCTGCCCGGCCCACCGGTGCACGACGCGGCGACGGCTCAGGCCTTGCAGGCCTTGGTCGCCAAGGGCGCGATGCCGCCGCTGGTGCTGACCGTGGACGACTGCCGCGCCGCCCATGCGCAGATGCAGGCACGCGGCGTGGAATTCACGCAGGAACCGGTGGAACGTTATGGCAGCGTGGATGCGAGCTTTCGCGACCCCTCCGGCAATGGCTGGAAGCTGGTCCAGGCACGCGGATGAAAACGCGGAAAAAACAGGGAAAGAAAACCACCATGAACTGGAACCACGGCATCCGTCAATTCCACCGCTGGGTATCGCTCGTCTTCACCCTCACGGTGATCGCCAACTTCACCGCGATGGCGATGAATGACGGGCAGGCGCCGATGTGGATCGTCTACGCGCCGCTGCCGCCGCTCTTTCTGCTGCTGGGCACTGGCCTCTGGCTGTTCGCCCTGCCTTACCTCGGCAAGCGACGGAAAGCACAACCGCGCTGAGTCCGCTCGGCATCCACTCAGATCGCCACCAGCTGGCGGATGCCCTTGTCCTTCATTTCGCTGCCCGGGCCGAAGGCAATCACTGCGCCGCGCTCCATGACCACGTAGTCGTCGGCCAGTTCCTCGGCGAAGTCGTAGTACTGTTCGACCAGCAGGATGGCCATGTCACCGCGGTCGGCCAGCATGCGGATGACACGACCGATGTCCTTGATGATGCTGGGCTGAATGCCTTCGGTGGGTTCGTCGAGCACCAGCAGCTTGGGCTTGGCCGCGAGCGCGCGGGCGATGGCGAGTTGTTGCTGCTGACCGCCCGAGAGATCCCCGCCGCGCCGCCCCAGCATCTGCTTGAGCACGGGGAACAGCTCGTACAACTCGGACGGGATGGGCGTGCCGCCGGGTTGGCTGGCCAGGCCCATGCGCAGGTTTTCCTCGACCGTCAGGCGCATGAAGATCTCTCGGCCCTGGGGCACAAAACCGATGCCGGCGCGGGCGCGCTCGTAGGGCGTGGTTTTGTGGATGTCCTTGCCTTCGAACTCGATGCTGCCGTTCTTGATCGGCACCAGGCCCATGAGTGATTTGAGCAGGGTGGTCTTGCCCACGCCGTTGCGGCCCAGCACGACGGTGACTTTGCCGAGGGTGGCGCTCAGGCTCACGTCGCGCAGGATGTGGGAACCGCCGTAATACTGGTTGATGTTCTTGACTTTCAGCATGGTGCTGGCTCTCCCGCTTGCGCTGTGACTACGGCGAAGAGCGCCTGCCGAACGGCACCCCCAGCCCGGCCCGATTGCGCCGGCCGCTGCGCGGCTGCCCTGCGATGCTCGGACAACCGGTCCATCGCGTAACTCGCTGCGTTCGCTGCGCTCACTCCGCTCAGACAGACGCGATGAGTCAGATCACAGAGCACGCGCGACAGCGCGCGTGCCGACCGGCCGCCCTGCGCTTCTCGGCGGCGCAGACGGGCCGGGCCGGGGGCACCGTTCGTCAGGCTTCGTGGTGTCGAGAAATTCAGTGCCCTGTTCTGAGGCTGAGGTGTTTGGCACACGGCACCGACACCCGAATAGAAATCCGAGCCCTCTGCCGCGCTCTGCCCTGCTGCGCCCGCAACACCCGTCACCGCAACGCGGCAAGGCCTGTGTGGTGCAGCGAATGGACGCGGCCGAGCAGCGCAGCGGTTGGCGGAAAAAGGGACGCGCCGTGTCTGAGCGCAGCGAGTTGGCGCGTCCCCCGCCAACCGCGAGCAGCGCAGGGAAGTCGCGCAGCGACCCGTGTCCTTTGAGCGGAGCCACACAGTCCTTGCCGCGTTGCATCGCAACCCATGCAAGCAATGCAACGCGAGCGGCAAAAGAAAATCCTCACCGCCCAAGGTACACCTCGATCACCCGTTCATCCGCCTGCACCTGCTCCAGCGTGCCCTGGGCCAGCACCGCGCCGTCGCACAGCACGGTCACGATGTCGCTGATGGTCTTGATGAAGCTCATGTCGTGCTCCACCACCATCAGCGAATGCTTGCCCTTGAGCGTCAGGAAGAGCTCGGCCGTGCGCGCGGTTTCCTCGTCCGTCATGCCAGCCACCGGCTCATCCAGCAGCAACAGCTTGGGGTCCTGCATCAGCAGCATGCCGATTTCCAGCCACTGCTTCTGGCCGTGGCTCAGATTGCCCGCCTGCCGGTCCACGCTGTCGGCCAGGTGGATGGTGTGCAGCATGTCGGCCAGGCGGTCAGCCTGCGCGGAATCCAGCTTGAAGAAGATGGAGGACTGCACGCTCTTGTCCATCTTCAGTGCCAGCTCCAGGTTCTCGAACACCGTCAGTTGCTCGAACACCGTGGGTTTCTGGAACTTGCGCCCGATGCCCAGTTGCGCGATCTGCGGTTCGTTGTAGCGCAGCAGGTCGATGGTGGAGCCAAAAAAGACCGTGCCTTCGTCGGGCCGGGTCTTGCCCGTGATGATGTCCATCATCGTCGTCTTGCCCGCGCCATTGGGCCCGATGATGCATCGCAGCTCACCGGGGGCAATGTCGAGGCTCAGCTTGTTGATGGCCTTGAAGCCATCAAAGCTCACGCTCACATCCTCCAGGTAGAGGATGCGGCCATGCGTCACATCCACCTCGCCGGTCTTAAGCAAGCGGCCATAGCTGGCCTGCTGTCCGCCGGCTTCGGTGTTCTGGCGCGCGGCCTCACGCTGTTGTGCCTGGGCGCGTTGCGCGCCCTGTTCAAGCAGATCGGGCGTCATTCTTTGGAACTCCCCCGGAATTTTCTCCACAGGCGCTTGATCAAGCCCACGATGCCGTCGGGCAGGAACAGCGTCACCAGGATGAACAGGCCCCCCAGGAAGTACAGCCAGAACGCGGGGAAGGCCGCGGTCAGCCAGCTCTTGGCGCCATTGACCACGAACGCACCCACGATGGGACCGATCAACGTCGCGCGCCCACCCACCGCCGCCCAGATCGCGATCTCGATGCTGTTGGCCGGGCTCATCTCGCCTGGGTTGATGATGCCGACCTGCGGCACATAGAGCGCGCCCGCGATGCCGCACATCACGGCCGAGAGCGTCCAGATCGTGAGCTTGTAGCCCAGGGGGTTGTAGCCCGAGAACATCACCCGGCTTTCGGCGTCGCGGATGGCCTGCAGCACCCGGCCGAACTTGGCGTTCATCAGCCAGCGGCCAAGCAGGAAGAAGCCCAGCAGCGTCAGTCCGGTCAGCATGAACAGCGTCATGCGCATGCCCTGCCCGATCGGGATGCCCAGGATGCGCTTGAAGTCCGTGAAACCGTTGTTGCCGCCAAAACCCGTCTCGTTGCGGAAGAAGAGCAGCATGGCCGCGAAGGTCAGCGCCTGCGTGATGATGGAGAAGTACACGCCCTTGATGCGCGAGCGGAAGGCGAAATAGCCGAAGACGAAGGCGATCACGCCCGGCACCAGCACGACGAGGATGACGGTGGCGATGAAGCTGTCGCTCAGCGCCCAGTGCCAGGGGAATTCCTTCCAGTTCAGGAACACCATGAAGTCAGGCATGTCGCTCTTGTACTGGCCATCGCGCCCGATCTGGCGCATCAGGTACATGCCCATCATGTAGCCGCCGAGGGCGAAGAAGAGACCGTGGCCCAGCGAAAGAATACCGGTGTAGCCCCAGATCAGGTCCATGGCCAGCGCGCAGATGGCGTAACACATGATGCGCCCGAGCAAGGCCACCGTGTAGTTGCTCATGTGGAACACATGGCCCTCGGGCACCAGCAGGTTGAGCACGGGTGCCAGCACGAGCACGGCGATCAGGGCCGCGAGGAAGGCCGTCCAGCCGCGTCGGTTCAACAGGGGCGCGGCGGCAGGGAGGGTCAGGGGAGTCGTCGTCATGTCGGGCCGTGCCTCAGTCCACCGATCGCCCTTTGAGGGCGAAGATGCCTTGCGGTCGTTTCTGGATGAAGGCGATGATGAAGACCAGCACCATGATCTTGGCCAGCACCGCGCCCTGCCAGCCTTCGAGCAGCTTGTTCACCAGGCCCAGGCCCAGCGCGGCGTAGACCGTGCCCGCGAGCTGGCCCACGCCCCCCAGCACCACGACCATGAAGGAGTCGACGATGTAGCCCTGGCCCAGGTCCGGGCCGACATTGCCGACCTGAGACAGCGCGCAACCCGCCAGGCCCGCGACGCCCGAACCCAGCGCGAAAGCATAGGTGTCCACCCGCGCCGTGTTCACGCCCATGCAAGCGGCAATGGGACGGTTCTGCGTGACGCCCCGCACGAACAGGCCGAGCCGCGTACGACTGATCAGCAAGGCCATGCCCAGCAGCACCGCGAAGGCGAAAGCGATGATGACCAAGCGGTTGTAGGGCAGCGTGAGGTTGGACAGCACTTGCCAGCCCCCGCTCATCCAGGCCGGGTTTTCCACCGCCACGTTCTGCGCACCGAAGAGGGAACGCACGGCCTGCATCAGCACCAGGCTGATGCCCCAGGTGGCCAGCAGGGTTTCCAGCGGGCGGCCATAAAGAAAGCGGATCACGCCGCGTTCCAGCGCCGCGCCCACCAACGCGGAGGCAAGGAAGGCCACGGGCATGGCCGCGACCAGGTACCAGTCGAAGGCGCCGGGCAGGTAGCTGCGGAACAAGCCCTGCACCACATAGGTGGCGTAGGCGCCGATCATGATGAGTTCGCCGTGTGCCATGTTGATGACGCCCATCAGCCCGTAGGTGATGGCCAGCCCCAGCGCGGCCAGCAGCAGGATGCTGCCCAGGCTGATGCCGGTGAACAGCACACCCGCGCGCTCGCCCCAGGCCAGGTGGTCCTCAATGGCGCGTTGGGCGGCCTGGATGGCCGCCTTGACCCGGGCGTCTTCCTCGCTCGCGAGCTGTTGGCCCAGCAACTGCCGCGTGGCTGGCGTGCGGTACACGGCCAACGCCTGCACTGCCGCGTAGCGCTGCGCGGGCTCCGCGCTGGACAGCAGAATGGCCGCGCGCGCCAGGTTGAGCTGCTCGCGCACGGCCTCGTCCTTTTCGGCGGCCAGAGCCTTGTCGATCAGCGGCAGGCGAGATTCGTCGGGTTCGGTCGCCAGCGCCTTGGCCGCTGCCAATCGGCCACCCGCGTCCGGACCAAAGAGCTGCAGCGCGGCCAAGGCGTTGGCGATCTCGCCGCGCATGCGGTTGTTGTTGACCACGTCCTCCGCATCCTCGGGCAGGGCCACGGGCTGGCCCGTGGTCGGGTCCTCGCCTTTCCACTCGCCATTCACCTCACGCACGAGGATGACCCGGCCCTCGTGCACCTTGACCATGTCGTCGGCCAAAGCCTGCAACAGCGTGGTCACACGTGCGTCCGGCGTCTGCACCGCCTGCTGCATGGCCACGATGCGATCACTCGAATCGCCGATCACGATGGCTTGCGCCTGCTCGGGCGTGAGCGCGTGCGCCTGCGCTGCGAACAGCACGGCACATGACGAGAGCAAAAGTTTTTTCAGCATCACTGGAATCTCTAGAGTGAACGCGGCGCACCACGCTCACGCTGCAAATCCCATACAAATTGGACGCCCCCCGAAGTGGTCTACGACCACCTCCCCCCACTGGGGGGCGGCGCGACCGCTTGGGGCGGCCCGGCGCGGCGCGCCCCCCGCATGGGGAACCCGCCGCGCAAGCTGCAAGCCCAAATTACATTTTTGTCTTGCCGTCCGGCTCGTCCTTCTTGCCCTTGTTCTCGGGGATGTAGGGGCTCCAGGGTTGGGCCTTGACCGGGCCGGGCGTCTTCCACACCACGTTGAACTGGCCATCGGCTTTGACTTCGCCGATGAACACGCTCTTGTGCAGGTGGTGGTTCTTCTCGTCCATCTTGGAGGTGATGCCCGAGGGCGCCTTGAAGGTCTGACCGGCCATGGCCTTGATCACCGCATCCACGTCCGTGGTCTTGGCCTTCTCGACGGCCTGCTTCCACATGTTGATGCCGATGTAGGTCGCTTCCATCGGGTCATTGGTCAGCGGCTTGTCCTTGTGGCCGGGGATGTTCTTGGCCTTGGCGTAGGCGGCCCACTTCTTGGTGAACTCGGTGTTGGCCGGGCTCTTGATGCTCATGAAGTAGTTCCAGGCGGCCAGGTGGCCCACCAGCGGCTTGGTGTCCACGCCGCGCAGCTCTTCCTCGCCGACCGAGAAGGCGACAACCGGCACGTCCGTGGCCTTCAGGCCCGCGTTGCCCAGTTCCTTGTAGAAGGGCACGTTGGAGTCGCCGTTGATGGTCGAAACCACGGCCGTCTTCTTGCCGGCGGAAGCGAACTTCTTGATGTTGGCGATGATGGTCTGATAGTCCGAATGGCCGAAGGGGGTGTACTCCTCCATGATGTCGGCGTCCGCAATGCCCTTGCTCTTCAGGAAGGCACGCAGAATCTTGTTCGTCGTGCGCGGGTAGACGTAGTCGGTGCCCAGCAGCACGAAACGCTTGGCGGAACCGCCGTCCTTGCTCATCAGGTACTCCACGGCGGGAATGGCCTGCTGGTTCGGCGCGGCACCCGTGTAGAACACGTTCTTCGAGAGTTCCTCACCCTCGTACTGCACAGGGTAGAAAAGCAGGCCGTTCTGTTCCTCGAACACCGGCAGCACGGACTTGCGCGACACGGAGGTCCAGCAGCCGAAGACCACGGCCACCTTGTCCTGCGTCAGCAGCTGCTTGGCCTTCTCGGCGAACAGGGGCCAGTTGGAGGCCGGGTCGACCACCACGGGCTCCAGCTTCTTGCCCAACACGCCACCCTTGGCATTGATTTCGTCAATGGCCATGAGCACGGTGTCTTTCAGCACCGTCTCGGAAATGGCCATGGTGCCGGACAGGCTGTGCAGCACACCGACCTTGATGGTGTCGGCAGCCTGGGCCGACAGGCCCGTCAGGCCGAAGGTGGTCACGGCGGCGGCCGCGGCCAGCGCCTTGAGGGTGTAACGACGTTGGGTTTTCATGAGGGAGGACTCCGTTCGATGAGGGAAGGTGGGTGGGAAGAAAGCAAGGCCAATGTAAAAAAGGCGGCCCGCCACAGGAATACGCCGGACGGCGTACACCCCTCGGCGCTTGACGCGGTGGCCCCACACCCGCCGACCGGCGAGCCCCGCTGCGCAACCCTGACTCGCATCAGTCCAGGGCAAACCCCTAGCCAGACATGAAACAAAATGGTTGCGCGCGCAACCATGAGGGCGCTACAGTGCCGCAGCCGGCTCACACGGCGTCAACCAGACCAGGAGACCAGACCATGCCCACCCCCACTTCGCCCGTGATTTCCACCGCCAGCCGCCGCCTGTTCACGGCCAGCCTGGCAGCCACGCTGATGTCCGCTGGCCTGCTGGCCGCGCCCCCCGCCATGGCCCAGAGTTTCCCCAGCAAACCCATCGAATGGGTGGTGCCCTACCCGGCCGGCGGTGGCACCGACGTGCTGGCACGCACCCTGGCTGAATCCATGAGCCGCACCCTGGGACAACCCATCGTCATCAACAACAAGCCAGGCGCGGCCACCAGCATCGGCGCGGCCTACGTCGCCGAAGCCAAGGCGGACGGCTACACCCTGCTGTCGGCTGACACGGCCACGCTGGCGGCCAACCCCTTCCTCTATCGCAAGCTGCCCTATGACGCCGAAAAAAGCTTCGCGCCCATCGGCCTGACGGTGCGCTTTCCGCTGATCCTGGCCGTGAACCCGCAGGTGCCTGCCAAGGACCTGAAGGAATTCACGGCCTGGGCCAAGACCCAGCAGTCCGGAACCAACGGCGCCAACTACGGTTCGCCGGGTGCGGGCAGCCCGCACCACCTGGCCACGGCGCTCTTCGCTCAACAGACCCAGCTCACGCTCACGCACGTGCCCTACCGCGGCGCCGCGCCCGCCATCCAGGACGTGGTCGGCGGTCAGATTCCCTTCATGTTCGTGGACACCGCCGCCGGCAAGGCCTTCCTGGAGAGCGGCAAGCTCAAGCCCATCGGCGTGGCCAGCGCCCGCCGCGTGCGCGGCTTCAACACCGTGCCCACGCTGAACGAACAAGGCCTGAAAGGCTTTGAAGCCTATGCATGGCAAGGCGTGGTCGTGCCCGCCGGCACACCCGCGCCGGTGGTGGCCAAGTTGCACAAGGCCCTGCGCGACGCCTTCAACGACGACAACGTCAAGGCCCGCCTGATCGCGCTGGGTCTGGAGGCCATCGAAAGCACACCCGAGGAAATGGCCGCCTACGCCGCGGCCGAGCGCGCCAAGTGGGGCCCGGTGATCAAGGCCGCCAACATCACGGTGGAGTGAGCGTGACTCAGACCCCCGACTCCGTCCCGCTGGAACGTACTTTCACGTACCGGCTGCATCTGCTGCACAAGCTGAGTGATCTGGAGACCCAGCAGCGCTACCCTGGGACGGTCGGGCTCAGTCTGAGCGATGGCCGCTGCTTGACCGCCATCGGCCGTTTCGAGTCCTTGTCGGTCAAGGACCTGGCGCGCTACGCCAACCTGAACAAAAGTCAGGCCAGCCGTGCCGCGCAGGCCCTGGTGACGCTGGGCCTGGTCAGCAAGCGCGACAGTCAACAAGATGGACGGGGCGTCACGCTGACACTGACCGCGGCGGGCCGCAAGGCCTGCGCGCGCGCCATGCAATTGGTTCACGAACGCAACGCCGAAATCGTCGGCTGCCTCACGCCCGCCGAGCAGGCCCAGCTGAGTGATCTGCTCGACCGGCTGGTGGCGCACAACCAAGGCCCGGCGCTCGCCCGTGGCGCAGCGGACCTCAGCGAGCCGGAGGACGAAGACGCCATATCGGCGCTCTGAGCCATGCCCGAGCTGTCTACTCCATCGCCGTTCACTCTTTCCACGCCACGAGGAGCCCCTCATGAAGATATCCAAGATCCACCACGTCGCCTACCGCTGCAAGGACGCCAAGCAGACTGTGGAGTGGTACCAGAAGTACCTGAACATGGACTTCCAACTCGCCTTCGCCGAGGACCACGTGCCCTCCACCAAGGCGCATGACCCCTACATGCACATCTTCCTCGACGCGGGCGGTGGCAACGTGCTGGCCTTCTTCGAATTGCCCACGCAGCCCGAAATGGGCCGCGACGAGAACACCCCCGCCTGGGTACAGCACATTGCCTTCGAGGTGGACAGCTTGGACACCCTGGAGGAAGTGAAATCCCGCCTACAGGCCGACGGCATCGAGGTCGTGGGCATCACCGATCACACCCTGTTCAAGTCCATCTACTTCTTCGATCCCAATGGCCACCGCCTCGAACTGGCCGTGGACACCAGCACACCCGAACTGAACCGGCGCGCGGCCGAGGTGAAATGGGACATGCTCAACGAATGGGCCCAGACCAAGCGCGCCCCCAAGCACGCGGCCTGGATGCATGCGCTGGAACTGGCCGACGCGAAGTAATCCGACTAGAGCGCTCCACCCACCTGCCCTATTCCATGACCACGACACGCCATCACCGTCTGAACGAAACCCACGACCCGGCACTGCGCAGCTGGGTGTTGTCCGCGAATCCCCGTGCCGCGATCGCGGCCAGTGACACGGTCGAGGCCCAAGCCGCCACGGTGAGCGACTTTCCCATCCAGAACCTGCCTTACGCCATCTTCCGACGCAGCCAGACGGACGAGCGGTTCCGCGCCGGGGTCGGCATCGGTGATCAGGTGCTGGACCTGGCAGCGCATGCGGTCCACCAAGCACTGAAGCTGGACGCCGGCCTTGCCGCTGCACTCACGCTCTGCCGAGAAGATGCCGCACTCAACGCGCTGATGGCGCTCGGCCCCACCGCTTGGTCGAGCCTGCGATTGGCCCTCTCCCGCGGGCTGCGCCCCGAGGCCTCGCACGCAGTGCAAGCCGTTTTGCAAGCCCACCTGACACCCCAGGCCGAGGTGGAATACGCCTTGCCGGCCCACATCGGCGATTACACCGATTTCTATACCTCGGTCCACCACGCCACCAACGTCGGCAGGCTCTTCCGACCCGACAACCCGCTGCTGCCCAACTACAAATGGGTGCCGATTGGCTACCACGGACGCAGCAGCAGCATCGGCGTGTCAGGCCAGCAGTTCCATCGGCCCAGGGGCCAGTTGATGGTGCCCGGCGCCGACCCCGCCACAACGGCACCCACGCTCGCACCCACGCAGCGGCTGGACATCGAGCTGGAACTCGGCATCTTCATCGGGCAGGGCAATGCACTGGGCGAACCGGTGCCGCTGGTCGAAGCCGAGGACCATGTGTTCGGCTTGTGCCTGCTCAACGACTGGTCCGCCCGCGACATCCAGGCCTGGGAATACCAACCGCTCGGCCCTTTCCTCGCCAAGAACTTCGCGACCACGATCTCGCCCTGGATCGTGACGCTGGAAGCGCTCGCACCGTACCGCATGGCCTTCACGCGACCGGATGGAGACCCTCAACCCCTGCCCTACCTGGACAGCGCGTCCAATCGCGAAGGGGGGGCTTTTGATATCCAGCTCGAAGTGCTGATCCAGACCAGCCGCATGCGCCAGGCCGGGCAAGGCGCCCACCGCATCGTGCGCACCAGTTACCGGCATGCTTATTGGACGCTGGCGCAACTGGTCACCCACCACACCGTCGGCGGCTGCAATCTGCAGCCCGGCGATCTGTTCGGCAGCGGCACCCTGTCCGGCCCCACGCTCGACGAAGCCGGTGCGCTACTGGAATTGACCCGCGGCGGCAAGCAGCCTCTGACCCTGCCCGACGGCGAGCAGCGCACTTTTCTGCTCGACGGCGACAGCGTGACACTGCGGGGATATTGCGAGAAGCCGGGTGCAGCACGCATCGGCTTCGGGGACTGCATGGGCACGGTGCTCCCCGCGAAACCCTGAGCACCCCAACCACTGCGGCGGGCGGCCTCAGGCGAACAGCGCCTGCACGTCGATGCTGGAGCGTTGTCCGACATGGACGGCGTTGTCGCGCAGCCAGTCCCGCGCATGCTCGCGGCCTTGCGCATGGAGGTACTGCAGGAAGGGCGCGTAGGGCAGCAGCTTGCTTTCGCTGCGCGCCAGGCTTTCCAGCTCGCTGCCACCAATCATGTGAAAGCGCATCGCGCGCAGACGGCGCTCCAGCTTGGTGCTGAACAAGGAATGCGAGGGCAAGGAGGCGAACATGCGCATCTCGCGCATGAAATGGGTGTTGAATCCAAGCTCAGCGATGCGCGTCTCGATCTCGGCCGCGCTCTGCGGCATGCGGCTGCGGCGCAGTGGGTTGAGCAGCACCAGCAGCACGTCGCTGCTGCGACAGGCCTGAAACAGCGGGTAGACCGCCGGGTTGGCACTGTAGCCGCCGTCCCAGTAAGGCTCGCCCTCGATCATCACGGTGCGATGGATGCGCGGCAGGCAGGCCGAGGCCAGCAGCACGTCCACGCTCAGTTCATGCTCGCGAAAGACCCGCAAGCGCGCCGTGTTGACCTGGGTCGCGCCGATGAAGAGCTTGAAGGGCGACTTTCGGCGCAGGGCCTCGAAGTCGATCTGCGCGACCAGCAGGTCGCGCAGGGGGTTCAGGTCGAAGGGGTTGATCTGGGCCGGTGAGAACTGGCTGGCCCAACTGGCCAGCAACCGCCCCGCAGAGCCCAGGCTGACGGCTCCTTGGCTAGGACTGACGAGGCCAAAGCCCAGCGGATCCACCGTGTGGGCTGGCATCTTCTGGCCCAGCGCGGTCCAGAAACTGTGCAAGCCGCGGCGCGCCCCCGCGCGGCCACCGATGCCCTCGGCCTCGCCCTTGAGCCAGCCATCGGCCAACACCACGGCGTTCACCGCGCCCGCGCTGCTGCCGGAGAGCCCCTCGAACTCCACGGCGCCCCCCGTCCCGACTTCCACGTCGCCCTGGCCTTCGGGCTCTCCTGCGGCCAGCAGCGCATCCAGCACACCCCAGGTGTAGGCACCGTGCGCGCCACCGCCTTGCAGGGCGAGATTGAGGGCAACGGCATGGGTCATGCGATGCAGTATCTCCGATCCCGGTGCTCAACCCGCATGCCGGGCCAGATGCACCTGGTGCAGCGTGATTTTGCGCACCTCGGCCTGGCTGGTCTCGATGTGGGCACGCAGCAGCAGCACGGCCTGGTCGCCGCGCTTGCGCTGGACGGCGCGCAGGATCTTGGCGTGCTCCTCGTAGGTGGCGTCGATGCGCGCGGGCTTGGTGAAATCGAGCCGGCGGATGATGCGGATGCGCTCGGTCACGTCCCGGTGCACGCGCGCCATCTCGGCGTTGCCGGCCGCGGCCACCAGGCTGGCGTGGAACTCCTCGTCCCACTGCGCCACCTGGCGGATGTCACCGCTGCGCTGCTCGGCGGGCACCAGCCAGACGGCGTTCAGCGCCTCCAGACGGGCATGGTCCACCAGCGGGTTGTCGCCGCACAGGCGCTGCACGGCCGCCGTCTCGATGACCAGGCGCAGGTCGTAGAGCTGCTCGAATTTCTCGAAATCGAAGGGCAGCACCCGCCAGCCATTGCGAAACAGCACCTCGACCAGGCCCTCCTGCTGCAGGCGCAGCAAGGCCTCGCGGACGGGGGTGCGTGACACACCAAGGCGCTCGCTGATTTCGTTTTCGGTGAAGCGGTCACCCGGCACCAGCCTGAAATCGGCCACGTCGCGCTTGAGCTGCTCGTAAACCAGTTCGGAACGCGAAGGCGGTTGTGGCGTGCTGCGACGCCCGGGACGACGGGTGGCGGGGGTAGACGTGGGCATGAGTAGGCTCGGGGCCTACTTTAGCGCAGCCAGCAGTGCCTCGCTCCGTGCCGTCCAGCCAACGATGGCGCCCTGGGCGCGGACCATCTCCAAGGTTGCGGCCTTGAAGGCCGGGAAATAACTCTCGGTGCAGTCCTCGAGCAAGAGGTTGTCGTAACCGCGGTCATTGGCCTCGCGCATGGAAGTCTGCACGCACACCTCGGTGGTCACGCCCATGAATATCAGGTGTGACACGCCCCGCGCCTGCAGCTTTTCATGCAGGCCCGTGGCCCAGAACATGCCCTTGCCGGGTTTGTCGATCACCAGTTCGCCAGGCGCCGGCGCGAGCGCGTCGATGATCTGATTGCCCGGCTCCCCGGCGACCAGGATGCGGCCCATGGGGCCGACATCGCCGATGCGCAAACTGGGGTTACCGCGCAGTCGCTTGGCCGGTGGACAGTCCGAAAGGTCGGGCTGGTGGGCCTCGCGCGTGTGTACCACCAGGCCGCCCGCGCGCCGCCAGGCGGCGAGCACGGTGCGGCAAGCGGGCACGATGGCTGCCAGCAGCGCCACATCATTGCCCAGGGTCTCGCCGAAACCGCCGGGCTCGATGAAGTCGCGCTGCATGTCGATGAGCACAAGCGCGGTCGCGCGCGGGTCGCATTCGTAGGGAAAGGGTTGGGCATGGATGCGCATGGTCGACCTCCTTTTTTCTTTCACTGTCAGGGCATGCAGCTCATGGGGTATGCCTCACGCCGTTCTGTTCAGCCTGCGCACCCGGTTCCATCCATTCAGCTCATCCAGCTGACATGGGCCGCCACCACGCGCCAGCCTTCGGGCGTGCGCAGCCAGGTCTGGCTCTGGCGGCCCGTGCGGTCCACGCCCGGACGGCGGAATTCGACGTTGGCGGTCGCGAAGTCGCGCCCATAGCTGGTGATGGCCGTGCGCAAGATCTCGCGCGCTCCGGGTGCCGGACGCGCATTGCGAAAGGCGCGGATGGCGGTGATGCCGTACAGGTTTTCGCCGGCACCGTAGCGCAGCGTGTGCGGGCTGTCCCAGAACAGCTCGTCCAGCACGGCCGTGTCGTTGGCCCCCAGCGCGGCTTCGTAGCGCTCGAAAGCGGCCGTCACCTCGGCCAGCACCTCGGGCAGATTGATGTCCATCACAGTCGCGTCTCCTTCAGGCAGGCCACGCCCGCCTCCTGCAATACATGGGCGGCGCGCAGCGCCAGGTCTTCACGCCAAGGCGCGGCAATGATCTGCACGCCGATCGGCAGCGGACCCGCCTCGCCCCCGGGCCAGAGCGGCGCGGCCACCACCGGACAACCGGCGAAGGACACGGGTTGCGTGAGCAGACCGACCGAGGGGCGGCAAGGCAGACGCTGGCCATTGATCTCCAGCCATTCCGTGCCGAGCACGGGTGCCGCGACCGGCGTGGCCGGCGCGAGCAGCACGTCCCATCGCGTGAACAACGCGTTCACCTTGTCGCGGTAGACGCGGCGGAAGCGCTGGGCCCGCGTGGTCCAGGCGGCAGGCTGCAAGGCCCCGGCGATGAAACGGTCCACCGACAGGGGTTCGACCTCGTCGGCGCGCTGGCGCAGATGGTCCAGGTGCAGGCTGCCGCCCTCGCTGGCGGTGACGATGAAGGCCGCAGCGCGGGCCTCGGCGGCGTCGGGCCAAAGCACGACATCGCGCGAACCCAGCACCCGGGCCGCGGCCGACACGGCCGCGCGGGCGGGTGGCGTGGCCAGGTCCTCGAAGTAGCCACCCAGCACACCCACGCGCAAGCCGGCCACGCCCTGCGCCAGAGCGGGTATCACCGGCTGCACCGCGCGCGCGTGGCAAGCTGGGTCCTGCGCGTCCGGGTATTGGAGCGCGTCGTAGGACAGGGCCAATCCCTCCACCGAATCGGCGAAGGGCCCCAGGTGGTCGATGCTGTGCACAAAGGGGTAACTGCCCCGGCGCGAGAGCCGGCCAAAGGTCGGCTTGAGCCCCCAGACGCCGCAGAGCGAGGACGGCACGCGGATCGAGCCATTGGTGTCCGAACCCAGCGTGATGTTCACCTGCCCGGCCGCGATGGCCGCGCCCGAACCGCCCGAAGAGCCCCCCGCACTGCGGCTCAGGTCGTGCGGATTGCGGGTGGGGCCGTGGTGCGAATTCTCGGTGGTGAAACCGTAGGCGTATTCGTCCATGTTGAGCGCGCCGACCAGCACCGCGCCCGCGGCACGCATGCGCTGGACCAGCACGGCGTCGGCCCGCGCGGGCGGGTCATCGCGGTTGATCTTCGAGCCAGCCAGCGTCACCTCACCCTCGATGTCAAACAGGTTCTTGACCGCATAAGGCACACCGGCCAGGGGCGGTAGGGTCTCGCCACGCGCGCGCCGGGCATCGACATCGGCCGCCTCACGGCGGGCGCGCTCGAAGGTGCGGGCGGTGAAGGCGTTGACACGCGGCTCCGTCGCCTCGATGCGCGCGGTGGCCTGGGTCAGGGCCTCGGTCGCGCTGAGCTGCCCCGCCGCGATGGCGCGTGCGACTTCGGCGGCCTTCATGGCGACGGCCCTCATGTGGACGCTCCCGGCACGGGCCGCGCGGGGCAATAGAGTTCGGCCGGCTCGTCCTCGACCGACAGATCCACGCGCTCCAGCAAGGCCGCCAGCGCGGCCGTGCGCTGCAGATGCCCGGCCACGCGCGCGACGCGGGCTTCGTCCAGAGGCAGAGCCAGCAAGCGCGCCGAGGCGCGCACATAAGTCAGCATATCGTCGTCGCTCACTCCAGGGTCTCCCTCAGTCAATGGCCTGCATACGGTTGCGTGAGCGCCGCCGGCGCGACCTGGCGACCGACCAGGCCGCCCACGGCCAGCAGGGCCAACACATAAGGCAGAGCAATCAGCAAGGCGCTGGGCACCTGCACGCCCATGGCCGGCAACTGGAACTGCAAGGCCGTGGCCGCGCCGAACAGACCGCAGGCCAGCAGGGTGCGGCCCAGCTTCCAGTTGCCGAAGATCACCGCCGCGATGGCCAGGTAGCCCGCGCCGCTGGTCATGCCTTCGGTGAAGGTATGGATGTCGCCGATGGACAGGAAACAACCCGCCAGCGCCGACATGAAGCCGGTGAACAGCACCGCGCCATAGCGGATGCGTCGGACCTTCAGCCCCGAGTGGCTGGCCGCCTGCGGTGACATGCCGGCGGCGTGCACGGCCAGGCCGGCGGCGGTGGAGCGCATCACCCAGGCCACGGCCAGGACGACCAGCACCGCGGCATACAGCAACCAGGTCTGGGTGAACACATGCTCGCCGAGGTAGGGAATGTCGGCCAGCCCCGGCGGCGCCCACTTGTCCAGGCCCGGAATCTCGGCGCGAGAGCGGCTGCCGAACAGCGCGCGGTAGCCCAGCGTAGTCGCGCCGAGCACCAGGATGTTGATGCCGATGCCGGTGACGATTTGGTTGGCGCGCAGCGTGATGCTCAGAAAGGCCTGCAGCCAGGCGATGGGCAGCACGCAGAGCACGCCAAACAACAGGCCCAGCAAGGGCGAGCCGGTGAGCCAGGAGGCCGTGGCGCCCGCGAAGGCGCCCGCGAGCATCATGCCCTCCACGCTCATGTTGAGCACGCCGGCGCGCTCGCTCACATACTCACCGGTGGCGGCCAGCAGCAGGGGCGCGGCCAGGCGGATGCTGGAGCCGATGAAGACGGCGGCCAGTTCGGGATCGATCATGTGCGACCTTTCATTTTCTCCGGGCCTCCAAACGCTGGATACCCAGGGCCGCGCCGGCCAGCGTGACGATGATCAGGCCCTGGATCACCACGACCAGGGCCGTGGGCACCTGCGCCACCATTTCCATATTGATGCCACCCGAACGCAGGAAGCCGAACAGCAGCGCACCGGCGATCACGCCCGGCACCGAGCCGCGCGCCAGCAGGCCGACGACCAGACCGTCGAAACCGTAGCCCGAGGAGAACCCGGCTTTCAGCGTGTACTGCTCGCCCTGCAGCATGCAGGCACCGGCCAGGCCACCGAAGGCGCCCGCCGCGCAGAGCACGCCGACCGTGAGCCGGTCGATGGGCATGCCGGCGCGGCGCGCGGCGCGCGGGTTCAGGCCCGTGGCTTGCAGCTGCAGGCCCAGCACCGTGCGCCGCAGGACGACCGCGACGACGATGGCGAGCACGATGCCCAAAATCAGGCCCGCGTGCAGCGGCATGGACGGATCGCCCGTCAGCAACGGCAACTGCGTGGCTTGGGAAATTTCCAACGACTCCGGCAAGGTGGCCGAACTCGTCATGGGACGGCGCAGCAGGTTCTCGGACTGCACGCTGCCATAGACCATCCAGATCGCGATGAAGGACAGCAGCAGCGTGGCGATCACTTCATTGGTGCCGGCCTTGACCTTGAGCACGCCCGCGATGCCGCCCCACAGCGCGCCCGCTAGGCAGGCGCCCAGCATCGGCACGACAAAGGACAGGCCGAAAGGCAGGCCCGCCACGGGCGCCCAGAGCGAGAACGCCGTGGCGGCGATGCCACCGACCGCGATCTGGCCCTCGCCGCCCACATTGGTGAGGCTGGCGCGCTCGGCCAGGATGAAACCCAGGCCCACGAGCATGAAGACCAGGGCCCGGTTGAGCGAGGCGGCCAGGGCATAGGGCGAGCCCCAGGCGCCTTCGGCGAAAGCCGCCACGGCCTCGCCCACCGGCACGCCCAGCAGGGCGATCAGCACCGCGCCCACTCCGAAGGCCAACAGCACCGCCGCGGCCGAGACCAGCAGGGCTGGACTGGGCCGCAAGTGAATCCGCATCGAATGTCCCAAGCTCATGCCAGCACCTCTTCCTCTACCCGATGCCCGGCCATCCAGGCGCCGATGCGGGCGCGATCGGCCCCGGCCGTCGCGCAACTGCCCATGATGCGGCCGCGGTAGAGGACCACGACGCGGTGCGCCACCGACAGCAGTTCGTCCAGTTCCGATGAGATCAGCAGCACACCCACGCCCCGCGCCGCGGCCGCGCGAATGTGGCCGTAGACGGCTTCTACCGCGCCCACGTCCAGGCCGCGCGTCGGTTGCGCCGCCAGCAGGAAACGCAAGGAGTCGAGCGTGAGTTCGCGCGCCAGCACAGCTTTTTGCTGGTTGCCGCCGGACAGGCCGCCGAAGGCCACGTCGGGGCTGGCCGCGCGCACGTCGAAACGCTGCATCAAGTCCAGCGCGGCCGTGCGCATGGCCGACCGGTCGAGCAGACCGAAACGGCGGTAGTCGCGCAGGCGGTCGAGCAAGAGGTTGTCGGTGACGCTCAGCCCGGTCACGCAGGCCAGGGCATGTCGGTCCTCGGGCACGACGCCGCAGCCGGCGCGGGTCAAGGCACGCGGCGTGGCGCGGGTCAGCTCCTGACCGTGGATGAAATAACGGCCTTCGGTCGGCGCCAGCATGCCCGAGAGCACGGCACCCAATTCGCTCTGGCCATTGCCCTCCACGCCCGCGACCGCGACGATCTCGCCCGGCTCGACCAGCAGCGTGAAGTTGTCCAGGCGCAGCACGCCGTCCGCGTCGCGCACGGTCAGGCCGTCGGCGTGCAGCGCGGCCTCGGGCACGGGCTGGCCGGGAAGGCGCGGGGCCCGTGCCGGGACCAGGGAAGCGGGGCCCGGTGCCTGCGCGGTGGCCTGCGCTGTCGTCTGCAGTTCACGCTGGATCATGGCGCGCACCAGCGCGTCGATCTCGCGCGCGGGCGCTTCCGAGCGCGCCACCACGCGACCGGCGCGCAGCACCGTGGCGCGGTGCGCGATCTGCTGGATCTCGGCCAGCTTGTGCGTGACCAGAACGACGCCGCAGCCCTGCTGCGCAACGCGCTCGCAGACCGCGAGCAAAGCCTTGATTTCGTCCGGCAGCAGCACGGCCGTGGGTTCGTCCAGCACCAGCAGACGCGGATCACGCACCAGGCACTTGACGATCTCGACCCGCTGGCGTTCACCCACCGACAAATCCTGGATGCGCGCCTGTGGGTCCAGTTCCAGGCCGTAACGCTCACGCATGGCCCGGATGCGCGCCGCGCCGGCCTTGCGGTCAAGCACGCCCCAGCGCGCATCGTTCGCCTGACCCAGCAAGAGGTTGTCCAGCACCGTCATGTCGGGCACCAGGCTGAAATGCTGGTGCACCATGGCGATGCCCTGCGCCAGCGCGTCGGCGGGCGAGTGCGGCCGGTAAGGCGCGCCGGCCAGCATCAAGTCGCCCGCGTCGGGCTGGTGCACGCCGAAGACCAGGTTGCACAGCGTGGACTTGCCAGCGCCGTTCTCACCCAGCAGGCAATGGATCTCGCCGGGGTGCAGTTCCAGCGACACCTCGCTCAGCGCCTGCAGGGCGCCAAAGCGCTTGGACAGGCCGACCAGCCGCAGCAGGGCCGCGCCGTCACCGGCACGAGGGCCCTCGTGCATTGGGGTCGAGGTGGGCAAACCGGCGGGCATGGCTCAGCCTTCCAGCACCTTGATCTTGCCGGACTGGATGTCCTTCTTGATCTGTTCCAGCTTGGTCTTCTGCTCGGCCGTGCCGCCGCAGATCACCATGTCAGACGCCTTGGGGCCCATGGCCAGGCCGAAAGGCTTGTAACCTGCCTTCCAGGTGCCGGCGACCGCTTCCTTGATCGCGTACTGCACCTGGAAACCCACGCCCGTGATGCTGTAGGCCACGTAGAGCGGGTCGCTGCCGCAGTAGTTGGTGTAGCTGCCGATGATCTTCGTGCCCTTTTCCTTGGCCGCCTGCTCCATGCCGCGCAAGCCCAGGTTGAGGATGTGGTAGTGGACATCGGCGCCCTGGGCGATGGCGGCCAGCGTGGCCTCCTTGGACTTGGCGACGTTGTCGAAGTCACCCGTGTAGTTCTCGAAGTACTTGATCTTGGGGTTGATGTACTTCGCGCCGTTGCCGAATTCTTTGCCGGCGTTGACGATGGAGGGAATCTCCATGCCACCGACGTAGCTGACGGCGCCGTTCTTGGACAGCATGGCGGCGGCCGCGCCCGCAACGAAGGCGATCTCGGCCTGCTTCACGTCGTAGCCGGCCACATTGGCCAGTTCCTCGGACTTGTTGCCGCCGACGATGGAAAACTTGACCTTGGGAAAGCGCTTGGACACCTTGAGCACCGCGGCCTGGGTCTGCCCGCCCACGCCAATCACCAGCGCGTTCTTGCTGGCCAGGTTGGTCAGCGCCTGCTCCATGTCGGCGTAGTTGATGTTCTCGATCATCTGCACCTTGATCTTGGCGCCGTACTCCTTCTGCGCGGCGACCAGGCCGTCATAGCCGGATTCCATCCAGCCCTTGTCCGACTTGGAGCCGGGAATCAGGATGCCGACGGCCAGGGGGTCGGCGGCTTGCGCCGGCACGGCCAGCAGGAAGGCAGCGACCAGGCCGCCCAGGGCGAACACACGACGGGAAAAAACGGAAGTTTCCATGACGGGACCTTTCAGCGTATGGGTTTCGGCAAGTAAATAATTGATTACTTACAGGCATGGCTCTTGCAATAACGATGCCAGCCGGGGCTGGTCTTGAAACCCGGGTTTTCTGGTCCCGGTGGCGGCGATTCGGTGCGTTCACGGTGCGCAGGTGGTGCGCAAGCGAGGAGTCGCACCAAACCGCGGCGCATCACACCCAAAACCACGCCCCAAATCGTGTCCTTTGGCCCTACATTGCAGGAGTCCCCATGAAATCCCATCCCTACATTCCCGATACCCGCCCCGACAACGCCCTGGGCCTGGCCCCGCAGTACTACTGGGTCGCCAGCGAGCGCGAAGTCGACATGTCGGTCGAACCGCCCGCGCCGGTGCGCGCACGCGTCACCGCGGAGCCGCAGAACCTGGTGCTGGACCTGCGCCGCACGGCCATCGTGATCATCGATCTGCAGAACGACTTCTGCACCGAGGGCGGCTGGGTGGACCACATTGGCGGCAACTACCAGGCCGACCGCGCACCCATCGCCCCGCTGCAAGCGCTGCTGCCTGGGTTGCGCCAAGCCGGCGTCCCAGTGATCTGGGTGAACTGGGGCAACCGCCCAGACCTGGCCAACATGCCGCCCAACCAGATCCACCTCTACAAGAACAGCGGCAGCGGCGTGGGCCTGGGTGACCCGCTGCCCAATGGCAAGGGCCACGTGCTACAGAAGGATTCCTGGCCCGCGGCCATCGTCGACGAACTGACGCCGCGCGACGGCGACTACCTGGTGGACAAGCACCGCATCAGCGGCTTCTGGGACACACCGCTGGACAGCATCCTGCGCAACCTGGGCGTCAAGAGCATCTTCTTCGCCGGCTGCAACACCGACCAGTGCGTGCTGCACACCCTGACCGACGCCAACTTCCTGGGTTACGGCTGCGTCATGCTCAGCGACTGCTGCGCCACCAGTTCGCCCTATTTCTGCACCGAGGCAACGATCTGGAACGTCAAGAAATGCTTCGGTTTCGTCACCGATTCCGCCGCCGTGCTGCGCGCCCTGCCGGCTTGAGCATGTCTGGCACAGCCGAACGCCCATCCGGCACGTCCGGCGCCTTCGTCCCCGGCGCTCGGACGGAACGCGCGCCGACCGGCCACGGCCTGCTCGACGGCGTCCGTCTGGCCGTCAAGGATCTGATCGATGTGGGCGGCGCGGTCACGGGCGGCGGTAACCCGGACTGGGCGGCTGCGCAAAGCGGAGCAGCGGCCGACGCGCCCTGCGTCGCCGCTTTGCGCGACGCGGGCGCGCGCGTCGTCGGCAAGACCGTCACCGACGAACTGGCCTTCAGTCTCGAAGGCGAGAACGCCTTCTTCGGCACGCCGATGCATCCGCATGACCCCGAACGGCTGCCCGGCGGTTCGTCCAGCGGCTCCGCCGTCGCCGTGGCCTGGGGCGAAGCCGACCTGGCCCTAGGCACGGACACCGGCGGTTCGGTGCGCGTGCCCGCCTCCTTCTGCGGCCTGCATGCCCTGCGGCCCACACACGGGCGCATTGCGCTGGACGGTGTGCTGCCCTTCGCGCCCAGCCTGGACACGGTGGGCTGGTTCGCGCGCGACGCCGCCTTGCTGCGCAGTGCCGGTCAGGTGCTGCTGGGCCACTCACCAAAACCCGCCCGTCCCCCTCTGACCCTGTGCATCGCACGCGACGCACTCGACTTGGCTACGCCCCCGGTGCGCGAGGCTTTGTTGGACTGGGCCCGGCGCGCAGGCATTCGGGAGGAGCGCCAGGCCTTTGGCGACGACGATATGCACGGTACGCACAACGCACCGTCCTGGCGGGATTGGCTGACCGCCTATGCCACACTCCAGGGCTTGGAAATTCGCACCCACCTCGGCCCCTGGATCCGCGCACGGCGCCCGCGCTTCGGTCCCACGATCGCGCCGCGCTTCGCAGGCGCGCTCGCGCTCGACGACGCTCTGTGGCCGCGCTGGCGCGACTGGCGCATCAGGGCGGCACAGGCGCTGCGGGAACGGCTTGGCCCCGACGAAGCCTGGCTGCTGCCGGCCGCGCCGACGGTGGCACTGAGCCGCGCTGCAGGCGCCGAGGAACGCAACGCCTTTTACGAACACGCACTGGCCCTGGGCGCTCTGGCCGGGCTGGCGGGCCTGCCCCAGCTCGTGCTGCCGCTGTGCCAGGCCCAGGGCCTGCCCGTGGGCCTGTCTTTCATCTCCGCGCCGGGCAACGACGAGCGCCTGCTCGACCTCGCTATGGCGCTGTCACCCCCCAAGGAAACCCGCTTTTGAGCACCCGCCGCCCCAGCCCCCCCCGCAAGGCCGCACCCCGCGCACGCAGCAGCTCGCCCAGCGGCACCACGAGCCGCACACCCGCCCGTCGCGACCCGGAGCGCACCCGCGCGCGGCTGTTGGAAGCCGCCGTCGAGGAATTCGCCAGCCACGGCTACAGCGGCGCACGCACCGACCGCATCGTCCAGGCCGCCGGCACGAGCATCCGCATGCTCTACCACTACTTCGGCGACAAGGACGGCCTCTACCTGGAGGTGCTGGACACGGTGATGGCGGAACTGCGCCAGGCCGAGTTGCAGGCCATCCCCGACGATCTGCCGCCCATGGAAGGTCTGCTGCGTGCCTTCGATTTCATCGCCGAGCACTTCGCCGACCATCCCAAGCTGCGCAAGCTGCTGGCCTTCGAAAACCTGAACGAAGCCCGGCACCTGTCGCTGTCCGAGCGCATCCCCAAGATGGCGGTGCCCGTGGTCAGCCGCATCCGCCAGCTGCTGGCGCGGGGTGCGGCCACGGGCGAAGTGCGCGCCGACATCGACGCACTGCAGCTCTACATCGCCATGGCCGGCCTGGCCTATTACGGCCGGCAGCACGCCCACACGCTCTCGCACATCCTCAAGCGCGACCTGCACAAACCAGGCTGGCAGAAAGCCAATCTGCAGACCTGCCGCGCCATGGTCGAGGCCTACCTGAAGCCGCCGGGCTGAAACAGTCCTAGCGTCGAACCTCGCGCTGGAAGATCTCCAGGCTCTTCTTCTTGGTCGCGACGAAGCTGGCTTCCGACAAGGTCTCGACCGTGCGCGGACGCGCATCGTCGTACGGCAGGATCTCGGCCACCTTGGTCGGGCGCTTGGTCAACAGCAGCACCTGATCAGCGAGGTACACCGCTTCTTCCAGGTCGTGCGAGACCAGCAGCATGGTGGTGCCGGTCTGCATGAACACCTCCTGCAGCTTTTCGCGGATGAACAGCGTCATTTCAAAGTCCAGCGCCGAGAACGGTTCGTCCAGGAACAGCACCTCGGGCTTGGGTGCCAGCGCACGCATGATGGACGCGGTCTGCTGCTGCCCGCCCGAGAGTTCGTAGGGGTAGCGGTTCAGGTCGAACTTGACGTCGAAGCTGGCCACCAGTTCCGCCATGCGCCGGTCCACCTCCGCCTTGCTCTGGCCTTCGAGCTTGAGCGGGTAGGCGATGTTGTCGATGGTGCGCATCCAGGGGAACATCGCTTCGCGGTAGTTCTGGAACACGTAGCCGATCTTGGTGTCCTTGAGCGACTTGCCGTCGAACAGGATCTCGCCGCTGTCGATGGGCACCAGCCCCGCGATCATGTTGATCAGCGTGGACTTGCCGCAACCGTTCGGCCCGAAGACCGAGACGATCTTGCCCTTGGGAATGTCCAGGTCGAAGTTCTCGTACAGCGGCCAGCCCGCGAAGTACTTGGTCAGGCCGCGGATGGTGATGTGGGTGCCGGCCGGTCCGGGTTGGAAAGGCGAGGCCGGTACGTCGGCGAACACGGGCGCATTGATGACGACACTCATGGCTTATCTCCCCGACCAATGCACGATGCGGCGCTCAGCCAGCAGGAACAAGATGTTGAGCACATAGCCCAGGATGCCTGCAGACAGAATGGACGCATACATATCGCGCACGTTCATGACCTGCTGCGCGTTGATGATGCGGTTGCCCAGGCCGCTGTCGGAACCGATGAACATCTCGGCCACGATCACGATCACCAAGGCCATGGACACCGCCGAGCGCAGGCCCACGAAGCTGGGCTGCAGGCTTTCCCAGATCAGCACGTCCTTGAAGATCTGCCAGCGCGAGGCCCCCATGACCTTGGCCGCCATCACCCGCTGCTTGCGCGCGTTGATGACGCCATAGGCGCTGTTGAACACCACGATGAGCAAGGCACCGAACGCCGCGATGGCCACCTTGTTGATGTCAGACACGCCGAAGATCATCAGGAAGAGCGGGATCAGTGCTGAGGATGGCGTGGAGCGGAAGAAATCGATCAGGAACTCCACGCTGCGGTAGGCCTTCTCGGCGCTGCCCAGCACCACGCCCAGGGGCACGCCCACCACGGCCGCGATCAGGAAGGCCTGCGTGGTCCGCCACAGGGTGACGGCGAAGTCCGTGAGCAGCGGGCCACCGGCCAGGCCGTTGAGCAGCGTGCCCACGGTGGCGGCCGGTGGCGGCAGCAGGATGGGCTTGACCATCCCGAGCCGCACCACGAGGTCCCAGACGATAAAGAGCAGCAGTGGGCCGATGAAAGGCAGGGCCTTGGACCAGTTCCGTTTGCGTGGCACCGCCGGCATTCTGGCCGCGGCCTGCGCCCAGGGCGTGGCCGCCGGAGCAGAGGTTGAGTCCGTCATGTGTCCGGCCCTCAGCCCTTGTAGAGCATGCTGTCGACCATCAGGCGCGAGGAGAAGATGCCCTTCTCGGCGAACAGGTCGAAGAACTTCTGGAAGTGCGCCACGTCGGCCGGCGTGAACTCGTTGTACATGGTGTAAGCGGCCAAGGGCACCTCGCCCGTCAGCGGGCCTTCGATGGCGGTGTAGCCCTTGAGGTACTGGCGCGCCTCGACGGCCTGGCTGCGCACGAACTGCACGCCCTTGCCGTAGGCGGCGATGAACTTCTTCGCTTCGGCCGGGTACTTCTTGATGAAGGCCGAGGACAAGGAGGCCGAGCCGCCGAACCACGGTGCCATCGGATCGCCCAGCACGTACTTGGCGATCACGCCGGCTTCCAGCATGCGTGTCGTGCCATTCATACGGCCAATGGTGCCCGTGGGCTCCAGCGTGTAGCAACCATCCACCTGGCCTGCGGCGAGCGCGGCCACATGCTGGCCAATGGGCAGTTCCACCACGGTCACGCCCGTGGCGCCACCTTTTTCGAACACAGTCTTGGCCAACGTCACGTTCTGGATGCCAGGGCCGGAAGCAACACGCTTGCCCTTGAGGTCGGCGATGGTCTTGGCCGGGCTGTCCTTGGGCACCAGCACCTGATCCAGCACGTTCTTGGCATTGCTCGGGTTGGAGCAGAAGATCTTGAAGGTGCCGGGCTGGGCGAGCTCACCGATGGCGATGTTGGCCGAACCCGTGCCATTGGCCGTGCCGTCGGCGCGGTCGGACAGCACGGCCTCCATCACCTGCTGGGCGCCGGCGAAACGCAGGGCTTCAACGTCCAGGCCCGCCTCCTTGAAGAAACCGCGTTCGATGGCCGTGTAGAAAGGCAATCCCGCAGCGATGGGCCAGTAGCCGATGCGGATCTTGGGGCCGCTCTGCGCGCGCACCAGGGCCGGTGCACCCAGCACGCCCAGCATGGCGGCAGCGCCCCCCGCCTGCACGAGCTTGCGGCGCGTGGTCGCGGTGGAGGATGAGTTGGAGAGGTGGGTGTCTTTCATGGAACGCTCCTGCAGAGTGGGTTGAAGAGAGGCATGCATGTTTCAGGCCCGCGTGTCGCGCGGGGCGGTCGGTGCGGCCTGCGCCGCGAGGTAGGCGCGCCAGCCGCCATGGGCCGTGATGTCCAGGGCGCCGTCCAGGGCAAGCGCCTCGCACAGAAAACCCTGCACGCTGCTGCCGTCGTCCAGCGCCAGCGTGCCGATGGACAGGGGCGCAGGCACCAGTGCGACGAAGGACCCGTAGTGTTCGATCGGCATCTCCCAGACCTCGACCACGATGCGCGCGCCCTGCCCGTCAGCCACGCGCTGCAAACCAGGCTTGGGCGGCACCGTGCCGGGCAAGGCGTAAAGCCGGTAATGCGGCGCGGTCGTGGTCTGCGTCAGCAGACGGGCGCCACGCTCGGCCAGTTGCGGGTTGAGCGGCATGCCCGACAGGTGCGCGCCCACCACCGCCACGCGCACCGTGGCCGATGCGGAAGCTGAAGACCTGATGCCGGGAATGGGCGCCGGCACGGGCAAAGGTTCACCGGTCGCACCTTGCATCAAGCCCGTTGCGTGGTGGTAGCGCTGGCCCAACTCGGCCAGTTGCCAGTCGCTGCCGCACTGGCCAATCAGCGTGATGCCAAAAGGCAGGCCATCGGACCGGATGCTGCTGGGCACGGACAGCGCCGCGTAGTCCAGCAGATTCACGAAGTTGGTGTAGGCCCCGAGATTGCGGTTGAGTACCACAGGATCGGCCTGCATCTGCGCGATGGTGTAGTGCGTGGGCGCGGTCGGCACGCAGATCAGGTCCATGCCTTGGCCGCCCGCCTCTTGCCATTGCGCAGCGGCCTGCTGGCCGAAGGCGCGCAGCCGCGTTTGCGCGATGCAGAGGTCGGCGGCGTCATAGGCCCGGCCTTGGGCGATGATGCCGCGCACGGGCTCCATGACCTGGTCTTCATGCACGTCGAAGAAATCGCGAACGGCAGCGTAACGCTCGGCGACCAGCGCGCTTTCATACAACAGCGCCGCCGCCTCAGCGAAAGGCTGGTAGCGGAAGCGCACTTCCACGCCGCCCAATTCACGCAAACGCGCACGCGCCCGGTCGAATTCGGCCTCGGCCAGCTTGTCGCCGAAAAACTCCAGCACATCAGGCACGCCGAAACGGAAGGTCTTGGGGAAAGGCCGGTCCGCCAGCGTCAGCTGGCGGGAATACGGGTCCTCGGCGTCGTAACCCCGTGCGGCCTCCAGCACCTGGGCCGCCAACCCCACGCTGCGGGCGAAGATGGAGACGCAATCCACGCTCTGCGCGGCCGGGACGACACCACGCGCGCTGATCAGCCCCTTGGAAGGCTTGAGTCCGACGATGTTGTTCAGGCCCGCCGGCACCCGACCCGAACCCGCCGTGTCCGTGCCCAGGGCAAAGTCCACCTGCCCCGTGGCCACCACATAGGCCGAGCCGGAACTGGAACCACCAGATACATAAGCCGGGTCGAAGGCATTGGGCACAGCGCCCCAAGGCGAGCGCGTGCCGTTCAGGCCGCAGGCGAACTGGTCCAGGTTGGTCTTGCCCGCCAGCGATGCACCGGCATCGAGTAGCTTGCGCACCACCGTCGCGTGCGCCGCAGGCCTGTAGGCAAAGGCCTCGCAGGCCGCCGTGGTGCGCAAGCCCGCCGCGTCGATGTTGTCCTTGGCCGCGAAGCGCAGGCCAGCCAGCGGCCCGGCAGCCGCACCCTGCAGCGGCGATGCATCACGGGAAATCCAGGCGCGCGCGCCTTCGGAACAGGGGATGGGCGTTGAAGCTCGGACGGGAGGGGGAACTTGCACCATGTTGCAGCATTTGATCTTGTATACATGAACACATGCAACATACGTGCCACACCCCGCGAATCAAGCTGCTGCCGCCCGTCTACTGCGAGGCTTGAGCGTCGATTTACACAGGGGGTTTCATCTGGCCGCCCCAAACCTGCACGGTCTCCCGTATCAGTTGCGAGACGATGCGGCTGGCCTGGGTCAGCTGCCCCCACTTCGGATGGGCCAAGGTGACATACCGCTTGAGATCAGGTGCCACAAGCCTGGCGGCCTGCAGCTTGCCCTGGCGCAACTCTTCGTCGATGGAAAACGGCCCGAGCAAGGCATACAGATTCGGGTTCTCGACCAACACCTGCTTCTGGAGACGCAGGGAATCCGCATCGATCACCGCCTGCAGATGAAAACCCTGGCTGCGGGCCGTCTCGTCCAGGATGGCCCGCCAATGCGCAGGACGTCGCGGCAACACCAGCGGCAGGTTTTCAAGCATCCTGAATCCCACGGTCTCCCCCTGCGTGCGGGCCGCGCCGGGGCTCGACACCAGATACGTGTCCACCGTTGCCAGCAAGACTTCGTCATGACCGCGCGGCTTGTCGAAGCGAAACAGAATCGCCATGTCCACGCTGCCGGTGTCGAGCATGGCATCCAGCTCCCCGCCCTGCCCCTCGCGCACATTGAGGACGATCCTGGGGTAGTCCTGTCGCAAGCGACTGAATACATGGCTCATCAAGGGATGTGCCATGGAGGGCAGGATGCCGATGCGCACCTCGCCCATGGGCACGGTGGAAGTCTGCCGGATCTCGGCAAAAAGCTCGTCACAGCCGCTCAACCAGGCCCTGACACGTCGCTCGACATGCTGACCAAACTCGGTCAGGGCCACTCCCCGGCCGGTGCGCCGGAACAAAGGGCTGCCGCACGCCTTCTCAAGCGCGCTGATCTGGCGGCTGATGTGTGACTGAACAGTCTGGCGCCGCGCGGCGACTTTGGTCAGGCTGCCCAGTTCGGCCACTTCCAGGAACAGACGGAAATCCTGAATCTGAAACTGCATGCGCGCCTCACGTTATGCCTGATTAGGCAATTCTGAAATCTCCGACTGCATTCTATGCAGATGACTCGGGCATTCCTAGACTGCCGATCCATGGACAACCCCGTCGCCTCACGGTGACGAACAGGAAAACAAAAGGAAAGCAAGCCATGAGTTTTGTGAGTTTTGAGATCGGAGGCCGCTCGAGCTACGGCGTTTGGAAGGATGAACAGACCTGGATCCAGGCACCGTCGGAATTCGAGGCCCGGTATCCCGACCTGAAGTCCGTGATTGCCGCCGATCGGCTGGACGAGCTGGACCGCGTGGCGCGCACCTCGGGCCACACCGTATCCGCCGGCCAGGCCCGCTTGCTGCCGGTCATCCCCAACCCGGGCAAGATTCTGTGCGTGGGCCTGAACTACAAGTCCCACGTCGCCGAGACCAAGCGCCCCGACAGCGAGTACCCGGCGATCTTCACGCGCTACGCGGACAGCCTGCTGGCGCATAGCGCCAAGATGCTCAAGCCCAAGGCAACGCAGCGCTTCGACTTCGAGGCCGAACTGGCCGTCATCATCGGCAAGGGCGGACGCGCCATCCCCCAGGCCCGGGCGTTCGAACACATCGCCGGCTACGCATGCTTCAACGACGGCACCGCGCGCGACTGGCAACGCCACACCCACCAATGGACACCAGGCAAGAACTTCCCGGCCACCGGGCCTTTCGGCCCCTACATGGCAACGCCTAGCGAGATCCCCGACGTCAACCGACTGACGATCGCGTCGCGCCTGAATGGACAGGTGATGCAAAAAGCCTCCCTGGCCGATCTGATCTACACCCTGCCCGTCATCATCGAATACCTGTCCGGTTTCACGCCGCTGTCGGCCGGCGACGTGATCGCCACCGGCACGCCCGGCGGCGTGGGTGACCGCCGCGAGCCGCCGGTCTACATGAAAGCCGGTGACGTGATCGAAATCGAGATCACCGGACTGGGCGTTCTGCGCAACGTCATCACCGACGAGGCCTGAGCACGCAATGAACGCCTCCACATCCAAGAAATCGCTGCGCATCGCCGTCGATATCGGCGGCACCTTCACCGACATGGCCGCGTTTGACGAGACCAGCGGAAAACTGCTGTTCGGCAAGGCCTTGTCCACGCACGGCGAACTCGTCAAGGGCATCCAGGACACCATCAACAGCGCCCACATCGACTGGCGCGACGGGCACCTGTTCCTGCATGGCTCGACCATCGCCATCAACACCTTGCTGGAACGCAACGGCGCCAAGACCGCTTTGCTGATCACCGAGGGATTTCGTGACATCTACGAAATCGGCCGCGTGAACCGCCCGGACGCCTACAACCTCTTCTTCAACAAGCATCAGCCCCTGGTCAAGCGCTCGCTGCGCCATGAAGTCTCGGAGCGTTTGCGTGCCGACGGCAGCATCCACAAACCGCTGGATGAAGCCGCCGTGCGTGAGCTCGCGCGCGAGCTCAAGCGCCAGGACATCGAGGCCGTGGCCGTGCTGCTACTGCACTCCTACCGCAACCCGGCGCACGAACAGCGTGTCAAACACATCCTGCAGGAAGAACTGCCTGGTGCCTTTGTCTGCGCTTCGCATGAGCTCTCCCAGGAATACCGCGAGTTCGAGCGCGTGTCCACGGCGGTTGCCAATGCCTACGTCGGCCCCCGCGTGAGCGAGTACCTCGGCCAGCTGGAGCGGCACCTGTGCGGCCAGGGCTTCGAAGGCGACTTCTACATCGTGCAGTCCACCGGCGGCCTGTTCCCGGTGGAGCATGCCAAGGTGGGCTGCGTGCGCATGCTCGAATCCGGCCCCGCGGCCGGGGTGATCGGCGCGCAGGCCATCTGCGCCCAGCTGGGGATGGGCGACGCCATCGCCTTCGACATGGGTGGCACCACGGCCAAGGCGGGGGTGATCAGCGAGGGTCGCCCGCTCACCACGGGTTCGGCACTGATCGGCGGTTACGAACGCGCGCTGCCCATCCAGATTCCGATGATGGACATCCATGAAGTCGGGACGGGTGGAGGATCGATCGCGCGCGTCGAGACCGGCAAGGCTCTGCGCGTCGGCCCGCAAAGTGCCGGCTCCATCCCCGGGCCCGTGGCCTACGGCCGCGGTGGCCAGGACCCCACGGTCACGGACGCCAATCTGCTGCTCGGCCGCCTGGATGCCGACCACTTCCTGGGCGGTGAACTCAGGCTGGACCTTGACGGATGCCGACGCCAGATGCTGGAACGGGTGGCCAGCCCGCTGGGGCTGGAGCCGACCGAGGCCGCCGATGGCATCCTGCGCATCGCGGTGACGCAGATGTCGCACGCCGTCAAGGCCGTCACCACCGAACGGGGCCTGGACGCGGGCAGCTTCACCATGGTGGTCTACGGCGGAGCCGGTCCGCTGCACGCATCGGCCATCGCTCGGGAGATTGGCATCCGCAAGGTCTTGATCCCCTATGCGCCGGGTTATTTCTCGGCCTACGGCATGCTGTTTTCCGATCTGCGCTACGACTACGTGCGCTCGGTCTTTCGCAAGCTCAATGACGTGTCCTTTGATGACATCGAGGCCGCCTACCAGTCCATGGAAAACGAAGGCCGCGCCGCCCTGGCCCAGTCGGGCGTGAAGCCCGAAGGCGTGGTCATCGAACGCGCCGCCGACATGCGCTACGTCGGCCAGGAACACGCGGTGACCGTGGACCTGCCGCAAGCCTTCTTCGCGGCCAAGGATCGGGCTGCGATCAAACAGCAGTTCGACGAGTTGCACAAAGTGCGCTATGGCACGTCCGCGCCCAAGGAGCCGGCGGATCTGGTCAGCTTGCGCGTCACGGTTCTGGGCACGATGAAAAAACCGCCCCGGCACAGCGTGGCGCAGGGAACGGCCCAGCCCTCGCCTCAGGCGATACGCGCGACCAAACCGGTGTATTTCCGCGCGACGGGATGGATAAACACACCGGTTTACGTGCGTGATCACCTGCGGGCAGGCAACGTCATCGCGGGCCCGGCGCTGATTGAAGAACATGCCTCCACCACCGTGGTCCAGCCTGACGACACGTTGTCCATGGACGAACTCGGCAACCTGCAAATCGCCATCGGGAGCGAACGAACATGAACATGACAGCCACGGCCCAGACAACCGTCATCGACCCGGTCACCGTCGAGATCATTCGCAACGGCCTGTATGCGGTGACAGAGGAGATGAAGACCAACCTCACGCGCACGGCCTACAACCTCATCATCTACGAAGCGCTGGACTTCACCGTCGGCCTCTTCACCAAGGAAGGGGAAACCGTTTCGATCGGCCTCGGTCTGCCGATGTTCATACGCGGCATGTCGGAGACCGTGAAGGCCAAGATTCGGCACTTTGGCTACGACAACATCAAGCCCGGCGACATCCTGGTGACCAACGATGCCTACACCACGGGCAGTCACCTGAACCACTTCACCTTCACGATGCCGGTCTTTCACGAAGGCCAGCTGCAGGGCTTCACCTGCTGCATGGCGCACTGGCTGGACGTGGGCGGCACGCTGGGCAACGTGACCACCGACATCTACAGCGAGGGCATACAGATCCCCATCGTGAAGTACCAGCGCGAAGGCGTGGTGAACCAGGACTTGATCGACATCATCGCGATGAACGTGCGCCTCTCCGAACGGGCGATGGGCGATCTGCGCGCCCAGATCACCGCCATCACCACGGGTGAGCGACGTTACGTCGAACTGCTGCAACGCTACGGTGCCGATGCGGTGCACGGTTCGATCAAGCAGATCATGGACTCTTCCGAGGCGGTGGCGCGCGAGAACACCTTGTCCATACCCGATGGCACCTACGAAGCTGAATCCTTCATGGACGACGATGGTCTGGAGATCGGCAAGCGCATCCCGATTCGGGTCAAGGTGACGGTCCAGGGCGACGAGATGACCATCGACCTGTCGGACGTGAGCAAGCAGGTCAAGGGTTTCTACAACTCGGGCTTCACCACGGGTATCGCCTGCGCACAGGTCGCCTACAAATGCCTGACCACCCCCACCGACTACCCGGTCAACGACGGGAGCTTCCGTCCGCTCAAGGTGATCATGCCCATGGGCACCGTGATCAGCGCGGAACGGCCCTATCCCATGCGCGTCTGGATGACCTTTCCCATGACGGTGATCGACACCATCTTCAAGGCGCTGGCGCCGGCCATTCCGCATCGTTCGATCGCGGGTCACCACGCCGACCTGGTCTTCCCCAACATCCATGGCATTTCACCCGACGACGGACGGCTGTTCATCGTGGGCATCGGCCCATTGGGCGGAGGCTGGGGCGCCAAGAGCAGCGAGGATGGGGTTTCCGTCACCGTCTGCATCAACGACGGAGACACCCACAACAGTCCAACCGAGCAACTGGAAGCCAAGTACCCCGTGCTGGTGGAGAAATACGAGATTCGACAAGATTCGGGTGGCGCGGGCAGGCATCGCGGCGGCCTGGGCGCCGAGATGGTGGTGCAGGCACTCGCGCCCTTCACGGTCACCACCCGCATCGACCGCGTGCATTGCAAGCCCTGGGGGCTGGAAGGCGGTGGCGAGGCCATGGGCAACGGCCTGGCGGTGCGACACAAGGGTGAATGGAAGACCGACCATCCCAACGCCAAAATTTTCAATGTGCGCCTTGAGCGGGGTGACGCCTACAAAATGCTGTCAGGTGGCGGTGGCGGATTCGGCAACCCCCTGGAACGCGACGCCGAGCGGGTGGCCGAGGATGTGCGTGAAGGCTACGTGAGCCGCGCGCAGGCCGAGAATTTGTATGGCGTTGTGCTCGACGATGGCTTGCAGGTCCATGCCCAGGAAACCGCACAACGTCGCGCCTAGGTCACGCAGGAAATGGACCACCATGGACACGCACCAGTGTGATCAGGCCGCCTACCTTTCCATGCTTTGGCATCGGCTGGCGGCCCAACACATCGCGCTGGGCTGCGCCTGCGCCATGAGTGGCGTGACCGTCACGCTCGAAGACTTCGAGCATGACATCGCTGACTATTTCCTGGCCCAGAGCGAGCGGGAAGGTTTGACCGAAGTGGTCGATTTCCTGCTCGTGCAAGGGCCCTTGGCCATGCAGCCTCAGGCGGTGCGCGACATCCTGCAGCGTCTGAGCAACGGAGAGGCGAGCGCTGCGGTCGCCGACTGGCTGCTGCCACGCATGAACAGAACCCTGCAGTCCTACGCGGAACTGCATGGCCCGGCCCTGGCCGCTCCCCTGCTGGGCGGTTCCAAGGCTTGGCGTGGCGCTTACCGCGGTGAGGTTTGACGATTTCAATTTTCTTCAGGAGACAACCATGCACATCCGTATCCAGAAACTTGTGGGCTTGCTCATGGGTTTACTCATGGGCTTGCTCATCGCCAGCAGCGGCCTGGCCCAGGAAAAATTTCCTGAAGGCCCCATCAAGATCATTGTTCCTTTCGCCGCGGGCGGTGGCGTCGACAGCGCCGCGCGCCTGTTGGCCCGGCAGTTGCAGACCGACCTGGGGGTACCTGTCATCGTGGACAACCGCCCCGGGGCCAGCGGCACCATCGGTGGCAAGGCCGTGCAAACCGCGCCCGCCGACGGCCTGACGCTGCTGTTCTCCGCGGCCACCCAGGTGCTGACGGGCGAGGCCATGGCCAAGCCGCCCTACGATCCCCTGAAGGACTTCAGCTTCGTCGCCCGAACGGCCTCCGCCCCCTTGCTGATGGTCATTTCACCAACCCTGCCGCAAACCCAGCTCAAGGACATCATGCAGGCTGCGCGCACCGAGCCGGATAAGTGGTTCGCGGGCCTGCCCGCGCTGGGCGCGCCCAGCCATCTGGCGACCTTGATGCTGGCCAAGGAGGGACAACTCAATCTTGCAACCGTTGTGTACCGTGGGACTGCGCCCGCGCTGACCGACGTCGCGGGTGGCACGACCCAGATCCTGATCGACTCCATCATCTCCCTGCAGTCGCTGGCCAAGGCGGGCAAGGTCAAGCCCATCATCGTGACATCGGCCAAGCGCAGCGCGCTGATGCCTGAGATCCCTACGGCCGCCGAAAGCGGCTTCCCCAACTTTGTCGCGGAGTCCTGGTACGGGGTCTGGGGCCCGAAGGATCTGCCCGCCAAGCGGCAACAGGCACTGCACAAGGCCATCAATGAAGCCACCCGGCAGCTGGTCAAGTCTGGCGCTTATGCCCCACTGGGGATCGATCCAGTCATCGAAAGCGTCGATGACTTCAGAAAGTACAGCCAGCGCTACGTGTCCGAGAGTGCCTCTTTGCTCAAGAGCAGTGGCTACAGGCCGGAGTAAGGCGGTCCCCCCCCGGCCTCGCCAAGCGAGACCGCAGGGAGAGTTCCATTCCCGCACTCACTGGAACGCCACCTCGGCAAAACTCCTCAGCTTGCGACTGTGCAACTGGTTGATGCCGCCCTGGCGCAGCAGCTCCAGCGCGCGGATGCCGATGCGCAGATGCTGGTCCACGCGCTCGCGGTAGAAATGGTCGGCCATGCCGGGCAGCTTGATCTCGCCATGCAGGGGCTTGTCGCTCACGCACAGCAAGGTGCCGTAAGGCACGCGGAAGCGAAAGCCATTGGCGGCGATGGTGGCGCTTTCCATGTCCAGCGCCACGGCGCGGCTCTGGCTGAAGCGACGCTGCGGGCGGTTCTCGGGCAGCAGTTCCCAGTTGCGATTGTCGGTGGTAGCCACGGTACCCGTGCGCAGAATGCGCTTGAGCTGCGCGCCGCGCAATTCGGTCACGTCGGCCACGGCCTGCTCCAGCGCCAGTTGCACCTCGGCCAGCGCCGGGATGGGCACCCATAGCGGCAACTCCTCGTCGAGCACATGGTCCTCGCGCACGTAGGCATGGGCCAGCACGTAGTCGCCCAGCTGCTGGCCGTTGCGCAGGCCCGCGCAGTGCCCCAGCATGAGCCAGGCGTGCGGACGCAGCACGGCCACGTGGTCGGTGATGTTCTTGGCATTGGCCGGTCCGACGCCGATGTTGACCATGGTGATGCCATTGCCGTCGGGTCGCACCAGGTGGTAGGCCGGCATCTGCGGCAGGCGGGGCGGGGCCCTGCCCAGGGCATCGTCGGCCTCGGCAGCCTCGCCCACGCGGCGCGTGACCACGTTGCCGGGCTCGACGAAGGCGATGTACTCGCTGGCCGGGTCCCGCATCAACTCATGGCCCAGGCGGATGAACTCGTCGATGTAGAACTGGTAGTTCGTGTAGAGCACGAAGTTCTGGAAATGCCGGGGCACCGTGCCCGTGTAGTGGCGCAGGCGGTGCAGGGAATAGTCCACGCGCGGCGCGGTGAACAGCGACAAAGGCTGCGGCTGCCCCGCCTGGGGCTCATGGGTTCCGTTGGCGATGCCATCGTCCATGGCCTCGAGGTCGGGCAGGTCGAACCAGTCACGCATCTTCTGGCGCCGCTCGGCGCTGAGGCTGCCCTCGATGTGGTCGTTCTCTGCGAAGGAAAAATGCACGGGGATGGGCTGGCGGCTGGTCGCCACCTCCAGCGTCACCCCATGGTTGAGCAGCAGCAGGCGGAACTGCTCCAGGTAATACCGGGCGAAGAGATCGGGACGGGTCAGCGTGGTTTCGTACACGCCCGGGCCGGCCACGAAACCGTAGCTGCGGCGCTCCTGGGCGTCCACCGGTTGGCGCAGCACGGTGTCCGTGCGGATGCGCACCAGGGGGTAAAACGCACGCACCGGCCCGGCGCTGTCGTCACCGGCGACAAAACGCCGCATGCCTTCGCGCAGGTGGGCGATGCTGGCGTCATAGATCAGCTGGACCTGGGCCAGGGCTGCTGCGGCATCGTCAAAGGGTTGGGGTGAAATGAAAGGCGGTAGGTGGTGCATGCACCAATTCTGCCGCAGGCAACGCCGCCCATGCCCGGCCCTAGCCCTCGAACTGCGGATGCAACTGCCGGATGCGGTTCATCGCCAGCGCGGCGGCGGCCGTGCGGGTTTCCACTCCGAGCTTGGCGTAGACACGCTCCAGGTGCTTTTTCACGGTCATGGGACTGCTGCCCAGGATGTCGCCGATGTCGCGGTTGATCTTGCCCTTGATCACCCAGTAGAGCACCTCGGCCTCCTTGGCCGTGAGACGGAAGCTCAGGGAGATGGCTTCGATGACGGACTCGTCCGAGGCCTCCTGCATGATGAGCAGCCAGTCGCCGCCAGCCTCGGGCGTGAGGGCATCGTCGCCGCGCTGGTGCAAGCGCAAGGTGAGGCGACGCGCGCCCTGCTCCACGCTCAGGCGCGGCGGTTCGGCCAGGGGTTCGCCACGGGCTTGGGCCTCCAGCGCATGTTCGACGCTGCGGCGCAACCAGGCCAGCACGGGCTCGGGCACATGGGCCGGGCCCGGCGCGGGCTCGCCGTAATAACGCGCCAGCAGTTCACGCGCTAACGGCGTCTGCCACATCAAGCGGCCGTCGCTGGCACGCACGGTGACGCTGGCGTAGCCGAAGGCGTCGAGTGCGTTGCGCGCCTGGCGCCGCTCGCGCGCGCCCTGTAGGTGCACCTGCATGCGTGCGAGCACTTCCTTGGGCCGGATGGGCTTGGTCACGTAGTCGGTGCCGCCGGCTTCCAGCGCGGCGACCAGGTGCTCGGTCTCGGTCAGACCCGTCATGAAGATGATGGGAATGTGAGTCGTGGTCGCGTCGGCCTTCAAGCGCCGCGCGACTTCGAAGCCATCCATGCCCGGCATCATGGCGTCGAGCAGCACGATGTCGGGCCGCGCCTGCACGGCGCGCTGCAGGGCCGAGGCACCGTCCAGCGCCACCAGCACCGTGCAGCCCGATTCGTCCAGCGCGTCGTGCAGCAGCGACAGGTTGTCCGGCACGTCGTCGACGATCAGCACCACGTCGCTGTGCGCACGGTTGAGGGCCTGGTCCAGGGTATCGCTCATGTCTTCTGAGGCAAGGGATCGATCAGGGCAAGGATGTCCTCGAAACGGTACGCGCGTGTGAGTCCGCGCACCTGATCCACCCAGCTCTGATGCACGGGATTCTGCGCCTCGATGTCGTCGAGCAGGCGCACGATGCCGCGGTAGTAACCCAGGACAGCGAGCTCCCTCAGTTCGGCCAACCGTTCATCCGAAGGCGGCGTGACCGGCGCAGGAGCGAATGTGACGGACGGCAGGGACGAGAGAGGTGTCTGTTCAGTCCAACGCAATTGCAGGCGCTGTTCCAGCCAGTCCAGCAGCTCGCTGTGGCGGATGGGCTTGGTGATGAAGTCCGCCACCGCGATGCCTGCGTCATTTTCCAGGCCCTTGTCGAAGGCATTGGCCGAGACCACGGCCACGGGCAATTGGGCCATGCCCTTCATGCGCCGCAAGCGGCGGATGGTCTCCCAGCCGTCGATGCCGGGCATGGCCAAGTCCATGAAGATGGCGTCGGGCTGGTAGCCTGCGGCCAACAGGTCCAACGCGTCATGGCCGCTGGACGCGGTGCGCAGCACGAACCCCAGAGGCACCAGCAGTTGCGTGAGCATCTCGCGGTCGGGCTCTTCGTTGTCCACCACCAGCACATGGCGCCGCGCGCCGAGGTAACCACGGCGCGGCGGCCTGGGCAAGGCCGGCCGGGCCGTAGGCAAGGCGGCGTGCACCTCGGGCAGGAAGAGCTTGACGTGGAAGACCGAGCCCAGGCCCGGCGTGCTCTGCACCGTGAGTTCACCCCCCATCAGGTCGGTCAGCATCTTGGCGATGGTCAGTCCCAGGCCAGCGCCGGACGTACCCTGTGCGGACGCCGTGCGGGCAAAGGGTTCGAACAGACGTTCCATTTCCTCCAGCGCCATGCCCGGGCCGGTGTCGCGGATGTCGATGTGCGCCATCTCGCGCGCGTGGCGCACCTGGAATGTCACCTCGCCCCGGGCCGTGAACTTGATGGCGTTGCCCAGCAGGTTGATCAGGATCTGGCGCACGCGCTTTTCGTCGGCGCGCACGCGCTCAGGCAGGGTGGACAGGGGCACGAAGCGGAAGGCCAAGCCCTTGGCCGCAGCCTGCAATTCGAACATCGCGGCCAGTTCATGCACGACGTCGGCAAAGGCCATGGGCTTCACGTCGAGGGTAAGCTTGCCTGACTCGATGCGGGCCAGGTCCAGTGTGCCTTCGATCAGCGAAAGCAGATGTTCACCACCGCGCCGGATCACCTGCACCGCGTGCTTGCGGTGCGCGGGCACCTGCGGGTCTTCGCCCATGAGCTGCGCGTAGCCCAGGATGCTGTTGAGCGGCGTGCGCAATTCATGGCTGATGGCGCTGATGTAGCGGCTCTTGGCCTGGTTGGCCTGTTCGGCCTGCCGACGCGCGTGCTCCGCGATGCCTTGGGCCTCCTCAGCCACGCGCCGCGCTTCCTGCAGGGCGGCGTCGGTCTGCTGGTGCAGGTCGATTTCGCGGCGCAGCAGCGCGGTTTGGCGGTTGGACTCCTCCTGCGCCACCTGCCGGCTCTTGTGCGCAAGCACCACCCACCAAGCCACCGTGCCCGCGACCAGCAGCAAGGCCACATAGGCCTTGAGGAAAGCGGAACGCAAGGCAGCTTCGGCCGCCCCCAACTCGGCAGCGGAACTCAGGCCGCGGTGCATCAGGCCCTGCAACTCCTGCTGGTAGAACAGCGCGAAGACCCCAGCCAGCAGGGGCGCGGTGAAGAGCATCAGCAACAGGAAATGTGCGAGTCCGCGGTCCAGATAGGGCCAGAGCGCACGCGGCAACAAACGCTGCAGCACCCCATTCCACTGCGCCGAGAAACTGGCCTCCGGTTTGCACAGGTCACCGCAACGCGCGTCCAGCGTGCAGCACAGCGAGCAGATCGCCCCTTGGTAAGCCGGGCAATGCGCCATGTCCGGCCCTTCGTACTCGCGCTCGCAGATCACGCAGCGCTGGAGCTTCGCGCCCAGGTAGGCGCCTGCTTCCGTCGCGCCAATGCCCACCACGTCAGGGCCCGTCCAAGTCGGTGGAGAACTCCTTGGGGGAATGGATGCCGCGCGCAACGTTTGGTCCGGGAACCCTGCTTCTCTCGCGATGTAGTAGCGCCCCTTCGTGGCCCAGGCGATCAGGGGCGAGGTGATGAAAGCCACGCCCAGCGCGATCAGGGCCGAATAGGCCTGGGCCAGAGGCCCGAACATCCCCAAGTGGGCCGTGACCGAAACCAGGGAAGCCAGCGCCATCGCGCCGACGCCCACGGGGTTGATGTCGTACAGGTGCGCACGCTTGAACTCGATGCCCTTGGGCGACAGGCCCAACGGCTTGTTGATGACCAGGTCCGCCACCACGGCCATCATCCAGGCGATTGCGATGTTGCTGTAGAGCCCCAGCACGTCGCCCAGGGCCTGGAACACGTCCATTTCCATCAGCAGGAAGGCGATCAGGGTGTTGAACACCACCCACACCACGCGCCCCGGATGGCTGTGCGTCAGACGCGAGAAAAAATTGCTCCAGGCCAGGGAGCCGGCGTAGGCGTTCGTCACATTGATCTTGAGCTGCGAGATCACAACGAAGAGCGCCGTCGCGGCCACCGCCCAGCCGTAATGCGGGAACACGTATTCGTAAGCCGCCAGGTACATCTGATTCGGATCCACCGCCCGGTCCGCCGGCACGGACTGACTCAGCGCCAGATAGGCCAGCAAGGCGCCGCCCAGCATCTTGAGCACACCCGGCAACACCCAGCCCGGCCCGCCGGCCAGCACCCCCGCCCACCAGCGCAGGCGGTTGGTGGAAGTGCGGGCGGGCATGAAGCGCAGGTAGTCAGCCTGCTCGCCCATTTGCGTCATCAGGGCCACGCCCACCGTCAAGGCGGCACCAAAATGCAGCGCACTCACACCAGCCGTACCACTGCGATCACCGGAATAGTGCACAACCCCATCGAAGGCGTGCGGATCGAGCACCAGAACCGTGACGAAGGGGACCACCAACATCAAGAGCCACAACGGCATGGTCCAGACCTGCAGGCGGCTGATGACCGAAACTCCGTGCGTCACCATCGGGATGACCACCAGCGCGCAGACCAGGTAGCCCCAGCGCGGGGGAATGCCCAGGGCCAACTCCAGTGCGTAGGCCATGACGGCGGCCTCCAGCGCGAAGAAGATGAAGGTGAAGCTGGCGTAGATCAGCGAGGTGATGGTCGAGCCAATGTAGCCAAAACCCGCGCCGCGCGTGAGCAGGTCCATGTCCACCCCGTAGCGCGCCGCGTAGACGCTGATGGGCAGGCCGGCCAGGAAGATGATGAGGCCGGTCGCCAGGATGGCGAGCGCGGCATTGGCCCAGCCATACTGCACCAGCAGCGTTGCGCCCACGGCCTCCAGGATCAGGAAAGACGCAGCCCCGCCAGCCGCCGTGTTGGCCACATTCCAGGCGCTCCACTTGCGGAAGCGCTGGGGCGTGTAGCGCAGCGCGTAATCCTCCAGCGTCTCACTGGCCACCCATGCGTTGTAGTCGCGCCGGACCTTGACGATGGTCTGGACGGGCACATCCGCCGCCGCCCCGTCCGAGGCAGCGGCAACAGCTTGGGCTCGGGCTGAGGCATCCATGCCCCTTGACATTCAGGAACCGTGCCACGCACGGCCCCCGACAAACCCGCGAACTGCGGCGCGGCGTTCGGTCGGCTCAGTCGGCGGGGCGACGACGACGCAGCCAGCCGTACCAGAGACCGACCAAGGCCGGCACCCAAAGGCAGACGCCGGCCAGCATGTCACCGAAACCATCCTCGCTGAACAAGGCCGCGATCAGGCCGACTGCCGTCAGTACGCCGAGCACGACAGGCCAGGTCCAGACGGCTGGTCCGCTCAGTTCCTGTTGCTGATCGCTCATGACACCACCGCGCTTTCATTCGCCTGCGCGGTTTCGTCCCGGCGACGGCGCGCCGCGCCCTGGGGCTTGGCCAGCCAGAGGTAAAGGCCGCTGCCCAGCACGATGATGGTCGCGATGTCCAGCACCGCCCAGACGATCTGCATGGGTCGTCCGCCGTAGTCGCCGAAGTGCAGCGGCTGCGACACCAGCAAGGTGTTGATGTACCAGGGCGAAGGCGGCGCCGCCGTCACCTCATTGGTCTTGGCGTCAACCAACACCGGCTGGATCAGGCGCGCGGTGAAGGGCTCGTTGCCCTTGAGGAACACCGTGTTGTGGTGTGGGCTGGAAAAGGCCGTGCCCGGGAAAGCGATGAAGGACAGTTCCTTGCCGGGCACATGCCGCAAGGCGGCGTCCAATGACCCTTGCACCGAGCCGCGCTCGGCCTCGGGCACAGGCGGCTTGCCCTGATAAGGCTGCAGCAGACCGCTGAGCTGGTCGTACTGCCAGTACTTGATCAACGGATCGGCCAAGGTGTTGATGACCCCCGTGGCCCCGACCACAAACAGCCAGACCAGGGTGACGATGCCCAGCAGGTTGTGCAAGTCCAGCCATTTGACGCGCGGGCTGTTTTCTCGGCGCACCGTGCCGAATTCCAGCTTGCGCGTGAAGGGGCCATAGAGCACCACGCCGCTGACGATGGCCACCAGCAGCAACAGGCCCATGAAACCCAGGAAGAGCATGCCCGGCAACCCGGCGAACAGGTCCACGTGCAGCTTGAACATCACCCACATGAAGCCCTCGTCGAACCGGGGCTGGGCCAACACCGCGCCCGTGCGGGCATCAATGGCCACCGAACGGAAATCGTCGGTGGGCGCGGGCGTGGGCGTCATGGTCGCGAACCAGATGTTCGCGTCGTCCTCGTCGGGGAAGAGGAACTGCACCACCCGATCCGGATGCTGCGCCTTCGCCACCGCCATCACCTTGTCCACGCTGACGCGCTGCGTGTCCGCGGGCATTTCCGGCGCTTCCACCTCCGTGCCCAGCAGGTGCCCGATCTCGTGGTGGAAGATCAGCGGCAGACCTGTGAGGCACAGCAGCAACATGAAGGCCGTGCAGACGAGGCTGGTCCACTTGTGCAGCCAGGACCAAGTTTTGATGGTTTTTTGTTGCATAAGGATGAATGGGAAAGACGCCCGGAGGCGTCTTCTGTTTCAGAAGGTCAGTCGTCGCCCAATTTCGGTCAGAACTGGTGATTCAGAGAAACCTGATAGTTACGTGGTTCGCCATAATGACCGCTATAGCGCAGGGTGTTGATGTACTTCTCGTCGGTCAGGTTCTTGACGTTGAAACGCAAAGTGGTGCTGGACATGACCCGCCACGCGGCGAACGCATTGAGCACCGCATAACTGTCCTGGCGCACCGTGTAGTCATTGGACTCGACGTTGGATATCTCGCTCTGCCAACGGCCACCCACACCCAGCGTCACTGCGGTGTAGCCCGGCAATCGGCTGCTGACGATCAGGTTGGCGGTTCGACGCGGGACCCATGCGTAAGTGTCGTCACCGTCTTCGCCGTCCAACTTCAGCGCGGTGTAGCCGAATGTCAGATCGAGGTAGCTGTTCAGCTTGCCGACGGCTTCGAATTCCAGGCCCGTGGACTCGACATCAACACCCTTGTAGTAATACTCGTTCTTGGAGTTGTACCCCGCTCCAGTAGCCAAGCCGTCCTGCTCTGCCCTGAACACGGCCACCGTGGTCAGCAAGCGCTTGTCCAGCCAATCCGCTTTCACACCTACCTCGTAGTTCACGCCCTTGGTCGGTTCCAGATAACGGCCATTTGCATCCGACTGATCTTGCGGCTGATAAATGTCGGAATAGCTGACATAACCCAACAGTTTGTCAGTGAAGTCATAGGTCAATCCAGCATAGGGACTGACATTTCCTTCCGTCTGGTCAAATTCGACCGTATAGCTCACACCTTCACGGTGATATTCGGTGTAATTGGCGCCAAGCACGGCCTTGATTCGATCAGCCAACACGACGCGGGTTGCGCCGTAGGCACGCGTCATGCGTTGTTTGTTGATGCGATAGGTAGACAGACTGCCCCAGACAGGCTCGGGAATGACGTTTCCAGCCCACGGGAATCCGGGCATCTCGATGTATCCGTCACTGTAGCCATCACCATTCAGATCTCCAGCATTGGCATAGGTGGCGGCGTACTGGTCATACGTTCCCTTGCTTTTGGACAAACTAACGCCGAACATGGCTTCGTGCTGACGCCCGAACAGATCGTACCGACCATTGATCGTAGCCGCAGCCATGTCCTCGGTCAGCTTGTCCTTGCCCCACCATGGATAGCCGTACAAACCTTCACCAGTGACCGGGTCCATGCCATCACCCAGATAGTCAGTCGCGTAGAACAGCTTGGAGTCGTTGCTGACACGACGGTGGTTGTAGGTCAACTTCAACTGCCAGTCCACGCTCAATTGATGCGCGTACTCCATGAATGCGTTCTGGGTCTTGGTATCCCAGAAAGTCCAATCCTGTGTCGTCGAGGCACCACGCTTCCACTCGTTCTGAGTGCCATCGCTGTTCATGAACGTCAATGCACCCCAGGTATTGCCCGTGCTGTCAGACTGTTGATGGGAATACCCCAGTGTCAGCACGCCGTTGTCACCAATCTGCCCATCGATCACACCGTAGAAAAAGGTACGTTCTTTTTCGTAGCTACGAAGATAGGACCCACCCTCCTCACGTGCCGCAACCACCCGACCGGCCCAACGGCCATCCTCTGTAAACGGCGAAGAATAGTCCGCTTCAATCCGCTTGGTGGCCCATGAGCCATAACTCACACCCACTGAACCCTGTTCGTTATTAGTGGGGCGCTTGCGCACATAGTTGATCGTGCCCGAGGAATTTCCCACGCCGGTCAACAAACCGTTCGCGCCGCGGATGACCTCGATTTTTTCGTAGCCAAAAGACTCCATTGCGCCAGTCACGATGCCCCAGTCGTTGGGCATCCCAACCCCATCAATCTGAGTGTTCTTGACGTCAAAACCACGCGCTGTGTATTGAGTGCGGTTGGTTTCCGTCTCCTCGACCTGTATGCCTGTACCCAAGCGCAAGGCGTCATTGAGATTGGTGACACCAAAATCCTTGATTTGCTCCGCCGTCACCACGCTGATGGACTGCGGCGTTTCCTTGATTTCGAGATTCAGGCCCGTGGCGCCGGTGCTGACCCGCGCTTCACGCTGGCTGGTGATCGTCACAGCCTCCAGCGTCTTTACATTGGCAGCATCAGCAGACGATGCATCGGTTTGCGCCGCAGCCGGCATCATCCATGCCATCCCCATCAAGGCCAGCAGGGCTGCCTGTGCAACCGGCTTCTTGCTGAGGTCAGAACGGAAGTTTGTGCTCGCCATTTCAATTTTTGCGCGTGCTTTGTTCATTTTCTTGTGCTTATTCACATCAATGTTCAAGGGGCTCACGCCCCTCATCGCCTAACGACGGGTTCACCTTCGATAAAAAGAAGGCAACAGACAATGATAATTACTACCATTAAAAATACAATATTTTTCGCGCCCCAGTGTGGTTCGCAGCCAACGGCTGGGGCGTCGCCTACCGTGTTCCAGATCTGAGGTCAGCGTGCAGACTGGACATGCATACCTCTATGCGAAAACCGGTCGGTGCAAGAGATGCAATCCGCGCCGCCCAAGCGGCCAGGGCCGTGAGATCACCCCTGTGAACGCCTGGTCGCCTTCACCTGGTACATCAGCAAGTCCGCCCGCTGGAGCACCTCGTCCGGATCGTGCTGACCTGGCTCGACGGCCAGCATGCCCACGCTGGCGCCAGCGTAGTCCATCGTGATGGGACCCAGCTGAAAGCGGCCGCTGGTGGCGCCGGACACGCGGGAATGGAAGGCTTGCTTGGCTTCCTCGACCGCTTGGGCGTCGGCCGGCCCCTGCCCCACGACGACGAACTCATCGCCGCCGAGTCGCGCGGCGAAATCGCCTGCTCGCAAGGCCACCTTCAGTCGATTCGCCATCTCGACCAGGAACTGGTCCCCCACGCCGTGGCCATGCTGGTCGTTGATGGCCTTGAAACCATCCAGGTCGATGAAGGCCACCAGAACCCAGAATTTCTGCCGCTTGCCCTGGGCCAGTTGGCGGGTCAGTTCCTGCAGCAGGGCCCGGCGGTTGGACAGCGTCGTCAGCGGGTCCGTGGTCGCGTAGGCCGTCAGGCGCGCATTCGCTTGCAGCAACTGCGCCACAAGTTGTTCGCGTTCAATCTGATGGGCAATCAGGGCGGCGAACAGTTTCAGCAGGCGCTGCGCCTGCGCTGGTTGGGGGCGACGGTCCGTGCTCGCGGCGCACAGGGTGCCGTACATGGCGCCATCCCCCAGGTACACGGGCGTGCTCATATAGGTCCGAACGCCGAGGTGGCGCACGGCGCCAGCCTCCGGCCAGCGCACATCCGCATCGTCCGTGCAGAGCGGCCCGGACTCCAGGGCCCGCCTGCACAGGGAATCTTCCCAGGGGAAGCTCAGGCCTTCCTGCATTTCGAGCTGGCTGGTATTCCTGGAGAACAGGATGCTCTGAACGCCCTGCTGCAGGTCTACCATCGTCAGGTAGGTGGACTCCAGGCCGGTGGCGGCTTCGAGCAACTCCAGCAGGGGCCGCGTCAATTCCTCGACGGATCGGGCCGTGGCGACGGAAGTGGCAAGGCGGTCAAGGATGGGGTCCATCGCAGCATTGTGCCGCCGGCCTTCGCGAAACATCCCTGCCCGGCCTTGCTGGGTGGATTGATTGGTAGGGCGTGCTGGGCTCGAACCAGCGACCAAGGGATTATGAGTCCCCTGCTCTGACCAACTGAGCTAACGCCCCCCACGCAGGCACCGCGATCGCCGTGCCTGCGAAGTGGGGGATTGTAAGAGGCAGCACGGCGCCCGCCGACCTTGCCGCGTGCTTATTTGCCATGGCTCAGCGCGTTGCCCAGCAGCTTGGACGTGACGTCGACGATCTGGATCATGCGGTCGTAAGCCATGCGTGTGGGGCCGATGACACCCAGCGTGCCGACGATCTGTCCGTCCACTTCGTACGGCGCGCTGACCACGGACAGTTCCTCGTAGGGCACGACCTGGCTTTCGCCGCCGATGAAGATGCGCACGCCCTCGGCCTGGCCCGCGCTGTCGAGCAGGCGCATGATCTGCGCCTTCTGCTCGAACAGATCGAAAGCCCGGCGCAGATGGCTCATGTCGCTGGAAAAGTCGCTGACCGCCAGCAGGTTGCGCTCGCCCGCGATCACCACTTCCTCCTGCGGCTGGCTCATGGCCTCGGTCCCGACGGTGACGGCCGCCTGCATCAAGGCAGCGATCTCGCCACGCAGCTTCTCGACCTCGCCCTGCAGGCGCTCTTTTACCTGTTCCAGCGTGAGGCCGAGATAGTGGGCATTGAGGTAGTTGGCGGCCTCGTTGAGTTGGGAGGCGGAGTAGTCCGCCCCGGTGAAGATCACGCGGTTCTGCACATCGCCCTCGGGCGAAACCAGGATGACGAGAATACGCCGCTCGCCCAGGCGCAGGAATTCGATGTGGCGAAACACCGAGGAACGGCGCGGCGCGACCACCACCCCGACAAACTGCGATAGAGATGACAGCAGATTGGCCGCGCTGCTGATGACTTTCTGCGGTTGGTCGGGCACGAGCTGGTGCGGTGCGAATTCCGGAGTGGCCATCTGCTCGCGCTGCACCGTCAGCATGGTGTCGACGAAAAGCCGGTAGCCCCGGGCCGTGGGCACCCGCCCGGCACTGGTGTGCGGGCTGGCGATCAGCCCCAACTCTTCCAGGTCGGACATCACATTGCGGATGGTCGCAGGCGACAGCTCCAACCCCGATGCGCGCGACAGTGTGCGCGAACCGACTGGCTGCCCATCGGCGATGTAACGCTCCACCAGCGTCTTCAGCAGCAACTTGGCACGGTCATCCAGCATGGAAAATCATTCTAACGATGCGCCCTGTGCACGCCCGCTTCATTCTTGCAAAACAGGGGCGTGGCGGGATTGAAAGTCGGCGCCAATACTGTATATTGATACATATCACCGGTTTCCACCATGAGCCTGCAATTCCACCAAGTCGCCCTGATCGGCCGCTACCCGCTCGCCCCGCAGCAGCAAGGCGGTACCCCGGGCGCGACCAGCTTGCGGGCACGCCCGGCGCTGGGCGGCATCGCAGCCCTGCTGCAGGCCCAGGGTTGTGCCGTGGCGGTGGAAGCCCAGACGGCCACCGCCGCCGATGGCCTGGAAGGGTTGCCCACGCTGGCGCTGGAGGACATCGCCGCGCGCTGCGACTTGGCTCTGGTGGTGGGCGGTGACGGCACCATGCTGGGGGCCAGCCGGGTGCTGTTCCACCCTGGCACGGACCAGGGTCTGCCATTGATCGGCATCAACAGCGGCCGCCTGGGTTTCATCACCGACATTTCCTTGGAGAGCTACGCCAGCGTGCTGCCGCCCATGCTGCACGGGGAATACGAGGCCGAAGGCCGCGCCCTGATGCAAGCCCGGGTACTGCGCCCTGGGCCGGACGGCGATAGCTGTGTCTTTGACGCTCTGGCCATGAACGACGTGGTGGTGCATCGCGGCAACTCCTCGGGCATGGTGGAGCTGCATGTGGAAGTGGATGGTCGTTTCGTCGCCAACCACCGGGCCGACGGGCTCATCCTGGCCACGCCCACCGGCTCCACGGCCTATTCGCTCTCGGCCGGCGGGCCCATCCTGCACCCCGCCATCGCCGGCTGGGTACTCGCACCGATCGCGCCGCATTCCTTGTCCAACCGGCCAGTGGTGCTGCCCTCGGACTCGGAGGTGTCACTGGAGATCGTTTCCGAGCGCGAAGCCATGGTGAATTTCGACATGCAGACGCTGACGGCCCTGCAGCAGGGTGACCGCATTCTGGTCCGTCGCTCGGCACGCACCGCGCGCTTCCTGCACCCGCGCGGCTGGAGCTATTTCGACACCCTGCGCAAGAAATTGCACTGGAATGAAACTTGACTCACCACCTGGCTGCCAGCCTGGGTTGATTGGCAAGCCACCGTTTGAGGAGCGTCACGCAAATGGCACTTAAGAGAATCGTCCTGCGGGACTTCGTCATCATCAGCGAACTCGACCTCGAATTCGCGCCCGGCTTCACCGTGCTGACCGGCGAAACCGGCGCGGGCAAATCCATCCTGATCGACGCGCTGCAACTCGTCACCGGCGCGCGCGCCGACACGGGGCTGATCCGCGAGGGGGCCTCACGCACCGATGTGAGCGTGGAATTCGACCAATGCCAGCTCTACAACGGTTGGCTGGAAGCAACCGGTTTCGACACCGGTTTCGACCCGGGCGCCACGCTGCTGCTGCGCCGTACCGTGGACACCCAGGGCAAAAGCCGCGCCTGGATCAACGGCAGCCCCGCTACCGCCACGCAGCTACGCGAGTTGGGCGAACAGCTGTTCGACATCCACGGCCAGCATGCTTGGCAAAGCCTGACCCGCGCCGAGGCCGTGCGCGGCCTGCTCGATGCGTATGGCCGCATCAACACCGAGGCGTTGACCCGGGCCTGGACGCACTGGCGGCAGACCGTGAAAACGCTGGAAGACGCCCGCGCCGCTCAGGACAAGCTGCAAAGCGAACGCGAGCGCCTGAGCTGGCAAATCGGCGAGGTGGAGAAGCTCGATCCCCAAGCCGGTGAATGGGAGACGCTCAACACCGACCACGGCCGCCTGGCGCACGCCCAGGCCCTGCTGGACGCCGCCCAGACCGCACTGGACGCGCTGGACGGCGGCGACGACGGCGCGGACGGCGGCGCCCGATACGCCCTCGGTGCCGCTCGCCAGTCGCTACAAAATCAGGAGCACCTGGAGCCCGAGTTCAAGGCCCTCGCAGAAGTGCTGGCCTCCAGCCTCGCCCAAGTGGAAGACAGCGCGCACAGCCTGCGCTCCTACCTGCGCCGAACCGACCTGGACCCGGAACGCCTGGCCGAACTCGACGCGCGGCTGACGCAGTGGGTGGCCCTGGCCCGCCGGTACAAGCGCGCGCCGGAGGAACTGGCCACCGCCCTCGCGGGCTGGCGCGAAGAGCTGGCCCGCCTGGACGCCGCGGCCGACCTGGAGACGCTACACAAAACAGAGCAGGATGCGCGCGCGGCCTACATGCACGCGGCGCAGGCCATCTCGCAGGCCCGCGCCACCGCCGCACCCCGCCTGGCCCAGGCCATCACCCAGGCCATGCAAGGCCTGGGCATGGAAGGCGGCCGTTTCGACGTAACCCTGCTGACCAGCGAGCAACCCCAAGCGCACGGCCTGGAAGAAGTGCAATTCCTGGTGGCCGGGCACGCGGGCAGCACGCCGCGGCCCATCGGCAAAGTGGCCTCGGGCGGTGAGTTGTCGCGCATCGCGCTGGCCATCGCCGTCACCACCAGCCAGCTCGGCGCAGCACAGACCCTGATCTTCGACGAAGTGGATTCCGGTGTGGGCGGCGCGGTGGCCGAGACCGTGGGACGTCTGATGCAACGCTTGGGTCGTGACCGCCAGGTGCTGGCCGTCACGCACCTGCCGCAAGTCGCCTCCTGCGCGAACAACCATCTGCAAGTGTCCAAGCAGCGCGAAGGCAGCGCCACGCTCAGCAGCGTGGCCCCGGTGCAGGGTGAGGCGCGGGTGCAGGAAATCGCGCGCATGCTCGGCGGCGAGCGCCTGACCGGCGCGACCCTGGCCCACGCCAAGGAAATGCTGCAGGACCAGGGACAACCCGGTCTGATTTGAGCAGACCCGGACCGGCACAGGCAGAATTGCCGCATGGAAATCGTCCTCATCACCGGCATGTCCGGCTCCGGCAAATCGGTGGCCCTCAACGCCCTCGAAGACGCCGGTTATTACTGCGTGGACAACCTGCCGCCGGAGCTGCTGGAACCTTTCGTCGCGCTGGAACAGCGGCAAAGGGCCCGCCATGTCGCCATCGCCATGGACGTGCGCAGCGCCACCTCGCTGCCGCAGTTGCCCGCCCTGCTGAATACGCTGCGTGAGCAGGGACACACGATCAAGTCGCTGTTCCTCGATGCTGCGACCGACACCCTGGTGCGCCGCTATTCCGAGACCCGCCGCAAGCATCCGCTGTCCAGCGCGCCCGGCGCCATCGCCCGTTCGGGAACGCAGACGGCAAACGCGAATGACAAGAAGGCAGCGCCGTCGATCGGCAAAGACGAAAGCGCCGTGGGCGAGGCGGCCGACCCCAATCGCGCCCTGATCGAAGCCATCGAACTCGAACGCGAACTGCTGGCCGACCTGCGCGACCAGGCCCAGGTCATCGACACCAGCGTGCTGCGCGCCGCGCAACTGCAAAGCTATATCAAGGAAGCCATCCGCCTGCCGGGCAACTCGCTCACCCTGGTGTTCGAATCCTTCGCCTTCAAACGCGGCATCCCCGTGGACGCGGACTATGTGTTCGACGTGCGCATGCTGCCCAACCCGCACTATGAGCCGGCCTTGAAGGACCTGACCGGACGCGACCAGCCCGTCATCGACTATCTGCGCGCCCAGCCCGAAGTCGACCAGATGCGCCAGCACATCGAACGTTTCCTCAACCAATGGCTGGCCGCCCTGCTGCACAACCACCGCAGCTACGTGACGGTGGCCATCGGCTGCACCGGCGGCCAGCACCGCTCGGTCTATCTGGTCGAGGAACTGGCGCAGCGCTTCGCGACGCGCTGGACCACGCTCAAGCGGCATCGGGAACTCGGCTAACCCTGCTCCAGCAGTTTCCGTATCGGCGCCGGCAGGCCCAGCGCGGGCCAGGCGTCTACCGCGTGCCAGAAGCCTTGCCCTGACACCGTCACGGATGCCGGCAACTCCACGCGTACGGGGTGCAAATGCAAATCCTTGTGCGTCAGCACATGCTTGAAGACCGGCAGCTCATTCAAGTCGTCGCGCTGCCTGGCCGGCACGGCCGCTTGCAAGGACTCAAAACTGTCGAACAGTTCCAGGCAATACAAACCCGCCCACACGCTTTTCAAGGCATCGTCGGCGCCGCCGGACGCGGGCCGCTGGCGCAACCAGACCGCGCCGTCACGCGTCCGCGCCCACAAGAGCCAGAGTGATTGCGCCGTGCGCTTGAGCTTGCGGGTCTTGACGGGATAGGCCTCGGGACGGCCTTCACGGCGCGCCACGCAGAGGTCGGCCAGCGGACACATCAGACAGCCCGGTTTGCGCGGCAGACAGACGGTGGCGCCCATGTCCATCACCGCCTGGGTGTAGCGGGGCATGCGCTGATCCAGGTCCTCACGGGGCAGCAGCTCATCCGCCAGCTTCCACAAAGCCTTCTCCTGCGCGGTCAGCGCCAGGTCGCCGTCGAAGCCCAGGGCGCGCGTCAGCACGCGCTTGACGTTGCCGTCCAGGATCGCCACGCGTTCGCCAAAGCAGATGGACGCGATGGCCGCCGCCGTCGAGCGGCCTATGCCCGGCAATTCCTGCAAAGTAGACGCGTCGCGCGGGAATGCACCTCCGTGCAACGCCACCACTTTCTGCGCGCAGGCATGCAGGTTGCGCGCCCGGCTGTAGTAGCCCAGGCCGCTCCAGAGCGCGAGCACGTCATCCAACGGCGCCGCAGCCAAGGCCTCCACGTCGGGAAAGCGCTGCAGGAAACGGGCGTAATAGTCACGCACCGTCGCGACCTGGGTCTGCTGCAGCATGATTTCCGAGAGCCAGACCCGGTAAGGATCGCGGGTGTTCTGCCAGGGCAAGTCATGGCGGCCATGCACGGACTGCCAGCGCAGCAGTCGGTCGGACCACTGCGCCGCCTCGCCCTGCTCCATCAACTCGGTAACTGTCATGTTTCTACGAGTCACGCTTTCTGGCATTGCACGCAGAAATAGGTCGCCCGCTGGCCCTGCCGCATCAATCTGATGGGGCTGCCGCAGACCGTGCACGGCTGCCCCGCGCGTCCATAGACCTTGGCCTCGAACTGGAAATTGCCGCGTTCGCCGACCGCGTTGCTGTAGTTGCGCAGCGTGGTGCCTCCCGCGGCCAAGGCCCGGCCCAGCACATCGCGTATCGCGGCGTGCAGCTTCACGGCGCGTGGCCCGCTGATGCGCGCCGCGGACAGCGTGGGTCGGATGCCCGCAAGGAACAGCGCCTCGGACGCGTAGATATTGCCCACGCCCACCACCACGTCGCCCGCCAGCAGCACCTGCTTGATGGCGCTTCTGCGTTTTTGCAGCGCGGCGTGGAAGGCACGAGCCTCGAAGCTCGCATCCAGCGGCTCCACACCCAGGCCATCCAGCAGCTTGCGCGCAATCGACGCACTGTCGCTCGCGGCCCAGACCACGGCGCCGAAGCGGCGCGGATCGTTCAGGCGTAGCAGGCCACGATCAGTCTGCAGATCGAAATGGTCGTGCGGGCCACGCGGCCTAGGGGCTTGCGCATCCTCGCCGGTGAAGCTCAGGCTACCGGACATGCCCAGGTGCAGCAGCAGCAGCCCCTCATCCAGATCCAACAAGAGGTACTTGCCGCGCCGGCGGACACCCCGCACGCACCGTCCGACCAATTGCGCCGGGGCGATGCCCAGGGGCCAGCGCAAGGGCAAGCCCACGCTGGCGGACAGGACACGCCCCCCCGTGATGCGGTCCGCAAAGCTCAGACGGGTGGCTTCGACTTCGGGCAATTCAGGCATGACTCGAGAATAGTCGCGGCAAAAACGGACATTATGAAGAGGTACAAAAGCGGCGCACGCCTTGGCTTATCATGACCCGCACCGATTCGGATCGCTTATGTCTGCCCTACGCCCGCGCCTGCCCGCCCTGCTCCTGCCTGCATTGCTGGCGCTTTTGTTTTCCTCCACCCACGCAGCGCCCGCCACGCCCCCCAACACGAAGGAGGCGGCAGAGCCAGAATTGGCGCCACCCGTGGAAAACTCATCGCTGGATGGTGAGCTTTTTTACCAGTTGCTGCTGGGCGAGCTAAGCGTGCAGCAGGGTGAATCGGGCATGGCCTATTCCCTGCTGCTCAACGCCGCACGCAAGACCGATGATGGGCGCTTGTACCTGCGTGCGATCGAAATCGCCCTGCGCGCACGCGCCGGTGATTCCGCGCTGCAGGCTGCCCGCGACTGGTCCAAGGCGCAGCCCGATTCCGCCGAAGCCAACCGTTACCTCTTGCAGATCCTGCTAGGTCTGAATCGACTGGACGACACAGTGGGGCCGCTGCAGCGTGCGCTCGCACTGGCCGCGCCGCAGGAACGCCCCACACTGGTCGCCACGCTGCCGCTCTACTTTTCCCGCAGCAATGACAAGGCCCGCGCCGCCAGCGTGCTGGAGCAGGCCTTGCAGCCCCAGCTCAATCCAACCGCGGCCCAGGCCACGCCGATCGACCGGGCCACCGGCGCTGCGGCCTGGAGCGCGGTGGGCCGCATGCGCCTGGCAGCAGACAACCCCGTGGGCGTGCTGGAGGCCGCACGGCGCGGCGCGGCACTCGACCCACGTGCGCCTGAACCCTTGTTGCTGGCCATGGCCTTGCTCTCGCCCCAACTGCCCGCGCGTTACGCGCCGCAGCGGGACGAGGCCAAGGAACTCTTGGCACGTCATTTCGCCTCAAGCGCGCCTGCCTCCGCGGGACTGCGCCTGAATTACGCGCGCACCCTGGTCGACGCGCAACGCTACGCCGAAGCCCAGGCCCAGCTGAAGATCGTCACCCAGGAGCAGCCCGATCTGGCCGATGCATGGCTGTTGCAGGGCATGCTGGAATTGCAGGACAAACGCCCGAACAACGCGGAAAAGTCCTTGAAGCGTTTCCTCACCCTGATGGAGGCCCAGCGCAAGCAAGCCGCTGCCGCCCGCAATCAGGATGGGGCGGACGACGAAGACGGTGCTGACGAGACGAGCGAGGGCCCACTGCTCCAGCGCAGCGCGGGCCAGCAAGCCATCCAGCGTGCCATGACCCAGGCCTACCTGGCACTGTCCCAGATCGCCGAACAGCGCAAGGACTACAAGGGCGCGCAAGACTGGCTCGCGCGCATTGACACCGCCGGCAACGCAGAGGAACTGCTGCGCGTGCAACGCCAACGCGCCGGGCTGCTGGCACGTCAGAACCGCTTGGACGAGGCACTGGCAATGCTGCGCAGCCTGCCGGAAGACACGCCCGAGGAAGCGCGCGGCAAGCTCCAGGCGCAGGTGCAGCTGCTGCGCGACCATAAGCGCCATGCCCAGGCCTATGCACTGCTCGACGAGGCCGTGCGCAACGCCCCTCAGGATTACGACCTGCTCTACGACCTGGCCATGATGGCCGAGAAGCTGGGGCGCGCAGAGGAGATGGAACGCGTCCTGCGCCGCATCATGGCGGAAAAGCCGGACTACCACCACGCCTACAACGCGCTGGGCTACTTTCTAGCCGACCGCAACATGCGCCTGCCCGAGGCGCGCGCGCTGATCCAGAAAGCCCTGGACGCCGCCCCCGAGGACCCGTTCATCACCGACAGCCTCGGCTGGGTGGCTTTCCGCGAAGGCAACAGGGAAGAAGCCATGCGCCTGCTGAAACGGGCCTATGCGGGCCGGCCGGACGCCGAGATTGCCGCCCACCTCGGCGAGGTGCTCTGGAGCCTGGGCCAGCGCGACGAAGCGCGCAAGATCTGGCGCGAAGGGCTGGAACTGAACGCCGACAACGAAACCCTGCTCGAAACGTTGCAGCGCCTGGGCGTCAAAAAGCCCTGAGCGGACCTGGGCCACAGCCATACACCGGCAGCAGGCCATCGGGCGGCCTGCGCCTCGGGACCGACTGCCCCCCGAGGCGCGGGCCGATCACAACGCTACACTCGCCCGCCATGCCGTCCTCCCTGCATGATGTCTCCGCACCCGCCAAGCTCAATCTTTTCCTGCATGTCACTGGCCGGCGCGCCGATGGCTACCACCTGCTGCAATCGGTGTTCAGCCTCATCGACTGGACCGACACCCTGCACTTCGAGGCGCGCCCCCACCGACAGCACGATGGTGGCCTCAGCCGCGAAGACTTGACCACGCCCTTGCCCGCAGACGATCTGGTGCTGCGGGCCGCCCGCGCCTTGCAGGCCGCCACAGGCCATGCAGGCGGCGCGCACATCGCGATCGCGAAACACATCCCCGCCCAAGCGGGGCTGGGCGGCGGCTCCTCCGACGCGGCCACGACCCTGTTGGCACTCAATCGGCTGTGGAAACTCAAGCTCGGGCTGAAGCAGTTGTCGGCCATCGGCCTCACCCTGGGCGCGGACGTGCCCTATTTCCTGCACGCGGCACATGCCAAGCACGCCACGGCCTGGGTGGAAGGGGTGGGTGAGCGTCTCACGCCCTTGCCGACGAACCTGGAGCCCGCCCGACTGCTGCCCGGCCATGCCCTGCTGGTCGTCAAGCCCGAAGCAGGCCTGGAGACTGCTGCGATTTTCCGTGACCCGGCTTTGAAACGCGACAGTTTTGCTGCTACAATCACAGGCTTTGCTGCTGACTCCGGCGTGGACTCAGCAAGCGTGGAAAATTCGGGCGACCTTGGGCGCGAGCAAAGCGCGCAGCGTTTCAGAAAATTCCTGCTTGAGGAGGCACGCAACGACTTGCAGCCCGTCGCCCAGCGGCTATGCCCTGGTGTCACGCAAGCCCTGGAATGGTTGAATTCCCTGGGTTTGCCGGGACGAATGACTGGTTCAGGCAGCGCGGTGTTTGCATGGGTATCGCCTGACATGCATGTGCGTGCCAGGTTTTCCAGTACGGCGATTGCCGTGCCGGACCGGATGCAAATCCGCTGGTGCAGCAGTCTGGATATCCATCCACTGGCCCATTGGGCCTAGCGGACAGATGGCCAGTAAAAGAGAGCGTCAGGGAGTTCGGACTCAGTCCGACGTGAACGAGTTTTGAGGTGGGCGGTTGTGGTGACTGACCGTCGACCTGTGTAGGGGAGTCGCCAAGTTGGTTAAGGCACCGGATTTTGATTCCGGCATGCGAGGGTTCGAGTCCTTCCTCCCCTGCCAAATTCCTGCATTCGTACCAGTCACCCACGCTTAGAACAAGCGCGTTGCCACCTTCCACCTCCGACGTCTCCACGCTGGGCTCTTCCATGCAGAACACAGCATCCTCCCCGGATTTCATGCTCTTCACGGGCAACGCCAACCCCACCCTGGCGGCGGACATTGCCAAGCATCTGGGCATCAGTCTGGGCGCGGCGACTGTCGGGCGTTTCTCCGACGGCGAAGTCACGGTAGAAATCAACCAGAACGTGCGAGCCCGCGACGTGTTCGTGGTCCAGTCCACCTGCGCGCCAACCAATGACTCGCTGATGGAGCTGCTGATCATGGTCGACGCGCTCAAACGCGCCTCGGCCGAGCGCATCAGCGCCGTTATCCCTTACTTCGGTTATGCGCGTCAGGATCGCCGCCCACGCTCGAGCCGCGTCCCGATCTCGGCCAAGGTTGTGGCCAACTTGCTGCAGACCGTGGGCGTTTCCAGCGTGCTGACCATGGATTTGCACGCCGACCAGATCCAGGGGTTCTTCAACATCCCGGTGGACAACATCTACGCTTCGCCGGTGCTGCTGGGCGACCTGCGCCAGCAGAACTATGAAGATCTGATTGTCGTCAGCCCCGACGTGGGCGGTGTCGTGCGCGCCCGCGCCCTGGCCAAGCAGCTGAACTGTGACCTCGCCATCATCGACAAGCGTCGCCCCAAGGCCAACGTCAGCGAGGTCATGAACGTGATCGGCGACATCGAAGGCCGCAACTGCGTGATCATGGACGACATGATCGACACCGCCGGCACGCTGGTGAAGGCCGCCGAGGTGCTGAAGGAGCGCGGCGCCAAGAGCGTCTACGCCTATTGCACGCACCCCATCCTGTCCGGCCCGGCCATCGAGCGCATCTCCAAGAGTACCGCGCTCGACGAAGTGGTGGTGACCAACACCATCCCGCTGGCTGAACTCGCTCGCGCCTGCGACAAGATCCGTCAGCTGTCCGTGGCTCCGCTGTTCGCGGAGACCATCCACCGCATCGCCCGAGGCGAATCGGTCCTGAGTTTGTTCTCGGAGCAGGACGCGCCGCTGCTGTGAGCAGGCGCTGCCCCGCTGCGAGACCAAAAGCCGCCCGCATCGAAAGACGCGGGTATTGTTGAAACCGGAACCACACTGGTCGCGGTGGGTTCCGCAGGAAGCATTGCATAGCCAAGCTTCCAAAAGGAGTGAACCATGAAATTCGTCGCTTTTGAGCGCGCCAAGCAAGGTACGGGTGCGAGCCGCCGCCTGCGTTACACAGGCCGCACGCCCGGCATCGTTTACGGCGGTACCGCCGAGCCCTCGCTGATCGAGCTGGACCACAATGCCCTGTGGCATGCCCTGAAGAAGGAAGCCTTCCATTCGTCCATCCTGGACATGGAACTGAACGGCAAGAGCAACCAGGTGCTGCTGCGCGACGTGCAGATGCACCCCTACAAGCCCCTGGTGCTGCACATCGATTTCCAGCGCGTGGACGCCAACACCAAGCTGCACATGAAGGTGCCGCTGCATTACAGCGGCGAGGAAAACTCGCCCGCCGTCAAGGACAAGGCCCTGGTGAACCACATCGTCACCGAACTGGAAGTCTCCTGCCTGCCCAAGGACCTGCCCGAATTCATCGCCGTGGACCTGAGCAAGCTGACCAAGGGCGCTTCGCTGCACCTGAATGACATCACCCTGCCCAAGGGTGTGACGGCCGTGACCCACGGCAAGACCAACCCGGTGCTGGTCGCCGTGGTGGCGCCCGCAGGTGAGGAAGAGGCCGCTCCCGCCGCCGAAGCCGCTCCCGCCGATGCCAAGGCTGCTCCGGCCAAAGCTGCTCCGGCCAAGGCACCTGCCAAGAAGTAAGTTGTTGCTTCCTGGGCATGCGTCGGGTGCGACTGCCCGGTCCATGCCTTGCGAAACGGCCCGCCTCGGCGGGCCGTTTTCATTCGGCCGCCGTCAGCCCCGGTCCGCGTCCATCGCACTCCCATAATCACGTCCATGTTCAAACTCATCGTCGGCCTGGGCAATCCCGGCCCTGAATACGAGGCCACGCGGCACAACGCCGGGTTCTGGTGGCTGGACGCCATCGCGCGGGAGCTGAAGGTGTCGATGGTCCTCGACAGAAGCTATCAGGGCCTGCTGGCCCGTGCCACCTGGGACGGTCGTCCGGTCTGGCTGTTGGAACCGATGACCTGGATGAATGAATCGGGCAAATCCGTCGCGGCCTTGGCGCGCTTCTACAAGATCCAACCCGAGGAAATCCTGGTCGCCCATGACGAGCTGGACATCGTGCCCGGGGAATTGAAACTCAAGCGCGGCGGCGGGCATGCCGGCCACAACGGCTTGCGCAGCATCCATGCCCAGCTCGGCAGCGACGACTACTGGCGCCTGCGCATCGGCGTGGGCCATCCGGGCGTCAAATCCGAGGTGATCCACTGGGTCTTGAAAAAGCCTTCGCCCGAGCACCGCAATGCGATCGAAGACAGCCTCATTCGTGCCACCCAGGCCCTGCCCGAACTGCTCAATGGGGAAATGGACAAAGCCACCCAGCGGCTTCACACCAGCAAGCCTCCGCGCCCCAAGCCCCCGAAGCCATCTCGACCGGAAACCGCCCCGTCGGCCAACACAAGGGCTGCGGACCAGAAAGCCGGTCCGGCGTCTTGACCTGATAGGCCTGCGGCTGACCTCGCCCTGAATTCAGGCCGCCGGCTTCTCAGCCTGCAGCCTTAGGTATTTCTGCATCAGGGTCTCGCGGCTCTCGACATGCCGCGGGTCCACGGGTATGCAGGCCACGGGGCAGAGCTGCACGCACTGGGGCTGCTCATGATGACCCACGCATTCGGTGCAGCGCGCCGGGTCGATCTCGTAGATCTGCGGGCCGAGAAAGATCGCCTCGTTCGGGCATTCCGGCTCGCAGACATCACAGTTGATGCACTCGTCGGTGATCATCAGGGCCATGGCGCCTACCCTCTTGAAGAACTGCGGATCTTTTCCGCCAGGCGTCGCGCGACCGCGGGATCGACGAATTTCTCGGCCTCGCCGCCCAGGGCGGCGATCTCCCGCACCAGGGTGCTGGAGATGAACTGGTAATTCAGGCCCGGCGTGAGGAACACCGTTTCCACGTCAGGCATCAGCGTGCGGTTCATGCCGGCAAGTTGGAACTCGTAGTCGAAGTCAGTCACGGCGCGCAGGCCACGAATCACCACTTTGCCACTGCGCGCGACGACAAAATCCCGCAGCAGGCCCGTGAAGCTTTCAACCGACACATTGGTCTGGTCGTGCAGCACCTCGCGCACCATGGCCATGCGCTCGTCCAGCGTGAACAGGGTCTTTTTGTGATGGGCCGCCGCCACGCCGACGATGACCTGGTCGAAGAGCTGGGCCGCGCGGCGCACCACGTCGCTGTGCCCCAGAGTCAGGGGATCGAAGGTGCCGGGGTAGATGGCAATCACATTGCGGGACATGGTGAAAGCGTCTCCAGACTCAGGTGCGCCTCAGATGCGCGGACGGCCATTATGTAGCGCGGACACAAAACTCCCCTGCAATGCCGGCCGCCCCTGCGCTCAGGCAGCGCCGAGGTGGGGCACCAGACCCGCGAGCGGTTGGCCCGCTTTCTGCGCGGCCGTGAAAGCCAGCATGCGGTCGATGGGCAGGCGCGCGCGGGGAATCAGCGCGGGATCGACGTGGACCTCATTCATCCCGGTCTCAAGCACCTGGGCCACACCGGCGAGGCCGTTCATGGCCATCCAGGGGCAATGCGCGCAACTCTTACAGGTCGCGCTGTTGCCCGCCGTGGGCGCTTCGATGAAGGTCTTGCCGGGGTTGATCGTGCGCAGTTTGTGCATCATGCCTTTGTCGGTGGCGACGATGAACTCCTGCGCGTCGAGTTCCTTCGCGGCCTTCAGGATGCCCGAGGTCGAGCCCACGGCGTCGGCCAGCGCCACCACACCGCGCGGAGATTCGGGGTGCACGAGCACCTTGGCCTTCGGGTGTTCCTTCTTGAGCTCTTCCAGCTCGAAGGCCTTGAACTCGTCATGCACGATGCAGGCGCCATTCCACATCAGCATGTCGGCGCCGGTCTCGCGCTCGATGTAGGCACCCAAGTGACGGTCAGGTGCCCAGAGAATCTTGTGGCCCTGGGCCTTCAGGGCACGCACGATGTCCAGCGCGCAGCTGGAGGTGACCAACCAGTCCGCCCGCGCCTTCACCGCCGCACTGGTGTTGGCGTAGACGACCACGGTGCGGTCGGGGTGCGCGTCGCAGAAGGCGCTGAACTCGTCCACCGGGCAACCCAGGTCCAGCGAGCAGGTCGCGTCCAGGTCGGGCATCAGGATGGTCTTCTCGGGGCTGAGGATCTTGGCCGTCTCGCCCATGAAACGCACGCCGGACACCACCAGGGTCTGGGCCGCATGGTCCCGCCCGAAACGGGCCATTTCCAGGGAATCGCTGACGATGCCGCCGGTCTCCTCGGCCAGATCCTGCAGGTCTGGGTGCACGTAGTAGTGCGACACCATGACCGCATTTTTTTCCTTGAGCAGGCGGCGGATCCTGTCCTTGAGCGCGGCGCGCTCGGCCGGCGCGGGCTCGATCGGCACACGGGCCCAGGCATGGTGCGTGGCGCAGGTGGATCCCGCAGCCTGGTTGTCGGGCTGCTCGTATTCAACGTCAATGACTGCGCTGTCCATCACTGCTCCACCATTCAAGTCGACCGTCAGAGATCGACGAAACGCATCGAGAAATCGACCGCCTTCACATCCTTGGTCAAGGCGCCGATCGAGATGCGGTCCACGCCCGTGGCCGCGATCTCGCGCACCGTGCCCATGTTCACGCCGCCAGACACCTCCAGGATCGCCCGGCCGGCGTTGATGCGCACGGCCTCGCGCAGCGTCGGCAGGTCCATATTGTCCAGCAGCACCATGGTGGCGCCAGCCTGTAGGGCTTCTTCCAGTTGGGCCAGCGTCTCGACTTCGATTTCGATGAACTTGGCCACTGCGGTGATGGACGCCGTGGCCCGCACCTGGGCCAGGACCTCGGTCACTCCACCCGCAGCGGCGATGTGGTTTTCCTTGATCAGCACCGCGTCGTACAAGCCGATGCGGTGGTTCCAGCCACCGCCACAGTGGACGGCATATTTCTGCGCCAGTCGCAGGCCGGGCAGGGTCTTGCGCGTGTCGACGATGCGGGCGCGCACCCGGCCGGTTTCGCCATCCAGGCTCGGCACTTGCGCCACTGCAGCCACGTAATCAGCGGTGCGCGTGGCCACAGCACTGAGCAGTTGCAGGAAATTGAGCACGGTGCGCTCGGCCGTCAGCAGGCCACGCGCGAGTCCCGTCATCTCCAGCACGGTCTGGTCCGGCTGGCAGCGCTGGCCTTCGGCCACCCGCCAGGTCCATTGCGCGCCCGGCGCCACCTGCCGCAAAGCGGCCTCGGCCCAGGGGACGCCGCAGATGACGGCGGCTTCGCGCGCCAGGATGCGCGCGCTTGCGGTCTTGCCGGCGGGCACCAGCGCGGCCGTCAGGTCGCCAGCACCCACGTCTTCCGCCAGGGCGCGGTGCACATCGGCCTCGGCCAGTTGGCGCAGCATGTCGGCGGTGTAATCAAGCACGGGAAGGGTCGCGGACATGAGGTTCCATCAACGGATTTCAGGACTGGGCTCGCGCTCCATCAAGGCCTGCACGGCCTGCTGCGGTTGCATTTCGCCATCCAGCAGGGCCACCACGGCCTCGGTGATGGGCATGTCCACGCCCAGGTGGCGCGCCCTTTGGGCGACCGTGCGCGCGCAGTAGACACCTTCGGCCACATGGCCCAGCGAAGTCACGGCCTCGTCCAGGGTCTTGCCCTGGGCCAGCAACAGACCGACCTTGCGGTTGCGACTGAGGTCACCGGTGGCGGTGAGTACGAGGTCCCCCAGGCCAGACAGACCCATGAAGGTCTCGGCGCGCGCGCCGAGCGCGAGGCCAAAACGCATCATCTCGGCCAGGCCGCGGGTGATCAGCGCGGCGCGGGCATTCAGGCCCAGATTGAGGCCGTCGCACAGGCCCGTGGCGATGGCCAGGATGTTCTTGACCGCGCCGCCCACTTCTACGCCCACCAGATCGTCGTTTTCATAGACGCGCAGGCGCGGGCTGTGAAAGGCTTGCACCAGGCGTTCACGCACCAGGGCGTGGGTGCTGGCCGCCACCAGGGCCGTGGGTTGGCCCTGGGCGACTTCTTGCGCAAAACTGGGGCCACTCAGAACGCCGGCCTGCAGCTCTGGTGCCACCTGCGCCTGTACCTCGTGGGCCATCAGCCCCAAAGCAATGGCTTCACTACCGTCGCCGCGTTCACTGCCCAGACTGCGTTCCAACCCCTTGCAGATCCAGGCAACCGGTGCCCGGCAGTCGCGCAGTTCCTGTAGCAGGGCACGCAAGCCCGCCATGGGTGCGCCCAGTATGACGAGATCCTGCTGGGCGCAAAGTGCCGCGACATTCGCGCCGTCGACGACGCGCAAGTTCTCCGGCAGGGGCAGGCCCGGCAGATAACGGGCATTCACGTGCTGCGCCTGCATGGCCCGAGCCTGCTCGGCATCGCGTGCCCAGAGCGTGACCTGGTGGGCCTGGCGCGGGTTGCCGCTGGCGCTGACGGCCAGAGCCGTGCCCCATGCACCCGCGCCCAGAACCAGGATGTTCATTCGAAAATCTCAGTCCGCGGTCTTACTGGACTTGCTGTCCTGCGGCGCCATTCGAACCCGCCTGCTGCTGGTCGTAAAGCGCCTGAAAGTTGATTTCCTGCAGGTGCACGGGCGGAAAGCCAGCGCGCTGCACCAGGTCGGCCACGTTACCGCGCAGGTAGGGGAAAACAATCTGCGGGCAGACAACGCCAAGCACCGGCCCCATCTGCGTCGCGGGCACGTTGCGGATTTCGAAGATGCCGGCCTGCTTGGCCTCCACCAGGAACACGGTCTTGTCCGCGATCTTGGTGGTCACGGTGGCCGTCACGCTGACTTCGAAAATGCCTTCTGCCACAGGCTCGCCCGCGACATTGAGCTGGATGTCGACCGAAGGCTGCTCGTTTTGGAGGAAGATGGCCGGGGAATTGGGTTGCTCCAGCGAGGACTCCTTCAGGTAGACACGCTGGATCTGGAAGACGGGTTGCTGTTCGGCCATGGTGGTCTCTGTTGTTGCTTTGAATGGAATGAAAATGAAACGCCCCGGCGTCAAGGCCGGGGGATGTCGCGCACGGAGGATGGACGGTCTAGGGCAAGGGCTCAGGCCGCAGTATGACCGAGCAGGGGCAACAGACCACCCTGCGCATCCAGCGCCATCAGGTCATCGCAACCGCCGACATGCGTCTGGCCGATGAAGATCTGCGGCACCGTGCGGCGACCGGTCGTGGCCATCATCTGGTCACGCTGGGCCGGATCGACATCGATGCGGATTTCCTCGATCTGCTCCACGCCACGGGCCTTGAGCAATTGCTTGGCGCGCATGCAATAGGGGCAGACCGCCGTGGTGTACATCTTGACGTGCTGCATGGCTCAGGCCTTGGCGGTTTTACCGTCCTGGGCCTTGCCCGAGGAGGCCACGGGCAGGTTGGCCGCGCTCCAGCCCTTCAGACCGCCGGCCAGGGCGACGGCGCGGTCGTAACCCAGGCCCTTGGCCATGCGGGCCGCAGCAGACGCGCGGGCGCCACTGGCGCACATGAAGATCACCGGCACCGCCTTGTTCTTCACCGCCTGCGGCAGTTGCTCCTTCAGTTGCGCCAGGGGCACGCTTTTCGCGCCATTGGCATGCGCCGCCGCGTATTCGTCGGCGCTGCTGACATCGACCAGCACGGCTTTTTCACGGTTGATGAGCTGCACGGCGGCAGCTGGCGTGAGCGCGCCGGCCCCACTCAAGGCGGGTCGCAGCAGCAGCAGGCCGGAAACGAGGGCCACAAGAATCAGGGCCCAGTTTTGAAGAATGAAGTCCACGGAAGTCCTTGCACCGGTTCTATAAAAAAGGGATTTTAAAATGGAGGGCTGCACTGCGCAAAAACGTCCTCCTTACCCATACTCAAGCCACATGTACAAACTCGTGCTCATCCGCCACGGTGAATCGACCTGGAACCTGGAAAACCGCTTCACCGGCTGGACGGATGTGGACCTCACCCCCACCGGCGTGGCTCAGGCCATGGCCGCAGGTCAGTTGTTGAAGGCCGAGGGTTATGACTTCGACCTGGCCTACACCAGCGTCCTCAAGCGCGCCATCCACACCCTCTGGCATGTGCTGGACGGTTTGGATCGCACCTGGCTGCCCGTGGTCAAGGATTGGCGCCTGAACGAGCGCCACTATGGCGCATTGCAGGGGCTGAACAAGGCCGACATGGCCCGGCAATACGGCGAGCAGCAGGTCCTGGTCTGGCGCCGCAGCTACGACACGCCACCGCCCGCGCTGGAGGCCACCGATCCGCGCAGCGAACGCGGCGATCGACGCTATGCCGAATTGGCGCAGGGCGATATCCCTCTGACCGAATGCCTGAAGGACACGGTGGCAAGGGTGATCCCATTCTGGAACGAGAGCATGGCCCCTGCCATCCAGGCGGGCAAACGCTTGGTCGTTGCGGCGCACGGCAACTCCATCCGAGCCCTGCTCAAGCACCTGGACGGGATTTCGGACGCAGACATCGTGGGCCTGAACATCCCCAATGGGATCCCCTTGGTCTATGAGCTGGACGCAGACCTGAAGCCCATCCGCCACTATTACCTGGGCGACGCACAAGCGGCCGCCACGGCAGCAGCTGCGGTGGCGCGACAGGGCACCTGAATACGCAGGACAGGCCACTTCAGGTTCAGGCCGTTACCAAGTCCATGCCCCTGGCAGGCCCCAAGAAAGGCGCGACCGTGTATATTGGCTACGGATTCCGCCCGCTAGGCGCGGGCGGGAAAAACCATACTTAGGCCTCTTCATTCGAGCCTCCTACTTCCTCGGGCAAATACCATGGGGCAAAAACTGAAAATCGCAGGCTGGGTTTCACTGGGCGTGCTCGCGGGCGCGCTCACCACGGTGTCGCTGCAAACCGTGGCACGCAACGCGGCCGCGCCGCTGCCGCTGGAAGAGCTGCAGCAGTTGGCTGCCGTCTTCAGCCTGATCAAGAGCGACTACGTCGAACCCGTAGACGAGAAAAAACTCATCACAGACGCGATTTCGGGCATGGTATCCAGCCTGGACCCGCATTCCCAGTACTTCGACAAGAAGAGCTACAAGGAATTCCGCGAAGGCACCTCCGGACGATTCGTGGGCGTGGGCATCGAGATCACTCAGGAAGACGGACTGGTCAAGATCGTTTCCCCGATCGAGGGCTCGCCGGCCGATCGCGCCGGGCTCAAGACCAATGACCTGATCACCCGCATCGACGACACCGCCGTGAAGGGCCTGACGCTGAACGAAGCCGTCAAGCGCATGCGCGGCGAACCAAATACCAAGGTCATCCTGACCATCTTCCGCAAGGATGAAAACCGGTCCTTCCCAGTGACCATCGTGCGCGAGGAGATCAAAACCCAGTCCGTCAAGGGCAAGGTGATCGAGCCGGGTTACGCCTGGGTGCGCCTGTCGCAGTTCCAAGAACGCACGGTTGAAGATTTCGTCCGCAAGATCGGCGACATCTACAAGCAGGAGCCCAACCTCAAGGGCCTGGTGCTGGACCTGCGCAACGACCCCGGTGGCTTGCTGGATGCGGCTGTGGCGATTTCCGCGGCCTTCCTGCCCGAGAACGTGACGGTGGTTTCCACCGATGGCCAGTTGGCGGAAAGCAAGTACACCTTCAAGGCGACACCCGAGCACTACCTGCGCCGCAGCGGGCCCGACCCGCTCAAGCGCCTGCCCGCCGCCCTGAAAAAAGTACCCTTGGTGGTGCTGGTCAACGAAGGTTCCGCGTCCGCCAGCGAGATCGTCGCCGGTGCCCTGCAGGATCACAAGCGCGCCACGTTGATGGGTAGCCAGACCTTCGGCAAGGGATCGGTCCAGACCGTGCGGCCGTTGGGGCCAGACACGGGCCTGAAGATCACCACCGCGCGTTATTTCACGCCCGCGGGCCGCTCCATCCAAGCCAAGGGCATCCTGCCCGACGTGCTGGTGGATGAAACCCCCGAGGGTGATCTGTTCGCCGCCCTGCGCACCCGCGAGGCGGACCTGGACAAGCACCTGTCCAATGGCGACAGCAAGGAAGAGAAACGCCTGTCGGATGAGCGCGCCAAGGCACGCGATGCCGCGCTCAAGCGCCTGGAGGAAGAAGCCAAGAAGCCGCCGGCCGAGCGCAAGCTGCCTGAGTACGGCAGCGCGGACGACTTCCAGCTCATGCAGGCGCTGAACCAGCTCAAGGGCCGGCCGGTGATGGTCAGCAAGACCTTGACCGAACGCAAGGACGCGCCGAAAGAAAACTAAGTCGGCGCCCAGTCCATGACCGATGAGGAGTTGCTGCGTTATTCGCGGCACATACTGCTGGATGAAATCGGTGTCGAGGGCCAGCAGCGCATCCTGGACGGCAGGGTCCTGCTGATCGGCGCGGGCGGGCTGGGTTCACCCGCCGCGCTGTATCTGGCTGCGGCAGGCGTCGGTGCCGGCGCCGGCGCCGGACTGATCACCCTGGTGGATCCCGACACGGTGGATCTGACCAATCTGCAACGTCAGATCGCCCACAGCACGGCGCGCGTGGGCATGCCCAAGGTGGCTTCCGCCGTCAGCGCCATGGAGGCCCTCAACCCGGGCGTGCGCCTGCGGCCCCTGGCCCAGCGCGCCGACGCCGATCTGCTGGCTACCCTGGTCGCCGAGGCCGACGTGGTGCTCGACTGCAGCGACAACTACGCCACCCGGCAGGCGGTGAATGCCGCCTGCGTCCACGCGAAAAAACCCCTGGTTTCCGGCGCGGTGATCCGCTTCGATGGGCAGATCGCCGTTTATGACCCCCGACGGGCAGATTCCCCCTGCTACGCCTGCCTGTTCGATCCGCGTGAAGCATTCGAAGAAGTCCTGTGCTCCACCATGGGCGTGTTCGCCCCCCTGGTCGGCATCATCGGCGCCACGCAGGCTGCGGAGGCCCTGCGGCTGCTCATGATGGGTCCATCGGGCGCCCTCGCCCAACCGGCAGCGCCCTTGACCGGTCGGCTGCTGATGCTGGATGGCCTGCGCATGCGCTGGAGCGAGGTGCAGGTGCCGCGCAATCCGTCTTGTCCAATCTGTGGTCACGCACATGCGTGATCAACTCCGCGACAGAGCTGACACAAGCGTCTGGCCGCCGCCGAAAAACGGTCACTGAACGCCTGATTTGCAGGCTTTCCTCCACGGTATTCCCCGCCCCGGCGTCGCCGTGAGGCCGATAGACTTTACCGTTCCTTACAGTCCCCCAACCCTGTCCTTCCATTGCCGGTGTCCACATTTCGAGCGCCTGCGGCGCCCCCCGCTCCATCATCCAAGCCGTCGTCGCGGCCCATGCCCCCCCAGGGACAGGGGCCTGGCAAGGTGTTGGCTGTCACCAGCGGCAAAGGTGGCGTGGGCAAGACCTTTGTTTCGGCCAATCTGGCGGCCGCGCTTGCGCGGCGCGGGCTGCGCGTGCTGGTGCTGGACGCCGACCTGGGCCTGGCCAACCTCGATGTAGTGCTCAACCTCTACGCCCGCACCACCCTGCACGACGTGCTGACCGGCAAGGCCAAGCTGGAGCAGGCCATCGTCCCCGCACCAGGCGGTTTTTCGGTCTTGATGGGGGGCTCGGGCATGGCCGAGTACGCCCGCCTCACGCCCGACATGCGCGAGAAGTTCACGCAGGTGTTGCGTTCCCTCACACCCCGGTACGACGTGGTGCTGCTGGACACGGGTGCGGGCATCTCCGACGCCGTGCTGTTCGCGATCTCGCTCGCATCCGAGGTGCTGCTGGTCGCCACGCCCGAGCCGACCTCCCTGACCGACGCTTACGCCACCATCAAGGTGCTGGTCAGCCAGCAAAGGCGCCCCCGCATCCACATGATCGTCAATCAGGCCAGCCGGCCTGGTGATGGGCGTGCCATCACCCTGCAACTGCAGCAGGTCGTGGAGCGTTTCGTGGTGCCTGAGGGGACGGAAGGTGTTGAACGCCCCGCCCATGCGGGTGAAACCGGGCGACTGATCCATCTGGGCGATATCCCCAGCGACCCGGCCGTGCGCCAGGCGGTGATGCGTCGCCAACTGCTGATGCAGGCTATGCCGGGTGCGCCGGCCGCACTGGCCATGGTTCAGGTGGCCAGCAAGCTGCAGGACACGGCCCTGCGCCCGGGGGACGGCCCCAGCGCCCCTGCCGCCCGCCCGCAGGTTTGAGGCGGGTTGCGGCTCGCAACGAGCTTCCGCTTCCCCAACGCCTGACGCGCCCTACGGGGCCCCTGCACATCGAGTTGGCGCCGGCACGCTCACCACGGCACCTCGTCGACGCCATCCTCATCAACTTCCAGGATGCCCGCCATGGCGGCATTCATGGCTTTGACATGCCCCCCCGATGCAAACCAGCGGTACACAGCGGGACGTGCCCGCGACAACGCCTGAGGATCGGCATGGAACAGGGCAAAGGATTCAGCGAACGATTCCTGAGCGGATTCACGACCGTAGTCGGTCGGCGGCGGTTGACCGGCCAGCGCGCGCAGATAGGCCGTGATCACCGGACCGGGGCTCCTCAGCCGCTCGGCCTCGGCAATCAATTCGTCGTAGCGACGCACCAGATCCTCATGCCGCCGGATCAGCGCGTGGTAGCGCGCCGGCTGATCGCGCAAGCGCCAGGCATCGCTGCGGTGCTTCTCAGCGGCGACACGGTGACTCTCGGCGGCGCACAGCGCGCGCCGTGCGGGCGCCCGCTCCACGACGTGGCCAATTTCGTGCAGCAAGGGAAAGAGCACCGCGTCACGCGGCGCGATGACATCCCCCACGAAGAGATAGCGGTTGAACCCCGCGCCCGCCGGATACAGGGTGATCCGCGCCAGGCAGCCGTCCAGTTCATAACGCGCGGCTTTGTCCCGCCCCAGATCACGCTGGCTGCGCTCGAAACGCACCGTCCGCAGGACCGCCAACTCCCCGGGCTGCAGCAACGCGAGTGACTCGGTCAGCGCCTGGCGCTCAGCCTCGCTCCATTCACCCTGGAAGCTGCGCTGCAGTCCGAAACGTTCGCGGATCTTGGCCTCGGTAAGCACTGCCTCGCGAGGCGCGTCACCGCGCGACGAGAGGATGCGCAGGCTGTCGTTCCCGCCGATGAGCACGGAAATCGGCGATGGCCCTTTGCCGGCGACATGAATGCGCATGTCGTACTCACCACCGGTGCGCCCCAGCAGCAGCGCGGCCCACAAGGCGCCCAACTCTGCCGTCGGCAGCTGCGGCAAGGTCGCCGCGTTCAAGACCGTCTCCTTGCCGTCCACATCCACCCAGACCGCGCGGCGCCCATCGAGGCGGCGCAGGATTTCCTCTGGCAGGGCGCGCACCTGTCTTTCCGGCAAGGGATCGTGCCGCAGTTCTGTCCGGTCGTAAAAGAGCTGTGGCGTGCCACAGCCGCCGAGCAGCAAGGCAACGGCCAGGAGCGGAACAACGGCCTGGACTGGGAATCTCAAGCACAGCCCCAGGTCGAGCCGCCTATTGATGGCGCGGAATCAGGGACAAAAATTCCTGTCGCAGCACCGCGTCCTTGAGGAACACGCCGCGCATCACGGAATTGAGCATCTTGCTGTCCATGTCGCGCACGCCGCGCCAGGACATGCAGTAGTGCGTGGCCTCCATCACCAGGGCCAGGCCATCGGGCCGGGTCTTTTGCATGATCAGGTCGGCGAGCTGCACCACGGCCTCTTCCTGGATCTGCGGACGGCTCATCACCCACTCCGCCAGGCGCGCGTACTTCGACAGACCAATCACGTTGGTGGACTGGTTGGGCATGACGCCGATCCAGAGCCGACCGATGACCGGCACGAAATGGTGACTGCAGGCGCTGCGCACGGTGATGGGGCCAACGATCATCAACTCGTTCAGATGCTCGGCATTCGGAAACTCCGTGATGCGCGGCGCAGGCAGGTAACGCCCCTTGAACACTTCGTTCAGGTACATCTTGGCGACACGCCGCGCGGTGCTTTCCGTGTTGTGGTCGTTGGCGGTGTCGATCACCAGGCTGTCGAGCACCCCTTGCATCTTGCTTTCCACCTCATCCAGCAAGGCCTCCAACTCGCCAGGACGGATGAACTCGGCGATGTTGTCGTTGGCGTGAAAGCGCTGCTTGGCGGCCTTCACACGCTCGCGGATCTTGACGGAAACCGGCACGCCTTCGTCGGCGGCTGCGAGGGTGGACAAGGCGGCGGGAATGAGGGAGGAAGTCATGGAACGATCCTACCAGGGGCCTAATACCTCTGCCCGAGCACGAACAAAGCCAGCCGGACCGCCCCCAGGGCCAGCCGGTCGAGGAAACGCTGGCGCCAGGGACGGCGCGCAAAATCGGCGGCGACCACGCGCCCCCCGCTGCGCATGGCCTCCAGCAGGCGCTCGCGCAGGTCGGCGGCGAAAAGGGCGTCTTCGACCACCACATTGGCTTCGCGCGCGAGCAGGAGGCTCAGCGGGTCCAGGTTGGACGAGCCCACGGTGGCCCAGGGTTTCGCGCCAGGGGCCCGACTCACGGCGTCGATCACCGCCACCTTGGCATGCAGGAAACTGGCGGAGTATTCGTGGATCTCCACACCCGCCGCCAGCAGCGTGCCATAGACGGTGCGTACCGCGTGGTACTGCATGAAGTATTCGTAACGCCCTTGCAGCAGTAGGCGAACCTGTACCCCGCGTCGGACCGCCTCGATCAAGGCTTGGCGCAACTTGCGACCAGGAAGAAAGTAGGCGTTGGCAATGATGATTTCCTCGCGCGCCGCCGCGATGGCCCGGCGGTAGGCACGTTCGATGTGTCTGCGGTGCAGCAGGTTGTCGCGCAGCAGCAGCGCCGCCCGTGCGGAACCCGTCGCTCGCCCCGCAGCCGCGCCGTCATGGGGATGACCATCAGCCTGCGATGGATTGTGGGCGATATGCCGGCTGTTGCGCGCGTCGCGCAACCAATCCTGCGGTTGCCAGCGCCGCCAGATCTGCGTCATGGCCTCATGCGCCACGCTCACCAAGGGCCCCTGCACGCACACCGCGAAGTCAAAGCGCGGGGCGTGGAGGCGGCCATGGTTGGGGTCGATCTTGTCATCCAGCACATTGATACCGCCGCAGAAGGCGATTTCGCCGTCGATCACGCACAGCTTGCGATGCAAGCGTCGCCAGCGGCTCGGACGCAGCAAGGACAACCAGCGCAACCAGGCCCCACCCGGCTTGTACAACCGCCAGCGCACGCCGGCCTGGCTCAGACGGCGGGCCCAGGCCGGCGGGAGCTGGGGCGTTCCGACCCCATCGGCCAACAGCCAGACGGCCACGCCACGCTCGGCGGCCTGCACCAAGGCATCGACGATCTTGAGCGCGGCTTCGTCGTGCCAGAAGATGTAGGTTTCAAGCCGGATTTCATGCCGCGCCCCCGCCATGGCCTGCACCATGGCAGGGAACAGCTCTGCCCCACCTTGCAGCAGATGCACCTGATGGCCTGGACGCAGGGTCACCATCCGGGCCGCCCGCCGCAGCATGCGACGCAGGACGCGCTGCGTCGCGCGCCGACGAATGGCCCAATCGCGTATGGGGCGCAGATGCCGCCTGGCCTGCCTCAGTGGCTGCATGAGAACCTCATGGGGACAGGCTGAATTCGGCAATCAGGGGCAGATGGTCCGACATGCGCCACCAGGCGCGTCCCCGTGGCACCTGCACGCGGCTCGGCGTCAGTCCGCGCACGTAGACATAGTCCAGTTGCACCAGGGGCAATCGGGCCGGGAAAGTCGGGTGCGTGGCAGGTTCCCAGGTCTGCAGGCCCATGGCCTCGAAATGCCGATGCACCCGTTCGCCCCAGTCGTTGAAGTCTCCCGCGACGATCAAGGGCGCCTGCGGCGGAATCTCCCGGCGGATGTACCGGTCCAGTTGCGCGGCCTGACGCACGCGACTGGCCCGAATCAGCCCCAGATGCACGACCAGCACATGCACATTGTGCCCGTGCACGGACACCAGGCCGTGCAGCAGGCCACGCTGCTCGAAACGATGGTCGGACATGTCCTCATGCCCCGCGGCCAGCAACGGCCAACGCGACAGCATGGCGTTGCCATGCTCGCCATGGCGGGTATAGGCATTGGTGCGGTAGAGGGCCTCATACCCTTCGGGGGCCAGGTAGTCGGCCTGGGGCAGCTCGGGCCAACGGCTGAAATGCGCGGCCTCGCGGTGGTTGAGTTTGCGCACTTCCTGCAGACAGACGATGTCGGCATCGAGCTGTTCAACGGCCAGGCTCAGATTGTGGATCTCCAAGCGGCGGCGTGGTCCCAGACCCAGCACGCCTTTGTGGATGTTGTAGGTGGCCACCCGCAAGGTCACGGCTTGGTGGCCAGACGCGGGTTCCTGTAAGCCTGGACGGGGTGCGGGCTGCATGGCCCGCATTTTTTCACGACTCCGGGGCAACAGCCGCAGCCGGGTCGGCAAAACGTGGCAACAGTAGGCAGGCCTCGGCGTTGCTGGCGGACGCGCAAACCTGGGCTGCTTCGCGCCAAGGCAACCATTGGTGGGCCAGGTGCTCGCGGGGCGCCAGGCGGATCGACGTGCCCGCAGGCACGCACAGGCTGAACAGGTGCTCGGTGTTGTGCGTCACGCCCGGGGCATAACGCTTGCGCCACCAGGGGTAGATTTCGTAGACGTTTTCCAGTCCCCAATCCCTCAAGCCCTGAGACGTCAGGCGGGCATCGATGCCGGTTTCCTCACGCACTTCGCGCCAGGCAGTGACGGCATATGGCTCATCGGCGTGGTCCTTGGAGCCGGTGACGGACTGCCAGTACGCAGGCTGGCCCTCGGGCGTGTCCGCGCGCTGGATCAACAACACGTCCAAGGCCGGTGTGTGGATGAGCACCAGCACGGACTGAGGAATCTTGTAACCCCCGGCCACGGCCTGGGTCATGGTGCCGCACCCCCAAGAAACGAGCGGGTGTCGCTGCAGACGAACTCGACCCGCCCTGAGCTCGCCCCTCGGGCGCGCCGGTACGCCGATGCCCATGGGCCCATGCCGGCCAGACAGGCTGACTCCACCATACGACCTGTCACCCCTCCTGGTGCGCCTGCAGCAAGGCCGCCAGGTCCTGGTCCTGCGCGTTGGTCGGCAGAGCGCCGGCCGCGCATTGCTTGAGCCAAGCCATGGACAGTTGACACAACATGCTGACCGACATGGCGCCAGCCGCAGGCACGCCTTGCGAGGCGGTCACGGGCACGCCGATCACGGCGTCGATCAAGGCCGTCTGCACACCAAAACCCACGGGTTGGAACTTGCGGCGATCCAGGTCGAGCATCGGGCCCAAGGCGTCCACGCGCAGCGCCAGTTCACGCATGCCGCCTTCCTCGAGCGGCACCCGCACGATGATCAGTTGCCGGTCCGGGTGGGCCGCGCGCTGAACCTGTGGGATGCGGCTTGCCGCCCCCCCCTCCTGCGCCGCGGCTTGTCCCTCGGCCCCTGGCTGTTGCGCGACACGCACAAGGTCCGTCGCCCCTCGCCCGGCATCGTCACGCACGATGCTGCGTAAATCCATCAAGGGGCAAACCCGGTTGCCGATGGGCGCCAAGCCAATAAAGGGCAGACGCACCGGCCCAGCTCCCAGCGCGGTCGCATCCGGCGCGGCGGCCACGACCAGGGCCGCGTCGATTCCCAACCAATAGCTGCCCAGCATGAAGGTGGCCATCTGCACGCGCTGCGTCGCATCCACGCGCGCGCCCTGGTTCTGCGGCGCGGGCAATGCGGCGCCCGCCGGCTTGCGCTCGCACAGATGCCGCAGAGCCAGGCAACTCAAGCCATGGTCGTAACCATCGCGCGCGCGAAACTCGCGATAGCCCGCACCCCGCGCCATGCCCACGCCGTGCAGGTGCCCAGCCAGGTTGACCATGCGCCCACCCGTGCGGCAGGACTCGATGACGCCCTCGGTCCCCAGCATTGCCACCGCCTCCGCCTGCCCGTGAGCGAGCACCAACTGGTCACGGCTGTCGATGAACGCCAGCATGTCCCGGTCCCCACAACCCTCGGCGCAATCGCCCAGGATGGACTGGAGTTGTTGCGCGGCATCCCACACGATGGCGATGCCACCCAGGTTGGCCCCGGCCAAGCTGCCGGAGACCGCAGCGGCATCACGCACCGCGGCGGCGTAGATGAAGGTCGAGCCGCGGTCATAAAAACGACTGGGCGCGAAGGCGCTGACCACGTACTCCTGCGCGCTGGACAGACGCAGGCAACGCGCCACCCACTCTTCGTCCAGCGGGGTGCCCACCAGGTCCTGCTGCGCGGGGTTGGAAACCGCCATCACCCGGCCTTGGCGATCGAACAGCACCAGGCTGCTGTACACCGTGTAGAGCGCGTTGATGTCCCGCAACACGGCTGTGGCCTGTTCACAGCCCACTCGACCAGCAGCCAGGGTTTCGGCGAACTGGGGCGTGAGCGCCCACCAACGGCAATCATTGGCGCGTTCGTAGAGATTACGGTCGAGGATCTGCATGGCCAGATCGGCCCGACTCTGTCCATCACGCAGGATGGAGCGGGTCACCACGCCGTACAGGTCCTCCAGCGCGCTGGAAAATGCCCGCGCAGTCTTGCGTGCGGTGGCGCCAATCTCGGACAACAGGGTCTTGGCGAACAAGAGGTCGCGCGGTGCGGCCACCTCGTTACGGCCCTCGGTGCCGTCCTGCATCTGGTTGAGTTCGAGCAGACCGTTCCAGACCGAGCGCTCCAGCGCCGATTGGATCGCCACCGAGCGCCGAGGAATTTCACGCAGCTCCTCGGACAGGAAATCCGCGTTGCCGGCCAGTTCCTTGATCAGGGCGCTGTGTTCCGAGCTCGTGGCATCGTCAAAAGCCACGTCCAGCGGCAGCAAGGCCAGACCGCGCCAGCCCGGTCCGGCATAGCCCTGGAAGCTGCGGGCCTCGCGCACGACGGCCAGGTAACGACGGCTGAAGTGCTGCAGCATGAAGGCGCCCGAGGCCAGTTCCGGCGGAAGGTCGCAGCGCACCCGCCAGCCCAGGGGCAATTGGTGTGTGTCACTGGAGGCCAGCACCTCGCCGTGGGCATCCACCAGGGCCAGCACCACATCCCCGCCATGTTCACGGTCCTTGCCCTGGATGGAGGCGAAGAGCGCCAGCATTTCATCCGACATCTTGAAGCTCAGCACCAGCACGCCCACCACCTGGCCGCCCGCCTCGACCCGGTGGGCATATGCCAAGCACGGATAGCTCTGGCCGATGAAGTCGCGGACGGCGTAGTCCTCGGCATAGGGCGCGTCACTGGCCATGACCTGGCGCAGGAAGTTCACGTCCTCACCCTGCGCCGCGGCCCCCACAGCCAGGCCCGGACCCTCGTGCAGGGCCGCAGCCAGCTGGCACTGCGCGTCGAACAGATAAATGTTGTCGTAGACGGTGTACTTGCTGGCGTACTGGCGCAGACGGCTGGCGATCTGTTCGGGACGACGCTCGTCCGCAGGCGCACCCAGGAAATGGGCGATGCCCACGTCGGTCGAGAAAAAACCGATATCGGCAGTGCGCTCGAACAGATTGCGCACCAGCACGTCGATGCAGATTTGGGCGCGGCTGCTCAAGTCATCCACGCAGTTGTGCACAGCCTCGGCGGCCAGGCCATGCATCAACTCGATGGACAGGGAGGAAAAATCCTGCCGGGCGCGGGCCAAATCACCACCCGACGACGCGTTGGACGAGAGCAATGAAAAGGAGGACAGGAGGGACAGCTGATCCCAGGCATTCTCGACGAGGCGCAGTTCCTGGCGCTGGCGTTCGACGCCGGGCATGTAACGCAACCATTGCTCTGGCGCAGGCAAGGTATCGGTGGATGACATGAAACCCCTCCCCGGGTTTTTAAAATTGTAACTAGCATACTAGAAGCGCGTGACACCGCGTCCATTTCACGCCTCGGCACACCTAGCCGACCTGAACCTGAACGCGCAGAACACAGCCGCATCCACAGGCGCCACGGCAGCACGGCCCGCCCCATTCTCGAGGCCCGGCTGCTGTCAGCCCATGCACGTGCGGCGTATGCACAAGGCATGCCCGAGTCCATGCTTGCGCAAACTCCATGAAAAAAGGCGTCCGAAGACGCCTTTTGCCATCACGTTGTCATCTTTGCGCTCCAGGTCAGCGCCCCTCCGGCCGTGCACCGAGCGGGATGACGATTGCCGCTACGGGCTCAAACCGGCTGCGGGTTACGCAGCTTGATGTGCAGTTCTCGCAACTGTTTCTCGTCCACCGGACTCGGGGCCTGGGTCAAGAGGCATTGCGCACGCTGGGTCTTGGGGAAGGCAATCACGTCGCGGATGGATTCGGCGCCCGTCATCAGCGTGACGATACGGTCCAGGCCGAAGGCCAAGCCGCCGTGGGGAGGCGCACCATACTGCAGCGCGTCGAGCAGGAAGCCGAACTTCAGTCGCTGCTCGTCAGGACCGATCTTGAGCGCATCGAACACCTTGGCCTGCACGTCGGCGCGATGGATACGCACCGAGCCGCCGCCGATTTCCCAGCCGTTGAGCACCATGTCGTAGCCCTTGGCGATGCACTTCTCGGGGTCGGTGACCATCCAGTCCTCGTGACCGTCCTTGGGCGCGGTGAACGGGTGGTGCACGGCGCTCCAGCGCTGCTCGTCCTCGTCGTACTCGAACATGGGGAAATCGACCACCCACATCGGCGCCCAGCGGGCCTCGAACAGGCCGCTCTTCTTGCCAAACTCGCTGTGGCCGATCTTGATGCGCAGCGCGCCTATGCTGTCGTTGACGATCTTGGCTTTGTCCGCGCCAAAGAAAATCAGGTCACCATCTTTTGCGCCCGTGCGCTTCAGGATCTCGGCGATCGCGGCATCGTGCAGGTTCTTGACGATGGGCGACTGTAGACCGTCGCGGCCTTTGGCCACCTCGTTGACCTTGATCCAGGCCAGGCCCTTGGCGCCATAGATCTTGACAAACTCGGTGTAGGCGTCGATTTCGCCACGGCTCATCTCGCCGCCACCCGGCACGCGCAGGGCGACCACACGGCCGCCCTTGGTCTGGGCCGGCGTGGAGAAGACCTTGAAGTCCACGTCCTTCATCACGTCCGTCAGCTCGGTGAATTCGAGCTTGACGCGCAAGTCGGGCTTGTCGGAGCCAAAGCGATGCATGGCCTCGGAATACGCCATGACCGGGAACTCACCCAAGTCGATGCCCAGCACGTTCTGGAACACAGTCTTGATCATGCCCTGGAACATGTCGCGGATGTCCTGCTCGGTCAGGAAGGAAGTCTCGATATCGATTTGCGTGAACTCGGGCTGACGGTCAGCGCGCAGATCCTCGTCGCGGAAGCACTTGGTGATCTGGTAGTAGCGGTCGAAGCCAGCCACCATCAGCAGTTGCTTGAAGAGCTGGGGCGATTGCGGCAAGGCGAAGAACATGCCGTCGTGCACGCGGCTGGGCACCAGGTAATCGCGCGCGCCCTCGGGGGTGCTCTTGGTCAGCATCGGCGTCTCAACATCGATGAAGCCGTTGGCGTCCAGGAACTTGCGCACCTCCATCGCAACGCGGTAGCGCAGCATCAAGTTGTTCTGCATGTAAGGACGGCGCAGGTCCAGCACGCGGTGCGTGAGGCGCGTGGTCTCGGACAGGTTCTCGTCGTCCAGTTGAAACGGCGGCGTCACCGAGGGATTGAGCACGGTCAGTTCGTGGCACAAAACTTCGATCTTGCCGCTCTTGAGGCCGTCGTTGGTCGTGCCTGCGGGACGCGCGCGCACCAAACCCTTGATCTGGACGCAGAACTCGTTGCGCAAGTCCTCGGCGGCCTTGAACATCTCGGGACGGTCCGGGTCGCAGACCACCTGGACATAACCTTCACGGTCTCGAAGGTCCACGAAGATCACGCCACCATGGTCGCGCCGGCGGTTGACCCAGCCACACAAGGTGACGGTCTGGCCCAGCAGGGCCTCGGTCACGAGACCGCAGTAGTGGGAGCGCATGGACATGAAAATTTTCTCTTTCTAGCTCGTTCGGGGGGAAGGAATCGGAAAACGCCGTGGGCGCTCAGACCGGCGGTTCAGCATCGCCGGGCGTTTTGGCGCCCGGCGCGATCACGCCCATGGAAATCACATAGGTCAGGGCCGCGTCCACGCTCATGTCGAGCACCACGCAATCACTGGCCTTGAGCATCACGAAATAGCCCCCCGTCGGGTTAGGCGTGGTGGGCACGTAGACACTCAGGTAGTCGCCCTGCAGGTGCTTGACCAGTTCGCCCCCGGGCGCACCGGTCACGAAGCCGATGGTCCACATGCCTGGACGGGGCCACTGCACCAGCACGGCCTGTCGGAAGGCGTTGCCCTTCTCGGAAAACAAGGTGTCCGAGACCTGCTTGACGCCGGAGTAGATGCCTCGCACCACGGGAATGCGCTGCACCAGGGCATTGCCCCAGGCAATCAGCCGATTGCCGATGATGTTGGACGCCATGGCCCCAATCCCCAGCACCACACCCAGGGCAAAAATCACCCCCAAACCGGGAATGTGAAAGCCCAGCAGATTGTCCGGATGCCAGGCCACAGGCAGGATGCCCAGGGTCTGGTCCAAGGTACCTATGACCCAGTTCAGCACCCATAGGGTGATGATGAGCGGCACCAGCACCAGCAAGCCGGCCAGCAACCATTTTCGGAACTTCGCCATCACGGAAGTACTCCTGCCATCTTCATTGTCATTGCCATCTCACAGGGCAACCCGAACCCTCGGGTTCAGGCACAACCACAGTCCGAGCCACAGCTGTGCCCCGAAGCCGAGGCGGCGGTCGTCGTGCCGCTGCCTTCGGATGAGCTGGAGCTGCCCCCACCACCCGACTCGCTGGAGGCGCCACCACTGGAACCACCTCCAGACGATTCGGAACCACCGCCTGAACCGCCACGGAAGTCCGTGACATACCAGCCGCTGCCCTTGAGCTGGAATCCAGCCGCAGTGACTTGCTTGCTGAACGTGTCCTTGCCGCAGTTCGGGCAGGTGGACAACGCTTGGTCGGAGATTTTCTGCAGCACGTCCTTGGCAAGGCCGCAGGCGCTGCACTTGTAGGCGTAGATAGGCATGATGAAACGAAGTAAGTCTGGAGCGGGTCTGCGTGCGAAACGAAAGCCGATCAGCGGTCCACCTTGAAATTGGTGAAGGTGCGAGTGATCAGGCGCATGGTGGCGGCGTCCGGCGTGTCAGGCGCGATCATCGAGGCCATGCCCGCAGCATCCGGGAACACGGCCGGGTCCTTGGCCAGCAGCGGATTGACGAACTTCATGCTCGCCTTGTTCGGGTTGGCGTAGAACACCGCGTTGGTCAGGGAAGCATGCACCTCGGGACGCAGGATGTAGTTGATGAACTTGTGCGCGTTCTCCGGATGCTTGGCGTCCTTGGGGATGGCCATGGTGTCGAAGAACAGCAAGCCGCCCATCTTGGGCAGCATCACCTGCAGGTTCTGCGGCTTGCCGGCTTCGTTGGACTTGTCCTTGGCGATCATGATGTCGCCAGACCAGCCGACCACGGCGCAAAGCTGGCCGCTGGCCATCTGATCGATGTAATCAGAACCCGAACCGGCGAAGCGGCCCACGTAGGGGCGGACAGCCTTCAGCATCTTGCCAGCTTCGGCGTAGTCCACGGGATTCTTGCTGCGCGGGTCCTTGCCAATGTACTTGAGCGCGATCGGCATGATTTCCGACGCGGTGTCCAGGACGGAAATACCGCATTTCTGGAGCTTGGAGGCGTACTCCGGCTTGAACACCAGATCCCAGGCATTGGCCGGCATCGGCGTGCTTCCCAGGGCTTTCTTGACCTGGTCGACGTTGATGCCCACCGTGGTGTAACCCCAAAGCCAGTCCACCAGATGCTCGTTACCCGGGTCCACCTTGGCCAGTTGCGCCTGAATGGCGGGATCGAGATTCTTCAGATTGGGGATCTTGGACTTGTCCAGCTTCATCAGCAGGCCGCCCTGAATCTGCAGCTTGGCGAAGTGCGAACCCGGGACCACGATGTCGTAACCCGACATGCCCGCCATCAGCTTGGCATGCAGGGCCTCATTGCTGTCGAAATTGTCGTAGTTGACCTTGATGCCGGTTTCCTTCTGGAAATTGGCAATCGTGTCCTCGGCGATGTAGTCCGCCCAGTTGTAGATGTTGAGCACCGGCTCCTCGGCGGCCGCCACACTGGAGACCATGCCTGTGAAACCGGTGACTGCCAGCGCCATGGTCGCGACGAAACCGCGGAACCGGGGGGTCAAAGTCTTCATGTCCATCAATCCTTTCGAGGAAAGCGCAGGTGGTGAAAAAACGGAATGCTGAAAACGGCGAGGAGTTTCAGGCGAAACCCCGGGATTATCCGGTGAAATCCTAGCGACCCTGGAAAAAACCAGCGAAAGCACCTGCCATCGCGGGCCAGTGCCAGAGCGCCTGCATCAGCAAGACCCCTGTTGCAAAACCAATGCCCGCCGCGAGCAGGATGTGCAACAAACGGCGCGTGGCACGCTGCTCGGCCAGCAGGGCTTCCAGCGTGCGGCGCCCGCCGCCCGTCGACCCGCGTCCCTGGTTGTCCCGCAGGAAGTCGTGCAAGAGGCGCGGCAGCTCCGGCAGCAGCTTGGCGTAGCGCGGTGCCTGGTTTTTGAGCTCGGCCCAGAGGCGTTTGGGGCCAATCTGATCAGCCATCCATTTCTCCAGAAAGGGCTTGGCCGTGCTCCAAAGGTCCAGATCCGGATCGAGGTCGCGCCCCAGGCCCTCGATGTTGAGCAGGGTCTTCTGCAGCAGCACCAGTTGCGGCTGGATCTCGACGTTGAAACGGCGCGAAGTCTGAAACAGGCGCATCAGCACCATGCCGAGTGAAATTTCCTTCAGCGGCCGGTCGAAATAGGGTTCACAGACCGACCGCACCGCCGCTTCCAGTTCGTTGACGCGCGTCTCTGGCGGCACCCAGCCACTTTCGATGTGCAGTTCAGCCACGCGCTTGTAATCACGCCGGAAGAAGGCCGTGAAGTTCTGCGCCAGATATTCCTTGTCGAATTCCGTCAACGTACCCACGATGCCGAAATCCAGCGAGATATAGCGCCCGAAGGTGGCCGGGTCCGTGCTGACGAAGATATTGCCCGGGTGCATGTCCGCGTGGAAGAAACCGTCACGGAAGACCTGGGTGAAGAAGATGGTCACGCCATCACGCGCCAGCTTCTTCAGGTCCACCCCGGCCTCGCGCAGGCGCTGGGTCTGGCTGATCGGGATGCCCTGCATGCGCTCCATCACGATCACGTCGCTGTGGCAGTAATCCCAGAACATCTCCGGGATCAGCACCAGGTTCAGTCCCGCCATGTTGCGGCGCAGTTGGGCGGCACTGGCGGCTTCGCGCACCAGATCCAGCTCGTCGTGCAGGTAGCTGTCGAACTCGGCCACCACCTCGCGGGGCTTGAGACGCCGACCATCTGCGGACAGTCCTTCCACCCAGGCCGCCATCCAGCGCATCAGCGCCAAGTCCTTTTCGATGACGTGCAACATGCCCGGACGCAGCACCTTGACGGCCACCTCGCGCCCCACGTGCTGACCGTCCTTGCCGCGCAGGCGGGCGAAATGCACCTGGGCTATCGAGGCGCTGGCCACCGGCTCGTGCTGGAATTCACTGAAGATGTTGTCCAGCGGCTGACGGAAGGACCGCTCGATGGTGGCCACCGCCACCTCGGGGCTGAAGGGGGGCACCTGATCCTGCAGTTTGGCCAGTTCCTCCGCGATGTCCGGCGGCAACAGGTCGCGCCGGGTGGACAGCACCTGCCCGAACTTGACGAAGATGGGTCCCAGGCGCTCCAGCGCCTCGCGCAGGCGCACACCGCGCGGCTTGTTCAGGGGCCGGCCAAAGGCCACGATACGCGCGGTCACGCGCAACCAGGGTTTGCGAAAACTGGACAGCACCAGTTCGTCCAGGCCGTAGCGCAGCACGATCCAGACGATGTAGGCGCCACGCAGGAAACGACTGGCAAGCCCGGTCATGCCTGCGCTCCAGGCCCAGCAGAAAAAGCGGGGGCGCCGGGCCGGGCTGGCAACCAGGCGCGCAAGGCCTGCGCCACGCGCCGAGCGGCCTGGGCGATGCCGTGGGCCGGTGCGTCGCCGATCAGGCGTGCCAGGTCTTCCTCCACATCCCAGCGCAAATGTTCGGCCAGCCAGTTCAGCTCGGACGCCAAGGCCACATGGCCTTCGATGCGCACGGTCGGCTGTTCACCCGCCATCCAGGCCTGCGCCACCGCGAGCGGCGAGGCCTCCGTCACTGTCAGGGTAAGGTCAGGCGCGGGCGCCTCTTCCGTGGGCCTTGCGTCGTCCAGATCGAACAAGCCAGCCGGCGTACAACGCAAGCTGAAACTCAGACCGCGCCACATGAACAGCACGGACCGCCCTTGCTGGCGCGCCAGACGGGCCATGGCCTCGGGCTCCTGCATCAGCACATGGTTGAGCAACAACACCACACGACGCTGCGCCTCCCGCACGACCCAGGCCGGGGGCTGGGGCAGGCGATCGAGCGGTGGAACAGGCAGCGGAAAAGGCGGCTTCGGCAAGGCACCGAGCAGCTTTTGCGCCGCGTCTTCAAGCATGGACAAGGGGGACTGCATAAGCCCCCGATTATTCCCGGTTCTGCCCCCGCTCCGCATGGCAAGTCCACAAAGCGAGAACTAGCGAAACCGGCTTCGCCGGGCCGCTGAGTGCGCGCCCGTGAAAGGGTGGCGTAGCGAACGCAGAGAGCGAAGCCTGGGGGGAACTTATTTACTGCAGCGCCTGCACGCCCGCAACCAGCCAGCCGCGGCTGCCGTCGCGCGGCTTGGTCATGTTCCAGACCTCGCGGAAGGGGCTGGGGCCGCTGTGACGGTCTTCGCGCACCATGCCGGAGAACTCCACGCTCGCCATATATTCGCCGCCGATGTCTTCGATGCCCAGCAACTGCGCCTGAAGCATCTGCACCTCGGTCAGGTTGGGCTCGCCGCCGGACAGACGCTCGCGCTCGGCCAACTGGGCGCTGATCTCGGCCAGCATATCGTCCGTCATCATGGAGCGCAGCGTCACCATGTCGGCCTTGTCCCAGGCTGCCTGCAGATGGATGAAGTTGCTCTTGGCCACCTTGAGGAAACTTTCGACATCGAAGCCAGCAGGCACGCTCCATTCGCCGGCGCTGCCGTGCAAGGCGGAGCCGATGACCGAACCGTGCCCCGTGCCAGCCACGGTGGTGCTCGCCCCCTGCTCCCAGGGACGTGCGGAGGCATCGTTGCCCACGTTCTCGGGGTAATAGGCCGAGGGGATGGTGGCCACGCCAGCGCCCCCCGCGCCCTGGAAGGCATAGCTGTTGCGCGGCCCCGAAGCGGCGGCGCGGGGCCGCAACAAGAAGCGCAAGGCCACGAAGGCCAGCAACACGAACAAAGCGATCAGCAGGAACTGGCCAAAAGCCGCACCCAACCCCAGGCTGCTAGCCAACCATGCCAGGCCCAGACCGGCCGCCACCCCCCCCAGCAAACCCATGCCGGTACGGCGGGCCGGTGCGGCAGCCGCGCCAACAGCGGCCGCGCTCGCGGGCGTTGCCGCGCTGGCGGGCGCCGTCGGGCTACCGCCCGAGGCCGCGCCGCCCTGGCTCGCCGACGAGGACTGCGCAGGTGTCGTAGCGGGCGGTTGGGCCGGGGCGTCACGCCGCATCACATTGCCGGACTGCTTGCCCACCGAGGTGCCACCCCCCAGGCGGCGCGCCTCGGCATCCATGGGACCCAAGACCAGAACCAGACCCAAGGTCAGAGTAAGGGCCAGAGCCCCACCCCGCTTCACCTCATGCAACCCGCGCTTCATGCACCAACCCCTAGAACAAAAATGCTGTGAACAAAAACGTATGCCTAACCGTATCAGGTATTGATTCCAACATGCAAGGCGACCACACCACCCGTCAGGTTATGGAAGTCCACATGACCAAATCCGGCTTTGTGCATCAAGGCCTTCAGCTCCTCCTGGCCCGGGTGCATGCGGATGGACTCGGCCAGATACCGGTAGCTATCCGCGTCGCCCGCGATGAACTTACCCAGCCGGGGCAGCACCTTGAAGGAGTACCAGTCGTAGACCTTTTCCAGCGGCGGCGCGACCTTGGAGAACTCCAGAACCAGCAGGCGGCCACCGGGCTTGAGCACCCGGCGCATCTCGGCCAGGGCGGCATCCTTGTGGGTCATGTTGCGCAAGCCGAAGGCCACGCTGACGAGATCGAAATGGCCATCCGGGAAAGGCAGCTTTTCCGCGTCACAGACCACCGTCGGCAAGACCACGCCAGCGTCCAGCAAGCGATCACGCCCCACGCGCAGCATGGCCTCGTTGATGTCGGTGTGCACCACTTGCCCAGTCTTGCCCACCTCACGCGCGAAGGCGAGCGCGAGATCACCCGTGCCACCCGCGATGTCCAGCGCGCGCTGGCCCTCCTTGAGGTTGGCCACCATGACGGTGTAGCGCTTCCAAAGCCGGTGCAGGCCACCGGACATCAGGTCGTTCATCACGTCGTACTTGGACGCGACGGAGTCGAACACGCCGCGCACGCGGCGCGCTTTTTCGGTCTCATCGACCGTCTCGAAACCAAAATGGGTCTGGCTCATGGATGGCTCTGTCTCAATGGTGGTGGCCGCAGGCGTGCCCGCCATGACCGTGACCCGCGCTCGCGGGCATGGGCGCGTCGCGGTTCAAGCCCGCTGCTTGCAGCTTGGCCTCGTAATCAGCCCAGAGCCGCGACTCCTGCGAGCCGAGTAGGTAGAGGTAGTCCCAAGTGTAGAGGCCGCTGCTGTGCCCGTCGCTGAAAGCAGGCTGCACGGCGTAGTTGCCCACGGGCTCCAAGCCGACCAGCTCCACCTCGCGCTTGCCGGTCTGCAGGACCTCCTGCCCCGGGCCATGGCCCTGCACCTCGGCAGAAGGCGAGTAGACCCGCATCAGCTCGAAGGGGATGCGAAAAATCTTGCCATCCGTGAATGCCACCTCGAGCACGCGCGATTTGCCGTGCACCGTCATGTTCAGCGGCTTGGGCGAGCCGGGTTTCAAACCTGCCATCTGGGTCTCCTCCTTGCGTGCATCAAACCAGCACGCGTTCGATGCCGCCAGCATTGGCCGCGGCGACGTACTTGGGCATCCAGTCCTCGCCCAGGATCTTGCGCGCCATCTCGACCACGATGTAGTCGGCTTCGAGCAAGCCGTTGTTCAGGTCGTTGCCGTAGCGGTTCAAGCCCTGCAGACAACTCGGGCAGGTCGTGAGGATCTTCAGATCATCCTGGGCGCCCACCAAGCCCGTCTCGCGTAGCGCGGCCTCGCCCTTCTTCAGCTCTTCTTCCTTGCGGAAGCGCACCTGGGTCGAAATGTCGGGACGGGTCACGCCGAAGGTGCCGCTCTCGCCGCAGCAACGCTCGCTCTTGACCACGTTCGAGCCCACCAAGGCCTTGACGGTCTTCATCGGTTCCTGCTGCTTGAGCGGCGTGTGGCAGGGGTCGTGGTAAAGGTAGGCACCGTCGCCTTCGAGCTTCAGGCCTTTCTCCAGCAGGAATTCGTGGATGTCGATGATGCGGCAGCCCGGGAAGATCTCCTCGAACTTGTAGCCCTGGAGCTGGTCATAGCAGGTGCCGCAGCTCACCACCACGGTCTTGATGTCCAGGTAGTTCAGGGTGTTGGCCACGCGATGGAAGAGCACGCGGTTGTCCGTGATCATCTTCTCGGCCTTGTCGAACTGGCCGCTGCCGCGCTGCGGGTAGCCACAGCAGAGGTAGCCTGGCGGCAGCACGGTCTGCACGCCCGCATGCCAGAGCATGGCCTGCGTGGCCAGGCCCACCTGCGAGAACAGCCGTTCCGAGCCGCAACCGGGGAAGTAGAACACGGCCTCCGTTTCCGCCGTCGTCCTGGCGGCGTCGCGGATGATGGGCACGTAATTCTTGTCCTCGATGTCCAGCAGGGCGCGCGCGGTCTTCTTGGGCAGGCCGCCCGGCAGCTTCTTGTTGATGAAGTGGATCACCTGCTCCTTGACCGGCGGCATGCCCACCGTGGCGGCGGGCTTGGCGGTCTGCGCGCGGGTGAGCCGACGCAGCAGGTCGTTGGCGAGGCGCTGGGCCTTGAAGCCCACTCCCACCATGGCGCTGCGCATCAGCTTGATGGTGTCCGGATTGGTCGCATTCAGGAAGAACATGGCGGCCACATTGCCCGGCCGGAAACTCTTCTTGCCCATCTTGCGCAACAGATTGCGCATGTTCATGGTCACGTCGCCGAAGTCGATCTTGACCGGGCAGGGTGACTCGCATTTGTGGCAAACCGTGCAGTGGTCGGCCACATCCTCGAATTCCTGCCAGTGCTTGATGCTGACGCCGCGGCGGGTCTGTTCCTCGTAGAGGAAGGCCTCCACCAGCAAGGAAGTGGCGAGAATCTTGTTGCGCGGCGAATAGAGGAGGTTGGCGCGCGGCACATGGGTCGCGCAGACCGGCTTGCACTTGCCGCAACGCAGGCAGTCCTTGATGCTGTCGGAAATCGCACCAATGTCGCTCTGCTGCATGATCAGCGACTCATGCCCCATCAGGCCGAAGCTCGGCGTGTAGGCCTGGCTCAGGTCCGCAGCGTGCATGTCCTCGTCGTCCTGCGCGACCGGCAGCGTCCGCAGCAATTTGCCCTTGTTGAAACGGCCTTGCGGATCGACCCGGGCCTTGTAGTCGGCAAAGGGCTGCAGTTCCTCGTCGCTCAGGAACTCGAGCTTGGTGATGCCGATGCCGTGCTCGCCCGAGATCACGCCGTCCAGCGAACGCGCCAGCTTCATGATGCGCGCCACCGCCTCGTGGGCGGTCTGCAGCATCTCGTAGTCGTCGCTGTTGACCGGGATGTTGGTGTGCACATTGCCATCACCCGCGTGCATGTGCAGCGCCACCCAGACCCGGCCCTTGAGCACGCGCTTGTGGATGGTGTTGCATTCGTCCAGCAGTGGCTGGAACACGCCGCCGGTGAAGATGGCCTGCAGCGGCTGGCGAACTTGGGTTTTCCAGCTGGCGCGCAGTTCATGGCTCTGCAGCTGTGGGAACAGGACATCGACGCGCTGGAGCCAGTCCTGCCACTGCGCACGCACCGAACGCACGAGCGCCAGCGCCTGCCCCGCGCGCTCGGGCAAGAGTTCCGCCGCAGAAACCTCGCTGCCATCGTCCGCCGCCTGCTTGCCGGCCTTGAGCAAGGTGGCCAGATCGGGACGCTGGAAAAATGCGTCCAACTCGTCGGCCAGCTTGAGCTTGTTGCGCAGGCTCAGCTCGATGTTGATGCGCTCGATGCCGTCGGTGTACTCGGCCATGCGCGGCAGCGGAATCACCACGTCCTCGTTGATCTTGAACGCGTTGGTGTGCTTGCTGATCGCCGCCGTGCGCTTGCGGTCGGCCCAGAACTTCTTGCGCGCCTCGGGGCTGATCGCGGTGAAACCCTCGCCGCTGCGCGAATTCGCCATGCGCACGACCTCGCTGGCGACGCGCGCCACCTGGTCCGGATCGTCACCCACGATGTCGCCGATCAGCACCATCTTGGGCAAGCCGCCGCGCTTGCTCTTGGTGGCGTAGCCCACGGCCTTCAGGTAGCGGTCGTCCAGGTGTTCCAGGCCGGCGAGCAGTGTCCCGCTGCGCTTCTGCTCGGCGAACATGAAGTCCTTGATCTCGACAATGCTGGGCACCGCGTCCTTGGCGTGGCCGAAGAACTCCAGACAGACCGTGCGCGTGTGCTCGGGCATGCGGTGCACCACCCAACGCGCGCTGGTGATCAGTCCGTCGCAGCCTTCCTTCTGCACGCCAGGTAGTCCGCTGAGGAACTTGTCCGTCACATCCTTGCCCAGGCCTTCCTTGCGGAAACGCGGGCCGGGAATGTCCAGGCGCTCGGTACGGCGCAGCTTCTTGCCGGAAGCGTCGAAATACTTGAGTTCAAAACTGGCGACGTCGGCATCGTGGATTTTGCCGAGGTTGTGGCCGACGCGAGTCACTTCCAGCCATTCAGCATCGGGCGTGACCATGCGCCAGCTCGCCAGATTGTCCAGCGCCGTGCCCCAGAGCACAGCTTTTTTGCCGCCCGCGTTCATCGCGATGTTGCCGCCCACACAGGAGGCTTCCGCGCTGGTCGGGTCTACCGCAAAGACAAAACCCGCGCGCTCGGCCGCGTCGGTCACGCGCTGGGTGACCACACCAGCCTCGGTCCAAACGGTCGGGACCGGCTTGTCCAAGCCAGGCAGCAGAACCATCTCGACCTCGGTCATGGCCTCGAGCTTCTCGGTGTTGATGACCGCGCTCTTCCAGGTCAGCGGGATCGCGCCGCCGGTGTAGCCAGTGCCGCCGCCGCGCGGCACGATGGTCAGACCCAGTTCGATACAGCCCCTCACCAGCTCGGCCATCTCTTCCTCGCTGTCCGGCGTGAGCACGACGAAGGGGTATTCGACGCGCCAGTCGGTCGCGTCGGTCACATGCGAGACGCGCGACAAGCCGTCGAACTTGACGTTGTCGCGGGCGGTCAATCGGCACAGGACGCGCTGAGCCTTGCGACGCAGGCTCTCGACCTCGCGGAAGTTCTGATCGAAGGCTTGCACCGCAGCCCGCGCGGCGTTCAACAGCTCACCCACCAGGGCATCGCGCTTCGCGTCACCGCCGGGCGCGGCGCCGTCCAAGCCAGCGCCCGCGGGCACGGGTCGGCGGCGCTTTTCCACCTCACCCAGCCGATGATGCAGGGCCTCGACCAGCTGGCCGCGTCGCTTGGGGTTGTCCAGCAAGTCATCCTGCAAATAAGGATTTCGCTGCACCACCCAGATGTCGCCCAGCACCTCGTACAGCATGCGGGCGGAACGGCCCGTGCGGCGCTCCTCGCGCAACTGGTTCAACACCTCCCAGGCACGTGCGCCCAGAAGGCGCAGCACGATCTCGCGATCGGAGTAGGAGGTGTAGTTGTACGGAATTTCGCGGATGCGCTCGTTATCAAGCGCGCGGACGGCGTCCGCGACGGCGTTTGGCAAGGTCGGTGCGTTCATGGAAACCTGAAATTTCAGCCCGAGGTTGCCTGGGAGCAGGTACCAACACAGAAGGCCAACACCGGCTGAAACTGGATGTTACCCCAGCGCCCCACGGCGGGCCTGTACCTGGGCAGAACGACCCTGGGCGCGTCCATCCTATGGAAATCCCGGAGCGCGAGGGCCTCGTCATGCGGGCTTAATCCGTTTGTCACAATTGCGTTCTACGCTGCGCGACTTACGCAGCCCTCTATAGGATTGATCCAGATGAAAAAAACCTCGTTTGCCCATGCCCTGGCCCGCCGCCCGCTCAGCACCCTGGCGCTGACGGTCGTTTCGGCCCTTTCCGCCCTGGCGTTCACGCCGGCGGCCAAGGCACAGACCGAAATCCAGTGGTGGCACTCGATGACTGCCGTCAACAACGACTGGGTCAATGACCTGGCCAAGCAGTTCAACGAAAGCCAGAAGGCGTACAAGATCGTCCCCGTCTTCAAGGGCAATTACGACGAGTCCATGACCGCCGCCATCGCCGCGTTCCGAGCCGGCAATGCGCCGCACATCCTGCAGGTGTTCGAAGTGGGCACCGCGACCATGATGGCCAGCAAGGGTGCCGTGGTGCCCGTGGGCAAGGTGATGGCCGACGCGGGCTTCAAGTTCGACCCCAGCGCCTATGTGCCCGCCGTGGCTGGTTATTACACGGCGCCCAACGGTCAGATGCTGAGCTTCCCCTTCAACAGCTCGACCACCGTGCTCTATTACAACAAGGACGCCTTCAAGGCCGCAGGCCTGAACACCGACAAGGCGCCGGCCACCTGGCCAGAAATGCAGGTCGCGGTCGACAAACTGAAGGCCAGCGGTCACAAGTGCCCGTTCACGCCCGCTTGGCAAGGCTGGACCCAGTTGGAGAGCTTCTCCACCTGGCACAACGTGGAATATGCGACCAAAATGAATGGCTTCGGCGGCATGGACGCCCGCCTGAAAGTGAATTCGCCACTGCATGTGCGCCACATCGAGAACCTGGCCAAGATGGCCAAGGACGGCACGCTGGTTTACAAGGGCCGTGCCGCCAACGCGCAAGCCTCCTTCACCTCGGGTGAATGCGCGATGATCACCACGTCCTCGGGCTTCTACGGCACCGTGGCGAAGAACGCCAAGTTCGCCTACGGCCTGGGCGCCCTGCCCTACTACCCGGACGTCAAGGGCGCGCCCCAGAACACCGTGATCGGCGGCGCCAGCCTCTGGGTCATGAGCGGCAAGAAGGCCGAGGAATACAAGGGCATCGCCACCTTCTTTGACTTCCTCTCCAAGCCTGAAATCCAGGCCGCCAGCCACCAACTGACCGGTTACCTGCCCATCACCATGGCGGCCTACAAGCTGACCGAGAGTTCTGGCTTCTACCAGAAGAACCCAGGCACCGACATCGCCGTGACGCAGATGATCCGCAAGGTGACCGACAAGAGCCGTGGCATCCGCCTGGGCAACTATGTGCAAATCCGCACCATCGAGGACGAAGAACTCGAACAAGTCTGGGCCGGCACCAAGTCCCCCAAGGACGCGCTGGACAGCATCGTGAGCCGCGGCAACGAACTGCTGGAGCGCTTCGAAAAGGCGAACAAGTAACTCTCGCCCGCGTCCAAACGATCACCGCCATCCCTCCTCGGGATGGCGGTTTTTCTTTACCTCCACCTCACACCATGACGGCTCTGGCCTGGCTGCGCAACGATCTGCGCCTGCACGACAACCCGGCCCTGCACGCCGCCGCCGAGTTGCAGCAAGGCGTGATCGCGGTCTATGTGCATTGCGAGGCCTATGTCACGCGCTTTCCCATTGCACCCGCACGGCTGGATTTCACGCGCCGCCATCTGCGGCTACTCACCGAGGAACTGGCGCGGCATAGCATCAGCTTGCAGGTGTTGCGCGTGGCGCAAGCGCATGAGATCGCCCCCGCCCTGGCCAAGCTGGTTCAGGATCACGGCATCAGCCACTGCTTCTTCAATGCCGAATACCCGCTCGACGAGTTGAACCGCGACCAGCAGGTCAACCAACTGCTGCGCGCACACGGCGTGACGGTGAAACGTTGCCACGATCGGGTGATCATCCCCCCGGGCAAGGTGCGCAATGAGGCGGGCATGCCTTACAAGGTCTTCACGCCCTACAAGCGTAAGTGGTTGCAACTGGCCAGCCTGCTGCCCCTGCGCCCCCTGGGGGCTCCCACGCGTCAAGCGGCGCAGCCCTGCCCGTCCGCCAGTGCGCAAGACATCGACCGCTTGTTCGATGGACGAGAACTGCGCGACCTGAGCGCGCACTGGCCGGCTGGCGAGGCCGTGGCCCGAACACGGCTGCAACGCTTCATCGCGCAGGACCTGAGCAACTACCAGACACAGCGCGACCTGCCCGCCGTGGCCGGCACCTCCGGCCTGTCGCCCTACCTGGCGATTGGCGCGCTGTCGCCACGCCAGGCCCTCGCGGATGTGCTGACGCACACTGGCGGGGACTGGGATGCCAACGCAGGCGTGAGCACGTGGATCAGCGAACTGATCTGGCGCGAGTTCTACCAGCACCTGGTGGTGGACTATCCCCAGGTCTGCATGCACCGCGCGATGCAGGTCCACACCGAGGCTTTCCCTTGGCGCCATGCTCCCGAGGATTTCGCGCTCTGGCGCGAAGGCCGCACTGGCATCCCCATCATCGATGCCGCCATGCGCCAGTTGAACACCACGGGCTGGATGCACAACCGCCTGCGCATGTTGGTGGCCATGTTCCTCAGCAAGAACCTGCAGATCGACTGGCGCTGGGGCGAGCGGTATTTCATGGAACAGCTGATCGACGGGGACTTCGCGGCCAACAACGGCGGCTGGCAATGGAGCGCGTCCACCGGCACGGATGCGGCGCCCTATTTCCGCATCTTCAACCCCATCACGCAGTCGCAGCGCTTCGACCCGCAAGGCCAGTTCATCCGTGAGTGGTTGCCGGAACTGGCGGGCCTGAGCGACAAGGCGATCCATGCGCCCCACCTCGTGCCCTCCGGGCCGCCGCCTGGCTACCCGGCGCCCATGGTGGACCTGGGTGCCAGCCGCAAGGCCACCATCGCCCTCTTCGCCAGCCTGGGGCAGCCCCCGGAAAGCGAGCCAGGCATGACCGAAAACTTCCCGACCGAGACGCGGTCTGCCCCCTTCCGTCCCGGTTAGACTCCTGCCCCTATTCCCGCCTCTGCCGGCGGCTACACAGATCCACGCATGGAAAAACGCGTCCTCTTCCATTCCCGCTGGTTGCCCTGGGCCCTGCTGCTGCCGCAGTTGCTCATCATCAGCGTGTTCTTCTTCTGGCCCGCGGGCCAGGCCTTGCTGCAGTCCTTCCAGCAGCAGGACGCTTTCGGCCTGTCCACCGAATGGGTGGGGTTCGAGAACTTCGAGCGCCTGTTCAATGACCCGGGCTACCTGGCCTCGTTCAAGACCACGGCCTATTTCTCGGTGCTGGTGGCGGCGATCGGCCTGACCCTCGCCCTGATCATGGCCGTGTTCGCCGACCGCGTGCTGCGCGGCGTGCTGGCCTACCGCACCCTGCTCATCATGCCTTACGCGGTGGCACCGGCCGTGGCCGCCGTGATGTGGGTCTTCATGTTCTCGCCCTCGATCGGCCCCGTGGCCTGGGCGCTGGATCAGATCGGCATTCCGTGGAATCACCTGCTCAAGGGGGAACACGCGATGGCGCTGATCGTGGCCGCGGCAGTCTGGAAGCAGTTCTCCTACAACTTCCTCTTCTTCGTGGCCGGGCTGCAGAGCATCCCGAAATCGCTGATCGAAGCGGCAGCCATCGATGGCGCAGGCCCCTGGCGGCGTTTCTGGACCATCCAGTTCCCGCTGCTGTCGCCCACCACCTTCTTCCTGCTGGTGATGAACGTGGTCTACGCCTTCTTCGACACCTTCGCCATCGTCGATGCCGCCACCAGCGGCGGTCCGGGCAAGGAAACCTCCATCCTGGTCTACAAGGTCTACTACGACGGCTTCAAGGCCATGGACCTGGGCAGCTCCGCCGCACAGTCGGTGGTGCTCATGGGCATCGTGATCGCGCTCACGGTGGTCCAGTTCCGTTATGTCGAGCGCAAGGTGAATTACTGACATGGTTGAACGCCGTCCTACCCTGGGCATCCTGGCGCATGTGATCCTGTGCCTGGGCGTGCTCGTGATCGCTTTCCCGGTCTACATGGCCCTGATCGCGTCCACACACCATCCGCAGGACATCCTGCAAGCGCCCATGCCCCTGCTGCCAGGGGACAACGCCTGGGCCAGCTACACGGCCGCCCTGCTGGGCGAAGGCGCGGGCAGCGGTTCGCAGGCGGCGGTGGGCCGCATGATGTGGATCAGCCTGGTCAGCGCGCTGATCATCGCCATCGGCAAGATCGCCATCTCGCTGCTGTCGGCCTTCGCCATCGTCTACTTCCGCTTCCCCTTCAAGATGACCTGCTTCTGGGCCATCTTCATCACGCTCATGTTGCCGGTGGAAGTGCGCATCAGCCCGACCTACCAGGTGGTGGCTGACCTCAGCTTGCTCAACAGCTACGCGGGGCTCACGGTGCCACTGATTGCCTCGGCCACCGCCACTTTCGTGTTCCGGCAGTTCTTCCTGACCGTGCCGGACGAGCTGGTGGAAGCCGCGCGCATGGACGGCGCCGGGCCCATGCGCTTTTTCAAGGACGTGCTGGTACCGCTGTCAGCCACCAGCATCGCGGCCCTGTTCGTGATCCAGTTCATCTACGGCTGGAACCAATACCTCTGGCCCCTGCTGATCACGACCAAGGAAGACATGTACCCCGTGGTCATCGGCATCAAACGCATGATCGCGGGCGGCGAAGGACAAAACGATTGGAACGTGGTCATGGCCACGGCCATCCTGGCCATGCTGCCCCCGGTGCTGGTGGTCATATTGATGCAGAAGTGGTTCGTCAAGGGCCTCGTGGATACGGAGAAATAAAGATGGCGGCCATCTCGCTCAAGAACATCGTCAAGCGCTACGGCGCGGGTAAAACATCCCTTCAGGTCATCCACGGCGTGAACGCAGAGATCGCCAACGGTGAATTCATCGTGATCGTCGGCCCCTCGGGCTGCGGCAAGTCCACGCTGCTGCGCATGGTCGCGGGTCTGGAAGAAATCTCCGATGGCACGATCTCGATCGGCGAGCGCGTGGTCAACGATCTGGAACCCGCCAAGCGCGACATCGCCATGGTGTTCCAGAACTACGCGCTCTACCCGCACATGAGCGTCTTCGACAACATGGCCTACGGCCTGAAGATCGCCAAGGTGCCCAAGGATGAGATCAAGGTCCGCGTGGACAAGGCCGCGGCCATCCTCGAGCTGGGCCATCTGCTGGACCGCAAGCCGCGCCAGCTCTCGGGCGGCCAGCGCCAGCGCGTGGCCATGGGCCGCGCCATCGTGCGCCAGCCCCAGGTCTTCCTGTTCGACGAGCCGCTGTCCAACCTGGACGCCAAGCTGCGCGCGCAAACCCGCCTGGAGATCCAGAAGCTGCACCGCGAACTCGGCATCACCAGCCTCTTCGTCACGCACGATCAGGTCGAGGCCATGACCCTGGCCCAGCGCATGATCGTGATGAACGCCGGCGTGATGGAACAGTTCGGCACGCCGCAAGAGGTCTACCAACGCCCGGCCTCGACCTTCGTCGCCAGCTTCATCGGCTCGCCGCCCATGAATCTGCTCAAGAACGCACCGGGCGTGAAGGCTGGCGCCATCCTCGGCGTTCGCCCCGAACATTTGCGCATCGCCAGCCGCGGTGAAGGCTGGGAAGCCCGACTCGAAACCCAGGAACTGCTCGGCGCGGAACGCCTGCTCTACACCCGCGTGGGCGAGGAACAGGTCATCGTGCGCGTCGACGAAAGCCAGGTCACCCCTACACCGTTCACCAACGGCTCGACCGTGCACCTGACTTTCGCACCGGAACACGTCCACCAGTTCGACGCGGCCAGCGGCAAGCGCCTGTAAACGCCGCCGACCCAAACCCGGACAACGCCCACCATGCCCGCCTCCTCCGGCAACACCCAAGCCTGGCCCTACCCGCGCTGGATCGCCCACCGTGGCGCCGGCAAGCTGGCGCCCGAAAACACCCTGGCCGCTTTCCGCCTCGGCGCCTCGCACGGCTACCGCATGTTCGAATGCGACGTGAAGCTCTCGGCTGACGGCGTGCCCTTCCTGATGCACGACGCGACCCTGGAGCGCACGACCGATGGCCCCGCGAAGCTGCGTGCCAGCGCGGATGCTCAGCCGGTCGCCAGCGTCAGCATGGTGGGCGGCGAACACCCCTGGAGCGCTCTGTCGCGCCTGGACGCTGGCAGCTGGCACAGCCCGGCCTACGCGGGCGAACCGCTGCCCAGTTTCGAGGCCATCGCCAGCTACTGCCTGACCAACCAGTTCTTCCTCAACATCGAGATCAAACCCACACCGGACACCGAAGAGGAAACCGGTCGGGTCGTGGCCGAGCATGCGGCGCGTTTGTGGCAAGGCCAGAAGGTGCCACCATTCCTGACCTCCTTCCGTCCCGAAGCCCTGGCGGCCGCCAAGGCCGCGCGCCCCGAATTGCCGCGCGGCCTGCTGATCGACACCTTGTGGGATGGCTGGCTGTCCACCGCCCAGGCCCTGGGCTGCGTGGCCGTGGTCTGCAACCACAAGCTGGCCGATGCCGCCTACATGGCCCAGCTGCGCCAGGCCGGCCTGCGTGCCTTGTGCTACACGGTGAACGACGAAGCCCAGGTGCAACGTTTGCTGGCTCTGGGCATGGACGGCATCATCACGGACCGGGTTGATCTGTTCAAGCCGAATTGAACGCCTGCGGGCGTGGACGCCAACACAGCTTGAGCGGCTCTCGCGCGGGCGCTCAGCACCCGCGCCGTCAGGACGCTTCGGCGGGCAAGGCCGCCACACGTTCCAATAGCAGTTCACGCTCACGCGCGTTGCCCGTCAAGGCCACGGCCCGCATCAGCTCGGCGCGCGCCTCGGCGTAGCGCCCCAACTTGACCAACAGATCGGCGCGCACGCTGGGCAGCCACTGGTAGTTGCGCAACGCGGGCACATCCAACAAGGCATCCACGATGTCCAGGCCCGCCTGCGGTCCCCAGGCCATGCCCACGGCCACAGCGCGGTTGAGTTCCACCACGGGCGAGGGCCGGACCCGGGCCAGCACGGCGTACAGCTCGGCGATGCGGACCCAGTCGGTGGCCTCGGGCGTGGCCGCGCGTGCATGGCAGGCCGCGATGGCCGCCTGCAAGGCATACGGGCCGGGCAGCACATCGCCCGCCCCGACCTCACCACCGTTCAAGGCCTCGGCACGCGCCAAGGCCGTCAGTCCACGCCGGATCAGCAGGTGATCCCAACGCGCGCGGTCCTGGTCCTGCAAAAGGATGGGGCGCCCCTCGCGATCGGTGCGTGCCGCGAGCCGGGACGATTGCAGTTCCAGCAAGGCCGCAAGCCCTTGCGCCTCGGCCTCACCCGGGGCCAGCTCAGCCAGCATGCGGGCCAGGCGCAATGCCTCCTGCGTCAGCGCGGGCCGCATCCAGTCCTCGCCCGCCGTGGCGGTGTAGCCCTCGTTGAACACGAGGTAGATCACTTCCAGCACCGAGGCCAACCGGGGCGCCAAGTCCGCGCCACGCGGCACTTCGTAGGGCACCTGGGCATCCGCCAAGGTGCGTTTGGCGCGCACGATGCGCTGGGCGATCGTGGGCTCGGACGCGAGAAAGGCCCTGGCTATCTCGTGCGTGGACAGTCCTCCCAGCAGTCGCAGCGTGAGTGCCACCCGAGCCTCGGCAGACAGGACCGGGTGGCAGGCGGTGAAGATCAGGCGCAGCAGGTCGTCGCCGATGTCGTCCTGCCGCGCCGCGTCCAGCGCGTCCACGAAGTCGGGCACGACCAGGGCCTCCTGGGCCTCCAGGTCGGCACCCAGCTGCTGAAGCTTGTCGTCGCGCATCTTGCCGTGGCGCAGGTGGTCCAGTGCCCGGCGCTTGGCCGTGGTGGTCAGCCAGGCACCGGGCTTGTCCGGAATGCCCTCGCGCGGCCAATGCTCCAGCGCGGCGACCAAGGCGTCCTGCGCCAGCTCCTCGGCCACGCCCAGGTCGCGCACCAGACGCGCGACCACTGCGACGATGCGGGCCGACTCGATGCGCCAGACCGCGGCGATCGCCTGATGGGTGGCTGAATGCATCCGTGCTTCAGTTGGCCGGGGCGTCCAGCGTCGCGGGGTCCATCCAGACCGGCTCCCATATGTGCCCGTCCGGGTCGCAGAAGGCGTGTGCGTACATGAAACCGTGGTCTTCCGGATCGCGCGCGCTGCGGCCACCGTGGGCGAGGGCCTTGCGCACCAGTTCGTCCACTTCGGCCCGGCTCTCGCACGACAAGGCCACCAACACCTCGGTGGCCTGGCGCGCGTCGGCGATGGTGGTGCCGCGCAGGAAACTCTGGAAGAAGGGCTTGACCAGCAACATCACGAAGATGTCCTCGGACACGACCATGCAGGCACCCTGCTCGTTGGTGAACTGCGGGTTGAAGTCGAAACCCAGGGCTCGGAAGAAGGCCTGGGAACGTGCCATGTCCTCGATGGGCAGGTTGACAAAAATCTTGCGGCTCATGGTGGTGCTCCTGATGATGTTCGTCACATGTCGATCTTGCGGAAACGCTCGGCCGTGGGCTCGGACAGCAGTCCGTCAAAGTCTTCCAGCTCGAAGAGCTGCCGCACCTCGACATGGCAGGGTACGCCTTCGCTGATCGGGTTGGGGAAGCGGCGCGTCCATTCCAGCGCCTCCTCGCGACTGCGGGTCTGGATCAGGGTGTAGCCGGCGACCAGCTCCTTGCTCTCGGTGAAGGGGCCATCCACCACGGTCCGCTTGCCATCGGCGCTGTAATGCACGCGCCAGCCCTTGCTGCTGGGCTGCAGGCCAGAACCGTCGAGCAGCACACCGGCCTGGGCCAGTTCCTCGTGGTAGGCCGCCATGGCGGCGAAGACAGGCTCGGGATTGTCGGGGAAACGGCCGGCCTCGGAATCGGCGGTGGCCTTGACGATGATCATGAAGCGCATGGGAAGCTCCTTTCTTTGCGGTTCATTCCCACGACGAACGACGCAGGACGGAATCGACAGGGTGTGCAAAAAATGCGCAGAGTTCAGGAACGTTCGGCCAGTGTCTTCAGATCGGCCAGCCCCACCTCGAAGTCAGTGCCCACCATGCGGTCCATGTCGAAAAAGAGATGCATGACCTTGGCCATGAGGGGCAGCGGGCCCACGCCCTGCATGGCCCAAGTCACTTCGGTCACACCATCACCACGGGGCACAAGCGTGAACGTCACCTGATTGTGTGCCTTGAAAGGCTCATGCATGTCCAGGGTCATCACCACCCGCTGAGGTGCGCTGGATTCGACGATCGCAATGCTGCCACGACCCACGGTGCGGCCATCCCCTTCGAAATCGAGGCCCGCGCCCGGGCCGGCATCCGGGCCGTGGTAGCGGGAGACCATGCCCGGGTCCTTCTTCATGTAAGGGTTCCAGGTGTTGAAGCGCCGCAGATCGTTGATCAGCGGATGGATACGTTCGGCGCTGGCCTGGATGCGCAGGCTGCGCTGTACCTGGAAACTGTCCGGCTGGCGTGACGCGTACAACAGCAAGGCGGCCACGGCCAGCGCCAGCACAACGGCGATGGCCAAGAGGGATTTGGCGATCATGGGACAACTCCTGGAAACGGGCCGGACATCGGCCTCTGCCCCCACGACGAAGCAGCCCACGCCAAATCGACCGGTTTTTTGACGCGGCGCCGAAAAAAGTATCCGGATTGGTTCAGACCCTCATCCAGATCACAGGAAACAGGGGCCGAACTCGCGCACTTCCACGGTAGCCCATTCGGCGGCCGGACAGGCCCGGGCGATCTCCACCGCCTGCTCGCGGGTCGGGCATTCCAGCAGGAAATAACCGCCCACCATCTCCTTGGCTTCGGCGAACGGTCCGTCCAACACCTGGGCCGCGCCGGAGGCTGACGCTCGGCTGACGCGGGTGGCCGTGTGCTGCGAAGCGAGGGACTCGGCACCGAGCAGCAGGCCACGCGCCTGCAAATCGGCCGCGTAGCGCTGCATACGCTCGTACAAGACCCGGCCCTCGGCCTCGCCCCGGGCTTCTCTTTGCCCGACAGGCTCCAGGATCAACAGCATGTAGGGCATCGGTGCTCCAGAACAGGTGAATAAAGAATAAGGTTCAGGCGGTGCGCCAACCGCGCAACAGCACCCATTGCAAGGTGCCCGCCCCCACCACCAAGGCAGCATACGAGGCCATCTGGCCCTCGTCCCCAAACTGCCAGAAGCAGGCCGCCAGCACGGTCAGACCCAGCAGCCACTGCGCCAGCATCTGCCCCCACCAGGGCAGGATGGCCGCGCGGCGCCCCAGCAACAGGCGCCCCAACAGCGGCAACAACAAGGCCAGCACAGTGGCCGGCGCGGCGAAATTGAGCCCGTGCCAGAGCAGGATAGAAGAAGAATCGGAGGGGTTCATGCAGGAGTACGGTCAGGTGCTTGCGCAAATTTTATAATTCAGCCCTCTCGCGACTTGCTTTTGCATAAGAACTCTTCCATGGCCGTCTGGGCTCTCGGCATCAACCACACGACCGCGCCGCTGGATCTGCGCGGTCGCTTTGCTTTTGCCCCGGAGCAACTGCCCCCGACGCTGGACCACCTGCGCGAGGCCTTGCGCGCCGCACCGCAGGGTCGCCTGGCCGAGGCAGCCATTCTGTCCACCTGCAACCGGACCGAGATCTATTGCGCCAGCGAGGCGGCTGAAATCACCCCCACCCTGCAGTGGCTGGCGCAAAGCGGCGGCATTTCGCCCGAGGAACTGCGGAGCCACACCTACATGCTGCAAGGCGACGAGGCCGCGCGCCACGCCTTTCGCGTGGCCAGCGGGCTCGATTCCATGGTGCTGGGAGAAGCGCAAATCCTGGGCCAGATGAAGGACGCCGTGCGCGCCGCCGAGGAAGCCGGCGCCCTGGGCCAGACCCTGAACCAGCTCTTCCAACGCAGCTTCGCCGTGGCCAAGGAGGTGCGCAGCTCCACCGAAATCGGTGCGCACAGCATCAGCATGGCCGCTGCCGCCGTGCGGCTGGCGGGCAATCTGTTCGAGGATTTGCGACAAATTCGCATTCTCTTCGTTGGCGCGGGGGAAATGATCGAGCTTGCAGCCACCCACTTTGCGGCTAAAAACCCTCGGTCCATCGCCATCGCCAACCGCACCCTGGAGCGTGGCGAAGCGCTGGCCACCCGCTTCGACGGCGTAGCCATGCGCTTGGCTGACCTGCCCGCGCGCCTGCACGAATTCGACGCCGTCATTTCCTGCACCGCCAGCACCCTGCCGCTGATCGGCCTGGGCGCGGTCGAACGGGCACTGAAGCAGCGCAAGCACCGCCCCATGTTCATGGTCGACCTGGCCGTGCCGCGCGACATTGAACCGGAAGTGGGTCAACTCAGCGACGTCTACCTCTACACCGTGGACGACCTCGCCACCGTGGTGCAGGCTGGCCAGGCCCAGCGCCAGGCCGCCGTGGCGCAAGCCGAGGTCATCATCGACACCGGTGTGCGCAATTTCATGCATTGGATGGACCAGCGCGACCCGGCGAACGGCGTGGTCTCGCTGATCCAGCAACTCAACACCCAGGCTGAAAGTTGGCGCGCCGCCGAACTGGCCCGGGCGCGCAAGCTCATCGCGAAGGGCGAAAGCACGGAGGCCGTGCTCGAAGCCCTGGCCCGCGGCCTGACGCAGAAGATGCTGCATGGCGCCCTGGCGGAATTGAACACGGGCGACAGCGCCGCGCGCGAGCGGGCGGCGCTGTCCATCCAGCGGATCTTCCTGCGCAAGGAACGGTGAACATTGAAAGACTTCCTGCGCCAGCAGCTGGAGCGTTATGCCCAGCGCCTCGAAGAATTGAACTTCCTGCTCAGCCGCGAGGACATCATGGCGGACATGAAGCAGTTCCTCGGCCTCTCGCGCGAGCACAACGAGGTCACCGCCATCGCGGGCCGTTACGCGGCATACCAGCAACGCGAGGCCGATCTGGCCAGCGCGCGTGAGATGCTGGCCGAGCCGGACATGACGGAGATCGCCCGGGAAGAGATCACGGCGGCCACCGCCGACCTGAGTCGGCTGGAGGACGAGCTGCAGCGCCTGCTGCTGCCCAAGGACCCGGACGATGCGCGCAACGCCTTTCTTGAAATCCGCGCGGGCACGGGCGGGGACGAGTCAGCCCTGTTCGCGGCCGATCTGCTGCGCATGTACACGCGCTACGCTGACCAGCGCGGCTGGAAGACGGAGATCATCAGCGAGTCCCCCAGCGAGCTCGGGGGCTACAAGGAAGTGGTGTTGCGCATCGACGGCAGCGCCGCCGGCGAGGGCGGCGTCTATGGCGAGCTGCGCTTTGAATCCGGCGGCCACCGCGTGCAGCGCGTGCCCGCCACCGAGACCCAGGGCCGCATCCACACCAGTGCATGCACGGTGGCCGTGCTGCCCGAGCCCGACGAGGAGGAGGCGGTGCGGATCAACCCGGCCGACCTGCGCATCGACACCTTTCGGGCCAGCGGCGCGGGCGGCCAGCACATCAACAAGACCGACTCCGCCGTGCGCGTCACCCACATCCCGACCGGCATCGTCGCCGAATGCCAGGACGACCGCAGTCAACACCGCAACAAGGCCAAGGCGCTGCAGGTCCTGGCAGCGCGCATCCAGGAAAAGGAACGCAGCGAGCGCGCCGCCAAGGACGCCGCCACCCGCAAGGGCCTGATCGGCAGCGGTGACCGCAGCGACCGCATCCGCACCTACAACTTCCCGCAAGGGCGTTTGACCGACCATCGCATCAACCTCACGCTTTACAAACTTGGCCAGGTGATGGAAGGCGCGCTCGACGACGTGATCCAGGCCCTGCGGCAAGCACGCGAAGCCGAGCAGCTCGCCGAGTTGGAAGTCGCGCTGCACTGACGGGAGGTCCAGACCAAGCCGCAGCCTGACCAGCGAGGCGCTTACGGTTTGCCCGGGTTCACGGCGGCTTTACGTCCCGAGGTTCTAATCAGCGCCATGCAGATTCAGCAAGCCATCAACACCGCTTGTTCTTCCCTGGGCCTGGAACGGCGGGATGCACAGCTGCTGCTGCTGCACGCCTTGGGCAAATCGCTGGTGGACCGTGCCTGGCTGATCGCGCACGACACCGACTCACTACCCGCCCAGACCGAGTTGCGCTACATCAATCTGGCCCGTCAACGGGCCGCCGGCACGCCCCTGCCCTACCTGACGGGCCACGTCGAATTCCACGGCATGCCCTTGCAGGTGGACGGACGGGTGCTGATCCCGCGGCCCGACACGGAGACCCTGGTGGACTGGGCGCTGGAATGTGTGCCGAGCCTTGGCGCGCCCACCGGGTCAGTTCCCCAGATCATCGACCTCGGCACGGGCAGCGGTGCCGTGGCCCTGGCCATCGCCCGTTTCCTCGTACGGACCGGGCAGGCAGGTGATGTCCATGCCCTGGACGTCAGCCCTGACGCGCTGGCGCTGGCCCAAGCCAATGCCGAACGCCTGAACCTGCCAGTTCAGTTCATGCTGGGTGCCTGGCTGACCGGCATCCCCGCACGCTACGACCTCATCGTCTCCAACCCGCCCTACATCGCCGAAGGCGACCCGCACCTGGATGCGTTGGGGCACGAGCCCCGGCTGGCCTTGACCTCCGGCCCCGATGGCCTGGACGCGATTCGCACCATCGTCGGGCAGGCGCCGGACCATCTGCGACCCGGCGGCTGGCTGCTGCTGGAACATGGCTGGGACCAAGCCATGGCCGTGCGCGACATGCTTGCGCAGGTGGGTTTCACGCAGGTGCAGTCGCGCTGCGACCTGGCGGGCATCGAACGCTGCAGTGGTGGCCGCTGGCCAGTTTGAAAGCCGAGTTCCGACACTCGCTGCGGAACACCCGGGGCAGGTCGCGCGGCGCGCCTGCACCACCTCGTGTGCAGCCCTCGTCGGTGCATCAACTGAGTCTGGTTTTCAATCCGAATCCGATTTCTTTAGACCTTGGTTTTGCATTGGGGCGATGCTGCATCAGAATCTCGCATCTCATACGCGCACGGAGGCTCCTCATGCAGGGCAAACAACAAATCATCCACACCCTCAACGAGCTGCTCACAGGCGAATTAACGGCCGTGGATCAGTATCTTCAGCATGGCGAGATGTACGCCGACATGGGATTCCATCGTCTGGCCACCCAGGCGCTGCATGAATCCCAGCACGAGCGCCAACATGCCCGGGCGCTGATTCAGCGCATTCTGTTCCTCGAAGGCAAAGCCGATCTTTCCAAGCGTCACGCACTGAAGATCGGCAGCACCGTGCCGGAAATGCTCAAGGCCGACCTGGCCGTCGAATACAGCGTGACCGCCGAATTGAAGAAGGCGATCGCCATCGCCGAGCAGGCGCAGGATTACGTCACCCGTGAAATGCTCGTCGTCCAGCTCGACGACACCGAGATGGACCACGCCTACTGGCTCGAAAAGCAGATTCGCCTCATCGACCTGGTCGGTCTGGCCAACTACCAGCAAAGCCAGATGGGTGAAGCGAACAGCGGCACCGCCGCGACCTGAAGGAGCCCGACATGCAAGGCAACAAGAAAATCATCGACGTTCTGAACAAGGTGCTCAAGAACGAGCTGACCGCGATCAACCAGTATTTCCTGCACGCACGCATGTTCCGCAACTGGGGACTGGAGAAACTCAACGACTACCAGTACAAGCAGTCCATCCGCGTGATGAAGGAAGCCGACGAATTGATCGAACGCATCCTGTTCCTGGAAGGGCTGCCCAATCTGCAGGACCTGGGCAAGCTGCAGATCGGCGAAAACCCCGTGGAATGCCTGCAGAGCGATCTGAAGTGCGAAACGGAAGTCCAGCGCCCGCAACTGGTGGCGGCCATCGCGCTGGCCGAGCAGTGCGAGGATTATGTGAGCCGCGACTTGCTCGAGGAATTGCTGGAGCACTGCGAGGAGGCCATCGACTGGCTGGAAACGCAGCAACGCCTGATCAGCGATGTCACCCTGCCCAACTATCTGCAGGCGCAGATGGACACGGGGTCTTAATCAAGGCCATTCCAATTCCAAGAAGCGCTTTCGACCGTGCATGGCCATGGGGTCGGACTTGCCAAGTTCACCACCAAAAAACAAGGGCCGCTGACGCGGCCCTTTTTTGCGCTGGTAATGCGACGAGTTCAGGCGGTGGCCATCCAGGTCACCGATTGCGAACCCGGCATCTGCAAGGTCTGGCTCAGATGCGCCAGCTTGTGGCTGGGACGGCATTCGGACCACAGCGCGCGGGCGCAATCCTCGCATTTGCCGCATTGCGTGGCCACGCCCAGCTCCAACTGGATGTCGTCGAACTCGGCCCCGGATCGCGCCGCATGGGCGATCGTGTGGTCGGAGACGCGGTGGCAAACACAGACAATCATGGCATCCAGGTCCTAGGGAACGGCACGGGCTGTAGACGCGGGGATCATACCCTACACAAATGATAATGGTTTGTAATAGCACCACAAACCCTGTGTCAAGTAGATCAGCCCAGCCCATGGCCCGGGTCAAAACCAGGCACCCTGCTGGGAACAGGGCCGGAACTTCAGGCTTAGCACTCAATCAAAGAGAGTGCTAATATCTTGCAGAACTGCTCTTGAAAGGAGTGCTGGAATGACCGCCATGACCGCTGTATCCACATCCTCGGCCCCCTCTGCGGCACTGGCCGTCGCCAATCCCTGGGCGTTGGTGCCGCCGCTGGGCAATCTGGACGCCTACATCACGGCGGTCAACCGCATGCCCATGCTGACCGCCGAGGAAGAGCAGGAATTCGCCCGCAAGTTCCGCGACCACAACGACCTCGACGCGGCGGGCAAGCTGGTGCTGTCCCACCTGCGGCTGGTGGTCGCCACGGCACGTCAGTACCTCGGTTACGGCCTGCCGCACGGCGACCTGATCCAGGAAGGCAATGTGGGCCTGATGAAGGCTGTCAAGCGCTTCGACCCCGACCAGGGCGTGCGCCTGGTCAGCTACGCGCTGCACTGGATCAAGGCCGAGATCCACGAATACATCCTGAAGAATTGGCGCATGGTCAAGGTGGCGACCACCAAGGCCCAGCGCAAGCTTTTCTTCAACCTGCGCTCCAAGAAGCAGGGCTACAAAGCTGCCAGCGCAGCCGACGCCGCCCTGACGGAGGGTTTCGAGTCGGCCACCCACCGCGAAACGCTGAGCGAGCACGAGATCGACCAGATGGCGCGCGAACTTAACGTCAAGCGCGAGGAAGTCATCGAGATGGAGACCCGTCTGTCCGGTGGCGACGTGATGCTGGACCCGGGTCCGGGCGAAGACGGCGAAGACAGCTTCGGCCCGATCGCCTACCTGGCCGATGCCGGCCATGAGCCGACGGCCATGATCGAGGCACGTCAGCGTGACCGCCTGGCCACCGATGGTATCGCCACGGCCCTGGCAACGCTGGACGCGCGCAGCCGCCGCATCGTGGAAGAGCGCTGGCTCAAGGTCAACGACGACAGCTCGGGCGGCATGACCTTGCACGAACTGGCAGCCGAGTACGGCGTGAGCGCCGAACGCATCCGCCAGATCGAGGTCGCGGCCATGAAGAAGATGAAAACGGCGCTGGCTGAATACGCCTGAGCCTGGGAGGAAGGCCCGCAGGCCCCGACTTCAATCACGCTGCCTGTCCGTCCCCTGCCCTTCCCCTCAAAAGGCCCTGGACCCGCGTCCCGGGCCTTTTTCATGCCCATGGCTTTTTCCGGGGGGCCTGCAGTCACGGCGAGCGCGTTGGCTTGGGGAGCCCGCTGATTGGGATGTGCGCGGGACATCGTATGAGGCGTTGTCCATAGGCCACAGCGCCTGCTGCCACTTTCTTACTGAAGCAACTGCCGAATATCCGCCGTCAGCGACTCCACGCTGCTGCCGTAGCGCGCATACAGACGCAGGCGCCCCTGCGGGTCGTAGAGGTACAGGCCCGCCGAATGGTCCATGGTGTAGCTGCCCGGGGTCTTGCCTTCGACCTTCTTGTAATAGACCTTGTAGTCCTTGGCCAGGGCGGTCAGTTGCTCGGAGCTGCCGGCGTACAAGGCGACAAAGCTGGGATCGAAAGCCGCCATGTAGCTCTTCATGATGGCGGGCGTGTCGCGCTCGGGGTCCACCGTGACAAAGAGCACCTGCAGCTTGTCCCCATCTCCACGGCCATCGGCATTCAGGGCCTGCTTGACGGCGACCATTTCACTCATGGTCGTCGGACAGACGTCCGGGCATTGCGTGTAGCCGAAGAACATCGCGACCACCTTGCCCTTGAAATCGGCCAGGGTGCGCGGCTGGCCGTCATGGTCGGTCAGGGTGAAGCCCTTGGCGTAGTCCGCGCCGGTGACATCGATGGCGTTGAACGCGGCCTGCTTGCCTTCCGAGCAAGCGCCAAGGATCAGGACAGCGCCCAGCGCGCACAGCAGTTTTTTCATGGTCTATCTCACAACAGGTAGTGGTCGAGCAGCAGCGCGGCGAACAAGGTGCTCAGGTGGATCAGTGAAAAACGGAAGGTCCTGCGGGCCAAGGCATCCGAGTAGTGGCGCCACAGCTTGAAGGCATAAAGGAAAAAGCCCAGACTGAGCACAAAGGCCGCGGCCAGGTACAGCCAGGAGCTCATGCCGAAGATGAAAGGCATCAGGGAGGCGGCGAAGAGGACCAGGGTGTAGAGCAAGATCTGCAGGCGCGTGAATTCATTGCCATGCGTCACGGGCAGCATGGGCAGACCGGACTGGCGATAGTCTTCCACGCGGTACAGGGCCAGTGCCCAGAAATGTGGCGGTGTCCAGAGAAAGATGATCAGGAAAAGAATCAAGGCCTCGGGGCCGACCTGCCCGGTCATCGCGGCCCAGCCGAGCACTGGCGGCATGGCGCCGGATGCGCCGCCGATCACGATGTTCTGCGGCGTCAGCGGCTTGAGGATCACGGTGTAGACCACCGCGTAACCCACGAAGGTGGCGAAGGTCAGCCACATGGTCAGCGGATTGACCCAGACGTACAGCACGACCGACCCCATCAGGCACAGCAGCACAGAGAACAACAGGGTCTGCCCATCGGCCAACTGACCCTTGGCCGTGGGGCGCCAGGCCGTGCGTTTCATCTTGGCATCGATGCCTTTTTCGACCAGGCAGTTGAAGGCTGCGGCGGCCCCCGCAACCAGCCAGATGCCGACACAGGCCAGGGCCATCAAACGCAACTCGGCGATACCGGGCAAACCGGGCACGGCCAGCACCATGCCGATCAAGGCGCAAAAGACGATCAGCTGCACGACCCGGGGTTTGGTCAGGGCGTAGAACTGGCGTAAGACGGAAGGTGACATCGGCGTCGCCACGGAGGTACTCATGCAAACTCCTTTGTGCGCTTTACAGGGGTGGGCATGGAGGCGCAGGCCAGGCCCCACACCAGCAGCACCAGCAGGGCCGCCGCGCCCCCTGTGTGCAGCAAGGCCGCCAGCAAGGGCCAGCCCAACACCACGTTGGACAGGCCACTCAGAAACTGCAGCAGCAGCAAGGCCGCCAGGGCATGACCCGTGCGCCGCCAGGCGGGCAAGGCCAGCAGGCGCCAGGCCAGCCAGGCCAGCACGGCGATCACGCCATAGGCGGCCAGACGGTGGGTGTAATGGATGGCCGTCAAGGCAGGGAAGGTGATGTGCTCACCCGTAGCCGTGAGGCCCAGCGCACGCCACAGCTCGAAACCTTGCGCGAAATCCATGTCCGGCCACAAGCTGCCCTGACACAGTGGGAATTCCGTGCAGGCCAACACCGCGTAGTTGGTGCTAACCCAACCCCCGAGAGCAATCTGCAGCACCAGCACGACCAGACCCAGTACCAGCCACCGGTGCAAGCCCCGCGGCAGGGCGGCCGCCTTGGCGCGCAGCACGCCATCGTCATGCCATTGCGCGTAGCGCACCGCCTGCCAACTCAACAAGCCCAGCAACAACAGGGCGCCCAGCAGATGCATGGTCACGATGGCGGGAAACAACTTCATCGTCACTGTGAGCGCGCCAAACGCGCCTTGGACGCAGACCCACACCAGGGTCAGGCTGGCCCACCCAGGATGCAACGGTGCGGCCAATCGCCCCTCCGCCCCGCCCAGCGCCTGGCCATTGTGATGACCAGAGGCACGACGCCCGCGCAGGTACACCCACCAGGTGGCCACGGCCAGCACCAAGATGAGCACGCCCACGCCGGTGGCAAGGTAGCGGTGGATCATCTCGACCCAGGCCTTGCCGTGCGTGACCGGTCCGGTGGGCAACACCTCCTGGGCCGCACTGATCTGGGCACGCGCGCCGATGGGGCTGGCCTCGCCGTAACAGCCCGGCCAGTCCGGGCAGCCCAGACCCGAATCGGAAAGACGGGTGAAAGCGCCAAACAAGGTGAGATCGAAGGTCAGGAACAAGGTCAACAGTGTCAGCGCCTGCAGCCGGTGCAAGGCGCCGTCCTGCCCGACGCGCGGCTTGCGCAGCCAGATCCAGACCAGTGGCAGGGCGGCAATCAGCAGGCCCAGGCCCATGAGCTCCAGGACCGGACCCCAGTCGTAGAGGGCGCTGTGGGCAAAAACGTCTTGGTTCATCGCGGACAGACCCTCAGTGCCCCAGGGGCTCTCGCCCTTCCTTGTCCCAGGACGAGGATGCACGCAACAGTCGCTCCAGGTCACGCTTGGCCTTGGGCGCGGTGTCGATCGTCATCGGCGCGGGGAAACGCATCATCCAGTTGCCCATCGGGTCGACCACGTAAAGATGCGCTTCCAGGGGCTGGCCCGCTGAGGGCGACAACCACGCGGACAGCACCTCCGGTGCCACACGCAGCACCGTGGCCTGCTTCACACCCATCAAGGTCTCGGACACGGGCTGGACATCGTTGACCAGCCACACCCAGTCGATGCGGTCCTTCTCGCGCCCCATGCCCTCGCGCAACTGGCGCTGGAAGTACAGCCTCTGCTGGCAAGCCTCGTCACAGGCACCCCCCCCCACGCTCAGCAGCAGCCATTGCCCCTTGAGGCTGTCCAGCGGCACCGGTCGTCCCACCAAATCCAAGGCTTGCACCGCGGGCAGCGTGCGCTGCGGATCGATCAACTCACCGAAATTGCGGCGCCCCTCGGGCCGGATCACGTAATAAGTGAAATAGGAGGCCACCACGGGGGCGGCACACACCAGCAGCACCATCAGCATCTTCCAGCGGCCCACCCGCGTACGGCGCGCAGCCTGCTCGGTCTCGGCCAGAGCCGGGCCGGGTTCAGGCAAGCCATGCACGGTCAGGCCCAGCACCTGGTCACGGTCCAGGTCGCCAGGGTCAGCGCCCGACATCGGCTTAGCCTCGGCCACCGGGTCGGAGGCGGGGGAAGAAGTGGGGGAGGATTTGGAACCAGGCATAAAGAAAAACCATCAAGGCGCAAAGGCCGTACCACTGAAACGCATAGCCGTAGTGCCGGTCCACGCCGCTGTCGGGCTGTGGCCAATCACGCTGCAGGCCGTCTTCCTGCACACGCATGTCGGGCGTCGTATTGCTTTGCTGCACGGACAGCCCCGCCAGCGGCAGACCGGTTTCCGCGCGGAAAGCGTCCAAATCCAAATTCTGCCGGATTGCGCCGCGCTCGGTCGCACCCAGCTCATAAAGCCGTGCGGGCGGGGGCGACAAGATGCCGCGCACCTCCACCGGGCCGGTGGGCGTCTGGAGCGCGGGCAGACGGGTTCGATCTTCGAAACTGCGCGGTGCCCAGCCGCGCTGCACCAGCAGCACCCCGCCCCCCTCCAGGTGCAAGGGCGTCACCACGTAGAAGCCCGGACGGCCTTGCATCTGGCGGTTGTCCAGCCAGACCGTGTGCTCGCTGAGCCAGACACCACGAGCCAGCACCCGGCGATGCAACAAGGCCGGAGAGGCCTCGAGCGCGGTGACGATGGCCTTGTCGGCGCCTGCCGCGTCGAGCCAGGGTTCGAGGGCCCGTGCGTCTATGGCAGCCTGCAGGGTCTCTTTCTGAGCGGCGCGACTGAGTTGCCAGCGCCCGAGGGACGCCGTCACCGCCACACCCAACACGGTCGCGGCCGTCACCCACCAGAAGCGGGCGCCCAGCATTGCACGGGGCGGCCTCACGCGATAATCCCTGTCATGAAATACATCGTCGCGCTGGCCTTTCTGGCCATCCTCGCCAGCCTGGGTTCGGCCCTGTTCTTCATGATGAAGGACGGCCGCAACGGGCAACCCAAGACCGGCCGCATGGCCCGGGCCCTGGGGTTTCGCGTGGGGTTTTCCATCCTGATCTTCCTCTGCATCCTGCTGGCCTGGAAATTGGGTTACATCCAGCCCACCGGCATCGGCGCCGGGCAATAAGGCTGCGCAAGGGCGCCACCGGAAAGACAAAAGCCGCTGATGGACATTCAGCGGCTTTGGTCGTGAGCAGCCTAAATTAGAGCCAGTACACCAAGATGTAGAGGCCCAGCCAGACCACGTCCACAAAGTGCCAGTACCAAGCCGCGCCTTCGAAGCCGAAATGGCGTTGGGGCGTGAAGTGGCCCTTCATCAGACGCAGCGTGATGAAAAGCAGCATCAGCATGCCGACGAACACATGCAGCCCGTGAAAACCAGTCAGCATGAAGAACGTGGAGCCGTAGACGCCGGATGAGAGCTTGAGGTTCAGGTCGGTGTAGGAGTGGTAGTACTCATAACCTTGCACGAACAGGAAAACCAAGCCCAGCAACACGGTCAGCCACATGAAGCTGATGGTTTTGGCACGGTTGCCTGCTTGCAGGGCATGGTGGGCGATCGTCAACGTCACACCCGAGGTCAACAGCAGAGCCGTGTTGATCGTGGGCAGCCAGAAAGGACCCATGGTCTGGAAAGGCTCGATGATGCCGGCCGGCGAAGCAGTGGCGCCCGGTGCCATGCTGGGCCAGACGGCCTTGAAATCAGGCCAGAGCAAGGCGTTGTCCAGGCTGCCCAACGCAGGCACGGAATGCGCGCGCGCCCACCACAGGGCGGTGAAGAAGGCGCCGAAGAACATCACCTCCGAGAAGATGAACCAGGTCATGCTCCAGCGGTAGGAAATGTCGATCTTGTGGCCGTACTGGCCGCCTTCGCTCTCGGCGATGGCATCGCGGAACCACTGGTACAGAACGAAGAGCCACCAGACCAGACCCAGCGCGAGGGACCATTTGCCCCAATCGTGCCCGTTGATCCATTGGCCGGCGCCCAGGATGACGAAGAACAGACCGATGGACGCCATCACGGGATGGCGGGACGGGCCCGGCACATAGTAGTACGGGGCGCTGCCGTGTGCGGTGGTTGAACTCATGTTTACTCCAATCCTTCGCTTGGGTTTTCTTCTTGAATCAAAAAAACTGGTCTGAACCGTTGCCTAGGCCGACACGGCGATCTTGACCGCGAGCATCAGCAGGCCGATGAAGATGAAGACACCGATGATGCCGGCGGCGATCAGGTGGTACGGCTTCAAGCGTCCGATATCGTCCTGAAAGTCCTTGCCCCTGCGTATGCCAAGGAAGGACCAAGCCACGGCCTTGGCTGTCGCCCAGAAGGACGAACCTTGCGCCTGCTCCTGAACCGTCTTGGGCTCGCTCATGAAGCCCCCTGCCCTGGCGTCGTGTGCGCCGCCGTGGGCGCGGGCGGCGTCTTGCTGCCGACCTCGAAGAAGGTGTACGACAAGGTGATCGTCGTCACGTCCCGGGACAACTTGGGATCGATCACGAAGACCACGGGCCATTCCTTCTTTTCACCGGGCGCCAGGGTGTACTCGTTGAAGCAGAAACATTCCAGCTTGTTGAAATGTGCCGCCGCCTGGCGGGGCGCATAGCTGGGGATCGCCTGCGCCGACATGGGCCGATCCTGGACGTTCTGGAATTCGTACATCACGGTGACCAACTCGCCCGGGTGCACCTGCATGGAGCTTTGGGCTGGCTTGAACTGCCAAGGCCCGCGCGCGTTGGCGTCGAACTCCACCGTGATGGTGCGAGTGGCGTCGACCTGGGTGTTGGCGGCGACCTGCTGCGGACGGCTCAGGCCACGCTCACCGATGGCCAACACATTGATGCCCGTGAACTCGCAGATGGCTTGGTAGAGCGGAACCAGCGCGTAGCCGAAGGCGAACATGCCCGCCACGATCACCACGAGCTTGCCCGTCATGCGCAGATTTTCACGCCGCAGGTTCATGGCCACGCCGTCCTTGCCCGTTCAACGCCCAAAAACCACGAACTTCGCGACAAAGCCGCAGAAGAACACCAAGGCCACCGACGCCAGGATCAGGCCCAGGCGAAGGTTGGCTTTTTTCTGTTCAGGTGTGCTTGCCATGACGCATGCGTCCTTCGTTCCGGGTGGGGCTCAGCCCACGATCTTCGTCGCCGTGGCGTCGAGCTTGGGCGGAGTTTCAAAGGTGTGGAAAGGCGCGGGCGAGGGCACTTCCCACTCCAGACCTTCCGCGGCTTCCCACGGCTTTTGCGGTGCCTTTTCGCCCTTGCCACGCATGGCCGGCAGCACGATGTAGAGGAAGAAATAGACCTGCGCCAGACCGAAGCCCAGGGCGCCGACCGAGGCGATCGCGTTGAAATCGGCGAACTGCATCGGGTAGTCGGCGTAACGGCGCGGCATGCCGGCCAGCCCCAGGAAGTGCATGGGGAAGAAGGTGATGTTGAAGGCGATCATGGACCACCAGAAGTGCAGCTTGCCGCGGAACTCGCTGTACATCACGCCCGTCCACTTCGGCAGCCAGTAGTAGACGCCAGCGAACATCGCAAACAAGGAGCCCGCCACCAGCACGTAGTGGAAGTGGGCCACCACGTAGTACGTGTCCTGCAGCTGGATGTCGATGGGCGCCATCGAGAGGATCAGGCCGGTGAAACCACCCATCGTGAACACGAAGATGAAACCCACGGCCCACAGCATGGGCGCCTCGAAGGTCATGGAGCCGCGCCACATCGTCGCCAGCCAGTTGAAGATCTTCACGCCCGTGGGCACGGAGATCAGCATGGTGGCGTACATGAAGAAGAGCTGGCCCGTGACCGGCATGCCCGTGGCGTACATGTGGTGCGCCCAGACGATGAAGGACAGGATGGCGATCGAGGCCGTCGCGTACACCATGGAGGCGTAACCGAAGAGCTTCTTGCGCGCGAAGGCCGGCACGATGGCGCTGACGATGCCGAAAGCCGGCAAGATCATGATGTAGACCTCGGGGTGGCCGAAGAACCAGAAGATGTGCTGGTACATCACCGGGTCACCGCCGCCGGCGGGGTTGAAGAAAGTGGTACCGAAGTGGCGGTCCGTCAGCGTCATGGTGATGGCGCCAGCCAGCACGGGCATCACGGCGATCAGCAGGTAGGCGGTGATCAGCCAGGTCCAGCAGAACAGCGGCATCTTCATCAGCGTCATGCCGGGCGCGCGCATGTTCAGGATGGTCACGATGATGTTGATCGAGCCCATGATGGACGAGGCACCCAGGATGTGCATGGCGAAGATGCCCGCGTCCATGGAGGGGCCCATCTGCAGGGTCAGCGGCGCGTACAGCGTCCAGCCCGCAGCGGGTGCGCCACCGGGCATGAAGAAAGAGCCCACGAGCATGGCGGCCGCCGGGATCATCAGCCAGAAGCTGAAGTTGTTCATCCGGGCGAAGGCCATGTCTCCGGCGCCGATCTGCAGCGGGATCATCCAGTTCGCGAAACCCACGAAGGCCGGCATGATGGCGCCGAACACCATGATCAGTCCGTGCATGGTGGTGAGCTGGTTGAACAGCTCGGGGTTGACGACCTGCAGGCCAGGCTGGAACAGCTCGGCGCGGATCAACAGGGCCAACACGCCGCCGATCATCAGCATGGTGAAGGCGAACAGCAGGTACAGCGTGCCGATGTCCTTGTGGTTGGTCGCGAAGACCCAGCGCCGCCAACCCGTCGGGGCATGGTGGTGATCGTCGTGGTCATGGGCATGACCGGCGTGGTGGGGGTGGTCAAGAACGGCGCTCATGATGACTTCCTTCTACAACTCTTTCGATGTTCTCTCGCGGTCCGCCGTCGCCCTCAGCGGGCGGCCTTCACTTCGGAGGGCTGGACCAGGAAACCTGTCTTGTTCGACCAGGCGTTCTTGGTGTAGGTCATGACGGCGGCGATTTCGGTATCACTCAATTGCTGCTTCCAAGCAGGCATTTGACCTTTGCCATTCAGCACGATAGCAAGCTGCTTGCTTTTGTCAGCATCCCGCACCACAAGTGAACCGTCCAGTGGCTTGTTGGAACCCGTCCCCTTACCATTCGCCAAGTGACAGAACGCGCAATTCGCGGCATAAACCTTCTCGCCACGGATCACCAGGTCGTTCAGCACCCAGACCTTGTTCGGATCGTCCTGCTTGGCGGCCATGGCCTTCTTTTCTGCTTCCACCCACACCTTGTAGTCATCGGCGGAGACGACCTTCACATGGATGGGCATGTAGGCGTGCTCCTTGCCGCAGAGCTCGGCGCACTGACCGTAGAAATCACCCGTCTTCTCGGCGCGGAACCAGGTGTCGCGCACGAAACCGGGAATGGCGTCCTGCTTGATGCCGAAGGCCGGCACCATGAAGGAGTGGATCACGTCGTTGGCGGTGGTGATGATGCGCACCTTCTGGTCGACCGGAACGACCAGCGGCTTGTCCACCTTGAGCAGGTAGTCATCCGTGGGCGGCGGGTTGCCGGACGCGGACATCACGCGATGGCTGTTGTCCAGCGTGGACACGAAGGCGATGCCCTCGCCTTCACCCTTGAGGTAGTCATAACCCCATTTCCACTGGTAACCCGTGACCTTGATGGTGAGGTCCGCGTTGCTGGTGTCCTTCTGGGCCACGACGACCTTGGTCGCGGGCAAGGCCATCAGGATCACGATGATGAAGGGCACGACCGTCCATGCGATTTCGACGCCGACGGACTCATGGAAATCGGCCGACTTCGCACCCTTGCTCTTGCGGTGCTTGAAGATCGAATAGAACATGACGCCGAACACGCCGATGAAGATCACCGTGCAGATGATCAGCATCATCCAGTGCAGCCATTGCTGCTCGGCGGCGATCCGCGTCACCGCGGGGCCCAGGTTGAGCTGATTGACGGCCGGACCGCCAGGCAGATCGTTGACGGCCGCGTGAACGGCGGCGAAACCGGCCGTCGCGGCCCAGACTCCCACGGATGCGCCAGCCGCGAGCAACAGTGAAGCCAGTTTGTCTGCAATGCTCTTCATCATGTTCACTTCTTGAAGGTCTTGAATATTCTCGGACTGCCTGCACTTTAGCGGCAACCGCACAGACAGGCGGACAAAAAATGCCCGCAGTCCGGCCTGTGGCAATCTGCAGCGGCGGATTGTAGCCGAGCCCTTTTGGGGCTCAATCACGGTGCCGCTGTAGTTGAGTGCGCAACTCATCCACGGAAAGCCGCATTTCGGGCGTGACGGACAACCTGCGCTCGGGCCGCAGGGCGTGGCCATAGATGATTTCGAAAGTCAGCTTCAGTCTGCCCTCCTGAGCGGGGTCGGCCAGGCGGCCAAGCTCGGTCAGCAGGCGCTTGCGCCAGTCCTTGCCCCGCAAGCCGGGGAAACGCGCAGGGTGCAGATTGCGTCCCAGCTCACGCAGTTCCCGCAGCAAACGCTCGGGCGAGTCGAAAGTCAGCTCGACGCGCTCCATGTCCATCACCGGCTCGGCGAAGCCGCTGGCCACCAGCATGTCGCCCCAGTCGTGCATGTCGGTGTATTCGTGCGCGGGCGGGGGCCAGCCCAGCGCGGCATAGAGCGTGCGCAGCTCGCGCAGGGTGTCCGGCCCGAAACAGGAAAACATCAACAAGCCATCCACCGCCAGGGCTTCGTGCCAGGCACGCATCAACGCCAGGGGGTCGGCGGCCTGGTGCAGGCTCATATTCGCCCAGAGCAAGTCAACGGGCGCCGCCGAGGACGAGGACGGTTGTAGCCAGGCCTTGCGCCGCCTCCACCAAGGACCACGCGCCAGACGCCAGGCCACATCGGCTTCCTCTGGCACGGCGGCGTGCAAGGCGACAGGAACACCGGGGTAGCGCCGGACCAGGGCTTCGTGCACGGACAGCCCCCCGCGCACCGGTTCCCAGTGCAACCAACTGCGCGGCTGGCGCACGATCCAGCCCAAACGCTCTTCCATGCGTCGCGCCACCTCTTCATGCAGCCAGGCCGAGGCGAGACGACCATCAATGGTGTGAGGACCCTGTAACCAGCGCCTGGCAGCGACCGGATCGATCGTTGGGGGACGGGAATCGTTCATAAGCAGCGCGCGAGTATAGGAAGATCGGCGCAAAACCGCCGGGCGCTCTGCCAAACTCCGTCCATGTTCCGCGCTTTGCTGTCCCGACTCGCCCCTGACCGCCTGCTGCCCAGCCAATGCGCGGTCTGCCGCGCTTGGCCCGCCACGCCCCTGTGCACGGCCTGTAAGCGCCGATTCGCCGCGCCTCGACCGCGCTGCCGCGCCTGCGCCCTGCCAGTGGCCGAGGGCATGGACATCTGCGCGATTTGCCTGCTGTCGCCCCGGAGCGGCGGGGACGCTGGCGGCCAGGGAGCACTGGACCGCTGCCATGCTGCGGTGGATTACGTCTGGCCCTGGAATGATCTGATCAGCCGTTACAAATTCGGTCCCGAGCCAGGCTGCGCTCCGGCCCTGGCCGCACTGATGCGCGCCACGCCCGGGGCCGCCGAAGCCCTGGACGAGGCCGACGCCCTACTACCCCTGCCGCTGACGCAGGCCCGCCTGCGCGAACGCGGCTTCAACCAGGCTCTGCTGCTGGCACGCGAACTCGCGCCGCGCAAGATCCGCGCGAATTGTCTGCTGCGCCTGCGCCACGCGCCGGACCAGCACCACCTTCCCCGCGCCGAGCGCCTGCACAATGTGCAAGGTGCCTTTGGCATCGCACCCGGCAAACGGCACCTGATTGAAGGGCAACGCCTGCTGCTGATCGATGACGTGATGACCACGGGTGCAACCCTGAACGCCGCCGCAGCGGTGCTGCGCGAGGCGGGTGCCGTGGAAGTCTCTGCCCTGGTGCTGGCGCGCACGCCCGTCGAAGGGCTGTGATGGGCGCACTGACGGAGCGGGAACGATCCGGGGCCAGCGACAATCCGGCCCATGTTCCGCATCGTCCTGGTCCATCCTGAAATCCCGCCCAACACGGGCAATGTCATCCGCCTCGCCGCCAACACCGGTTGCGCCCTGCACTTGATCGAACCGCTGGGTTTCGCGATGGAAGACCGCCTGCTCAAGCGCGCCGGGCTGGACTACCACGAGTACGCTGAAGTACGGCGCCACACGGACTGGAACGCCTTTCTGGCCACGGAGCGGCCCAACCCCGAGCGCATGGTCGCGCTGACCACACGGGGCACACGCGTCGTGCACGACATGGCGTTCCTGGCCGGGGACTGGCTGGTGTTCGGCTCCGAAACCGCCGGACTACCTGCGACGGTGCGAGAAAGCTTTGCGCCCGCGCAGCAACTCCGGCTGCCCATGCGCGCCGGCCAGCGCAGCCTGAACCTCAGCAATGCCGTGGCAGTGACGGTGTTCGAAGCCTGGCGGCAGAACGGTTTCGCGTCATAGACCCGTCCTGCGCCGCCCTCACGGATAGCGTCGCACCAGGGCCTCCGCCACGCACACCGGCTTGTCCGCGCCTTCACGCTCCACAGTGACCTCCCAGGCCAGTTGGAGACCGCCGCGTTCGATGGACTCGGCGCGCATCAGCTTCATGCGCGCACGCAGGCGGCTGTTCACGGGCACGGGCGCGGTGAAACGAACCTTGTTCAACCCGTAGTTCACGCCCATGCCGGATTCGGCGATCTCGAACGCCATCTCAAAAAAGCGAGGCAGCAGCGACAGGGTGAGAAAACCGTGCGCGATCGGCCCGCCGAAAGGCCCGGCCTTGGCGCGCTGTTCGTCCACGTGGATCCATTGGTGATCACCCGTGGCCTGGGCGAACAAATTGATTTGCTCCTGCGTGACGGTGATCCAGTCGCTGACGGCGACCTCCTGCCCCACGCAGGCGGCCAACTCGGCGAGGGTACGGAATGTTCTGACGGGGGTGCTCATGGGCCCGGGTCTCCTTGTCTTTCTGTGCTTCTTCGGGAGGGGCCACTGTAGCGAGGAAAACCGTCTTCAGGCGTCAAGCCAGCGACACAGCTCGGTCCACTGGGCCAGGTCTTTTTCCACGCGACCGGGCGTGACATCGAACAGCGTCAAGCCCTGGGCCGCGAGGTGCACGTAGTTCTGCGTCTCGCGCAGGCAGGCCAGCAAGGGCAGGCCCAGGCTTTCAACAAACTCGCGCAAATGCTCGGCCGCCAGAGTGCGCGCGTGCACGCGCATGCCGACCACGCCCATCTGCAGGTTACGGGGCGCCAGCGCCTTGATCTCGTCCAGGAAGGCCCGGGTCGCGAAGATGTCGAACACGCTGGCTTGCAGGGGCACGATGAGTTTGCTGGCATGGGCCAACGCATCCTTCAGTCGCGCGCCGGTGAAACCGGCTGGCGTGTCCAGCACCACATGGGTGACGCCCTTGGGCAGCTTGGCCACCTTGCCCGCGCCTGGAGCGCCGTCCACCATGTCCCAGCCGACGATGGGCGCCGCCGTCGGCGGGCGCAGACTCAGCCACAGTCGCGAGGACTGCTGACGGTCCGCGTCGCCCAGCATCACGGCATGGCCGCGGCTGGCGTAATACCCCGCCACCTGGGTGGACAGCGTGGACTTACCCACGCCGCCCTTGGGATTGGCAATCACAACAATCGGCATCGGACGCTCCCTGCTGTTGATGGCCGCCGGCACCAAGGTGCCTGACGGGCTGCGACGATGTTAGCGCAGCGCGCGGACCTCGCGATCCGCCCGGCGCTCAGGGACGTTCGTCGCGGGCGCGCCGTTCGCTGGCCTCCCAGTCGTGGCCTTCCTTGCCCCGGTGCGCGGTTTCCTCGCGCAACTGGCGCTCCAACTCCTCGCGGCTGGTGCGCACGGCCTGGATGTAGTCCTTGAATTCGGCCTGTTCACGCAGGCGGGCGAAGGCTTCGACCTGCCTTTCATTGGTGCGCCGGAAGGCGTCCGCCATTTCCTTGGCCTCGTAGGCCCCGACGCCCAAGGCCTCCAGTACATGCCGCCCCAGGCGCAGCGAACTTTCGTACACCTCGCGCTGCACCACATGCGCGCCGATCTTGCGCAGTTCGTAGTAGTGCGCGACGTCGTAGGCACGGGCGTACACCTGCAGATGCGGATAGGCCTGGCGGGCTCGCTCCACGATGGTCTGGGCGGCCTCCTTGTCGTCCACGGCCACCACCAGCACCCTGGCCTGGGCCGCACCCGCGGCCTGCAACAGGTCCAGCCGGGTGGCGTCGCCGTAGTAAACGTGGAAACCGAACTGCCGCATGCTTTCGATGTGCTCGGCGTCGTTGTCCATGATGGTGCTGACCACACCATTGGCCAGCAGCAAGCGACCCACCATCTGACCGAAACGCCCGAAGCCCGCGATGATGACCGGGCTCTGGTCCATCTCGGTGTCATAGGCCCGCTCGGACTCGTTGATGCGTCGGCGCGCGCAGCGCGAGACCCAGCGGCCATGCGCGATCAGCATCAGCGGCGTGAGCACCATGGACAGGATGATCACCGCCGAATAAATGGAATTGACCTCGGCCTGCATCAGACCCACCGAGGTCGCGGCCGCGTAGAGCACAAAGGCGAATTCGCCACCCTGAGCCATCAGCACCATGCGTTCCAGTGCGACTTCGTGGCTGCTCTTCACCAGCCGCGCTATGCCATAGATGGCCGCCGACTTGAGCAGCATGTAGGCCATCACGCTGCCCAGCACCAACGGCCATTGCGCGGCGATGACGGTCAGGTCCATCGACATGCCGACCGCGAGGAAGAACAAGCCCAGCAACAGGCCTTTGAATGGCTCCACGTCAGCCTCGAGCTGGTGGCGGAAGGACGACTCGGCCAGCATCACGCCCGCAATGAACGCACCCATGGCCGTCGACAGGCCGCCCAGGTCCATCCACAGGGCCGCGCCCAGCACCACGAGCAAGGCCGTGGCCGTCATGACCTCGCGCGAACGCGCGGCGCTCAGCAGCACGAACAGCGGGTTCAGCAACCACCGGCCCACGGCCAGCAGCACCAGCAAGGCACCCAGTGCCAGACCGATGTCCAGCAGGCGCGAGAGCCAGCCCGTGGCTTCGTGGCCGCCCGGTGCCATGAAGGTCACGATGGCCAGCAAAGGCACGATCAGCAAGTCTTCCAGCAACAGGATGGACACCACCTTCTGGCCCGCCGGGCTGGTCAGTTGCTTGCGTTCGACCAGCATCTGCATGACGATGGCCGTCGAGGTCAGCACAAAACCCGTGCCAGCCACCCAGGCTTGGGCCCAACCCAGGTCCTGCCCCAGCAAGGCCCCAATCACCACGCCCACGGGCGTCAGCAGCGCCATCGCCAGGCCAACCTGCAGCACGCCCAGGCCGAAGATCTGCCGCCGCATCTGCCACAGATGGGCAGGCCGCATTTCCAGCCCGACGATGAACAGGAACATCACCACGCCCAGTTCAGCCGTCTGCAGGATGGTGGCCGGGTCATCGATCAAGCCCAACACCGAAGGGCCAATCAGCAGGCCTGCGGCCAGATAGCCCAGCACTGCCCCCAGGCCCAGGCGTTTGAACAATGGCACGGCAATGACGGCCGCCGCCAGCAGCGTGACCATGGGCACGAGATTGGGGCCGTGGGCCGCGCCGCCCGCCGCAGCCACCTGTGTGATGGCGTCGGCGCTCATGCCTTTTCTCCCAAAAGTTGCACCAGGCGCCCCCGGTAGTCTTGAGCCGCCCGCGCCAGTGCCACGGCGTCCAACTGGCCCGTGCCATACAGCACATGCGGCTCCAGCCACTCCATGCCACAGTAGAGGGCCGTCTGGCGTATCGGTGCCGCCATTTCATGCACCGTGTGCTGGTTGTAGCCCGAGGCACTGTAGGCGGTCTGTGAGCCGCCCGCCGTCACGGCCCAGAGCAGGCGTTTGCCCTGCAAAGCCCGCGCGTGTTGCCCCGCGCCGTCATGCCCATAGGCCCAGCCATAAGCCAGCACCTTCTCGAACCACAAGCTCAGCAAGGCGGGCGTGTGGTACCAACGCATCGGGTGCTGCAGCACGATGGTCTCGCTCTCGGCCAGAGCCGACTGCTCAGCCGCCACGTCGATGTGGAAATCGGGGTAGAGCGCGTACAGGTCGCGTGTGCGTATGCCTGACAGACCGTCGACCGCCTGTCGCAAGGCCCGGTTGACGCGTGAATGCAGGGGATAAGGATGGGCGTAGATGAGCGTGAGCATGCGGAAGAGATTCTGCATCACAAGGCCCGCGCTTGCGCCTGCTGCTTGACATAACGGCTTGGAAGGGGGACGACTCAGAGCGCGCGCGTGGCGCGCCGCGCCCAGAGCAGGGTGCAAGCCAGTTCGACGCTCAGGCGACCGTTGCGCGCGAGATCCTTGCTGTGGTCGGCGTAGCCCAGTCTGAGGATGAAAGCGTGAGCCGAAGACCGTGGAAGTCTCCGGTGGCCCGCACCACCGCGCTGTCCAGCAGCGCCCCTCACAACAGCGCCTGCATACCCCAGTCACTCTACTTTTATGTGCGTCAGCGCACCGACTGCCGCGCAGTCCGGCTTTATCGTCGATGCACTGTAGAAGCCGACGCCGCGCGACGCGCACCTAAAACCTTAATGGCTGTGAAGTCCGTCAAGAACGAGTTCGCTGTTCACCCTTGAGTGATCGGCTCCGGTTGCGAATTTTTTTTCACACCCATCCAAGGAATCAACATGTACTGGATCGCATTAAAGGCAACAGGAAACAGATCAAGGCGCAATCGGGCTGCCTGGATCGTCTTCGACAAGAACTAAGGAGAACATCATGGTTGTAGCTCTGTTGCTGGTCGTCCTCATCCTGGTGCTGGTCTGACCGGTTTGTGGGATGCGCCGTTGGCCTGGGCCTGGACACCCCCAAAAGACGAAAGGGCCACAAGGGCCCTTTCGTCTTTTCCTGAGCACCAGTCGATCCGGTGCTCTTCAGCGAGAGGCTCAGACCAGACGCAGATCAACCACGATGTTGCCGCGGGTGGCGTTGGAATAGGGGCAGACCTTGTGCGCCGTGTCCACCAGATCCTGCGCCACGGCACGGTCCATGCCCGGCAGGCTGATGGCCAGACGCGCGGCGATGCCGAATCCCTGGGGGATGGGGCCGATGTCCACTTCAGCGTCGATGAACGCATCAGCCGGGACGGCAATCTTCTTCATGCCGGCCACATGCTTGAGCGCGCCCATGAAGCAGGCCGAGTAACCAGCGGCGAAGAGCTGCTCGGGGTTGGTGGCACCACCGGCGCCTCCCATGGCCTTGGGCGGGGACAGCTTCACATCGAGCAAGCCATCGTCGCTGGTGGAACGACCTTCACGGCCGCCGGTGGTGTGGGCCTTGGCGGTGTAAACAACTTTGTCGAGAACGGTGGGCATGGTGAGCTCCTGGTGGTGGTGAAAAAACGAAAAGGAAAAATGCGTCAGGCTTGACTGGCCTGCAGGCGATCGCGCAGCTGCTGTACCTGATGGGTGAGGGCTGCGATTTCGCCCAGGGAACATTGCATGGCTTCCAGCATGCAAGCGGGGATGGGTTCGGCCTTGGCCTTGAGTCGGCGCCCCGTGGCGGTCAACTGGATCAGCACGCGTCGCTCGTCGGCGGTGTCGCGCAAGCGGCTGATGTAGCCAGTGGCCTCCAGCCGCTTGAGCAGGGGCGTGAGCGTGCCTGAATCCAGGTACAAACGCTCGCCGATCTCCGAAACCGTCAGGCCATCGCGCTCCCACAGCACGAGCATGGCCACGTACTGCGGATACGTCAAACCCAATCCATCCAGGTGCGGCTTGTAGGCCTTGGACATCGCATGGGAGGCCGAGTACAACGCGAAGCAGAGCTGGTGGTCCAGCTGCAGCACTGCGTCGGAGGGCATGGTTTTGTTCGGCATGGGCTGTATTATCGCTTCAAATTAAATTTGACACAATATATTTAGCATTACCCCTTCTTGCATCAAGGATGCGACCGCAGTCAGCGCCTGGGCGCCTCGTATGGAGGTTCAGACCTTTTCGAGCAGCAAGGCGATCCCTTGGCCCACGCCAATGCACATGGTGCACAGGGCATACCGTCCGCCGCGCTGGTGCAACTGGCTGACGGCGGTGGTCACCAGGCGCGCGCCGCTCGCGCCCAGCGGATGCCCCAGCGCGATTGCGCCGCCCCAGGCGTTGACGCGCGCGTCATCGTCCTTCAAGCCCAGTTGGCGCAGCACGGCCAGACCCTGCGCGGCAAAGGCTTCATTGAGCTCGATCACGTCGATCTGGTCCAGCGCCAGCCCGGTCTGCGCCAGCACCTTCAACGTGGCCGGGGCGGGGCCGATGCCCATGATGCGCGGCGCCACGCCGGCGGTCGCCATGCCGACCACGCGCGCGCGTGGCGTCAGGCCATGCCGGGCAGCGGTCTTTTCGTCAGCCAGTAGCAAAGCGCAGGCGCCATCGTTCACGCCGCTGGCGTTGCCTGCCGTCACCGTGCCCTCAGGCCTGACCACGCCCTTGAGCTTGGCGAGTGCCTCCAGGCTGGTTTCGCGCGGGTGTTCGTCCCGGTCCACCACGATGGCCTCGCCTTTCTTCTGCGGGATGGTCACGGGCGTGATTTCGGCGGCGAGGTGGCCCGCCTTCTGCGCGGCCACGGCCTTGAGTTGCGAGGCCAGGGCCATGCGGTCCTGCGCCTCGCGCTCGATCCTGAAATCGGTCGCCACGTTCTCGGCCGTCTCGGGCATGGAATCGACGCCGTACCGCTCCTTCATCAGCTTGTTGATGAAACGCCAGCCGATGGTCGTGTCGTAGACGGCGTTGCTGCGGCTGAAGGCGGACTCCGCCTTCGGCATCACAAAGGGCGCGCGGCTCATGCTCTCCACGCCACCCGCGATCATCAAGCCTGCTTCACCCGACTTGATCGCGCGCGCCGCACTGCCCACGGCATCCAGGCCCGAGCCGCAGAGGCGGTTGATGGTCGCGCCCGGCACCTCGATGGGCAGGCCCGCCAGCAACAGAGCCATGCGCGCCACGTTGCGGTTGTCCTCGCCGGCCTGGTTAGCGCAGCCATAGAGCACGTCGCTCACCGCGCCCCAATCGACCTTGGGATTGCGCACCATCAAGGCCTTGATCGGCACCGCGCCCAGGTCGTCGGTGCGCACGGAGGACAAGGCGCCGCCGTAGCGACCGAAAGGTGTGCGGATCGCGTCGCAAATGAAGGCTTGCTGGCTCATGAAATCTCCTGGTTTTCTGTTTTGTGCGGGGTGCGCCTGTGCATCGGATGCATCAGGCCGGTGCGATGGGCAGGCCCACCAGTGTTTCGAGTTCCGCGTGGCTCAGACCTTCGACCTTGTCGATGAGCTTGAGCCCTTGCGGTGTGCATTCGAAAGTCGCCACCTCGGTGTAGATGCGCTTGACGCAGGCCAGGCCGGTCAGCGGGTACGTGCATTGCCGCACGATCTTGCTTTCGCCCTTCTTGGTCAACAGGTCCATCATCACCCAGGTCTGCTTGGCGCCGATGGCCAGGTCCATGGCGCCGCCCACGGCGGGGATGGCGCCCGGCTCGCCCGTGCTCCAGTTGGCGAGATCGCCCGTGGCGCTGACCTGGAAGGCCCCGAGCACGCAGATGTCCAGGTGCCCGCCGCGCATCATCGCGAAGCTGTCGGCATGGTGGAAGAAAGCGCCGCCCGGCAACAGCGTGACCGGCTGCTTGCCCGCGTTGATGAGGTCGTAGTCTTCCAGCCCCGGGGTCGGTGCGGGCCCCATGCCCAGGATGCCGTTCTCGCTCTGCAGGATGATTTCCAGCCCGGCGGGAATGTGGTTGGCCACCAGCGTGGGCTGGCCGATGCCCAGGTTGACCACCGCGCCGTCGGGAATGTCTTGGGCAATGCGCTGGGCCAGTTCGTCTTTGCTGCGTTTTTGATAGCTGATCATGGGAAGCTCCGGCATCGACGTGTTCATGCTGCCTTCTTGAGTTCACCGGCGGGCGGCTTGAATCCTCCGGCCTGAGTCGCCACGCGCGGCACTTGCAGCACCTTGCTGACGAAGATGCCGGGCGTCACGATCGCCTCCGGGTCAAGCTGGCCCAGTTCCTTGATCTCATGCACGGTGGCGATGGTCTGCTTCGCCGCCATGGCCATCACGGGCCCGAAGTTGCGCGCCGCCATGCGGTAGGTCAGATTGCCCCAGCGGTCGCCGGCCTCGGCTTTGATCAGCGCCACGTCCCCGTGGATGGGGTACTCCAGCACATAGTGCTTGCCGTTGATCTCGCGCGTTTCCTTACCCTTGGCAATCTCGGTGCCATAGCTCGTCGGGCAGAAGAAGGCGCCGATGCCCGCACCCGCGGCGCGCATGCGCTCGGCCAGATTGCCCTGCGGCACCAGTTCCAGCTCCAGCTTGCCGCTGCGGTACAGCGCGTCGAACACATGGCTGTCGACCTGGCGCGGAAAGCTGCAGATGATCTTGCGCACGCGCCCCGTCTTGAGCAGCGCGGCCAGGCCCGTGTCGCCATTGCCCGCGTTGTTGTTGACCACGGTCAGCTCTTTCGCGCCCTGCGCGATCAGGCCCTCGATCAGCTCGGCGGGGATGCCCGAGGTCCCGAAGCCGCCGATCAGCACGGTGGCACCGTCCTTCACGCCAGCCAGCGCGTCCGCCACCGTGGCGACGATCTTGTCGATCATGAAACTGCTCCTTGTTTGCTTTGTTCGTCCAGGTTTGCCAGCGCACGCCAGTTCAAATATGTTCGTATGTAGAACATTTGTTCGTATAATGAATTCTAGACCACCCACCCGCCCTACCCCGTCATGCCGCCTGTCCAGCCCGCGACACCTCCCGAGGCCCTGCGTCCCGGGGACAGTTATGTGCAATCCTTCGCGCGCGGACTGGAAGTCATCCGCTCCTTCAGCGCGCAGGCCCCTGAACAGACGCTGAGCGAAGTGGCCGCGCGTGCCGGACTGACCCGCGCGGGCGCCCGCCGCATCCTGTTGACGCTGCAGGCCCTGGGTTATGTGGACAGTGACGGCAAGCTGTTCCGCCTGACGGCGCGCATCCTCGACCTGGGTTTTGCCTATCTGTCGTCCATGCCCATCTGGAGCCTGGCCGAACCGATCATGGAGGCCCTGGTGGAGGAAGCCAAGGAGTCCTGCTCCGCCGCCGTGCTGGACGGCACGGACATCGTCTACGTGCTGCGCGTGCCCACCCACAAAATCATGCGCAACACCCTGGGCATAGGCTCGCGCCTGCCGGCCTACTGCACGTCCTTAGGCCGCGTGCTGCTGGCCGGGCTGGACGACGAGGCGGTGCGACAGTGCCTCGAAGCCAGCCCGCCTCTCGCCCTGACCCGCCACACGACGACGGACCCGGACGCCCTGCTGGCCAAGATCCAGCAGGTGCGCAAGCAGGGTTGGAGCCTGGTGAACCAGGAATTGGAGGAAGGCTTGCTGTCCCTGGCCGCGCCCATCCGTGACCGTGCGGGCCGCACCATCGCCGCGCTCAATCTGAGCGGGCAGGTGAACCGCACCAGCGCCAAGGTCGCCCAGGAGCAGTTGCTGCCCCCGCTGCTGCGCGCCGCACAGACCCTGAGCGAGCGGCTGCGGCTGGGACAGACGGGATAATCCCCCCATGTTCCAGCCCTCCCATGCCGACGTGCGCCGCTTCTTCTGCGCCGTCTACGCCAAGTCCCGCGCGGGCCAGCCGATGGAAGCCATCGAGCAACTCGCCAGCCAGTGGATCAACGAGCATCCCGAGTACCACGCCGACCTGGCCGATGCGGACGCCGCTGTCGCCAGGGTGTACGAGGGCGGTTATGCCGCGCAGCCCGATGGCACGCACGGGGCGTCCATGAATCCCTTCCTGCACCTGTCCATGCACCTGTCCATCAGCGAGCAGAGCAGCATCGACCAGCCGCGCGGGATCCGCCAGGCCGTGGAGCTGCTGACCGCGCGCCGACGCGATCTGCACGCCGCGCACCATGAGACCATGGACTGCCTGGGCACCATGCTGTGGGAAAGCCAGCGCGCGGGCCGCGCGCCCGATGGGGACGCCTACATCGCCTGCGTGCAGCGCAAGGCGACCCGGGACTGAAGCCACCTGCCGGCGTCGGCCTAGCTCAGCGTCAACGGGAAAACAAAAAGCCGCTCGGTGAGCGGCTTTTTTTACGGGGCCACAAACGACTCAACGGAAGCGGCTTTCCGGCACAGTTTTCATCTCACCCGGCAGGCTGCTGATGTAGTTGGCCAATTCCTTCAGCTCAGCGTTGCTGAACTGCTTGGCGATGCCACCCATCACGCCATTGGAACGGCCCCAGGTCGCGCGCGGCTCGATCTTGTAAGACTTGAGCGCGACAAAAAGGTAGTCCGCCGGCTGGCCCGCCACCTTGGGGTAGCTGCCATCGATCGGCTTGGCGAAACCCTCGCCATGGCAGGAAATGCAGGCACCCTTGGTCAGCAATTCGGCCACCTTGGCCGAGGGAGCGGGCGCGGCCTTGGTGGCCACAGGGAGGTTCTTACCGTGCTCGGCGTAATAGGCCGCCAGATCGGCGATGTCCTGCTCGCTCAGGCTCTCGGCGATGCCACGCATGGAGGGATGGCGGCGATCACCCTTTTGGTAGGCGTTCAGCGCAGCCGCGATGTAGGCGGCGTTCTGACCCGAAATCATCGGCACCTGATAAACCTCGGGGAACGTGGCCTTGTAGCCCGGAATGCCGTGGCAACCGATGCACATGGCGTTCTTCTGCTCGCCCGCCTTGGCGTCACCCTTGATCCCTTGTGCGGAAGCGGAGGCAGCGGAGAATGCCGTCACGCCCGCGACAAGCAGGGAAGAGAGCGCCAGCGCCAAATTCTTGAGGTTCTTCATTTTGCGAGGACAATCAGCCTGTGGTTGAATCGATCGGCGGCGATTATATCTGCGGGCTCCGCGCCCGCATGCCAATTGCGGCTCCGGCGCCGCGCGCTCCGTCACGATTTCCCGGCTTGCCCCTTGCACCCATGACGCACCCATGAAATTCCAAGGCTCCAAGAACTACGTCGCCACGCCGGACTTGATGCTCGCCGTCAATGCCGCCATCACCCTGAAACGCCCCCTGCTGGTCAAGGGCGAACCCGGCACCGGCAAGACCCTGCTGGCCGAGGAAGCCGCCCAGGCGCTGGGACTGCCCCTGCTGGAATGGCACATCAAGAGCACGACCAAGGCCCAGCAGGGCCTGTACGAATACGACGCCGTCAGCCGCCTGCGTGACAGCCAGCTTGGCGATGAGAAGGTCAAGGACATCCACAATTACATCGTCAAGGGCGTGCTCTGGCAGGCGTTCACCGCCGAGCAGCCCGTGGCCCTGCTGATCGACGAGATCGACAAGGCCGACATCGAGTTCCCCAACGACCTGCTGCGTGAACTCGACCGCATGGAGTTCTACTGCTATGAGACGCGCGAGCTGATCAAGGCCAAGCACCGCCCCTTGGTCTTCATCACCAGCAATAACGAGAAGGAGCTGCCCGACGCCTTCCTGCGCCGTTGCTTCTTCCACTACATCAAGTTCCCCGACGCGGAAACGATGAAGCAGATCGTGGCCGTGCACTTCCCGAACCTCAAGCAGGATCTGCTGAGCGCCGCGCTCAAGACCTTTTTCGACCTGCGCAATCTGCCCGGCCTGAAGAAGAAACCCTCCACGTCGGAGCTGCTGGACTGGCTCAAGCTGCTGCTGGCCGAGGACATCCCCCTGGACGCCCTGCACAGCAGGGACGACAAGGTGGTCGTGCCGCCGCTGGCCGGCGCGCTGCTCAAGAACGAGCAGGACGTGAACCTGTTCGAAAAGCTCGTCTTCATGCAGCGCCACAACCGCTGAGCATGCCTCCGGTCCGGCCGCTCTGCACTGCGGCCCGGACCCCATCTGCGCGACGGCATCCAGATGCGCGACCACGCCCCCTCCACGATCAAAAGAAGGAAACCCATGAGCCCCCAATTTCGCCAGGCATTCAAGGAAGGGCTGGCCGATGCCGCCGGGTTCGTCATCGGTGCCCTGGCCGGCTGGGGTCTGGGCCTGCTGCTCGGGCTGGACTTCTTCGCCACGCCCAACGCCTGGGGCTGGCGCGAGATCGCGGGTCTGGTCCTGATCGCCCTGGGCTGCGGCCTGGGCAAAACCGTGGCCCGCCGCTACATCGCCAGGCGCTGAAATCAGTCCATATATCTTTCATCTTCAGGAGCAACGAGCACCATGGCTTTTGTCGACCCCGTGACCTTCCACGGCCTGCATGTCCGGCTGGAGCCGCTGGCCCAGCGCCACCACGACGACCTGGTGGAAGCCGTGCAGGACGGTGAACTCTGGAAGCTCTGGTACACCAGCGTGCCCACACCCGAAGGCATGAAGGCGGAGATCGACCGCCGGCTCGGCCTGCAGGCCCAGGGCAGCATGATGCCCTTCGCCGTCGTTCTGCCCGACGCGGCCTGGGCCGGTGACCTGGCCAACCGTGCCGTCGGCATGACCAGTTACATGCACATCGACGCCACAAACCGGCGCGTCGAGATCGGCAGCACCTGGTACCGCCGCGCCGTGCAGCGCAGCCCCATCAACACCGAATGCAAGCGCCTGCTGCTGGCACATGCCTTCGAGACGCTGGACTGCATCGCCGTGGAATTCCGCACCCACTGGTTCAACCAGGCCAGCCGCAACGCCATCGAACGCCTGGGCGCCAAGCTGGACGGCGTGCTGCGCAGCCACCAGATCAATCCGCACCCGGACGCGAAGGGCACGTTGCGCGACACCTGCGTTTACAGCATCATCGCCAGCGAGTGGCCCGCCGCGCGCGCGCATCTGGACTATCAGTTGAGCAAGCCGCGCGGCTGAAGCCGCACACAGGCGAGACACGCCAGGAGGGCGAACCATGCTCATCGACTTCTTCTACACCCTGCGCGCGGCCAAGCTGCCGGTGTCGGTCAAGGAGTACCTGACGCTGCTGGAAGCGCTCAAGGTTGGCGTGATCGGCCCGGCGTCCCAGGGCGGTGAGGTCGGTGGTTACAAGGTCGATGACTTCTATTACCTGAGCCGAGCCACGCTGGTGAAGGACGAGAAGCACTACGACAAGTTCGACCGGGCCTTCTCGGCCTACTTCAAGGGCGTGGAGCTGCGCGCCGACTTCACCCAGCAAATTCCGCTGGAATGGCTGCGCAAGAACCTGGAACTCCACCTCAGCCCCGAAGAAAAAGCCGCCATCGAAAAGTTGGGCTGGGACGAGTTGATGGAAACGCTCAAGAAGCGTTTCGAGGAGCAGAAGGAGCGCCACGAGGGCGGCAGCAAGTGGATCGGCACCGGCGGTACGTCTCCGTTCGGCGCCAACGGCTACAACCCGCAAGGCATACGCATCGGCCAGGAGAAAGGCCGAAACAAGAGTGCGGTCAAGGTCTGGGACCAGCGCGCCTACCAGGACTACGACGACACCCAAGAACTCGGCACGCGCAACATCAAGGTGGCCTTGCGGCGCTTGCGGCGCTTCGCGCGCGAGGGCAATGAGCTGGAGCTGGCGCTGGACGACACCATTCGCGCCACCGCCGCCAACGCGGGCTACCTCGACATCAAGCTGGTGCCCGAGCGCCACAACAACGTGAAGGTGCTGCTGCTCATGGACGTGGGCGGCACGATGGACGAGCACATCCAGCGCGTGGAAGAACTCTTCAGCGCGGCCAAGGCCGAGTTCAAGCACCTGGAGTTCTATTACTTCCACAACTGCGTCTACGACTACATGTGGAAGAACAACCGCCGCCGCTTCAGCGAGAAGTTCCCGACCTGGGACATCATCCGCAAGTACAACAAGGACTACAAGCTCATCTTCGTCGGCGACGCGACCATGAGCCCCTATGAAATCGTCCAGCCCGGTGGCAGCGTCGAGTACTACAACGAAGAAGCCGGCGCGGAGTGGCTGCAGCGCTTGACCCAGGCCTACCCAAAGTTCGCGTGGATCAACCCCGAACCGCAAGGCGCCTGGCAATACCGCCAGAGTATTTCCATCGTCCAGCAGTTGATGAACCAGCGCATGTACCCGCTGACCCTGCGCGGGCTGGAAGAAGCGATGCGCCTGCTCACGAAATGATGGAGCGCCACCCGCCCTTCCCCCTTGAGGGGGAAGGGTTGGGATGGGGGTGAACTGATGCGGCCATCGGCGGCGGAGGCAAAGGCCATAAAATGGCCTGCCTCCGCCGCCGTAGTTCAATGGATAGAACGAGCGCCTCCTAAGCGCTAGATACAGGTTCGATTCCTGTCGGGGGCGCCATGCCGACCCTCGCCACGCTGAACGCCCATGAACCTTCAAGCTTCGAAATCGGACCACGGCCTGACCCTGCGCCTGCCTGAGGAGTTCGTGCGCCGCCATGGCCTGCAGGACGGTGCCATGCTCCAGGCCGAGATCGGCAAGGATGGCTCATTGACGCTCAAGCCAGCCGGTTGGGACCGTGCCGCCTTTGCCGCCGAACTCGATGCGGCGCGCGCGAGCTTGCCACCCAGCCGCGCCTCGCTGGAATCCTTGCGCGGCGCGGCCTGAGTCGCGCTGCAAGACCCTCTCACCCGACTTCCGACCGGCCCGATGATCTACGTCGACACCACCGTCATAGCCGCCTTGCTGATGCAGGAGCCCAACAGCGCCGCCACCGCCACCTGGTACGCCGCGAGCAAGGATGAACTGGTCTCCAGCGTCTGGACCATGACCGAGTTCAGCCAGGTGCTAGGCTGGAAGCAACGCAGCCAGCAACTGAACGCCGACCAGGCACGCGCTGTCTGGGAGCGTTTTCAACGCCTGATCGGCAGCGACTTGCGCCTGTTGCCGGTGGACGCGCTGGATCATCACCGTGCCGCCCAGATGGCCCAAGACCCAGCGAGCCAGTTCGGCGCAGCCGAGGCCTTGCACCTGGCCTGCGCCGAACGCGCGGGTGCCAAGGGCGTGGCCACGCTCAACGAAGCCTTGGCCCGTCAGGCCCAGAAGCTCAAGCTCAAACCGGTGCCCCTCACGGCATGAGCCCTGCAGGCCCTGGCCTGCACAGCACGCGCGCGGCGCCTCCCCTCGCGCTTTTTGTATCGACCCGTATCGGTCGTTCACATTGTCGACCCGAGGCCACCCAACAGCCTCTGCTCGCCGATACAAAGCAACAAACCCATACAAATGGCGTGCAGCCAAACATGTTGCATCACAGCTGCATCCGGCACACTGCAAGCACTGCCGCTCGCCATACGTCCGCATACGCACGGTTCAAACCTGGATCAGGTTATCCGCGCGACCTTCTGGACCCGAGTGGTGTCTTGTCATTGGGCGCAGCCAGTTCCTTTTCTCACCATGTCCAGAACCGCCACCACTCCCCGGAAAACTGCCTCTGCTCGTAGCGCCGTCGCCGACATTCGCGCCGAGCATCAGAAGGATGTGATCAATCGCCTGCGCCGGATCGAAGGCCAGGTCCGCGGCGTGATCGAGATGATCCAGTCCGAACGCAGCAACGAGGATCTGGCGCTGCAGATGTCCGCCGTGCGCAAGGCCATGGACAAGGCCTTCTACCGCATGATCGCCTGCCATGTGCAGGAGGCCATCGGCGCCAAGCAGAACGACCCGCGCGTGAAGAAGGAAATCGAGCGCGTCACGCGCCTGCTCGAGAAATTCGGCTGATCCCGCCCCGCCTCCTGCCTCGCGGGGTGCATGGCCTGGGTCACGCGCCGCATCGCTGCTGCTTGGCGCGCGCCATCTACATAGAATCGGCGCATGGCCAATACCCTGAACGGCAAGCTCGTCGTGGCGATTTCATCGCGCGCGCTCTTCGATTTCGAGGAAGAGAACCGCATCTTCGAGGAGAACGATGACCGCGCCTACATGACGCTGCAGCTGGAAAAGCTGGACGTGCCAGCCAAACCGGGCGTGGCGCATTCGCTGGTGAAGAAGCTGCTGGCGTTCAACGGCGACGGCAGAGACGGCGAAAGTTCCAAGCGCGTGGAAGTCGTCATCCTGTCGCGCAATGACCCCGTGTCGGGCCTGCGGGTGTTTCGCTCCGCGGAAACGCACAAGCTCAAGCTGGAGCGCGGCGTGTTCACCAAGGGCCGAGAGCCCTACCACTACCTACGCCCGCTGCAGGCCAACCTCTTCCTCTCCGCCAACCCGCTGGATGTGCGCGCCGCGCTGGATGAAGGTTTCGCCGCGGCCACCGTGCACACAGGCGCTGCGCATGCGCGCGGCACCTACCCGAACGAAGTGCGCATCGCCTTCGACGGCGACGCCGTGCTGTTTTCGGATCAGGCCGAGCGGGTCTACCAAAAGTCAGGGCTGGACGCCTTCCAGTCGCACGAGAAACGCCGCGCCGCCAAGCCCTTGCCGGCGGGCCCGTTCAAGCCCTTGCTGGAGGCGCTGCACCGGCTGCAACAGGAGCCCGGCGCCAGCGGCATGCGCATCCGCACGGCGCTGGTGACGGCACGCAGCGCGCCCGCGCATGAGCGGGCCATCCGCACCTTGATGGACTGGCACATCGAGGTCGATGAGGCCATGTTCCTCGGGGGCCTGGCCAAGGGCGAATTCCTGCGTGAGTTCGAACCCGACTTCTTCTTCGACGATCAGGTCGGTCATGTGAACTCCGCAGCCGCCCATGTGCCCGCCGGCCACGTGGCCAGCGGCATTTCCAACGCCTAGGCCGCTGACCGGTACCGTTCCCAGCCCCCGGCCCGCAGCTCACATGCGGGGCAACGGCCACACCCATAGCCCCAGGCATGACGCTGGTCTCGCTCCCCCAGGTAGCAGGTGTGGGTGTGTTCCACGATGAGGTCCACCAGGGCCTTGCCGCCCAGTGATTCCGCCAGACGCCAGGTGTCGGCCTTGTCGATCCACATCAGCGGCGTCTCGATCAGCAGCCGCTTGTCCATGCCCAGGGACAGCGCGAGCTGCATGGCCTTCATGGTGTCGTCCCGGCAATCCGGATAACCGGAAAAATCGGTCTCGCAGACACCGGTCACCAGCACCTGGAGATCGCGCCGGTAGGCCACGGCCGCTGCCAGCGTCAGGAACAGCAGATTGCGCCCTGGCACGAAAGTGTTGGGCAGGCCGTTGGCCTGCATCTGGAATTCGGTTTCGCGGGTCAGCGAGGTTTCGCTCACGGCGCCGAGCACGGCCACATCGAGCAGATGGTCCTGGCCCAGCTTGCTCGCCCAGTGCGGGTAGGTACGGCGCAGCTCTTCCAGCACGCGCAGGCGGGCATCCAGCTCCACCACATGGCGTTGGCGATAGTCGAAGGCGATGGTTTCAACGCGCTCGTAGCGGCTGAGCGCGTGGGCCAGGCAGGTGGTGGAATCCTGCCCGCCGGAAAACAGAACAAGTGCTGACGTGTGCATGCATGGATATTAGGTCATGCATGCCGGGGCGTCAGACTCACTCCGTCTTTCCGGGCTCCTTGATCTGGGTGGGCGAGTAGGTCAGGATTTCCTTGGCCACGTCGCCGGGAGCGTTCAGCGGGTCCACCTGGCGGTTGGTCGCCTGCACAGGCGTTTGCGCCTGCTGCTGCGCGGCCGGGCTTTGCGCAGGGTGGTTCTGCATGAAGATTTCCACCACGCGCGCGCTCGCACTCCAGACCGAGGCAATGTGTCGTGACAGCATCTCGGACAGCGGCTCCTTGGGCGGCTCTTCCTTCTCGGGCACCTTGTCCGCCTCTTCCTTGCGCAAGGTCCAGTCCCGCGCGGAATTGTCCGCGCCGCTGCCCTGGGACGGATCGGACTGCGCCTGCGCGCCTGCGCTGGCTTGCGCCTGCAGCGCGGGGTTGATGGCGTTGATCACACCCGGGCTCGGCGCGACCCCTTCGGGGGCGGGCGGATTAACGGGCGCAACAGGCGCCACCCGGGCTTGCGGCGCGACCATGACCTCGACGCCCGCAGGCCACAAAGGCGCCCTATCCAAGGCTGTGCGATCAATATTTGGCAGTTCCATGCATGATTCCCTCACCCCCGTCCCGCCACTCGAGAGCAACAGATTTTCTTTTGGCGTAATTCGGATTACGGCACCAGCCGCAAAAGCTTGAGGGCCAATTTTGTAACTTTCTTGTCTTTTTTATGGTTTCCCGGTTTTCGGTCAGTGGATTTTTCGAGCAATAAGCAAAAAACAGGCCTTGATGCCGAGTTCACACGAGCCAAACGTGACATTGTTGGTTTTTTTCCCGCTGGCACTCGCACTGGCAAGACAAACTACGCGATGGTCTGCCGGTCATTCGACCGTCACGCTTTTGGCGAGATTGCGCGGCTTGTCCACATCCGTGCCGCGCGCCAGGGCGGTGTGGTAGGCCAGCAATTGCAGCGGCACGACGTGCAGCAATGGCGAGAGCGCGCCGTAATGCTCGGGCATGCGGATGACATGCAGACCTTCTGCGCTTTCAATGCGCGTGTCGGCGTCGGCCAGAACGTAGAGCATGCCGCCGCGCGCGCGCACTTCCTGCATATTGCTCTTGAGCTTTTCCAGCAGCGCGTCGTGGGGCGCGACGGTGACCACCGGCATGTCCGAGGTCACCAGCGCCAGCGGGCCGTGTTTCAGTTCCCCGGCAGGGTAGGCCTCGGCGTGGATGTAGCTGATTTCCTTGAGTTTGAGCGCGCCTTCGAGCGCGATGGGGTAATGCAGGCCCCGCCCCAGGAAGAGCGCGTTCTGCATACGCGCGAAATCCTCCGCCCAGCTCATCACCTGCGGCTCCAGCGCCAGCACGGCCTGCAGAGCCACGGGCAGGTGGCGCATGGCCTTGAGATGCTGGGCTTCCTCCACCTCGCTCAGGTGGCCCCGCATCTGCGCCAGCACCAGGGTCAGCAGGAACAGCGCGGCCAGCTGCGTGGTGAAGGCCTTGGTGCTGGCCACGCCGATCTCCACACCCGCGCGGGTCACGTAAGACAGCTTGCATTCACGCACCATGGCGCTGGTCGCGACGTTGCAGATGGTCAGGGTCTGCGTCATGCCCAGGCCCTGCGCATGGCGCAAGGCGGCCAGGGTGTCGGCCGTTTCGCCGCTCTGGCTGATGGTCACGACCAGGGTGCGGGGGTCGGGCACGGAATCGCGGTAACGGTATTCGCTGGCCACCTCGACCTGGGTCGGAATCCTCGCGATGCTTTCCAGCCAGTACTTGGCCGCGCAGCCGCTGTAATAACTGGTGCCGCAGGCCAGGATGAGCACCTTGTCGATCTCCTTGAAGACCCGGTAGGCGCCGTCGCCGAACAGCTCGGGCACGATGCCTTCGACGCCCTCCAGCGTGTCGGCGATGGCGCGCGGCTGCTCGAAGATTTCCTTTTGCATGTAGTGGCGGTAGGGGCCCAATTCGGCCGCGCCACTGTGGGCCTGCACCGTGCGCACAGCGCGTTGCACAGGCCGGTGTTCACCCTGCTTGTCCTTGCCCACGATCCAGTGCTTGCCGAGCTGGATGTCCACCACGTCGCCCTCTTCCAGGTAGACGATCTGGTCGGTCACGCCGGCCAGAGCCATCGCGTCGCTGGCCAGGTAGTTGGCATCGCCGTCCCCGTTCTCCTTCTTGCCAACGCCCAGGATCAGCGGCGAGCCCGCGCGCGCGCCCACCACGCGGTGCGGCTCGTCCTTGTGGAACACGGCAATCGCGTACGCCCCATGCATCTGCTTCGTCGCGGCCTTCACGGCCTCGAACAGATCACCTTCATAAAGCGAGTCGATCAGGTGCGTGATGACCTCGGTGTCCGTCTGACTGGCGAACACATAGCCGCGCTTTTGCAGCGCGGCGCGCAGTTCCTCGTAGTTCTCGATGATGCCGTTGTGCACCAGGGCTACACGCGCCGGCCGGGCCGAGGCGTCGGCACCGGTGCCATGGCTGAAATGCGGGTGCGCGTTGTGCACGACGGGCGCTCCGTGCGTGGCCCAGCGCGTGTGGGCAATGCCGGTGTAGCCCTGGACCGCGTCGCGCTGCACCTGCTCCATCAGCTCCGCCACCCGCGCCGTGCTGCGCGCGCGCTGCGGTCCGGTGGCGGTGTGCACGGCCACGCCGCAGGAGTCATAACCCCGGTATTCAAGCCGCTGCAGACCCTGCACCAGCACGGGAACGATGTTGCGTTGGGAAACGGCGCCGACGATGCCACACATGGAAATGCCACTCCTGAGTTCGAATGGCGCGATGTTAGAAGCCCTGGCGAGAAATATCTCGTTGATATTCAGATCTAAATCAACGAAAATTTCAACAAATTAATTGATTTGTCTTTTATTTCATTTCATAAATAAAAATGGAATTATCAGCATCCACCAAGCTCGACGCCATCGATATCCTCCTGCTCGACGCCCTGCAGCAGGACAGCAGCCTGAGCAACCAGGCCCTGGCCGAGCGCGCCCACATCTCACCGCCCACCTGTCTGCGCCGCGTCAAGCGCCTGGTGGAAGACGGTCTGATCGAAAGACAGATCGCCATCCTCAGCGCCGACAGGCTCGCGCCCTTGATCGGCCATGGCCTGCAGGCCATAGTGGAAATCACGCTGGAGCGCCAGGGCGAGGAAGCTCAGGCCGCCTTCGAGCAGCGCGTGGTGCAAGACAGCGCCGTGCAGCAGTGCTACCGCGTCTCACCAGGGCCGGACTTCGTGCTCATCGTCCAGACCCGCGACATGCCGGACTACCTGGCGCTGACGCAGCGCCTCTTCACCAGCGACGCGAACGTGCGCAACGTGAAGAGCTACTTCAGCACCAAACGCGGTAAGTTCGGGGCGCGGATTCCCTTGCCGAGCAGCCCCTAGAGCAACTCCCCCTGCCGCGCCGGCATGGGCAAAGTCACGCTGACATGGCAACCCGCGTCAGGCATGGCGTCGATGCGGATCGAGCCGCCGTGCCGCTGCGCGATCTTGCGCGCCAGCGCCAGGCCCAAGCCCAGGCCCTCGAACTGCTTGCTGCCATGCAGACGCTGGAACACATTGAACAGCTTGTCGCCCAGAGCGGGATCAAAACCCGCACCGTTGTCACGCACATGGATGGTGGCCCACTCCTCACCCCCAGGTCCAGCGCCGCCCATCTCGCCCTCCACCACGATCAGCGCCGTCTTGCGCTGCCGGGTGAACTTGAGCGCGTTCGAGAGCAGTTGCGTGAACAGGAGGCGCAGCAACGCCGGATCGCCCCGCAAGGGCGGCAAGGCCGGGTCCACCCGCCATTGCACGGCGCGCGGCGGCGACAGCGCGGCACCAGAGGGTTGCGCGGCGGCCGCAAGCTCCCAGGCCCGCTGCTCCTGCGCCATGGCCGCCGCCTGCAACTCGGTCAGCAGCGCGTTCGCGTCCAGCGTGACAGGCTGCAGGTCGGCCCGGTCCAGCATCGCCCATTCGCGCAGACCGTCGATCTGCCGGCCCATCTGCTGCGCCGCCTCGGTGATGGTGTCGAGGAAGCGCATGGCCTCCCCGTTCAGCTCACCACCGGCCTCCTCACGCAGCAGGCCGGCGTAGGAAATGATGTGCCGCAGCGGCGCGCGCAGGTCATGCGACACCACCTGGGTGAAGTCAGCCAGGGACGCGCGCACCGCCGCCAGCTCGGCGCGCAGACGCTCGATTTCGCGATCCGCCTTCACGCTGGCCGCCCGTCGGTCACGGCTTCTTCGCCACGTTCTTGCTCGGCCGCGTCCAGTCTGGGACCGACATCTGGCGCGCCCGCCCCACCGTCAAGGCACCAGGCGCCGTGTTCTTGCTGATGGTGGAGCCGCCGCCCACCGTGCCACCCGCGCCGATGGTGACGGGCGCGATCAACACGCAATTGCTGCCAATGTGCACATCGTCCTCGATCACCGTGCGGTGCTTGTTCGCGCCGTCGTAGTTGGCAGTGATGCTGCCCGCGCCGTAGTTCACGCGCGCGCCCACCTGCGCGTCGCCCAGGTAAGCCAGGTGGTTGGCCTTGGCGCCCACCGCCAGCGTGCTGTTCTTGACCTCGACGAAATTGCCGATGTGCACCTCGTCACCCAGCTTGGCGCCAGGCCGCAGACGGGCGTAAGGGCCGATCAGCGCACCCGCGCCCACCTCCACCCGCTCTCCGTCGGAGGCCCCGCCTTCGATGTGGGTGTAGGCGTGGATGACCGCACCAGCCGCGATGCGCGCGTTGCCGATCACGCAATGCGGCCCGATGCGCACGCCCTCGCCCAGCTCCACCTGGCCGGTGAAGACACAGCCCACGTCGATCTCCACGTCTTGCGCGCAACGCAGTTCACCGCGCACGTCCAGCCGCGCCGGGTCGGCCAGGCGCACCCCCTGCTCCAGCAGGCCACGCGCGATGCGCAACTGGTAGGCGCGCTCCAGCTCAGCCAATTGCAAGGGGCTGTTGACGCCCGCCACCTGAGCCGCGTCGTCGGTGGGCAGCGCCACCACGGACACACCATCGGCCACGGCCAGCTTGACCACGTCGGTCAGGTAGTACTCGCCCTGCGCGTTGCGGTTGTCGAGCCGGGTCAACCAAGTCTTGAGCAGCTTGGCGGGCGCAGCCAGGATGCCGCTGTAGACCTCGCGGATGCGGCGCTGCTCCTCGCTGGCGTCCTTCTGCTCCACGATGGCGCGCACCATGCCGCCCGCGTCGCGGACGATGCGGCCATAACCCGTCGGGTCGTCGAAGGCGATGGTCAGCAAGGCCAGCTTGTCGCCACCGCTGGCCGCGATGAGGGCGCGCAAGGTGTCGGCCTGAATCAAGGGCACATCACCCGAGAGCACCACCACCACGCCGTCGTCCGACAAACGCGGCACGGCCTGCTGCACGGCATGACCAGTGCCCAATTGCGGCTCTTGCCGCACGAATTGCAGGGCCGCATCGGGCTCGCGCACTTTGACGCCAGCCTCCACCTGCTCGGCGCCATGGCCCGTCACCACCACCACGCGCCGCGCCTGCAGCGCCGCCGCCGTGTCCAGCACATGCTGCAGCAATGCCCGGCCACCGATTCGGTGCAGCACCTTGGGCAAGCGGCTCTTCATGCGGGTGCCCTTGCCCGCTGCCATCACGACCACATCCACTGCGAAAACGCTTGCCATGTTCAAACCCTTGCACCCCTGCGTGAAAAACAGGCCGCATTATCGGCGCGCACCCGTGTCCGACAGGCCATGCGTGGCGTGCAGCCATGAAAAAGCCGCCGGACTTGCGTGCGGCGGCTGGTCTGGCCCGGTGCAACCGGGCCGTGCCCGTGGGCAGTGTCAGTCGGCGTATTCGCCAGCGGCCTTGATGACGGCGCCCCACTTGGCGATCTCGGCCGCGACGAACTTCTTGTGCTCGGCGGGTTCCATGCGCTTGTCAGTCACGACCACGGCGCCCAGGCCGGCCTGCTTGGCGATGAACTCGGGGTCCTTCAACGCGGCCTTGAGGGCGGTGTTGATGCGCTGAACCACGGCGTCCGGCGTCCCCTTGGGCGCGTACAGACCGTGCCAGATGGTGACCTGGAAGCCATTGAATCCCGATTCCTGCAGGGTGGGCAGGTCCTTCAGCGCGGGCGTGGTCAGACGCTTGGTCGTGGTCACGGCGTAGGCCTTGACCTTGCCGCCTTCGATCTGCGGCGTGGTGTTGGTGGTCTGGTCGCACAGCAGGTCGATCTGGCCGCCGATCAGGTCGGTGATGGCCGGCGCTGTGCCCTTGTAGGGCACCGTGGTCATCTGGACCTTGAAGGCGTCCTGCAGCATCAGACCGCACAGGTGCGAGGCGGCGCCCAAGCCAGCGTTGCCCAGGTTGATCTTGCCTGCGTTGGCCTTGATCCAGGTCTGCAGTTCCTTGAAGTTCTTCGCCTCCATGCTCGGGCGGGCGATCAGCGTCATGGGCACGTCGTTGATCATGCCCAGGTAGGTGAAGTCGTTCTCGACATTGAACGACAGCTTGCGGTAGAGCGCGGGCATGGTGGACATGCCGATGTGGTTGAGCAGCAGGGTGTAGCCATCGGGCTTGGCGTTGGCCACCTTGGCGGTGCCGATGGAACTGCCGGCGCCGGCCGCGTTGTCGATCACGACGGTGGCATTGCCCAAGGGCTTGCGCAGCGCCTCGGCCAAGTCACGTGCCACGCGGTCCGTCGGGCCTCCCGCCGCGAAGGGCACCACGATGGTGATGGGCTTGTCGCCAGGGAAAGACTGGGCCGAGGCGGCCAGGGGGGCAAGCAGGGCCACCGCGGAAGCCGCGCCCAGAACGTGCGCAAACAAGCGTTTCATGTCAGCACTCCTCAAAAGGGGGAAGGAACAAAAAGTGACGAAGTCTAATGCCTGCGCTTTGCGCGGTGTCACTGCGGAAAGCACCTAGGGTAAGTTGGTAGGACAATTCCCCCATGACATCCCCTGAAAAGTCCATGCTGCGCCGCGCACCGCGTCCCGAGGGCGCCCCGCCACAGCGCTCCACCGCCAACGGAACCTCGGGCGCCAGCGCCGCGCCCACCACCCGACTGAACAAACGCATGGCCGAGCTGGGCCTGTGCTCGCGCCGAGAGGCCGATGTCTGGGTCGACAACGGCTGGGTCAAGGTCAACGGGCGTGTGGCCGAGATGGGCCAGCAGGTCAGCGCCACGGACCGCATCGAGATCGACAAGCAGGCCCAGAACCAGCAGGCGACGCAGGTCACCATCCTGCTGCACAAACCCATTGGTTACGTCAGCGGTCAGGCCGAGGACGGACACGAGCCCGCCGTGGTGCTGGTGCAAGCGCAGAACCGCTGGCGCGAAGACCACGCGCCGCACCGCTTCAACGGCGGCCAGCTCCGTGGGCTGGCACCGGCTGGCCGCCTGGACATCGACTCCACCGGCCTGCTGGTGCTGACGCAGGACGGTCGCGTCGCGCGCCAACTCATCGGCGAAGACTCATCGATGGAGAAGGAATACCTGGTGCGCGTGGTCTACCTCGGCACACCTGCGGCCGCGCATGCACCGACCGAGCTGCAGCCCATCCACGCGAACGACCCAGTCTCCACCAATGTGCAAGCAGTCTTTCCGCCGGCCATGCTGGCCAAACTGCGCCATGGCCTGAGCCTGGACGGCCAGGCCCTCAGGCCCGCCAAGGTGGACTGGGAGAACCCTGAGCAACTGCGCTTTGTGCTGACCGAGGGCAAGAAACGGCAGATCCGCCGCATGTGCGAACTGGTCGGCCTCAAGGTCGTGGGCCTCAAGCGCGTGCGCATCGGCCGCGTGATGCTGGGTAACCTGCCGCAGGGCCAGTGGCGTTATCTGGCGCCGCACGAGCGGTTCTGAATCGGTTCCGTTTCCAGCGCTCCGGCGCAGCGCCCGACGCCGGCTCTGGACAAACCGACGCCGGGACCACGCTTCCCATTCCCCAACAGGACGCTGAAACACCACGGCCCGGCCCGCGCGCGCTGCCTGCGCGGCGCCCGCACTCGCCCAGTTCAAGCCAGCGGCGCCTCCAACAGCTCGATGCGCGCTTGCGGCCAACCCTCAGCCACCCACTCCGCGCCGGGGGGCAGGCAATGCCGTTGACCGGGGGCCAGCCACAGGTCGCCACCCAGGGTTTGGGCGTTGTTATCGCCCGCGCCGCTCTGGGTCAGCCAGACCCGGCCTTCCACCACCCTCAGCCAGCGGGCCTGCCGCCCGGCCGCGATGCGGGTGGCCGTGCGGGGCGGCAGAGCCCATTGCCACGGTTGCGCGGTTTGATGCAGATTTGTCATCGATACGACGTTCATAAAGACCCCTTTCATTGGCTCGGTGTGGGAGCAATTCTGAGTGTCGAAGATGCATCCGTCCAATGAGGAATGCGTGCGCCACTGATAACATTCCTGCATGAATCCCATCCGCCAACGTCCGCTCTCCGTCGGCCCCTTGCGCGCTTTTGAAGCAGTGGCGCGACGCGCCAGCTTCAGCGCGGCAGCCGAGGAATTGCACCTTACCCAGCCCGCCATCAGCCGCCAGATCCGCAGCCTGGAAGAAGAGCTGGGCGCGCCACTGTTTCTGCGCGGCACGCGCCATGTCGAGCTGACCGGCGCGGGCGCCACCCTGCTGCGCGCCACCGCCCCGCTGCTGGACCGGCTGGACGCCAGCGTGCGACACATCCGCACGTCACAAGGGCGCCGGCATGTGAGCCTGACCACCTTCGCCTCCTTCACCTCGCTGTGGCTGCTGCCGCGCCTGGCCGACTTCCAGAGCCAGTACCCGGACATCGACATCCGCATCTCGGCCACCGACACGCTGGTCGGTCAGGACGACCCCGAGCTGGACCTGGGACTGCGCTACTGCCACCCGGACGACGCGCCGGCCGGCTCCGACCTGCTGTTCGGCGAGGTGCTGACACCCGTGGCCAACCCGTCCATGCCCTTGCACCAACCCCAAGACCTGGCCCGGCAGACCCTGATCGAGCAGGACGACCACCAACCCAGCTCGGAGTACCTGAGCTGGCGGCGCTGGCTGCGCGAATACGCGCCGCCGGGCACCGAGCCGCGCGGCTGGATCTACCTCAACTACACGAGCCAGCAAATCCAGGCGGCTCTGGCAGGCCAGGGCGTGGCGCTGGCGCGCATGGCCATGATCACCGAGGCCCTGGCGCGCGGTGAACTGGTCGAGCCCTTCGGCACCGGGAAACGACTCACCTCCCCCTATGCCTACTGGCTGGTGCGCTGGCAGGGCCACGGCAAGGAGCCCCGGCCCGAGGTGCAGGCCTTCGCCGACTGGTTGCTGGCCCAGGCGGCGTTGACACGCGCTTGTCTGGACAACTGACCCCGGGGCCGTTAGCGCTCGACCCTGCGGCGGCGCCACGAATGCCCCGTGGACGGAGCCACCGGCTCAGGCCTCCACCGACGACGGCCGCCGCGCGCGCGCCATCAACAGCAGCGCCCCCAGGACCGTGGCGACCAGGACAATGCCGTAGCCGATGCTGGTGGCCTCCAGCCCGAACAGGCCCACCGACAGGCCCGCGGCGATGGCCGGCAGGCTGAAGGCCAGGTAGCTCAGCACGAAGAAGCTGGACATCAGCGCGGCGCGGTCATGCGGCGCGACCAGCGGCACCAGGCTGCGCACCGAGCCGTTGAAACCGGCGCCGAAACCCAGGCCCGCGACCAGGGTGCCGACGAAGAACAGCGCGGTCGAATGCCAGTGCATGCCCGCCAGCGTCAGAACCAGACCGATGGCCAGCACGACAGCGCCACCGGCCAGCACCGCCATGGGCGGACGATAGCGCACGAACAGAATGCCGACCGCGCCGCTGAGCACCAGGGTGGCGATCAGGCCGCCACCGACCATGGGCGCATCAATGCCGGTGACGTACCGCGCCAGCGTCGGGCCCAGCGAGAGGTAGAAACCACCCAACGCCCATTGCGCGGTGTTGACCGGCAGCACTTTCCACATCGTCGTGCGGGCTGCAGCGGGCACGGCCAGCTTGGGGCGCATGGAGGCCCAGGCGCCGGGCCGACGTTCCACCGTCTCGGGCAAAAAGAAAGCCAGCAGGGCCTGCACGGCAAACAGCACCAGCAGCACGTCAAACACCAGGCGCGTGGGCGCCGGCGCGAACTGCACCAGCACGCTGGTGCCCAGTGCCCCGATCGCCATGCCGAACATGGGCGCCACGCTGTTGATCAGCGGGCCGCGCACGCGGTCCAGGTCCAGCAGGCTGGCGCTCAGCACACTGGTGGCAATGCCGGTGGCCAGCCCCTGCATCACGCGCGCGCCGACCAGCCAGGCGATGGAATCCGCCTGCCAGAACATCAGGGTCGAGACGAACTCGATGCCCAGCGCCAACAGGATCACCTCGCGCCGCCCCCGGTGGTCGGACAGCGCGCCGAACATCAGCAGGGAGAACAGCAGTGCGAAGGCATAACTGGCGAAGGCCACGGTGAGCATCAGGGCCGAGAAACCCCAGGCTTCGCGGTACAGCGCATAGAGCGGCGAAGGTGCGCTGGACGCCGCCAGAAAACTGGCCACCAGGGAAGCGACGAGCCAGAGCGACTGCGTGGGGCTCAAGCGCGCCCGGCCCGACTGCGCGCCGGGTGCGGCAGCCAAGGGAAGTTCAACAGGGGCGGAAGGCACAAGGGGTGTGGAAGGCATGGCAGAGGACCCGCTTTTAAAGCAAATTTTTTGCGTTAGCCTGAATTGTGATCCTTTCGGACCACTAACGCAAGTTCTTTGCGTTAGCATCGCTTCCCATGAATGCCCGATCCCTGCCTCGTCCCGGAGGCCGCAGCGCCCGCGTGCAGGCTGCGGTGCACCAGGCCACGCGCGAGCTGCTGGACCAGCGCGGCCGCGCGGCGCTGACCGTGCCTCTGATCGCCGCGCGGGCCGGCGTCACGCCCTCGACCATTTACCGCCGCTGGGGTGATCTGAACGAGCTACTGGCCGACGTCGCGCTGGAACAGCTGCGGCCCGAGACGCCGCCTGTCGACACCGGCAGCGTCGAAGGGGACCTGCGGGCCTGGGCCGAGCAGTTTTTCGAGGAAATGTCCTCGGTGGGCATCGCCATGATGCAAGACGTGCTCTCGGCCCGCACGGGCAGTGAGGACGCGCCAGGCTGCGCCTGCGCCGGAATCACCGCCTCGCAGATCGCCGTGATCGTCGAGCGCGGCATCGCCCGGGGCGAGGCCGTGCCCGAGGTCGAGGCGGTGATGGACGGCGTGGTCGCCCCCATCGTCTACCGCCTGCTGTTCGGCCCCGCGCCGGCCACCCTGGCGCTGGTGGGCGATTGGGTCGGGGCCTGCATGGCGCAGGCCACCGCGAAACCGCTCAAGCCGCTCGCGCCCCAGCCCGCCACGGCTTGAAAGCCGTCGGCTCCGCCCATAATTCGAGGCTTTGCACGCCTCGGCCCGCGGTTCCCTGTGTTTCCTGCAGCCGCCCCGGCCGGGGGCTTTGAGCATTCGCTTTCTCCAAGGGACCTCCAGACCATCATGAGCCAGAAACATTCCTTCCAGGCCGAAGTGGCCCAGTTGCTGCACCTCGTCACCCACTCGCTGTACTCCAACAAGGAAATCTTCGTCCGCGAGCTGGTCTCCAACGCGTCCGACGCCTGCGACAAGCTGCGCTACGAAGCCCTGAACAACAGCGCGCTCTACGAAGACGCCCCCGAGCTGCGCGTGCGCATCGAGCTGGACAAGAAGGCCCGCACGCTGACCATCACCGACAACGGCATCGGCATGAGCGCGCAGGAAGCGATTGACCACCTTGGCACCATCGCCAAGAGCGGCACCAAGGACTTCATGAGCAAGCTCGGCGCCGACAAGCAAGCCGACGCCAAGGAGCAGGGCCAGCTGATCGGTCAGTTCGGCGTCGGCTTTTACTCGGGCTTCATCGTGGCCGACAAGATCACCGTGGAGTCGCGCCGCGCCGGGCTCAAACCCGAGGAAGGCGTGCGCTGGACCAGCGGCGGCACCGGCGACTTCGAGGTGGAGGCCATCACCCGCGCCGAGCGCGGCACCAGCGTCATCCTGCACCTGCGCGAGGACGAGGCCAACAGCGCCGACGAATACCTGAGCGCCTGGAAGATCAAGCAGATCATCGGCAAGTACTCCGACCACATCGCCCTGCCCATCCAGATGCGCAAGGAAGAATGGAAGGACAGCGAGGAAGAAGGCAAGCCCGGTGAAATGGTGACCACCGACGAGTGGGAAACCGTCAACAAGGCCAGCGCCCTCTGGACCCGCGCCAAGAAGGACATCAGCAAGGAAGAGTACGAAAGCTTCTACCAGGGCATCAGCCACGACTACGAAGCCCCGCTGGCCTGGAGCCACAACCGCGTGGAAGGCAGCACCGAATACACGCAGCTACTGTATGTGCCAGCCAAGGCGCCCTACGACCTCTGGAACCGAGACAAGAAGGGCGGCCTCAAGCTCTACGTGAAGCGCGTCTTCATCATGGACGAGGCCGAGGCCCTGCTGCCCAGCTACCTGCGCTTCGTCAAGGGCGTGGTGGACAGCGCCGACCTGCCCTTGAACGTCAGCCGTGAACTGCTGCAGGAAAGCCGCGACGTGCGCGCCATCCGCGACGGCAACACCAAGCGCGTGCTCACCCTGCTGGAAAACCTGGCCAAGCACGACGTGCCCGCGGCAGACGCCAGCGAGGAAGACAAGGCCGACGCGGGCAAATACAGCAAGTTCTACGCGGAATTTGGCACCGTGCTCAAGGAAGGCCTGGGCGAAGACTTCGCCAACCGCGATCGCCTGGCCAAGCTGCTGCGTTTTGCCAGCACCACGAGCGACACGGCCAGCGTCTCCCTGGCCGACTACAAGGCCCGCATGAAAGAAGGCCAGGAGGCCATCTACTACATCACCGCCGACACACTGGCCGCCGCCAAGAACAGCCCGCAACTTGAAGTGTTCAAGAAGAAGGGCATCGAGGTGCTGCTGATGACCGAGCGCGTGGACGAATGGGCGCTGAGCTACCTCAACGAGTTCGACGGCACCCCGCTGCAAAGCGTGGCCAAGGGCGCCGTGGACCTGGGCAAGCTGCAGGACGAAGCCGAAAAGAAGGCGGCGGAAGAAGCCGCCGAGGCCTTCAAGCCCGTGCTCGCCAAGCTCAAAGAAGCCCTCAAGGACAAGGCCGAGGACGTGCGCGTCACCACCCGCCTGGTCGACTCACCGGCCTGCCTGGTCGTGAAGGACGGCGAGGTGAGCAACCAGCTGGCACGCCTGCTCAAGCAAGCCGGCCAGAAAGCCCCGGACAGCAAGCCCATCCTCGAAGTGAACCCCGAACACGCCTTGGTGAAAAAGCTGGACGGCAGCGTGCACTTCCACGACCTGGCCCACATCCTCTACGACCAGGCCCTGCTGGCCGAAGGCGGACTGCCGGAAGACCCGGCGGCGTATGTGAAGCGGGTGAATGCGTTGTTGGTCTAAGTCACTTCCGCGCTGCAACAAAAAAGCCGCCTGTGGGCGGCTTTTTCCTGACAGTCGATCAGTCACGCGCCGGTCGCCACCGCCGCAGCAGCAGCGCGTTCGAGATGACGCTCACGCTGCTCAAGGCCATCGCCCCACCGGCGACCATCGGGTTGAGCAAACCCAGGGCGGCCAGAGGAATGCCGATCACGTTGTAGGCGAAAGCCCAGAACAGGTTCTGACGGATCTTCCTGTAGGTACGGCGCGAAATGTCTATCGCATCGGCGATGAGCGCCGGGTCGCCTCGCATGAGCGTGATGCCAGCAGCATGCATGGCCACGTCCGTGCCGGTCGACATGGCCATGCCGACATCGGCCGCGGCAAGCGCGGGGGCATCGTTGATGCCGTCACCCACCATGGCCACACGGGCACCACTGCGCTTCATCTCGGCCACGATGTCGGCCTTGTCTGCCGGCAACACTTCTGCGCGCACACGATCCAGTCCCAGCGCGTGGGCCACTACCTGGGCGCTGCCCTGGTTGTCTCCGGTAACCAAGACCGTCTGGATATTGAGCGCGCGCAGATGCGATACCGCCGGGAACGCACTTGGCTTGAGTTCATCGCCGAAGGCCAGCAGACCGACCAGTCGTGGTGTGTCCGTCACGTCCGCCAGCCACGACACCGTGCGCCCCTGCGCCTGCAGGCTCTTCGACTGTGCGTCCATCGATGACAGGTCGACACGCAGTTCCGTCATGTAGCGGGTGCTGCCCAGCCGCATCTCGCGGCCATCGACCTGCGCACTCATGCCTCTGCCGGCGACAGCGGAGATCGCCTGCGCCGTAGGCAGGGGCATTGACTGGTCTGCTGCGGCCTGCACCACCGCCTTGGCCAAAGGGTGTTCACTCCCGTTTTGAATGGCAGCAGCCACCGGAAGCAGCAGCTTCTCGAAGCCTGGGGCAGCGTCCAGGGCCACCAGGGTCGGCTTGCCCTGGGTGAGTGTGCCCGTCTTGTCGAAAGCGACCATGTTGATCTTGTGTGCAATCTCCAGCGCTTCCGCGTCCTTGATCAGGATGCCCTGGCGAGCCGCCACACCGGTACCGGCCATGATCGCCGTCGGCGTCGCCAGGCCCAGCGCACAGGGACAGGCGATCACAAGCACCGCCACCGCGTTCAGGATGGCCTGCTCCCATTCACCCGTTGCCAGGCCCCAGCCCAGCAGCGTCAACCCAGCCAGCCCCAGAACCACGGGCACGAACACGGCGCTGACCTTGTCCACCATGCGCTGGATAGGCGCCTTTTTGGCCTGGGCTGACTCCACCATGCGCACGATACGCGAGAGAGTGGACTCGGCACCAATTGCGGTGGTCTTCACCAGCAAAAGTCCTTCGGCGTTCACCGCGCCGCCCGTCACGACATCACCCGGATGCTTGGGCACGGGCAGGCTTTCCCCTGTGATCAGGGACTCGTCTACCTCACTGGCGCCTTCGATCACGGCCCCGTCCACGGGAACACGCTCACCGGGCCGGATCACCACCATATCGCCTACCTTCACCTTGGCCAGCGAGACATCAACGTCCCCGTCGGTGGTCCGAAGGCGTGCCACTTCCGGACGCAGGGCGTTCAGGGCCTGGATGGCGGCCGTGGTCTGGCGCTTGGCGCGCGCCTCCAGCCACTTGCCCAACAGCACGAGCGTGATGATCACAGCCGAGGCCTCGAAATAGAGATGCGGCCCTCCATGTGCCGAGTGCTTCATCAACAGGTAGACACTCAAACCGTAACCAGCGGAGGTGCCCAGCGCAACAAGCAGGTCCATGTTGCCTGACCCGGCACGCAGGGCTTTCCAACCAGCGCGATAGAAGCGCGCGCCCAGCCAAAACTGCACAGGGGTCGCCAGCAACAGCTGGACCCAGCCATCGATGGACCAGTCCTTGCCGATCAACATACCGATCATGGGCAACACCAGGGGCAAGGTGAAAGCCGCAGACACCACCACCGGCCACCATGACTCGGCCTGCTTGACAGGCCCCGAGACCGTATGGCCTTGGTGCAACACCGCCTTGTAGCCCGCAAGCTCGACTGCGGCGATGAGTTGCTCGGCGGTTACACCGTGGAACTTAACTGTCGCCTGTTCAGTCGCCAGGTTGACCTCGGCCGCCGTCACGCCAGGGACCTTGCGCAGGGCTTTCTCAACCCGATTCACACAGGAGGCGCAGGTCATGCCCTCGATGGACAGCTCCAGTGTGTCCTCGGCCACGGCGTAGCCAGCACGCTCGATGGCAGTCGTCAACGCCCGCACGGACACCTCCGGCGTCGCCGCGACCACGGCACTTTCGGTGGCGAGAATCACAGTGACTTCGGTGACCCCGGGAACGGCTTTCAGGGCCTTTTCGACCCGCCCGACACAGGACGCACACGTCATGCCGAGGATGGGAAGGTTCAGATGGGCAATGGACAGACTCGTGGGCGTCAATGGTTGAGCAACAGTGGTGTTCACGGTGCGCTCCTTCATAGGGGTTGATACGGTGATGGGGACTGTCGGCCTTGACACGATGTCAAGGTCAAGCGATCAGGGTCAGGCGGCCCCGTACCCAACGCCGGAGCACGTGCAGATAGATCTCTCGCGTGGACTTGTTAGCTGATTTCATAGCAAAGCTCCTGTAGATGAGGACGCAGGTCTGTTCAGCGTTGTGACCTGCGGACCCTGCATCGGCAGTCTCGGCATTGACGCAGTGACAAAGTCAAACCGCCGCGGGACTTGACCTTGCTGCTGTGTCAATCCGCAGACTGGCTTCCCCTTAACTTTTTCAGGAGTGCGACATGCATGAATTTCACTTGCCAGACATGACCTGCGGCCATTGCGCCGGTATGGTCGGACAGGCGCTGAAACTGGCCGACGCGCAATGCACCTTCCAAGTGGATCTGCCCGGCCGCAAGATCACCGTGCAAAGTGCCGAGGAACGCGACGTCCTGGCCGAGACGTTGACCGAAGCCGGTTACCCGCCCGTCTAAAGACAAGAGGCCATGGGCAGACCATGGTTTCTTGACCTTGACACAGTGACAAGGTCGACATTACTTTGCTTCTGCAAACTTTTTGTCCCCGGGAGTTTTCACATGTCCCAACTCATGAACATCGGCGACGCTGCCAAGGCAGCAGGTGTATCACCGAAGATGATTCGTCACTATGAGCAGACCGGTCTACTCCCCGAGGCCGAGCGCAGCGAATCGGGATACCGTCTTTACGGCAAGCGTGAGGTTTCCGTGCTTCGTTTCATCCGGCAATCGCGTCGCCTGGGCTTTTCTATGCCGCAGATCGCCGAGCTGATCGGACAGTGGGGCGATTCCCACCGCACCAGCCTACAGGTCAAAACCATCGCCCTGCGTCACTTGTCCTATCTAGAGGAAAAGCTGCAGGAGATCGCAGAGATGAAAGCCGGTCTGGAGCAGTTGATCGATGCATGTGCTGGAAATGATCACTCCCACTGCGCCATTATTGAGACTCTGGCTTCCCAAAGCCCGGAAGCCCCGCGGCATGAAGCCCGGTTCGTGAAACCCAAACGCCGTCACGGCTCGGGCGACTACACCAATCGCCCTGTCAAGCCGCAGCCATCCACAGGTCATGTGGATCTGATGGCGTGGATGCGTGGCGCGCACCCACACGACCATTGAATCGTCCTGCTCCCGATTAGCCTGAAGGCCTGGATTCCGAGCCGCGCCAGGTGGATAGCTTGAAACCCAAAGCCCAAAATACAAAAACCGCCCCAAGGCGGTTCTTGTATTGTTTCCGTGGGAGCGCTTACCGCAGCACATCCCGTATCGAAGCATCCTTGTCAAACTGCGACTTGGCATAAGGACACAGCGGCACGATCTTGGTCTGGGTCTCGCGCGCCCAGGCCACCAGCGCATCCAGCAACTGGCGGCCGACGCCCTGGCCGGCCAGGGAAGGATCGACCTCGGTGTGGTCAATGATGATCAGCGTGGGGTTGGCCCGGCTGTAGGTCATCTCGGCGAGGTGACCACCCTCGGGGCGGGCGATGAAGAAGGCGCCTTTCGAGTCGGCTTCTTGGTGTTGGACGGTGTGAGTCATAAGCCACATTTTGCACGGCGTGGCCCCCGCCACCCGGGGCCACCATCTGAAACAACCGCGCTCGATTTACAGCTTCGTCCCGCCGCTCGCATCCACGATCTGCCCCGTGGTCCAGGCGCCGTCCGGCCCGGCGAGGAAGGCCACCACACCGGCGATGTAGGCCGGTTGACCAACGCCCGGCAAAGCCTGCACCTGCGCCAGCGTCTCCTTGCCACCGGGGGCATGGATCCAGGCGCTCATGCGGGTGTCGATGGCACCAGGAGCGACGACGTTGACGGTGATGCCCTTGGGGCCCAGTTCGGCGGCCAGTTGCAGGGTGAGCGCGTCCACGAAGCCCTTGCTGGCGGAATAAGCCGTGATGCCCGGGAAGGCGATGCGCGTCGCCGCCGTGCCGATGTTGACGATGCGCCCGCCCTCGGGAATCACCGGCAGCACGCCCTGCGTGGCGAAGAAGAGGCTGCGCATGTTGACGTTGACCAGGCGCTCGAAGTCTTCAACCTGGGTGTCGGCAATCCCGGCGAACACCGTGATGCCGGCGTTGTTGACCAGGATGTCGACGCGCGGCAGTTGCAGGGCGTTCAGGCGCTGCGCGAGTTGCTGGCCACCATCGATCGCGGCCAAGTCCGCCTGCAGCAAGTGAACGCGGTGGCCAGCCTCGCGCAGACCGGCCGCCAGGGCCTCGGCTTCGGCCTGGCCGCTGCCGTAGTGCAGCACCAGCTCGGCGCCGTCGGCGGCCAGGCGTTGCGCGATGGCGGCGCCGATGCCACGCGAAGCGCCGGTGACCAGCGCGATTTTTCCGTTCAGGGGTTGGTTCATGGCGTCTTTCATTTAGACCGATCGGTCAATACAAGGGTGAAGAAAAGCCGCAAGTGCGGCCGGTGAAACAAGGGAAAGCGGAGCGGGCGTGGGGCAGGGTCAGGCCATGTCGAGCACCCCCAGGGTGAGCGCGACCAGGCGGGACATCTGCGCGCGGTCGCGCCCGACACGCGCGGCGACGCGCAGGCCACTGACCAGGGAGGTCAGCATTTCGGCCAGTTCGGCCGAGGGCGTGGGGTTGGCGATGGAACCGTCGCGCTGGCCGCGCTCGATGGCCGCGCGCAGCAGCTCGTGGGTGGCATGCCAGCGATTCGTCAGGACACGGGCCAGAGGCGCCTCGTCCACGCCTTCGAGCAGACCACTGGTGACGATGCAATTGCGCCGCACCGGGTCATCGCTGGCGCAGTCATCCAGCATGGCGTTGAAGTAGAGGTCGAGGGCCACGCGCCCGCTGGGCGCCGCCTGCATGACCGCGACGACATGCGCGCCGCGCTGCACCACGCAATCGATGGCCTGCAGGTACATGGACTGCTTGTCTCCAAAGGAGTTGTACAGGCTCTGCTTGCCCAGGCCCGTGGCTTCCTGCAGCTGCGCCAGGCTGGTACCGCCGTAACCATGCAGGGCAAAGGCATCGGCCAGGCGGTCCAGCACCTCGGGTTCTGAAAAACGGCGTTCACGCGACATGGGGTGGATGATAGACCAACATAGACCGATCGGTCAAATAACCCACCCTGTTGAATCCCCATGCGTCACAGGGACGATGGCCAGGCCCCCAGGGACTGCAGCGCCCCACGCACCAGGGTCTGACGCTGGGGCAAATCGCGCATGCGGTTCGGCGTGTCCATGTTCATCGCGAAAAACACCGGCCCCTCGGGCCATTCAACCCAGCCCACCCACCAGCCTATCCGTCCGGTCCAGCCGGTCTTGGCGCGCAAAAGCCAATCGGGCCCAGCCCCACCCACCATCACGTCCTTCACCAGGCGCTGGTGGGCAACCTGAAAGGGCAGTTCGTTCAGGTACAGCCGCTTCAAGAAAGCGATTTGTTCGACGGCCGAAATCGCCAGGTCACCCTCCACCCAAAAGGGCTGCGCGCCGCTGACCGCTGCATTGCCATAGTCCAGGCGGCGCAGGTACTCGGTCTCCTTCGCGGCGCCGAGTTCACGGGCGAAACGCTCGTAGACCCAGACGGTGGAGCTGCGCATGGCCGAGCGCAAGGTCTGGTCTTGGTTCCAGGCGGGCACGCTGCGCTGCACACCATCCCAAGGGATGAGCTGAAACTCATCGCGCAGCAGCCCGGCGTCCAAGGCGAACAGACTGTGCGCAATCTTGAAGGTGGACGCAGGCGAATAACGCCGCTGCGTGCGTGGCCCATCGGCCACCCGCAAGGTCTGCGCGCCGCCACGGGCATCGAGCACCGCGATGCAGCCCGAAACCCCGGCCTCCCGAAACAGGGTGGCCCAAGCGGGCATGTCGAGTGTGGAACTTTGGGATTGCGCCAGAGGCAGGGTGCCGAGGGCAAGAGAAGAGAGGATGAAATTGCGACGAAACATGAATGAACAATGAATACCTTTTCAGAGCAGCGCGGGATTATTCAGCATGTTGATTGGCCTTTGCGCCAGATCAACATGCGGACAGCGATGGCACGCACAATCAGGCTGGCCGTGCGCTGACTCACTCACGCACGCACCGGAAAGGATTGCCATGCGCAAGACAAAGAATGCTTCCGCTCGGGTCAACGCGGCCAGTCTGGCCGCACTCTTCTTCGCCCTGCTGGCCACCACCCTCACCGGCTGCGCCGTCGAATGGCAAAACCCACAGGCGGCGCGCCAGCTGGCGCGGGAACAGCAACCCACAGGCTCGACCTACCTCGGCTGGCGGGTTTACCAGGATCGCTGCGCCAGTTGCCATGGCACCGATGCGCGAGGTTCTGCGAACGCGCCCAGCTTGTTGGCCCGTCTGCAGACCCTGGGGCCGCGCCAGTTCGTCAGCCTGGTCCTCTACCGCTACGACAGCACGCTGCAGGGGCAGCCTGCGGCGGTGCGCGACGCGCGCGAGGCGCAGGTGGACAGCCTCATGCAACGCCAGAATCAACCCCTGGCCATGCCGGCGTGGCAGGACGAGCCGCGCATGAACGCGCATGTGCTTGATCTGTACGCCTACCTGTCGGCTCGCTCGGAAGGACGCATCGACGCCAGCAAGCCCAACCCCTGAATGATCGCGCGCGCCCGAGGCGCAGGCATCGAAAGCCAGACTGGGAAGGGGCTGGTTTCGGTATACCAGCCCCGATAAACTCAGTCTTCGATGCTGAGTCATCACAGGGGGATCCCGGGAATGCCATTGCCTAGGCCGACTGACGCGGCGCCCAGTGCGCCACGCCACAGCGAACCGCTACCGCTGGATCTGACCATCGCGATGGCCTGCGTGATCGGTCTGTCCGTCATCTGGCTCATGACCTTGCAGCGCATCGCCCACGAGCGCGCTCAGGCCATCGCGTCGGCGATGGAAGCCAATGCCAATCTGGCCATCGCCTTCGAGCAACAGGTACACCGCACGCTCAAGGCCGCCGAGCAAGTGGCCAGTTTCGTGCGGGAGCAATACCTGAACCATGCGGACACGCTGGATCTGCGTCGCTGGGAAACACAGGGTGTGATCAGAGATGCGATGTTCAATGTCGTCAGCGTGGTGGACGAGCGAGGCGACATCGTTCGCAGCAGCCGATTGCCACTGCGCGTGAACTATGCGGACCGGGAGTTCTTCACCACTCAACGCGACGTCGTGCCTGACCTCGCACAGGATGCCCTGCACGTCAGCCAGCCGGTGCTGGGTCGGGTGACGGGCCGCTGGCAAGTCCCGTTGTCGCTGGGCATATGGCGCAAAGACGGGCGCTTCGCGGGCGTGGTGGTGCTGTCGGTCGATCCTGCCACGTTCACGGATTTTCACCGCCAGGTCAATCTGGGCCCGGGCGGCCTGCTGGAGCTGACCGGTCTGGATGGCACGGTGCGTGGGCGCAAGATTGACGAGGACCGCGGCTTCGGCATGGACGCCAGTGATCTGCCCTGGTTCCAGCGTCGGGCCAAGGCACCTGCCGGTAGCTTCGTCAACGAAGACGGCCCAGACGGTGTGTCACGCATCATCAGCTATCGAACAATGGCTGACTACCCGCTGATGGTGACCGTGGGCACGCCCTCCACCAGCGAGCTTGCATCCACGCAGCAGCGCCGCGGCGCTTACCTGTGGCTGGCTGGTAGCGTCAGCGCTGGCTTGCTGCTGTTGACCGCGCTGCTGCTGCTGGCCCTGTCGCGCCAGCGCGTCGCGGCACGGGCGCTGGAAGCCAGCGAAGCCCTGTTTCGCGCCACCTTCCATCAGGCGGCCATGGGGATCGTGCATCTCTCCCCCGAAGGGCACATCTTGCTGGCCAACGACAAGTTTTGCGGCATGCTGGGCTACGACATGGCGGAACTGCGCGAGCGCACGATCTTCGAGCTAGGCGACCCGGACCATCAACAGGAGGCGCGTTTTTTGCTGCGCAAGCGCCTATCATCGGACAGCGTTGCTGCCCTGCCCGAGGTCGAGAAGACCTATCTGCGCAAGGACGGTTCGCTGCTCTGGGTTTGCGAGGCCCTGGGCGTGGTGCAGGACAGGCAAGGCGAGCCGGAACGGGTGGTGGCCGTGGTGCAAGACATCACGGCGCGCAAGGCGCTGGAAGCGCGCCTCTCGCACGACGCCATGCACGATGTGTTGACCGGCCTGCCCAACCGCCTGATGTTCCACGACCGCCTGAGCCAGGTGCTGGAATCGGCGCGGCGGCGCCAGGGCCTGGCGGCCGTGTTGTTCCTGGATCTGGACGGCTTCAAGGAGGTGAACGACACGCTCGGACATGCCGCGGGCGATGAGTTGCTGCGCCAGGTCGCGCGTCGGCTGGAAGCCTGCGTGCGCGCCGAGGACACAGTGGCGCGCATCGGCGGCGATGAGTTCGGCGTGGTGCTGGCCACCGTGGCGCAGTCGGGAGACTGCGAACAGGTGGCGGCCAAGATCCTGGAGGCCCTGACCCAACCCTTCGCGCTGGCGACGCATGAGGTGCAGATCTCGGCCAGCGTGGGCGGCGCTCTGTTTCCCGCGCACGGTGAGGACATGGACAGCCTGCTGGCACGCGCCGACACCGGCATGTACGCCGCCAAACGCGAGGGCAAGGGGCGCTTTTGCTGGCGGGACCTCGCATCGGACCCGGCGGCCATTGAAGCGACGGCGCCGGCCAAGTCTTGAATGCTCAGGCGGCGGCCAGCTTCTTGAGCGTGGTCAGCAAGGCGTCGGGGATCTTCACGCCCAGCTCGCGCGCGCGCTCAGCCTTGCGTTCGCGCTGGTCACCCGGCACGCGCACGCCCTCTTCCGCGCACATGGCGGCGACGAGGGCCTCGATGCGCTCCGCGTAAGCCACCGTGCCGGCCATGCCACCGGGGTCGAAGACCAGGAAGAGCTGACCCATGCGCAGACGGTTGCCCTCGGGCTCGAAAAAAGTGTCCATCTCGGCGCCGAAGCGCGAGCCGGTGAGCGTGACCACCAGCAGTTCGATCATCAGCGCAATCAGGGCGCCCTTGATGCCGCCGTTGGCCGAGCCAAAAGGCAGCATGGAGCCACGCAGTCCGGCCTGGGCGTCGGTGGTGGGCTGGCCGTGCTCGTCCAGCGCCCAGCCCAGGGGGATGGGCTCGCCCTTCTGCGCGGCCACCATCAGCTTGCCGCGCGCCACTTCGGACATCGCGAAGTCCAGGACCAGTGGCGGCTGGGCGCGCCCCTGCCGGTCCAGGCGCGGGAACACGGCGGCCAGCGGGTTGGTGCCCATCAGCGGGCGTTTGCCGCCAACCACGGGCATGGCCGCAGGTGAATTGCTCATCGCGATGCCGATCAGGCCAGCGCGCGCCACCGGCTCCAGGTGCCAGGCCGCCGCGCCGAAGTGGTAGCTGTTGCAAATGCCAGCCAAGGCCAGCCCCTGGCTGCGGGCGCGGTCCATGGCCTGCTGCACAGCCAGTTCGCAGGCGGGGAAGGACAGACCGTCGGCCGCATCCACCAGCACCGTGGCCGGCTTGGAGGCCAGCACCCGGGGTTCGGCCTGGCCGTCAACCCGGCCGCTGCGCAGGTGGGACGCATAAAAGGGAACACGCGAGACCCCGTGCGTGGCCAGGCCCAGGGCGTCGGCGGCGACGAGGGCGCGGGCGGTGGAGCGGGCTTGGTGGGCGTTGGCGCCGGCGGCGCGCAGGGCTGATTCAGCCAGGGATTCGAGTTCGGTGAGAGAGATCACACCGCATCTTAACCAGGCAAGCATCATCCACGCGGATGAGCGGCCTCACACGAACGCCTTCATTCAAAACCACCCGCGCGTCGACCCGCCGCCGCTTCGGGCGCGGCCAGCATGTCGATGAGCAGGCGCGCGGCCTGGGGCTGCTCGGACCGCGCGGTGATGGCGGCGGTATAGATGGTCGCCAGCTCAAAGCCCTTGGGCAGTACCCCCGCGCACAGCACGCCGGGCGTGGTGAGGATTTCGGTCATGTGGGTGCAGACCAGCACGCCGCGGGCCTCGGCGTCTTGCGCCTCGCTCAGGGTCTGCAGCGCGGTACTGCCGTTGTTGAAGAAATGCAGCTTGGGGGCCAGCTCGGGCATCAGCCCCAGGCGCTGAAAGACCTGCATCAGGTGGGTGCCGGCGCGGGTCTTGGCCGGATCGGCGAAGTAGATGGCGCGCGCGGCCAGCAGCGCGTCCTTGAAGGCCTCGGTGGTTTCCAGGCAAGGCACCGGTTCGCCGGCCTTCACCGCGACGCCGGTGCGCACCAGCCCGAGCGAGCGCGCGCTGCCCGGCATGACCCGGCCGGCGACGACCAGTTCCTCGATCAGGGCCTGGCTCAGTATGAGCACATCGCAGGCTTCGCCCGCGAGCAGGCGGTCACGCATCAGGCCCACGGCGCCGAAGCGCGCCTCGATCACACGGCCGGTCTGCTTATGAAAGTCCTCGCGCAGCTTCGCAATCAACCCCCTGGCCGCGCCGCCGCTCAGGACATGGAGTGCGCCCATTGCGGGCCTCCTTCTGGGCTTGTTTGTTGTCGGTTACAACCATGCTAGCCCCGGTGCGCGCACGCCTCCCCGGGGACTATCCCTGAAAGTCCGCCTAGGGAAAGCGCGGGCCAGCGTTTCCCCGGGTTAGACGCAGAGCGGTTCTTCCTCCATGGCCTCGATCTGTTCACGCAGTTGGCGGGCCTGGCCCTGCCAATAGTCCGTACTACCAAACCATGGAAAGTTGCGCGGGAAGGTCGGGTCGGCCCAGCGGCGCGCGAGCCAGGCGCTGTAGTGGATGAGGCGCAGGGTGCGCAAGGGTTCGATCAGGGCCAATTCGCGCCGATCGAATTCGCGCATCTGCTCGTAGCCATCGAGCAAGCAGGACAGCTGCCCGCTGCGCTGCGCACGATCGCCCGAAAGCAGCATCCAAAGGTCTTGCACGGCGGGCCCCATGCAAGCGTCGTCGAGGTCCACGAAGTGCGGGCCAGGCGCGGTCGGCACGACGGCTGTGCCGGTTGCCAAGGAGGCCCGCGCGGACTGGGCTTCGGCGGTCTTGCCCGGCGCCGAACCAGCGTCCAGGGGGGTCCACAGCACATTGCCCGCATGGCAGTCGCCGTGGAGGCGGATCAGGTTGAGGCCGTGGATGACCTGGGTGTAGCGGGTCTCCACGCAGGCCAGGGCTTCCTCGCAGGCGCCCTGCCAGGCGGATTGCGCGTCCAACGGCACCATGCCGCTGGCCAGCAACCAGCGCAGGGGCTCAAAACCAAAACGCTGCGCGTCCAGAGCGGGCCGCTGCGCGAAAGGCCGGCGCGCGCCCACCGCGTGCAGGCGGGCTATGAAACGGCCGATCCACTCCAGCACCTCGGCGTCGTCCAGCTCGGGGGCACGCCCGCCGCGACGCGGGCTGACGGAAAAGAAAAATCGCAGGGGCTCGCCCGCCGCCGCGCCGGACGCAGCGCCATCGGGCAAGGGTGCTCCGAGGCAGGCGTGCAGGCTGCGACCTTGCAGCAGCAGGGGCGCGACCACCGGCACTTCCGCCTCCGCCAACTCGGCGGCAAACGCATGCTCCTCCAGGATCTGCGCCTCGCTCCAGCGCCCGGGCCGGTAGAACTTGGCGACCAGGCCGCCGCCATCGTCCAGGCCTGCCAGGTAGACGCGGTTTTCGTAGGAGCTGAGGGCCTGCAGGCGGCCATCGCAGGGCAGGCCCACGCCCAGCAGGGCGTCCAGGACCACGTCGGGGGTCAGGGCATCGTAGGGATGCGTGGAGGACTCGGGGGCGCGGGCGGCATCGGACATGAGGCGACGATTGTGCTTCATCCCCCCGCGCGGGACGACCTCGGGCTCAGGTCTCGAACCGGGGTCAGAGCCCAGCCCACGCACCGGTGCCGACCGAATCAGGGCATCGCTGGCAGTCCCGCAAGCCTGTGCGGCAACCCAAAGGCCGGAAAACGGGGTGAAACAACCTGCGCCTGACGGCACCAAGCCGGGTTTGTCAGGCTTTTTCTGACACGAGAAACCGATCTACGCCGATTCAAGTTCCCGAGGGCGGCCCCTAAAGTCCGCGCACGCAATCAGAAAACCGAGATTCCTCATTTTTTTGCGTCACAAGGAACCGCCATGCAAAGCAACCCGACCGCCCTCAACCCCTTCAGTCTGATGATGGAGCCCGAGGCCGTGATCCAGGCCATGGAACGCTCCACCGCGCTGCGCTCGCTGCGTCGGCACCAGCTTCGTCCCCTGGACAAGCCGCTGATCCCCTATTCCAGCACCCGCATCAACCCGATGCGCGAAGTGCTCGATGACGAACAACCCGTCGTGCGCCAAGTCCGCCCCGACGCGATGGGCCTGGGCCACTGACCAATACACCGCACCTCTGCGGAACACCGCGCGCCGCGTGGCGTGTCGGACCGCAGCCAGGCGCGGACTTCCGACCGTTTCTGTTTCTGGTCGGACCGACACGGGAAGTCGGCATTTGCGTTTATCCTTGGCGGGCCTTGTCGCACTGACTTGTCTTGCCCGCCATGTCGCACACTCCCGCCCGTCCCCCCGCCGAAGGTTATGCCGGTGATGTTTCGCCCGAGCAGGCCTGGGCCTGGGTGCAGGCCGGCGAAGCCGTGCTGATCGACGTGCGCAGCGACGCCGAGCGCGAGTGGGTGGGGTATGTGCCAGGCGCGATTGGCCTGGCCTGGAAACAATGGCCCGGCATGACCCTGAACCCCGCTTTCGACACTGGACTGCAGGCTGCTGCTTCCGCCGCGCCGGACAAGAAACTGGTGTTGCTGTGCCGTAGCGGTGTGCGCTCCATCGCCGCAGCGCGACGCGCCACCGAGCTGGGCCTGAGCGCCTACAACATCCTGGAAGGCTTCGAGGGCGACGCCGACGCCCAGGGCCACCGGGGCCGCCTGGGCGGCTGGCGCTACCGGGGACTGCCCTGGAAGCAGTACTGAGCCCTGGCATACCGGCACCGCCATGTCCTTTCTCGCCATTGACGTAGGCAACACCCGGCTCAAATGGGCCTTGTTCGAGTCCTCACGACCCGGCGCGCGCGCCCTGGCCCAGGGTGCTGAATTCCTGGACCACATCGACAAGCTGGCCGAAACCGCCTGGAGCCGACTGCCCGCACCCCAGGCCATGCTGGGCTGCGTGGTCGCCAGCGACGCCGTCAAGCACCGTGTCGAGGCCCAGATGGAAGAGCTGTGGGACGTGTCCCCGCAGTGGGTGATCGCCAGCGCGCAGGAAGCTGGCTTGGTCAACGGTTACGACCACCCGGCGCGCCTCGGCCCAGACCGTTGGGTGGCGCTGATCGGCGCCTGGCACCGCATGCGGGCCCTGCCCGGTGCCTCGGAACAGCCGCGACCGATCGTGCTGTCCATGGTGGGCACGGCCGTGACGGTGGAAGCCATCGACGCCAGCGGCAAGTTCCTGGGGGGTTACATCCTGCCCGGCCACGGCATCATGCTGCGCGCCTTGGAGTCCGGTACAGCCGGCCTGCATGTTCCCACCGGCGAGGTGCGCCCCTTCCCCACCAACACCAGCGACGCGCTGACCAGCGGGGGCACCTTCGCCATTGCAGGCGCGATGGACCGCATGGTGCAGCATGTGCGCGCCCACTGCGGCGTGGACCCCTGGTGCGTGATGACGGGTGGTGCGGGCTGGAAGATGGCACCCAGCCTGGCCTCGCGCTTCGAGCTGATCGACAGCCTGATCTTCGACGGCCTGCTGCAAATCGCGACCTACCGCGGCCTGGGCCAGAAGACGGCGGCCGACGCGCCGCTGATCCAGCAGCGCTTCGCGCTCTGAGGCGCTGGCAGGTTGATCTTCGGTGCCCGCGCCGCGTGATCGGGGCGGACGGCTCCCGTCTCCAGAAGTTTTTCAGGTCTTCTTCAGAAATTCCTCGACCAGGCGCACCCAAAAGGTCGCGCCCAGCGGGATCAGCTCGTCGTTGAAGTCGTAGCTCGGGTTGTGCAGGGTGCAAGGCCCTTCGCCATGCCCGTGCCCGCGGTGCGCGCCCTCGCCGTTGCCGATGAAGGCGTAGGCCCCGGGCTTGGCCTGCAGCATGTAGGCGAAGTCTTCCGCGCCCATGGTCGGCTCCTGCCGCAGCACCTGGGTTTCGCCCACGACGCTGGCCATCACGCGCCGGGCGAAGGCCACCTCCGCCTCGCTGTTGATGGTGGCGGGGTAATTGCGCACGAACTCGAAATCACAGCTGGCGCCATAGGCTGCGCAGGTATGGTCCGCGCAGATCTTCATGCGCGCCTCGATCAAGTCCAGCACCTCGGGCTGGAAAGTGCGCACCGTGCCTTGCAGCTCGCAGCTGTCGGCGATCACGTTGCTGGCGTGACCGGCGTGGATCATGGTCACGGAAATCACGCCCGCCTCGATGGGCTTGACGTTGCGACTGATGATGGTCTGGAAGGCCTGCACCAGCTGCGCGGCCACGACCACCGGATCCACCGTGTTGTAGGCCATGGCCGCATGGCCGCCCTTGCCCTTGACCACGATCTTGAATTCATTGGTGGAGGCCATGACCGGGCCTGGACTGAGCGCGAAGCTGCCCACGGGCAGGCCCGGCCAGTTGTGCATGCCGTACACAGCGTCCACCGGGAACTGCTCGAACAGGCCGTCGCGGATCATGCGGTCGGCGCCACCGCCTCCCTCTTCCGCGGGCTGGAAGATCAGGTGGACCGTGCCATCAAAGTTGCGGTTCCGGGCCAGGTGCTGGGCCGCCGCGAGCAACATGGCCGTGTGGCCATCATGGCCGCAGGCGTGCATCTTGCCCACGTGCCGGCTGGCGTGCGCGAAGGTGTTGATCTCCTGCACGGGCAGGGCGTCCATGTCGGCGCGCAGGCCGATGGCCTTGGTTGAATTGCCATTGCGCACGGTACCCACAACGCCCGTTCCGCCCAGGCCGCGGTGCACGGGAATGCCCCATTCGGTGAGCTTGGCCGCCACCAGGTCCGAGGTGCGGAACTCCTCGTAGCTCAGCTCGGGATGGGCATGGATGTCACGCCGGATGCCGGCGATGCCGGCCGCCTGGACGGCGATGGAGTCGATGAGTTTCATGGTGATGGTGATCTGGGCCTCTGAGTCCGAGTCTAGTTCAGCCCCGGAAGGCTGTCACCACGCCCTCGCGCACGCTCGGGGATTGCCCGAGGTCGAATGGCGGTGCTGAGCGGGCGTATCCGTGAAAATCACGCCCATGAACGACACGGATATCACCGCGCTCACCACCCGCGTGCTCTGGACGGTGCTGGCCCTGGGTTTGGTCTTCGGCGTCATCGCGCGCCGCACCCGTTTCTGCACCTTGGGTGCCATTTCAGACGTTGTGGCCATGGACGATTGGCAACGCGCCCGGATGTGGGCGCTGGCCGTCGCGACCGCGATGCTGGGCTTCAACATCATGGTGGCGCTGGGCTGGGTCGAGGCGCGCAATTCCCTTTACGCCGGCCCCCGCTTACTCTGGCTGTCGGCCCTGGTGGGCGGCGCGTTGTTTGGCTTCGGCATGAGCCTGGCCTCGGGTTGCGGCAGTCGCAACCTGGTGCGTCTGGGCGGCGGCAACCTGAAGTCCCTGATCGTGCTGCTGGTGTTGGCCGTCAGCGCATCGGCCACCCTGCGCGGACTGACGGGGGTGCTGCGCGTGGAGACGGTGGAACGCGTGGGCATCGACTTGCCGGCCGGCCAGGACCTGCCTACACTGCTGGCCGCGACGACCGGCCTGCCGGTGACGACGCTGGCGGCGCTGATTGGTGGTCTGCTGGCCTTTGCCCTGCTGGTCTGGGTGCTGCGCCAGCCGGAGGGACGCCGGGGTGAGACCTGGCTCGGCGGCCTGGGCATAGGGGCAGTGATCGTCGCGGTGTGGTGGGTGTCTGGGCGGTTGGGTTATGTGCCCGAAGATCCGAACACGCTGGAACCTGCATTTCTGGCGACCAGCTCCCGTCGCATGGAGTCGCTCTCGATGGTGGCGCCCGTGGCCTATGCCTTTGAATGGCTGCAGTTCTTCAGCGACAAGTCCCGCGTGCTCACCTTGGGCATCGTGGCGATGTTCGGCGTGGCGGCCGGCGCACTGGTCCACGCGCTGGCCACGCGCGAATTTAGATGGGAAGGTTTTGCCAACGTCGAGGACCTGGGCCAACATTTGGTCGGCGGCGCGCTGATGGGCGTCGGCGGCGTGGTCGCGCTGGGCTGCACCGTGGGACAGGGCATCAGCGGCGTGTCCACCCTGTCCTTGGGCAGCTTCCTCGCCGTCGGCGGCATCATCGCGGGCACCTTGCTGGGACTGCGCTGGCAGCGCTGGCGCATCGAACGGGCGGCTTGAACGCCCACCAGCCCAGGCTCAGCCCGGGCCCGACGGCCCCTGCTCACCCAGGTAGGGTTGAATGTCGACCGCGTCGATCTGCGCCGGGTCCATGTAGCGACGCGCGTAAGCCATGTAGACGCCGGAGGTCAGGAACAGGTCGAACAGCACGGGGTCGATGTGGCCCTTGCGCTTGAATTGGTGCAGGATTTCCACCGCCTTGGACAAGGACTTGGCCTTTTGGTAAGGGCGGTCCCGCGCGGTCAAGGCCTCGAAGATGTCGGCGATGGCCATGATGCGCGCCGGGATCGACAGCTGCGCCGCCTCCAGGCCGCGCGGGTAGCCCGTGCCCCTCAAGGTTTCGTGGTGCGTGCCTGCGTATTCGGGCACACGCTTGAGGTCGTCCGGCAGGGGCATGCTCTCCAGCATGCGGATGGTCTGGATGATGTGCTCGTTGATCTTGAAACGCTCCTCGGCGTTCAACGTTCCGTGCCTGATGCAGAGGTTGTAGAGCTCGCCCCGGTTGTAGAGGTAAGGCGGCGGCTTCAGCTTGAAATCCCCGCCCTCCTCGATGCGCTGGCGTTCGATCAGGTGGTAAGGCTGATCGGCCAGCAGCGGTTCACGCGTTGGCAGGTCGGCGCGTGGTGTTTTCTCGTGCAGTCGCAACTCCTCGTGCGAGAGCCCGAGCCGGTCATCGAAGTGGCGCAGCCAGGTCTCCTGGGCGATCTCGCGCAGGCGGACCACATGGGCCTCGTCCATGCTCTCGCCCCCCAGATTGCATTCGGCGACGAAGGCGAAGTCGTCCAGCAGCTGCGCCTTGCGGCGCTCGAACTCGCCGCGCGCCTGCGCCGCGGAGCCACCGGCGAGCACGGTCTCCAGCTCTTGCACCTTGGCGTCGCGCAACAGAACTTCGAAACGCGTGCGGATCTCATGGATGCGGTTGACGATGGTCTCCAGCTTGGTGGCCTTGTCCACCACGTACTCCGGCGTTGTGACCTTGCCGCAGTCGTGCAACCAGGCACCGATGCGGAACTCCCGCCATTCCTGCTCGCCCTTGAAGCTGAAATCGGCCAAGGGACCTTCTTGCACCCGCTCGGCCTCCTCGGCCAGCATGAAGGCCAGTTCCGGCACGCGGGCGCAATGTCCGCCGGTGTAAGGACTCTTGGTGTCGATGGCGCCGGCGAGCATTTGGATCATCGAATCCGTCAGGTTCTTCTGGGCGTCCACCAGCTCGTGGTTCTCCAGCGCCACCGCGGTCTGGGCGGCCAGGGCCTCGGTGAAACCGATGATCTCCGGGTCAAAGGGGCAAATCGCGCCGCTGCGCGAATCCTGGGCATTGATCATCAGGATGACGCCAATCACCTTGCCATCACGAGGTTTGAGCGGGACTCCAAGCACCGACAAGGGCGAGAGTCCCACCGATTCGGCCAGTCGTCGCAGCGGGTCCAGATCAAGGCCATTCGCTGTCGCCAAGCGCGCGTCGTTGACAACCACCGTTGCGCCAGTGCGGGCGACCCGCTGCGCCACACGATCTCCTCCCGCCGCGCCCTCGCCGACGCGTGGGGTGTCCAGGGGCAACTCAGCGCTGCCGGCCTCCAACCCCGCGTGCGTGCTGAAAGCGATGCGCAACGTGTTCTCGGGCGTGCGCATGAACAGGGAGACCGCCTCACAGTTGGCGATGTCACGCGCGCCCAGCAGGGCGCGCTGCATCAGGGCTTGGCGGTCGGTGTCGCGGCCCAGCGCGATGCCGATTTCCACCAACTTGGCCAGCTTGGCCCTTGCCTCGCCCAGGGCCAGACCGGTGCGACGCACCTGATCGCCAAGCTGGATGTTCTGCGCCTCGAGCAGGCCGAGGGCGTCGCGCACCAGCAGTTGCGTCTGGACCCGAGCCAGCAGGATGGGTGGACTGACGGGCTTGGTGATGTAGTCCGCCGCGCCCAGGGCCAGTCCCTTGCTCTCGTCTTCCTCGCTGCGCATGCCCGTGAGGAAGATGATGGGAATCGCCTGGGTGCGCGCGTCGGATTTGAGGCGCTGGCAGACCTCGTAGCCGGACAGGCCGGGCATCACCACGTCCAGCAGGATCAGATCGGGCAGATCATCCCCCTGGGCCAGCAAGGCCAGCGCTTTCTCACCGCTGTTGGCCAGCTTGACCCGGTAATTGTCCTTGAGCAGTCCAGCCAGCAGGGCCAGGTTGTCCGCCGTGTCGTCCACCACGAGGATGGTCCTTTTTTGCCGGGGCTGGTCGGCATGCCTGACCAAGACAGCGCCCGTCGCGGGTCCACCCTCCATGGCTTTCAGTGCACTTGGTGTCATGTCACTTCCCCCTGGCTCAGGGTGACCTGATCGAGATGCCGCAGGGCTGCATCGAAGTCGCAAGCTTTCAGGGCGGTGTCCCAGGCCTGGAAATGCGCCCCGAGCGCGGCACTGAGCAGTCCGGCCTCCCGTTGGGCGAGATCGAGCGCCTCGGCATCCATTTCCGTCAGCAGGCGACGCAGTTGCGCCGCGACCGTGCGCCACCGGATCGGCTCCACCGGGCCCGGGTGCCGGGGCGTGACCGGGATTTCTGGGAGACGGGACCGCAAGCCGTCCATCAGCGGATGCAGCGCGGCTGACAGATCGGCCAGGTGCGCGCGCAGCACGGCAGGTGGCTGCCCCTCACGCACGGCCATTTCCAGGGCCTCCGCCGCCGCTTGCAGCCGCACTGCGCCCACATTGCCGGACACGCCCTTGGCGGTGTGCGTGATGCGGATCGCGGCCAGGGTGTCCTGCGTGTCCAGGGCCTGCGTGAGCGTGTCCACCAAATCTCGCTGGCTTTCCATGAACTTACGCAGCAGGGCGACGTAGCGATCCGGCTTGTGCATCACCCGGCGCAAGCCAGCCGCCACGTCCAGGCCTTCGATGTCCTCGGGCACTGCGATGGTCGTCTCCGGCATGGCCGACGTGGCAACGGTGGCCACCGTCGTGAGTGTGGTTTCACTGTCCCGCGCCTGCGCGTCGCTCGCCGAGGTCCGCGCCGGGATCCAGCGCAACAGGGCGCGCCACAGCTGCTCGGGTTCAATGGGCTTGGCGACGAAGTCCTGCATGCCCGCCGCCTGGCAGCGCTCCCGGTCGTGTTGCATGGCATTCGCGGTCATCGCGACGACGGGCAACTGCGCTGGCGACAGCGTCTTGCGCAACTCCTGAGTGGCGGTGACACCGTCCATCACCGGCATCTGCATGTCCATGAGCACCAAATCGTAGGGCGGCTGCGCCTGGGCGACTTTCTCGAGCGCGATCTGCCCGTTGTCAGCGATGTCCACTTCGAAGCCGACGCCGGTCAGCAACTCCTGCGCGACCTGCTGATTGATTTCGTTGTCTTCCACGACCAACAGGCGCGCACCCCGCAGGGGCGCCAAGCTGGCTTCAAGCGCGCTCGGCTGAGCTTCGGGGACCGGCACAGCTTGCCACCTCGGGTCCTCGCCTTCGAGCAGGCGCACGGTGGTGTCGAAGAGCACCGAGGGATTGACGGGCTTGATGAGCACATCCACCACCCCCGCGTCCTGGATGTGGTGCAGGACCTCTTCCCGTCCGTAGGCAGTGACCATGGCGATCTTGGGAATGTCTTCCTGTTCCATGGCGCGTATGCGCCGCGCGGTTTCCGCGCCATCCATGCCTGGCATCTTCCAGTCCAGCAGCACCAGCAGAAAGGCATCGGAGCGCCCGCTGCGTTCGCGGATGGCGTCGATGGCCGCCATGCCGCTGTTCACGGTCTTCACCGAGAAACTCATGCTCTCCAACATTTCCTTGAGCACCAGGCAAGCCGCCTTGTTGTCATCCACCACCAGAACGGCACGCCCACGCAGGTCACCACGCGGTCGCAGTTCACGCGCCACGCCCTGCCCGATACCCAGCCGTGCCGTGAACCAAAACGTGCTGCCCTGCCCCAAGCGACTGTTCACACCCACCGAGCCTCCCATGAGTTCGGCCAGTTCTCGCGAAATCGACAGCCCCAGTCCGGTGCCCCCGTATTCGCGCGTGGTTGAGTTGTCCGCCTGCTGGAAACTCTGGAACAGCCGTTGCTGCTGCTCCGCGCTGAGGCCGATGCCGGTGTCATGCACCGCGCAATAGAGCAGCAGATCCCGGTCCGTGCGCTCGCGCACGCGCATCTGCACGGTAACTTCACCCTGCTCGGTGAACTTGATGGCGTTGTTGGCGTAGTTGATGAGGATTTGACCCAGGCGCAAAGAATCGCCCACAAGGCGCTGTGGCACGTCAGGCGCTATGTCGAAGATCAACTCCAGCCCTTTGGCATGGGCCTTCTCGGCGATCAGATTGGCCACGTTGCTCAGTGCTTTTTCCAGCTGGAATTCCGTGCGCTCGATCACAAGCTTGCCCGCTTCGATCTTCGACAGGTCCAGGATGTCGTTGATCACCGCCAGCAGGTGTTGCCCCGCCTGCTGAATTTTGTGCAGGTAGTCGTGCTGACGCTGGCTGAGTTCGGTCTTGAGCATCAGGTGACTCAAACCGATGATGGCGTTCATGGGCGTGCGGATTTCATGCGACATATTGGCAAGGAAATCGCTCTTGGCTCGCGCCGCTTCCTGGGCGCGGTCCCGCGCGACGCGCAGCTCGGCTTCCAGGCGCTTGCGCTCGGTGATGTCGGCCACCACCCAGACGCTGCCGCGCGAGAGGTCGTTCGGGTCGATCGCCCGACCGCGCAACATCGCCTCGAAACGGCTGCCATCGCGACGGCACAGGGTCAGCTCGTTGCGGCCGTGCCAACCCTGGACCGATTGTTCACCAATGACTTGCGCCAGCTTGCGGCGATCCTCCTCCTGGGCGCACCACTCGTCGACGGAGCGCCCCCGCATACCGCCATGGCCCACGCCGAACATTCGGTCAAAGCCCGCACTGCACTGGACCACGGTCTGTTCCCTCAGCAACACGATGCCGATCTCCGCCGCATCGAAGATGGCTTTCTGCTCCTCCTTGGCGTTCTTCATTTCGCGTTCCGCCACCAGGCGGGCCTGCGTGGCTTCACGCAACGATCCGAGCGCGCCGATGACCTGCCCAATTTCGTCGCGCCAGCGCGCGGGGGGCAGGCGCACATCGTCATCGCCCCGGGCGATCTGCTCCAGGGCGCGGGTCACCTGGACGAGGGGGTGGGAAAGCCGGATGCGCATCAAGACGTACAGACCCAGCACCAGCAGGATGGCGGTCGCCGCCAGCACCGCGGTCAGCAGCAATTCCCTTCGATTTCGGGCGTCCAGCGCGTCCAGGCGGGCCTGGACGGCACGGCTGGCGATTCTGCCCAGATCAGCGATGACAGCCACACCAGGCCCATATTCTGTCGCCAGACTGGCCGTGCTCGTGCCGTAGTTGCCGCTGCTTCGACCGATCGTTTCGAGCCTGCGAAGCAGGGCCAAGCCCTCCTGCATGAAAAGTTCGTCCACCGCCTGCAGGGTCGCCTGGAACGGAGCCAGGTCACCGCCCTGCTCATCCACCAGGCGATCGCGCAGCAGTCCCAATTGACGCCGCAGGGACTCGATCGCGCCGCCCAGGTATTGAATGCGCGCCAGTTCCGCGGGCCGCAGAGGGCGGCGCGCTGTGAATGCAGCGGTGAACATCGCTTCCATCTGCCCTGCGTAGTCGTGCAAGGCATGGGCCAGCCGCGCGATGGCAGTCCATTGGAACAGCATCGGGTCAGACACGCTGACCAGCATCTCCATCTCGGCGATGCCCGGCTCCAGATTGTCCGGAACATCGATCACGCTGCTCACCGCGCGCCATACCTCGGCGTCGGTGCGCGCGCTGCGGGGCAGGGCAAGTTGAATGTCGACGTTTTCCCGCGCCTGTGCCAGCATGCCGCGGGTGTTGCGCAGGGACTGGGTGAGCCTGGCCGTCTCGTCCTCGTGGATGACACGCACCTCGGTCAGCGCAGCCTGCGCGGCCAGCAAGGCGACGTCGGTCTTGGCGCGCGCGCGCTGCAAGGCCTCAATACCAGGAGCGGCAACGCCGCGGTCGCTGCCCAGCATGCCATTGCCGGGAGCGCGCTCCTGCGCGATGCTTGTGGCCGTTGCCAGCGCCAGGTCCATGAGGCGCGCGGCCTCGCGGGCCTTGAGCAACTGCTCATGCTGGCGCCATTGCGGGATCACGGCGCGCCCGACCAGTATGGCGCTGGCGGCGATCACCAAACCCATGCTCAAGCTGACAAGTACCGATACACGCATGGAATGTCCCCATGACGGTTCGGAGTGCATGCGCCAGATTCTGGCCGCACCGCTCCCAATCAATGCTGGGTGATCGATGCGCAGGCTCCGGCCTGTCAGTTCTTTTGCGCGCCTGCCGCCCCTCCAGCATTGCCCCAGTGTCGATTGAAGCGAATATGGCCCATCGAATCAAGGCGCGCGCAAATCACAAACCGTGAATTTGTTCCGAAAACAAAAAAGGCCACGGCATTTGCCGTGGCCTTTTTCGAATGACTTGGTTGCGCGAGGAGGATTTGAACCTCCGACCTTTGGGTTATGAGCCCAACGAGCTACCAGACTGCTCCATCGCGCGGTAGCCTTAGATTATAGCTTATTCCGACTTGGTTTCTTCGGCATCAGCGGGGCGATCGACCAATTCCACCAGGGCCATGGGGGCGTTGTCGCCCACGCGGAAGCCCATCTTCAGGATGCGCGTATAGCCGCCCGGGCGTGCCTTGAAGCGCGGGCCCAGTTCGTCGAACAGCTTGACCACGCTGTCGCGGCTGCGCAGGCGGTCGAAAGCCAGACGGCGATTGGCGACCGTGGCTTCCTTGGCCAGGGTGATCATGGGTTCGACGACGCGGCGCAGTTCCTTGGCCTTGGGGACCGTGGTCTTGATGACTTCGTGCTCGATGAGCGAGTTCATCATGTTGCGCAGCATGGCGAGGCGGTGCTCGCTCGTGCGGTTGAGTTTGCGGAGTCCGTGTCCGTGACGCATGGTGCTTTCCTTTCCTTATATAAAACGGGCAGCCGTGTCAGGTACTGCCCGGTGCACCCAGCCCCGTGGGGCCAGTTTCGGTACGCCTCCCGCCAAAAGTGACGAGGGGCGCCATTCTAAATCAACGCTTCTCGAGCGCGGCCGGCGGCCAGTTCTCGAGCTTCATGCCCAAGGTCAGACCGCGCGAAGCCAGCACTTCCTTGATTTCGTTGAGCGACTTGCGACCCAGGTTGGGGGTCTTGAGCAACTCGTTCTCGGAACGCTGGATCAGGTCGCCGATGTAGTAGATGTTCTCGGCCTTCAGGCAGTTGGCCGAACGCACCGTGAGCTCGAGTTCGTCGACCGGTCGCAGCAGGATGGGGTCGAACTGACCCGCGCTGCGCTGCGAGGGGGCGTCGAAGATCTTCTCGCTGCCATCGAGCTGGGCAAACACGGCCAGTTGCTCGACCAGGATCTTGGCCGAGGCGCGCACGGCGTCTTCCGCCGTGATCGTGCCGTTGGTCTCGATCTCGATGACCAGCTTGTCCAGGTCGGTGCGCTGCTCGACGCGGGCGCTTTCGACGGCGTAGCTCACGCGCTTGACCGGCGAGTAGGAAGCATCCAGCACGATACGGCCGATGGACTTGCTCTGCTCGTCGGCGTGGCGACGCATGGTGCCGGGCACATAACCACGGCCCTTCTCGACCTTGATCTGCATGTCGAGCTTGCCGCCGGCCGACAGCGTGGCGATGACATGCTCGGGATTGATGATCTCCACATCGTGCGGGGTCTGGATGTCGCCAGCGGTGACGGTGCCTTCGCCGTCCTTGCGCAGGGACAGCGTCACTTCGTCACGGTTGTGCAGCTTGAAGACCACGCCCTTGAGATTCAGCAGGATGTTGACCACATCCTCCTGCACGCCGTCGATGGACGAGTACTCGTGCAGCACACCGGCGATGGTGACTTCGGTGGCCGCGTAACCCGGCATCGACGACAGCAGAACGCGGCGCAGGGCATTGCCCAGCGTGTGGCCGTAGCCACGCTCGAAAGGCTCCAGCGCGACCTTGGCACGGTTCGGGCCAAGTTGCTCGACGTTGATGGTTTTGGGTTTCAGCAGACTGGTTTGCATGAAAACTTCCTGTCAATACCCCCGGCTCGTTACACCGGTAAGGCTGGTGAAGCACCCGCGAGGCCGAGGCCCGGCGGGAACGTTGCTCAATGCTCGGCTGATTAACGCGAATACAACTCAACGATCAGCGATTCGTTGATGTCGGACCCAAATTCATCACGATCGGGGGCCTTCTTGAAGGCGCCCTCGGCCTTGTCGACGTTCACTTCGACCCAGGCGGGGAAACCCACTTGCTGCGCGAGCTGCAGGGCTTCGACCACGCGGTTCTGCTTCTTGGACTTCTCACGCACGGCGATCACGTCACCGGCCTTGACCATGTAGGACGGGATGTTCACGGCTTGTCCGTTCACGGTGATGGCCTTGTGCGACACCAACTGACGCGCTTCGGCGCGGGTGGAGCCGAAGCCCATGCGATAGACCACGTTGTCCAGGCGCGATTCCAGCAGGCTCAGCAGGTTGGAGCCGGAATTGCCCTTGCCCTGGGAAGCTTGTTCGAAATAGCGGCGGAACTGACGCTCCAGCACGCCGTACATGCGCTTGACCTTCTGCTTCTCGCGCAGTTGCAGGCCGTAATCGGACGTGCGGGCGCCAGAAATGCGGCCATGCTGACCAGGCTTGGAGTCGAACTTGGCCTTGTCGCTGATGGAGCGGCGTGCGCTCTTCAGGAACAGGTCGGTGCCTTCGCGGCGGGAGAGTTTGGCCTTGGGGCCGAGGTAACGTGCCACTTGAGTGTCCTTTTCTTCAACTGCCGCAGCCTTGAGCTACGGGAGCCACCCGCGCGCGCTCAGGCACGCGGTGCGGGTGGCGGTGGGCTTGGTTAAGAAACGATGAACGGGATCGGCGAAACCTGAATCAGATGCGACGACGCTTCTGCGGGCGGCAGCCGTTGTGCGGCATGGGCGTCACGTCGGCGATCGTGTTGATTCGGATGCCCAAGGCGGCAAGCGCGCGCACCGAGGACTCACGACCGGGGCCGGGGCCCTTGATCTCAACGTCCAGGTTCTTGATGCCTTGTTCGATGGCCGCGCGACCAGCCACTTCGGACGCCACCTGCGCGGCGAACGGCGTGGACTTGCGGGAACCCTTGAAACCCTGACCACCGGAGGAAGCCCAGGACAAGGCATTGCCCTGGCGATCGGTGATCGTGATGATGGTGTTGTTGAAGGAGGCATGCACGTGGGCGATGCCATCAGCCACGTTCTTGCGAACCTTCTTGCGCACGCGCTGCGCGGCGGTATTGGCGGGAGCTTTAGCCATGGTGTACTTTCAGTGCCGGTTTATTTCTTCAGTGCAGCGGCGCCCTTGCGCGGACCCTTGCGGGTACGGGCGTTGGTGCGCGTGCGCTGACCGCGCATGGGCAGGCCACGGCGATGGCGCATGCCACGGTAGCAGCCGATGTCCATCAAACGCTTGATGTTCATCGTGGTCTCGCGGCGCAGGTCACCTTCGATCGTGAACTGGGCAATCTGGTCGCGGATTTTTTCCTGATCGGCGTCGGTCAGGTCCTTCACCTTCTTGGAGAAGGGGATGCCGCAAGCGACGCAAATCTTGCGGGCGCGGGTGCGACCGATGCCGAAGATGGCGGTCAGGCCAATCTCGGTATGCTGATGCGGCGGAATGTTGATGCCAGCGATACGTGCCATTTTCGTCCTCTTAAACTCTTGCGATCAGCCTTGGCGCTGCTTGTGGCGCGGATCCGTGCAGATCACGCGCACCACGCCATTGCGGCGGATGATTTTGCAGTTGCGGCAAATTTTCTTGACCGAAGCCGAAACTCTCATGATGCTCTCCTAAAACTACTGTGCCTGCGCCTTGCGAATCACGTCATTTGGCGCGGAACACGATCCGCGCGCGCGTCAAGTCGTAAGGCGTCAACTCGACCGTTACCTTGTCACCTGGAAGGATGCGGATGTAGTGCATCCGCATCTTTCCGGAGATATGTCCCAACACGATGTGGCCATTTTCCAGCTTGACGCGAAACGTCGCGTTCGGCAGGTTCTCGACCACCTCGCCCTGCATCTGAATTACATCGTCCTTCGCCATGTCGCATTCTCATGCACCCAGCGTGGGCTTGAAATTAGCTTTCTTCAACAGAGACTCGTACTGCTGGCTCATCAGATAGTTCTGAACCTGCGCCATGAAATCCATCGTGACCACGACCAGGATCAACAACGAGGTGCCACCGAAGTAGAACGGCACGTTGTATTCCAGGATCAGGAATTCGGGCAGCAGACAGACGAAGGTGATGTAGATCGCACCTGCCAGGGTCAAACGCAGCAGAATCTTGTCGATGTACTTGGCGGTCTGATCACCCGGACGGATGCCCGGAATGAAGGCACCGCCCTTTTTCAGGTTGTCCGCCGTCTCACGGCTGTTGAACACCAGCGCCGTGTAGAAGAAGCAGAAGAAGATGATCGCGGCGGCGTACAGCATCACATAGACCGGCTGGCCCGGAGCCAAGCTGGCCGCGATGTCCTTGAGCCAAGTCATCGAATCACCACTGCTGAACCAGCTCACCACGGTGGCGGGCAGCAGGATGATGCTGGACGCGAAGATGGGCGGAATCACGCCGGCCATGTTCAGCTTCAGCGGCAGGTGCGAGGACTGGCCACCGTAGACCTTGTTACCCACCTGACGACGTGCGTAGTTCACGAGGATCTTGCGTTGACCGCGCTCGACGAACACGACGAACCAGGTCACCAGGATCACCAGCGCCACGATGAAGAGCGACGCGATGATGCTCATCGCACCGGTGCGCACCAATTCCAGCAGGCCGCCAATGGCGCCGGGCAGACCGGCCGCGATGCCGCCGAAGATCAGGATAGAAATGCCGTTGCCCAGGCCACGCTCGGTGATCTGCTCACCCAGCCACATCAGGAACATCGTGCCAGCGGTCAGCGTCACCACCGCGGTGAAACGGAAAGCCATGCCAGGGTCAATCACCAGGCCAGGAGAGCTCTCCAGCGCGATCGCGATGCCCAGCGATTGGAACAGCGCCAAGCCCAGCGTCGCATAACGCGTGTACTGGGTGATCTTGCGACGACCGGCCTCGCCTTCCTTCTTGAGCTGCTCGAAGGTGGGCAGCACGTAGGTCAGCAGCTGCATGATGATGGACGCGGAGATGTAGGGCATGATGCCCAGCGCGAACACCGTGAAGCGAGACAGCGCGCCACCCGAGAACATGTTGAACAGGCTCAGGATGCCGCCCTGCTGCCCCTGGAACAGCTGAGCCAGCTGATCGGGATTGATGCCGGGCACCGGAATGTGCGCGCCAATGCGGTACACCACCAGAGCGAGCAGCAAGAAGACCAGCCGGCGACGCAGGTCGCCGAACTTGCCGGTCTTTGCCAACTGAGCCGCGTTCGTAGCCACTGTTGCTTACTTTCTTCCGTCGTTGCGTTGAATGCGCAGGCGCGTTCAGGCCACGCTGCCGCCGGCCGCCTCGATGGCCGCCTTGGCACCAGCCGTCGCGCCGATGCCGTTCAGCTTGACCGCCTTCTTGATCTCGCCGGACTTGATGACCTTCACGACCTTGGCGAGTTCGCCCACCAGGCCAGCTTGCTTGAGCGCCAGCAGGTCCACGCTGTCAACACCCAGCTTGTCCAGCGCGGACAGGGTGATCTCGGCGTTGTACTTCAGCAGGGCCGACTTGAAGCCGCGCTTGGGCAGGCGACGATGCATGGGCATCTGACCGCCTTCGAAGCCGACCTTGTGGTAGCCGCCCGAACGCGACTTCTGACCCTTGTGGCCACGACCGGCGGTCTTGCCCAGGCCGGAGCCAATGCCACGGCCAACGCGACGCTTGGCGTGCTTGGCGCCAGCTGCGGGTTTGATGCTGTTGAGTTCCATCATCGGCCTCTAGAAATTTCGATTAAAGAACCTTGACCAGATAGCTGATCTTGTTGATCATGCCGCGCACTGCGGGCGTGTCCTGCAGCTCGCTGACGCTGTTCAGCTTGCGCAGGCCCAGGCCACGCACGGTGGCGCGGTGCGATTCCTTGGTGCCGATGGGGCTGCGGACCAATTGAACCTTGACGGTTTGTTGAGTTGCCATGTCAGACTCCTAGGGCAATCAGGCGGTGAAGAGTTCTTCGACCGTCTTGCCGCGCTTGGCCGCCACTTCGGCGGGCGTGCTGCTGTTGTTCAGCGCATCCAGCGTGGCGCGCACCATGTTGTACGGGTTGGTCGAGCCGTGGCTCTTGGCCACGATGTCGGTGATGCCCATCACTTCGAAGATGGCGCGCATCGGACCGCCTGCGATGATGCCCGTGCCCTTGGGAGCAGGCAGCATCATGACGCTGGCGGCGCCGTGTTGGCCCATCACCTTGTGGTGCAGCGTGCCGTTCTTCAACGACACCTTGAGCATGTTGCGACGGGCTTCTTCCATGGCCTTCTGCACGGCGGCGGGCACTTCCTTGGACTTGCCCTTGCCCATGCCAACGCGACCATCGCCATCGCCCACCACGGTCAACGCGGCGAAACCGAGGATACGGCCGCCCTTGACCACCTTGGTCACGCGGTTGACCGCGATCATCTTCTCGCGCAGACCGTCCTCGGGACCTTCGGCCCCTTTGCCCTGCATTTTTGCTTGAACCTTAGCCATGTTTGATTCCGATCTGCTTAGAACTGCAAGCCCGCTTCACGCGCGGCATCGGCCAGCGCCTTGACGCGACCGTGGTACGCGAAGCCCGAACGGTCGAAGGCGACCTTCTCGACACCGGCCTTCTTGGCCTTCTCCGCGATGCGCTTGCCGATCAGTTGCGCGGCGGCGGCATTGCCACCCTTGCCCGCGCCACCCAGGGACTTGCGCACCTCGGCTTCGGCCGTGGACGCGGACGCCAACACCTTGGCGCCGTCTTCCGAGACCACGCTGGCGTAGATGTGCAAATTGGTGCGGTTCACGGTCAGACGCGCCACGCCTTGCTGGGCAATGCGGATGCGGGTCTGACGCGCCCGACGAAGACGCTGCTCTTTCTTGGTCATCATGATGAGTATCCTTTTGAGCCTTACTTCTTCTTGGTTTCCTTGATCACGACCTTCTCATCCGCATAACGGATGCCCTTGCCCTTGTAGGGCTCGGGCGGACGGATCGCGCGGATCTCGGCAGCGATCTGGCCCACGCGCTGACGGTCGGCACCCTTGATGACGATCTCGGTCGGAGCAGGCGTCGCCACCGTGATGCCTTGCGGCATCTGGACGTCCACGGGGTGGGAGTAGCCCACCGACAGGTTCAGCTTGGCACCCGAGGCCTGGGCCTTGTAGCCCACGCCGATCAGGGTCAACTTCTTCTCGAAACCCTTGCTGACGCCGAGCACCATGTTGTTCACCAACTGGCGCAGGGTGCCGCTCATGGCATTGGCTTCGCGGCTTTCATCGACGGGGGTGAAGCTCAGCTTCCCACCTTCGTTGCTCACCTTCACCAGCGCGGAAGGCGCCAGCGACAGCGTGCCACCAGAACCCTTGACGCTGATCTGGTCGGCCTTGATGGAGACTTCCACGCCGTTCGGGACGGCGATGGGCATTTTTCCGATACGCGACATTTCAGTGACTCCTCGACATCAGGCCACGTAGCACAGCACTTCGCCACCGACGCCGGTGGCGCGCGCCTTGCGATCCGTCATGACGCCCTTGGGGGTCGTCACGATGGCCACGCCCAGACCGTTCTGAACCTGGGGGATGGCGTCACGGCCCTTGTAGACGCGCAGGCCGGGACGGCTCACGCGCTCGATGCGCTCGATCACCGGACGACCGGCGTAGTACTTCAGCGCGATTTCCAACTCGGACTTGCCACCTTCGGTCTTCACCTGGAAGCCGTCGATGTAGCCCTCGTCCTTCAACACCTGGGCGATGGCCACCTTCACTTTGGAAGAGGGCACCGACACGGTGGTCTTGGCGACCATCTGCGCATTGCGGATGCGCGTCAGCAGGTCGGCGATGGGATCACTCATGCTCATCTTGAATCTCCTGCTTACCAGCTCGCCTTGGTCACGCCGGGAATTTCACCAGCGAAGGCCATTTCACGGATCTTGGCGCGGGCCAAGCCAAACTGGCGGAACGTGCCACGCGGACGACCGGTGATCTCGCAACGGTTGCGCTGGCGCGTCGGATTGGCGTTGCGCGGCAGCTTCTGCAGATCCAGGCGCGCAGCGGCGCGCTCGTCATCGCTCTTCTTGGCATCATTGGCGATGGCCTTGAGTTCCGCGTACTTCTTGGCGTACTTGGCGACCAGTTTTTCGCGCTTGATTTCGCGCTCGATCAAAGCTGTTTTAGCCACGGGTCACCTCAGTTCTTGAAGGGGAATTTGAAGCCAGCGAGCAGCGCCTTGCACTCCTCGTCGGTCTTGGCCGTCGTCGTGATGCTGATGTTCAGACCACGCAGGGCATCCACCTTGTCGTATTCGATTTCGGGGAAGATGATCTGCTCTTTGACGCCGATGTTGTAGTTGCCACGGCCATCGAAAGCGCGACCGGAGATACCGCGGAAGTCACGCACGCGCGGCAGGGCCACGGTGACGAAACGATCCAGGAATTCGTACATCTGAACGCCGCGCAGGGTGACCATGCAGCCGATGGCCTGACCTTCGCGAATCTTGAAACCGGCGATGGCCTTCTTGGCCTTGGTCACGACCGGCTTCTGGCCGGCGATCTTGGTCAGATCACCGACGGCGTTGTCCATCACCTTCTTGTCGGCGACGGCTTCGGACACACCCATGTTCAGGGTGATCTTGGTCAGGCGCGGCACCTCCATGGGCGACTTGTAGCCGAACTTCTTGGTCAGTTCGGGAACAACCTTCTCGCGGTAGATTTCTTGGAAACGAGCCATGATGAGTACCTTTAGGCGACCTTGATTTCTTCGCCGCTGGACTTGTAGACGCGCACGCGCTTGCCATCGGCCAGCAGCTTGACGCCCACGCGATCAGCCTTGCCCGTCGCGGCGTTGTAGATCGCCACGTTGGATTGATGGATGGGCATGGACTTCTCGACGATGCCACCGGTCGTACCCTTGGCGGGGTTGGGCTTGGTGTGCTTCTTCACCAGGTTCACGCCCTCGACCACGACATGATCGTCGTCCTTGCGCAGCGCGACCTTGCCGCGCTTGCCCTTGTCACGTCCAGCCAGGACGATGACTTCGTCGCCTTTGCGAATCTTGTTCATGACGAGTCCTTCAGAGAACTTCGGGCGCCAGGGACACGATCTTCATGAAGCGCTCGGTGCGCAGCTCGCGCGTGACCGGGCCGAAGATGCGGGTGCCGATGGGCTCCAGCTTGTTGTTGAGCAGCACGGCGGCATTACCGTCGAACTTCACGAGCGAGCCATCACCACGGCGGATGCCCTTGGCGGTGCGAACCACGACCGCGCTGTAGACCTCGCCCTTCTTGACGCGGCCACGCGGAGCAGCTTCCTTGATGCTCACCTTGATGATGTCGCCGACGCTGGCGTAGCGACGCTTGGACCCGCCGAGCACCTTGATGCACAAAACGGACTTCGCGCCGGTGTTGTCGGCAACTTCCAACCGAGATTCTGTCTGGATCATTTCAATATTCCCAACTTGCACCGGCACCGAGCCGCGCGAAATGCGCTCACCCTTGCCAGACAGTCTTGGGCCCGTCGTCAGCGCCGCGCACCACGCGCAACACCTCTGTTTGGGCAGATGCCAGACCCCTTTGAAACCCGGATAACACACCCGGAGCCTCCGTCAGGGTCTGACGGGAAATCCACCTGAAAATTCAGGCAGAGCCGGCGATTATGCATCAGATTTGAAGCTGCGTCAAACCCCATCCCATCCGCCGCTGGTTGGTGGCCTGGACGGGGCCACCAGGCGCTCACCCCACCCGCTGTGGCCTCAGGCCGGCCATAGGCGGTAACTCTGGGCCAAGGCTTGGAAAGCGGCCAGCTGAGGATTCACTCCGGTTTCTTCCTCCAAGATGCGCGCCACGCGTGGCGCCACCCGGCCCGCCAGCTCCGCATCCAGGAACAAATAACGAGACCGCCGCGCAAGCACGTCTTCGACCGTCAGTGCATATTCATTTCTGGCTGCGAAGCGCACCATGGCCTCGGTCATGCCCGGCGCCAACTCCTCCCCGGCACCCGGTAGCTGAGCCAATGTGGCCGCCTCCACGCCATACAAATGTTGGCCCGGCAGGGCCGCCAGGCCAGGCCCGGCCGGGGCCTGCGGCGCGGGCGCGCCCACCAGGCGCAAGGTCGCACTCACCCCGGCGGGACGGCGCGGCAGCAGGCCCGAGGCCACGCAGCGCGCCAGCACATCCTCGGCCATGGCCCGGTAGGTGGTCCACTTGCCGCCGGTCACGGTCACCAGGCCGCTGCTGGCCTGCAACACCGTGTGCTCGCGGCTCAGGCTGCCGGTGTCTGAATCATCCCCAACCGGCCGCACCAGAGGCCGCAACCCGACCCAGATGCTGCGCACGTCGGCTGGCGTGGGCGGACGCACGAGGTAGCGCGCCGCCTCGCCGAGGATGAAGTCAAGCTCGGAACGCAGGGGTTGCGGCTCCCGGGGCAGGTCGCGGCGCGGCGTGTCGGTGGTCCCTAGCACCAGTTTGCCCAGCCAAGGCACGGCGAACAGCACGCGGCCGTCGGCCGTCTTGGGCACCAGCAACGCGTGATCGCCCGGCAGGAAATCACGGTCCACCACCACATGCACGCCTTGGCTAGGCGCCACCATGGGCGTCACCGTCTTGCCCTGGGCGTCGCCATCCATCTGGCGCACACCATCCACCCAGACCCCCGTGGCGTTGACCACGCAGCGCGCGCGCACCTCGTAAGACTGCCCCCCGATGGCGTCACGGCAGCGCAAACCCGTCACGCGCCCGTTTTCATGCCGCAATTCGGTGACTGGGCAATAGTTCAGCAGCAGAGCGCCCTCGCGCACCGCCGTGCGCGCCAGCGCCAGCGCCAGGCGCGCGTCGTCGAATTGGCCATCCCAGTACTGCACCCCCCCGCTTAGCCCCTGCGGTTGCAGGCGAGGCAAGGCGGCCAAGGTACCGCGCCGGTCCAGAAAACGCGTCGGGCCCAGGCCGGCCTGACCGGCCAGCAGGTCATAGAGCTTGAGACCGATGCCATAAAACGGGGTCTGCCACCAGGCGTAGGACGGCATGATGAAAGACAGCCGGGAAGCCAGGTGCGGCGCGTTGGCCAGCACTGTGCTGCGTTCATGCAAAGCCTCGCGCACCAGGGCCACATTACCCTGGGCGAGGTAGCGCACGCCGCCGTGCAAGAGCTTTGTGGAACGCGAGGAGGTGCCGCCAGCGAAGTCGTGCGACTCCAGCAACACAACCGAATACCCACGCGCCGCCGCGTCGAGCGCCACCCCCAGGCCGGTGGCGCCGCCGCCCACGACGGCCAGGTCCCAGTCGGTGGCCTCGGCCAAGCGCCCTAATAACTGCGGACGCGAATTGGGATTCAGAAGTACAGACTCACTCATATTATTAAAGCAATGCGGGGAAACGAGAACCCGGATCATCCCTCAATCTCGGCCCGTCGTCCCCCGACTCGTTGATCCAGGACTGGCGCCCCATGCGGTGTGCAAGCGCCAGACCCCATGCCTCAACGCACCTTGCCATCCTTCCACGCCTGCAGCAGCCTGTCGTAATTGATGGTCTTGCCAACGGGTTTCTCATTGGCCAGCTTGGCCCAGGGCGCCGCCTTGCTGCTCAGCCACTTGGCGGGGTCGCCCTTCGGGTTGAGCTTGGGTGCGCAACGCGCCATGCCCGCGCGCTCCAAGCGCGCCATGACCTGGTCCATTTCCTCGGCCAACGTGTCCATGGCGGCCTGCGGCGTCTTCTCGCCCGTCACCGCCTGCGCCACGTTCTTCCACCAGAGCTGCGCCAGCTTCGGATAGTCGGGCACGTTGGTGCCGGTGGGCGACCAGGCCACACGCGCCGGGCTGCGGTAGAACTCGACCAGCCCCCCGAGCTTGGGCGCCATCTGCGTCATGGCCGCGGACTGAATGTCGCTCTCGCGGATCGGCGTCAGCCCCACCATGGTCTTCTTGAGCGAGACGGTCTTGGCTGTGACGAACTGGGCATAGAGCCAGGCCGCCGCGGTGCGGTTGGGGTCATGGGCCGAGAAGAAGGTCCACGAACCCACGTCCTGGTAGCCATTCTGCATGCCTTCCTTCCAGTACGGCCCATTGGGGCCGGGCGCCATGCGCCACTTGGGCGTGCCGTCGGTGTTCACCACGGGCAAGCCGGGCTTGGTCATGTCGGCCGTGAAGGCGGTGTACCAGAAGATCTGCTGCGCGATCTGGCCTTGCGCGGGCACCGGGCCGGCCTCGCCGAAGGTCATGCCGGTGGCCTCCTTGGGCGCGTACTTCTTCATCCAGTCCACGTACTTGGTCAGCGCGTAGACGGCGGCGGGGGAGTTGGTGGCACCACCGCGCGACACCGAGGCGCCCACCGGCGTGCACTTGTCCGCCGCCACACGAATGCCCCACTCGTCGATCGGCACCCCGTTGGGCGCGCCGATGTCGGCAGTGCCCGCCATGGACAGCCAGGCGTCGGTGAAACGCCAGCCCAGGCTGGGGTCCTTCTTGCCGTAATCCATGTGACCGTAGATGGGCTTGCCGTCGATGGTCTTCACGTCGTTGGTGAAAAACTCGGCAATGTCTTCATAGGCGCTCCAGTTCAGCGGCACCCCCAGGTCGTAGCCGTACTTGGCCTTGAACTTGTCTTGCAGATCCTTGCGCGCGAACAGGTCGGCGCGGAACCAGTACAAGTTGGCGAACTGCTGGTCAGGCAATTGGTACAACTTGCCATCGGGCGCGGTCGTGAACTTGGTGCCGATGAAATCCTTGAGGTCCAAGCCGGGATTGGTGTATTCCTTGCCCGCGCCGGCCATGTAGTCGGTGAGGTTCATCACCTTGCCGTAGCGGTAGTGCGTGCCGATCAGGTCCGAGTCGCTGATCCAGCCGTCGTAGATGGACTTGCCGGACTGCATCGAGGTCTGCAGCTTCTCGACCACGTCGCCTTCCTGGATCAGGTCGTGCTTGACCTTGATGCCGGTGATCTCCTCGAAGGCCTTGGCCAGGGTCTTCGACTCGTACTCGTGGGTGGTGATGGTTTCCGACACCACCGAGATTTCCTTGACCCCCTTGGCCTGCAGCTTCTTGGCCGCCTCGATGAACCATTTCATTTCGGCCAGTTGTCGCTCTTTGCTGAGCGTCGAGGGCTGGAATTCCGTGTCCACCCATTTCCTGGCCTCGGCCTCGCCCGCCATGGCCGGGCCGGCCAGGAGGGCGATGGCCAGTGCCACTGCGGTGTATCCCGTCTTCATCATGTCTGTCTCCTCGTTGTCACTTCCCCTGGAGGTTCACGATCACGTCCGACGCAGGGGAAGCTTGGCGTCGGACGAAAGCAGCAATCAACCCTTGCGCATCACCAGCAGCAGCAACAGCATGGACAGCACGAAACTGAACCAGACGGACGGTTCGGACGACAGCCCCAACCAGACGGCCAGCTTGTCACTGATCCCTACAAAAGCCAGGTTCACGTAGGCCGCCAGCAGCAGGCCGATGAACAAGCGATCGCCCCGCGTGGTCTCCAGCGGAAGAAATCCACGTCGTCGCGTCGTTGGCGATCGGATCTCCCACGCCGTCATGCCCAGCAGCAGCAGGACGATGGTGATGAAAAAAACCGCCACGGGCGTGGTCCAGGCCATCCAGTCAAACATGGGCCCCCCCCTGAGCGCCTGCGGCGCTTCCCCCCAGGGGGACATCGCCAGTGGCCTGGCAAAGCCAGTTCCACGGCGATCGCTGGGCTTGGCCGTGGTGAGCGCCCACGGGTTGTTGAAAGCAGGTCGAGAGTGGCGGACAGAGCGTCATGGTCTTTCCTCTAGGCTCACACGCGACCCATCGCGAACCCCTTCGCGATGTAATGCCGCACGAACCAGATCACGATGGCGCCCGGCACGATGGTCAGCACGCCCGCCGCCGCCAGCGTGGCCCAATCCATGCCCGAGGCGGACACCGTGCGCGTCATCGTCGCCACGATGGGTTTGGCGTTCACGCTCGTCAACGTGCGCGCCAGCAGCAGTTCCACCCAGCTGAACATGAAGCAGAAGAAGGCCGCCACACCGACCCCAGCCTTGATCAGGGGCAGGAAGATGGTCAGGAAGAAGCGCGGGAAGCTGTAGCCATCGATGTAGGCCGTCTCGTCGATCTCGCGTGGCACCCCGCTCATGAAACCCTCCAGGATCCAGACCGCCAAGGGCACGTTGAACAGCAGGTGCGCCAGCGCCACCGCGATGTGCGTGTCCATCAGCCCCACCGTCGTGTAGAGCTGGAAGAAAGGCAGCAGGAACACCGCCGGCGGGGTCATGCGGTTGGTCAGCAACCAGAAGAACACATGCCGGTCGCCCAGAAACTGGTAGCGCGAGAAGGCGTAGGCCGCAGGCAGGGCCACGGTCACCGAAATCACCGTGTTGATGAGGACGTAGATCAGGCTGTTGATGTAGCCCGAGTACCAGGACGGATCGGTGAAGATCGTCTTGTAGTTCGCCAGCGTGAAGTCCTGCGGGAAGAACGAGAAGCTCGACAAGATTTCCTGGTTGGTCTTGAAGCTCATGTTGACCATCCAGTAGATGGGCAAGATCGCAAACACCAGATAGGCGATCAGGAAAAGCGTGCGCTTCTGAAAACGTCGTTCATGCATGGCCAGCCTCCTGCTTGTCCGAGGTTCCCACGCGCTGCATCCAGTTGTAGAGGATGAAGCACAGCAACAGGATGATCAGGAAATAGATCAGGGAGAACGCCGCCGCCGGCCCCAGGTCGAACTGGCCCACGGCCTTCTGCGTCAGGTACTGCGAGAGAAAGGTGGTGGCGTTGCCCGGCCCACCACCCGTGAGCACAAAGGGCTCGGTGTAGATCATGAAACTGTCCATGAAACGCAGCAGCACCGCGATCATGAGCACGCCGCGCATCTTGGGCAGCTGGATGTAGCGGAACACGGCGAACTTGCTCGCGCCATCGATGCGGGCGGCCTGGTAGTAGGCATCGGGGATGGAACGCAGGCCGGCGAAGCACAACAGGGCCACCAGCGGCGTCCAGTGCCAGACGTCCATGACCAGCACCGTGACCCAGGCATGGGTGGGGTTGCCGGTGTAGCTGTAGTCGAAGCCGAGGTAGTCCAGCGCCGCACCCAGCAGCCCGATGTCCGCGCGGGCGTAGATCTGCCAGATGGTGCCAACCACGTTCCAGGGAATCAGCAGCGACAGTGCCATCACCACCAGCACGGCCGAAGATTTCCAGCCCTGGGCCGGCATGGCCAGCGCCAGCGCGATGCCCAGCGGCAGCTCAACCGCCAGCACCGCCAGCGAAAACACCAGTTGGCGCAGCAGCGCTTCGTGCAGCTCCGGGTCGCGCATCACGGCGGCGAACCATTCGGTGCCCACGAAGACCCGACGCTCGGGCGAGATGATGTCCTGCACCGAGTAGTTCACCACCGTCATCAGCGGCAGGATGGCCGAGAAGGCCACGCACAGGATCACCGGCAGGATGAGGACCCAGGCCCGCTGGTTCACCGGTTTGGTCACGACGCTCATGGCAGCAGTTCCTCCCGTACGTAAAAGCAGGTGTGCTCGCCCAGCAACTGCAACCAGAGCGTGCCACCCGGTGCGGGCGGGGGTGGCGACTCGATGGCGATCCGCACCTTGAGCGCCTGGCCCCCGGCCAGTTCGGCCGTCAGCATCAGGTGCGTGCCCACGTCCTGCACCTGGCGCACCTGGGCCGGCACGGCGCCCGCCGCGCCGGGCGCGGCCACCGTCAGGTACTCCGGTCGTATGCCCACCTTGAGCGGCCCATCCGGCAGCGCGCGCGGCAAAGGCATGGCCTGTCCGGCCAGCAGCAGCGCCGTATCCCGCACCTCGGCGACCACGAAGTTCATGCCCGGGGAGCCGATGAAATGACCGACAAAGGTGTGCTGCGGGCGCTCGAACAAGGCGTCGGCCGGACCGACCTGCACCGCCTTGCCACGCGTCATCACCACCACCTGGTCGGCGAAGGTCAAGGCCTCCACCTGGTCATGGGTGACGTAGATCAGGGTCAGCTTGAGTTCATGGTGGATCTGCTTGAGCTTGCGCCGCAGCTGCCACTTCAGGTGCGGGTCGATCACCGTCAGCGGTTCGTCGAACAAGACGGCCGACACGTCGGGACGGACCAGCCCCCGACCGAGCGATATCTTCTGCTTGGCGTCAGCGGACAGGCCCGCGGCACGGCGGTTGAGCTGGCCGCTCAGGTCCAGCATTTCGGCGATCACGCCGACGCGCTGGCGGATCTGCGCACGCGGCACCCCGCGGTTGCGCAGCGGAAAGGCCAGGTTCTCGGCCACGGTCATGGTGTCGTAGATCACCGGGAACTGGAACACCTGGGCGATGTTGCGTTCCTGCGGGCTGGCCCGGGTCACGTCCCGGCCGTCGAAGAGGACCTTGCCCTGCGAAGGCACGAGCAGCCCGGACATGATGTTGAGCATGGTGGTCTTGCCGCAACCGGAGGGGCCAAGCAAGGCATAAGCGCCGCCATCCTCGAACACCATGTTCAGCGGCAGCAAGGCGTAGTCACTGTCCTGCCGAGGGTTGGGCCGGTAGGCATGCGCCAGATCGAGTTCGATGCGTGCCATCTCAGTGCCCCCCGGCCCGTTGCGGCGCGACGCACAAATCACCCGCCCCGTCAAAAAGATAGGCCTGTGCCGCACTGAAGTACACGGTCAGCGCCGCGCCCAGCTCGAAGTAGTGCACGCCGGTGAGTTGCATCACCAACTCACCAACCTGGGTGGCCACATGCACATAGGTGTCGGAGCCCGAGATCTCGGCCAGCTCCAGCCGCCCCGGCACGGACACGTCGCCCTCGCGCGGCACCACCCGCAGGGCGCTGGCCCGCAGCCCCAGCGTGACGGTTCCTGCCGGCCGGTCCGCAGGCAGGGGGAACGGGAGGTCTGGTCCGCCACGCAGGCGCAAACCTTCAGCCATCACATCCGCCGCCAGCAGGTTCATGGGCGGATCACTGAAGGCACGGGCCACCCGCAGCGAGCGCGGCTGGTGAAAGACGTCGACCGTGGGGCCGTACTGGAGCAATTCACCCTGGTCCAGCACGGCCGTGTAGCCGCCCAGCAGCAAGGCTTCGGCCGGTTCGGTGGTGGCATAGACCACGGTCGAACCCTCGGAGGCAAAGAGCTGGCTCAGTTCTTCTCGCAACTCTTCGCGCAACTTGTAGTCCAGATTGACCAGGGGTTCGTCCAGCAGCATCAGGGGCGCCTGCTTGGCCAGGGCACGCGCCAGGGCCACGCGCTGCTGCTGGCCACCCGACAGCTCGGCGGGCAGACGATCCAGAAAAGGTTCGATGTGCAGCTTGGCGGCCAGTTCACGCACCCGCGCGTCCACGCCTGCCTGCTTGCGCAGCAGCATGGGGGACGCAATGTTGCGCGCCACGGTCATGGACGGGTAGTTGATGAACTGCTGGTACACCATGGACACGTCCCGCTTGCGCACCGGCACGCCGGTCACGTCCTGGTCATCCACCAGCACGCGCCCCGCGCTCGGCGCGTCCAGGCCGGCCATCAGGCGCATCAGGCTGGTCTTGCCCGCCTGCGTCGCGCCCAGCAACACCGTCACCGCCCCGCTGCGCAAATCCAGGCTCATCGGCTTGAGCCAGGTCTCGGCGCCCACGGTCTTGCCCACGCCATCCAATACCAACCGCATCCCGCCCCCTCTCTTGCATGGTGTTCGTCCCAGCACCGCGATGCCCAACAAAGCTGGGCGTGAAGACTTTCGCAATTTTTCGATTGTTATTCTTTTGTTTTCGTTTTCCGTACAGGTTTTCCCTGGAGCCATTCCTTTTCGCTCGTTTATAGTGACCCGCTGGACATTGAACGACCCGCATGGAGAACCACAACCCCCGTCAGCTGCGACTGATCGAGTTCGTGCGCACGCGCGGCTCGGCCACGGTGGAACAACTGGCCGAAGAGCTGGGCGTGACCTTGCAGACCGTGCGGCGCGACATCCAGCGGCTGGCCGAAACCGGCGCGCTCACGCGCTTCCACGGTGGCGCCCGTGTGCCCAGCTCAACCACCGAGAACATCGCCCACCAGCAGCGCCAGCAGCTGCATGCGCAGGGCAAGGCGCTCATTGCGCGCGCCATCGCGCGGCAGGTGCCCAATGACTGCTCGCTGATCCTGAACATCGGCACCACGACCGAGGCCATCGCCCAGGCCCTGTTGCAGCACACGGGCTTGCGCGTGATCACCAACAACCTCAACGTGGCCCATATCCTGTGCGGCAACCCGAGCTGCGAAATCATCGTGGCCGGCGGCATGGTGCGCGCGCGCGACCGCGGCATCGTGGGCGAAGCGGCCGTGGATTTCATCCGCCAGTTCAAGGTCGACATCGCGCTGATCGGTATTTCGGCCATCGAAGCCGACGGTTCGTTGCGCGATTACGATTACCGGGAAGTCAAGGTGGCGCAAACCATCATCGCGCAGTCGCGCGAGGTCTGGCTGGCCGCCGACACCAGCAAATTCAACCGCCCGGCCATGGTCCAGGTCGCAACCCTGTCACAGATCGACCGGCTGTTCACCGACGCCGAACCGCCCGCTCCTTTTCCATCCTTGCTGAACGACGCAGACATCCGCCTGGAAGTCTGCACCTGACCCAACCTCGACACGAACCAAGCCGCCCATGACTTACCTGCTGGCACTTGACCAAGGCACTTCCAGCTCCCGCAGCATCGTCTTCAACGAACGGGGACAAATCGTCGCGCTCGCGCAGCAGGAACTGCCGCAGATCTATCCGCAACCCGGCTGGGTCGAGCACGACCCCATGCTGATCTGGCAGACCCAGCTCGCGACCGCGCGCGACGTGCTGGGCAAAGCCGGCATCAGCGCCTCGGCGGTGCACGCCATCGGCATCACCAACCAGCGGGAGACCACGGTGGTCTGGAACCGCAAGACCGGACTGCCCATCCACCATGCCATCGTCTGGCAAGACCGACGCGCGGAACCGGCCTGCGCGCGGCTGCGCGAGCAGGGTCACGCGCCGCTGATCCACGCGCGCACGGGACTGCTGGTCGACGCCTATTTCTCGGGCATGAAGCTGCAGTGGATCCTCGACCACGTGCCCGGCGCGCGGCAGCAGGCCCTGGCGGGTGAACTCGCGTTCGGCACCGTGGACAGCTGGCTGATGTGGCAGTTGACCGGGGGCGCCGTCCATGCGACGGACGTGAGCAATGCCTCGCGCACCATGCTGTTCAACGTACACACCAACACCTGGGACGCCGAGCTGCTGGCCCTGCTCGACATTCCCTCCCAGTTGATGCCCGAAGTCCGGCCGTCCAGCGCCGACTATGGCCAGGTCCAGGCTGAGCTGCTGGGTCATGCGATCCGCATCGGCGGCGTGGCCGGTGACCAGCAAAGCGCCTTGTTCGGCCAGGCGTGCTTTCGCGCGGGCATGGCCAAGAACACCTACGGCACGGGGTGTTTCATGCTCATGCACACCGGACACACCTTCCAGGCCTCCCGCAACGGCTTGCTGACCACCAGCGCGGCCCAGACCAGCCGCCTGCCCGAGTACGCCATCGAGGGCAGCGTCTTCGTCGGCGGCGCGGTGGTCCAGTGGCTGCGCGACGGGCTGAACGCCATCAAGGCCAGCGGCGAAGTGCAGGGCCTGGCGGAGAGCGTGCCCGACGCTGGCGGCGTGATCCTGGTCCCGGCCTTCACCGGCCTGGGCGCACCCTACTGGAAGGCCGAGGCGCGTGGCCTCATCACCGGCCTGACGCGAGGCACGACGCTGGCGCACATCGCGCGCGCCGCGCTGGAAAGCATCGCCTTCCAGAGCACGGCGCTGCTGGAGGCCATGAGCCGGGACGCCGTGGCCGCGGGCGGCAGCGCCGTCAGCGAATTGCGCGTGGACGGCGGTGCCTGCGCCAACGACCTGCTGATGCAGATCCAGGCGGACCTGCTGGGCATCCCCGTGGTGCGGCCCGAGGTCATCGAGACCACCGCCCTGGGGGCCGCCTACCTGGCGGGCCTGAGCACGGGCCTGTATGCCGGCACGGACGAACTGAGCCAACTCTGGCGTGCCGAGCGCACCTTCCTGCCCACGCTCGGTCGCGCGCAAGCCCGCGCCCGCATGGACCAGTGGGAACACGCGGTGCGCCAGGCGGTCGCGGACTGACACCCCGCCGCTGCGGCGACAATCTTCTTTTTGAACCGGCCTCGGTGCGCGAGGCCCTGCCCAGAAGGAAGCTCCGCATGCTCGACCCCCGCAGCGCCATCGCATTCATCGGCGGCGGCAACATGGCCAGCGCCATCATCGGCGGCCTGGTGAAGCAAGGCCTGCCGGCCAGCCGCGTCACCGTCGTGGACACCAACCCTGAGGCCCGGCAACGCCTGAGCGCCAGCCACGGCCTCGTCGCCCATGCCGAAGCCGGCCCCTTCCTGCAGGATGTTCCCGTCGTGGTCTGGGCCATCAAGCCCCAGACCTTCAAGGACGCCGCCCTGCAGGCCGCGCCCTTCGTCGGCGGCGCGTTGCACCTGAGCGTGGCGGCCGGCATCTCCACCGACAGCCTGCAGCGCTGGCTCGGCAGCGAGCGCATCGTGCGCAGCATGCCCAACACCCCGGCCCTGATCGGCAAGGGCGTCACCGGTCTGTACGCGCGCGCTGGCGTGAGCGCGCAGGACCGCAAGCAGATCGAGCACATTGCCTCGGTCATGGGTGAGTTTGTCTGGGTCGAACGTGAACACCTGCTCGACGCCGTGACAGCGCTTTCAGGTTCGGGCCCCGCTTATGTCTTCTACCTGCTGGAAGCCATGACAGCCACGGGAGTGGAACTGGGCCTCACAACCGAGCAGGCCCATCAACTCGCGGTCGAGACCTTTCTGGGCGCGGGCGCACTGGCCAAGGCCTCCGAGGAACCACCCGAGGTGCTGCGCCAGCGGGTCACCTCCAAGGGCGGCACCACGCACGCGGCCATCACGGTCATGGAAGACGGCGGACTCAAGGCTCTGTTCAGTGCAGCCCTGCAGGCCGCCGCGCGGCGCTCCGCAGAGCTGGGCGCCGAATTCGGCAAGGATTGACGGCGACGGGCCTTGCCGCACGAGGACAGCAGGCAAGGCTGTCGTCACTCAAGCTGGCTCGCGCCGGCGCTTCAGCGGGCGACGTGGCCGAGCACCACGCCCGCGAACACCGTGAACCCCAGCCAATGGTTCATGCGGAAGGCCCGGAAGCAACCCTCGCGCGTACGGTCACGGATCAGGCGGTAGTGCCAGCCGACCTGCACGGCGGCGACCAGCAACGTCGCGCCCCAGACCCAGGGGTGGAGCCGATCGATCAGCAGCACCGTCCAGATCAGCAGGTGCAGCACGTAGAAGGCCGTGATCGCCACCACGTCGAAACGCCCCAGCGTGATGGCCGAGGTCTTCATGCCGATCTTCAGGTCGTCGTCGCGATCTACCATCGCGTACTCGGTGTCGTAGGCCAGCACCCAGAACAGGTTGCCGATCAGCATGGCCCAGGCCAGCCAAGGAACGGCGTCCAGCACGGCGGAAAAACTGAACGAATCGCCTCCTCCTGACACGGCGGCGAAGGCCATGGGAATGCCGAAGCTGAAAGCGACGCCCAGCACGGCCTGGGGCATGGCCACGTAGCGCTTGGCATAGGGATAGATCAAGGTCACGGCCAGCGCCGCGAAGGACCAGGCGATGGTGACGGTATTGGTGGTCAGCACCAGGCCGAAGGCCAGCAGGGCCAGCACCGCGCCCAAGGCCAGGGCTTCCTTCACCGACACCTTACCGCTCGTCACCGGGCGTTGCGCGGTGCGCTTGACGTGCCGGTCGAAATCACGGTCGGCCACGTCGTTCACGCAACAGCCCGCGCTGCGCATGAGGATGGTGCCCAGCACGAACACCAGCAACAGATGCCAGCCCGGCCAACCCCCGGCCGCCACCCAGAGCGCCGACAACGAAGGCCAGAGCAGCAACAGCCACCCCGCCGGACGGTTCCAGCGGATGAGGTCAAGGTAAAGCGCCAAGCGGGAAGAAAACATGGTCATGCGCAAAGCATCAAGGCCAGGGCTCCCGTGGAACCGGCTTTGCCGGGCCACCGGGAGCGCCCCCTTGAGGGGGGATGCCGACCCACACGAAGTGGGGGAGCAACGGGGGTGATCTGATTCGTCAGTCTTCCAAGAGGGAGCGGAGCATCCAGGCCGACTGCTCATGCACGGTGAGGCGCTGCGTCAGCAGATCGGCCGTGGGCTCGTCGCCGGCCTTCTCGGCCAGGGGGAAGATGCCACGCGCCGTGCGCGCCACCGCCTCATGGCCTTGAACGAGGATGCGCACCATCTCCAGCGCCTTGGGCGGCGTGGCCGGCACGTCGGGCACCGAGGCCAGCTTGCCAAACTGCGCGTAGGAGCCCGGCGCCGCGTGGCCCAGCGAACGGATGCGTTCGGCCACCGGGTCCACCGCGTTCCACAGCTCGGTGTACTGCTGCATGAACATGGTGTGCAGGGTGTTGAACATCGGCCCCGTCACGTTCCAGTGAAAGTTGTGCGTGGTCAGGTAGAGGGTGTAGGTGTCGGCCAGCAGGCGCGACAGGCCCTCGGCGATGGCGGCGCGGTCCTGTTCGCTGATACCGATGTTGATCGCGGGTGCGGTGGTCTTGGCCATGCAAAAACTCCTGGTGGTCGATGAAGAATGAGTCCGGGGGAGCCGGGGCTGTGCAGGTGATGGTCCAGGCGGCGGATTCAAGTGGAGGTTCAAGCCGCCTGGGCCTCGGTCTGGCGCAGGTCGGACAGGCGGGTGACGCCCGGCAGCGCGCAGGCGTAAATGGCGTTGCGCAAGGCGGCGATGGCCTCGTAGCGCGTGAAGCTGCGGCGCCAGACCAGCACCACGCGGCGCAGGGGCGCATCCCCTTCGAAGGGCAGGTAGCGGATCAGGCTTTCGTCGGCGCCGATCCGGTTCTTGGCCCGGCCTTCGTCCAGCGCCCCCTCGGGCACCGACAGGCGCGGCACCAGGGTCACACCCATGCCGGCGGCCACCATGTGCTTGATGGTCTCCAGCGAGGAGCCCTCGAAACTCTTCTGGATGCCTTCGGTGTTGCTGGAAAAACGGGCGAACTCCGGACAGACCTCCAGCACATGGTCGCGGAAACAATGCCCCGTGCCCAGCAGCAGCATGGTTTCGGACTTGAGCTCTTGCGTGGTCACGTGCGCGCGCTTGGCCAAGGGATGGCTCACGGGCACGGCCGCGAGAAAAGGCTCGTCGTACAGCGGGGCCACGGCGAGGCCCGTGTCCGGGAAGGGTTCGGCCAGGATGGCGCAGTCGATCTCGCCGGTGCGCAGCATTTCCAGCAGCTTGCCCGTGAAGTTCTCCAGCAGCATCAAGGGCATCTGCGGTGACAGGCGGATGTTCTGGCGCACCAGGTCGGGCAACAGGTAGGGGCCAATGGTGTAGATCACTCCCATGCGCAGGGGGCCGGCCAACGGGTCCTTGCCGCGCTTGGCGATCTCCTTGATGGCGGCGGCCTGCTCCAGCACCGATTGAGCCTGGCGCACGATGTCCTCGCCCAGGGGCGTGACCGTGACTTCATTGGCGCTGCGCTCAAAGAGCTTCACGTCCAGCTCTTCCTCGATCTTCTTGACCGCCACCGACAAGGTGGGCTGCGAGACGAAGCAGGCCTCCGCCGCACGACCGAAGTGTTTTTCCCGGGCCACAGCCACGATGTATTTGAGTTCGGTCAGGGTCATGATCTAGCCATTCCATCCATCCTATAGCCCAATACTATCAAGATGGTCGGACCAAACTCGACACCCGGCATGGCTGCCCGGCTGGCCGCCACGTCGGACAGCTCACTGAATGATCAGGGCAACAGGGTGACGCGCAGTTGGAGCAAGCGCGGGGCCTGGCTGGCCGCGTCGCTGCGGTAGACCCCACGCTCTGGCTCCGTGCCGCTCTTGGCCAGGGTCACCCACTGGCCCAGCGGCGCCAGCACCGTGGTGCGCAACTGGCCGGTCTGCTGCGCGGGCAGTTCCTTGCCGGGCTGCTGGTTCACGTTCTCGCCCAGCCATTGAACCTCGACCTCGGCTTGGCGCCCCGCCGTCCAGACCGGGCGCATCTGCAGGGTCTGGCCGCTCTGGAACCAGATCAGCTCCTGCTTGACCCCGGCGCCGCTGTTCTGACCTTCGGCCTGCACTTCCTTGATCCAGGTCTGCGGCTGGGCCGAGGTCTGGCCCACACGGGCCACGTCGCCATTGCGCACCTGCACCTGCTGCGGCGGCTGCAGGGGCACGGCAGGTTTCGTGCTCACGCTGTAACCGGCGGCCACCGCGTCGATCTGGCGCAGCTCCAACAGCACATTGCGCGCGGGCAGCGCCTGCGCATTCGCCGGTCCGGCCAGCCAGGTCAAGGACAAGCACAGTCCCGACAGCAGCGCCGAAGCCATCATTCGCGGGGAGATTCGCATCATTGGCCTCTTTTCCTCGTTCAATCAGCGCGCTTCGCGCATCACCATCGCTGGCAGGCTGCGCGCCTGGATGCGCTGGGCCGTCTGCTGGGCCTGCGCCTGTTGCGCGTATGGCCCGGCCACGACTCGCAGCATGGGTTCACCCCGGCTGTTCGGAAAGTTCTCCAGCGCGGCCTCGATGCCCATGCCCTGCAGCTGCGCCACCATGCGGTGGGCGTTGTCAGCCTGCCGGAACACGCCGGCCTGCACCACCCAGCCCGCTGCCCCGGAGGACTTAGGCGGCGCGGCCAGGGTGGCAGGGGATGAGGCCGCCAGAGGCTGGGCACCGGCGCCCGCCAACGGTGCGGCACTGGCGGTCATGGCCCCGGGCTGCGACTGCGCCGCACGCTTGGCTTGCGCCGCCTGGGAAGCCGCGCGCAAGCGCGCCGAGGCTTGTGGTTTCTCGCCCTCGCCCGACGCGGCGGGCGCGGCGGCACGGGGCGGCGTGGGTTGAACCGGAGGCGGCGGCGCGGCGCTGGTCGTGGGCGCCACGGGGGCGCGGGTGACGACGCCGCTGGCCATATTGCCGCGACTGCCCGTGGGCGGGGTCGTGCTGTCGGCCTGGGCCAGTTGCCGGGCACGCGGCGCGCTGGCGGACTGCGGCGCCTGCGGGCGGGACGTCGGCAGGGTCACGGACTGCAGAGGCACCAAGTCCGCAGGCGGCGGGGCCGAAGCGGAGGCCGAGCCCGACGTCGACAGCGGCGCTGGCAGGGGCGCATTCAAGGGCGTGGGGGCAACGGGGTTGGCCGCGAAGGAAGTCACGGGCACCACGTCCGCACCGGCTCGGCCGGACCGGGTGGTGGCGTCAAACGCGGGCTCAAAGGCGACCACGGGCCGACCGGCGGCGTCGTCCACCGGCCTGGCCGAACTGGCTGCTGGCGCGGCAGGCGCTGGCAGGGTGGCGGCCACGGCCTGCGTCAACACGCCACCGGCTGCGGTGCCCGATGCGGTGGCTGCAGGGGCCGGTGCGCCCAGACCCTCGACCCGACCGGACGCGGTGGGCAGGGGCGGCGAAACAGACGAAGGCGCCGCCGCTTCCTGCCTCGGCGCGTCCCGGTTCAGGAGCGAAGCCAGCTGGGACCAGGCCCGTCCCCCCAGACCCTGCCAATCCTGCAGGGCCAGCACCGGCCCGAGCAGCACCACCAGGGCCAGCAAATTGGCCAGCAGCTGGCGACCCAGGCGGCCCGGACCGGGCGCGACGGCGGTCAGGCGGGCGATGGTGTCGACCACGCCCGAGCTCTTGCGCAGCACCTCGGAAATCCTGTCGTTGTAGTGACCGTAGAGCCAGACGTTGGCGTAGAGGCCCGGCACGATGTAAGCGGCCGACACCAGCCACAGGCCCAACATCCAGGTCAGCACGCCGGAGTAATCGAACACCAACTTGCCCACGCCGAACACCAACAGCCCGGCGGCGGCCAGCGCCCCCACGTAGGCCAAGGCCCAGCCCCACATCTTGCGATAGATCAGCCAGTTGAAGGTGAAGAGGCTGGCGGCCCAGTTCCAGCTCAGGCTCGTCTGCCCGGCTTCGTCAAAGCGCAGAAAACGCGGCAGGTGGTAGTCCTGTCCACGCACGCCGATGGCGGCACGGTAGAACAGGGCGGTGTCACTCGAGGCGAGGGGATGGAATGGGTCGGCGCTCATGGGCAGGGGGCAAGGCGGCGTGCGCGGCCGTCCGCGAGACAGGCCGGGACGGTGGCGCTGTTCAAGTCTAATTCAGCTCGTCGTGCTCGGGAATATTTTTGTCCCAACGGGGCGCACATGGCCAAGCCCGGCCGCAAGCGCCGCAAACCGGGCCAAGTCGGCCCCAACCCGCGCGTGGGGCTCAGGCCTTCAGGTAATCCACCCGACCGCCCAGCCAGCGCGCCACATGCCGCTCGGCCAGGGCCGGGTACCGCGCCAGCATCAACGCAGCGGTCTGCCGCGCCCAGTCCAGCACGACCCCATCGGTGGCAAGGTCGGCGAAACGCAGCAGGGCTGCGCCGGACTGGCGCGCACCCAGGAATTCGCCCGGACCGCGGATCTCCAGGTCGCGCCGCGCGATCTCGAAACCGTCGTTGGTCTCGGCCATGGCCTTGAGGCGCTCGCGCGCAGTCTGGCCCAGGCGCGGCGCGTCTCCGGTGGAATAGAGCAGCACGCAGGCCGAAGCCTGGGCCCCGCGCCCCACCCGCCCGCGCAATTGGTGCAACTGCGAGAGGCCGAAACGTTCCGCATGCTCAATCACCATCAGCGTGGCGTTGGGCACGTCCACACCCACCTCAATCACCGTGGTGCTGACCAGCAAGCCCATGCGGCCAGCGACGAACTCGGCCATCACAGCCTGCTTCTCGGGGGGCGGCAGGCGCGAGTGCAGCAGGCCGACCTGGATGCCGCCCTCGCCGCCACGCGGCGACGCGGGCTGGCCATGATTCAAGGCAGCGGTCAACTCGGCGTGCGTGGCCGTGGCATTCGTCAGATCCACGGCCTCGCTCTCCTCGATCAGCGGGCAGACCCAGTAGACCTGCCGCCCCTCGGCCAGCTGGGCGCGGATGCGCTCGATCAGCTCCGGGCGGCGCTGCTCCGAGATCACGCGGGTCACGATGGGGCTGCGCCCCGGCGGTAGCTCGTCCAGCGTGGACACATCGAGGTCGGCGTAATAGCTCATGGCCAGGGTGCGCGGGATGGGCGTGGCGCTCATCATCAGCATGTGCGGTTCCTCGCCATCCTCCCCGCCGCTCCCATCGCTGTTGGCGCCCTGGTCAGACCGGACTTTCTCGCGCAAAGCCAGCCTCTGCGCCACACCGAAGCGGTGCTGCTCGTCCACGATGGCCAGGCCCAGTTTGTGGAAGTGCACCTTGTCCTGGATCACCGCGTGCGTGCCGACGATGAGCTGGGCCCCGCCCTGCTCGGGCGCGCGCGCGATCGCCTCCAGCGTCTCACGCCGCTCCTTCGTCTTTTGCCCGCCCGCGAGCCAGGCCACGCGCACGCCCAGCGGCGTCAGCCAGTCCACCAGCTTCTTGACATGCTGACTGGCCAATATCTCGGTGGGGGCCATCAGCACGCATTGGTATCCGGCATCAATGCACACCGCCGCAGCCAGCGCGGCCACCACGGTCTTGCCGCTGCCCACGTCGCCCTGCAGCAGCCGGTGCATGGGCGAGGGGCGGGCCAGGTCCTGCGCGATTTCCTCGCTCACACGGCGCTGCGCCGCCGTGAGCGCGAAGGGCAGCACGGCCAGCAGCCGTTCATGCAAGCCCTGGTCATCGGGGCCGGGTCGAATTCGCAGGGCAGGCGCACGCCGTTGGGCCTGCGCCTGCCTGGCCTGCAGCTGAGAGAGCTGCTGCGCCAGCAACTCCTCGGCCTTCAAGCGCAACCAGGCCGGATGGCTGCGGTCCTGCAAGGCGGCGAGCGACACCTCGGGACCCGGGTGGTGCAGGTAATCCAGCGCGGCGTGCAAAGGCCAGTCGGCCAGCACTTGTGGCCCGCCGGGCCAGGACTGCAGGGCCTGCGGCGGCAGGGTCTCGTCCAGCACCAGCTTGTCCAGCGCGCGGCCCACGGCCTTGCGCAAATAGGCCTGCGGCAACCCCGCCGTGGTCGGGTACACGGGCGTCAGCGCCTGGGCCAGGGGCGCACCGGCCTGCACGGCCTTGCATTCGGGGTGCACCATTTCGCGCCCCAGAAATCCCCCACGCACTTCACCACGCACCCGCACACGCTGGCCCACGGCCAACAGCTTCTGCTGTGAAGGGTAAAAGTTCAGAAAACGCAGCAACAGCGTGTGCCCCGCTTCGTCCTCGATGCGCACGATCAGCTGCCGGCGCGCGCGCACCTCAACGCGGTTGTCGCGCACCACACCCTCGACCTGAGCCAGGTCCCCGTCGCGCAACTCGGCGATGGCCATCAGCCGTGTCTCGTCCTCGTAGCGCAGGGGCAGGTGCAGGGCCAGGTCCATGTCGCTGTCCAGGCCCAGGCGGCGCATGGCCTTCTGCGGCGCGCTCAGCGGCTTGTCGGCCTTGTCCTGGCGAGTTGGAGCCTTGTCGACATGTTCGCGTACGGCGGGCATGGGCGGCATTGTGGCGCAGACCCACCGGGCGCCGCGTGGTCGGGGCACGATGGCATCGTTACAGATCTCGATATGTAACCGGCACAGCTCTTGCGTGGTGCCCGGCGTGGGGCCTGGCCCCACGCGCAGACTCCACAACTAGAAGCGTTTCCTGCCCCAGGGAGGGAACGAACCAGTGAAGAAATCAAAATGGACAACAAGAAGACAAAGCTGCAAACGGATACTTACCTGCCCTACATGCGCGACGTGGTGCGTTGCGAGCAGTCGCTGCGCGAGCTCAACCAGATGTGGCGCATGATCGAATCCTCCGCCAAGATGAACTGCCCGCGCGAGGCGCAGACCATCCTGCCCATCATGGCGGCGACGCGCGCGGGCTTTGGCCGGCTCGAGCAAGAGTTGGTGGACAGCCTGGCCGGCGAGAAGGTGGCCAATGTGCTGGCCGCCATTGGCGCCAAGGCGCATTACGTGATCGACATCATGGTGCGCAACCTCTATGAACGCACCGCCGACGTGGGTTTTCTCGCGACCGATCGCGAACTCTGCGCCTTCGTCGCGTCGGCCCAGCAGGCCACGCAGGGCCCGGACGAAGACACCATCGACGCCATCCGCGCGCGCCTCTTCGCCTACCGCAGCAAGTACACCGTCTACGACGAGATCATGCTGCTGGACCTGCAGGGCAATGTGCTGGTGCAGCTGGACCCGGAGTCGCCCGTCGAAGGCAGCAGCGACGCGCTGATCGGCCAGACGCTGGAGAGCGACAGCTTCGTCGAGACCTTCCGCGCCAGCGACCTGCGCCCCGGCAAGGCCCAGGCACTGATCTACTCGCGCCGCATGCACCACCCGGACACGGGCGCCGTGGTCGGGCTGCTCTGCCTCTGCTTTGATTTCGAGAACGAGATGCGCGGCATCTTCCGCTCGCACCGCGACCCGGAAGGCCGCTCCAACATGCTGCTGCTCGACGGCGAGGCCCGCGTGATCGCCAGCGCGGACGAGCACTGGATCGCCCCCGGCACCATCGTGCCGGTCAACCTCGACGGCGCGCCGCAGCTGCAGATCCACGAAGGCCGCGAGTACCTGATCCGCACCTTCCACGCCGAGGGTTACCAGGGCTACATGGGCCCCACGGGCTGGCGCGGGCAGTTGATGATCCCGGTGGATCTGGCCTTCTCGGGCGGCACGCGCAGCACCCTGGCCTCGTTGGCCCCGACCCAGGCCGCCGGCCTGCTGCAGCACGCGCGCAACTTCAGCCCGCCGTTGCACGAAATCATCACCGCCACCGAAACCATCCGCCGTGTGGTCTGGAACGGGCAGGTCATCACCGCCGACCAGCAGGACATCTTCGTGGACGACGGACTGCCGAAGCGGCGCCGCTCCGACGCCAATGGCGGCGAGCAGAAGGCCAAGCTCAAGACCATCCTGGACCAGATCAGCGAAACCGGCTCGCGCAGCAACGCGCTGTTTTCGCAGTCCATCCGCGACCTCTACGAAACCGTGCTGGAAACCAAGCAGCAAGACGGCGAGTTCCTCTCGCAGCTGCTGGTGGACCTGCTGGACCGCAACCTTTACGAACGCGCGGACGACTGCCGCTGGTGGGCGTTGACGCCCGAGCTGCGCACCGCGCTGGCCGAGCCCGTGATCGCGCCGGAGGAAGCACGCAAGCTGCACGACATCCTGGCCTACATCCATGGTCTGTACACGGTCTACACCCAGCTTTTCGTCTACGACCGCGAGGGCCAGGTGATCGCGCGCTCGCGCCGCTCGGGCGAACACGCGAATGCGGGCGACGAGAGCGTGGACGCGGCCACGCTGGCGCGCGTGCGCGGCTTGGCCGATGACCAGGCCTACCACGTCAGCGCCTTCGAGCCCACGCCCTTCTACGGCGGCAAGCCCACCTACATCTACCACGCGGCCGTGCGCGCGCCCGGAGGTGGCGTGGTCGGCGGCATCGGCATCGTCTTCGACGCCGCCACCGAGTTCGAGGCCATGCTGCGCAGCGGCCTGGCCCAGCGCCAGGGCACGGGTTATTTCACCAACCGCGCTGGCCGCATCATCGCCAGCACCGACCCGGCGCACCCGGTGGGCGAGCAACTGCGCGACCCAGCCCTGCTCGCCGTGCTGCGCGAGCTGCCCAAGGGCAGCAGCGTCTCGCGCATCGTCGAGCACGACGGACACTACGCCGTGATGGGCTGCGCGGCCGGCCAGGGCTACCGGGAGTTCAAGGTCAGTGACGGTTACGAGGAAGACGTGCTCTCCGTGGTCTTCCAGCCCCTGGGCGCGGTGCAAAGCCACGGCCGTTCGCAGCGGACCGACCAGGCCATCGAAGACAGCGGCTACGGCGGTGATGGCCGCCAGCGCAAGACCTACGCCACCTTCCACTGCGGGGGGGACCTGCTGGCCCTGCCGGCCGTCCATGTGCTCGAAGCCCTGCCCGCCAGCGCGCTCTCGGCCCGCATGGGCAACGGCGGCCCGGGCACGGGTGCGGGCGCGTCCGGCAAGGGCACGCCAGGTCCGAAATACCAGGGACGCATCGGCATGCTGGCGCCACAGGGCAATGACCGCATCGGCCACTTCGTCTGGGTGTTTGACCTGGCCTGGCTGCTGCACGAGCGCGTCGGCACGCTGGACGACAACAGCCAGATCATCATCGTGCGCCACGGCATGCACACGGCCGGGCTGCTGGTCGACGGTCTGCACGCCGTGCCCGAATTCGGTGACGAGCAGCTGATGCCCTCGCCCTTCGGTTCGGAGCAGAAGCTGCTGAGCCACTTCATCCGCGCCAACGGCGGCAACCTGCTGATCCAGCTGCTGGACCCGGCGGCCCTGCTGGCGCGCGTGACCCAAGGCGCGGCGGAGGCCACGACCAACCGGGCGGACGCGGCCAACGTCGGCACGGCGGCCGCTCTGGCGCGCGCGGCCTGAACGCCTGCGGCAAGGAGGCCGCGCGACAGATCAGGCGAGAGGCCCGGATGAGAGAATCACGGCCTCTCGCTTTTTTCTTGATCCCTTGGAACGGGCCCGTCCGGCCCTCAAGCCCATGCCGCATTCCTCCGCCTCCAGCGCGTCGCAGCCCCTTTCCACACCGTCGGCCCGCGTCCACACCCTGAGCGACTTCGACTTCGCTCTGCCCCCCGAACTCATCGCCCAGCACCCCGCGCCCGAACGCAGCGCCTCGCGCCTGCTCGATGGGCGTGACAGCCGGCCCGGCGCGCAGCCGGTGGACCGCATCTTTCGCGAGCTGCCGCAACTGCTGCAAGCCGGTGACCTGCTGGTCTTCAACGACACCAAGGTGGTCAAGGCGCGTTTGTTTGGCAACAAGCCAGCCCCCACCCGAGGCGCAAGCTCCCCCATCGGCGGCAAGCTGGAACTGCTGATTGAGCGCGTGCTGACGAACCACGAAGTCGTGGCCCACATGAAGGTCAGCAAGAAACCCGCCGTGGGCACCGTGCTGGAGATGACCGGCGGCTACACCGCCACGCTGCTGGGCCGCTGGCCTGATGAAGACGGGAAACTGTTCCGCCTGCGCTTCAGCGACGAACCGCATGCCCTGATGGAACAGCACGGCCACGTTCCCCTGCCGCCGTACATCCAACACAGCGACAGTGCCGACGACGTGGCGCGTTACCAGACCGTCTTCGCCGCCAAGCCCGGCGCTGCCGCCGCGCCCACCGCCGCCCTGCACTTCGACGAAAGCGTGCTGGCCGCACTCGACGCACGCGGCGTGCGGCGCGCCAACGTCACCCTGCACGTCGGCGCCGGCACCTTCTCACCCGTCAAGACCGAGAACCTGGCCGAACACCGCATGCACCGCGAGTGGTACGAGGTGCCCGCTGCCACGCAACAGGCCATCCGGGAAACCAAAGCCCAGGGCGGTCGTATCGTCGCCGTGGGCACCACCACCATCCGCACGCTGGAATCCTGGGCGAAAACTGGTGCGGCCAGCGGCGACACCGACATCTTCATCACCCCGGGCTTTGAATTCAAGGTGGCCGACCTGCTGGTCACCAACTTCCATCTGCCCAAGTCCACGCTGATGATGCTGGTCAGCGCCTTCGCGGGCTTCGGGCACATCATGGGGCTGTACCGGCATGCGATCGCGCAGCGGTATCGGTTTTTCAGTTATGGGGATGCGATGGTGTTGGAGCGTGCGCGGTGATATGCCACCTTCGAACTTTTGTTCTCGGCCATGAGCGGTCATAGGCCTGGCGGCCCAGAAGCGGACGCCAAATTACCCAATTTGGGGATAGGTCGTGGCTGAACTGGTAGGCACAATGGGCTTCAACAGTCTGCAGTATTTAATCGATTGCAAAGCCATGTTGCAAGCCAACTTCAGGAGGATCTGATGGCCAGAATATCGATCACGCGCCAGTTTATAGAGCGGGTTTTGCTCTATACATTACGTTAGCTGCCTATGGAAACGTGGCAAACCATTCTTCTCGCCTTGGGTGGCAACGCCGCTTTGCTTGCGGTGCTTGGCATCCTTGCAAAGTCTCTGCTAGAGAAGTTGATCACTCGTGACACCAAGCGTTTTGAGTCCGAACTCAAGGCCAAGTCCGATGCCACGATCGAGCACCTGAAGAATGAACTCCAGCTCAGAACCATTGAGCACCAAGTACGCTTTTCACGTCTGCATGAAAAGCGAGCAAGTGTCATTGCTGAGCTAAACGGTCATCTAGCCGAAGTGCTGTGGGAAGCGGAAAGCTTCCTTTCACCGATGCAGTGGGTTGGTGAACCGCCACAAGAAGAAAAGCATCGCAATGCGATGAACAAGCTCGCCGAATTCTTTCGCTTCTTTGACAAACATCGAATCTATCTTCCAATCGAGTTGTGCGAGTCACTGCAGGAGCTGGCAATGCAGGTTCGGCGTCATGTGATCAACTTTGGTGTGTACGTGAAGTTTGATGACGTCACCCTCAACGACCACACGCGCGCTCAAAAGGAGAAAGCGTGGAATGAAGGGTGGGATGCAATCAAGATTCAAGTTCCGCAAGCGCGGACGGCTTTAGAAAACGAGTTCCGCGTGCTACTAGGGCAGGCAGCTAACCCGTCCTTGCAGCGGACCGCCTCCGGCGGCCGCTGAAGCCTAACGTTAAACGGCGGCATTCATAGATACTTGACCGTCTGCTATGGGTCGGAAGTGACCAGCTCACATAATGTATCGCCTAGGGCGATTCCGTTCGGATTCACAGGAGAAACGTAATGGCAAACATGGCCACGGTGGAAATCAAGGCTTACGTTCCCGCAAGAGATATCGACCTATCAAAGCGCTTCTACGCTGATTTGGGGTTCGAAATTGAATCGCTATCGGACGACTTGGCCTATCTTCATGCGGGTGCTTGCAGTTTCTTGCTTCAACGTTTTTATGTGAAAGAACACGCAGAAAATTTCATGATGCACATGCTGGTACAAGATGTAGAAGCTTGGTGGAGTCGCGTTGAGTCTCAGCAAATGGCAAAAAAATACGGCGTTCGTGTAAATCCCCCAGAGAACAGGCCCTGGGGAATCCGCGACTTCACCATCGACGATCCCAGCAGTGTTTTGTGGCGCATTGGTCAAGTCATCGACAGCGCAGAACAGACCGCTTAACCTCGATCTTGTGAAGCCCACTTCGAATCGGCACGGCTTGCGCATGAGGCACTTGGCGATACATGCCGCGCCGCCCCAGCCAACCATCAATCCCTGAAGTAACCCGCCCCCGCCAGATCGGCCATCAACCCCGGCCCCGTCGGCGCCCACCCCAGTTGCCCGCGCGTCCACGCACTCGACGCCGGCATGTCCATGGCCGCGAAGCCGGCCAGCCATTTGAAGTGCACGGCGGCTTCCTCACGCGTGAGGCTGCGCACCGGCAACCCCAGGCCCCGGCCGATGGCTTCGGCGATCTGCTTGAAGGGCAGGCCTTCTTCCGCAGCACCGTGGTAACGCGCCCCGGCCGCGCCGCGTTCGACCGCGAGGCGGAACAGGGCGGCGGCGTCCTGGCGATGCACCGCTGACCAGCGGTTCTGGCCATCGCCCACATAAGCAGCAAACCCGGCTTCGCGCGCGAAGCGGATCAGGGCGGGCACGAAGCCATGGTCGCCCACGCCATGCGTGGTGGGCGCCAGGCGCACGGCCATGGCGCGCACGCCCTGGCTCAGGAAGCCCATGGCCGTGGCTTCGGACACGCGGGGGTAGGCCTGCGGGTCCACGGGCGGTTGATCGGTCTCCAAGGCCGGCCGCCCCTGAACCAGATGCGCCAGGCCAGCGGTCACGACCAGGGGCCGGCCCGAGCCCTTGAGGGTTTCGCCCAGGGCCTCGATGGCACGGCGATCCAGCGCGCAGTTGTCGGCGAAGCGGGAGAAGTCATGGTTGAAGGCGGTATGGATCACGCCGTCGGCCGCCACCGCGCCCGCGCGCAGGCTGTCCAGGTCTTCCAGCGTGCCGCGCTGGGCCTCGGCGCCCTGGGCCTTCAACGCCGCCGCCGCTTCGTCGGACCGCACCAGGCCCAGCACGCGGTGGCCCGCGCCCAATAAATCCCGCACCACGGCCGAACCAACGAACCCGCTCGCACCCGTCACAAAAACACGCATCTTTCGCTCCTGTTGAAGAAAACAGGCCGCACTGTCCGCGTTCGGGCGATGGGGGTAAAGTCGGAACGTTATCGTAGTATGAAGACTGGCAGGATGAGTCCATGGACGAGCGCGTGACGGACACCCAAGCGGGCATCAAAGCGAACACCGGAGCGGACCGCAAGGACAACGCCCTGGGCAACTACCTGCGCAACCGGCGCACGCGGCTGGACCCGGCCGCCTTCGGTTTCGCCGGCGCGCGCCGCCGCACGCCCGGCCTGCGCCGCGAGGAAGTGGCCCAGCTCGCCCACATCAGCCAAACCTGGTACACCTGCCTGGAACAGGGGCGCGGCGGCCCGCCTTCGGGCGAGGTGCTGGACCGCATCGCCCGCGCGTTGATGCTGACCGAGGGCGAACGCGAGCACCTCTTCCTGCTCGGGCTGGGGCGTGCCCCGGCGCGGCCCGTGCCGCCGGGCGCGGCGGATGCCAGCGCGGTGTCGCCCCGGCTGCAGCGCCTGCTGGACGCCCTGCCCTGGAGCCCGGCCTACATCAAGACGCTGACCTGGGACCTGGTGGCCTGGAACCGCGCAGCCGACATCGTGTTCGACTACGGCGCGCTGCCGCCCGGACAGCGCAACATCCTGCGCCGCATCTTCCTGGACCCTGCGACGCGGGCCAAGCAGTTCGACTGGGATAGCGTGGCCCGTTACGTGGTGGCGGCCTTCCGCGCCGACGCCGCGCGCGCCACCTGGGCCGCCGCCGAGGTGCAGGCCCTGGTGGACGAGCTGTGCGGCGCCAGCGCCGACTTCGCGGCCCTGTGGCAAGCCCACGATGTGCATGTCCAGGGCGAGGGCAGCAAGCGCCTGCGCCACCCGCAAGTGGGCACGTTGTCGCTGGAGTACTCGAGCTTCAGCGTTGAAGGGCGGCCAGACCTGGGCATGGTGGTGTTCAACCCGGTGGGCGCGCAGGACCAAGCCCGCCTGCGGGCCCTGCTGGACCGTGCTGCAATGCAAGAGCAGCCTCACACGCCTGCATGGCCCACCGACGCGCAAGAGCCCACGCAACACACACCTTGAGGGTTTGCCACATGATCAGCAGCCCACCCACCGTTCCCGCCTCTTTCGTCACCATCCTGCTCAAACGAATTTGAGATAGCTTGTTCTAAGCAGCTGCTTGTCTTGCCTCTCAGGTTTGCGTGCTGCTAGGGGCACTCCTGCCGCGCCCGCGGGATACCAGAGACCCGAGGTCCCAGGCGACGGATATTTTTTTGCGACCTGCTGTAACCCATCCTGCCGCCAGGACGAACTAAGCAACAGGTCGTCCACACGGGATAGACACCCTGGCACGACGACCTGCAGCTCAGCATTTCCCATCCATCCACTTCTATTGGAGCGACACCCATGGTTTCCACGCAACTCAAGACGAGCACTTCATTTGCCCTCACGGCCGCCTTGATGGCCTTGTCGGCATCGGCCATCGCGGCAACGCCCCCGGCTGGCTCCACGGGCAAGGCCATCGACGCCAACGACAAGGTGCATTGCTACAACGTCACCGAGTGCAAGGGTCAGAACGACTGCAAGACCAGCGCCAATGCCTGCAAGGGCCAGAGCGCTTGCAAAGGTCAGGGCTTCAAGGCCATGGCCGCTTCCGCCTGCCTGAAGGGCAATGGCGTGATCGGCGACCTGAAAGGCTAAGCCATCCGCTTCAGGACGCCCCCTTCGGGCGTCCTGAAAAGCAGAACGGGTTGGCGCCACCGCCAGCCCGCTCTGCTTTTCAGATCTGCATCGTATGCCAGCACCTCACCCAGCTTCCGTCTCATCCATGGCCCACACTGGCCTGGGCTTTGGCCTGGGTCTGCGCACGCCGCACTACAACGACTTTCTGAACACCCGACAGCCCCTCGACTGGCTGGAGATCATCACCGACAATTTTCTGGTGGAAGGCGGCAAGCCCCTGGTGATGCTGGAGCGCATCCGGCGCGACTACCCCCTGGCCATGCATGGCGTGGCCATGTCCATCGGCGCGGCCGCAGGTGTGGATCTGGCCTATCTGCGTCGCGTGAAGGCATTGGCTGATCGCATCGAGCCCCTGTGGGTGTCCGACCACCTGTGCTGGACGGGCACACCGTCACAACACCTGCATGACCTGTATCCCCTGCCCTACACCGACGAGGCCGCGCGCCATGTGATCGAACAGATCCGGCGTGCGCAGGACGTCCTGCAGCGCCGCCTGGTGCTTGAAAACGTCTCCAGCTACATCGACTTCAAGCACAACGCGTCGAGCGAATGGCAGTTTCTGGCGCACATCGCCGAGGCTGCCGATTGCCTGCTGCTGGTCGACGTCAACAACATCTACGTGAGCAGCGTCAACCACGGCTTTGATCCCTTGACGTATCTGCGCGCCCTGCCGGCGCAGCGTGTGCAGCAGATCCACCTGGCGGGTCATTCCGACAACGGCGGCTACATCATTGACACCCACGACCACCCGGTGGCACAGCCGGTCTGGGACTTGTACGCGCAAGCCTGCCACCTGTACGGCTCGGTGGCCACCATGATCGAGCGCGACGACGACATCCCGGACCTGGGCGTCCTGATGGAAGAACTCGCCATCGCGCGGCACATTGCCAGCGACGTGGCGCGGGAGGATGTCCCGGTCGGCACCCCCACGTCCCCAGGCGCAAGCTTCAGCGTCCAGGCGGAGGCGCCCGCCAACAGCACAGAAGCGCCGCCGCTCCAGCAGTTGCAGCTCGGCCTGGCGAGCTACATCCTGGGCGATGGCGCAACAGATTCGGCCCCGGTCTCCGACTGGATCCGCACGCCACCGGGTGTCGACGCCGGGCAACGCCTGGGCATCTACCACAACGCCTACCGTGCCCGCCTGGCCGAGGTGCTGGCGGAGAGCTTTGCAAGGACTGTGCTCTACATGGGGTCGGACCGGTTCGAGCAGGACGCCCGGGCATTCGCGGTCAGCCATCCGCCGATGGTGCGCAATCTGGCGCACTACGGCGCGGATTTCGCGGCCTTTCTGGCCGCGCTCTACCCAGGCAACCCCGAGCTACAGGAATTGGCCCAGCTCGACTGGGACCTGCGCACCACTTTCGACGAGGCCGATGCTCCGGCGCTGGACACGCAGACCGCCGGCGCGCAGGAGGCCGCACTGTGGCTGAACCGTGCACAGCCGCTGCACCCGAGCCTGAAGTTGCGTTCCATCCGCACCAACGTGGCCCAGATCTGGCATGCGATCGATCGGGATCTGGAAGTCCCCGCGGTGGCCCACCGCGAAGAGCCGGGCACTTTGCTGGTCTGGCGCAAGGGCCTGCTGCCGCATTTCCAGACCCTGGAGCCTGACCAGGCCGCCTTCATGCTATCCCTGGCCCAGGGCCGTTCGATCGAGGCGACCTGCGCTGATCTGGCGGGCACCGCCGTCCTGCCCGACCCGCAGCGCCTGGCTGGCTGGCTGCAGGTCTGGCTGGAAGAAGGCTGGCTACGCGCCGCCTGAAGTCATCGCCCGCACATGAAGCGCACGTGATCGGACATCACGATCGCGATGAAGTAATTGCCGTGGTCATCAGCCACAGGCCGGCGCGCTGACGCTGGCGTATTCGAGCTTCACCGTCGAAGGGCGACCGGGCCTGGGCGAGGTGGTGTACAAACCGGCGGGCGCGCAGGACCAGGCCCGCTTATGCGGTCCCGCTGGACCGTGCTGCAGTGCGCAAGAGCAGCCTCACACGCCTACACTGCCCACCGACACGCAAGAGCCCGCGCGACACGCAATTTGAAGGAGTGCCACTTGATCACCCGCCTGCCCCCCGTTCCAGCTTCCTTCTTCAGCATGGTCCTGGGCCTGGCCGGCCTGGGCAATGGCTGGCGCGTGGCCGCCACACACTGGGGCCTGCCGATGTGGATCGGCGAAGCCGTGATGCTGCTGGCCAGCCTGGTGTGGCTGAGCCTGATCGTGCTGTACGTGTTGAAGTGGTGGCGCCAGCGCGAGGCCGCGCGCGCCGAGATTGCGCACCCCATCCAGTGCTGCTTTGTCGCGCTGATCCCGGTCACGACCATGCTGGTCGGCCTCGCCGCGCTGCCTTACTCGCATGCCGCGGCACTGGTGCTCTGCACGGCCGGTGGCATCGGCGCGCTGGCCTTTGGCGTCTGGCGCCATGGCGGCCTCTGGCGCGGCGGCCGCAGCGTGAGCGCGACCACGCCCGTGCTCTACCTGCCGACGGTGGCTGCGAACCTGGTTTCGGCGATGGCCGTCAGCGCCCTGGGCTGGCCGGAACTTGGACAACTCTTTTTCGGCGCCGGCGTGCTGGCCTGGCTGGCGCTGGAATCCATCATCATCGGCCGCCTGCTGACCGCCGAAGAACTGCCGCCCGCGCTGCGCCCCACCCTGGGCATCCAGCTCGCGCCACCGGCTGTGGCTTTGCTGGCCTACGCCATCATCAGCACCGGCCCGCCGGACCTGGTGGCCCGCATGCTGCTGGGTTATGCGCTGGTGCAGGGCCTGCTGGCGCTGCGGCTGCTGCCATGGGTGCGGCAGCCGTTCACACCCGGCTACTGGGCCTACACCTTCGGCGTCACGGCCATCGCGACAGCCGTGTTGCGCTACACGCAGCGGGGCAGTGACCCGATCTTCAGCGCACTGGCTCCGCTGCTGTTCGTCGTGGCCAACGTGGTGGTGCTGGGCCTGGCCCTGCGTACCGGGGTGGCCCTGCTTCAGGGGCGGCTGCTGCCGGCACCACCCGCCACGCAAACGGCCTCGAGCACCAGAGGTTGATGGCGGGGTTCCGAGTCCTCAGGCCGCTTTCGCGCGCAGCATCGCCTCGAATTCGCCCAAGGCCACGGGCCGGGAATGCAGATACCCCTGCTGCAACACGCAACCCCGCACGCTCAGGAACTCCGACTGCTCCTGCGTCTCCACGCCCTCGGCCACGACTTGCAGACCCAGTTCCTTGCCCAGGGTGATGACGGCTGCGGCCAGCGCGCCGTCGCGGCCGCCACGCGCCACGTCGATCACAAAGGCGCGGTCGATCTTCAACTCGCTGACCGGCAGGCGCTTGAGGTAATTGAGCGAGGAATAACCGGTGCCAAAGTCGTCCAGGGCCAGGCCGTAGCCCTGGGCGCGCAGGCGTTCCAGCACGCTGATGGCGGAAGTGACATCGCGCATGAGCATGGTCTCGGTCAGCTCCAGCATCAGGCAGGAAGGGCGCAGCTCGTAACGCTGCATCAGCGCGTCCAGCTGGTCGAGCAGCCGGGCATCGGACAGGCTGGAGGCCGGCAGGTTGACCGACAGCGGCAACGACGGCAGGCCCGCGTCCGCCCAGCGGCGCAAGCTGCCACAGGCGGCATGCAGCACCCAGTCGGTCAACGGCACGATGAGGCCGCTCTCCTCCGCCATGGGAATGAAGTTTCCGGGCGGGATCAAACCGCGGCGCGGGTGCTGCCAGCGCACCAGGGCCTCGGCGCCGACGATGCGGCCGTCGCGCACGTCCACCTTGGGTTGGTAGTACAGGCAGAGCTGTCCGACCCGGATGGCTTGCCGCAGCTCGGTCTCGAGCAGCACACGGTCCCGCGCGCGGGCGTTGAGGGCCTCATCGAAAAACATGTGCTGCGCGCCGCCAGCCTCCGCAGCGGCGCGTGCCGCCTGCTCGGCGCAGCGCATCAGGCCGGTGAAGTCACGAGCATCGCCGGGAAACAGCGCGATGCCGATGCTGGCCGACAGCACCAGGGGCTGGGCGTCCACCAGTACGGGTTGGGCGACTGCGACCAGCAAGCGTTGCGCCACCAGGGAGGCACGCTCCTGGCTGTCCAGATCGGTCAACATGATCGAGAAAGCGTTGTCGCCGAGCCGGGCCACCACTCTCGTGTTCTCCCCGGCCTGGCCAACGGCCGGAAGATCACCGCTGCGGATGCACAAGCGGATGCGCTGGGTGATATCGGCCAGGGCCGCGTCACCCTCGCCACGGCCGTAGACATGGTGGATGCCGGAGAGGCGATCGATCTCGAGGTGCAGCACGGTGCAACCCGTGCCACCTCGCCGCGCCCGCTCGATCACCGGCATGGCCAACTCGGCGAACAAACGGCGGTTGGGCAGACCGGTGACCTCGTCGTAATGCGCCAGCCGCAAGGCGCGTTGCTCGGCGGCGGCGCGGGAATCGTCCAGCGCGGCGCGGGCCACGAACTCCTTGCGCAGCAGGTACTCGCGCCACCAGCCTATGCCAGCGGCCAGGATGAAGAGCGTGAGCACATGGTAGGACCAGTAGGCCGCTTCGCGGGTCGTCAGGCCGGCGTGTTGCCACAACGTGTACTCAAAGGCGAGGAGGATGATCAAGCCCGAGGCCAGGGCGTAGCGGAACTGCACACCCAGGATCACGAAACAGTAGAACTGTAGGAAGGTGAAATTGAGCACGCCCACCCAACTGCGCAGCCCTTCGCCGCCCTCGGCGTCAATGCGTGTCAGTGTGTAGAAGAGGAAGAAGGCCGCCGTGATGATGAAGCCACTCATCACCGGTTGCCAGTGCCGGCGCGCGTCCGGCAGCAGCGTGTACCCCAGTCCGGCCAGCAGCACCGGGAAGGCCAGGGTCAGTCGCAGCAGATTGGATTCCACACTGCCGTAAGCAATGTGATCGACCAGGTAGTCGCCAAGGATGAGCACCACGCCCAGCACCAGGCTGGCCTGCACGTAACGGAAGTAAAAGGCAATGTAATGCTTGACGAAACGCTGTTCATACGCCGTGTCGGTGAAGCGCAACAGCAGGCGCAGCGGCATGGCAGGGGCAGCGCCGGCATCGCTGGCAGGCGAGCTTTGGGCATCGGGATCGTTCATCAAGGGCCCCTGACTGAAGACAACGGGCGGCGAAACGAAGCCTCGCCGGCGAACTCCGACTCATCCCCATCTTATCGACCGATCCGAGGCCGCCTTGAGCGCCACCGCCCGCGACCGGCGTCTCGCCGCAACTGATCGCGGCCACACCACGCCGCGGCGCCGCGCTCAGCGCAGCGAGGCCGCGTGGTGCGCCAGGTGGTCGCCGATGAAGCTGGCGATGAAGTAGTAGCTGTGGTCGTAGCCGGGGTGGCGACGCAGGGTCAGGGAGTGGCCGGCTGCCGCGCAAGCCTGTTCCAGCAGCTCGGGGCGCAACTGCTTGCTCAAGAATTCGTCGCTGTCGCCCTGGTCCACCAGCAGAGGCAGGCGCTCGCTCGCGTTGGCGATCAGTTCCACCGCGTCCCATTCCCTCCAGGCCGTGCGGTCCTCGCCGAGGTAGGCGGCAAAGGCCTTGCTGCCCCAGGGCACCTGGCTGGGCGCGACCACGGGCGCGAAGGCCGAGACGCTGCGGTAACGGCCCGGATTGCGCAGCGCGGTGATGAGCGCACCATGGCCACCCATGCTGTGGCCGAAGATGCCGCGCGCCTCGGTCGTGGGGAATTGCTGCTCCACCAGCGCGGGCAGTTCCTGCGCCACGTAGTCCTGCATGCGGTAGTGCTGGGACCAGGGCGCTTGCGTGGCGTTCACATAAAAGCCCGCACCCTCGCCCAGGTCGTAACTGTCCACATTGGGCACACCCGCGCCACGCGGGCTGGTGTCGGGCGCCACGAGGATGAGGCCATGGCGTGCCGCGTGCTCCTGCGCGCCAGCCTTGGTGATGAAGGTCTGTTCATTGCAGGTCAACCCGGCCAGCCAGTAGAGCACGGGGCAGCGCTCGCCAGCCACGGCGGCCGGGGGCAGATAGACGCCGAATCTCATCTCGCAGCCCAGGGTGGCGGACGGGTGCTTCCAAACTTCCTGACGGCCACCAAAGCAGGCGTGGCGCTCGACGCGGTTCATGTTCTGTGTCTCCTGTTCATGGGCATGTGCATGCGTGAAGACCGGATTTTCACCGAGACCCGCCCGGCAACGACGTGCGCCAAGACCCACCGCAAGGCGCCGCATCGAGGCCGGCGCCAGCGCTTGAGGGCTGTGCCGTGGTTTTAAGGGCGACTGGGCTGACTTGGTAGCACATGCGCATGCGCCCCAAAGCCTGTAGATGCCGGGGGAAAAGCCCTCAACACGCGGCTTAGTCCCTACGCGAGGACCGCAAAAATTCTGCCCCAGATAGGTTCTGTTTCAGGGGTATTCGATGATCTCCACCGTCAACAACACACTGCTGGGTTATCTGGCATCGCAGGGATTGCTTACGCCCGTCACGGCCGGCAACATCGCCAGCGCGGGCAACAAGACCGAATCCACCGACACCAGCTCCAGCAGCAAGGAGACGATTTCACAGACTTCTCTTGATCGCGCGGCGGGCATGTTCAAGACGGCAACCGTCGCCCGCAACCTCGAAACCGCCCAGGTGGCCTTGGCCGCCGATCTGCGCGCGGCCTTGGAGAAGGCCCTCGTCAAGCTTTCCGAGCCCGTGCAGTTCTCGGTCAACAGCAAGGGCGAGGTCGAGGTCAAGGGCAATGAAAAAGACAAGGCCGCGGTGCAGGCCGTGTTGAAAGCGGACACCAGCGATCCAAGCCTGGCGAACCGCATCGCGACCCAGGCCAGCGATGCGATGGCGCTGTCGAATCAGATCCAGCAGAGCGCCGCGATTTCCCAGGCGGCCAAGTCGTCCAAGACGCCCGACGGCGTGATTTCGCTGTACCAATCGCTGATGCAGCAGACGGCCTCGACCAGCGTGGTGTTCTCGGTTTCCGCGACTTCCAGTTCGCTGACCTACCCCGGTTCGCTCAAGGCCAAGGCCTGACGCTGGTCTCCAGCGCTGCCCATGCGGGGGCAGACGGCTGGCTAAGCCCCAGCCGCAGACCGAACTGCCCTGCTTCGGGGACAATGGCGGGCATGTCGCACCTTCATTCCCGCGTTCACGCCCTGCCCGCCCTGCTGGGCGGACTGCTCCTATCGCTGGCGTTCGCTCCGGCGAACGCCGAAACCCTGATGGAGCGACGCAGCGCGATCCAGAAAGGCACCAACCAGGGGGTCGTGATCGTGCCCGCGCGGCCGGACACCGACGCCTCGACGACGGACGCGGCGGGGACCGAACAGCGCACGGGCCTGGGCGCCATCTTCAACAAGCTGCCACCGCCCAGCGGATGCCCGATGGAAGTCGCGCGCAACGGCGGATGTCCGGACCAAGGCCTCACCCTGCCCACCGGCGAACCCTCTTCCTCGAACAAGCCCTCCGTCGGCCGCTGACCCATGTCGCCGACTGTTTCGTTTTTCTGATCGACATGCTCCGCTTCGAACTGCTGCGCACCGAGGGCCAGGCCCGCCGGGGCCGCCTCACCCTCAACCACGGCGTCGTCGAGACGCCGATCTTCATGCCCGTGGGCACTTATGGCACGGTCAAGGGCGTGCTGCCGTGCAGCCTGCACGACATGGGCGCGCAGATCATCCTGGGCAACACCTTCCACCTCTGGATGCGCCCGGGCCTGGACGTGATGCAGAGCTTCGGCGGCCTGCACGGCTTCGAGCAATGGAACAAGCCCATCCTGACCGACAGCGGCGGCTTCCAAGTCTGGTCACTGGGTGCGATGCGCAAGATCACCGAGCAAGGCGTGCACTTTGCCTCGCCCGTCAACGGCGACAAGCTCTTCATGTCGCCCGAGGTCTCGATGCAGATCCAGACCACGCTGAACTCCGACATCGTGATGCAGCTCGACGAATGCACGCCTTACTGGCAAGGCGACAAGGGCAGCGGCCACATCACCACCGAGGCCGAGGCCCGCGTGTCCATGGAACTGTCGCAGCGCTGGGCGAAACGCTCGCAAGCCGAGTTCGCGCGGCTGGAGAACCCCAACGCCCTCTTCGGCATCGTGCAGGGCGGCATGTTCGAGCACCTGCGCCAGGAATCACTCGAAGCCCTGGTGGACATGGACTTCCCCGGTTATGCGGTGGGGGGCGTGAGCGTGGGCGAGCCCAAGGACGAGATGAACCGCATCATGGCGCACACGCCGCACCGTCTGCCCGCCCACAAGCCGCGCTACCTGATGGGCGTGGGCACGCCGGAGGACCTGGTCAACGGTGTGGCCTGTGGGGTGGACATGTTCGACTGCGTGATGCCCACGCGCAACGCGCGCAACGGCACCATCTTCACGCGTTACGGCGACCTCAAGCTGCGCAACGCGCGCCACAAGGCCGATCACCAGCCGCTGGACCCGAGCTGCACCTGCTACGCCTGCGCGGGCAGCGCCGGCATCAGCTGGGAACAAGGCGGCCCGAACCAGGGATGGCAGGGCTTCTCCCGCGCCTACCTGCACCACCTGGACCGCTGCGGCGAAATGCTCGGCCCCATGCTGGCAACCATCCACAACCTGCACTACTACCTCAACCTGATGCGTGAGGTGCGCGAGGCGCTGGACGCGGGCGCGTTTGCCGCTTTCACCGCGCGCTTTCACGCGGAGCGCTCGCGCGGGGTGTGAACGCGGCGCGTCCACCCAGCTGCCTCGCCACTCAGCGCTGCAACAGCCCCATGGCGATCCAGGGTTGCCAGATCACCAGCGCCAGGCAGCCCGCCAGCAGCAGGATGAAGGGCAAGGCGGCCCGGCACAGCAAGCCAAAGGGCTGCTTGAACGCGCCCATCGCCACGATCAGGTTCAGGCCGACGGGCGGTGTGAGGTAACCGATCTCCAGGTTCAGGATCATGATCAGACCGAACAAAACCGGGTCCACGCCGTAGGCCTGCGCCATCGGCGCGAGCAGGGGCGCGAAGATCAGGATGGCCTCCACCGTTCCCATCAGGCAGCCCACCCCCAACAGCAACAGGTTGGCGGCAAGCAGAAAGCTCCAGGGACTGCTGATCCAGCCCTGCGCCCACCCGACCAGCCCATGGGCCAGCTGGTACTCGGCCAGGAAAAGACCAATGCCCAGCGCCACCGCCAACAGGGGCAGCAAGGCGCCGCAGAGGCGGGCCGTGTCCAGCAACAGTCCGCGCAAGGCCGGCCAGCGCAGTTCGCGGTGGATCAAGGTCTCGACCAGCAGGGCGTAGGCCAGGGCTGCGGTCGCGGACTCGGTGGCGGTGAACCAGCCGGTGTAGATGCCGCCCAGCAGGATCACCGGCATCAGGGCCGCCCAGACGCCCGCGCGCAGGCTGGCGAAAACCTCCGTGCCATCCCAGGACTGTGTGTCCATGTGCCGGTTCACCCAGACGGCGTAAGCCGCGAGCACGAAAGTCAGCAGCAACCCCGGGCCGACACCGACGAGGAACAGATCCGTCACCGAGGTCTGCGTGACCATGCCGTAGAGGAGCAAGGGAATCGAGGGCGGAATGATGATGCCCAAGGTGCCACCGGCCATCACCGCGCCCAGCGTGAAACGCCGCCCATACCCCGACGCCAGCATGGACGGCACCATGACCGAACCCACCGCCAGCATGGTCACCACCGCCGAGCCTGAGATCGAGGCGAACACCGCGCAGCTCAGCACGCAAGCCACCGCCAGCCCACCGGGCAGTGGCCGCGTGAGCGCGGCCATGATGCGCATCAGCCGCCGGGCCGACGACCCGCGTGTCATGACCTCGCCGCAGAGCAGGAACATGGGGATCGCCAGGATGAGCTCCTTGTCGAGGCCGATCCACATGTCCTCCAGGATGTCTTCCAGATGACCTCGGCCCCAGGCCAAATGAAGGAAGGCCGAGACCAGCAGCAGGATGATCAGCAGCGGCTGGCGCAACGCCAGCAGGCACAGGATGAGCAACCCCAGGGCGAAGGCGAGCAACAGCGTCATGCGGTGGCCTGCGGCGTGGGCGAGCGCAGACCGGGCCAGAAAGCGTAGCCCAGATAACGCAGCGCGGCGGACCACAGGCCGAGGGGCACCATGAGCTGCATGGGCCACAGCGGCCCCCCCAGCGAAGGCATGCGCACCCCAGTGCGCAGGGTAGCGTCAACCAGTTCCAGCGCATAAGCGCCAGCCACCAGCAGGACGATGCCGCTGAGGGCATCACCGATGCGCGCCACCCGCAGCGCCCAGCGCGTCGGCAGCCAGGCAAATCCGACCCGAGGCACCAGATGCGTTCCACTCACCACCGCGATGCCGATGCCGCAATAGGCCACCAACACCATAAGGTAGACCGCCATCTTCTGGGCGCCGAAGATGCCACCAGACCCGACATGCAGGCCCCACCGGCGCAGCACGGGCGCCAGCAATTCGCGCCCCGCCACGTCACCGATCAGCAGCAGGGCGATGGCGACCAGGGCCACCATCGCGATGCCGCACTCCAAGCGGTGCCAGGCCGCGAACAATTGGCGCGCGGCAACCGGTGGCGGCGGATGGATATGCGTGTCGTTCAATTGGGCTTCTGGCAGGCGGCGCGGCCCGCTTCCATCTGCTGGAAGAGACGCTCGCCCTCGGGGCCGAGCTCCTTGACCATGTCCGGCCACAGCGGCGCCGCCGCCGCGCGCCAGGTGGCGCGTTGCGCGGGCGTGAGGTCCACCACCTGGCCGCCCCCCTGCTTGTGGCGTTCCAGCAGCGTTTCTTCGAAGCCGCGTACGACGTCGCGATCCAGGGCCGGGCGCGCCCGTTCCAATGCCTCGCGCTGCGCCGGCGTCAGCCGCTCCCAGCTCTGCTGGCTCATGAGGGACAACAGGGGCGCCGGCGTGATGGAGACACGCGTCATGACCGGCGCCACCTTGCCGATGCCGGCGGCCACATAGACCATGGGCACGTTGGCGGCCACATCGATCAGGCCGGTCTGGAATGCCGACCCGACTTCGGTGGTGGGCACGGGCTTGGGGCTGGTGCCCATGGCCGACCAGAAGGTCGCGTAAGCACGCGTGCCGAAGGTGCCGGACTTGAGTCCGGCCAGATCGGCGGGCTGCACATAGGCTTTCTTGCCGATGATGTGCACCACGCCGGCGGCGTTCCAGCCGGTCAGGCGCACGCCCTTGCTGGCCAGCAACTCGGTCACCGTCTGGTCGAGGTTCTTGTCGAGCACGCAATGGAGTTCGTCCAGGCCACTGAAATAGAAGGGCAGTTGCAGCAGGGACAGCTCGGGCACCAGCAAGGCAGCGCCATTGAGGGACCAGGTCCCCATGTCCAGGCGGCCACGCGCCATCTGCTGGATGGTGTCCTGCTCGCTGCCATAGGGGCCGGCCTTGAGCACCACCGAGCCCTGCGTGAGCGTCTCGAGGTTCTTCGCCCACTCGGTCACGTAACGCGCCCAGGGCGTGCCGGGCGGCGCCGTGGCCTGCATGCGCAGTTCCACGGGCGGGCTCTGCTGGGCGGCCGTCGTCCCCAGCAGTCCGACCAGCAGGACAGCCAGGGCGGCACGGTGCCATTGCATCGTCTTCATACGCTTGTCTCCTTCAGGGGTGTATCGGCCCGTGCAGTGTGCAAGCCGGCACCCGCGCTGTCCTGAAGACGGTCTAAAGAGTTCTAAAACCGCCGCACTCACGCCGCGGCCGCGAGATCCGGGATGACACCGGCCTTGAGCAGACCGGACAGGTAATGCTCGCGACGCTGTCGGCAATAGGTCGGCTCGCTGCTCAGGCGCGCACCGCAGCCGGGTTGCTGCAGACCGCCCTGCTGCCGCAGCGCGGCCAGGGCGGCCTGGGTCTCGGCCTGGCGCCCCAGGTGTGCATTGGCGGCGACCAGGAAGGCCTGGGTGGCCCAGAACGGCGCGACGGCCGCGGAGCGTTCCAGCCACGGCACCGCCTCCTCGTAACGGCCCAGCATCAGATGGGCCTTGCCCAGCCAGAACAACACGCCCCAGCGGTGCGGGTCCTGCGGCGCCAGCGTCAGCGCTTGCCGCAGCACGGCCAGGGCCTGTTCGGACTGACCGGTGAAAACCAGCAGGGTGCCACGCCAGGCGACCGCCTCGGCAAAGTCCGGCTCCAGCTCCAGGGCCTGGTCCACCGCCGTCAGCGCGGCCCCGAGGCGCAGTTGCAGCTGGCGCACCCGCGACAAGGTGCAATAGACATGCGCGCTCGTGACGCCCTGCGCCAGCGCGGCGCTGATGTCGTGTTCGGCGCGCAGGATCTGGGCGTCGATGTCGGCCGGCGGCCACATCGCGATCAGCGTGACCAGCACACGGGTGCGGTAGGCCAGCAAGCTGTGGTCCTGCGGCTGCCGGGCGCTGGCCTGGTCGATCAAAGCGAGGGCGGCCCGCAGGTCATCCGCGTTGCGGGCGGTGCGGGCACGGGCACCCGCGCGCAGCAGGAGGTCTTCCGCGCCCGCACCGGCCAGTCCGCGGCCTTCCTCGCCCCCCAACACGGCCGGGCCGCGCCGTCCCTCGGCTTTGAGGAGCTCCAGCGTGAGGGCATTGAGCACGCGCGCCGCCAGCACGCGACGCGCCCCCCCGGGCTCCGCCATCGCCACGCGCAGGGTGTCGGCCCAGAGCACGCCGCCGGTGCCAGCATCGGTCAGGCGCACCACCACCTCGACGTGATCCTTCATGTGCGCTATGCGGGCCTGCACCGCGTAGCTCAGGCCCAGGCCACGGGCCAGGGCACGCAGATCCGTGGCGTCGCTCCACTGGGTGCGTACCGCCTCGCTGTCGACCACGTAGCTGGTCTGCATCCGGGCCAGGCCGGCGGTGATCTGATCGGCCAGGGCATCGGCCAGCGGCCCGGCGTCGGACACGCCTTCCTCGGCGAAAGGCAGCACCATCACGGAAAGTCGCCGCGGGGCATCGGCACGGACCTGCACGGCCAGCGTGAACTTGTAGCCACGCCCCGGCACGGTGGCAATGGCGTGGGGTCCGATCACCCGGCGCAGCTGCGACACCTGGACATGCAGATTGGCTTCTTCCACCACCAGGCCGCGCCAGACGCGATCCATCAATTCGCTCTTGCCGAGCAGCTGCCCCGCCTGCTCCAGCAGCGCCAACAGCAATTCGAAGGCGCGCCCTCCAAGCCCGACCACCCGCCCCTCACGCAACAGCCGCCGCTCGCCGACCCGCAGCTCGAAACGGTCAAAGCAGTAGTGCCGGTCGGCGCCGGTGGTGTGCATGCCCTGTCTCCTTGTCCTGGACGCGCGCTTTAGGACATTTTAGGTTTGCTTCAGGACAAGGCGCCATCGTTTATCCACACTCGTCCCCGCGCATCGAGCCGATGCAACACCCAGACAAGGACGATCCATGAAACAGCTCGGCGGACAGGCCGTGGTGATCGGTGGCAGCATCGCCGGCCTGATGGCGGCCCGCGTCGCCGCCGACCACTATGGGGAAGTGACGGTCATCGAGCGCGACACGCTGCCAGCCACTGCGGCCCCGCGCCCCGCCATCCCCCAGGGGGCACACGCGCATGGCCTGCTGCTGGCCGGCGAGCAGGTGATGTCCCGCCTCTATCCCGGGTTCACGGCCAGCCTGCGGGCCGCGGGGGCCGTGGCGGTGCGCGCCGGCCGCGACGTGCTCTACCAACTGCCGCGGGGCGCGGCTTATTCGCCCGGTGGATCGATGCGGCAGGCGCGCGATCTGGGTTTCGATGTCTACAGCGCCAGCCGGGAATTGATCGAGCACTGCGTGCGCAGGCACACGCAACAGACACCCAACGTTCGCTTCGAAACAGGCACCGTGACCGGGCTGTCGCGCCGGCACCCTGACCAGGTCGATGTGCTCAGCCAGCGCGAAGGAAACACCTTGCGGCACCCGGCCGATCTGGTGGTGGACGCGAGCGGCCGCGGCACGCGGTCAGCACAGTGGCTGCAGGAAGCGGGCTGGCCCGCGGTCGAACAGACCGACCTCGGCATCGACATCGCTTATGCAAGTGCGCGCTGGCGGCTGGCACAGGACCAGGCCCCGGGCGTGCCTCAGGTTCTCTACCGTGGACCCGTGCCACAGACCCGGCGCACCGGCATGCTCGCGCGCATCGAGCGGGATCAATGGCTGGTCACCCTGGTGGGGCGTCTGGGCGAGGTGCCGCCGGCCGACGAACCCGGCTTCCTGGCGTTTGCCGGCGGACTGTCGACGCCGGCGTTGCGGGCGCTGCTGTCGCAGGGCGAGCGCATCAGCGCGATCCAGACCTACCGCGTGCCGGTCAGCCTGCGCCGGCATTACGAACGCCTGCCTGCGCTGCCACGCAACTGGCTGGCCGTGGGTGACGCCATTTGCAGCTTCAATCCCGTGTACGGCCAGGGCATGAGCGTCGCGGCCCTGCAGGTACAGGCCCTGCAGACGCTGCTGCAGGCCCGCGCCGCCGCGCCCTCACCTGCGCTCCAGGGAATGGTGGCCGAGTACTTCCAGCATGCGAGCCAGATCATCGACGGCGCCTGGTCACTCGCCGCCCGCCAGGATCTGGCCTTTCCCGAAACCCGGGGCCAACGCCCGCCCGATCTGGCGGAGCGGGCGCGTTATGGCGCCGCGCTGGAAGCCCTGATCCCTGAAGATCCGCAACTGCACCTGCTGCTGGCCGAGGTGTTCAACCTGACCCGCCCCTTGTCGGCGCTGGATGACCCCGCCCTGCGCGCGCGCGTCCTCCAAAGCGTGTCGGGAACGCCTCACTGAGCACGGACAGGCCCTCCTCCTACAGCGCGCGTTTCCACGCGGAGCGGGCGCGGCGTCTGAGCCGCCGCCGCGCCGCGCTCAGATACGCCCTTCCTCCACCGCGTGGCAGGCCACGCGCACGCCACCGATGGACTGGACCACGGGGCGCTCGCTGCTGCAGCGCGCATTGGCGTGGGGGCAGCGCGGGTGGAAGGCGCAGCCTGTGGGCGGATTCAGCGGGTTGGGCACCTCGCCGGACACCGGGGTGCGGGCTTTGCCGGTCTTGCGCATGTCGGGAATGGCGTCCAGCAGCATGCGTGTGTAGGGGTGGCGCGGCTGGCTGAAGAGCGTGGCCTTGTCGGCCAGTTCCACCAGGCGACCCAGGTACATCACGCCCACCTGGTCGCTCACATGGCGCACCACGGCCAGGTTGTGGCTGATGAACAGGTAGGTCAGGCCCCGCGCGCGCTGCAGGTCCTTCATGATGTTGAGCACCTGCGCCTGCACCGAAACGTCCAGCGCCGAAGTCGGTTCGTCGCAGACCAGGAATTCAGGCTCGGTCGCCAGGGCCCGCGCGATCGAGATGCGCTGGCGCTGTCCGCCCGAGAACTGGTGCGGGTACTTCACCATGTCCAGCGGGCTCAGGCCCACGGATTGCAGCAGTTCCTCCACGCGTTCCTTGAGGGCCTGGGTGTCACTCAGGATGCCATGCTCGCGCAGCGGCTCGGCGACGATGGCTTCCACCTTCCAGCGCGGGTTCAGGCTGGCGTAGGGGTCCTGGAAGATCATCTGGATGCGGCGGCGCAACTGGCGGCCTTCGGCGGTCTTGAAGGCGGCGTGGGCGTCCTGTCCATCGAACTCGAAACCACCGCGCGTGGGTGCGTACAGACCCACCAGCAGGCGCGCCACCGTGCTCTTGCCGCAGCCAGATTCACCCACCAGGGCCAGCGTCTTGCCCTTTTCGATCTCGAAGCTCACGCCGTCCACCGCCTTGAGCAGTTGGCGGGGTTTGCGCTCCAGCACGCGGTTGAGCCAGGGGGCCGAGACATCGAAGGTCCGCGCCAGATCGGAGGCGATGACCAGGGGTCGGGAAATCACTTCGCTCATGCAGCGCCCCCCACCAAGGACTGCGCGGCCTCGGCGTGCAACCAGCAGGCCGCGCGCGTGGCGCCGGCATCCATCAGGTCAGGGCGATCCACGGTGCAGCGATCGATCTTGCGCGGACAACGTGGATTGAAGGCGCAGCCCCGAGGGATGGCGTTGAGGCGCGGCATGGCGCCATCGATCTGGTTGAGGCGCTCGCGATCTACGCTCATATCGGGAATGCAGGCCATGAGGCCCGCGGTGTAGGGATGGGCAGGATGGTTGATGACCTGGTCCACGGGACCGATCTCGGCGACCCGCCCCGCGTACATGACCGCCACGCGGTCGCAGGTCTCGGCGATCACACCCATGTCGTGCGTGATCAGCATGACGGCCGCGCCACGCTGCTTGCAAATGGTCTTGAGCAGCGAAATGATCTGCGCCTGGATGGACACATCCAAGGCGGTGGTCGGTTCATCGGCCACGATCAATTGAGGTTCAGCGGCCAGCGCGAGCGCGATCACCACGCGCTGGCGCATGCCGCCGGAGAACTGGTGTGGGTAGTGGTCGATGCGCTGCTCGGCGGCGGGGATGCCGGTGTCGCTCAGTAGCTGGATCGCACGTTGGCGCGCCTCGGCCCGACTCAGAGGCAGGTGGGTGGTGATGGTCTCGATCAGTTGCCGGCCAACCGAATACAGCGGATTCAGCGAGGTCAGCGGGTCCTGGAAGATCGCGCCGATCCGGCGGCCGCGGATCTTACGCATCTCGTTGGGCGGCAGGTCGTCGATGCGTCGGCCTTCGAGCAGGATCTGCCCGCCAGCCACGCGGCCGGGCGGCTCCAACAATCCGATGATGGCGGCGCCGGTCAGCGACTTGCCCGCGCCGGACTCTCCCACCACGCCCAGGATTTCACCGGGCGCGATGTCGAAGGAGACGTCGTCCAGCGCGCGCAAGGTGCCGCGCCGGGTCGGAAATTCAACGACCAGGTTTTTGATTTGCAACAGGCTCATGCGCGATTCATCTCAGTCGGGGGTTGAGGGCGTCACGCAACCAGTCGCCCAGCAGGTTGACGGACAGGGCGATCAGCACCAGCATGGCGCCGGGAAAGATGGTGATCCACCATTCCCCCGAGAACAGGTAGTCGTTGCCCACGCGGATCAGCGTGCCCAGCGAGGGCGAGGTGGGCGGCGCGCCCACGCCCAGGAAGCTCAGCGTGGCCTCGGTGATGATGGACGTGGCCACCTGGATGGTCGCCAGCACCAGCACCGGCCCCATCACATTCGGCAGCACATGGCGGCGCATGATGCGCAGCGGCGCGACGCCAGTCACGCGCGCGGCCTGCACATATTCCTTGTTGCGCTCCACCAGCGTGGAGCCACGTACCGTGCGCGCGTACTGCACCCAGCCGGTGAGCGTGATCGAGACGATGAGCACACCGAAGGCCAGCGTTTCGTGCGCGTTGGGGAACAGCGCGCGCCCGACGCCGGCGATCAGCAGCGCGATGAGGATGGCGGGGAAGGAGAGCATCACATCGCACAGGCGCATCAACAGGCCGTCCACCCAGCCGCCCAGGAAACCGGCCAGCAGGCCCAGGGCCACGCCTATCAACACCGACAGCGCGACCGAGGCCAGGCCGACCGCGAGTGAAATCCGAGCGCCGTACATCAGGGCGGAAAGGATGTCTCGCCCCTGGTCGTCCGTGCCCAGCGGGAAAGCCGCGTTGCCGTCGGCCAACCAGGCTGGCGGCAGGCGCGCGTTGCCCAGCTCCAGCGTGCTCAGGTCAAAGGGATTGTGCGGCGCCACCCAGGGCGCGAAAACCGCGCAGAACAGGCACACGAAGGCGATCAACGCGGCCGTGATGGCCACGGGCGAGGTGCGGAAGCTGTAAGCGATATCGCTGTCCAGCCAGCGCAGAAGTAGAACTTTCATGCGGACAATCGTTTTCAGTGGCCACCGGCCTTGTCCACGCGCAGACGCGGGTCCACGGCGAAGTACAGCAGGTCCACGATCAGGTTGATGATCACGAAGATCAGCGCGGTCAGGCAGAGGTAAGCCGCCATGACGGGGATGTCGGCGAAGGTGACCGCCTGGATGAAGAGCAGGCCCATGCCCGGCCACTGGAACACGGTCTCGGTGATGATGGCGAAGGCGATCAGGCCGCCCAGTTGCAGGCCGGTGATGGTCATCACGGGCACCAGGGTGTTCTTGAGCGCGTGGCCGAAATGCACCACGCGGTTGCTGAGGCCACGCGCGCGGGCGAACTTGATGTAGTCGGTGCGCAGCACCTCCAGCATCTCGGCACGCACCAGGCGCATGATGAGCGTGAGCTGGAAGATGGCCAGGGTGACGGCCGGCAGGATGACATGACGCCAGCCCTTGGCCGTGATCAGGCCACTGCTCCACCAACCCCATTGCACCACCTCGCCTCGCCCGAAGCTGGGCAACCAGCCCAGCGTAACGGCGAACACCAGGATGAGCAGGATGCCGATCAGGAAGGTGGGCAGCGACACGCCCAGCAGCGAGATCGTCATGAACACCTGGCTGGTGAAGCTGCCGCGCCGCAGCGCGGCATACACCCCCATGGGCACGCCAACCAGCAAGGACAGCAGACCGGCGACAAAAACCAGTTCCAGTGTGGCGGGCAGGCGCTCGGCGATCAGGCCCGAGACCTGCACCCCCTGGCGCAGGCTCACGCCAAACTCACCCTGGATCGCATGGGCCAGGAAATGCCAGAACTGGACGAAGAACGGCTGGTCCAGCCCCAGCTCGGCGCGCAGGCGACGCACCTGCTCGGGCGTTGCGTCCTGGCCCAGCAGGTAGACGATGGGGTCGCCGACATACTGGAACAGCAGGAAGGAGATGAAGGCGACGGCGGCCATGACCACCCCCGCCTGGGCCAGGCGTCTGACGATGTACGCGAACACGCAACAGTCCCGACGAGATCAATTGACCTTGATGAGGCGCCAGTCGAGGCGGTTGTCCGCGCGATGCACGACCTCGATGTTGCTCTTCATCGCCCAGGGAATGACCTGGTTGTGCAGCGGAATGTGCGCCACTTCGTCGTTCTGCAGCTGCAAGGCCTCGGTCAGCAGGCGCAGGCGGGCGTTCAGGTCGATCTCGGCCTTGGCCTTGTCGATCAGCGCGTCCATCTTGGGGTTGCTGTAACGGCCCAGGTTGTAGTTGCCGTCACCGCCTTCACCCACCGTGCGCACCAGCGACTGCAGGGAGTACATGGCGTCGAAGGTCGGCACGCCCCAGCCCAGCATGTAGATGCTGGCCTCGTGGCGCTGGATCATCGGGAAGTACGTCACCAGCGGCAGGGTGCGCAGCTTGGCCTTGACGCCGATGCGCGCCCACATGGCGGTCACGGCCTGGCAGATGGCTTCGTCGTTGATGTAGCGGTTGTTCGGGCAGGCGAAGTCCACCTCGAAACCGTCCTTGTAACCGGCTTCGGCCAGCAGCCGCTGGGCTGCGGCCACGTCATAGGGGTGACGCTTGTGCACGGACTCGGTCCAGCCAGCCACCTGCGGCGCCACCAGTGCGCCGGTGGGCTCGCCCAGGCCGCGCATGGTCACGCGCGCGATGGCGGCGGTGTCGATGGCTTGGTAGAGGGCCTTGCGCACGCGCAGGTCCTTGAGCGGGTTCTTGCCCTTGACGCTGCTGCCAACCAGCTCGTCGCGATGCTGGTCCATGCCGAAGAAGACGGTGCGGTTCTCCACCCCGTCCAGGACCTTCAGACCAGCCTGACCGCGCACACGCGGCAAATCCTGTGGGCTGGGGTCAAGCACGAAATCCACCTCGCCCGACAGCAGGGCGGCCATGCGGGTGGCAACGGCGCGCACCGGGGTGTAGACGATCTCGGTCACATTGGTGGGCGCGGTGCCCCACCAGTTCGGGTTCTTGCTCAGGACCATGCGTTGGTCTGGCACCCATTCCTTGAGCATGTAGGGACCGGTGCCATTGGCGTTGCGGTGGGCGAAGTTCTCTTCCGGAACCTTGATGTCCTTGGGCGCCACCGAGTTGTTCTTCTCGGCCCAGGCCTTGCTCATCATGCGCAGCTCGGTCATCTGGTTGAGCAGCACTGGGTTGGGTGCCTTGGTGAACACGTCGATGGTGTTGGCATTGACCTTGACCACGCGATCGATGCCCTGGATGAAGGGCGTGAAGTTGGAAGTCGGCGCCATGGCGCGCTGCAGGGAGAACACGGCATCGTCGGCCGTGAAGGCCGAGCCGTCGTGGAACTTGACGCCCGTGCGCAGGGTCACGCGCAACTGGGTCGGCGTGACCTGGGTCCAGGCCGTGGCCAGCACGGGCTCGACCTTGAAGGTGCGGCTGTTGTAATAGACCAGACTTTCGTAGACGGCGGCATGGATGCCGCTTTGCAGCGCATTGTTCTGAGAGTGGATGTCCCAGGTCGCGATGTCACTCGCGCTGGACCACTTGAAGGTCTTGGCTTGCAGCCCGGTGGAACCGATGACGCATGCGGCCAACAGAACAAACAGTTTCAATTTCATCGCGGATCACCTCGAAGTTGTGAAGCCCGGACAATGCAATAACCGCGCCAAACCGGCATCGGTAGTTCACCGGAGAGTACGAAGATTCAGAGTCCGGTCTTGGGTCCATGCCCGCGCGCGCGTCCGTGCAGGAGCTGATGCAGCACATGGTCCGTCATGCCGCGGGCCAGTTCATGCTCACCCAGGAAGACCGTGCCCTGCGTTTCCTTCTGTAGCAATTCGGCTTCTTCGTCATTGTGAGTGCGTAGCACCACCTGGATCTCGGGGTTGAGTTGGCGCGCGATGTCGACCATCTGGCGCACGTTCACGACATCGGGAATGGCGATGACCAGCATGGCCGCGCGCGTCACATGGGCCTGGATCAACACCTCCGGCGTCTGGGCGTCGCCACTGACAGCCGGCACGCCTTTCTTGCGCAAGGCATCCACGATTTCACGGTTCTGCTCGGCCACCACATAAGGAATGTGGTTATCGCTCAGGCTGCGCGCGATGCGGCGGCCCACGCGCCCGTATCCCACCAGCACCACCTGCTTGGTCAGCAGGCGCGGGTCGGTCGTCATGGGCAGTTCGGACAGCGGATCGTCGCGCAACTCCAGGCGACGCGCGAACTCGGAACGCGCCAGCAGCCAGCGCCGGATCGGATCGACCGCGGCGAACAGCGAAGCGTTGAGCGCGATCGAGATCAGGGCGCCGGCCAGCACCAGGCTTTGCCCCTCGGGCGGCATCATGTTGAGCGCCACACCCATGCCGGCCAGGATGAAGGAGAACTCGCCGATCTGCGCCAGGCTGGCGCCCACGGTCAGCGCGGTGTTGAAGGGGTAACGGAACAGCAACACGAGCGCCACGGCGGCCACCGTCTTGCCGACCAGGATGATGGCCACCACGGCCAGCAGCCTGAAGGGTTGCTCGATGACGACGGCCGGGTCGAACAGCATGCCCACCGAGACGAAGAAGAGGACGGCGAAGGCGTCGCGCAGGGGCAGGGACTCGTCGGCCGCGCGATGGCTGAACTCGGATTCACGCATCATCATGCCGGCGAAGAAGGCGCCCAACGCGAAGGACACGTCGAACAGCGTGCCGGCGAAGAAAGCCACGCCCACCGCCACGGCCACGACGCTGAGCGTGAACAACTCGCGCGAACCGGTGCGCGACACCCACCAGAGCAGGCGCGGCAGCACGCGCCGCCCCACCACCAGCATCAGCACGATGAAGGCCGTCACCTTGGCCAGGGTGATGCCCACCGTGGTCCAGATGTCGCTCGCGGAAATGGCGTGGGCCGCGCCCGGGGTCGGGGGGGCCAGCACCTCGGCCACAGCAGGCAGCAGCACCAGGACCATCACCATCACCAAGTCCTCGACCACCAGCCAGCCCACGGCGATCTGGCCATTGACGGACTTGAGCAGGTTCTTGGCTTCCAACGCCCGCAGCAAAACCACAGTGCTGGCCACGGAGAGACAGAGGCCGAAGACCAGCGAACCGCCCAAGCCCCAATCCCAGAACCAGGAGACCCCCATGCCCAGGGCGGTGGCCACCGCGATCTGCACCAGGGCGCCCGGCAAGGCGATGCGGCGCACCGCCATCAGATCCTTCAGGGAAAAGTGCAGGCCCACGCCGAACATCAGCAGCATCACGCCGATTTCGGCCAACTGCCCGGCCAGGCCCACGTCGGCGACGAACCCCGGTGAATTCGGCCCGACCACGATGCCGGCGACCAGATACCCCACCAGTGGCGGCATGTGGAGCTTGCTGGCCAAAAGGCCCAGCACCATGGCGATCCCGAAACCGAAGGCGATGGTGGCGATCAGACTGACGTCGTGGGGCATGCGTGCGCTCTCAAAAAAGGAGCAAATCGGTGATTGGGGATGAGGACCAAAGATAACCGACTTTTCCCGCGTCCACGCGATCCCGCCGCCCTTGGCGCCCCACCGAAAAGTGTGCCGCCGCCGAAGCGACCCGATCTTGGCTGACCGAAACCAGGGTTATGGGCGGAGGCCCTCGCCGTCACGGGCGTTGCCCAGCGGTGGCGGCAAGGCGTCGCCCGCGCGACGACGGCGGAACAGCGCGGCCCGCGCCAGCACGATGGTGGTCACCGGCGCGGTGATGGACAGGATGATGATGATCAGCCAGACATGCAAGGACAGCCCGCCCGCGCGCGCCGAGAAATGAACGATGGAGGCCAGGGTCACGATCCAGGCGGCCAGCGTGGAAGCCAGGGCGGGCGCGTGCATGCGCGTAAAGAAGTCCGGCAGGCGCCACAGACCCAGGCCGGCGGCCAGCACCACCACGCCGCTGAGCAACAGCAAGGCGGCGACCAGGTAGTCACTCCAGGGCGTCATTCGATCACCTCACCACGCAGCAGGAACTTGGCCAGCGCCAGAGAACCCACGAAGCCGAACAGCACCATCAGAAAGGCCCCCTCGAAGTACATGCTGCTGTCGTAGCGTATGGCCAGCGCGAGCATGACCAGCATGCCGACGACGTAGATGAAATCCAGCGCCAGCACCCGGTCTTGGGCGCTGGGGCCCCGCAGGAGGCGCAACAAGCCCAGCCCCATGGCCAGGACGTAGAGCACCAAGGTGGCGGCGATGGCGTAAGTGAGCAGCGGACTCATGGCGCTCATGGCAGGATCTCCAGCAAGGGTTGCTCGTAGCGGGTCTTGTAGTGGTGAATGAACGCGGCGTCGTCGCCGACCACGTCAAAGACATGCAGCAGCAGTCGGCTGCGGTCCGGGGCCAGCTCGCACCAGACCGTGCCGGGAATCACCGAAGTGATCATGGCCAGCGCGGCCAGGGCGTGGTCGTTGCGCAGGTCCAGCGGTACCACGACAAAGCGGCTGATCGGGGGCGCACGACGCGCACCCAGCACGCCCCGCGCAACGTCAAGCCCGGACCCCACCACGTCGCCGCCGACGCGCAGGATCAGGCGCACCAGCAGCAGCGGTCGGCGCACCCGGGGAGCGGCCGGGCGCAAGGGTGCGGCAAGCACGGGCAACACCAGCGCCAACAGCAAGCCCAGCAAGAGATTGCCGGGGCTGAGGCTGCGGTTCAGCATGAGCCACAAGGCCAGCAGACCAGCCGAGAGCAAGGGCGCAGGAAACCAACGCTTCATGGCCGGACCTCCTGTCCCTGTTGCGCGGCGATGGATGGCGAGGGCAGAGGCCGCGCCGACATCACTGCCCCGATGTAGTGGCCGGGCGCATGCAGGGTCGCGGCCGTCTTGCGCATGTAGTCCAGAGCCGGCCCGCCCTGCATCACCAGGGTCAGCCCCCCGGCCAGCAGCAGGCCAATGGGCAAGGTCTCGGCCACGCGCAGCCGCGGCGAGGGCCGCGCCTCGGCGGTCCAGAAATGTCGCATGCCGATGCGCAGCAGGGCCGTGGCGGCCATCAGGCCCGACAGCAGCAGCAGCGCGAACAGCGCCCAGGCCGCCGGACGCTGCAATTCGAGCAGGGCCGTCAGCATGGCCAGCTTGGCCACGAAACCCGACAGCGGCGGCAGGCCACTGACCACCAGTGCACAGACCGCGAAGGTCAATCCCAGGAAAGCCAGGGCGGCCGGAATGGCGCGGCCGATCAGCACCTCCTCGTCGTCGTCGAGGTTGACGCCCGGCAAGGGCTCGGACGCGATGAAGGCCGGCAGGGTGTCCTGGCCGTCGTCGATTTCTTCCGGACCCAGTTCAACCTGGCGCGCGCGCTCCAGCAGTTCCACCAGCAGGAAGAGCGCGGCGGCGGCCAGCGTGGAGCTGGCCAGGTAGAACAGCGCGCCCCCGGCCAGCGCCGAACTACCGAAGCCGAAGGCCGCCAGCAGCGTGCCCGAGGAAGCGATCACACTGTAGGCCGCGAAACGCCCCAGTTGCTGCGAGGCCAGCATGCCCACGGCGGCAAAAGCCAGGGTGGCCACGCCGCCCCAGACCAGGACCGCGCCCCCGAAGGGCTCGCCACCACCGGCCTCGGCCGGAAAGCACAGGGTCCACAGGCGCAGCACCGCATACACACCCACCTTGGTCAGGATGGCGAACAACGCCGCCACCGGCGCACTGGCCGCGCCATAGGCACTCGGCAGCCAGAAGTTCAAGGGCCAGAGCGCGGCCTTGGCCAGGAAGGCCACGGCCAGGATGGCCGCGCCCGCGTGCAACAGGCCGCGGTCGGCCACGGGCACCAGGGGCAGCTTGGCCGCGATGTCGGCCATGTTGAGCGTGCCCGTGACGCCGTAGAGCACGGCAACGCCGATCAGGAACAGCAGCGAGGCCACCAGATTGACCACGATGTAATGCAGGCCCGCGCGCACGCGCGGTGCGCCCCCGCCGTGCAGCAGCAGGCCGTAGCTTGCCGCGAGCAGCACCTCGAAGAACACGAAGAGGTTGAACAGATCGGCCGTCAGGAAGGCACCATACAAACCCATGAGCTGCAGCTGGAACAGCACGTGGAAGTACACGCCCGCCTGGTGCCAGCGCGCCAAGGCATAGAGCAGGGAGGCCAGGCCGATGCAACCGGTGAGCACCAGCATCAGGGCCGAGAGCCGGTCCGCCACCAGCACGATGCCAAAAGGCACGGGCCAGTTGCCAGGCAGGTAGACGCCGAAGGCCAAGGGCAGCTCCCGCGCGTGCACCTGCAGCAGGAGATGCGCAGCCAGCAGCAGTCCACCCAGTGTAGAAACGAGGTTGACCACGGACTTGAGCCGTCGCTGCCCCTCGCCCAGCATCAGCATGAGCGCGGCCGTCGCCAACGGCAGCAGCACCGGCGCGGCGACGAGGTGCGGGGCCATCGACAAGGAAAGCAGGTCTGTCACGGGCGCTCCTCCCGGCCATCCACATGGTCACCGCCCGAGAGTCCCCGCAGCGCGAGCAGCACCACCAGGAACAGGGCCGTGGTCGCGAAACCGATCACGATGGCGGTCAGCACCAGGGACTGCGGCAGCGGATCGGTGTAGTTCTCGAGCGTGGCGGCCAGGCCCGGCACCACGATGGGCTCCTTGTCGATGGCCAGGCTGCCCACGCTGAAGATGAAAAGGTTGATGGCATAGGACAGCAGGGACAGACCGATCAGCACCTGGAAGGTGCGCGGACGCAGCAGCAGCCAGACGCCGGAGCCGGCCATGATGCCGATGGCGATGGAGATCACGACTTCCATGTCAGTGCCCCCGCCCCAAGCCGAGTGGACGGCCTTCATGCCAGGGCTCCCGTGGAGCTGGCTCCGCCAGGCCACTGGGAGCGCCCCCCTGGAGGGGGGAGACGCGCTGCGTCTCGGGGGGTGTTTCAATCTGCCGGTGTGCGCGCAGCGACTGGTGCGCGATGGCGATCAGGAGCAGCAAGGTGGCACCCACGACCACGGCGAACACGCCCAGGTCGAAGAAAAACGCCGAGGGCACATGGACTTCGCCCAGCCAGGGCAAGGTGAGGTGCGCGGTGTGCGTGGTCAGGAAGGGATAACCCAGAACCAAGGACCCCAGCCCCGTGGCCAGCGCGATCAGCAGCCCCACGGCGATCCAGCGCGGCGGCAGCAGGCGCGTCCGATCCTCGACCCAGCGCGTGCCTGCCACCATGTACTGGGCCAGGAAGGCGATGGCCACCACCAGACCGGCCACGAAACCACCGCCGGGCTCGTTGTGCCCGCGCATGAAGAGGTAGACGGCGAACAGCCACGCCACCGGCAGCAGCAAGCGCACCAGCACGGCCGGCACACCCATGTAGTCGGGCAGGCCATCGCCGCTCGAGGACACGCGCAAGTCGGCCCCTATCGCGCCCACGCGCTGCTGTGTAGGCACCTCGATGGCCTCCTGCGGCGGGCGGAAGCGCCGCAGCAGCGCGTAAACCGTGAGCCCCACGATGCCCAGCACCGTGATCTCGCCCAGGGTGTCGAAGGCGCGAAAGTCCACCAGCATCACATTGACCACGTTGCTGCCCCCGCCACCAGGCAGGGCCTGCTCGATGAAGAAGGGGGCGATGGACAAGGGCGCCTGGCGCGTCAGCAAGGCATAGGACAAAGCCGAGAGGCCCACACCCACCGCCAGCGCGATCACCAAGTCACGCCGGCGGCGCCAGAACACGCGCCGCTCGATGCGCGGATCGTCCTGTTCAACACGCTTGGGCATCCAGCGCAGGCCCAGCAGGAAGAGCACCACGGTCACCACCTCCACAGCGAGTTGGGTCAGCGCGAGGTCAGGCGCCGAGAACCAGGCAAAGGTGATGCACAGCGCCAAGCCGACGACGCCCAGCATGATGAGCGCAGCCAACCGGTGGAACTTGGCCTGCCAGGCCGCGCCCAGGGCGCAGGCCCCACCCACGACCCAGAGCAGCACGAAGGCAGGCGAGGCCGGCACCCGCGCGCGGTCGCCCCAGGTCAAGGGCACGATCAAGGCCGACGCGGCGCCCACCACCAGGGTCACGACCAGGATTGCAGACAGCTGCGGCTGCAGGCGGGGCGAACCCGTCCAGCGGCGTAGCGCGGCCGCGGCCGCGCTCACGGCGGCCAGAGCGCCCTCGAACAGGCGCTGACCGTCCAGGTTCAGCAGCGGGGCCGTGCGCGCGGTGCGACGCTTCAAGACCCGCCGGAAGATGAGGTACGCCAGCACACCACCGGCCGTGGCGACCAGGCTCATGAGCAGGGGAGTGTTGAAGCCGTGCCAGACCGCGAGGCTGTACTCCGGCAGCACCCCGCCCACCACCGGCCGCGCGGCGGTGTCCAGCAAGAGCCCGACCGACCAGTCCGGCAGCGTGCCCACCACCACGCAGGCCAGCACCAGCAGTTCCACGGGCACCCGCATCCAGTGCACGGGCTCGTGGGGTTGGCGCGGACAGTCGGCCGAGGCGGGGCCGAAAAACACACCATGCCCGAATCGCAGTGAATACACGACGGCAAACACGCCAGCCACGGTGGCGGCCAGCGGCAAACCGACTTCCAGCCAAGGTTGCCCGCTCACGAACACGGTCTCGGAGAAGAACATCTCCTTCGACAGGAAACCGTTGAGCAGCGGCACGCCAGCCATGGCCGCGCAGGCCACGATGGCCAAGGTGCCCGTGATGGGCATGGCGCGGTACAGCCCGCCCAGGCGACGCATGTCGCGCGTGCCGGTCTCGTGGTCGATGATGCCCACCGACATGAAGAGCGAGGCCTTGAAGGTCGCGTGGTTCATCATGTGGAAGACCGCCGCCACCGCCGCCATCTCGCTGTTGAGGCCCAGCAGCAAGGTGATGAGCCCAAGGTGGCTGATCGTCGAATAGGCCAGCAAGCCCTTGAGGTCGTTCTGGAACATGGCGACATAAGCGCCGAGCAGCAGCGTGGCCAGACCTGCGCCGCCCACGATCCAGAACCAGGCGTCGGTGCCCGCGAGCACGGGCCACAGGCGGGCCATCAGGAAGACACCTGCCTTCACCATCGTCGCGGAATGCAGGTAGGCCGAAACCGGCGTGGGCGCGGCCATGGCGCGCGGCAGCCAGAAGTGGAAAGGAAATTGCGCGCTCTTGGTCAGCGCGCCCAGCAGCACCAGCACCAGGGCCAATGGATACAGCGCATGCGCGCGCACCTGCGCGCCCGCCGCCAACACGGCGTCCAGCTCGTAGCTGCCCACGATATGGCCCAGCACCAGCACACCGCCCAGCAGAGCCAGGCCGCCGGTGGCCGTCACGGTGAAGGCCATGCGCGCGCCGCGCCGCGCGTCCTTGCGGTGGTACCAGTAACCGATCAGCAGGAAGGAGAAGACGCTGGTCAGTTCCCAGAAGACCACGAGCTGGATCAGGTTGCCCGAGACCACCACGCCCAGCATGGCGCCCATGAAACCCAGCAGCAGCGAGTAGAAACGGGCGGCAGGATCCTCCGGCGCCAGGTAATAACGGGCATAGACAATGACCAGCAGCCCCATGGCGCTGACCAGCATGGCGAACATCCAGGCGAAACCATCCAGCCGCACCACCAGGTCCACGCCCAGGCCGGGCAGCCAGCTCAGGCGCTCGTTCAGCACCGCGCCGGCACTGACCTGCGGGTACAGCAGGGCCAGCGGCACGGCCACCGCCAAGGCCACCACCGCGGCCCAGAGCGATTCGAGGTTGCGCGCATTGGTCGGCAGCAGCGCGGCGATGACGCTGCCGGCGAACGGCAGCAGCAACAGGAGCAACAAGGACATCCCCCGAGTCTAGAGCCTGTGTCCACGAATTTTTCGGATGAGCACGCCGGCCGCCCCCTGGCACCGGGGACTGGAGTAAGCTTGGTTTTCCCTCCACCGCCTGGGGCCTTGCCCGACCGCAACCCATGACGATGCTGCGCACCCTGCTGGCCCTTGCGGCCTCGCTGCCACTCAGTCTGGCGCCCCTTAAGCTGGCGTCCGCTCAGACCGGAGAGGCTGGCTACCGCTTCTCGCCCGTCAACCAGTACGACATACCGCTGATGGCGGCCTACTGGAACCCCATCATCCAGTACATCTCGGACAAAAGCGGCGTCAAGCTCACGCTCAAGATCGCACGCACCTCGGCCGACACCACCGCCTACGTGCTGACCCAGGAGGTGGAATTCGTGTTCAGCAACCACCTGTTCAGCCCCGAGCGCGAGCAGCTGGGCTGGAAGGTCTTCGGTCGACGCCAGGTGCCACCCATCATGGGTCAGATCGTCGTGCCCGAGGATTCGCCCATCACCCGGCTGGAACAACTCAAGGGACAGGAAGTGGCCTTCGCCGGCCCCGAGGCCTTCGTGATCTACAAGGTCCCGTATGCCCACCTGCTCAACAGCGGCATCGACGTCAAGGTGGTCTTTGGCGGCAACCAGAACGGCGCGCTGGCTCAACTGTTCGCTGGGAAGGCCATGGCCGCTGGCGGCAATTCGCAGCTCATCGAAGGCTATGCGAAGCGCGAAGGCAAGAAGTTCCGCGTGCTCTGGAGTTCCGAGCCCTTCAACGACCTGGCCCTGATGGTCTCGGGCAAGGTGCCCGAGAAGGACGCCCGGGCTGTCGCCCAGGCTTTCCTGACCATGCACGAGGACCCGGCGGGACGCCAGGTCCTGCGACGTACCTCGGAGATGGTGGGCCTGCCCATGGACGCGCACTTCATCCCCGCCACCCTGTCCGACTACACGGCCTACCGCCGCTTCTACCAAAGCGCGCCCCCTCAACTGCGGTGAGCCGCGCCATGCGAAATCCGCTGCCCCACCTGCTGCCGAACTCGCTGGTCAAGCGGGTCTTCGCGCTCTACATCGGCACCCTGCTGCTCTTCTTCGGCAGCGGGCTCTGGCTGTTCTACAACTACGAATTCCGGGAAGAGATCCAAAAGATCCAGCAGACGGCGACCATCCTGATGGAAGCCACGGCCCAGACCATCACCGAGAGCGCGGTCATCGGCGACTACGACACCATCCAGCGCACCCTGGCCAGCAATGTGTTCGGCTCGCCTTTCGCCTCCGCTGCCTTCATCGACCTGGGCGGTGGCGTGGTTCGCAGCAGCAACCCATCCGTCAACACCGAGGCTTACGCCCCTGCATGGATGCGCAGCCGCGTCGCCGAACTGCTCCCCGACCTCAACCGCCCCATCACGGTCGGCGGACAGGACTACGGTGTGCTGCGCCTGCAGTTCGCCGTCGATACCGTCGTGCGTGAGCTGTGGCTGCTGCTGCTCACCGTGCTGGCGCTCATCGCCGCGAGCCTGCTGGGGGGGCTGCTGGTCATCTGGTATTCCTTGCAACGCTGGCTCAAGTCTTTCCAACAGTTTGACGTCGACGGCGAACTGCTCGCGGGCAGCCCGCAGTTCGAGCAGATCACCGCGCGGATGGTGCAAGCCGTGCCGGAGGAGTTTCGCCCGACCTTCGACGTGATGCAACGCATCTCGCGAGAGCTGCACCGTGAGCTGCGACAGCGCGAGCTGGCCCTCACCGCCTTGCGCCAAGCGCTGGCCCGCTTGCTCCCCGACGCGCCGCAGCCGCCCCTCACCCAAGGCATGGATCTCGGGGCACTGGCGGATCGGGTACTGCAGGTGGTGCGAGAGCGCGAGGCCGAACGTGCCCTGCTGCAGGAGGCCAAGCAGGCGGCCGAGGCGGCCAGCCGCGCCAAGAGCGAGTTCCTCGCGGTCATGAGCCACGAAATCCGCACCCCCATGAACGGCATCATCGGCATGACCAACCTGGCCCTGGGCACGACGCTAAACACCGAACAACGCGACTACCTGGGCATGGTGCGTCGATCGGCCGACACCTTGCTGACCATCATCAACGACATCCTCGACTTTTCCAAGATCGAGGCCGGCCAGTTCACGCTCGACCCCCGCCCCTTCCATCTTCACGCACTGGTGCAAGGCACGCTCAACAGCCTGGAAAGCCAGGCGCGTGAGCAGGGTCTGCGGCTGGTCTACGAACCGGCCAGGCACCTGCCCGAGCACCTGATAGGCGACCCGGGGCGCCTGCGCCAGGTGCTGGTCAACCTGGTGGGCAACGCCATCAAGTTCAGCAAGGACGGTGCCGTCACGGTCCGCGTGCACATGCAGGCGCAAGGCGAGCGCACGGGTCCGGTGACCCTGCACTTCGACGTCATCGACGCTGGCATCGGCATCGAAGAGGCCCAGCAGCAAACGATCTTCCAGCCCTTCACCCAGGCCGACGCCTCCATCACCCGCCGCTTCGGCGGCACGGGCCTGGGCCTGGCCATCTGCACCAAGCTGGTCCAGGCCATGCAGGGCGAGATCGGGGTGCGCAGCAGCCCTGGTCAGGGCAGCACCTTCCACTTCACTGCGGTCTTCGGCGTGGACGTGCGTCGCACCGAGAGCGAGTCGATGCAGGCAAGTCCGCCCAGGCAGACCCGCCCCGCGCATATGCATGCGCTGAACATCCTGCTGGCCGAGGACAACGAAATCAACCAGCATCTCATGCTGCACCTGCTGCGGCAAGAGGGCCACGCGGTGGCCCTGGCCTGCAACGGTGAAGAGGCTGCCGACATGGCCATCCAGGCCGACCCGCCGTATGACCTGATCCTGATGGACATGCAGATGCCCGTGCTGGATGGCCTGCAGGCCACACGCCGCATCCGCGAGCACGAGAGATCCAGCGGTTACCACGCACGCATCGTCGCCCTCACCGCCAACGTGCTGCCGGAAGACCGCGCGCGCTGCCTCGCGGCCGGCATGGACGGCCATCTGGGCAAACCCATCGAACCCGAGGAATTGCGGCAGGTGTTGCAAGGCGGCGCGCCTATTCTTCCCCCCCCGGTCGCCATCGCACGCGGCCAGCCCCCTGCGCCCGAGGACATGTCGGCCTTCGACTACCAACGTGGCCTGGATGGCGCCGACGCCACGGTGGTGCGCATCATCGCCGCATCCTTTCGCGAAAACTGGCCGGGGCAACTGCACGCGCTACGAGAGTCCGCGCAGCGTGCCGATGCCGCGGCCCTGCAACGCGGTGCCCACGCCTTGCGAGGCGTGCTTGGCAACTTCGCGGCTGCGCCAGCCGTGACCCTGACACGGCGCATCGAATCGCTGGGGGCCGACGGCGCGGTCGATCAGATCGCGCCCTTGCTGTCGGACTTGGAAGAGGCGCTACAGGCCCTGGATCAGGCCCTGCACACTTGGCTGGCCAGGACCCCGGCCTGAGAGGCACACCGTGGCGCGCTACCATGCCAACTCGTCCACCCCTGAGGCCGACCCCACCTCACCCATGAACCAGCAACCTCGTTCCGGCGCCCACATCCTCGTCATCGACGACAGCCCCGAAATCCGGCTGCTGGCCACCGTGCTGCTGGAACGCGAGGGCTACGTGGTGACGAGCGCGGTCACGGGCGAGGAAGGGCTGGCCTTTGCCCGCGAGTCCATCACGCCCGACCTGATCCTGCTGGACGTGATGCTGCCGGGCATGGACGGCTACGAGATCTGCCAGCTCCTCAAGCAGGACGAGACCCTGCGCGACGTGCCCGTCATCTTCATGAGCGCCCAGGACGACGTGCAGGCCCAGACGGAAGGCTTCAAGGCGGGAGGCGCGGACTACGTCACCAAGCCGCTGTCCGTGCCGGTGCTGCTGGCACGGGTGCGCGCCCATGTCGCCCTGAACGCGCAGCGGCGCAGCCTGGAAGGCATGTTCCGCGACGCGCTGGAGTACGCGCCCGACGCCATCATCCTGGCCGACACCCGGTGGCGCATCGTGCAGGTGAACGCGCGCACCCTGGCCATGTTCGGCTACCGGCGCGAGCAGCTGATGGGCCAGCCGGTGGAAATGCTGATTCCCCCGCGCCTGCGCGAGCACCATCTGCAGCGCCGCTCGGTGTACGCGGATCTGGGGCCTGGGGACTTGCAACTGGGCGTGAGCACGGATTGCATGCGCGGCGACGGCAGCGAGTTCACCGGCGACCTCAGCGTCGGACTGCTGCGCACCAATCGCGGCCCCCTGCTGATGACGGTGGTGCGCGACGTGACCGAGAGCCAGCGCATTCAGCAGGAAGTCATCGCCTCGCGCCAGCGCCTACGCGAGCTGGCCGCGCGGGGCGACGCCATGCGCGAATACGAACGCAAGAACATCGCGCGCGAGGTGCACGACGAGCTGGGCCAGGTGCTGACGGCCCTGCGCATGGATCTGACCTACGCCGACCTGACCTACGGCAACAGCGACAGTGGTTTCAAGGACCGTTTACAGGGCATGCGCGCCCTGGTCGACCGCGCCATCCAGGGCGTGCGCAACGTGGCCAGCCATCTGCGACCCTCGGCCCTGGACATGGGTCTGGTGCCGGCACTGGAATGGCTCAGCGGCGAATTCCAGCGTCACGCGGGCATACCTTGCACGCTGGAGATCGAGACGCCCGCCATCGACATGCCCGAGCACCGCGCCATCGGCCTCTTTCGCATCGTGCAGGAATCCCTCACGAACGTGAGCCGATACGCGCAGGCGCGCTCGGTCCGGGTCAGCCTGCGGCAGGAGAACGGGCAGCTCGTGCTGCGCATCCGCGACGACGGCCAGGGCTTCGACGCCGCGAGCCGCGCTCAGGGGCGCTCCTTCGGCCTGCTGGGCATGCAGGAGCGGGCACTGGCCCTGGAGGGTGAACTGACCGTGGAGAGCGCCATCGGCCAGGGCACGACCGTGACGGCCCGGGTCCCGCTGCAGACGGACTACACGCCACAGGAAACGACATGATTCGTCTGATGATTGCCGACGACCACGCCATCGTGCGCAGCGGCCTGCGACAGCTGCTGTCGCTGGCGCCGGACATCGAGGTGCGGGCCGAAGCGGTGGATGGAGCCCAGGTACTGGAAGGACTGCGACGGGAACTGCCGGACCTGCTGCTGCTGGACGTCAATATGCCCGGGCTGAGCGGGGCGGACCTGATCACGCGCGTCAAGTCGCACTGGCCCACCCTGCCCATCCTCGTGCTGAGCATGCACAACGAGGGGCAGGTGGCCGCGCGCGTGCTGAAAGCCGGCGCCAGCGGCTACGTGACCAAGGACAGCGAGATGGAGGTGCTGCTGGGCGCGATCCGCAAGGTCGCGGGCGGCGGCAAATACATCGTGCCCGAGTTGGCGGAAAAGCTGGTCTTCGACATGTCGCTGAGCAGCGATCAAGCGCCACACCAAAACTTGTCAGATCGCGAATTGGAAGTATTCCGCTTGCTGGTGGCGGGCCTGGGCGTCAACGAGATCGCCGCGCAACTGTGCATCAGCAACAAGACGGTCAGCACGCACAAAACCCGGCTGCTGGAAAAGCTCAACCTGGGCAGCACCGCCGAGCTGGTGCGCTACGCCATGCAGCATGGCCTGCTCTGAACTGACTCCATTGCACGGACGCGGCTAGGAATCGCCCTACCCGTTTCGTCCCTTTCCGACACGCGAACCGGGCGTGTCCGATGGTGCGTCGCGCCCCGCGTCTGCACCATGACGGTCATGAAAATCCTGGTCGTCAATGATTCCGAGCACATCCGTTTGCGCCTGAGCTGGCAGGTCGGTGCCATCCCTGGCCTTGAGCAAGTGTGGCTCGCCTCGACAGGCGTCCAAGCGCAAAAGTTGCTCACGCGCATGAAACCGTCGCTGCTGGTGCTGGACCTCCAACTGCCCGAGGGGGACCTTGTGCACCTGATCCCGGTTTTCAAGAGCGAGCACACGGACCTCAAGGTCGCCGTGCTGACCAATGACGCCACAGGCCGCCAGCGCCTGCGCTGCCAGCAAGCGGGCGCCGACTGGTTCTTCGACAAATCCACCCAGTTTGAGCAGTTCTTGAATCAACTGCAGCTGCTGTCCGCCCCCAACCATTTCCACGTCAGCCCATGACGGCCCACGGAATGCAAGAGCCGCTCACACTCCAACAAGGAAGCGTCATGACCGACATGAAGATATCCACGCGGCTTTCGCTGCTGATTGGTCTCCAGGCCTTGCTGCTGATCGTGATCGGAGGCATCGGCCTGTTCGGCATCGATGCCACCAAGGTGGCCTTGAAAACGGTCTATGAAGACCGTACCGTTCCAGCGGGTCAATTGGGTGATATTGGAGCCAGACTGATCAGCAATCAATTCCTCATTTCCGAGGCGCTGCGCACGCCGGACCCGAGTGCCATCGCCACCAACGTGACGGCGATCGAAGCCAACATGACGGAAATCAGCAAGATCTGGGACGCCTACATGCTGACGTACCTGACCGAGGAGGAAAAAATTCTTGCGAAGAACTTCGCGCAAGACCGCAAGAAGTTTGACCAGGAGTCTTTCGCCCCCGCGTTGGCGGCACTGCGCGCCAATGACATGGCGACGGCGCAAAACCTGATGGAGCAGAAAATCCGCACGCTCTACCTGGCGGTCAAGAAAGACATCGATGCCTTGGTGCAACTGCAAATGGACGTGGCAAAGATGGAATACGAGGCCGCAGAAGCACGCCGCACCCAGATCGTCACCCTCTCCTTGGCGGCCACCGCAGGCGGCATTCTCCTGGCTGCCTTGTTTGGCTGGCGGATGACGCGCACCATCAGCCGCCAGCTTGGCGCCGAGCCGGGCGAGGCGGCCTTGGTGGCGCAGAGCGTGGGTGCCGGCGATCTGAGCACGCACATCGAACTTCGTGCGGGTGACACGGCCAGCCTGATGGCCCAGCTCAAACGGATGCAGGACAACCTCGTTGGCGTAGTGAGCACCGTGCGCCTGAGCAGTGAATCGGTGTCCAACGCGAGCGCGGAGATCGCCCAAGGCAACCAGAATCTGTCGGCACGCACCGAAAACCAAGCCAGTGCGCTTGAAGAGACGGCGGCCTCCATGGAGGAACTGTCGTCGACGGTCAAGCAGAACGCCGACAACGCCCGCCAGGCCAATCAGCTGGCCCAGAGCGCCAGCACCGTGGCCGTGCAGGGCGGCGAGGTGGTGGCCCAAGTGGTCAGCACCATGAGGGCCATCAATGACTCGAGCAAGAAGATCGCCGACATCATTTCCGTCATCGACGGCATCGCTTTCCAGACCAACATCCTGGCGCTGAACGCGGCCGTGGAAGCGGCCCGCGCGGGAGAACAGGGCCGTGGTTTCGCGGTGGTCGCAGGTGAGGTGCGCAACCTCGCCAGCCGCAGCGCGGACGCGGCCAAGGAAATCAAGACCTTGATCACCGACAGCGTGGCCCGCGTGGAACAAGGCAACGCGCTGGCGGATGAGGCTGGTAGCACCATGAGTGAGGTGGTCAGCAGCATCCGCCGGGTGACGGACATCATGGGGGAGATCAGCGCCGCCAGCGCCGAACAAAGCTCCGGTGTCTCACAAGTGGGTGAAGCCGTGACGCAAATGGACCAGGCCACCCAGCAAAACGCCGCGCTGGTGGAAGAAATGGCCGCAGCCGCCGGTAGTCTCAAGGGGCAGGCCCAGGAACTCGTGCAGGCCGTGGCGGTGTTCAGGATGGGTGCCGGTGGCACGAATCCCAAAGCGTTGACACACCGCAAATTCTTGGCCCTTGCAGGCTAAGCGGATACTTTCCCGTCGATACACCGACGCAGACCCACCCCGGCCGCGCGAGCGAACCCGGGGAATGCTTCATTTCTGTCTGCGCGCCCCTGGCTCCTGATCCATTCTGCGCGGGCGGTCACCAAGCGAGGGCGCGAACACCGGGCTGCCGTTCATCTGCGGCAAGCCCCTCAGCGCAGCTGCGCACCTTGAGTCCAGTCGCGCCACCAGGCTAGGAATTGTCCTACCCATCCCATCCGATTCCGACACGCGAACCGGGCGTGTCCGATGGTGCGTCGCGCTCTGGGTCGGCACCATGACGGTCATGAAAATTCTGGTCGTCGATGATTCCGAACTGATTCGCCTGCGCCTGGTCCGCCAGATCGCGGCCCTCCCGGGCGTGGAGCGGGTGCTGACGGCTTCGGGTTGCATGCTGGCGCAGCACCTGATGGCTAGCCTGCAACCTGCGTTGGTGGTGCTGGACCTGCTTCTGCCCGATGGCGATCCCGTGCGACTGATCCCGCAATTCAAGCTCGATCACCCGCAGCTCAAGGTCGCCGTTCTGACCAACGACGCCACGGACTACAACCGCCGCCGCTGCCTGCAGGCCGGCGCCGACTGGTTCTTCGACAAGTCCACTGAATTCGAGCAGTTGCTGGCGCAGCTGCGGCAATTGTCTGACCCCGCCTTTCCCCGGAGAAACTCATGAGCACCGTCCTGAATCACGCACAGCAAGACAAGCACGCTGAGGCGCCCACGCCCATCCGTGAGTTCCTGGCGTTCAAGCTGGGCAAAGAGGAATACGGCGTGGACATCCTGCGCGTGCAGGAGATCCGCTCTTTCGAGGCGCCCACCCGCATGGTCAATGCGCCAGCGCACATCCTGGGCGTGGTCAACCTGCGTGGCGTGATCGTGCCCATCATCGACATGCGCATGCAGTTTGGCTTGAACGACGTCACCTACGACAGCTTCACCGCCGTCATCGTGCTCAACATCGGCCACAAGGTGGTCGGCATGGTGGTCGACGCCGTTTCCGACGTGATCACCCTGACGCCCGAGCAACTGCGCGCGGCGCCGGAAATTTCGGGCGCCATTGATTCGAGCGCGGTGCTCGCCCTGGGCACGGTGAACGACCGCATGCTCATCCTGCTGGACATCGAAAGAGTCCTGGTCGCTTCCTCGGTGCAGTGACGGCACGCGCAGACCCCGATAGAACTGGAGAAACAACATGAAATTCGTCAACAACTATTCCATCGCCAAGCGTCTTGGTTTCGCCTTCGGTCTGATCCTGCTGTTGCTTGCGATCAGCGCATCGATCGGCGTGTGGCGACTGCAAGCGCTGGCGCACACGGCGCGCGAGATGGGCACGACGGACAACGAGCGTCTGCGTCAAGTCGCGACCTGGCGCAGCGCCATCGAGCTGAACTGGATACGCACCCGCGCCGCCCTGAACGAAACCGACACGAATCGCATCAAGACCTGGCAGACCGAAATGGACCAGACCTCCGCCATGGTGACGGAAGTCAGCAAGAAAGCAGTCGCCAAAATCACGACCGAGGAGGGCAAGGCCCTGATCGCCGAGGTGAACAAGGCCCGCGAAAATTACCGCGGTCCACGCGCCGAAATCTTGAAGCGCAAATTGGCCGGCGAGGATGTCTCGGCCCTCGTTGAGCAACAGTTGAAACCGCTGTCGGAAACTTACCTCGGGGCCTTGCAAAAGCTGGAGGACCGGCAGATTGAATTGTTCAACGCGAAGCTGGAGTTGGCGGAACTGCACGCGGCCCAGGGACGCTGGATCATCATCGGCTCCGCCATTGGGGCGCTGGTTCTGGGTCTGATCGCGGTCATGCTGCTGACGCGCTCCATCGTGCCCCCGCTGCGTCAGGCTGTTGAAAATGCCCAGGCCATAGCCCAGGGTGACCTGAACCGACAGATCGCCGTCGAGGGTCGCGACGAATTGGCTCAAATGATCGGCGCGCTGGCGCAGATGCAATCCAGCCTGTCGCAGATCGTGAGCCGTGTCCGCCAGGGCAGCGAATCGGTCTCCACCGCGAGCGCCGAGATCGCGCAGGGCAATCACGACCTCTCGGCCCGCACTGAAAGCCAGGCCAGCGCGCTCCAGGAAACCGCCGCCAGCATGGAAGAGCTGTCGTCGACCGTGAAACAAAACGCCGACAACGCCCGTCAGGCCAATCAACTGGCCCAGAGCGCCAGCACCGTGGCCGTGCAGGGCGGCGAGGTGGTGGCCCAAGTGGTCAGCACCATGAAGGACATCAACGATTCCAGCAAGAAGATCGCCGACATCATCAGCGTGATCGACGGCATCGCCTTCCAGACCAACATCCTGGCACTCAACGCCGCCGTGGAAGCGGCCCGCGCGGGCGAACAGGGTCGCGGTTTCGCGGTGGTGGCTGGCGAAGTGCGCACCCTGGCCAGCCGCAGCGCCGACGCGGCCAAGGAGATCAAGACCTTGATCACCGCCAGCGTCAACCGCGTGGCACAGGGCAGCGCGCTCGCGGATCAAGCCGGACACACCATGGACAACGTGGTCAGCAGCATCCGCCGCGTGACCGACATCATGGGCGAGATCAGCGCGGCCAGCGTCGAGCAAAGCTCCGGTGTCTCACAAGTGGGTGAAGCCGTGACGCAAATGGATCAGGCCACGCAACAGAACGCCGCGCTGGTGGAAGAAATGGCAGCTGCGGCCAGCAGCCTGCAAACTCAGGCCGGCGAACTGGTGCAGTCCGTCGCCGTCTTCAAGCTGAGCGGAGACCATGGACTGACCATGCAGAGTTCGGCCCCCGCGAAAACGATCGGCGCGAACCTCCCGATGACCAGCGGCATCGCGCACCCCACGACACGGAAAACTGCGGGTCCCGCAGTGCTCACGGCACCGACGGCACCACGCGCGAAATCTAGCGAGCCGCGCACGGAGCAAACCGGCGCAGCGGTCGAAAGCTGGGAAAGCTTCTGACTTTGATTGACCCGGCGGTGCCCCTCAGAGGCGTCGTCGCAACGGCCCTGCCCAAACGCAGCCATGTGAAACAAGACCAGGAAGATTGAACCATGAACCTCAACAACGCCCAACGCACCCCGACCAGCACCCAGCAAGCCGCCATCGGAACCAACGAATTCCTGGCCTTCAAGCTGGGTGATGAGGAGTACGGCGTGGACATCCTGCGCGTGCAGGAAATCCGCTCCTACGAGCAGCCCACCCATATGGTGAACACGCCGGACCACATCCTGGGGGTGGTGAACCTGCGCGGCGTGATCGTGCCCATCATCGACATGCGCATCCAGTTCGGCCTGCGTGAGGTCAAGTACAACGACTTCACCGTGGTCATCGTGCTGAACATCGGAGAAAAAGTGGTCGGCATGGTGGTCGACGCCGTTTCCGACGTGATCACCCTGACACCCGAACAGTTGCGCCCGGCCCCCGACATCGCCGGCACCATCGACTCGAGCGCCGTGCTGGCCCTCGGCACCGTGAATGACCGCATGCTGATCCTGCTGGACATCGAAAAAGTCATGGGCAATTCCGACACGGGGTTGATCGCCCAGGCCGCCTGATCAAAGATTCCGTTTCCCAGGAGTTATCCATGAACACCTTCACCGTCGCTCGCCGACTCACGACCGCCTTCGGCGCCATCATCCTCGTTTTCATGCTGGTGGGCGGCGTTGCGCTGTACAGCGCAACCCAGCTGGCCGACGCCAACAAGTGGAACACCCACACCTACAAAGTTCTGGCACTGGGTGACGAGATGCTCGAGAGCATGATCAACATGGAAACCGGCGCCCGCGGTTTCCTGATCGCCAGCGAAGACCGCTATCTCGAGCCTTGGAACAGCGGCAATCAGGCTTTCGAAAAATCCTGGGCCGAAGTCAAGGGCCTGACGTCCGACAACCCGACGCAGCAAAAGCGCCTGGACGAGATGAAGAAGCGGTACGAGGAATTCACTGCGGTGGGCAAGACCATGATCCAGTTCCGCCGCGACGTGAGCAGCGGCCAGCGCAGCAGCACCGATTTCGTGGCCGAATTCAAGCAAGGCAGAGACAAAGCGGCCATGGACAGCTTTCGCGGCCTGCACGCGGAGTTCGACAAGGCCGAACGGGATTTGCTGGTCGTGCGTGACGCGGCCGCGGCACGCTACCAGTCCCTCAACCGCAATGTGGTGATCTTCGGTTCCTTGCTCGCGGTGCTGATCGCTGCTGGACTGGGCATTTGGGTGACGCGCGCCATCACGGGCCAATTGGGTGGCGAGCCGGACTACGCAGCCAACGTGGCCAAGCAGATCGCCGAAGGCAACCTGATGGTTGACGTGCAGGTCAAGACGGGTGACACCGCCAGCCTGCTGGCCGTCATGAGGGACATGCGCGACAGCCTGGTGAAGGTCGTTTCGCGCGTGCGACAGGGTGCCGAGGCCGTTTCGACCGCCAGCGCAGAAATCGCCCAGGGCAATGCCGATCTGTCCAGCCGCACCGAAAGCCAGGCCAGCTCGCTGGAGGAAACCGCTGCGTCGATGGAGGAACTGGGTTCCACCGTGAAGCAGAACGCGGACAACTCCCGCCAGGCCAACCAGCTCGCGCAAGGCGCCAGCACGGTGGCCATCAAGGGCGGCGAAGTCGTGGCCCAGGTGGTGAGCACCATGCAAGGCATCAACGACTCAAGCCGCCGCATCGCCGACATCATCAACGTGATCGACGGCATCGCTTTCCAGACCAACATCCTGGCGCTCAATGCCGCGGTGGAAGCAGCCCGCGCGGGCGAACAAGGCCGAGGCTTCGCCGTCGTGGCAGGCGAGGTGCGCAACCTGGCAGGCCGCAGCGCGGACGCGGCCAAGGAAATCAAGCAACTCATCACCGAAAGCGTCGGACGGGTTGAGCAAGGCACGTCCCTGGTGGACGAAGCCGGCCGCACCATGGACGAAGTGGTGGCCAGCATCAAGCGCGTGACCGACATCATGGGCGAGATCAGCGCGGCCAGTGTCGAGCAAAGCGCCGGCGTGGGCCAGGTGGGTGAAGCCGTGACCAACATGGACCAGGTCACGCAACAAAACGCCGCGCTGGTGGAAGAAATGTCCGCCGCCGCGTCCAGCCTGAACACCCAGGCACAGGACTTGGTGCAGGTCGTGGCTGTCTTCAAGCTGAATGCGGGCCAGACGCCGGCAACACCCAAGGCAACACCCGTGAAAACGAGCAACGTAAAACCCTTCACGGTAGTCAGCACGGCCAACCTCAAGGCGACCAAGACAACGAAGACGCCTCAGCCCCAGAACACCGCAGCCCTGACGGCCCCGAGCGCTAAGCCCAGCGAACCCCGAGCTGAGAAATCCAGCCCCGAGGGCGACAACTGGGAAAGCTTCTGAACAGGCTCAGCAAGACACTCTCCGGCCTCACAAGGGACCACGCTGCCGGGCCGAAGCACCACGATCTGAACCAAGACCCAGGGCGGAAAGACTGAAGGAGAACCTCGCCAGCTTCCGTTCAATATCACCGGGCGCCCGCCAACACAAGGCATCGGCGCCAATCAAGACCTGGCCTTCGGGCCGGACCACAAGGCTCCATGCCTGGCGGTACGCCAGGGCTTACAGCAAGCACATCTGACATAGGCAAGAGGAAACATCATGAACATCTTTTCAAACTTCGGCATCGCCAAACGCCTTTACCTGGCGTCCCTCGTCCTGATCCTGGCTCTGGCGGGTGTCGCCCTGACGGCCTGGCTGACCTTGAGCAATGTGGTGGATCTGGCCGACAAGACGGCCACGCAGCGCGTGCCCCAACTGACGCAGATCGCCACGGTGGAGCTGAACGTGACCCGCGTGTCCCTGCAGATCCGGCATGCGCTGCTGGTGCGCACGCCCGCAGACCTGGCTGCCACGCTGGCCGACATCGGCGAGAAGCGTGCGACGATCGACGCGACGCTGAAAGCCTTCGAGGCAGGCGTCTTCACCCCGGCCGGGCGCGAGGCCTACAACAAGATGACGCCCCTGGTGGACCGTTTCTGGCAATTGGGCGGCGAAAACATCAAACTGATCCAGGAAGGTCGTAAGGACGAAGCCTTTGATTTCCTGGTCCAGAAAACCATCCCGGCCCGCAATGACTTGCTCAAGGTGCTGGACGCCGAAAAATTAAGACAAGGCACGCAGCTGAACACGGAACTTGATCAGGTGGAAGGCCAAGCCAAGACGATCCGCCTGGAACTGGTGCTGCTGTCCATCGTCGTGGCCATCGGCATGCTCGCCCTCTCCTGGTACATCGCCGCCTTGCTGCAGCGGCGCACCGAGTTGTCGCGCGCCGTGGCCGACCGCGTGCGTGATGGCGACCTGACCTGCCCTGTGCAAGACAACGCACATGACGAATTCAGCCCACTACTGGCTGCGCTGGGTCAGATGCAGACGGCCTTGACGCGTATCGTCTCCAATGTGCGTCAAAGCAGCGAGGCGGTGTCCAATGCCAGCGCCGAGATCGCGCAAGGCAACCAGGATCTGTCCGCCCGCACAGAGACCCAGGCCAGCGCCTTGGAAGAAACCGCCGCCAGCATGGAGGAGCTGTCGTCGACCGTGAAGCAAAACGCCGACAACGCCCGCCAGGCCAATCAGCTGGCCCAGAACGCCAGCACCGTGGCCGTGCAGGGCGGCGAGGTGGTGGCCCAAGTGGTCAGCACCATGAAGGACATCAACGATTCCAGCAAGAAGATCGCCGACATCATCAGCGTGATCGACGGCATCGCCTTCCAGACCAACATCCTGGCACTTAACGCGGCCGTGGAAGCGGCCCGCGCGGGCGAACAGGGCCGTGGTTTCGCGGTGGTCGCAGGTGAGGTGCGCAACCTCGCCAGCCGCAGCGCGGACGCCGCCAAGGAAATCAAGACGCTGATCACCGACAGCGTCAGCCGGGTGACGCAAGGCAGCGCGCTGGTGGACCAGGCGGGCAGCACCATGGACAACGTGGTCAGCAGCATCCGCCGCGTGACCGACATCATGGGCGAGATCAGCGCGGCCAGCGTCGAACAAAGCTCCGGCGTGTCGCAAGTGGGCGAGGCCGTGACCCAGATGGACCAGGCCACGCAGCAGAACGCCGCGCTGGTGGAAGAAATGGCGGCTGCGGCCAGCAGCCTGAAGGGGCAGGCCCAGGAACTGGTGCAGGCCGTGGCCGTGTTCAAACTGGACGCGAACGCCCCTGTCTCGGCCAACACCCTCGTGAACAACTCACAGCGCGCGCCGGAACGCAACAGCAACGTGACACGCCTGCAACCGCCCACGCCCGTGCGCCCGGCGCCTGTGCGTCTGGCGAGAACCGGCACCGACGACTGGGGAATGTTCTGAATCCCGCCGTGGTCTCGCGCGGACCAGCCCTTCGGCTCACTGCCCGCGCCAATAGTCCGGCACGAACAGGAACACGCTGAAGGTGACCACGGCGTTGGCCAGACCGATGCAGAGGAAAACCTGAGGAATCGTCGCGCCCGCGCCCAGCAAGGCCCCGGCCAGCAGGGCGCTGACGACCATGTAGAGCGCGTTCAGGATGTTGTTGGCCGCGATGATGCGCGCGCGGTGCGTGGGCGGGCTGCGCCGCTGGATCAGCACATACATGGGCACGCTGTACAGGCCCACGAAGAGGCTGAGCAGCAGCAGATCGGCCATCACGCGCCAGTGGGCAGGCTGCAACAGGAAGGTCGACAGGTCCATCAGTTCCACCGGCGGCAGGCCGCGCGAGGCGAAGTACAGTTCGATCGCGAACAGGCTCATGCCGACGGCGCCCAAGGGCGAGAGAAAACGGTGGACCGACTCGGCGCGTCGTTCCAACACCTCGCACAACAAGGCCCCCAGGCCCACGCCGATCGAGAACAGCACCAGCAGCAGGGAGGCCACCTGCTCATTGCCACGCAACACTTCCTTGGCGTAGACGGGAAACAGCGACAGAAAGACCGCGCCGAAGAACCACATCCAGCTGATGCCCAGCAGGGAGTGAAAAACCTTGGCATCGCGCCGCGCCAGTTGGAGGTTGCGCCAGGTTTCGCTGAAAGGGTTCCAGTTGATGCGCAAGCCCGGATCGGTCGCCGGCGATGGCGGCACGCGCGCGGCGGCCAAGCGGCCCAGCAGGGCCACCACCACGCAGGCCAGCGCCGCGGCCTGCGCACCCGCCACCGGGCTGGACGCAGGCAGCGTCATCAGCAGGCCGCCCACCATATTGCCCAGCAGGATGGCAACGAAGGTGCCCATCTGCACCATGCCGTTGCCGCCCGTGAGTTCGCGCGCGTGCAGCATGACCGGCAAATAGGCGTGCTTGACCGGACCGAAGAGCGTGGAATGCAGGCCCATCAGGAAGATGCAAAGCAACAGCACGGGCACGTTGGGCGCGAGGAAGCCCCATGCCGCAGCCAGCATGATCAGCACTTCCAGGTTCTTGACGAAGCGGATCATGGCGCTCTTCTCATGCCGATCGCAGAGCTGGCCGCTGGTCGCGGAGAACAGCAGGAAGGGCAGGATGAAGAGCGCGCCGATCACCAAGCCCGCCTGCACCGGCGGCAGCCAGCTCACCTGCAGCTGGTAGGTCACCAGCACCGTGAAGGCGAACTTGTAGAGGTTGTCGTTGGCCGCGCCCGCGAACTGGGTCCAGAAGAAAGGCCCGAAGCGGCGTTGGCGCAGGAGCGCGAACTGGCCGCTGGCAGGTTCAAGTCGAGGCTCATGAGCGGACTGATGAGCAGGCCGCGACGTCGACTCGCCTGCCCGACCGCCCTGCCCTTCGTCGCGATGCATGGGTGTGCTCATGCGGTCACCCCCTCGGGCGCAAGGAAGACAGTCAGCACGCCGGTGTAACCATGCAGTTGCCGGTGGGCGATCTCGCCGCCCGCGAAAAAGCCGATCAAAGGCACGTCACCCAGGGCATGGCGCACCAGTTGCAGCTCCGCGCTGGGCGCGCCGAAGTGGGGGCCACCGCGACCGGAACAGCTGACATAAATGGCACCCGCGATCGTGCGCGCGGGGGCCCCTGATCGCGCGGCCAGGGCCGGCGCGGCGGGTTCCGACGCGAGCTCGGAAGTCGCGCCCGGCGTGGACATGGCCGCGCTGTACAGCGGCACATCGTCCGGTTCCAGCTCGGCGCGGATCTCGGTGCAGATGCGGATGAGGTCCGCGCGCGCGGCCTGCGCATTGCGCTGGCAGAAGGCGAGTTGCATGCCCTCGGTCACGCGCTCGGCCAGGGCCACGCCGCCGCGCTGCGGGTCCAGCCCCACGATGTGGCGCACGCGCACGTCCGGGCCGAACAGACCGCCTCGGCCGATCACGCGACCTGTCGAGGTGGCGCGTGCGTTTGCATGGTCGTCTGCCGCGTGACGCTTGTGCCGCTCATCCAGCGCCTTGGGGTCGACCAGACCTGCCAACGTGGCGCGCACCGCTTCCAAGGCCTGCTGCGGCTGGTCCAGTGTTACTCCGAGCTCTTTGAGCAGCACGTCCAGTGCGGGCTGTCCGTCAAGTTGGTAGACCACATGGCGCTCGGCCTCGGTCACCACATGGTCACCGCCCACCGACGTCAGCGGCGCGCAACCTTGCGTGACACGCGACAGCAAAGCGACTTCGGGGCCAAACGCCACGCCGGACAGGCCGCCATGGAACACGCCGCTGCTGCGGCCCTGCCCACGCAGGTAGCCGTCGCCGCTCTGGGCGAACTGCACGCTTTGCTGGCGGCTGGCAGCCAAGCCGCCAAAGAGATACCCCGAGGTCGTGCGCGCCGCCATCTCCTCGATCAGTTCGCCCAGCTCCGGTGCATGACCGTCCGCGTGGACCAATGCCGTGTGCGCGGTGAAGCCGGGGGCCAGGGGCGTCACACCGGAAAAGACGCGGTACTGGTCGGCCGGGATGTCGCACAGCATCACCGCCAGCGCGGGTTCATCGAAGTACTCGACCCCCGTGGCCGCGATGCCCACGCCCACCGTGCCAGACCAGTCCGTCACTTCGGGCAGCTCAGCGCTCAGGTGCGCGAGGATGGCCTCGGCCTCGTTCGCGTAATGGTCGGTGATGTAGAGCAGCGCCAGGCTGGGCGACAACAAGCCCGCACCTTGGGCCGCGCGCGCTGACGCGGCGGCGCGGCGCGCGAGCTGCGCGCGCAATTGCGCGAGCACCAGGGTAGCAGCCATGCGCCATTGCGGATGGGTGGCGTGGGCAACAAGGTAAAGGTTCATGGAGCGCTCAGGGCTTGGGGCCACGACTCGTTTTCGATGCTGGGGGGGAAGGACGCGCCGCCTTGCGCGGCGTGGTGCTGGGGTGCGGGGTTGGAGCAGCGGTGGAGTCCGCCTCGGTCGTTCCCGTGGCAGAGCTTTCCGTCCTGACCGATCCGGTTGCGGTCGAGGCGGACGATGGCGCGGCCGCCGCAGCGCCACGTGCTGCCACGTCTTGCAGGGCCTGGGTGGCGATGGTCTGGAATTGCTGGGTCAACGCGCTCCAATACTGCATGGCGTCGGCCATGAAGGGCGCAGCCGCCGGGTCCGCGCCAGCGGCCGCTTGAGCAGACGCGGTGGAAGGCCCTGGGGTGCCCGGTGCACTCGACGGCGCGGCACGGCCCTCAGCGCCGGGCTGCGCCCCGGGCATGGGCCCACCCATGCCGCTCATTCCACCCATGCTGCGCAAGGCAGCCAAGGTCATTTTCTGGACTTCCAGGGCCTGCAAGGTGGCCTTGAGGGCGGCACTGTTCTGCTCCAGCCAGAACAACACGGCCTTGAGTTCGGTGATGCGCTGGTCCAGCACCTTCGGGTCCAGCGTCGGCGCGATCCAGTTGGCGTACAGAGCCTGCGGGTCGCCCTGGGCCAGCTTCTGCAGAAAGTCAAAACCCGGCACGTAGGCACCGAAATCGGCGCCGAAACCTGGTGGATTTGCCTTGGGATTCATGGGTGCGCGGCTGCGTTCGGAGCGTGCAGCTTACCCCGAACCGGCCGCGCGAGACACCGGCCTGCGCAAAGAAACCCCAGACCCGAGCGGCCTGTCGCGGGCCGGTCACAAGGCTCAGTGTTTGCTGCCGTGCCCCTGGTGGCCGCCTTGATGGCCACCCTGCGCCGCGCCCATGGCGCGCACCGGCACCAGCAGTTCCTGCCGGCTTTCCTGACCCTGGGCGTTCTTGAACAGCAGGGTCACCGGGATGGTCTGGTCGGCGCGCAAGGCGGTCTTCAAGTCCAAGAGCATGACGTGGTAGCCGCCCGGCTTGAGCTCCACCGTCTGGCCGGGGGGCAGGTCCAGGCCGGTGATGGCGCGCATTTTCATGACATCGCCCTCCATCTTCATTTCATGCACTTCGACGATGCCCGCGACGGGCGAGCTCACGCTGACCAGGCGTGTGGCCTGCTTGGCGGTGAGCTTCATGAAGGCGCCGCTGGCCTTCTGGCCCTGCACGGTGGCACGCGCCCAGGCATCCTTGACGTCGACGGTCTGGGCTTGCAGCGCGCCTGCGGCGGTGAAGGCGAACAGCGTGATCAGGTGTTTGATGTTCATGGTGTAAGTTCTCTGGCAAGGGATGCCGGTTGCCCGGCGGATGGTTGATGGCATGGGCACGACGCCCCGCGCCAGGGGCTCCTTCGTGCCCGTTCTGAAGGGTTCGTGCATGTGCGTGCCCACACAGACACGCAGGGCAGGCATGGCCGCCACAGCCAGCGCATTCCATTTGGGTCTGCGCGGCGTGGGTGGGGCTCAGGGCGATGCAGGCGGGCCGCGCGGCGGCAGGGGTGCGGCCGCGCGCTGGGCCATGCGCGCCACGCCTTGCCGACGCGGCGCAATAGACTGCGGCGCGGCATGGGCGAGGTCGGTGAACGACCCTGCTGGCGGTGTAAGCACCTGCACACACAGGGGGCAGTCCAGGCTGTGCGCATGGCTGGCGACAGCATCCCCGTCTTCCTGTGCAACCCACTTCATCACACCATCGGCGGCGCAAACCAACTCCATCGCCTTGGGCTGCACGATGGGCGAAGCAATGGCCGCGCCCAGCGCGAGCGCGAACCCCGTCAGCACGAGGCGGGCAAGGAAACGGGCGCGGCGCAGGGTCTGCATCGACTTGAATTATGCGACGCGGGGTGCCACCGCTCAGCCTGCCCGCGAGGCGACCTGCTGCTCGATGGGGCCGAAGACGGACAGGCCGTCGCGGCCTTTCATCTCGATGCGCAGACGGTCTCCGAACTTCATGTAGGCCGTGGCGGCTTGCCCGTCCAGGCGGGTTTCCATCGCGCGCTTCTCGGCGATGCAGCCGTAGCCCTTGGGCCAGTCCCAACGCCCATCGGCCTCCACGGCGCGGTTGCTGAGCGCGCCGCTGGCGACGATGCTGCCGACACGCACGCGCCGCGTCGCCGCCAGGGCAGCGACGAGCTGGCCGAAGTTGTGCTCCATGGCCTCACCCGCTTCGCACAAGCCCACGGTGCGCCCATTCCAAGCTGTTTGCAAGGTCAGGTGGACGCGCCCCTCGGACCAGGCGTCACCGAGTTCATCCGGCGTGATGGCCACGGGGCTGAAGGCCACTGCAGGTTTGCTCTGCAGAAAGCCAAAGCCCCTCGCACGCTCCTCGGCCCAAGCTTGGCGCAGCGTCCAGCCATTGGCCAGCATCAGCAGACGCACGCCGTCCAGCGCCTGCTCGGGCGGCGCGCCCGCAGGAACGTCACCGGTGATCACGGCCAGGCCCGCCTCGAAATCAATGCCGGGGTCCATCTCCGAGTTGCCCGAAGCCCCATCGTCGGCGAACAAGGCCTTGTCGCAAGCCCCTTGCAGATGGCCACAGCCCTGGTAAAGCACGAGGGCATCGGCGTCACTGGCGCCCGCCCGTTCCGGGTACAGCAAATCGACATGGTTGGCGGTACCCAGGCCGCTGGCGTACTGAAAGGCGCGCGGCAGCGGCGCCATGCACTGTGCTGCATCGAAGGGGAAGGCATGCCGCGCCTTGCCTTGGTTCAGTGTGGCGTAGAGGTCTTCCAATTGGGGCGCGAGGAAGTTCCAGTCGTCCAGCACCTGCTGCATGCGCTGTGCGATGCCGGTCGCATAATGGGCCTGACTCAGATCACGCGAGACGACCAACAACTGGCCGTCGCGCGAACCGTCCTTGTAGGTGGCAAGTTTCATCGGGATGCAATCGTTTCCATCGGCGTCTGTGTGCCGTCCATCTTGCCCGGAGGCAAACTGTGATTACACCATGAGCGATTTTGAGCGCATGCAGCGCCGCGCCTGGCTAGCACGGGCTGGCCTGGCCCTGCTGCCGGGCTGGGCCATGAGCCCTGGAGCCCAGGCTGCGGACATGCCGCCGCGTATCACCCCCGCCGCCGTGCCCGCACCCCTGCAGTTGCGCTACCGGGTGCGCGGCACCGTCGCCTTCCTGCCTTTGTATGCCGACGGTGATCTGTTCTGGCAACACAGCGAGGGCAACTATCTGGCCCGGCTGCGGCTGGACGCAGGCTGGCTGGGCACACGCGAACGCATCAGCGCGGGCGTGATCACCGCCACCGGCTTGCAGCCTCTGCGCTACACCGACCGGGCCCGCAACGAACGCGACACGGAATTCGACTGGCCCCGTGCCGAGGCGCGACTGGGCCGGGGGGGCATCACTGCCCTGGCCCCAGGCACGCAAGACCTGGTCAGCCTGTACATCCAGCTGGCTTGCCTGTTCGCCACGCAAGCCATGTCCCCGACGCTCAAGACCGAGGACGGCTCGCTGCCGCTGCCCGTGCTGGGCAACGGCAAGGCCGTGGAACACTGGCGGCTGTTGGTTCAGGGCGAGGAGACCCTGAATCTGCCGGGCGGCACACTGCGCACGCGCAAGCTGCTGCGCCTGCCCGAGCCGCCGGACAACCTGGGCGCGGAACTTTGGCTGGCGCCCGCCTTGAACTGGATGCCCGCGCGCATCCGGCTGCGCGAAGGCCGTAGCAGCGACGTTGATCTGCTCTGGAGCCAATCCATCGCGGCCGCGCCAGCCACTGCCGCCTCTTGAAATTCGCCATGTGCAACCCAAGCTGCAATTCCTGCATGAAACTTGCGGCTGTCACATCGCCGCGCACCGGTTTCCACCAACTGCCTATAGACTGACACCATGCACACCTTGTACGACTCGGAGTCTTTCATCGTCACCCACCTGTTGGCCAGCCCCATCCACCAGGATGAGCAGGGGCGTGTCACGGTCAGCGACCCGGACGACGAATACATGGCCGATCGCCCCACGCTGATGCGCCACGGGTTCGAGATCGTGGACAAGCGCTCGGGCAAGGAATTGTTCCTGGACGGCGCCTGGGCTGAACTCTTCCAGCAACGCCTGAGTGAATGGCAACGCAACCGCCCGACGCAGGACGAAGTGGAAAACACCCTGGCGCAGTACGCCGAACTGGCGACCCTGCCCCTGCACGTCCACTGAAGCCTTCGCCGGAACCATGCGTCCCGGCGCGGGGCGCTGCCGGCTTTCAAGCCAGCCCTCAGGACTGAGGAACCGGCACCTGGCCCTGGCGCCGGCTTTTGCGACAATGGCGGCTTCATCCGCATACCCTCACCGCCCTACCGTCCCAGCCATGAGCGCCGCCTACATCCTCACCTTCTCCTGCCCGGACCGCCTGGGCCTGGTCCATGCCGTCTCGGGTTTCCTGCTGGAACGCGGCGGCAACATCGAGGAAGCCGCGCAGTACAACGATCCGGACACAGGCCTCTTCTTCATGCGGGTGCGTTTCTCCTGCGAACAGGTCGGCCCCGCGGACCTGAAGGCGCAGTTGAAGACCTTCGCCGAGCCCTTCCAGATGCAGTGGCAGCTGAACCCCGCCGAGACCAAGGTGCGCACCCTCATCTTCGTCAGCAAGGAAGGCCACTGCCTGAACGACCTGCTGTTCCGCTGGAAGATCGGCCTGCTGCCCATTGACATCCGCGCCATCGTCTCCAACCACCGCGACTTCTACCAGCTCGCGGCCAGCTACAACATCCCCTTCCACCACATCCCCGTCACGGCGGCGACCAAACCCGAAGCCGAGGCCAAGCAGTTCGAGATCGTGCAGGCCGAGAACGCGGATCTTGTCGTGCTCGCGCGCTACATGCAGGTGCTGAGCGATGACCTCTGCCGCAAGCTCTCGGGCAAGGCCATCAACATCCACCACAGCTTCCTGCCCAGCTTCAAGGGCGCCAAACCCTACTACCAGGCGCATGAGCGCGGCGTGAAGCTGATCGGCGCGACCGCCCACTACGTGACGGCCGACCTGGACGAAGGCCCCATCATCGAGCAGGACGTGGCCCGCGTGGACCACAGCAAGACCGTGGAAGACTTCACGGCCATCGGCCGCGACACCGAAAGTCAGGTGCTGGCGCGCGCAGTCAAGTGGCACAGCGAGCACCGTGTGATCCTGAACGGGCACAAGACGGTGATCTTCAAGTAAGCCCGCTCAGTCACCAAAAACACAAAGCCCCGACGTCTGGCGACTCGGGGCTTTTTCTTGCGCAAGGAATTCAGGGAAATTCAGGCATCACACGCCGCATGTACGCGTCGAACAAGGGAACGGTGAACCCAGTATCACCATGCGCTGGGCTGTAGATCATGCCTTTGTCGATCAGCTTGGCCCGCGTGGGCGCTACCGTTCGCACTTCTCGCCCCAGGATGTGCGCGATGTCGCCCGAGCGATGGGGGCCGGGCCCGAGTTCCGCCATGGCGCGCAGGTACCGCTTTTCTGAGGGCGTGAGGCGATCCAGACGGACGCGGAAAAAGCTGGCATCCAGTTCCGCCAGCGCTTGCTGCGTGGCGGCCTGCACGTCAGCACCGCTGATGGGGGAGCGCTCGGCGCAGGTCCAGCTGTGCTTGCCCCATTCCTGCAGGAAATAGGGATAGCCTTGGGTCTGGAGAACGATCTCCTGCAGCGCCGCTTCTTCATAGCGCACACCAAAGCGCTGCGCCGGCGCCGTGATGGCTTGCCGGGCATCGGCCTCCGACAAAGGACCGAGTTGCACAAATTCGAACAGACGCTCGGCATAAGACTTGGCACGTCCCATCTGCCCGACCAATTGCGGCAGACCCGCGCCCACCATGGTGACGGGCAGTTGCATCTGAGCGCAGCGGTGTAAAGCGGTGATCAACGCCGCCAACTGTTCTTCCGGCACGTACTGCAGTTCGTCGATGAACAGCACCACCACGGTCTGCCGCTCCTGGGCCGCCTCGCCCACGGCCTGAAAAAGGGAGATCAAGTCGGCATCCAGATCACCCGTGTCCGCCACGCCCGGCTCCAACCCCAGATCGACGCCGAATTCGATGTCGTTGTACTTCAGCTTCATGGCCTGCACAAAGCCGCCAAGCGCACGCAAGGCACGCTTGGCCAGATCGCCGCTGGCGGCCAGCCGGTCCAGCTTGAGCAAGGCCGCCCGCATGGCCGGCACCAGCAAGGCGGGCAAGGACCGTTTCTCAGGCGCCTCCAGCAGCACGGTGGCAAACCCCTTCTGCTCAGCCTCCCGGTGCAATCGGTTCAGCAGCACCGTTTTGCCCACACCCCGCAAACCCACGAGCATGACGCTGCGAGCGACCAGCCCATGGCGCATGCGATCCAGAGCGATTGCGGCGGTCTCGATCACCCGATCTCGTCCTGCCAGCTCGGGCGGAGGTGCGCCGGCGCTGGGTGCATAAGGATTGGTTCTGGGGTCCATGCAAGCAAGCTTACCCCAAATTATCTGAATGCGATAACTTTAGATAACTTCAATAAACTCAAAGGACCTTGGAACAAAAAACGCCCCGTGACTACCAAGTCACGGGGCGTTTGTGAATGATCGGGGGAAAAATCAAGCCGCCTTCGCCACCTTCTCCCCATACCCCAGCTTGTCCAGCGCCGCAGCCAGTTGCGCCACGCTGCGGTCGGGGTTGTGCAGCTTGTCCAGGCCGAAGAGACCGATGCGGAAGGTGCTGAAATCCTTGGGCTCGTCGCACTGCAGGGGCACGCCGGCGGCGGTCTGCAGGCCCAGGGCCAGGAACTTCTTGCTGTTCTGGATGTCGGTGTCGGTGGTGTAGCTGACCACCACTCCCGCGGCCTTGAAACCCTCGGCCGCCACGCTGACAAAGCCGCGGCTTTCCAGCAGGGCGCGCACCTTGGCACCCAGGGCCAGTTGTTCCTGGCGCACCTTGTCGAAGCCGTAGTCACGCGTCTCGCGCATCACCTGGTCCAGACGGGCCAGGGCGTCGGTGGGCATGGTGGTGTGGTACATGTGGCCGCCGTTCTCGTAGGCCTCCATGATCTGCAGCCACTTCTTGAGGTCGGCCGCGAAGCTGGTGCTGGTGGTGCCGTCGATGGCCTGGCGGGCGCGCTCGCTGAGCATCACCATGGCGCATGCGGGCGAGCCGCTCCAGCCCTTCTGCGGCGCGCTGACCAGCACGTCCACGCCGGTGGCCTGCATGTCCACCCAGAGGCAACCCGACGCGATGCAGTCCAAAACGAAGAGACCGCCCACTTCGTGCACGGCGTCCGTCACTTTCTTCAGGTAGTCGTCGGGCAGGATCATGCCGGCCGCGGTTTCCACGTGCGGAGCGAAGACCACGTCGGGCTTCTCGGCCTTGATGGTCGCCACCACCTCGTCCACCGGGCAGGGCATCCACGGGGCCTGCGGGCCGGTGCCGATGCGCCGGGCCTTGAGCACGGTGGAACTGGCGGGGATGTTGCCCATCTCGAAGATCTGGGTCCAGCGGTAGCTGAACCAGCCGTTGCGGATCACCAAGGTCTTCTTGCCCGTGGCGAACTGCCGCGCCACGGCTTCCATGCCGAAGGTACCGCTGCCGGGCACCAGCGCCGCGGACTTGGCCTTGTACACGTCCTTGAGGATGGTGGAAATGTCCTTCATCACGCCCTGGAAACGCTGGGACATGTGGTTCAGGGCGCGGTCGGTGTAGACGACCGAGAATTCAAGCAGGCCGTCGGGATCGACGTTGGGCAGCAATGCGGGCATGGGAGTCTCCTGTAGGTGCCTGACTTCCCTGAAACCGGGGTCAGGCTTTCGAGTCGGCCATTTTCTCACCAAGGCGGATGGCGCGCCCAGGCGCCCAAGCCGGGTTGAATTGCAGGCCGGAGGCCCCCGGCTTGCCGGGCCAGAGCAGCACCACGGTGCTGCCCAGCAGGAAGCGCCCCATTTCCGCGCCCTGGGCGAGCGTGATTTCGCGGCCTTCGCCAGTGCCGTCGGCCGCGCCGTCGTACAGCCACTCCATCACCGTGGGGCGGCGCGGCGGGTTGACCTGGCCATGCCAGACCGTGGTCATGCTGCCCACGATGGTCGCGCCCACAAGGACCAGGGCCAGCGGGCCGTGTGCGGTATCGAAGATGCAGACCACGCGCTCATTGCGCGCGAACAGGCCTGGCACGCCACGCGCGGTAGTCGGGTTGACGGAAAACAAATCCCCCGGCACGTAGACCATGCGCCGCAGCGTGCCCGCGCAGGGCATGTGGATGCGGTGGTAATCACGCGGGCTCAGGTAGAGCGTGGCGTAGTGGCCGTTTTCGAACTGGGAGGCCAGCGCGGCGTCACCGCCCAGCAAGGCCGTGGTGCTGTAGTGGTGGCCCTTGGCCTGGAAAATCTGGTCGCGCTGGATGTCGCCGAACTGGCTGATGGCGCCATCCACCGGGCAGATCCAGTCGGCATCGGCCAGCGGGCGGACACCGTCCTTCAGCGCGCGCGTGAAGAAGTCGTTGAAGGTGGCGTAAGCCGCCGGGTTGGGCTCGGCAGCCTCGCTCATGTTCACGTCGTAGCGACGGATGAAGCGGCGAATGATGGCCGTGGTCACCCCCCCCATGGCCGAACCGGCCACCCAGCCGGAAAACACGTTGATGGCCCTTTTCGGGAACAGGTACTGCGGCAACACGGCCAGACGATCGGACATGGGCGGGGCTTTCTTCGGGAGGACCGGCGAGGATAAACCGGCAATTATCCCGCCACGGCCCAGCGACGTCGCCGTGCGCACGCGTCTGGGCACGAGACAATCCGGGCCATGAGTTCCCCTGATTCGAGTTCTGCTGGTCCGGATTCTGTCGCCGTCATCGGCGGCGGCCCCGCCGGCTTGATGGCCGCAGAAGTGCTGGCCGCCGCCGGCCACAAAGTCACCGTCTTCGATGCCAAGCCCAGCGTCGGCCGCAAGTTCCTGCTCGCCGGCAAAGGCGGGCTGAACCTGACGCATTCGGAGCCGTTCGCGCCCTTCCTCGCCCGCTACGGCGCGCGCGCCCCGCAGATCGAACCGCTGCTGCGTGACTTCGACGCCGACGCGCTGCGCGCCTGGGCCGCTGGCCTGGGCGTGGAGACTTTCGTCGGTAGCTCGGGCCGTGTCTTTCCACGCGACCTGAAAGCCGCGCCGCTGCTGCGCGCATGGCTGCACCGGCTGCGCTCGGCGGGTGTCACGTTCGCGATGCGGCACCGCTGGATGGGCTGGACGGATCGAGAGGGAAAACAAACGGATGGCGGCGCGCTGCGCTTCGCCACGCCCGACGGTGAGCGCCTCGTGCGCCCGCGCGCCACGCTGTTGGCGCTGGGCGGCGCGTCGTGGCCGCAGCTCGGGTCGGATGGCGCGTGGGCGGCCTTGCTGCAAAAGCGCGGCGTGGACGTCGCGCCGCTGCGCCCCGCCAACTGCGGCTTCGATGTGGGCTCGACGGCTGCACGCCCGCACCCGGACCCCCAATCACCCGGCTGGAGCGAGCGCTTCGCGGCCGAGTTCGCCGGCCAGCCGGTCAAGCCCGTCGCGCTGGCGGCCGAGGGCTTCCCGGCGCGGCCCGGCGAGTTCGTCATCACGGCCCACGGCATCGAAGGCTCGCTGGTCTACGCGGCCAGCGCCGCGCTGCGCGACCAGATCGAGCGCGATGGCGCGGCCACGCTGCACCTCGACCTGTTGCCGCAACTGACGCCCGAGCGCGTGCTCGCCGAGGTTCAACACCCGCGCGGCAGCCGCTCGCTGTCCTCGCACCTGAAAAGCCGGCTGCACCTCAGCCCGCTCAAGCTGGGCCTGCTGCACGAGTTGCTGACGCGCGAGCAGATGCTGCACGGGCCCACGCTCGCCGCCGCGCTGAAGCGCCTGCCGTTGACGCTCACCGCGCCGCGTCCCGTCGCCGAGGCCATCTCCACGGCGGGCGGCGTGCGCCTCGACGGGCTGACCGCCCAACTGATGCTGACCGCGCTGCCCGGCGTGTTTTGCGCCGGTGAAATGCTGGACTGGGAAGCGCCCACGGGCGGCTACCTGCTGACGGCCAGCTTCGCGAGCGCACGCGTGGCGGCGCAAGGCGTGGTGGACTGGCTCGCGCGGTCTGGGTCGTGATCGCGGTCGTGACGTCAATCCCGATCTCGACCCGGCCACAGCGTTTATTTATGATGACCCCGCCATGAATGCCCCCGCAGAGCCCCCCTTCAGCACCGCCGAGCGCAAGGCGCGTCAAGCGCAAGTCGTGAACGCGCTGCGAGCCGTCTTGCCAGCCTATGCCCTGCTCTGGCAGGAGGAAGACACTACACCGTATGAGTGCGATGGCCTCACGGCCTACCGCCAGCGGCCGCTGGCCGTGGCCCTGCCCGAAACTGAGGACCAGGTCGCGGACGTGCTGCGCGCCTGCCATGCGCTGAAAGTGCCCGTGGTGGCGCGCGGCGCAGGCACCGGCCTGTCCGGCGGAGCCATGCCGCACGCGATGGGCGTGACGCTGTCACTCGCCAAGTTCAACAAGATCGTAAAGATCGACCCGGCCAGCCGCACGGCCGTCGTGCAAGCCGGCGTGCGCAACCTCGCCATCAGCGAAGCGGCCGCGCCCCACGGCCTTTATTACGCGCCGGACCCGAGCAGCCAGATCGCTTGCACCATCGGCGGCAACGTGGCCGAAAACTCGGGCGGCGTGCACTGCCTGAAATACGGTCTGACCGTGCACAACGTGCTCAAGGTCCGTGGCTATACGGTCGAGGGCGAGGCCGTGGAGTTCGGCGGCGAGGCCTTGGACGCACCGGGTTACGACCTGATGGCCGTGCTGGTGGGCAGCGAAGGCATGCTGGCCGTGGTCGTGGAGGCCACGGTGCGACTGACGCCCAAGCCCCAGCTCGCACGCTGCATCATGGCCAGCTTCGCTGACGTCAAGCGCGCGGGTGATGCCGTGGCTGCGGTGATCGCCGCCGGCATCATCCCGGCAGGCCTGGAGATGATGGACCAGCCCATGACGGCCGCGGTCGAGGATTTCGTCCATGCCGGTTATGACCTCTCCGCCACCGCCATCCTGCTGTGCGAAAGCGACGGCACGCCGGAGGAAGTGGAAGAGGAAATCGGCCGCATGAGCGAGGTGCTGCGCGCCGCCGGGGCCACGGCCATCGCGGTCAGTCGCGACGAGGCAGAACGTCTGCGCTACTGGAGCGGGCGCAAGAACGCTTTCCCCGCCAGCGGCCGGCTGGCGCCGGACTACATGTGCATGGACTCGACCATCCCCAGAGCCCGCCTGGCCGACATCCTGCTGGCCATCCAGGAGATGGAAGTCAAGTACGGGCTGCGCTGCCTCAATGTTTTTCACGCCGGCGACGGCAACCTGCACCCGCTTATCCTGTTCGACGCCAACGACCCGGACCAGCTGCACCGCTGCGAACTGTTCGGTGCGGACATCCTGGAGACCAGCGTCGCCATGGGCGGCACGGTGACGGGCGAACACGGCGTGGGCGTGGAAAAGCTCAACAGCATGTGCGTGCAGTTCACCGCCGAGGAGCATGCGCAGATGCTGGGCGTCAAGCAGGCCTTTGACCCAGCCGGCCTGCTCAACCCCGGCAAGGTGATACCGACGCTGAACCGCTGCGCCGAGTACGGCAAGATGCTGGTGCGAGGCGGCAAGATCAGCCACCCGGATCTGCCGCGCTTCTGAACCCGAGCCCATGCGCAAGGCGGCTTCATGAACACCGGCGCCTTGACGGGTCTGGCCTGGCTGCTGGTTTTCCAGTCCATCGGCGAGGTCTTGTCGCGCTTCTTCCACCTGCCCATCCCCGGGCCGGTCATCGGCATGGTGCTGCTGTTCGTCGCCCTGTTCCTGCCCCGTGTGCGCGAGCCCGTGGCGCAAAGCGCCAACTTTCTGCTGGCCCACCTGTCACTGCTCTTCGTGCCCGTGGGCGTGGGCGTGATGGCCTATTTCGGCGCCCTGGCCGAATACGGTGCACGGCTGGCCGTCGTCATCGTGCTGTCCACCTGGATTGGACTGGCCGTGACGGCAGGCGTGTTGTACGCGCTGCGCAGCAGGACCATGGCTTCGGCTTCCTCGCCGCCCCCACCCGCTCCCCGGGCCCCGCCTCGCGATGCCTGATTTCGTCCAGCTCTGGGTCTACCTGTCGGCCTCGCCGCTGTTCGGCCTGAGCGCGACGCTGGTCGTCTACCTGCTGGCCTCGGCGCTCTACGTGCGCCTGCACCAAGCGCCCTGGGCCAACCCGGTTCTCTGGAGCGTGGTGACGCTGGCGCTCGCGCTGCATGCCGCGCAAGTGCCCTACCCCAGCTACTTCGCGGGCGCGCAGTTCATCCACTTCCTGCTCGGGCCCGCCGTGGTCGCCCTGGCCTGGCCCATGTGGCAACGCCGCGCCGCGCTGCGCGCCCAGGGCTGGCGCCTGCTGGCGGCCGCCCTGGCCGGTGGCGCGGCGGCCTGTGCGAGTGCCGTGGGCCTGGCGACGCTGCTTGACCTGCCGCAAGACATCGTGCTGTCACTGGCGCCCAAATCCGTCACCGCGCCGGTGGCCATGGGTGTGGCCGAGGCGCTGGGCGGCGTGCCCGCGCTGGCGGCCGTGTTCGCCGTGCTCACCGGGCTGGTGGGCGCGCTGTCGGGCCGTTATCTGTTCGCCCTGATGCGCGTGCCCACGACGCCCGAGGGCTGGGCGGCGCGCGGTTTTGCACTGGGCACGATTTCGCATGGGGTCGGCGCGGCACGCGCGCTGCAGGTCGACGAGGAAGCCGGGGCCTACGCCGCCGTGGCGCTCGGCCTGCAGGTGGTGCTGGCCGCGCTGTTGATGCCTCTGGCGTTCAAGCTGTTCTGAGCTTCGACACGACGATCAGGCTAACGGCCCGCACCATGCAGGCGCAGCAACGCCCGGTCACCACGGATACGGTGCCCACCATCTCACAGCCAGCGGCTCAGCGATCGGTGGTCAGCCTTGGGGGTTCATGGCCGGACAATCCGGGCGCTGCGGCCCCTTGATGGTCCATGCCCATGGTGCCATCCGCCCCCCCGGGCTGCCCCGTCAACTTGAACACGCTGACCACCCGCACCAGTTCCTGCGCCTGCTGGCGCAGGTTGGTGGCTGCGGCGGCCATCTCTTCTACCAGCGCGGCGTTCTGCTGCGTGGTCTGGTCCATATTGGTCACGGCCTCACCGACCTGGGTCACACCCGCAGTCTGCTCGCTGCTGGCTGCGCTGATCTCGGCCATGATGGCGCTCACCCGCTGGATGCTGGCGACCACCTCGGTCATGGTGCCGCCGGCCTTGTCTGCCAGGGAGGTACCCTGTTCCACGCGTTGCACGCTGTCGGTGATCAGGCCCTTGATCTCCTTGGCGGCATCGGCGCTGCGTTGGGCCAGCGCGCGCACCTCGCCGGCGACCACCGCGAAACCCCGGCCCTGCTCGCCCGCGCGCGCGGCTTCCACCGCCGCGTTCAGGGCCAGGATATTGGTCTGGAATGCAATGCCGTCGATCACGTTGATGATGTCGGCGATGCGGCGGCTGCTGTCGCTGATGCCCTTCATGGTGTCCACCACCTGGGCCACGACCTCGCCGCCCTGGACGGCCACGGTCGAGGCACTTTGCGCGAGTTGGTTGGCCTGCTGGGCGTTGGCCGCGTTCTGCTTGACGGTGCTGCCCAGCTCTTCCATCGATGCGGCGGTCTGCGCCAGCGCGCTGGCCTGGTTCTCGGTGCGGGCACTCAGGTCCTGGTTGCCGTCGGCGATTTCCGCGCTCGCGGTGGAGACCGATTCGCTGCCTTCGCGCACGGTGTGCACGACTTCAGCCAAGCCGCTGCCGATGCGGTTCATGGCGCCCATCAACTGCCCCAGTTCGTCCTGGCGCGGGCTGTGCATGCGCACGCTCAAGTCACCTCGGGCCAGCGCATCGGCCAGGGTACGGGCCTGGGTCAAGGGCATGATGACGGTGCGGCGAATCAGCAGGTACAGGACGCTGGACACCAGCAGCACCATGACGACGCCGATCACGCCGTAGAGCAGGCGCTGACCGCGCACGTCGGCGGTAACTTCGTCCACATAGGTGCTGCCAGCCACAACCCATTCCCAACCAGGAAAGTAGGCGAAAGCGGCGAGCTTGTCGCGCGCGCTGGTTTCACCACGCTCTTCGTTGATCCAGGGGTAATGGGTGGTGCCGTTCTTGCGCTCCAGCATCTCCTTGATGAATTCGCGCCCCTCGGCGTCCTTGCTGTCGAGCACGACGCGGCCTTCAGCCGCCGGATGGATGACCAGCTTGCCGTAGTTCGCTCCGGGACGTGAATCCAGCACGTAGAAGTACCCCGTCTCGCCGATCTTGAGGCTGCGGATGGTGGTCCTCAGCTGTTCAAGGTAATTGCTGTAGTCCAGCCCGATGAAACTCAGGCCGATGATCTGACCTTGCGCATCGCGGATCGGGTCGTATTGGGTGATGTAGGGCTTGCCGAACAAGACCGCCGGTCCAGAATAGGTCTGCCCCGCCAGCGTGGCCTTGTAACCCGGGTGGTTGCGGTCCAGCAAGGTGCCGATGGCACGCGCACCCTCGGCATTCTTGAGCGAGGTGGTAACGCGGATGAAATCCTCGCCAGTCTTGGCGAACACCGTGGCCACGGCGCCCGTGCCGGCGGTGAAGCCGTCCGCCACCTCGAAATTCATGTTGAGCACCCGACCATCCAGGCGCAGCGTGGGGGCGGGTTTGCCGGCCACCTCGGTGATCGTGGCAGCATCCAGGGTGAACTGTCCGGCCAATCGGTTCTGGAAGGCCTTGGCCAGGGCCGCAGCCCGCTGACGCAGGTCCTTGTCCGAGGCGTCGATCAAATCGACAATCAGCCGGGTCTGGGTGTTGATGTTCTGCAGCGCCTGACGCTCGACGGAACCCATCAGGGTGTAGCTGATGGCCATGACGAACACCAGCACCACGACGCCGATGATGAAAAAAATGCTGGCGGCCAACCGTGTGGACAAACTCATGTTGAGCCAGCGCGTCCTCAAACCATGTTCTGCACTCATCGCGTCGACTCCTTGTATACAACCGTAAGAATTGTAACTTTTAAGCCCAGGCGCGTGATTTTGTCCGGAATCGGGGTTGAGGAGAACTGGTTTTTTTCTTCAGTCCCCCCAGATCGGCAAGGTGACAACGCGTAAATGCTGACGGTGGTCCTGGTAGTCCGGCATCACGGAACGCACGGTGTCCCAGAAGCGCGGACTGTGGTCCATCACGCGCAGATGGCTCAGTTCATGCACCACGACGTAATCGATCACTTTCAGGGGCATGTGCATCAGGCGCCAGTTGAGGTGGATGCGGCCGTCGCTGCTGGCGCTGCCCCAGCGCGTGCGCGCATTGCTCAGGGCCAGCTTGCGCCACGTCACCTGTAAGAGGGGCGCGTAGTGGTCGAGCCGCTGCGCGAACAGCGCCCGCGCCTCCTCCAAAAACCAGGCGTGCACCACCTCGCGGACGAGCACAGGCGGCGCGTCGGCAGGCAGGTCCAGGCGCAAGGTGCGGCCCGTTGTATCCGAGACCGTGGTCTCAGCGCCCTCCAGCACCGCTTGGCCGGTGCGACGGGTACGGCGGCGAGCCGCTGTGCGGGCTGCCACAGGCGGTGCCGCCGGCTGATCGGCTGATGGGATGGGTGCGGACTGGTCGGCGCTATCACCTCTTTGCGCAAGGGCCAGGGTGAGGGGTTGCCCCAGCCAGGGCAGCACGGTGCCGGCGCGCCATTCCAGCCGCGCCGTCTGGGCACGCTGCTGACGCGCCTGCATCTCGTGCAGCTTGCGCACAATCCAGGCGGCTTTCTCCTGCAGCACGGCGTCCACCTCATGCATCGGCGTCCAGCGCGGCGCGCTGACCGTCAAACCGGCCTCGCCCACGGCCATGCCTATGGTGCGGCGCCGGCCCCGCTTGAATTCATAGGCGACGGGCACCGCGCCCAGCCGGGTCTGCCGGTTTGCGTGGGGGTGCGTGTAAGCGTGCGCGCACACCACGTCCGGGTCCGACGGCGAAACCATCGCGATAGATTGCGGCTCCGGCTGTGGCCCAGGTGGCACTGGCACCGCAGCTGGCCCCAGTATGGGCGGGGACAGGCGTTCCGTGGAAGGCGCAGGCCGGTGCTGGGCGGATGGCGCGTCGAGGAAGTCCAGGGCGAGTTGGAGCAAACCTCGCATGGTGGACATGGGTGGCAAAAGGTCAGGGCCGGCTCAGGCGCCGGTCTTGGGCGGGTAGGCCTCGGGGTCGATCTCGCGCATCCGACCTTCGATCCAGTCTTCCACTTCGCGCATCAGTTCCGCCGGCTCTCGGCCCTCGCTCGGGATCGGGCGGCCGATGACCACATCGACCACGCCGGGACGCTTGAGGAAGGCCTTGCGCGGCCAGACCTTGGCCGAGCTCACCGCGATCGGCACGACTGGTGCACCGGTCTCGATGGCCAGGCGCGTGCCACCGGTCTTGTAGACGCCTTGTTCACCGCGCGGAATGCGCGTGCCCTCGGGGAACATGATGATCCAGACGCCGCGCGACAGCAGGCGCTTGCCCTGGGCCACCACCTTGTTGAAAGCCTCGCTGCGCTGGGAACGGTCGATGTGGATCATGTCCAGCCGCGCCATGGCCCAACCGAAGAAGGGCACATAGAGCAGTTCCTTCTTGAACACGAAGGCCAGGGGGTGCGGCATCAGCGTGGGGATCAGGAAAGTCTCCAGCGTGGACTGGTGCTTGACCAACAGAATGGCCTGACTGGTTTCGCCCTGCGGCAGGTTGTCCATGCCGGTCACGCGTACCTGGATGCCCAGCAACACGCGCGCGCCCCGGATGGCCAGGCTCAGCCAACCCACGGCCAACCAATACATGGGATTGGCGCGCAGGAAGAGCGAGGCCATCAACATCATGATGCCCCAGGGCACCACGGTCACCAGCATCCAAAGCGCGTGCAACAGGGAACGCAGAAAGATCATCTCGAAGTCCTAACTTGTGTCAGTCGGCGTGTTGCGCAGCCTGCTGTTCATGGTCACGCGCGATCAGCCATGCGGCGAAGGCGGCCAGATTGTCATGCACCCGCGTGCCGACCGGGAAGTTGGCGGGCAAGCTTTGGCCAGCAGCCAGCGGCTCACGCCAGGCTGCGCCTTTGCCAGTGAGCACCAGATGCGGTTCGCAGCCCACCGCCGCGCCGGCGATCAGGTCGCGGGCCGTATCGCCCACCGTGGGCACCCCTTGCAGCGACACGCCGTAGCGCTCGCCGATCTGCTCGAACAGGCCGGGCGCAGGCTTGCGACAACGGCAGGCCTGCTCGGGCCCATGGGGGCAATAAAAGATGGCTTCCACCCGCCCACCCGCAGTGGCCAGCAGCTTGTGCATCTTGGAGTGCATGGCGTTGAGCGCGGACACGTCGAAGAGACCGCGCCCCAGGCCGGACTGGTTGGACGCGACCACCACATGCCAGCCCGCGTGGTTGAGCCGGGCGATGGCTTCCAGCGCGCCAGGCAGGGGCACCCACTCTGCCTCCGACTTCACGTAGTCGTCACGGTCCTGGTTGATCGTGCCGTCACGGTCCAGGATGACGAGCTTGAGGGCGCTGTTGGGCATGGCGTGTGGACGTTGGAGGCCGGTTGGCGCTTGCGGTGTGTGTCGCCTCAGGCCGCCAGGCGCGACAAGTCGGCCACGCGGTTCATCGCTTCGTGCAGGCTCTTGAGCAGGCCCAGGCGGTTGGCGCGCAGCGCCGCGTCTTCCGCGTTGACCATCACGCCATCGAAGAAGGCGTCCACCGGGGCCTTGAGCACGGCCAATTCACGCAGGGACGCTGCGTACTCGCCATTGGCGTAGAGCTTGTCGGCCAGCGGTTGCACGCTGTGCAGCGCGCCGTGCAGAGCTTGTTCGGCCGGTTCCTTGAGCAGCTGGGCATCAACCTTGGCTTCGACCGTGCCTTCGGCCTTCTTGAGGATGTTGCCGATGCGTTTGTTGGCGGCGGCCAGCGCGGCGGCTTCGGGCAAAGCAACGAAGGCGCGCACGGCGGTGAGGCGCTTGGGAACATCAGCCAACCGAGAGGGCTCAAGAGACAGCACGGCCTCTACTTCTTGGGAAGTAAAACCTTGCTCGCGAAGACTTCCCCCCAAGCGCTCCATCATGAATTCGCCGCAAGTCTTGTAGATCAGATCTTCAAGTTCCACGGCATTTGCAATGTTCTTTAGGAAAGAAACATCGGCAGAGTTCTTCAACGTTGCAAAGCATGCATTGCTAGCGATGCTGAGTACCTCGCGCAAATCTAGCGGCAGCTCTTTTTCAACTAGCATGCGGATCACCCCCAGCGCATGGCGACGCAGCGCGAACGGGTCCTTGTCACCCGTGGGCAGATTGCCAATGCCGAACATGCCCACCAGCGTTTCCAGCTTGTCGGCCAAGGCCACAACGAGACCCACGGTGTTGCGCGGCAGATCGTCACCGGCAAAGCGCGGCTTGTAGTGGTCTTCAATCGCTTGCGCGATCTCCTCACCCAGACCGTCATGGCGCGCGTAGTAGCCACCCATGATGCCCTGCAACTCCGGAAACTCGCCCACCATGTCGGTCAGCAAATCGGTCTTGGCCAGGCGCGCGGCAGTATCCGCGGCTGCCACCAGCTTGGCGTCGCCCAGCTGTTGGGCAATCGCCTTGGCAATGGCGCGCACGCGCTCCATGCGCTCGCCCTGCGTGCCCAGCTTGTTGTGGTAGACCACCTTGCCCAGGCCTTCGACCCGCGACTCCAGCGTCTTCTTGCGATCCTGATCAAAGAAAAACTTGGCGTCGGCCAGGCGCGGACGCACCACGCGCTCATTGCCGCCGATCACGGCGCTGGCGTCGGCCGGGCTGATGTTGCTGACCACAAGGAACTTGTTCGTCAGCTTGCCCGCCGCGTCCAGCAGGGGGAAGTACTTCTGGTTGGCCTTCATCGTGAGGATGAGGCACTCCTGAGGCACGGCCAGGAACTCTTTTTCGAATTCACAGACCAGCACATTGGGCCGCTCAACCAGCGCCGTCACCTCGTCCAGCAGCGCCTCGTCCTCGATGGGACGCACGCCGCCGCCCACCTTGGCGGCCGCCGCCGCGAGCTGGCGCACGATCTCGGCACGGCGCTCGGCAAACGATGCGATGACCGCGCCGTCCTCGCGCAGGGTCGCCGCGTAGCTGTCGGCATCCTTGAGCACGACCACGTCCTTCTTCGCCTCGAAGCGGTGACCGCGCGTGCTGTTGCCTGCTCTCAGGCCCAGGGCCTGGACAGACACCACGGCGCTGCCGTGCAGGGCCACCAGGCCATGCGCGGGACGCACGAAATTCACGCTGCTCCAGCCAGGCAGTTCGCAATCGGTCTCGAGCTGGTAGCTCATGACCTTGGGAATGGGCAGCTTTTGGATAGCCTCGTCCAAAGCGACTTGCACACCGTTAGAAAGGCTCGTCCCTTTCGCTAAGCCCCGCAGATAGAACGCATCTACCTTGCCATCGTTTTGAATGAATAGCTCGTCAGGACCGTCTTTGGCATTCGGCCACATGTCTGCCAAATGACCACGCCCTTCTTTGGCCAGTCTTTTGCGCAAAGCATCTGTAGCTTGGCCGTCCTTTAGACCAACACTGACAGGCACCAACTTCTGCAGCAGTTCTTCGTCTGGCGCCTGAGTAAGCACTTGGGTCACATGCGCTCCCAGACGGCGCGGTGAGGCGTAGGGCGTCACGACGGAATCCGCCGAAGCCAGGCCCTGGGCCTTGAGCTGGTCCAGCAGCACGGTGGAGAAAGCCTCACCAAGTTTTTTGAGCGCCTTGGGCGGCAGCTCTTCAACAAACAGTTCGACGAGAAGGTTGTTCATGCTCATGGTCTCAGGCGGCCTTCTTCTCAGTCATCTTCTCGATTTGCGCCACCCACTCGCGCGGCGCCATGGGGAAACCCAGGCGCTCGCGGCTGTCGTAGTAGCTTTGCGCCACGCTACGTGCGAGGTTGCGTATGCGGCCGATGTAGGCGGCGCGCTCCGTCACGGAGATCGCGCCGCGCGCGTCCAGCAGGTTGAAGCTGTGCGCGCACTTGAGCACCTGCTCATAAGCTGGCAAGGCCAGTTGCGCTCCCATGAGGTGCTTGGCCTGCTTCTCGTGCGCCGCAAAGGCGGTGAACAGGAAGTCGGCGTCGCTGTGTTCGAAGTTGTAGGTGGACTGCTCGACTTCGTTTTGCTTGTAGACGTCACCGTACGACAAGCCCTCGGTCCAGACCAGGTTGTAGACGTTGTCCACGCCCTGCAGGTACATAGCCAAACGCTCCAGGCCGTAGGTGATCTCGCCGGTGATGGGCTTGCAGTCGATACCGCCGACCTGCTGGAAGTAGGTGAACTGCGTCACCTCCATGCCGTTGAGCCAGACTTCCCAGCCCAGGCCCCAGGCGCCGAGCGTGGGGTTCTCCCAGTCGTCCTCGACGAAGCGGATGTCGTTCTTCTTCAGGTCGAAGCCCAGGGCTTCGAGCGAGCCCAGGTAAAGCTCCAGGATGTTGCTGGGCGCGGGCTTGAGCACGACCTGGTATTGGTAGTAGTGCTGCAGGCGGTTGGGATTCTCGCCGTAACGACCGTCCTTGGGCCTACGGCTGGGCTGCACATAAGCGGCTTTCCAGGGCTCGGGGCCGATGGCACGCAGGAAGGTGGCGGTGTGCGAAGTGCCCGCGCCGACTTCCATGTCATAGGGCTGCAGGAGCGCGCAGCCTTGTTTGTCCCAATAGGACTGCAAGGTGAGGATGATTTGCTGGAAGGTCAACATGGGTGAACAGGCTGTGGCCTCCCAGGCCATCACAGGCCCGCAAGGCATCTAGGGGCGGCCAAACGGCCAAGCCCGTGATTTTACGGTTCCGCGCCCGCCGTGGGCGTGGGCCTCGAACGGCCACGCCAGACCGCCCAGGACAGCACCAGCAGGCTCAAGAGCCAGAGTGGCCCCAGCCCGAAAGCCGCGACCCAGCGGGCGTAGGGCGTGAGACCGGTCCGGCCTTCGACTTCCACCGTGAGTACGCCCCGAGTGTGGGGCGCCAGCATGGCACGCACCTGGCCTTGGTGGTTGATCCAGGCGGTCGCCCCCGTGTTGGTCGCGCGCACCATGGGCCGCGCGAACTCCAGGGCCCGCATGCGCGAGATGTGCAGATGCTGGGCGACCGCCACCGTGTCGCCGAACCAAGCGATATTGCTCACATTCACAAACACGGTCGGCGCGGTCTGTACGTCGGCGAACCGCGCGCCCAGCTCCTCACCAAACAAGTCCTCGTAGCAGATGTTCAGGGCCAGACGCTGGCCCAACCAGGCGAAGGAAGGTTGGTTCAACTCACCACGGTTGAAATCACCGAGGGGGATCTGCATCATGGCCGTGAACCAGCGGAAGCCCAGCGGGATGAATTCACCGAAGGGCACCAGATGGTGCTTGTCATAGCGGTAGGGCTGCTGCCCTGGCGCCAGGCCGATCACGGAGTTCGTGTAGCCCTCGCGGAAGTTACCCAATGGCAAACCGATCAGCGCAGCCGAAGTACCGGTGCGCGCGTAGAGCGCTTCCAGCCTAGGCCAGTAGCCTGCGGGCAAATCCTGGGGCAGGAGTGGCAAGGCGGTTTCCGGCGCGACGACCAGATCGGCGTCCTGCGGCGCTTGCATCAGTTGTTCACCATACCAGCGCAGGGACAGCGCGACGCCGCTGCCCGGCTGGAACTTTTCGTCCTGAGGAATATTGCCCTGGAGCAATGCGATGCGCAGGGTGCCGGAGGATGCGCTGATCAAGGGCACCCACCGCTCTTGCAGGGAAGGCAGGTACATCACCAGCACCACGGCAAGCGCGGCCTTTGTGGCCAGTTTCAATGCGCCTGCCCGCTCCGCGCCGCTGCGGCCGCGCAAGGCCGGCCATAGTTGCCAGCCCGTGGAGGCCAACATCATCGCGAGCCAGGCCGTCACCGCCGTGATGCCATACACCCCGATCCAGGGCGCGTAAGCCGCCAAGGGCCCCTCAACATGTGCATAACCAGGCCCACCCCAACCGAAGCCGGTGAACCAGCGCCCTCGCGCGAGTTCGGCCAGCAACCACAGCGCGGCAAATAAGAAAGCATGGACGGCAGGGCGACCCTGGCCTAGTCTGCGGATGAGGTGGCCATACAGGGCGCAGGCGGCGGCGGCGTAGAGTGCCAGGGTACCAGCCAAAGCCAGCACCGCCAGCACCGCGAAGGGCGCCGGCAAGCCGCCATAGCGGTGCATGGCAATGAACATCCACCAGAACGTGCCCGCCAGCCAAGCCAGAGCGTACAACCAGCCCAGCATTGCGGCCGAGGCAGCAGGCGCAGAGGGGCTTGTCGTTCCTGGCCAGGCGGGGCGCGTCAGCACGCTGGCCAGCAGCGTCAGGGATAGCAGTTGCAGCCCAGCCTGCGGCTCACCACTCCAGGGCGTGGCGATGGACAGGGCTTGCAGCCCGCCTGCCAGCAAGGCCAGGCTGATGCGACTCGCCTGGGCCCAGATGGCCTTGCGGCGATCAGGCATGGACGCTGGCGTCAGTTGGCGCGGACACCGGAGCAACCTTGAACCACCTGACCGCGCCACCTCGCGTGTGCAGCACGATGAACTTCAAACCGGCCATGATGTGCTGCTCGCCACGACGCGGCACATGCCCCATCTCGTGCGCGATCAAACCACCGATCGTGTCAAAGCTCTCCTCCCGGTCACTGGCGAGCAGTTCCACGCCAAACGCTTCGTTGACCCGCTGGATCGAGGAGCTGCCACTGACACGGTAGGTTTGATCGGCCAGGCCGAAGATATCGCCATCGTCCTCGGAGATGTCGAACTCATCCTCGATCTCGCCAACGATTTGCTCCAGCACATCCTCGATGGTGATGAGACCGGCCACGCGACCGAATTCGTCGATCACGATGGCCAGGTGATTGCGGGTACCACGGAACTCGCGCAGCAGATCATTCAAACCCTTGCTCTCGGGCACGAACACTGCGGGTCGCAGCAGCGCCCGTATATTCAGTTCAGGCGCGCGCTGCAGCTTGAGCAGATCCTTGGCCAGGAGGATGCCGATAATGTTCTCCCGCTCGCCTTCATACACCGGAAAGCGAGAGTGCGCGGCATCGATGACCGCGTTCAACAGTTCGTTGTACGGCGCGTTGATATCGACGAGATCCATGCGAGGCGCGGGCACCATCACATCGCCGGCACTTTGATCAGCCATGCGCAGCACGCCCTCGAGCATGAAACGCGACTCGGCACCTATGAGCTGCTTGTCCTCGGCCTCGGCCAAGGTCTCCATCAATTCAGCCGTGGAGTCTGGTCCCGGATGAATGAATTCGGCGATCTTTTTCCAGAGCGTGCGCTTGTCTTCCTTCTCGGAGAAACGCGCAGGGTAAGGGTCAGGCACTGATGCAACGCACAAGGCGAAAGTTGAGAGGGCTATAGGATAGCGGAGAAGCTGTTGGACTCGAAAATCGTTGGCACCAACGGCTACGGGTTCACATGCTGCGGTGGAGACCCACGCCTTTCAGGAGCCGGACCTGTGGCGGCCTTCGCGCACGCCGCGCCGCACGTCTTGCAAGTCGGACAGAAAGTTCCAGAACTGCCTAGCTTGCATCTTGAGGCGGTAATCAGCTTGCGCCAATTGCTCCTCCAGCAACTCGGTCACCTGCGTCTCAAACGTCGCAGCCGGCAGACGCAGATAGGCTTGTGCTTCCGAGCCATCATATTCCACCGTGGCCCCAGCCTTGCGCGCGATGCTGAGCATGATCTTGTTCTCGCTCAAGGCATGGATGAACATCAGCTGAACTCCCGTGTTTCGGGCGTGCAGCATGGCCCGGGAGAAGAGTTTCCCGCCGTAGCCATGCCCTCTGGCGGAACGCAGGACGGACACGCCGAATTCCGCGCACGCGTCATAACTGCGGTCCACCGAATGCGCCAGATGAGCCATGGCGACCAGCTTCAGCCGCCAGTTATAGATGCCAAACACGACGTCGCGCTCGAAATCCAACTTGTCGACGTACGCCCGGATCTGCTCGTCGTTCGCGGCGTATCCAAAACGAAGATAGCGGTCATGGGCATCCAGATCCAGCAGGTGGCCGAGGATGCGATCACGGTGCCGCAGACCGAGGCGGCGAATGATGGCGAGCCAGGGCCGGCGGCCCTTGGGCTTGTCCTGCACGTCGTCACTCTCCAGAGTAGAGGCCATGGGCTTACTTTACGAGGATTCGTGCTTTTCGCCAAT
>NZ_JEMG01000002.1 GCF_000600295.1 Hylemonella gracilis str. Niagara R
AAAACAGAAACGCCCTCGTCGGAGGTTATCCGAGAGGGCGGTCTGAGGCTATAGGAGCCTGACGATGTCCTACTTTCACACGGGAACCCGCACTATCATCGGCGCAGAGGCGTTTCACTGTCCTGTTCGGGATGGGAAGGAGTGGGACCACCTCGCTATGGTCATCAGGCATAACTTTTTGTCTATCTGACTGGGTCAGACGGACCAATTTATAGAGCTTGAATCAGCTTTTATTTTGATTGCTGTCAAAGCGCTACACGGTGTGTAGCGTTGGCATAACCGTCATTTGATCTGCATTGAGATCAAAGTTATAGGGTCAAGCCGCACGAGCAATTAGTACTGGTTAGCTTAACGCATTACTGCGCTTCCACACCCAGCCTATCAACGTCCTGGTCTTGAACGACTCTTTAGGGGGCTCAAGGCCCCGGCAGATCTCATCTTGAAACGAGTTTCCCGCTTAGATGCTTTCAGCGGTTATCTCTTCCACACATAGCTACCCGGCGATGCCACTGGCGTGACAACCGGTACACCAGAGGTGTGTCCACTCCGGTCCTCTCGTACTAGGAGCAGGCTTCCTCAAATCTGCAGCGCCCACGGAAGATAGGGACCAAACTGTCTCACGACGTTTTAAACCCAGCTCACGTACCTCTTTAAATGGCGAACAGCCATACCCTTGGGACCGGCTACAGCCCCAGGATGAGATGAGCCGACATCGAGGTGCCAAACACCGCCGTCGATATGAACTCTTGGGCGGTATCAGCCTGTTATCCCCAGAGTACCTTTTATCCGTTGAGCGATGGCCCTTCCATACAGAACCACCGGATCACTATGTCCTGCTTTCGCATCTGCTCGACTTGTCAGTCTCGCAGTTAAGCACGCTTATGCCATTGCACTATCGTCACGATGTCCGACCGTAACTAGCGTACCTTCGAACTCCTCCGTTACGCTTTGGGAGGAGACCGCCCCAGTCAAACTGCCTACCATGCACTGTCCCCAATCCCGATAAGGGATCCAGGTTAGAACCTCAAACGCACCAGGGTGGTATTTCAACGTTGGCTCCACAAGATCTAGCGACCCTGCTTCAAAGCCTCCCACCTATCCTACACAGATCCGTTCAAAGTCCAATACAAAGCTACAGTAAAGGTTCATGGGGTCTTTCCGTCTTTCCGCGGGGAGATTGCATCATCACAAACATTTCAACTTCGCTGAGTCTCAGGAGGAGACAGTGTGGCCATCGTTACGCCATTCGTGCAGGTCGGAACTTACCCGACAAGGAATTTCGCTACCTTAGGACCGTTATAGTTACGGCCGCCGTTTACTGGGACTTCAATCAAGAGCTTGCACCCCATCATTTAATCTTCCAGCACCGGGCAGGCGTCACACCCTATACGTCCACTTTCGTGTTTGCAGAGTGCTGTGTTTTTAATAAACAGTCGCAGCCACCGATTCTTTGCAACCCCTTTGGGCTCCCCTTGTACAGGTTCACCTACTGAGGGCACACCTTCTCCCGAAGTTACGGTGTCAATTTGCCGAGTTCCTTCTCCTGAGTTCTCTCAAGCGCCTTAGAATACTCATCTCGCGCACCAGTGTCGGTTTGCGGTACGGTCGTCAATAGCTGAAGCTTAGTGGCTTTTCCTGGAAGCAGGGTATCACTCACTTCGTCTGCAAGCAGACTCGTTATCACCCCTCATCTAAGCCCGGCGGATTTGCCTACCAGGCACGACTACAGGCTTGAACCAACATCCAACAGTTGGCTGAGCTAACCTTCTCCGTCCCCACATCGCACTATTGATCGGTACAGGAATATTGACCTGTTTCCCATCAGCTACGCATCTCTGCCTCGCCTTAGGGGCCGACTCACTCTACGCCGATGAACGTTGCGTAGAAAACCTTGCGCTTACGGCGAGGGGGCTTTTCACCCCCTTTAACGCTACTCATGTCAGCATTCGCACTTCTGATACCTCCAGCAGCCTTTACAAGCCACCTTCACAGGCTTACAGAACGCTCTCCTACCACTTGCACTTGCGTGCAAATCCGCAGCTTCGGTAACTGGCTTAGCCCCGTTACATCTTCCGCGCAGGACGACTCGATCAGTGAGCTATTACGCTTTCTTTAAATGATGGCTGCTTCTAAGCCAACATCCTGACTGTTTTAGCCTTCCCACTTCGTTTCCCACTTAGCCAATTTTAGGGACCTTAGCTGGCGGTCTGGGTTGTTTCCCTCTTGAGTCCGGACGTTAGCACCCGGTGCTCTGTCTCCCAAGCTGTACTCGTCGGTATTCGGAGTTTGCCTTGGTTTGGTAAGTCGCCATGACCCCCTAGCCAAAACAGTGCTCTACCCCCGACGGTAATACTTGAGGCACTACCTAAATAGTTTTCGGAGAGAACCAGCTATTTCCAAGTTTGTTTAGCCTTTCACCCCTATCCACAGCTCATCCGCTAGTTTTGCAACACTAGTCGGTTCGGACCTCCAGTACCTGTTACGGCACCTTCATCCTGGCCATGGATAGATCACTTGGTTTCGGGTCTACACCCAGCGACTAATTCGCCCTATTCGGACTCGATTTCTCTACGGCTTCCCTATTCGGTTAACCTTGCCACTGAATGTAAGTCGCTGACCCATTATACAAAAGGTACGCAGTCACCCTTGCGGGCTCCTACTTTTTGTAAGCATGCGGTTTCAGGATCTATTTCACTCCCCTCCCGGGGTTCTTTTCGCCTTTCCCTCACGGTACTAGTTCACTATCGGTCAATGATGAGTATTTAGCCTTGGAGGATGGTCCCCCCATATTCAGACAGGATTACACGTGTCCCGCCCTACTTTTCGTTAGCTCAGTACCACACGTCTCTTTTCGCGTACAGGACTATCACCTTCTATAGCCGGCCTTTCCAGACCGTTCCGCTAAGAGTCGTGCTATCACTAACAGGCTTCTCCGATTTCGCTCGCCACTACTTTCGGAATCTCGGTTGATGTCTTTTCCTCGAGCTACTGAGATGTTTCAGTTCACCCGGTTCGCCTCGCACACCTATGTATTCAGTGTGCGATACCTTTGCAGGTGGGTTTCCCCATTCGGAAATCTCCGGATCAAAGCTTATTTGCCAGCTCCCCGAAGCTTATCGCAGGCTATCACGTCCTTCGTCGCCTATCATTGCCAAGGCATCCACCACATGCTCTTAGTCACTTGACCCTATAACTTTGACCACTCTCACGAGTACCCAAAGCTAATCAAGGACTTGCCAGGTCTTTCACCTGGCGCGTTATGCCGTAATGTGAATGATTCTTCGACTACGCCAAGCATTGCTGCCCAGCATGTCAGAGAACGATTCGTCATTACTTGAACAAACAAAGTTCGTTCGTTTTGACGCAATCAAAATTGTTGTTAACGGCACGGTGGATATTTCTATCCTTTCCGTTAACAACGCTGATTCGACTCTATAAATTGTTAAAGAACAGCCGTGAGTCTCGCGACTCGTTGTTGATCGATTTATATCGACCAACATCAAAGAGGCCTCGTACAGTATCTGAACGAAGCCGCTTTGATGTTGATGTTATTGGTGGAGGATGACGGGATCGAACCGACGACCCCCTGCTTGCAAAGCAGGTGCTCTCCCAGCTGAGCTAATCCCCCAGTTCGATGGAACGGGATGGTGGGTCTGGTTGGTCTCGAACCAACGACCCCCGCCTTATCAAGACGGTGCTCTAACCAACTGAGCTACAGACCCAAGCCGGTCGCTTCAATCAAGCAAGCCTGATCGTTGGCGACAACCTTCCAACAACCGATAAGTGTGAGCATTTGGCTTAATTGCCATTTTCCAGAAAGGAGGTGATCCAGCCGCACCTTCCGATACGGCTACCTTGTTACGACTTCACCCCAGTCACGAACCCTGCCGTGGTAATCGCCCTCCTTGCGGTTAGGCTAACTACTTCTGGCAGAACCCGCTCCCATGGTGTGACGGGCGGTGTGTACAAGACCCGGGAACGTATTCACCGCGGCAAGCTGATCCGCGATTACTAGCGATTCCGACTTCACGCAGTCGAGTTGCAGACTGCGATCCGGACTACGACTGGTTTTATGGGATTAGCTCCCCCTCGCGGGTTGGCAACCCTCTGTACCAGCCATTGTATGACGTGTGTAGCCCCACCTATAAGGGCCATGAGGACTTGACGTCATCCCCACCTTCCTCCGGTTTGTCACCGGCAGTCCCATTAGAGTGCCCTTTCGTAGCAACTAATGGCAAGGGTTGCGCTCGTTGCGGGACTTAACCCAACATCTCACGACACGAGCTGACGACAGCCATGCAGCACCTGTGTTACGGCTCTCTTTCGAGCACGAAGCCATCTCTGGCAACTTCCGTACATGTCAAAGGTGGGTAAGGTTTTTCGCGTTGCATCGAATTAAACCACATCATCCACCGCTTGTGCGGGTCCCCGTCAATTCCTTTGAGTTTCAACCTTGCGGCCGTACTCCCCAGGCGGTCAACTTCACGCGTTAGCTTCGTTACTGAGTCAGTAAAGACCCAACAACCAGTTGACATCGTTTAGGGCGTGGACTACCAGGGTATCTAATCCTGTTTGCTCCCCACGCTTTCGTGCATGAGCGTCAGTGCAGGCCCAGGGGATTGCCTTCGCCATCGGTGTTCCTCCGCATATCTACGCATTTCACTGCTACACGCGGAATTCCATCCCCCTCTGCCGCACTCCAGCATTGCAGTCACAGATGCAGTTCCCAGGTTGAGCCCGGGGATTTCACAACTGTCTTACAACACCGCCTGCGCACGCTTTACGCCCAGTAATTCCGATTAACGCTCGCACCCTACGTATTACCGCGGCTGCTGGCACGTAGTTAGCCGGTGCTTATTCTTACGGTACCGTCATCAACACCCAGTATTAGTAGGCGCCTTTTCGTTCCGTACAAAAGCAGTTTACAACCCGAAGGCCTTCATCCTGCACGCGGCATTGCTGGATCAGGCTTGCGCCCATTGTCCAAAATTCCCCACTGCTGCCTCCCGTAGGAGTCTGGGCCGTGTCTCAGTCCCAGTGTGGCTGGTCGTCCTCTCAGACCAGCTACAGATCGTAGGCTTGGTAAGCCTTTACCCCACCAACTACCTAATCTGCCATCGGCCGCTCCAAACGCGCGAGGCCTTACGGTCCCCCGCTTTCCTCCTCAGAGCTTATGCGGTATTAATCCGGCTTTCGCCGAGCTATCCCCCACGTCTGGGCACGTTCCGATGTATTACTCACCCGTTCGCCACTCGTCAGCTTAACCTGTTACCGTTCGACTTGCATGTGTAAGGCATGCCGCCAGCGTTCAATCTGAGCCAGGATCAAACTCTATAGTTCGATCTTGAATTTTTTGCTCTTTCGAGCTACTCATTCGAAATTGAAGTGAACTTCACTTCTCATGAGCATTCAGTGCATTGCACTTTGTTCCGAAGAACTTGCAATCTCGCCAAATGCCCACGCTTATCGGCTGTATCTTGTTAAAGATCCAACTAAAACAAACCAGAATCTGATCCGTTTTTTCTTAACCCCGCCGCGATCAGCGAAGCCCTAGACTGTAGCACAGATTTCGAAGAACCGTCAAATCACTCAACAAATTTCTTCTTCACCTCACCACCTCCATCCAACTACCTCAGCACCCCTTCAGAGCACCGCCGCAATCAGCGAAGACCGCAACTATAGCA